>NZ_VDUZ01000004.1 GCF_008039615.1 Vineibacter terrae | reverse complement strand
AAGCGGATGTTCACCCTCGCACACGCCTGACGGGGAAAGTACCACCAAAAATCGCGACCCATGACCTCGGTGCTTTCAAAATCACTCAATCAACTACCCAATAACCTCAGTCCGACAGGCTGCTAGCAGCGTGCGCCGGCACGGGATTCCGTGGCTCCGCCATGCGGCCCTGATCGTCGCGGCGGCCCTGATGCTGCTGCCCTTCTACTGGGTGCTGAAGACCGCGGTCGCCAACGAAAACATCTACGCCTACCCGCCGAGGCTGCTGCCGTCCGAGCCGCATCTCTTCAACTTCGTCGATGTCTGGTACCTGATCCCCTTCCCGCGCTACATGCTCAACAGCATCATCGTCTCGGCGCTGGCGGTGGCCGGCAACGTGATCTTCAACGCCATGGCGGGCTACGCGCTCACCCGGCATTTTCCGGGACGGCGATGGATCATGGCGCTGTACCTGTCCTGCATGCTGATCCCGTTCCAGGCGACGATCATCCCGGCTTATCTGGTGACCGGCCGGCTCGGCCTGCTGAACTCGTACCTGGGCCTGGCGCTGCCGTTGCTGTCCACCATTGTCTGCATCTTCATCTACAAGGCCGCGTTCGAAGCGGTGCCCAGGTCGCTGATCGACGCCGCCCGCATCGACGGCATCGGCGAGTGGCGCATCATCTGGCGCATCCTGATGCCGCTCAGCAAGCCTGCCATCGCCAGCAATGTGATCCTGTCCTTCATCTGGTCGTGGAACGCTTTCCTCTGGCCGCTGCTGATCGTACGCGACACGCAGATGCAGACCCTGCCGCTGGGGCTGGCGCGCTTCCTGTCCTACATGGAGGATACGACCGGCGCGCTCTACGCCTTCGCCGTCATGGTGCTCGTGCCCAGCATCGTCGTGTTCCTGATGGCGCAGAAGGAATTCATCCGCGGCCTGACCTCGGGAGCGACCAAGGGATGACCCGCCCGCGCTGGCTGCTCAGCCGCTGGACCGTCGTGCCCGGCATGATCGCGATGCTGGTCATGGCCTGGACGCTCTACGCCGAGAGCCACAATGACGGCATCATCACCGGAGCGGTCGTGGATGGCAAAGGCCGCCCCGTGCCGGGCGCCACCGTGCTGCTGCTCGAACGCGGCTTCGTCACCCACGAAGAGCGCGACCGTACGCGCACCGATGCCCAGGGGCGCTTCCGCTTCAGCCACAACACCAGCCACTCCGTGCAGCTGGAGGCCGAAGCCGAAGGCCTGGGCCGATCGGACCGGCGCATCGTCAGGCTGTGGTTCCGGGCGCAGAACACGAACTTGACCGAGCCGCTGCGCTTCAAGGAGGCAAGGCCATGACGTCCTCGCACGCCGACGCGCGCCGGCAGCCTTCCGGGCCTGACCCGTCACCCAAGCCGCGCTCGGCCATCCTGCATGTCGACGATGTCGGCATGTGCCACGGCGCCAACCGTGCCTTTCTGGAGCTGGCACAAGCCGGCGCGATCACGTCCGGGTCGGTAATGGTTCCCTGTCCCTGGTTCCCCGAGATCGCCGAAGCGGCGGCTGCCGATCGCGGCCTGGATCTCGGGGTGCATCTCACCCTGACGGCCGAATGGCCGCACTACCGCTGGCGGCCGATCTCGACATCGAGCCCGGCCTCGGGCCTGCTCGATGATGATGGCTACTTCCCGCGCAACTGTGCCGCGCTGCGCCGGCGCGTCGTGCCCGAGGCTGCCGCCGTCGAGATGCGGGCGCAGATCGATCGCGCGCTGGCAGCGGGCATCGACGTGACACACATCGACACGCACATGGGTGCCGCTTTCGCGCCGGGACTGCTCGAGGCTTACCTCCAGCTCGGCCGCGATTATGACCTGCCGATCCTGCTGCCGCGCGACCTCGACTCGTACTTCAGCGTGCTCAATGTCGGCGACGTCGAGCAAGCCCGGCTGACAGCGGCCATCCAGGATCTCGACGCCGCCGGCCTGCCTGTCGTGGACACCTTCCGGATGACCCCCGGCGTGCCGAGCAGCGAGGTTGACGCCGCCTACCGCGGCCTGCTCACCGATCTGCCGCCGGGCCTGACCTATGTCGCGCTGCATTGCAACGCCCCCGGCGACATCGAGGCCATCGTGCCGCCGCGCGCCCATTGGCGAACCGATGAGCATCGCCTGTTCGGCGGCGGCGAGCCGCGTCGGTGGATGGAACAAGCCGGCATCACCGCCGTCGGCTTCCGCGCGATCCGCGACCGGCACCGGGCCCGAGCGTCACCACCCAAGCCTGGGGGCTGACAGGATCACACCAGCCGCGGGACGCAAGCGTCCCGCGATGATGCTCATCAGCCTTGCAGCCACACCTTGCGGGCCTGCTCCACCACCTGCCGCACGCGGCCGTCGATTTCCGCGTCCGTCAGCGAGCTCAGCGGGTGCGTGATGACGACGGGCTCCAGCCCGTCCATCCCCAGCGCGGCGCGCTGGACGTGTGCTTCGTGCAGGAACTCCGTCGTGACCACGACAGCCACCGGCAGCCCCTGCCCCTCAAGCGTGATACCGTCGTGCATACAGCACGATGTGCAGGACCCTCAGTCCCCGATCGCGGTCAGCACCACGTCGTTGTTGGCCACGATCTCGCGCACCAGCTCGGGCGCGGCGACGCGCGAGAAGCTTTCCTTGCGATAATAGTTCACGGACGTGAAGCGGAACTCCTCGCCGAGCTGAGCCATGCTGCGCCGCAAAAGCTTGTTGGCGTTCCACTTGGTGTTGTCCAGGACCGCCAGCCGCAGCCCATCGAGGCTGCCCGGCCGCGGCGCGACGGGACGCGACTGCGCCTCCATCACGCCACGCGGGTCATAGACGATCTCGCCGTCGGATACTTTCATCACCTTATCTCCTTCAGTTTTGCATTCTGTACGCCTCACACCGCGCATGCGCCGTCGACGCAGTCCGCACCGCCGACCGGACCCTGGCCGTCGATGGCGCGCAGCACGGGGCTGGTCATATGGCCCCAGCCGGGAATGAAAGCCGAGAAGCGGCCGGCGTCGCCGCCGGCAACGAACAGATGGATGTTGTCGGCGCTGGGCACGACCGGGATCTGCGCTTCCAGGTCGCGCTTGTACCAGGCCGGCAGGTTGCGGTTGTAGATCTTGCCGTAACGGTGATCGAAGGCGATGTCGCCGAAGCGGATGCGCGCGTAGGTCCACAGGTAGGAGCGGATATCGTGCCGTTTCCAGCCGTGCCTGGCGATGGTCTGCGCATGCTCCGGCCCCAGCACGACGGCGCAATGGCCCGAGCTGACGGCATTGTTGTGCGCGATGGTGCTCATTGCCGAGCAGATGCTGTCGAGGATGCCTTCCGGATCGTTGGCGACGTGATTGGTGACGCTGTGCGGCGGCTCGGCGGCGATCACGAACACCGTCGAATCCTCCGCCTTGAACCCCTTCTCGACATGGTAGGGCGCCAGCGGGCTCGCCTCCTCGTTCTCGGCGATGCAGTACGTGTACTTGCCGGGATGGCCCAGGGTGCTCTTGTCGAGATCCCCCGGCCAGCCGCCGCCGACATTGAGCAGGATCAGGCGGATGGCGCGGCCGATGGTGGCGTTGGCCCGGTTGCCCGAGCCGAACACATTGCAGCCGGCGTTCATGCCGATGGCCTGCCGGATCGGCCCGTTCACCACCAGCAGCGGGCTCGCCATGTGCGTGGTCGCCTGCACGCCGTTGAGGTTGAAGGCCGCGTCGGTCAGCGCCAGCAGGGCAGCGCGCACCACCGGCGCATAGTCCGGCAGGCAGCCCGCCATCACCATGTTGATGGCCAGCACCTCGCGCGTGAGGTTGCCCCAGCGCGGCGGCACCCGGCATTCCACCAGGCCGGGCTCGCCGCCCAGCGCCTCGATGCAGGCCGCCACCTTGGCCGGCGTCGGCGGCACCACGGGCAGCCCGTCGGAAAAGCCCTGGGCGTAATACCATTCGACGAGGTCGGTGCCCGACGGCACCTGTCGGCCGGCATCCGTATCCGGCATCCGTGACGCTGCGATCGCTGTCTGGGCCATGATCCTTCATCCCTCTGCGGCAGGACATGCCACCACGATGGCAGCTTCTATATCAAGGGCAGCTTGATATCGTGCATAGTTGCATAAAATGCATTAATGAGCCGACCGTGCCGGCACCACTCGAGCTCTCCCTGCATCAGCTGCGCGCGATCGTGGCCGTCGCCCGCTACAACAGCTTCGTGGCCGCCGCGAGCGACCTGGGCACGTCGCAGCCGGCGCTGTCGCGCGCGATCAGGCAGGCCGAGCACATCCTGGGCGTGGCGCTGTTCGCCCGCAGCACACGCCACGTGGCGCTGACCGCGGCCGGCCGAGAGTTCGCGCCCGCGGCCGAGCGCATGCTGAACGAGCTGGGCCTGCAGATCCAGAACGTGCGCGAGCTGGCCGAGCAAAGGCGCGGCCATCTCGTGATCGCCAGCCTGATGTCGATTGCGCACAGCGTGCTGCCGTCGGTGATCGCCGACTACCGCCGCGCCTATCCCCGCATCGAGCTGATGGTGCGCGAGGGCGTGCAGAGCAGCGTCGCCGACGAGGTGCGGGCCGGCGCCGCCGATTTCGGCATCGGTGACATGGCCAGCGTCCCGGCCCCGCTGCACGCCGAGCCGCTGCAGACGGAGGCGTGCCATGTCGTGCTGCCCCGCCGTCACCGGCTGACCGCGCGCGCCGCGCTGCGCCTGCGCGACCTTGCGGATGAGAGCGTCATCACCATGCCCGCCGGGTCAGGGCTGCGGCGCCTGATCGACAGCGCCGCCGCCGGCGCCGGGCTGCGCCTCAACTACACGATCACGCTGAATCAGTTCGCCACGATCTATGAGTTCATCGGCCACGGCTTGGGCGTGGCCATCGTCCCGGCGTCGGTGCTGCCGCCGCGGCGCGATGCGCTGCTGGCGACGCGGCCCTTGCACACGCCCAGGATCGTGCGGCGGATCGGCATCCTCACCCGGCCCGACCGGCGCCTGTCGCCCGCTGCCGACGGCTTCCTCGCCCTGCTGCGCGAGCGCTACCGCGCGCGCTGAGCCGGATGCGACTGGATCGATCACCAAGGCATGCTATTCTCAGATCACGTCACTCATCCTCGTTGTCGCGGGGTGGCCGATGCGTTTGCGCAACCGCCTCGCGCCTTTCACCTTCCGGTCCGCCGCAGCCCGCACGCGGCTTGATGAATCCGACCAGGCGATCCTGGCGGAGCAGGTGCGGGTGATCTACGTCGAGGGCCAGCGGCTGATCCTGACCGGCGTAGCGGCGGGGGCGATCCTGGTGTGGGTGTTGTGGGGGCACATCGTCCCGCCTGTCCTGCTGGCCTGGTTCGGGAGCTTCGTCGTCTACGCCCTGCTGCGTGTGGCCATGATCCGCAGCTACCGCCGTCGCAGGGCCGACGACATCGATCATCGCGCCTGGATGAACCGCGCGCTGTGGGCGCTGGCCGTCGGCGGCGGTCTGTGGGGAATCGCCAGCTTCGTTCTCTACGTGCCTGGCCGCATCGAGTACCAGCTCTTCCTTGTCACGATCCTGCTCGGCGCCGTGGTGTCCGGGCTGATCACGCTCGCCGTGTATCTGCCGGCCTATCTCGTGTTCATCGTGCCGTTCCTTGCCGGGACCTCGCTGCGATTCGGGCTGGAGAACGACCCCCTGCATTGGGGCATCGCGGTCGCGCCCGTGGTCGTCCTCGGCATTTTCATCAGCTTCGCCCGATACATCCAGAATACGTTCGTGGAGTCCCTGCGGCTGCGCATGGTGCTGGCCGAGCGCAACCGTGAGCTGGCCGAGCGCAACGACGCCGTCGAGCGCGCCAACCTCGCCAAGTCGCGCTTCCTGGCCGCCGCCAGCCACGACCTGCGCCAGCCGCTGCATGCGCTCAACCTGTTCGTCACACAGCTCGGCAGCGAAGCCGATGCCGCCGAGCGCACCCGGCTCGTGGCCCGTATCGATGCCGCCGTCGGTGCCATGAACGAGCTGTTCAACGCCCTGCTGGACGTGTCCAAGCTTGATGCCGGCGCCCTGACACCCAGCGTCAGCGCCTTCCTGGCCGATCGCCTGCTGCGGCGTATCGAGGCGACGTTCGCGGCGGTGGCCGAGGAAAAGGGCCTGCGCCTGCGCGTGCGGCCCAGCGGCGCTTACGTCCAGAGCGATGCCATCCTGCTCGAGCGGATCCTGATCAACCTGGTATCGAACGCGGTCCGCTACACGACGCGCGGCGGCGTGATCGTCGCCTGCCGCCGCCGCGGTGATGCGGTGCGCATCGAGGTCTGGGACAGCGGCGTCGGCATCGCCGAGGAGCAGCAGCGTGCCATCTTCGGCGAGTTCTACCAGATCGCGATCCCGGGGCAGGATCAGCGCACCGGCATGGGCCTGGGGCTTGCGATCGTGGAGCGGCTGTGCCGGCTGCTCGGCCATACCATCACGCTGACATCGACGCCCGGCCGGGGGTCTCGCTTTTGCGTCCTGGTGCCATCGGCCGCGGTCGAGCCGACGGCGGTTGCGCTCGATGAGACGCGTGATGCGATCGTCGACCCGGTGCGGGACAAGCTCGTGCTCGTGATCGACGACGACCCTCTGGTCCTGGAAGGCATGCGCAGCCTCCTGACCGGCTGGGGATGCCGTGTGGCGGTCGCACCGTCGCACGCCGCCGCGACCACAGATCTCGCTGCCCGGCCCGATCTCATCATCTCCGACTACCAACTGGCGCGCGGGCAGACCGGCCTGGATACGATCGCGGCGCTACACGACGCCTTCCGTTCCGCAATCCCGGCCCTTCTCATCACCGGCGATACCGCCGCGGAGCGGATACGCGACGCCGCCGCGCATGGCTTGCCGCTGCTGCACAAGCCGGTGAACCCGATGGCGCTGCGCGCCGTGGTCAACCAGCTGCTGCGCCCGCCGCCCGGCGGAGGCGCCGCCGCGGTGCCTACCGCTGCAGCACCCAACCCAGCGCCGAGGCGGCAATGACTGCCTCCGTGCGGTTCGATGCGTGCAGCGCCTTGAGGATGGCGGTGACATGGTTCTTCACCGTCGGCTCGGCGAGGTCGAGCTGCCGGCAGATTGCCTTGTTGCTCTTGCCTTGCATCATGAGAGCCAGCACATCCATCTGCCGGTCGGTCAGCCCCAGCTCGGCCGGCGACTTGCCCGGCATGCCAATGGGCGTCGCCGCCCGTGGCGCCGCCAGGATTTCGGGTGGGATATAGACGCCGCCGCTGAACATCAGGTTCAGGGCGCTGATCATCACCTCGCGTGACGCTGACTTCGGGATGAAGCCCAGCGCGCCATGATCCAGCGCCCGCCGCACATTGGCGCGGTCGGCGAAGCCCGAGAGAACGACGACCGACATCGCAGGGTGATCCCGCCGCAGCGCCGACAGCAGCTCGAAGCCGTCTCGGCCGGGCAGGCTCAGGTCGAGAAGGACCATGGCCGTGTCCGGATGCGTGGCGATGAGCTGCAGCGCCTGGGCCGCATCCGACGCCTCCAGAACGACGGCATCAGGCTTCAGCTCCTTGAAGACGCCGCGCAATGCCTCACGGATCAAGGCATGGTCATCAATGATGACAATTTTCATCAACAGGTCATGAGCATCGCGGGGCCCCGAGAAAGCACCGGCCGGCACCGGACAAGGACATCAGTCCCGATACCAAAGTATCCTCTTGTCCAGGTCGCACTATGAGGCGAAAGCCGCATCGGAACAAGAAATTACGATGAACCGGCCCGCCCGATCGGCTCATCCTGCCGATACTTCCCGCTGATTCAGCGGGCACATGCATCGTGGCACAATAGCAGCAATCTTCGAGCTTCGCGAGATGTGCCATGGCCGAACGGCGTCCACTCACCGCGAATGAATGCAAGTTCGTACGACATGTCTTTGGCAGCACGGTTCCGCTGCACAACGTCGAGGTGGTGAAGCGTCGATACCTCTCCGGCGGCTTCACGCCGCTGGGTAGCGTGAACATGGGCACCGGTGACTATCGCACCGACTACATCGGGCCGAACATGTACACACCCCCCGGCACGCCGGCCTTTGCCGACGCGCATCTCTTCCTGCATGAATTGGGTCACGTCTGGCAGCATTTCACCGGCATGCCGATGCTGCTCGCCCGTCTCAAGGCCACCACGCAGGCGCGCCGCATGGTGCGCGACGCCGGCCTGCCGAAGATGGTGAGCGGCATGCGCATGCGGCCGACCTACATGTTCGACGCCACGTACAGCTATGATCCGTCTGCTGGCCCGGACCTCACCGACTACACCATGGAGCAACAATGTGACATCATCGCGGACTACTTTGCATTGGTGATGTGGAAGCGCGCCATTCCGTTCAACGGCTGGGGCTATGCCGTGGCGACGCAGGTCCAGCTTGAAGCCATACTCGCCAACTTCCTCGCCAACCCGGGTTACGTGATGCAGGACCGCCCGCTTTGGCAGGGACGCGCCGCGCTGAGAGCGCTGGACCGCCGCTGAGGCGATCTGGCGTATGGTCAGCCGGCCAGGGTCTTGCTGCGCATGATGCGATGACATCACGCGGCTGGCGGGAGTTGCCCGAGCAAGGGCTTTGACTGTACGGTCGCACCACGTTTCAAACATCTGCCGAGTCAACGCGGCGCGATCATGAAAACCCAGCATGCGCCGCCGCTCGGCACGCCGGCATCGTCACCCACCGGACACTGGCCCGAAGTCCTGATCGCATTCCTGCAGCTGGGCCTTACATCGTTTGGCGGTCCGGTGGCGCATCTCGGCTATTTCCGTGATGCGTTCGTGGTGCGCCGCCGCTGGCTGGACGACCGCGCCTATGCCGATCTTGTCGTCCTGTGCCAGTTCCTGCCCGGTCCGGCCTCCAGCCAGGTCGGCATGGCGATCGGCCTGTCGCGCGCCGGCTATGCCGGCGCGCTTGCGGCCTGGGTGGGCTTCACCCTGCCTTCGGCCATTGCGCTGGTGCTCTTCGCCTATGGCGTGTCGGCGATTGACGGCATCGCCGCAGCGGGTTGGCTGCACGGGCTGAAGGTCGCGGCCGTGGCTGTCGTGGCGCAAGCCGTGCTCGGCATGATGCGGTCGCTGGCGCCGGACCGCGCCCGCGCCACACTGGCTGTCGTGGCCGCGACCATCGTGCTGATGCTGCCTTCGGCATGGAGCCAGATCGGCGTCATCGTCCTGGGCGGCATCGCCGGCCTGATCATCTTGCGGTCCGATGCCGTCATGGATCACGCGCCGCTGCCATTGACCGTGCGCCGGACCACGGGCGCAGCGATGCTCGTGCTGTTCGCGGTCCTGCTGATCGGGCTGCCGCTGCTCGCTGCGTCCGTGCCGGCACAAGGCATCAAGCTGGCCGATGCCTTCTACCGCGCCGGATCACTGGTCTTTGGCGGCGGTCATGTCGTGCTGCCGCTGCTGCAAGCGTCCGTCGTGCCGCCTGGCTGGGTGAGCAACGACCTCTTCCTGGCCGGCTATGGCGCCGCCCAGGCCGTGCCGGGCCCGCTCTTCACCTTCGCCGCCTATCTCGGAGCCGTCATGGGCCCGGCGCCGCATGGCTGGGCTGGCGCCCTGCTTTGCCTGGTCGCGGTCTTCCTGCCCTCGTTCCTGCTGGTGATCGGCGCCCTGCCGTTCTGGGAAAGCCTGCGCCGTCATGCCTCCGCCCAGGCGGCGCTGCGTGGCGTGAACGCCGCCGTGGTCGGCCTGCTGATCGCGGCCTTCTACGATCCCGTCTGGTCAGCCGGCATCGCCAACGCCCGCGACTTCGCGCTCGCCGCTGCGGCCTTCCTGCTGCTCGGCATGTGGAAGACGCCGCCCTGGCTTGTCGTTGTCCTTTGCGCAGCTGCCGGCTGGTTGACTACGATCGTCTGAGGCTTCAGGCAACGGAGGGACCCGTGAGCGCCGCTGCCACACTCATCCCTGGTCAGGTGCCGCTGGCGGCATGGCGTGCCGTTCACGCCGGCGCGGACATCGTGCTGGACCCGGCGTGCCGCACCGCCGTCGCGGCCGGCGCGCGCACCGTCGATGCCATCCTGGCGCGCCACGAGCCGGTCTATGGCATCAACACCGGCTTCGGCAAGCTCGCCAGCGTGCGCATCGGCGACGCCGACCTTGCGACCCTGCAGCGCAATCTGGTGCTGTCGCATGCTGCCGGCGTCGGCGCGCCGCTGCCGGCGCCCGTGGTGCGCCTCGTCATGGCACTGAAGCTTGCCAGCCTGGCGCAGGGCGCCTCGGGCGTGCGCTGGCAGACGATCGAGCTTCTGCAAGCGGCCCTCGACCGCGGCCTCGTGCCCGTCATCCCCGGCCAGGGCTCGGCGGGAGCCTCGGGCGATCTGGCGCCGCTGGCGCATATGACGGCGGCGTTGATGGGTGTCGGCGCCTTCATGGTTGATGGCGCGTCCGTGCCCGCCGAGATGGCGCTGGCGCGCGCCTGGCTGACGCCGCTGGCGCTGGCGCCCAAGGAAGGGCTGGCGCTGCTGAACGGCACACAGGTGTCGACCGCGATGGCGCTGGCCGGGCTGTTCCAGGCCGAAGGCGTCATGCAGGCCGCGCTGGTCACCGGCGCGCTTTCGACCGATGCCGCGCGCGGCTCGGATGGTCCGTTCGATCCGCGCATCCAGCACCTGCGTCGCCATCGCGGCCAGATCGACGTGGCGGCGGCGCTGCGCGCGCTGATGGCCGGCTCTGATATCCGCGCCTCGCACCGCACGGGCGATGAGCGGCTGCAGGACCCTTACTGCCTGCGCTGCCAGCCGCAGGTGATGGGCGCGTGCCTGGATCTGCTGCGCCAGGCCGCCGCGACGCTGGCAGCCGAAGCGAACGGCGTGTCCGACAATCCGCTGGTGTTCGCCGAGTCGGGTGAGGTGATCTCAGGCGGCAACTTCCACGCCCAGCCGGTCGCCTTCGCGGCCGACATGATCGCGATGGCGCTGTGCGAGATCGGCTCGCTCGCCGAGCGCCGCATCGCCATGCTGGTCGACCCCACGCTGAGCGGCCTGCCCGCCTTCCTGACCCCCAAGCCGGGCCTGAACTCGGGCTTCATGATCCCGCAGGTGACGGCAGCGGCGCTGGTGTCGGAGAACAAGCAGCGCGCCTTCCCGGCCAGCGTCGACTCGATACCCACCTCGGCCAACCAGGAGGATCACGTCTCCATGGCCGCTCATGGCGCCCGTCGCCTGGCGGCGATGGCCGACAACGCCACAAGCATCATCGGCATCGAGCTGCTGGCCGCGGCGCAGGGCTGCGATTTCCATGCGCCGCTGCGCTCCAGCGCGCCGCTGGAGCGCGTGCGCACCGTGCTGCGGGCCGTGGTGCCGCATCTCGACGACGACCGGCACATGGCACCGGACATCGAGCAGGCGCGCGCGCTGGTGATCGCCGGCAGGCTCGCCGAAGCGGTCGGCGATAGCGTGTTGCCGCTGGTGGCGGAGAGCACCCCTTAGCCGCCCTATGGATGCCCGATACGCGCCACAAGGGACATCTCGGATTCATCCGACCTGCTGAGCGCGCGGCCGCACCTGGCGCGGCATCTTGGTCGTGATAACGTCGCGGCCGCTATAGCCGTGCGAACCGTATGAAGATCGCCACCTTCAATGTGAACGGGATCAACGGGCGCCTGCCGATCCTGCTGCGCTGGCTTGCGGAGTCCCAGCCCGATGTCGTGTGCCTGCAGGAGCTCAAGGCACCACAGGAGAAGTTCCCCATCGCCGCCATCCGCGACGCCGGCTACGACGCCATCTGGCACGGGCAGAAGAGCTGGAACGGAGTCGCCATCCTGGCGCGCGGCGCCCGCCCGATCGAGACACGGCGCGCCCTGCCGGGAGATCCGCACGACGTCAGCAGCCGCTATATCGAAGCCGCCATCGCCGGCGTGCTCGTCGGCTGCCCCTACGTGCCCAACGGCAATCCGGCGCCAGGGCCGAAGCTCGACCTCAAGCTGCGCTGGCTCGAACGCCTGATCGCCCATGCCGGCGACCTGCTGTCCACGGGCGTCCCTGTCGTGATCGCCGGCGACTTCAACGTCATGCCCACCGAGCTGGATGTCTACAAGCCCGAGCGCTGGGTCGACGACGCGCTCTTCCGGCCGGAGGTGCGGGCGGCCTTCCATCGGCTGATCGCGCAAGGCTGGGTCGACGCCGTGCGTGCGCAGCATCCGGGCGAGCGCATCTACACCTTCTGGGACTATTTCCGGAATGCCTGGGGCCGGGATGCCGGGTTGCGCATCGACCATCTGCTGCTGAGCCCGGCGCTGGCAAGGCGCCTGGCCGGCGCCGGGGTCGACCGTGCCATCCGCGGCTTGCCCAAGGCCAGCGACCACGCGTCGGCATGGATCGAGCTTGCCGACCATCCCACAAGCCCGCGATCAAGCCCACGCCGGCGTGCGAAATAGCTCGCCGGCAGCGGTGCGCGGCAGTGTTGCCAACGCGACACTGGTACGCTGCGTGCCTAGCGGCTACAACCCGGCCCCTATCATCCCCTCCCATTGATCTGCTTCGTGTAGCCCTTTGACCGATCGCTCCCCTCCGGCCGACGGCCGCGCCCTGACGCCTCTGCTCGTCGCCATCCTGGCGATGCTGACGGCGTTCACGCCGCTGTCGATCGACATGTACCTCCCAGCGTTTCCCCAAATCCGCACTGATTTCCAGGCCGGGCCGTCCGAAGTCCAGCTCAGCCTCTCGGTGTTCATGCTGACCTTCGGGTTCGGGCAGGTGATCTACGGCCCGCTGGGCGACCATTTCGGACGCAAGCCGGTCCTGATCGTGGGCGTGCTGCTGTACATCACCACCAGCGCCTTGTGCGCGCTGGCCGACAACGCCACGCAGCTGATCGGGCTGCGCGCCGTGCAGGGGCTGAGCGCCGGCGCCGCGCCGGTGATGGCGCGCACCATGGTGCGCGACCTCGCCGAACGCGACCGGGCGGCACAGGTGATGTCCATCCTCATGGCGTCGGTCAGCATGGCGCCGATGCTGGCGCCGCTGATGGGCAGCGAGGTGATGCATCATTTCGGGTGGCGCGCGATCTTCGTCGCTCTGGCGCTGTTCGGCGCCGTCGCGCTCGCTGCCGCCCTGCTGACCTTGCGCGAGACCTTGCGGCCGGAGCTGCGCGGCCCGCTGGCCTTCGGCGGCATCCTGCGGCGCTTCGGCGAGCTCCTGTCCTCGCCCGTCTTCCTGGGCTACGCGCTGACCACCGGCTTCCTGTTCGGGGCCATGTTCTCCTACATCTCTGTGTCGTCGCTGGTGCTGATCGAGATCTACGGCCTGTCGCCGACGACCTATGCCATCGTGTTCGGCGCGCCGATCCTGGTGATGACCCTGGGCGCGACCCTCAACAGCCTGTGGACGCGCCGGGTCGGCGCCGACGTGATGCTGCGGCGCGCCACCTGGGCGCCGGCGATCGTCGGCGCCGCCCTGATCGTGCTCGGCATCATCGAGGCCCACACCAAGGCTGTCGGCTGGATTCCCTTCATCTTCCTGTCGACCGCCCTGGTCGGCTCGATGAGCGTCGTCTCGCCCAACGCCACCGCCTGCGCGCTGCAGCGCTATCCGCATATGGCGGGCGCCGCCGCGTCGCTGCTGGGCGTGATCCAGTTCGGCTGCGGCGCGTTGTTCGGCGCCGTCGTCGGCGCCCTGCTCAGCACCACGATCCAGCCCATGGCCGTGTTCATGGGCCTGGGCGGCATCCTGTGCTTCGCGGCCCACCGGTTGCTGGTGCGGGACTGATTCGTACCGCGGCCGGCCGATCGTATCTCCCTCCGACATTCACGACAGCGCCCGCGCCGACAGCATCCCTATGCGGCCGCGGGCGTGCTTGTCGTCTTGAGCGGATCGGCCAAATGTTCGGCCAAAACCTCTGGATGCTGCTAACTTTAATGTTTATATTCATATCGTTATGGGAGAAGCGAGATCGGCCAAAGAACCTGCGATTGAAAGCGTCCAGCGCATCGAGCCGGCGCGCCTCGAAGACTTGCCCGAGGCGCTTTCCGACATCGTCGCGGAACTAGCTGCCGCATCGGCCAAGCTGGGGCATTCGTTGCATCCCCGCACGGCCGGCAACCTGGCCGGCCTCGTCCGGATCATGAACACCTACTATAGCAACCTTATTGAGGGGCATGACACGAGGCCTAAGGACATCGAGCGCGCTCTGGCAGGGCAGTTCCACCGGGACAAGGAGCGCCGCGACTTGCAGGTCGAGGCAGCCGCGCATGTACGCGTCCAGGCCGCAATCGATCTCATGAATGCCGAGGATCGCTTGCCGGAGCCGACCTCAGTCGAGTTCATCCAATGGCTACACCGTGAGTTCTACCGCGATGCACCGGAAGCGATGCTTCGGGTGGGCGACAACGACCGGGACTTCCTGATGGAGCCTGGCGTTTGGCGGTCTCGCCCGGAGCAGGACGTTGCTGTCGGGAGGCATCTGCCCCCCTCCAGTCATCGCGTTCCCGACTTCATCGCCTATTTCTCGGAACGCTACCGCTCCGACCGGCTCGGCAAAGCTGCAAGGATCCTGGCGATCCCCGCTGCGCATCATCGCTTCAACTACATCCATCCGTTTCCGGATGGAAACGGTCGCGTGAGCCGGCTCATGAGCCATGCCATGGCGCATCTGGCCGGGATAGGCGCTCACGGCCTGTGGTCGATCTCGCGCGGACTCGTGCGTGGACTGGAGAGCCGGGGCGACTACAAGCGAATGATGGATCATGCCGATATGCCCCGGCAAGGTGATCTCGATGGCCGCGGCAACCTCTCGCAGAGGGCACTGATCGACTTCACCGCATGGTTTTTACGCGTGTGTCTCGACCAGGTCACATTCATGTCGAGCCTGTTTGAGCTTGATACGCTGGCACGACGTCTGCGCGCTTATGTCGAGCGCAGCGAGAGCTTGAAGCCCGAGGCTACCCGGTTGCTGGAAGAAGCGCTTATTCGCGGTGAATTCGAGCGCGGAGAAATCCCGCGCATCACCGGCCTGCCGGAGCGCACAGCCCGACGCGTCTTCAACGACGTGGTCGCCGCAGGCCTCCTTGCATCCGAGACCCCCAAAGGACGAGTCTCGCTTCGCTTTCCCGTCGATACGCTGGATCTGCTGTTCCCCCGGCTGTTCTCGGCGAGCTGACCTGCGATGCACACGCAATGAGGCAGCGACGCAGCTGGAGCTGTGCCTCCGTTCGGATGAAGCTGTTGAGCCCGCTGGCCCTTGATTCTATCCTGCTGCCATGAGCCGCAAGAGCAGAGTTCCGCTGGTCGACCGGGTATTCAATGCCGCGGAGGAAGCTCTCGCGGCGCAGCACTATGTTGCGCCCATCGATGTGTTGATCCGGATCGGATGGCTGAACCATACTGTGGAAGCGTCATGGCGACAGGGTCGCGTCGACTCCCTCGTCGATGCGGTCCAGGCCCATCCCGATCGCCTCGTCGAGGCCATGGGGCTGCTGCGGACCTGGGCGACCCGCAAGGGCCTGATCGCCAGCGAGACCCGCTATGTGGCGCGTGCTGTCGACCATCACGAGCTGCGTTTCACGCCCGACGGCAACCCCGCGGTGGAGCAGGTCTTCCGCACCCACTGGGTGTCGCCGGCGCTGCCGGAGAAGAAGCGTGAGCGCCTGACCGAGAAGCAGAGCCGACCGCCCGAGCTGGTGGCGGTGATGCCCCTCAAGCACACCTGGAAATGCCATCGCTGCGGCGGCACGGGTGATCTGCTGGTGATGGAGAATGCCGGCCCGGCCTGCCTGGGCTGCGTCGGCCTGGGCGATCTCGAGTTCGTGCCGTCGGGCGATGCGCTGCTCACCCGCCGGGCCAGGGCCCGCAGCGCCCGCAATGCTGTCGTGGTGCGCTTCAGCCGCAGCCGACGACGCTACGAGCGCCAGGGGCTGCTGGTCGAGCCGCAGGCGCTCGCCGACGTGCAGCGTGAGCTGGAAAGGGAGCGCGGGGGCGCCTAGCAGCCGGCCCGGTAGTGTTTCTGATGCTCGTTTCGTGACCCTGATGGAGCCTGCGATGAGCCGTGTCGACAACGCCCGTATCGTCCGCGCGCCGCACGGCGCGGCGCTCTCCGCCAGGAGCTGGCTCACCGAGGCGCCGCTGCGCATGCTGATGAACAACCTCGACCCCGATGTCGCGGAGAACCCGGGCGAGCTGGTGGTCTATGGCGGCATCGGCCGTGCCGCCCGCGATTGGGAAAGCTTCGATCGCATTGCGGTCGCGCTGCGCCGGCTGGAGGCCGACCAGACGCTGCTGGTGCAGTCCGGCAAGCCGGTGGGTGTGTTCCGCACCCATGCCGACGCGCCGCGCGTGCTGATCGCGAATTCGAACCTCGTGCCGCATTGGGCGACGTGGGAGCACTTCAACGAGCTCGACCGCAAGGGCCTGATGATGTTCGGCCAGATGACGGCCGGCTCGTGGATCTATATCGGCTCTCAGGGCATCGTGCAGGGCACCTACGAGACCTTTGTCGAGATGGGCCGCAGGCACTATGGCGGCGACCTCGCCGGCCGCTGGGTCCTGACCGCCGGCCTGGGCGGCATGGGCGGCGCGCAGCCGCTGGCCGCGACCATGGCCGGCGCCGCGCTGCTGGCGATCGAATGCCGTCCCAGCCGCATCGAGTTCCGTCGCCGCACCGGCTACCTCGACCTGCAGGCCAAGGATCTCGACGAGGCGCTGGCGATCATCGCCAAGGCCTGCGCCGAGAAACGGGCGGTATCGGTGGGCCTGCTGGGCAATGCCGCCGATGTCCTGCCCGAGCTGATCCGACGCGGCGTTCGGCCGGATTGCGTCACCGACCAGACCTCGGCGCACGACCCCGTCAACGGCTATCTGCCGCTGGGCTGGACGCTCGATCAGTGGGACTCGCGGCGCGTCAGCGATCCCGCTGACGTCACCAGGGCGGCCAAACGCTCGATGGCCGCGCATGTGCGCGCCATGCTCGAATTTCACAAGATGGGCGTGCCGACCATCGATTACGGCAACAACATCCGCCAGATGGCGCTGGAGGAAGGCGTTGCCGATGCCTTCGCCTTCCCCGGCTTCGTGCCGGCCTACATCAGGCCGCTCTTCTGCCGCGGCATCGGCCCGTTCCGTTGGGCGGCGCTGTCGGGCGATCCCGAGGACATCTTCCGCACCGACGCCAAGGTGAAGGAGCTGCTGCCCGACAACAGGCACCTGCACAGCTGGCTCGACATGGCGCGCACCCGCATCAGGTTCCAGGGCTTGCCGGCGCGCATCTGCTGGGTCGGGCTGGGCGATCGCCATCGCCTGGGGCTGGCCTTCAACCAGATGGTGGCGTCAGGCGAGCTGAAGGCACCGATCGTGATCGGCCGCGACCATCTCGATTCAGGCTCGGTGGCCTCGCCCAACCGCGAGACCGAGGGCATGCGCGACGGTTCCGACGCCGTATCGGACTGGCCGATGCTCAACGCCTTGCTCAACTGCGCCTCGGGCGCGACCTGGGTGTCGCTGCACCACGGCGGCGGCGTCGGCATGGGCTTCTCGCAACATGCCGGCATGGTGATCGTGTGCGACGGCACGCCGGAAGCTGCGCGGCGCATCGAGCGCGTGCTGTGGAACGATCCCGCGTCCGGGGTGATGCGCCACGCCGAGGCCGGCTACGACGAGGCGATCGACTGCGCCCGAAGCCACGGCCTGGACCTGCCGGGCCTGGGCTGAGACGGTCTCACCCCTGCTCGATCGGCAGCGCCGTGTCCTTCGCCCATTCGCCCATCGACGCGTCGTAGAGCGCGAGGTCGTCGTAGCCGAGCTGGTGCAGCAGGAACAGATCGATGGTGGCCGAGATGCCGCCGCCGCAATAGGCGATCACGTGCTTGTCCGGCGTGACACCGGCGGCCGTGAAGCGTGCCGCAGCCGCGGCCAGCGGCGCGAAGGCCTTGGTCTGCGGATCGACAAGCGTCGCCGCAGGCACGTTGACGCTGCCGGGCACGCGGCCGGGGCGGCCATAGCGGCTCGGCTCCAGGCCCTTGTGGAACTGCGACCCCAGCGCGTTGACGATCACGGTGCCGGCATTTTCCATGCCTGCAAGCACAGCCTGCTTGTCGACGAAACGGCCCGGACGCGGCCGGGCCGTGAAGCGCGCCGGCGGATAGCCCTTGGCCGGACCGCTCTCGACTGGACGGCCTTCGGCCTGCCATTTGTCGAGGCCACCGTCGAGGACGGCGGCACCATCGAAGCCCAGCGCCTTGAGCATCCACCAGAACCGTGTCGCCCACATCATGGTGCCGATGCTGTAGAGCACGACGCGCGTGCCGTCGCCGATGCCGTGGCGGCCGAACGCGGCTTCCAGCTGCGCCACCGGCGGCATCGTGAACCGCAGCCGTGTGGCCTGGTCGGAGAACTCACCTTGCAGGTCGAGGAAACCGGCGCCCGCAACGTGCGCCGCCGCGAAGCTCTTGTCGCCCGGCACCGCGATGTAGGGATCGTCGCTGCCGGGCGGCGGCGGCTCGAGGTAGGTGGTGCAGTCGAAGACGCGCACCTCGGGGCGCCCCAGGATGCGGGCCAGCGCGTCGGTGCTGATCAGGGCGTCGGGCTCACGCATGCGGCCTCCACGAGCATCGCCGGCGCCACCCTAGCACGGGGCTGGCGTATCGGGACAATTGAACGCTGGCTGCCGCGCCGCAGCCGCCCCAGGCTGGCGGACCCGACCTGCAGGAGCGGAACCCGCCATGGCGATCTACGCATTCGTGACCGTCGATGTCTTCACCACGCAGCGCTTCGGCGGCAATCCGCTGGCTGTCTTCCCCGATGCCCGCGGGCTGAGCGATGCGCAGATGCAGGCGCTCGCCAACGAGTTCAATCTCAGCGAGACGACCTTCGTGCTGCCGCCCGACGATCCCGCCAACACGGCGCGGGTGCGCATCTTCAACCGCACGCATGAGATGCCCTTCGCCGGCCATCCCAATGTCGGCACCGCCTTCGTGCTGGCCAAGCAGCACCAGGACAGGGGCGGCGTGCTGCGGTTCGAGGAGATCGCCGGCCTGGTCGAGATCAAGGTCGCGCGCGATGCCGCCGGCGCCGTGACCGGCGCCACGATCGCGGCGCCGCAGCCGCTGGTGCTGGGCCCCTGCCTGCCGGCCGATGCCATCGCGGCCTGTGCCGGGCTCGAGATGGCTGACGTGATCGTCGCTGCGCACCAGCCCGTGCAGGCCTCGGTCGGCAACACCTTCGTCCTCGCCGAGGTGTCCGCGGCGGCGCTCGCGCGTGCCCTGCCCGATATCGGCCAGTTCCGACGCGTGCGCGCGGCCTGGCCGGCGCTCAACGGCCGGCTCTCGCTCTATCTCTATGCCCATGACGGCAGACGGATCCGGGCGCGCATGTTCGCGCCCCTGGCCGGCACCCACGAAGACCCCGCGACCGGCAGCGCCGCCACGCCGCTCGCGGCGCTGCTGCTGTCGCTCACCTCCAAGGCCGATGTGGCGTGCGACATCATCCAGGGCGTGGAGATGGGCCGCCCCAGCCTGCTGCACGCCACGGCCTGGCGCAGCGACGACGGCCTGCGCGCGTCGGTCGGCGGCAGCTGCGTGCCTGTCCTGCGCGGCGAGGCCTGCGTGGGATCTCCTGCCGGTTGACGTCGGGCGGTGCTGTCTCTTAATGCTCATGCCCCCTGCTCGGAGAATTTAAAATGAACGAGCAAATTGAAAGACCATCCCCATGAGCATCCTCTCACGCGTCGGACGCTGGGCCGGATCGGCTGCCATGGTGCTGGTGGCCGTGCTCGTGGCGCTTTGGGTCGCCGAATTCGGGTTGCGGCTGGTGCTGCACGGTCATCTCGGCACCGTTACGGGAAACGAGAGCGAGTGGCATGTGCCCCACCCGACGCGCGGCTGGGCACACCGGCCCAGCACCGAGTTCCGTATGGAGAAGCTCGCCTACTCCGAGGTGGCGCACATCAACTCGCGCGGCATCCGCGGGCCGGAGTTCGACCAGACGCCCAGGCCCGGCGTCACGCGCATCCTCATCGTGTCGGATTCCGGCACCTTCGGCAGCGGCGTCGCCGACGACCAGACCGTCGCCGTGCAGCTTCAGCGCCTGCTCGGCAATGACAAGTTCGAGGTCATCAATCTTGCCGTCGCCGCCTACAGCACGGTCCAGGAGTATCTGTGGCTGATCGAGGACGGCTTGTCCTACAAGCCCGACCTGGTGCTGCTGGGCTTCGCTCCCAACAACGACGTGCAGACGAACTATCTGCCGCTGCAGAAATGGTTTCAGCGCGACGCCAAGCGACCTTATGCGCGGCTTGACGCCAACGGCCAGCTGGTGATCGACAACGACCAGCTCAAGGAGGCGCTGGAGCGCAAGCGCAAGGGTCCAAGCCTCAAGACCCGGCTATATGACCTGCTGGTGGGCGACATGGTCCAGAAGGTGATCCGGGAGGCCAGCCAGGCCGTGACCGGCGGCCGCAAGACCGATCCCAACGTCTGGATCGGCTGGCTGATGATGGACGATGTCGCGATGGACTATGCCCGCAAGGGGCGCACGCGCGAGCAGTACGAGCAGCTCTGGCGCGAGGGCTGGGCGGTGACCGGCGCCCTGATCAAGGCGATGCGGGATCGTTCGCAGGCGGCCGGCGCACGCTTTGCGATGTGGAGCTATCCCGCCAAGGTCCAGGTCGAGCCCGAGACGCTTGAGCATCTGCAGCAGTCCCTGCCCAAGGCGAAGCTCGACATGGCCAAGCCGGAGCGCGAGCTCAAGACGCTGGGCCAGCAGCTTGGCATTCCGGTGATCGAGCTGCTGCCGGCCATGCAGGCGGCCCAGCGCAAGGGCGGCCCCCCGCTCTACTACAGCCTCGGCGACGAGCACATGACCGCGTCAGGCCATCGCGCCATGGCCGAGGCGATCGCGGCCCAGCTCACGTCCCTGAGCCTGCTGTCGGCGGCGGCCAGGCCGTAGCGCGCGGCGCCCCGCGGCTGCCGCCTCTCAGCCTGACCTGCCGACGAGCACGGTGAAGGGCGACGGCCTGCCGTCGATCGCATCGACCTGGCGCAGCCCGATCGGCGGATTGCCGGCGTCGAGCTGGGCATAGCCATAGGAGCCCAGCCGCAGGCTGGGCTTGCCGACATAAGGCCGGCGGAAGATTTCGATCCGGTCGGTTTCTTCCACGGTCAGCATGACGCGATGGTCGTACCAGAAGGACCCGTTGCGGGCCATGTAGCCCGTTTCGGGATAGAACCGCTTGGACATAGCCGCGTGATCCTCGTCGTCCGCTCCGCAACGCAGACCGTTCACCCCGGACGCACGCCGTAGATAATGTTTTGCCCGCTCCCTGTCGTGCGATCATTGGTCCGGATCGGACAGAGGTCATCGCCGATGTCGCAATCCATGCTCCTTCTGCGAGGCGCTTGCGGCATCGCGTTCTGGTGGCGATCCGATGCACCTGATGCATTCATAAGTAGTACAACTTTTTTAAATTTCTTCTCATGATGCTCTAAAATCGGAGCTACAATAGGCTTAATTGCTTAGAGGGTTTCCGATGCTTCTGCCCACAGGTAATCCGCGGCATGCAGCCCGCAGACATAATGAGCGCTGGGCCGCGCTCCGATATCTCGAGCAGCACGACGCCAATCTCATCGACCGGCGCGGTGCGGAGGGGCGCCTGATGTGCCGGCCGGGATACTTCTGAGGCTGCGGGCATGACATCGGAGGCGATGATGAGACTCGCAGATACTCGCACCATCTGGCTCTTCTGGAAACACTGCGCCCCGCAGCGCGGCGACTTGATCGCTCGCATCCGCGCCACCCTGCGGTTCGCGCGGGAGCTGCGCCGCTACGAACACTGCCGGCTTGACTCAATGGAGCACTTCAACGCTCGGCGTTAGCTTCGTCTGGCCATATCATGTATGTGACGCCCCCGACAGTACCGAGCGGCACTAGGCTGTCCATCAGAGTTCCACGTTCCTTCTTGGTCGGATCGAATCTAGCATTACGGGAGCGCAGTTGGGCTTCCGGCCGCCGCACGATGATCATCTCGGTGGGCCCGATGCCTGGGACCTCTCGGTAATTCGTCAGCCGAACCGAGTCAAATCCTGCATCCCATGCATCCATAATTGCTGCCGCCACCTGCCCAAGCGAGTGCTGATCAGGCAATCGAAAGTTGCCCTGCTTTCTGGGATCGAGGCGCAGGGGCATGACGGAAGGGCCGACGCCAGCCGGTGGCGGCTTCTCGCCCAACGCAATGGCCTGCTCGCGCAACTCCTCTTGTCGTTTTGCCGCCATCTCCGCGAAGTGGCTGGCAACCCTCGGATCTGTCGATACCGAGACCCCCCAGACCGGATACCGGCCCCGGCATTGTCTGGCCATATTTTCTCGGGTCGAAGGCGTCGAAATCGTAGGCTGTGCCGTGATAAACCTCGACGGGGAACATCTTCTCAGCGCGAGATTGCCGCGATGCCAAATCCATCGCGAGATCAGCCGTGGCTTTAGCTGATCTTGTGACAGCCCGACCTCCAGGCACCGCGCCAATCGCCCCCATCGTGACCCCGGCCAGAGCATTCAGCATACCTATCGGCTGCCCGGCCAGCGTAGCGCGGGTCAGGTCGCCAGACGACTGGAGCATTTGCTGAATGCTTGGACCTGGTGTCCACACCAGGGGGTTGAGCATGCCGCCCCATGGCTCCAGCGCCCGCCGCAGCCCGGGTGGCGCCATGCCGGACAGCGTGCCGAACACGCCGCCCCGCTCCATGTAGCCGGCATGGTCTTTCATGGCGCGAGCGAGCGCGCTCTGCGGCTCGGGCGGCGGCGTCGGGAACGCCGGCGCCGGCCGCCCCCTGGCTCTGCGTCTCGCGCGTGAGGATGTCCGCCAGCGATGGGCCGGGACCGAAGCCGCCGATGTTGCGGCCCACCAGGATGCCGAACGGATCAGCCATTGTCGTTCCTCATTTGCAGATCGCATCCCACGCCGCGTTGTGCCGGCGCACCTGCAGCACCGTGTCCGGCGTGTCGCGGCTGGCGCTGTAGGTGATCGGCGTGAAGGACTGGCAGGCGGTGTCGATCACGGTCGGCGTGCAACCGGTCGCCAGCCAGATAACAGCCGGCAGGCTACCGATCGCGATTATACGGGTCATGCTGGGTGACCTCCGGCCGCTGGTCGAGGTTGGCGCGGGCGCGGGCTGCGGCCTGGGCGCGCCGCGCCGCCTCGGCCAGGGCGGCGGCGGTGACGCCGGCGGCGCCGGCGGCCTCGCCCTGCCCGTAGATCCAGGCGATGGCGCCGGCGACCACGATCGCGACGGCGACACCGCTCAGCACCAGGCGGCCGGTGCCGGTGCCGAGGAGCCAGGCCAGCATCACGCCACCCCGTCCCGGAACATCGCCAGCCGCGCCCGCTTGATGCGCAGCTGGTAGAAGCCAATCGCGCCGCCGGCGATCAGCACCACGGCACCCAGCACCGCCGCCAGCCGCCAATCCATGCCGGCGGTGGCGGTGATCACCGGCGCCGAGGCGCCCATGACGGCCGTCACCGTCGTGACCGATAGGCCTTTGTTGCTGTCCTGGATGATCGTCGACTCCTTGATGTCACGGATCATCACGTTGCCGTCGGGTTTGCGCTCGGTGCCCGGCGGCGGCTCGGTGACATCAGGCACCGGCGCCGCCAGGGCCGCCTTGGCGTGCTCCAGGTACTTCAGGCGCAGCGCCATGTTGATGTGGCCACCGTTCACCCGTTTCACGACGGCCGCGAAGTCGCCGCTGTCGGCGATCTCGTTGCAGCCGGCGGTCTGCCAGAAGTGGCAGGCGCTGCGGGCGCCGACATCGGGACCGAGCACCAGGTCAGGATCGCTGTCGGCCGGCATGCCGATCTCCCGGAAGAAGCGCTCATAGTTGGCCCGGCCGGTGAGCTGCATGGGCCCGCGGCCGCGGTAGCGCCAGCCATCATCGGGGTTGATGTTGCCGAGCTTGTAGCCCGATGGCCTGTTGCGATCGGCGTAGATGTAGTTCGCGATCGCCTGCGGCCCCTGGGCGGCCAGATCCTCGGCCAGGCTGCCCCGGCCCTCGAACATTGACGGGAACACCTGCCGCAGCCGCGCGCCGCTGTAGCTCAGGTTCTCCTCGCGCGCCGCCAGCTCACCGGTCTCCTCCGCGACATTGGCCAGGAACATGGCCTCCCGCGCCGGCGTGGTGATGGCGTGGTCGGCCATCTCCTTGGTCAGCGGCTTGTACCAAACATCGAGCCGGCCCGACTTGGCCGCCTCAGGCATGATCACGGCGAGCTGGTCCTTGGTAGGCATACGTCACCTACTTGTTACGAAAGTACGGCTCCTCGAGCCGTTGCAGGCGCTGGTCATGACCATCGATGCGACGGCTAGCCGCGTCGATCTGCTGTTGCATCGCGCTGAACATTACCGGCAGCTTTGCAACCTCACGCTCGAGGGCGTTCACTGTGGTGAACAGCCACAGGATCGTTGCCAGCATCAGCGGCACGCCGACGACGTTGACCGCCCGCGCAGTGACAGCCAGTAGAGCAGACTGAGCGAGCTGATCGAGTTTGTGAGAATGGCCGTTCATGAATCGTCCCCGTCTAGCGGCCATACTTCTCGAAGAGACGCAATTGTTTCGGCGTTTTCAATAGCAGGATCAGAAGGTGCGTCTCGCAGCTTTTGCTTGCGTGCAGCGATGGCCGCCTTTCTCTCTGAGTCCTCTTGCTCATCTGCACGCAAGTATTCAATATCCAAGGCTGCTAAAAGTGATGCTCGCGCCTCTCTTATATGCTCTCGCCAAATACTGCGCGCCGTAACCATGTCAACACAGAGCTGATTACCTGTGATCGTCCAAGCTCTAAAAAACACCGCACCCGCGTTAAGATCTTCCGGTAAATCGGCAACATCAACAGTGCGCACGGCCCTGGCTTCCTTCGGTACGTCCTTGACCGATATCCTCGTAAGGAAAGCATCGTCTGTCTCGTCATCAAAACGCGCTGCCGGCGCAGGAACTACCAAATGAGGCGAACCGTCGGCATCGATGTAAAATATCCGTTTGTTCATCTCACACCCCCGCAGCAAAGATGACTAAACTCCATTGATTGTCGACGAGTATGTTGCTGTTGCTGCGAATCTGGATACTACATGATCCTATGTTCTTCGCTGTCGTTCCGAGGATGTAAGCAAGTACTGTATGTTGAGTCGAACCGGCGACTGCGTAGTTTGCATTTGGCATCGCGTGAGAGAAGTTGATAGTATAGTCACCCGCAGCATTGTAGGTAATGCTGCTAACGTTCATGCTGTCCTGGATAGTGGCGATGCTGCCGCTTACCCAGGCTTTGGCATTGCTTCGGGACCGGAAGCCGAGGCTATTTCCGAAGTTCAGCTCGCCGATGGTGATGCCGTTTACGACCCAGCCCCAGTTACCTGTCGACCGGGTGTAGTAGCTGTAGCAGCTGGCGTTCTGGGTGAAGAACATGTTGTTGCCGTCGGTCGACAACACCCAATTGCCGTCGGCGCTCGGGTAGAACGTGCCTGGCCCGCGGAGCACGCCGTTGCCGCCGATGACCTGCGTCTCGCCGCCGGCGTACATGACCAGTCGCTGCTGCGCGCCCGTCTCGTCGGCAATGGCGTACGTCGTGTTGCTCACGACACCGGCCGTCCACAGCCGTGAGCCGCTGTTCATGCTCACCCGTGCGGTGGTGGGCACCGAAATCTGGAGCGTGTTGAAGGTGGTGATGGTCCCGTTGATCTGCGCGTTGCCGTTGACCTGCAGGTTGCTGCTGACGGTGACCGCGCCGTTGGCGTTCAAGGAGCCATTGACGGCTGTGGTGCCGTTCAGGTTGATTGCCCCATCAGCCTGCAGGTGCACGACGTTGTTGAGAAAAGCACCGCTGCCGTTGAAGCGCTGGATGTACAGCGCCTCATCGGTGAACTTCAGGATGCCCCAGCGATCGACAGTGCCGCTGCCGAACATGATCTGACCGGCCTGGCCACCCGCAGGTGACCTGACCCTCAAGACTCCGCCGTTTTTGTTGAGCGTCAGATCACCCGTCAGCGTGCCGCCCGTCAGGGGCAGGAAGTTGATCGGGCTTGGCGAGGCGACGACCGACGGTCCCAACGCGGCGATGGTGTGGCTGGCGGACAGCGAGCCGGCGTCGACCGTGACCGTGACCGTCGTCTCGGCCGCGAAGCTCGACGACACGACCGACGCGTAGCGCGTCGTGCTGCCGCCGGTGAGCCGCACCCGACGCTGCGCGTGGAAGGCCGCTGTCAGGTCGGTCGAGACCTTGAAGCTGGTCTGCGACGCCACCGAGGCGGTGTTGCTGATCTCCACCCAATGCCATTGGTCCGGCCGGTACTGCTGGCGCACCTGCGCCATCTCCTGCCGCGCGCTGTCGTTCACTGTCGAAGGCGGTTGCCCTTCGGTCCAGTTGATGCCTGCAACAGCGGCGTTGCCGCTGGCGGTCGCGCTCCAGTGACGAAGTGCCATGACGCTATTCCCTGCCTTGCGAATCGAGGCTCACTGCAAAGGCGGACGTGGATGACGCTCGATGGTCGCTGAAGGTCAGCTGGCGCGAGGCGCAGGACCGAGCGCACCCCCGAGCCTCGACTGCGCCTGACGCATCCGCGCCATCAGCCACGGCTTGGTTCTTCCGTCGCGCGCACGTAGTCGACATGCAGCACGCCGTCGATGTCGTGCACCGCATCCGGCCGCATGCTGGCGACGTCCTGCGCCATCACGCCGAGCTGGACGGGACCGCCGTCGATGTAGCGGAAGCGGTACACCGGCAGGCCGTTGTCGAGCGTGCCGACGCGCACGATGTCGGTCTTCACCCGCGCATCCGAGCGGTTCAACAGGCCGGCGCCGGCGCCCAGGACGCCGCCGGCCAGCGCGCCCCACGGCCCGAACGCGGCGCCCTGGCCGGCGCCCTGCAGCCCGCCGCCCAGGGCCGACGAGAAGGCGCTGGGCCGCGGCTGCGAAGTCGTCGACGTGCTGCCCCACGGCGCGCCCAGCAGCGTGCCGAGGTAGTCCTGCGTGCGCACCCAGTCGGCGTTCTGGCCGTAGTTGTAGCGGCCGATATCGGCATCCAGCAGCGCCTGGTTGTAAGCGTCGATCGCCGAGCCCGAAGCGCCGAGCTGGTTGATGTCGAAGTAGTCCTGCTGCGCCAGCTGCGGCGCGAAGAACATCCCCTGGTTCTGCCGGTCGCGCTCGGCGTTCCAGTTCTGGAAGGCCTGGCCGATACCCTGCATCTGCCGGTTGGCGGCGGCGTTGTAGTTCTGCGCCGCAGCGTCCGCCGCGTGCTGCTGCAGGCCGCGCTCGGCGCTGTAGCTGCCGAACGCCATGTTGGTGGCGACGTCGCCGATCGCGCGCTGCTGCTGCCCGATCGCCTCGCCCAGCGCCCCGCCATGCGCACCGCTGCCGTAGCGGCCGGCGGCCGAGAACTGGCTGTCGATCGCCGGCATGATGTTGCGCTGGAAGCTGTCGACCCGCGGCCGCGTCGCCGCATCGACGGCGCCCTGCAGGTACGGGTTGCCGGCGTTGAGGTAGTCGCCGCGGATGGTGGCGCGCTGCTGGTCCTGCGCCGCCTGCATCGCCGGGTCCAGCGCCCCCAGCTGGCTGCCGCCGGCGATGTTGGCCAGGCCGCCCTGGGCCGCCGACGTCGACGGGTTCAGCTGCGCCACGTAGTCGCCCTGCATGGTGCGCGTCAGCTGGTCCTGCGCCGCGCCCGTCAGCGGGCTGCCCTGCAGCGCCCGCATCGCCTGCATCTGCAGCGCACCGCTGGTGTAGGGCGACATGCCCGCCACCGTGCCGCCGGGATAGTATCCCGGCGCGCCCTGCTTGTACTGATTCGACAGATCCTGATAGCCCTCGGTCAGGAACGGCTTCACCCCCGACCACGGCTCCGCCGTCGTCGTCGTGGTCTGCTTGCCGCCGCCGCCTTTGCCGCCGCCGCCCATCGTCACGCTCCTGCGCTCACGGCCCCGACGAGCCGTGGTTGAAGTTCAGCCAGTAGTCCGCCATCGGGTCCTTGGCGGCCTGCGCCGCCGGCTGTTGCGCCTGAGGCGCTTGCGCGACCTGCGCCTGAGCGGCGAGCTGCGCCTGCATGCCCGGCAGCATCGCCTGGTTCAGCAGGCCCGGCAGCGGCATGCCATAGGATTGCTGCCACGGCAGCATACCGCCCGCGGCCCAGGGCGGCAGGCGCACCGCCAGCGGGCCGCCCTGCCCCTTGCCCAATCCCGTGCCTGCTCCCGCCGCCATCAGTGCCTCCATGGTGAGCCGGTCGAACCACATGGTGTGCAGGTCGAACCACACAGCGGCATGATGAGGATCGGCAGCCCGTCCTCGGTCGCGCCCATCTCGGTGAAGCCGAACAGCCGCTTCCAGCCGCGCCGGCCGTAGCCCGCGATGTAGTCGCAGCCCTGCGCGCGCGCCCACGCCTTGAGCATCGCGAACATCGGCGCGCCCCACTGGACCATGTTGACGCCCGCCGCCAGCGGGCACTCGCAGACCTTGTCGTTGGGCGCCATCGCCGGCCGGTCGAAGATCCGCGTCACCACCACGCCCTCGATGCGCCGGCGCTCGTAGGACCACGCCACCCACAGCTGCGCCTGACCGCACATCACGTCGTGGAGCAGCGCCTCGCTGGTCCACTTCCCGGCCACGTCCGGGAAGCGCGCCACCGCCCGCGCCAGCAGCGTCCAGCAGCGCCGCCACGGCACCGCGGCCGCGTCGGCGGGGACGCCCTCGATCGCCCAGGCGCGATCGTTGACGGGCCCCTGGATGTCGGGGAGCTGAAGGGCTTGCCCTGAGGTCTTCCGAAGGGTCACGTCGTCCACCAGTTCTGGCCGTCGCTCATGAAGCGCCCCACGGCGTATTGCGTGGCGAGGCTGTAGGAGGCGGTGCCGTCCAGCACGCCGCCGTCGCTGGACACCACGCAGGTGTTGGCGCCTGCCGTGGCGCGCTTGACGATGTGCTCCTGGCCTGCGCTGTCGGCGGCACGTGGCAGCACCACCTGGCGGTTGGCGGCCGTGGTGTCGACCACGTACAGCGCACCGCCGTCGCTGAAGCGCGTCACCGCCACGCCCGCCGCGAACGTCGCGAAGGCGACGCCGCGCTTGACGTTCTGCAGGTCCGCCGCCTCGAGCTGCGTCTTCCAGGTCGGCGGCGGACCGGTCAGCACCAGGGTCATCTCATGCCCTCCGGCACGGCCTGAACGTCGAAGCCCAGCGCCTGGCTGTAGCCGCCCGAGATGTCCAGCCGCAGGCGGTGGAAGCGGGCATTGGCCCGCACCGGGCAGGTGCCGTTGGCGTTCATGGCCGAGGCCGCGGTGTACATCACCGGGTCGATCAGCCGGTCGCGCTTGCCGACCTGCACGCTGACGGCAGTGGCGGCGGTGCCCTGCACCAGCGGCCGCACCGCGGTCATGAAGGCGCGGCGGTCGAGGACGAGCTGCGACTCGCCGGTGATGAACCGCGCCGCCCGCGGCGGTCCGTCGAACGTCACCAAGCGGTGGCCGATGTCGAAGCCGCTGACCACGGTCAGGCCGCCGGCCCACAGGTCGCTGTCGAGGCTGAAGGGCAGCGCGTCAAGGCTGCCGGCGATGCTGTCGAGCTGCTCCAGGGTCATGCCGGCGCTGAGGCCGGCGAAGATCAGCTCGACCGTGATCTCAGCCCGGGCCCAGCGGCGCGCCGCCCAGTTGTAGAGCATGGCCCGGTCGGGCGTGCCGTCGCTGCTGGCGTTGCTGGGGTAGCTCACGACATACAGCTTGTTGATCGGGTCGATCACCGACGTGATGCGGTGGCGGAAGGCGGGATTGAGGTCGGCCTTGAAGAAGCCGTCGATCATGCCGTCGCCGATCGGCACCGCCTGGGCGCCGTCGAACAGGTAGAAGCCGCTCTGCGACAGGAAGAACGTCATGTTCTGGAAGCGCGCGGCGCTGCCGCGGGCGAAGCAGCCGATGTTGGGCACCACCTCGTCGAAGCGGAAGATCACCGGCGCGCCGACATAGGTGCCGCGCCAGATCGAGCGCTGCGCCA
The DNA here is from genome assembly GCF_008039615.1 of Vineibacter terrae. Taxonomy (GTDB): domain Bacteria; phylum Pseudomonadota; class Alphaproteobacteria; order Reyranellales; family Reyranellaceae; genus Vineibacter; species Vineibacter terrae. The sequence goes on along the minus strand of NZ_VDUZ01000004.1, from coordinate 233,085 downwards.
GGATGGTGGCGAAGTCACCGCCGGTCATGGCCACGATGGCGCCGCCCTCGCCCGGCAGCTCCTGGCGGTCGGACTGCAGGCGGGCGCTCGACGTGAAGCGCAGCGGGTTGTTGATCTGGCACCATTGCACGGCGTTGATCTGCGTCGCCAGCCGGCCGGCGAAGACGAAGTCGCGCACCACCGTGACCAGCGACGCCACCGGCGCGCTGGCCGAAGCGCTCTGGTCCAGGAACCGGCTCGAGCTACCCAGGGTGTAGACCTGCATGGCATCGACGCCGTTGGCGGCCAGGCAGGTGTTGCCGAAGGTCGCGAAGTCCCAGCGGCCGTCATTGGCCGTGGTGTAGCTGGCGGTGCGGCTGACATTGGTCCAGCCGGTGGCGCTCGCCTTGTAGAGCTGGCCGGCGGTGGCGGCGAAGGTGCTGACCACGCCGCTGACGTCGCGCGTGGCATAGGCCCCCATGCAGGTGCTGCTGAGGCTCGAGGAGAAGGCCCGGGCATCGGGCAGCGGCCCGTAGCCGCCGCTCAGTGGCAGGCAGTTCACCGCGTCCTCGAGCCCGGCATTGCCGAGGTCGGGGTTGTCCGGTGCGAGCGGGCCCAGCGCCAGGCGCATCAGACGCCACCGCCGATCATGCCGCCACCCGTCACGCCGCCGCGGCGCAGCAGGAACGGGAGCTGAGCCAGCAGACCGAATCGGCCAGGGATCGCTCCCTGGCCGTTGTCCATGCCGCCGCCACGCTGCGCCGCCTCGGGTGACATCGGGCCCATGGCAGGCGGCATCGCGATATTGGGCACGTTCTCGGGCGCACTGCCCGCCGGCTTCTGCATGTTCTGGGGGCTGCGCTCAGCAAACAGCTGCTGCAACAGACCCATCATCGCTGGACTGAGCGCGCCAGCGCCCGTGTCGCCTTGCCGAGCCGACAGCGGCACGTTGCTCGACGCGACATGCGGCGTCGGTATCTGCGGCCGCTGCATCGGCATCGGCGCGCGGCCATCCGGCGGCATGCCAGCGCCCGGCGTCAGCTGCCGTTGTATCCACGGTGGACGCTGCCCGTACCACATCGCGAGGACTCCTGCTGGCGATGGACAGACGCGACGCCCTATGGCTTGCGCCGAGGGCGTCGCAACGCTGTCACACTGCTGAGAGACGAACGACACGGTGCTGCCTGACGACGGCAGCGGCGAATGCGCCCGAGATAGCGGCCCGGCGGCGGCTTGCCGCGTGTCGTGCGGCCGACGAAGCGCCCGATGATCCCCGGCGGCAGGAACGCTTAACGCGAATGCAGTTTATATACACACCTGTAGATTGCCGCACAACGGAACGAAAGCAGGCGAAGAAAAAAATTCTTTGCCCAGGCAGCCATCGATCTCTTTGAGCACTACATGCCCAGATTCGTCGCGTCGTTTCTCGATCGTCGTTTCACGCCGGCATATGTGGCGTGAGCAGCCCGACACCGCCTCTCGGCAACCGATTGGAAAGCAAGTCCTTGCTATGCTTCTTCTTCGGATCAAAGGTTGCGCGGGGAGAGCGCGCATAGGACGGGTCGATCAAGGCAACGATCGTGGACAGCTCCTGCGCCTTCGGCAGATCGAAATCCTGCACCGCTGGTCCTGCATCACCCATGTTGCGGAAGATGACGCCGGGATAGCCTTCCTCCTTCGCCTTCCTTATCGTCACCTCATAGCTTTCCCGCCCTGGAAGCGAGTAGTCCACGACCTTGAACTTGTCGAGGTCGCGCAAAACCACGTCGTACATCTGCTCGCCCGGCGCATATTGGCGTTGGCGAGGGGCATTCGGCATCAAGCGAGCCACCGCAGCGGCGAAGTCATCCGCTTCGCTCGACATAGGCACGCCGTCCATGCCGATATAGCTGTCGGCCACGTGAGGGCTGCTCGAGAAGAAGGTCGCCTCGATTTCACCTCCCTTCTTCGGATCAAAGAATTTGAACGTGCGATCGGTTGCATGAAAGAATCGCTGACTCATGTCGAAGCCCATCGCTGCGGCACGTGCGTGCCGACTGGCAAGGTCCATCGGCAGGCCACGTGGATTGAACTTTGTCGCCGCCTCCACAAATTCACGGAGATGAGGGGCTACGGCCTTCGCAACCGGACGCGCAGCTTTCCCAGCCTTCCCGTACGGCGTGAACGACGTCGCTGCCAGCGCCCCGTCGGCAGCAGCCGATATCATGCCCGTGGAATCATCGGCCATCCATGATCGCAAGAAATCCTTGTAGGCTTTGACACCATCGCGAACTGCGGCGATCGGCGTTGATTCCAGCCACAACGAGAGCACATCGGCGCCATCAAAGGCATGCGGACGGAGGGCGGCGGGCATCGCCAAAGGCAATTGCGGCTTGTAGATCGGCTCCATTCCGACGGTGTTCACCAGGGCGTTGACAGCCCGCGCGCCGTGGTACCGACTCAACGCGCTGAGGGGGTCAAGCTGCGCCGGGTCGTATGGCTGGGTGCTGAGCAGCCCCATGGGATCGGACATCATACACTCCTTCGATGTGGCACAAGCAAAGACCGTTCACGGCTGCCGCTGGCCGAGCAGCAACCTGCATGCCCTGAGCCACCACGCGCGTCGCTTGCGCTGCCGAGCCGCCTTCTTCCCGGCATCGCCCTTCTTCTGGGTCGGTGGGACACTGCCACGCTGAATCGTTAGTGAGCTTGTCATCTGCCCCTCTTCGACGAACAGAGGTGTATGCCTGCGTCAGTAGATCGTCGGCCTGATGCGCCCCGCATTGCGCGCGTTGAGCTTCTGCTTGAGCGTGCGGAACGCGCGCTGCTCGAGCGCGGTCATGACCTGCGCCTGGTCGAGCGCCTTGACGACATGGGCGTAGAGGTCGGCCTTGGCGCGGGCGCGCACCAGGTGCCGGCCTTCGTTGAACCAGGCGCTGCTGTCGGTGGCGGCGCTGGCCGTGCTGATGCGCTGCACGCCGTCGAGCACCGCCAGGTAGGCCTGGTCCGGCCGGCTGTCGAGCTGCAGCTGCTCGGCATAGACGCAGTACTCGACCGGCCGGCAGATCGCCTTGACGTCCTGGCCGGCCATCAGCCAGGCATAATCACGCGGGATCAGGTCCGTCAGCGTCGGCGCGCCGGACACCTGCAGGCGGATGCGGTCGATCTTCGTGAAGTAGACCGGCAGCGACGCGAGCGGGATGGCGTCGGCGCCGCCGCCGAAGGTCGCCGTCACGTTGGCGACCTCGTTGAAGGCGAACCGCTCGGACTCGTAGTGCTCCACGGCGTCGCGGATCGCCTGCCCGATCTGCAGCGCCAGATCGGCGCGGTCGAGATCGTCCTGGATGCGGCCGCTCAGATCAGCCAGCGTTGCCATGGCATGCCCTCGCATGGAAGTAAGACACCGTCCTCGAGCGGAGGGCGCGGCCACAGCTCGAGCACACATTCGCCGCCACGGCCGACGCAGTTGGCGGCGGCTCGGCCCATTGCACCTTGATCGGCGCCACCAGCGCGAAGCGCTGGGCGGCGAGACGCGCGGCCTCCTCGGCGAAGGCCCGCCGCCGACGCCGGTAGGCGCCGGGCCCACCTTGCCCCGCTATGCGCTGAACGGTCATGCTGCCTCCTCTCGCGGCCCGCCCTGGGCGCGCACATGCTCGTCGCGCCATTCGCGCGCGTAGGCCACCTCGGTGTAGCCCGGGAACCAGGGGCCGCCGGCGGTGAAATGCACCGCCTTGGCCGCGCCCGACGTGACGCCCTCGATCCAGTTCCAGACCGGCGGCACCGCGCCGATGCCAGGGCTGTCCAGCCACTCGAAGCCGTGCAGCCACCAGCCCGGCTTGGTGTTCACCGCCCCGACCGTCAGGCACCGCATGTCGGGATGCCCGCAATTGAGCAGCATGAAGCTGGACCAGTTCTTGCGCCGGTAGGGCTGCTGCGCGCGACCGTCCATCTTGCGCAGCTCGGCCGGCACGTGATGCTGCTGGCACACCAGCACGGCCTTGGTGTCGTCCAGCAGCGCCAGCAGCTCGGCGACGTCGGCCAGGAACAGAAAGTCGCAATCGCAGAACAGCGCCCAGCCCTCGTACTGGCGCAGCGCCGGCACCAGGAACCGCGTGAAGCTGAACTCGGTGGCGAACGGCCGGCCATCGAGCTCGTCGACCTGCTGGCCGTCACGCTCCACGGCGCGCCGCGCATAGAGGCCCTGTGCCCGCAGGTCGGCCTGGCGCAGGGCCTGCACGTGCAGCGGGATCGAGGCATGCCGCAGCAGCGAATGGCGGCAGACGTCGAACGCCGGTGCCTCGCGCGCATCGAAGCCGATGAAGACGGGCAGCGATCCGGTCATGCCGGCCTCACGATCCCAGCGCGGCGAATCGCGTGGCTGGCCGATACCGTGGCCCATCGTTTCCACCTGCGGCTGCCCTTCGGTCGAAATTGATGTCGGCAACGACGGCACTGCCGCTTAAGGTTGTGCTTCGGCGCCGAAGTACCATTCGTTTCTCCTTGCCATCCGAGCCGGCCCTCACTACACTGGCTGGCATGCTTGAGCTGCTGCCCCTGTTGCTGTGCATCGCCGGCCTGGTGTTCGTCTCCTGGCTCAACCACGTGCGCAACCGTGACGCCGGTGACGGCTGGCGGTACGTGTACTGGCAGCCATGGCGCATCTGGGGCATGAGCATCGTGGGTGGGCTGTTCGCAGCGGTGCTCATTGGCGCACTTCTCCTGCACCACTTGAGCTGAGGATCTGTTGCAAGCGCAGCGTCTCGTCGCGGATCTCCGGGTTGACTGCAGCGATCGCCGCCAAGCGGCCGATCATCGCGTCCCGGCTTGCCCCCTTCCCGAAGGTTTCGGCGCCGGCCAGCCATCTGACGAATGCTGGGTTGGTCATCATCTTCGCCGTCACATAGGGCACCGCTGTCGTCGACGCGAGGATGCCGATGGCGCCCCCGATGTCGCCCGACAAGGCGCGCTCGCCGGCCAGCGCGATAGAACCGCCCGTCAGCATGCTCCGCGCGGTGCTGGCCGGATTGCTCACCCGCTCGACATCCTTCACCCGATTGGCCACACGGACGAGTTGATCAATAGCCTCACGGGTATCGTTCAGCCTAGAGCCGGCAAATAACGCGTCCTTGGCCTCGTTCGAGAGCTTGTTCCAGTTGGTCAAGAACGAGCTGACGGAGAAATCGTTCGCCGGCCCTCCGAGCTCCGCGGCGCCGCGAGCGCCAGGCGCAGCCTGGCCGAGTCGGTCAAATACCGTCGCGGACACCACCTTCCATTCGTCGGGCGTCAGGTTCTTGCGCAACTGCAACAGGCGGCTGCCACCCCTGCGCGCCTCGCCAATTGCCCACTGGTACGCCTGTTCATCGGCGCCCATGTCTGCTATCTTCTGCAACATCGGCACGTTGACCGTCATGTTGAAGCGCGTGTAGCGATCGGCGAGGTCCATCGCGCGCTTGGCCTCTGGCCCTGACGCAGCAGCGGCTGTGCGCATGTCCTCGGTCATTGAGCCATAGAGACGTTTCAGGTTTTCGTTTTGGCTCCCGCTGCTTCTGACGGGCAGGGGCTCGTCGATGTCGCGCCCCAGGTCCGCCCGAATATTCCGCCAAGTCTCCATATTGACGCGAGCTTTGTCGATGTCGTCGAGGACACCCTGCGCCCGATCAATCGGCCCCTGCAGCGCGCCACGCCGCGATATCGGCGCCCTCGCCAGCTCGGACCGCATTGTGTCGACCAGATCCTGCGTCGCCGTGGGGGCGATCTTCCCATCACCGCTCCAATAGTCGGCCACCTTGTAGAGGAAATCTTGTGTTTCCTTGAACCGATCGGCCGCCTTCTTCGCGCCTGTCCGGATCACGCTGCCCGCCTTCTGGGGCGTTGTGGCCATGCCGATGTCAGCCGTGATGTTGCCTGCTGCACGCGCAATGTCGTCCCATTGCATCTTCGCAACGTCCTGCATGACGCGCGCGCCGCCGGGCGTAGCGGCGAGCCCCTTCTCGACCAGCTGCCAACCCCGATTGCCGCTGGTGGCGCCTGCGGTGTGGCGAACGCCCGCCGACGTGAAATCGTCGGCGACCTGTCGGCCGCTCTGCCCCATCAACGCTGATTGGACGGGTCCCACCGCGCTGCGCACAACCGGTCCCACCATCTCGCCAACGCGAGCGCCAATCGCATTGGTGCCTGCCGTAACTGCGGTGTCGGCCAGCTGCTGGCCGATGTTGCGCGTGTCGTCGGTACCCAGGAACCGGTTGCCGAACATTTCCATGCCATAGCGGCCCGCCGCAGCACCGAGGCCGACACCCGCCGGCACCAGCGCCAATGACGTGCCGAGGCTGGGCGCCGCGCCGAGCACCCCCGGCACTGTCGCGGCCATGCCGCCAATGGTGCCGCCGGCGAACTCGCCGTATTCCGGTAACAGCGATGCCAAGTCGCCCCAGTCGACACCCTTGGGGTTGTAGAGAGTCGGCCGGCCGGCCGGTCCCCGGAAGACGAAGTTATCGTCACCATACGGTTCGGCGTCCGGATGGGTCTTGCGGAGCGTCGAGAGCCGATCCTGCGGAGTCGGCGCAGCGCCGACTCGCAGGCGCACTTCACCTGGTGCGCCTGTGCGCCGGTCGATGCGATTGGGGTCGACCAGCATGAAGCCGGGAAGAAGAACGGGATCGGCCATCGCTACCTCGTATGCGTTGCGGCGCGGGCGCCGGCTGTTCAAATGGCTTCGAGTGCGAGGACGATATTGATATCAGCCGCGCACGGCTCGGCGTCACGGAGGGCTTTCACGTTAGGCAGGATCCGGTTGTATTCCTTCACCAGCGGCCTGTTGCCGAACGCCTTGCGAAGCTCATCCGCCACCGTGAAATCCAAGGACGTGCCCTCCTCGCGCTGCGGACCGGGCCCGATCTTCTTCACTGGGGTTCCGTTCTTGTCGAGCCAATAGATGCCATCGTCGAGGGTGATCCTCGCACGCGTCGAAGCCGATGAAGACGGGAACGGCTCGGTCATGCCGGCCGCACGACGAAAATCGCCTCGTGCGCGCCGGCCTGCTCGCTCTCGATCGCGAACCCGGCCACCCGGAGCGCGTCGGCCCACCATTCCGCCGGCTGCTGCATGAGATGCGCATTGCGGCCATCCGGCAGCGTCTTCCTGGCCGCCGTCAGGTGCACCACGAACAGGCCGACTTCCTGCGTGACGCGGCGCAGCTCGGCGAGCACGGCATCGAGGCACTCGGGCTCGACATGCTCCAGCACGTCGCCGCACACCACGACGGGGTGTGGCTCAGGCGTCGCATCGAGGCCTTCGATGCAGGGATCGTAGTTGGTGACGCGATAGGCCGGCCCCAGCCGCCTGGCCAGCGTGGCCTTGCCGCAGCCGAAATCGAGGATCGCCTTGCGGCCCCAATCGGCCAGCGCGCGCACCTGGGGCGCCCAGGCCTTGCCGGACGTGCCGTAGTGCTCGTTGCTGGCGTGCAGCGCACGGTTCTGCGCACAGTAGGCATCGGTGATGATCACGGCTGGCGCTCCTCGTCCAGGATCGAGGGCATGAGCATCCCGAACGGGATGGCTGGCGTGGCAAGCGAGTTGAATTGAATGAAGCGCGATAGCGCCGGATGGGGATTGACGTGGTCGCGAATCCGCGCGGCCGTCTTCGGTGCCACCGTCTTCAAGTAGTTCGGATCGGCTATGTAGGCGCGGATCGCCTCGACCATCAGTTCGCCGTCAACTTCTCTGGCCGGGTATCCGCGACTCTCAGGGGTTGTCCAGTAGCGCCGCGGAACGGGCTCGCCAGTCTTGGCGCTCTTCGCGAGCCGCCAGCGCCCACCGTTCAGATCATTGTAGATCCGCCCCAATTCGAGCTTGATCCCGTCGGTCGGGATATGACCGGCGATCCGATAGTCAATGGCATGCCCAATCTCGTGACCGAGCGTGCGCGGCGCTTGCTGCGGCGTGAGCTCATCATTCAAGAAGATTTGGCGGATGCGGTCGCCCGTTACACGATCCCATTTCTCGTAGTAGCGGCCTGCGTCGCCTCCAATCTGTCGCGGCGCAACGCTCGCAGGGCCTTGGCCAGTGACTGCCTCTGCGAGGGACTCAAGCCCCGCTTGCGGGAGGGCAACCTCATCTCCGCCCACCATTCTTCGGCCGACCACTCGCTCGGCTGTGAGGGGTCGTCCTTCGATGTCGTGGGTGAGTCGTCCGGCTGCATCGGCATTTGCCCTCTTGGGATAGTCCGCCTCGAACGGCCTCCGTGGCATCTCCGGCGGGTCGAAAGTAATAGCACTTTTCGACGCATTTTGCACCGGCGCTCTCGCAGAACGAGCAAGCACCCCGGCCTGCCGCGCTGGCGGCATCCCGGCACCGAGCAAGCCGAGCCCCATCATGCCGATCCCGGCCAGGGTTCCCCACGCGTCGAGGTTCCTTGCCGCTTGCGCCGTGTCGGCCGAGGCCTGCACGGCATCACGGATCGCGGCGCCGGGCGTCCATTCGAGCGGATTCAGCATCTCGCCCCATGGTCGCAGGGAGGCCTGCGTCTGAGGCGGCAGCGACGAGAACAGCGTGCCGAGCAGCCCGCCTCGCTCCATGTAGTCGGCATGCTCCTGCTTCTGTCGCTCCCACCAGCTCGGATCAGCCATCATGCCGCCTCCCGCTGCGCCGCCATCGCCGCCAGTCGCGCGCGCACCACCTCCAGCACCGGCCCCCACTCGCCCGCCTGCGCCTGCCGGAACATCTCGACGCTGCCGTACCAGGGCATCGGGCCTTCGCATTGGTAGCGCCAGGCGCACATCACGGGCGTCAGGCACCAGGTCGGCACGCCCAGCGCGCCGGCGAGGTGCACCAGCGAGGTGTTCACCGTGATCACCAGGTCGAGGTTGGCGAGGAAGCCGGCCGTCTCCTCGTAGTCGGCGATCATGTCGCCCCAGTGGTGGACCGGGACGCCCAGCGCGGCGCCGACCTGGGCCGTCTCGTCAGGCGCCTGCGGATGGTACTGCAGCGAGTACCAGTCGATGCCGGGCAGCTGCAGAATCGCCGACCAGGCCTTCAACTCCATGCTGCGCTGATCGAAGCGCGTCTTCTTCAGGCCACCGGCCCACGAGATGCCGACGCGCAGGTTGCGCCGCGGCCCCAGAATGGCGCGCCACTTCGCGATCTTGGCCGGGTCGGCCGACAGGTACGGCGTGCGCGGGAAGGCCGCGAGGTCCGGCCGGTAGTAGCGCCCGAGGCTGCCCATCGGCACCCAGGCGTCCACCCGGTGGTCCTTGAGCCAGTCGAACGGCGCATCCCAGGCCGAGGTGGGATAGACCGCCTCGGCCTGCGGGAAGCTGCGGCGGAACATGGCCTCGAGCCGGTGGTCGCAGTCGATGATGACGCGGCAATCGCGCATCAGGTCGGGCAGCATCGAGGCGAACATGATCTCGTCGCCCACGCCCTGCTCGCCGTAGCAGATCACGGTTTTGCCAGGTGCTCCGTCCCAGCGTGGCAGGCCGCCATAGGTCTTCACCTTGCGCTCGGGCGGCTTGACCCCGCCGGTCATGAACCCGGCCTCGTCGTAGAGCCGGAAGCCCTCGGCGAACCGGCCGCTCTCCAGCAGGCCCAGCGCCTTGTTCCAGAGCGCGAAGCGGTCGTGCGGGTTCACCGCCAGGGCCTTGTCGGCCCAGGCGATGACCTCGGCGGGCTGGCCCGCGTTCACGTACAGCGAGGCCATGCCGTGCAGCGCATTGCACCGGTTGGCGATCAGCAGCGCCGGATCGACCGGCGCCGCCTTGCCCTGGCGCCGCGCCTTGTCGTTGCGCCGCTGCAGGCGCTCGCAGATCTGCAGCGCTTGCGCGTAGCACTCGGCCGCGCTGGCGTCCTTGTGCTCGTTCTTGTAGGCGCCGGCCATGTTCAGCCAGGGCTCGGGGCCGTGCGAGCCGCGGTCGATCGATTGGCGCAGCAGCGCGATCGCCGCTCCGCTGCGGTCGGTCTGGGCGTAGATCGTGCCCAGCCCGAAGAGCAGCGCCGGATGCTCCGGATGCAGGCTCAGCAGGCGGTGGTAGTCGAGCTCAAGCGCCTGCATCTGCTGCGGCGTGCTGGCGACGCTGACGCCGATCGCCTCGTGACGCTGCTGCAGCGTGCCGATGGCCTGCGCGAGTTCCATGTGGCCCCTGTCGAATGGAGGGACCGGCGGCAGGATCTCGTTCCCGTCCTGCCGCCGGCTACGCTACGCCACGCTCAGCGGGTCTTGTTCATCGTCCAGGTGACGCGCACGCCCAGCGACATGCTGGCCGTGCCCGAGGTCGCCGCGCCGTCCTGCGTCAGCGTCGGATAGACGTAGCGCACGGCCGCGTCGTCCGAGACCGACACGACGTAGGGCAGAGCCAGCGTCTGGTCCTTCACCGCCGGCGTGGCCGAGACCGTGGCCGAGCCGAACAGCGCCGCCGACGTGATGCCGCCGGCGATGCCGACCTGGAAGATGGAGCTGCCATCGGCCGTGTCGCCGTGCAGCCGCACCGCCAGGATGGTGGCGCCGTGCGGCACCTTGAGGTTGGTGAAGTGGATGACGTCGCCGGCGCTCAGCGTCGCCGACGTCACGTAGGTCTGGAAGGCGTCGACGGTCTCGACGCCGTTGGGGATGCGCGGCTGATTGGCCGCGGCGAAGGAAGCAGAGATGATGGCCATGGTGTGCTCCTCCTTACGGCGCCACGGCCCAGGTGCTGATCACGATCGTGCCGAAGTCGACACCGTTGAAGACCAGCTTCTTCATGCCCGCGATCGTCTGGACCGATTGGCCGAACTGGCGGCCATAGTCGAAGGACTGCTCCTCGTAGAGCGGCTCCTCGGAGTAGCCCTTGCCGAAGCACATGGCCGCGGACTGGGCGCCGCAGAACGCGGCCCGCCGGGTGCTGGCGTTGGTCGGCGCCGCCGGCAGGCGCGTCCACTCGTGCAGCACGACGCCGTTGTAGACGCCCAGCGCACCGGTGAAGATCGGGTTGTCCTCGACCTCGCCGCCGGCCATGGCCGCCTTCTGGATGTCGAGCCACTGCCCGGCATTGGTGTTCTGCCGCATGCTGCGGACCTGGTAGGGATGCAGGAACGCCACGTAGTATTCCTGGCTCCCCACCTTCACCGGCCGGATCAGCGGCGTCGCGGTCTTGGCGATCGTGACGGCCGCGTCCAGGTAGGTGAGGTTGAAGGTCTGCGAGGCCGACAGCGAGGCCTCGCTGGTCGAGGCGCCATCGGCATAGATGATGCGCGTGTTGCCGGCCGTCGTGGTCGGCGCGCTGGTGGCCTGGTTGCCGGTGTAGAGCACGTCGGCCAGCCCGGTGTTGCCCGCCAGCACGTTGGCGGCCCAGGTGTCGATGCGCTCGGCGAACCAGTCGCGCAGCCCCGCCGCGCTCTCCTCGCGCATGCTCCAGGGCACGCGCTGCTGGTCGATGCGGGTCTTGTTGCGGACGGCGTGCGCCAGGTCGTTGATCAGCACGTCGTCGTAGAAGGTGAGCAGCGATTCCTCGTTGCCCTCCAGCGCCTCGGTCTCGCCGACGCCACGGCCGGCGAGCTGCATGCGAAGCGGCACCCGGATGCGGTCGCCGGCGCCCTTGCTGGTCTCGTCGAGGATCTGGATGAGGCTGTTGGTCGACGTGCCCATGAACTTCATGGCCATCGTTTCCTTCAGCGCCTCACGCCAGATCCTCTTCTGCCACAGCTTGACGACGAGCGGATGGCCGACGGGAAAGTCGGTAGCAGCCATGTCGATAGATCCTGAAAACGGAGAAATCCGGCGTCGCTTGACGGCAGCGACCAGCGAAAGCGCCCGTACTGTGACCCCGGCGGCGGGGTGCCTCTTGCGACGAGGCCCACGAAAGCGCCCGTTGTCCCCGGCGGCAGGCACGCATCGACTACGCTGATGTGGCGTATATACGTGATCGCTGCCTGAGGCGCAATCGGTACAAAACCAGACGAAGCAGTTTATTTCGATGAGCGGCGCCGCAACCGGCTTTTCTTAGGTTTTACTTAGACGATCCTGCGGATCGCCTTGCGCCGCCACACCAGGTGATAGTAGGCGGCCTGCATCAGCAGCATCGCCGTGAACGCGGCGGGATAAGCCATCCAGACTCCGGTGACGCCGATCCAGGCGCTGAGCCCGAGCGCCACCGGCACCTCGACCGCGACGATGGCCAGGATCGACAGCGCGGTGGGCGCGACCACGGTGCCGCTGGCACGCATCATGCCGGAGAACACCCCTGCCATGCCGAAGGCGATGCCGCTCCACAGCACGATGTGCAGCAGCTGCTGCGCCAGCTCGACCACCACGGCGCTGGTGATGAAGAGCCCGATGATCGTGCGCGACAGCGCATAGGCGATCAGCACCAGGCCACCGGTGAGCACGACGTTCAGGATCAGGCCCATGCGGGTGATGGCGCCGAGCCGCTCCAGCTGCCCTGCCCCGATCGCCTGCGCCCCCAGCACCGACACCGCGATGGCGATCGACATGGCCGGAAACTGGACATAGGCCATCACCTGGTTGACCGCGCCGTAGGCGGCCGTCGCGCCGGAGCCGAACTGGTTCACCAGGCCCAGCAGCACCATCTCGGCCAGCGCCATGATCACCATCTGCACGCCGCTGGGCAGTCCGATGCGCATCACCAGGCGCAGGATCGCGCCGTCGATGCGCAGGCTGCGCAGCAGCACGGCATCCGGCGCCAGCGGATGGCGCTTGCGCCGCAGGTGGACGGCCAGCATGGTCAACGCCACCATGAACGCCACCACCATGGCATAGGCGGCGCTCGGCGCGCCCAGCGGCGGCAGGCCGAGCCAGCCGCGGATCAGCGCCGGCGTGACGGCCAGCCCCACCAGGGTCGACAGGCTGAGCGCCCATAGCGGCGTGACCGTGTCGCCGACGCCGCGCAGCAGCGCGGTCGAGACGAAGAACACGAACAGGATCGGCATCGAGACCAGCATCACGCGGGCATAGGCCGTCGCCTCGGCCAGCACATTGGCCGGCGTGCCCAGCAAGGACATGATCTGGTGGGCGAAGATGCCGCCCAGCAGCGCGATGACGATGCCGGCGCCGGCCGTCGCCGCCAGGGTGGTGCCGACGACAGCCTTGGCGCGCCCGCCATCGCCCGCGCCCCAGGCCTGCCCGACCAGCACCACAGCCCCGCTGCTCATCCCCATGATGAAGGAGATGAAGAAGAACGAGACCGGAAAGACGGCGGATGCGGCGGCCAGCGCGTCGACGCCGGCCATCTGGCCGAGATAGATGTTGTTGAGCGTGCCGGACAGCGCCTGCAGAATGTTGCTGGCCATCATCGGCAGGAGAAAGACCACGAACGTCTTCCACAGCGGCGGCTTCGCGGTCATCGGCGCCTTTCCTGGACCAAGGGGATATCGGCGCGGGCACGGCATCCGCACGTCAGCGACGCCGGATGCGCGCGGCCTCGGCCGAGGCGTGGCTATATGTTGTCGGGCGATGCGTCGCGGAAGGCGGGCGCAGCCAGCTGCCGCGCATGATCGCGGATGTCGGGCGGCCAGGGCTGCGTCAGGGCGTCAAACCGGCGCCGCTCGCCGGCGAACAGCGCGCGCGTCGCCTCCTCGTAGCCGGGCATATCGCCGGCCATCGCCGACATGAAGCGATACGCCGCCTCCTGGGCCTGGCGCTTCTGGTCCCGCGCACCGGATGTGCGGCGCGCCTCGTCCACCAGCCGACGCAAGGCGACCGAGGCGCCGCCGGGCTGGCTGCCCAGCCAATCCCAGTGCCGCGGCAGCAGCGTGACCTCACGCGCGACGACGCCCAATCGCGGGCGCCCCGGTCCTCGCCGCTCCGGCGATGCCGGCGACAGACGCTCCAGGACCGCTTCCGTCGATCCACGAAAATCGACGTCAATCGGCTTGCTTGTCACATCGTCAAATATGAGAATCTGTTGTTTTTCAACATCTTTTAGCAAATTCTTAACTTCAAGTATCACCTGAAGAAGATTGCCGGAAGCGATGCGCTGATGGCCCCGGAAAGCCGTGCAGCGTTGATCGGGTGTGGTCGACATACGGATCTTTTATCCGGGTATAAATAGGTTGTCAATATTATCCGGGTATAAAAATAGCGCATGGCGCGTTTCCTGTGGTGGCGCCTGACCGAAAACGCGATTACACTGGAATGAAATAAACCATGCGTTGTCACCTTCACGATGGAGAAAACCGTGAAGCGAGCAGCACTCGCCATCGCTCTTCTCGTGGGCGTGCTCGTCACCCTGCCTGCCCGCGCCGAATCGATTGCCGGCAGCACCTTCGCTTCCGGCAACTGGCGCGGCGCCGCTTTTGAAGCCAACGGGCGCTTCACGCATTGCGGGATGAGTGCCCGTTACCGCAGCGGCATATCGATGTTCTTCTCCGTGTCGGGTGACTGGACCTGGCGCATTGCCTGGCAGCACGACGATTGGCGGTTGACGGTCGGCCAGGCCGTGCCCGTGACCTTCTGGATCGACTCGTTCCAGCCCCGGCAGGTGAACGCCAAGGCCACGCAGGCGAGCTTCGCCATCGCGGAGCTGCCCGCCGAGGCGAACATGTTCGACCTCTTCCGCCGCGGCTACATGCTCTACGTGACGGCCGAGGGGCGCCGCTTTCAGTTCAGCCTCGATGGCACCTACGCGGCGTTGACCTCGCTGGGCATGTGCGTGAAGCAGCAGCGGCAGATCGCCGGCCTCGATCCCGCGCCGACACCGCCTCAGCTCCGGGGCCCGGCGCCGCACGAGCCGCAGCCGACCCCACGACCGCAAGCCGACTTGCCGCAACCGACGATGGAGCAGCGGCTGCAGGCGATGACGGTTGTCGCCAACATGCTGGCCCAGAGCGACATGGGCGGCTTCCGAATCCTCAGCGACAGCGAGCTCCGGACGCTCGACAACAGCTTCCTCAACATCGGCCACATCGTCTGGCAGGGGCCGCGCGTCCTGGGCATGCTGCGGATCATCCCCAGAGGCGCCGCCGCCAGTGTCGACGAGGTCGCCGCGAACATCCTGGCCGGCGACAGCCGCAGCTGCAAAGGCACGTTCGCCTCGGGCTTCACGTCCGACGAGCTGGGCGCGGCCAAACGCATGTTCTCCGCCTGCGACAGCGCCGTGCTGCGCGTGCTGCTGCGCTACACGGTCGTCGCGGCTGACGACGGCGTGTTCTACATCTTCCTCACCACCGGCCGGCACGGCGACCTGGCGAACCGCGATACCATCGACCAGGCCGAGGCCACGCTGCGCAAGGCGGTGTACGAGGTGATGCGCCGATAGGCTGCCGCGAGCCGGCGGCACCGGCGCCGTCAATGCGCTTCGGCCGCCAGCACCGCCTCGGCCCTGATCTCCTCGGTGAGGCGCGCCTTCAGGGCCGAGAATTCCGGCGTCGTCTTCAAGGTGTAGTGCCGCGGATGCGGCAGGTCGATGGCGATGTCGGCCTTGATGCGCCCCGGCCGTGCGGTCATCACCACGACGCGCGAGGCGATGAAGATCGCCTCCTCGATGTCGTGGGTCACGAACAGCACCGTCTTGCGCTCACGCTCCCAGATACCCAGCAGCAGCTCCTGCATCAAGGCGCGCGTCTGGGTGTCGAGCGCGCCGAACGGCTCGTCCAGCAGCATGATCTGCGGGTCGTTGGCCAGCGCGCGGGCGATGGCGGTGCGCTGCTGCATGCCGCCGGAGAGCTGCTTGGGCCAATGCCGCTCGAAGCCGCGCAGCCCCACCCGCTCGACGTAGTCGGCGACGATCCTGTCCTGCTCGGCCGGCGGCAGGCGCCGCTCGCGCAGGCCGAAGGCGATGTTCTGCGCCACCGACAGCCACGGGAAGAGCGTGTAGGACTGGAACACCATGCCGCGATCGGCGCCCGGCCCCCTCACCTCGCGCGCATCGAGCAGCACGCGGCCGCTGGTCGGCCGGTCGAGGCCGGCCACGATGCGCAGCAATGTCGACTTGCCGCAGCCCGAGGGCCCCAGGATGGCGATGAAATCGTTGGCCTCGACGGCCAGCGTCGTCGGCTCCAGCGCGCGCGTCGGCGCGCCGCCATGCACGCCGGGAAAGACCCGCGCGACGCCGTCGATCAGCAGCTTGCTCACGCCAGCCTCCAGGGGAAGAGCGCGCGATTGGCCGCCTTGAACAGGAAATCGGAGATCAGCCCGATCAGGCCGATCACGATGATGCCGAAGATCATCTGGCCGGTGGCCAGCAGCGCCTGGCTGTCGATGATCATGTGGCCGATGCCGGACGACGAGCCGATCAGCTCGGCGACGATGACATAGGTCCAGGCCCAGCCCAGCACCAGCCGCAGGATCTCGGCGATGTCCGGCGCATTGGCCGGGATCAGCACGCGGCGGACCACCGAGCGGTCGCCGCAGCCCAGCGTGTAGGCCGCCTCGACCAGGTCGCGCCGAGTCTGACCGACGGCGACGGCTACCATCAGGATGATCTGGAACACCGAGCCGATGAAGATCACGAGCAGCTTCTGGGTCTCGCCGATGCCGGCCCACAGGATCAGCAGCGGCACGAAGGCCGACGCCGGCAGGTAGCGCGCGAACGACACGAACGGCTCGAGGAAGGCCTCGACCGGCTTGTAGGCGCCCATCAGGATGCCCAGCGGCACGGCGACCAGGGATGCCAGGATGAAGCCGCCGACCACGCGCCAGACCGTGACCGCGATGTCGGCGGCGAAGCCGAACCGGGTCAGCAGCGTCCAGCCGTCCATCACCATGGTGATCGGATCGGCCAGGAAGGTCCGGGAGACGAAGCCGCCCAGGGTCGCCGCCGCCCAGACGGCGACGAACACCACGAAGAACGCGATCCCCAGCCCGATGCGGCTGGCCCGGCCGACGGGCTCGAGTGGACGCGGCATGGTCAGGCGTGGCGCAATCGCGCGCAACGCACCTCCGTCATCCCGAGCGCAGCGAGGGATCTCGTGCGGCCGGATGCACGGTGCGTCATTCGCGGGAGATCCTCGCTGCGCTCGGGATGACAGCTGGCACGAACGCCGTCATTGCAGGAAGCGCGTGTCGACGATGGCGGCGATGTCCGGGGCCTGCTTGATGATGCCGATCTCCTGCAGCAGCGCCGCCGCCTCGCGCGAGAAGGCCTGGAACTCGCCGGTGAAGAACTTCTGGTTGGCCGCGCGGTCCTGCCAGCGCAGATACTTGGCCGAGCCGGCGAACTGCTCGCCGGTCTGCCTCACGTCGGCCCCCATCACCTCGTAGGCCTTGGCGGGCTCCTTGGCGATCATCGCCACGGCCTCGAAATAGCTGTCGGCCAGCGCCTTGGCGGCCTTGGGGTTGTCGTCGAGGAACTTGGGCGTGCAGCCGAACGTGTCCATGATCATCGGATAGTCCAGGGTCGTGGCGATGATCTTGCCGGCCTGCGGCGCGGCGCGGACCGACGACAGGTAGGGCTCGTAGGTCATCGCCGCGTCGTTCTGTCCGGCGATGAAGGCCTGCGCCGCGGGCCCCGGCTCCATGTTCACGACAGTGACGTCCTTCACGCTCAGCCCGTTCTTCTTGAGGAACCATGCCAGCGTGAAGTAGGGCGCCGTGCCGGGCGCCGACGCGGCCACCTTCTTGCCTTTCAGGTCGGCGATCTTCTGCACGTCGTTGCGCACCACCATGCCGTCGGCGCCATAGGACTTGTCGAGTTGGAAGATCTGCTTGGTGGCGATCCCGTTGGCGTTCCACACCACCCAGGTCTCGACCGTCGTCGCCGCGCACTGGATGTCGCCGGAGCCGATCGCCAGGTGCCGGCTTGCCTGCGGGACCTTCTTGATCGTCACGTCGAGGCCGTTCTTCTTGAAGATGCCGGTCTCCTTGGCAAGGGTCAGCGGCGCGAACCCGGTCCAGCCGCTGATGCCGATGGCAACCTTCGTCTCCTGCGCCATCGCGACCGGCGCCGCCGCCAGGGCCGCGACGGCCATCGCTCCCACGACCCAACCTGCCTTCATGATCCTCTCCCCCGCTCGAGCCCAGCCCTGGCGCTCGAAGCAAGGATCGCACCACGTCGTTCGTGGACTGTCAATCAGCCGGCCCGGCGATCCCCCGAGCCGACCCCGCTCGGAGCGCGGGCAGCGCTCTAACCTGGAATCGCTGGTCACTGATCCACCTGTCATCCCGAGCGCAGCGAGGGATCTCCTGCGGCAAGGCGCATGGTGCGCCATTCGCGGGAGATCCCTCGCTGCGCTCGGGATGACAGTCATGACTCACCTTCTGCCGATAGCCGGTGCTAGTCGCTGCGGAACAGGCTCGAGCGCTTGCCCTGCGCCCGTGTGTAGCGTTCGAAGGCGGTATCGAACGCCGGCCCGCTGAGCCGGCCGATCTCCTCCAGCGACAGGTCGCCACGCGGCGGCATCCCGCCTTCGCTGATCGAGGCGGCGGCGCGGGCCTTGAGCGCCGCCAGAGTCGGATCCCCCGCCGACGGCGTGCGCGCCGTGCCCTTCACATAGCCGCGTGCCCTGGCAAGCTCATACGCCTGCTGCGCCGGGCTGCGGCCGGCGCGCAGCGCGCCAAACGCGATGGTGAGCTCCTCGCGCTGGACCTGGGCGCGGATGGCATCGTCATGCCAGCCCTGGGCGCGCAGCTCCGCGACCCGGCCGGCGAGAAGATGGTTGTAGGCCTGCGGGAAGTCGGGCGTCTGGGCCGCGAAGCGCTGGGCGTCAGCCACGTAGTCGCTGGCCACGCGCTGCTCCAGGGCCTGCGCCTGCAGGTAGTGCTGCATGTGCTCGCGCTGCTGGCGCTCGTAGCGCAAGGCGCCGATCGGGTCCTGCTGCGGATCGGGCGGCATGTCCTGGGGCTGCATCTGCGCCTGCTCGTGCTGGCGCTGCTGCATCATCGCGTCGACCTGCTCGCTGAACGCCGCCAGCCGGGTTTCCAGGGCGCGCCGCTTGCCGCGTTCCTCCTTCAGGACCTGATACGGCACGTAGCGCGAGTCCTCGCCGGACCGGCCGTCGCCATCGCCGTCACCGTGGTCGTCGGCCGGCGGCAACGATGGATCGGCGAGGTCCGCTGCCGTGGATGCCTCGTGCAGCTGCGAATCCGGTGCCGGCTGCTGTCCGGCGTCGCTCTGCAGGCTCGCCAGCTCGGCTTCGGCGCTGGGCTCGCTGCCTGGCTTCTGATCAAAGATGCTCATGGTCCTCCTATGCTGCCAGCAACAGCAGCTCTTCATCGTCCTCCTCGCGCGCCCGCGCGATGGCGGCATCGACGTCGGCGCGGATGGCGGCCAGGGCCGCCTCGATGCGCGCCAGCGCCTCGAGGCTGGCGGCATCGTCGATCTGCGCGATCAAGGGCTGGAGCGCCGGCTCGACCAGCGCCGGCGCCGACGCCGACGCCGTCCCGGTGATCCCGGTGGCGAGCCGGCGCAGGCGCCGCTTGCCACGCCGCAGCTGGCGTCGCAGCCGCGCGAAGCCTTCCACCGTCCAGGCGCCGCCGCCCAGCGTGCCGGGTGCCGGCAGCAGCACAGGCACCGCGGCCGCCACCAGGCCCTGGGCCGACAACATCACCGCCGCCAGCGGCAGCGACGCCGTGCCATGGCGCGCGAACGTGCCGGCAGCGGCGAGGCCGGTGTTGCCTAGCGTGGCCGCCGCCACGCCGCGCAGCGCCAGCGCACCGGCGGCGACGGCTGTTGTCGGCGCCAGCCCGGTCGATGACGCGGCCCGCAGCGCGACCGCGCCGGCGGCAGCAACCGTGACGGCGCCGAGCGACACGCCAGCCACGCCACTGATGGCGGCGCCGGCCTGGTCCTCGAGCAGCAGGCCATCGCCCGTCTCGAGCAGGAGCCGGTCGCCTGTCTCGAGGTCCAGATAATTGGCCATCAGCGTGCCGACGCGAGATGCTTCATGTAGGACACGAAGTCGACGACGAGGCCACGCTCGTTCGTGCCGCTGGTCTTCCTGAAGCCTACGTTGAGAGTGGCGTCCTGGTCATACATGTTCGTGTTGACCGTGACGGGCGAGCTGCCGTTGACGATGCAGCTGGCGGAGGACGCATCGGCGGCGATATCGATCTGGATGCGATACCACGTGTCCACCTGCACCGTGACACCCGTGTCGGCGGTGCTTTCGACGCCGCCGCTGCGGGTGACCAGCTGCCATCTGCCGCCGTTCACGTTGTCCGAGTATTTGACGTAGATGCCGTCCTGATTGAGCTGGCTGTCGCCCTCGGCCGGCAATCCCATCTGCACGATGTACCGGTCGCCCGATATCGAGAGATTGCCTTCGGTCTTCACGATGAAGAGCGTCCGGACCGCGCCGCCCTGCATGCTGACGCCGCGATACGTGCCCCAGAAGCCGCCGTTGTCGTCGGTGTTGGCGCCGAAGATGCGGGCCACGCCCTGGTGGTTCTGGTCGACCTGGTTGGAGCTGCCGGCATTGCCGTAGGTCGGCATGTCCATGGTGATCAGGTCGGTCTTGAACCAGGCCATCTTGCGCGCCGAGCCGATGAGAATATCCCACGGCGTCGTCTTGCGCTGCTTGTCGGCGTCCGTCGCGCCGGCCGCCACGACGTAGTACAGCAGGTCATTGAAAGGGTCGCCGACATTGGCCTCGCGGGCGGTCAGCGCGGAGAGCTTCTGGTCGGCCATCAGGCGTTCCCCGCCGTCAGCGTGAAGCCCGTGATCGTGAAGGCCTGTCCGGCCGCGAACGACGTGTTGTCCACGGTCATGTCGCCGCCGCCGCCGGTGGCCGTCACGCTGCCCTGCAGATGGCACGTCGTGCCGTCGCTGGCATAGAGCCGGAAATGACCGGCGGTGCCGCTGCTGTCGGCGCTGGCGTCCTCCCAGGTGCCGTTCTTGGCCTTGCTGCCGCCGGATGCCGCCAGCATCCAATCGCTGGGCAGGGCGCAGGTCGCCAGCACGGTGCCGCTGTCGGCGGTGGCGCAGCTGGCGGGCTGCGCGCCGGTCCGGATCTTCAGCACCGCCGAGACGCCTGTCGCGGTCTCGATGGCGTCGAGCTGGGCATTGCGTGCGGCGGTGGAAAGCTGGACGGTCATGGCGCTGAACCTCTCGAGCATCGGATATCGGAAGCGGACGCAGACCCGGCCTATACGCCGTCAGGCTTTCTGACCTTCCGGGTCCCGACCGCACGTCCGGTGCGGGGATCCCGCACCAGCTCGTTGTCGGCCATCAGGGCATTGGCGAGCTCGGCCAGGCCGGCGGCCAGGGCCGCCGCGCTGCGCTGGCTGCTCTCCGTCAGCGCGGCCAGCGTCCGCTCCTGGCGTTCCGACAGGCCGTCGAACAGGCGTGAGATCGGCCCCCTGCCGTCGGCCGCGCCTCCCGCCAGCTCGACCTTCAGGCCATGCGCCTCGATGTCGAGCGCCGCGCGGGACTGGGCGCGCTCGCGGTCGATATCGGTCTCGGCCTGCGCCTTGAAGCGCTGGATCTCCATGTCGTGCTTGGCGCGCGCCATCTCCATCTGCATGCGGGCCTCGGCCTTCTGGCGCTCCAGGTCGGCGTTCAAGGCCGCTTCCTGCTGCCGCATCTGCAGCTCCGCCTTGCGGGCCTCGAGCTGGGCCTGCATCCTGATCATGTCCGGATTGGGCGGCGGCCCCTGCGCTTCGAGCTGCTGCTGCACCTCCTTGAGCTTGGCGACGAAGGATTCGGGCAAGGGCGAGTATTCCATCGCCAGCATCATCATCTTCGGCGGCAGCACGTTGCGCAGCATCGGAAACAGCTGGGTCAGCACGGCCCAGGTCTGCTCCTTCTGGTTCGGCGCCGTCGGCGCCTGGTCGACGATGACGTCGTACTGGGCCGTCTCCGGCAGCTTCCATTGCGGATGCTGCAGCCCGGCCGGGCCGCCGAAGGGCACGTTCTGGCTGCCCTGGTCCGACGTGATGCGGATGATGCGGCCGTCGCTGACGTAGCGCTGCATCATGTACAGCCAGCAGCGGCCCTGCATCTTGCGGAAGCGGCGCAGCGAGTCGAACAGCGGCGCCAGCAGGGTCACCGCGCTCTGCTTGCGCTGCCATTCCAGCACGCCGGCCTGCTGGCGGTCGGCCAGGCCCAGCAGCTCCTGGTTCACGCCCGAGACGTCGGTGAAGCTGGCGTTGGCATACTGCAGCAGCCGCTCGACGCCGGCTGGCCAGGTCGGCGGCGGCTTGGGCTGCACGGCGTTGCTCTTCAGCGCGCCGTCGGAGAACCAGGTCACGGCCGCAGGATCGGCCCATGACGCCTCGAACTCATGGCGGTCGGCGACGGCGCCCTCCTCGGCCATCAGCCCGCCTTTGGCGTTGCTGTTGAGGATGTGCATGATCTGCGCCAGCCATTTGTTGGACCAGCGCTGCGGATCGCGCAGCATGCGCACGATGCCGAACCAGTGGTGATGCTCCCGATCACGGAAGCCGGTGATGCAGTGGTAGGTGAAATCGTGCGGGCACACGACGTCAGGGCCCTGCACGATGCTCTGGCCGATCACGAAGCAGCGCCGCGTCATGCTGCGGCGCTTCATGACGAAGGGAACGCCGCGCTCCTTCAGCTTGTCGCGCAGCTCGTCGGTCAACTCGCCGGCCGGCACCTCGATGGTCTCGGCGACGCCGGGATGGCTGATGACATAATAGACCTCGCGCTCCTTGTATTGGTACTCCAGCACCAGGATGTCCTGGCCGACATCCCGGTCATCGCCGCCGGCGCCGCCGCGATAGGCTGTTCTTGGACTGCGATCGACGGGATCACCGGTGTTGTCCGCGTCGTCGTCGAAGGCGCTGGTGAACGGCCCCGTGAAATCGGGCCAGATCGCCTTGATCTCCTTCTCGGTGTAGCGCTTGCGCCGGAAGACATAGCGGGCATCGGCGAGGTTGGGCTTCTGGCTGGAGGGATCCCACAGCATCTCCAGCGGGTCGACGCGCTCCTCGATCAGGTCGTACTCCGGATTATGCGCATCGCTGAGGCGGTCGTTGGTCCAGCCCATGCCCGTGATGATCATGTCGCGGAAGGCGTCGCTCTCCTCGAACTCGGCATCGCAGGCGTCGCGGAAATAGCGGCTGGCGGCGGTCAGCAGCTCGTTCACCCGCGCATCGCCCAGCGTGCGCGGGATGTAGCGCACCTCGGAACGGTTGTTGGCCTCGTGGCCGATGACGGCGTTCACCAGCCGCATGACGCGGTTGAAGGTGACGATCGGACGCTGCTGCTCCGCCATCTTGTCGATGTCGGCATCATCCCATTGCTCACCGGCATAGAAGCGGAACGCCTCGCGCGCCTCCTCGCGCCAGCGCGACGCATGATCGCGCGCCGCCTCGTAGCGCGCCTGGATCTCGGTCAGCAGCGATGCGTCGTCAGCCAAGGGGATGTCTCCGTTATAGCCTTCTTCCTGCGAAGGCGGGGAGAAGGTGCCCGAAGGACGGATGTTGCTGCAGGCCTCCGCTGCAGCTGATGACGGGGTCGGACCGCGTCGCTCCAGCGACGCACCGGCGCGGAGCGCCGGCTTGCAGCCATGAGCGCCGCTGGAGCGGCGCGGTCCCAGCCGTCGCCAGCGACGCACTTCCTTGGCCGAGCCACCGCAAGATCCTTCCCGGCTACGCGCTCATCCAGGAGCCGGAGTCGCGACGGCGCGGCGCGTAGCGCTGCGGCCTGGACAGCGGCGCGCGCCGATGCTCGCCGGCGGCCAGCGTCAGCAGGAAGGCGTCGGCGAGGTCGGGGCTGCGCAGGCCGCGCCGCCGCATCTCCTCCTTGGACTCGACCTTGATCTTGCCGGTTGGTGTCATGCCGTAGGTGACCGACACCAGCTCGGCCTTCAGCGCATTGTCGCGCGGCATGATCGCCGCGCCGTCCTGCAGCCAGGCGCGGCCGCGGAACCACAGCTCGTCGCGTAGCCGCATGTAGCGGTCGCTGGCCGCGGCGCCCTCCCCGACATTGATCTGCCGCGCCGGCAGGCCCAGCTCGCGCAGCTTCAGGTAGGTCGCGGCGCCCATGCCGATGGCGTCGACCATGATGGCGGCGGGCCGCATCTGGGCCTCGGTCGCCTGCCACTGGTCGAAGATGCGCAGCGCCGTCTGGTGCGGGTCGTTGCCCGACCACCAGCGCACCGGCTCCAGCAGCTCGTTGCCGCAGCGCTTGGCGAGCGCGCTGCGGTCGCTGCCCATCCAGGCGACATCGACGCCCCAGACCGGCGCCAGGCCCTCGACGCGCGCCACCGTGCCGGCGCGCCGCATCGCGGCGTCGATCAGGTGCAGCGGCATGACCGAATCGTCGCCCTCGAGCGGGAACTCGCCCAGCACGCGCACGCGGTACTGGTTGCTGTCCCTGCCGTAGTGCCGGATGACGTCGTCGACATGGCCCTGGGCGTTGGGCACATCCAGCGACGACACGACCAGCGTCTTCCAGCGGTCGGCCTGCTCGTGATGGGTGCGGTGGAAGTAGCCCGCGTTGCGCGTCGGATTGCTGAAGATCGCCTGGATGGCGCCCTCGGTCGACAGCGCGCCGATATTGGCCTCGTACATGCGCTCGTCGATGCCGCTGGCCTCGTCGATCAGGATCAGCACGTTGCCGGCGTGCAGGCCCTGCAGCGCCTCAGGCTGATCGGGCCGGGCCGTGCGGGCGCGCACCAGGTTCTCGTTCACGAACGCGATCTCCAGGTCATTGATCTGCATCCGTCCCGCCAGCCAGGCCCCGACCGGGGTCCTGTCGCGCAGGCGCGGCGCCCATTTGCGGATCTCCGGCCAGAGATTGACCTCGATCTGCGGGCCGGCCGGCGCCGTGATGCCGACCTTGGCATCGGCCCGCGTCAGCGGGAACCACAGCGCCAGCCAGGCTTCGAGCGCCGTCTTGCCGACACCGTGGCCGGAGCGCACCGAGATCCGCTTCTCGCCGGCCCCCAGCCATTGCAGCACCTCGCGCTGCCAGGGATAGGGCTCGGCGCCCAGCGCCTCACTGACGAAGAGAAGCGGCTGGGTCGCCCAATCCGCCATCAGCCGGCGCAGCGCATCCGGCGGCATGTCCGGCGGCGGCGCCGGACCGGGCGGCGCGGATGGCGGCGGCGGCGGTGAGGACGTCGGCAAAGTCATCCGGCATGCTCGCGGTTGCGACCGATCCCGGCCGGCCACAGGCGCGATTGAGGATCGACTCGGCGGCCGAGATGCGGGCCCCGGCCGGCGAGTCGGGATTGGCCATCACGTCGACCAGCGCCGCGATGGCGGCTTCGACATGGCGCAAGGCCAGCGCCCGCACGTCACCGCCGGCATCGGGGCTGCGGCAAGCGGCGCGGCCGGTGCGGGGCGCCCCGCCTGGCTTCGATCTCATTTGCCGGTGCCGGCCGATGTGGCGGTCTTGTCGCCGGTGCGCCGCAGGCCCGACTTGCCCCCGGTGCTGGCGCGGGGATGCGGTCCGCAGCCCTTGGTGACACGGGGTGGCTTGGCGCCGGCCGAGAAGCCCGGCCCCGTGCGCGGTGCGTGCAGAGGACCTTTCATGTCCGCTCCTTCGCAAGGCTGATCGTGTGGGGATGGGCGTAGTTTTGTTCTATTCTCTTGAATTAGTCAAGTAAAAAATGAACATATCAGGAACATAGAACAAACAGAGTCGGCCGACGATTGATCACTCCGGTACGAATACAGGACAAGCGGCCGCCAGCCTCGTCACTGCCTGGGCATCGCGTGCGATGGCATCGGTATGGCGGCTCGTCCGGCCGCTGGAACGAACCCTGCCATAGTCCGCGTCCTTCGCTGCGGGCTTCGGCCTCTTCCACCGCGTAATCCGGTGTCGGCAGCGCCACGGCCCAGCCGGCGCGCACCAGCTCGCGGCCGATATCAGTCTCGCCGGCTTGGCAGGTGACGAGCGGGCGCCGGTACTGGTCGCGGCGCTCGCCGCTGCAGCGCAAGGCGCGGCCGGCGATGATCACGGCCAGGGCACGGCGCGCCTAGGCCCCGCAGGCATAGGCGGCGCCGTCCGCATCACGGCAGATCTGCGCATTGTCGGGCGCATCCAGCCCCGCCAGCCGCAGCCGATGCCCGGCGATCGCGACCGTGCCGCCATCCATGACTCCCTCTGGCCGCCATCACGACGATAGCGATCGCCGGGGAGACTACCTCAGGCCGAGGCGGCAACGAACGGGCATGGCAGCCCCACCTGCGCCGCTCGGGACAGTGGATCTGCTTGCCCTGGGAGGACGGCCGATCACTGCCAAGGCGAGCTCATCAGCCGATAATCGGCCGCGCGCTGGCGGGCTTCCTGGACCTGCGCCGGCGTCAGACGGGCAGCGATGGCGTTGCGCTCCCGGATCGCGGCATCGCGCCAGGCAGTGTCGTCCGTGCCGAAGCCCGTCGCCGCAAGGTCGAACCACACCCAGGCCTGCACATCATCGCGTGTCACACCCCGGCCGTTGCCATGCAGCACGCCCAGGCCATATTGCGCCGTGGCGTTGCCCTGATCGGCGGCGCGGCGATACCACTTGGCCGCTTCCTCATAGCTCAGCGCCAAGCCATGGCTGTGGCCGTACATCGTCGCAAGCTCGAGCTGGGCGTCAGCGTCGCCCTGCTCCGCGGCCTTGCGGAACCAGGTGGCGGCTTGCGCCGGATCCTTCACCACGCCGACGCCCGCGGCGTAGGCGCGGGCAAGCGCCAGCTGCGCCTCGGCGCGGCCCTGCGCCGCCGCCAAGCGATAGAGCCGCACCGCAGCCGCCTCGTCCTTCGGCACGCCCTTGCCGAGGAAAACCAGCTGCGCCAGGACGAACTGGCCCTGGGCGTCCTCCTGGTCAGCCGCTTTGCGGAACCAGGATGCCGCCTCGGCGAAGTCTTGAGGCAGGCCACCAGCGCCGTCACGATAGAATGCACCAAGATCGACCTGTGCCCTGGCGTAGCCTTGCTCCGCTGCCTTGCGGCACCATTGGACGGCCTCGACATCGTCACGCGACCCGCCGACCCCGAGAGCAAGGGCGCGGCAGAGCCTGTGCTGACCGTAGGCATCGCCCAAGGCAGCCGCGCGGCGATAGTACCTCGCCGCCTCGGCCTCGTCCTTCGCGATGCCACGCCCCTCTTCGTACATCATGCCGATAGCGGTGATCGCCTGCCCGTGATCCTGCTCGGCGGCATGGCGAAACCACCGCAAGGCTTCGCGGTCATCCCGCGGCAAGCCTTCGCCCTGCGCGTAAGCCCGGCCGAGTGCGTACTGCGCGTCGGCATCGCCCTGCTCAGCAGCCTTGCGGAACCACGAGGCCGCTTCGGCATCGTCCTGCGCCAAGCCACCTCGGCCGTCGCGGTAGAAGACGCCAAGGTTGACCTGCGCGTAGACGTGGCCCTGCTCTGCCGCCTTGCGGCACCATTGGACGGCCTCGACCTCGTCGCGCGGCACCCCGGCCTCGACCATGAGGGCGCCGCAGAGCGCATGCTGCGCATCGGCCAGCCCTTGGTCGGCAGCGAGCCGGAAAAGCCTTGCCGCCTCGGCCTTGTCTCGCGTGACACCGTGGCCATAGGCATGCATGCGGCCAAGGTTGTAGCGGGCCAAGGCGTAGCCTTGCTCCGCTGCCTTGCGATACCACGACGCCGCCTCCGGCGCGCTCTCCTCGACGCCAAGGCCCCGCTCGTACATCATGCCAAGCTCATCTTGAGCCTCGGCATCGCCCTGGTCGGCGGCGAGACGAAAGAGCCGCACGGCCTCGGCGGCGTTCTTTTCGACATCGCCGCCGTCTCGGTGCAGTCGTCCGAGCACAAGGCAGGCTTGCGGATGCCGTTGCACCACTGCCTTGCGCAGCCAGAGGACGGCTTCGACGCGATTCGGCGTGACGCCGATGCCGTCCATGTAGACATGACTGAGCTGATACTGCGCTTCGGCATTGCCTTGCTCGGCGGCCTTGCGCAACCACGTCACAGCCTCTGCTCGATTCTCTGCCGTTCCGTGCCCCATCAGATACAGGGCTGCGAGGCTGTACTGGGCTTCCGGAAATCCCTGCTCGGCGGCCTTGCGTTCCCATTCCAATGCAACCGCGGCATCCTTGGGCACGCCCTGGCCGAAAAAGTAGCTTCGCGCCAGGTCGTGCTGGGCACCGGCATGCCCTTGCTCGGCGGCAGCGCGAAACAGGCGCGCGGCTTCGGCATGATCCGCCGTCACGCCCTCTCCGTTGCGGTACAGCCAGCCAAGCCTGTACTGTGCATCGGCGTTGCCCTGCTCGGCGGCCAGGCGATACCACTTGGCCGCCTCGGCCATGTCCCGGGCGACGCCAAGACCTTCGCGGTAGGCATCGCCGATGGCCACCTCAGCCTCGGCCTCCCCCTGCGCCGCCGCCCGGTGGTGCCATTTCAGAGCTTCGGCGTGATCGCGTGGAACGCCAAGCCCGACTCGGTATAGATGGCCGAGCGTGATCTGAGCCCCGGGATCGCCAGCTTCGGCCAGCGGCCGCAGCAGGCGCACGGCCGTGGCGTAGTCCTCGCGCATGACGGCAGCCATCGCGTCGTCGATCGGCGCCGTTGCCGCCGGCCCGACGATGCCTGTCGCCAGGCCGGCGGCAACCACTGTCACCAGCAACCGGTGACGCATCTTCCCCCGGCGCCGCGGCGCCGGGCCTTGGTCGGTCATCGTTTCCCCCAGGGGCAGCTTCTGGATCGGCCGCCTCGGATATGATTTGCTGGACAGCACACCACGCATCGAGGACCGCTCACGGCGCCTCACCTCGGGCAGCGTGACAATGAGATTATAGATAGAAAAACTGTGCGCGTCCACAACTTATTGCATACAGATGCAGTCTTGACGGTCAGCCACAGACGCACCGGCCCGACGCCGGACGCCAGCGCAATGTGGCGGCGATGACCGGACCGCAGGAGCGGCAGCGGGCGACCGCGCTGGGGGCGATCTCGATCCTGATGTGGTCGGCTCTGGCGTTGCTCACGGTGCTGACCGGCAAGATCCCGCCCTTCCAGCTCGCGGCGATGACCTTCGCCATCGGCGCCATCGTGGGCGGCGCCTGGATCATCGCCCAGGGCCGCGCGCTGCGCGCCGCCATGGCCTGGCCGCCGCGCGTCTGGCTGCTGGGCGTCGGCGGCCTGTTCGGCTACCACCTGCTCTACTTCGTGGCGCTGCGCCAGGCGCCGCCGGCCGAGGCGAACCTGATCAACTACCTCTGGCCGCTGCTGATCGTGCTGCTGTCGGCCCCGATCGGCGGCGAGCGGCTGCGGGCCTGGCACCTGGGCGGCGCCGTGCTGGGCCTGGCCGGCATCGTGGTGCTGACCCTGGGCCGCGGCGAGGTCGGCTTCGCCGGCGCCCATTGGCCGGGCTATCTCGCGGCCCTGGGCTGCGCCGTGGTGTGGGCGGTCTACTCCGTCACCAGCCGGCGCTTCGGCGAGGTGCCGACGGACGCCGTCGCCGCCTTCTGCGCCGCCGCCGCCGTGCTGGCTGCGCTCTGCCATCTGGCGGTGGAGACGACGGTATGGCCGGCCACCACGGGCGCCTGGGCGGCGGTCGCGGCGCTCGGCGTGGCCCCGGTCGGCGCCGCGTTCTATCTCTGGGACATCGGCATGAAGCGCGGCGACATCCGCGCCCTGGGCGCGCTCAGCTACGCCACGCCGATCCTCTCGACCGCCCTGCTGGTCGCCGCCGGCCGCGCCGCCGCGACGCCGACGCTGCTGCTGGCGGCCGCCCTGGTGGTCGGCGGCGCCGTGCTGGCGTCGCGCGACCTGTGGCGGCGCGCAGCCTGAGATCTCGCCTCGCGGCATATCCGATCGAATGGTATGCTTGCGTCAGTACCGTGGTCTCGCTGCCCGAGCCGACACGGGGATCGCATGAAGTGGCTCCCCTGCCTCGCTTGGCTGTCCCTGCTGCTGCTGGCTGCCGCGCCGGGCTTCGCGCAGACCGGCGATCGGATCTACCGCCTCGGCATCCTTTCGCCGGTGGAACCAGAGACCGCGCGCCGCGTGATGTTTCCCGAGCTGGCGCGGCTCGGCTACGCGGAGGGACGCAACCTGGAGGTCCATGTGCGTGTGGCCCCGCCGGATGGACTGCGGGACGCCGTCCGCGATATCATTGCCCGCCGCCCCGACGTCATCCTTGCCATCTCCGAAGCCGTGGTGCGGGCCGCTCACAACGAGACGAAGACCATCCCGATCGTCATGGTTGGCGATGACCCCGTGCGCCTCGGCCTCGCACGCAGCCACGCGCGTCCTGGCGGCAACGTCACTGGTGTCTCACTTCTCCCCGGCGAACTGGACGCCAAGCGGCTGCACCTGCTGGTCGAGGACACCGAAGACAACCGCCAGATCGTGCGCGACCTGCTGACCAGCGTCGGCTACGAGATGATAGAGGCGGCCGACGGCGCCGAGGGCGTCGCGGCGGCGGCGCGCGAGAAGCCCGACCTGATCCTGATGGACATCCAGCTGCCGGTGCTCGACGGCTACGAGGCGACGCGCCGCATCAAGGCCAACGAGGCGACGCGGCATATCCCGGTGATCGCCGTCACGTCCTACGCCCTGAGCGGCGACGAGGGCAAGGCGCGCGCCGCCGGCTGCGACGACTATCTCGCCAAGCCCTTCAGCCCGCGCCAGCTGCTGGCGATGGTGCGGGCCAGGCTGGGGTAGCGCGCCCCATGACCGGCGCGCGCATCCTGGTGGTCGACGACGTCCCGGAGAATCGCGAGATCCTGCAGCTGCGGCTGCAGAGCCAGGGCTACGCGGTGACGACCGCGGTCGACGGCCAGGACGGCCTCGCCAAGATCGCGTCGATGGCACCTGATGTCGTGCTGCTCGACGTCATGATGCCCAAGCTCGACGGCTTCGAGGTCTGCCGCCGGCTGCGCGCCGATCCAGCGATCCCGTTCGTGCCCATCATCCTGCTGACGGCGCGCGCCGAGACCCGGGATCTCGTCGCCGGGCTGGGTGCCGGTGCCGACGACTACCTCTTCAAGCCCATTGACCACGCCACGCTGGTGGCGCGCGTGCGCGCCATGCTGCGCATCAAGCGTTTGCACGACCAGGTGCAGCAGCAGGCGCGCGAGCTTGCCGACTGGAACACCAGGCTCGAGGCGCGCGTGGCGACGCAGCTCGAGGAGATCGTGCGCGTCGGCAAGCTCAAGCGCTTCCTGGCGCCGCAGCTCGCCGAGGTGATCCTGGCCCAGGGCGACGACAGCATCCTGCGCAACCACCGCCGCGACATCGCCGTGCTGTTCTGCGACCTGCGTGGCTTCACCGCGTTCGCCGAGCATGCCGAGCCCGAGGAAGTGATGGCGCTGCTGGCCGACTTCCACGCCGCGGTCGGGCCGCCGATCCACGCCTACGAAGGCACGCTCGACCGTTTCATGGGCGACGGCCTGATGGTCTTCTTCAACGATCCCCTGCCCTGCCCCGATCCGGCCCACCGCGCCGTGCGGCTGGCGGTGGCCATGCGCGAGGCCGTGCACGCCATCAGCACCAAGTGGCAGCGCCGCGGCCAGCCGATCGGCTTCGGCGTCGGCATCGCCCAGGGCTACGCCACCCTGGGCCAGATCGGCCTCGAGGGCCGCAACGACTACAGCGCCATCGGCTCCACGCCCAACCTCGCGGCGCGCCTGTGCGGCGAGGCCGCCGACGGCGAGATCCTGATCAGCTCACGCGTCGCGGACGCCGTCGGCGACATCGCCGAGCTGCAGGCCACCGACGCCAGGATCCTGAAGGGCTTCACCCGAGCGGTGCCGGCCTGGAATGTGATTGGCATGCGGTAGGTCACGTCCCCGCCGCGCTGGTGCCCCCCGCGCTGGTGAACGTCAGCCGATTGCCGAACGGATCGGTGATCGACATGTCGCGGCCCCACGGCATGTCCTCGATCCCCGGCCGCGTGTTCTTGTGCTTCTGCGCCAGCAGCTGGGTATGGAAGGCGTCGAGCTCGTCGGTCTCGATCCGGATGGCGGCGCCGGGACAGGCATCGCCGTGATGCTCCGAGAGGTGGATGATGCAGCCGTCCTTGGAGACCTGCATGTAGAGCGGCAGGTCCGGCTCGAAGCGGTGCTCCCAGTCGACCTTGAAGCCCAGGAACGAAACATAGAACTCCTTCGCCTTGGTCTCGTCGAAGATCCGCAGGATCGGTGTCGTCTTGCCGAAGCTCATGTCAGGCCGCTCCCTTCCAGCGTCGCGTGGTGGCCTCGAGCGGACGGCCGGGCGCATCATGCAACTATATGATTGCAGGTCAAAGTCGATACGCAGTCAGCGCCCGGCCAGATCGTAGCTGGTGTTCTTGCTGCCGCCAGGATTGCGCCGCAGGATGCCGCGCTCGAGCAGATCGTTGATGTCGCGCTGCGCCGTGGGCACCGAGCATTTGCCGATCGCCGCCCATTTCTTGGCGGTCAGCTTGCCTTCGAATCCGTCCAGATACCGGTTCAGCACCACCTTCTGCCGTGCCGTGAACAGCTCACGCGCATAGCGCTGCCAGAAGTCGGCCTTGCTCAGCACATTGTCACGAGCCGATTCGGCGCCGTCGAGCGCGCGGGAGAAGCAGTCGAGGAACCAGACCAGCCACTGCGTGACGTCAAGACCGCCCTTCTGCGTGCGTTCCAGCATGGCGTAGTAGCCGGTACGCTCCTTCTGGATCTGGTTCGACATGCTGTAGAAGCGCTGCCCTGAGCCTTCCGACTGCGCCAGCGCCTGGTTAGCGATCGCACGCGCCACGCGTCCATTGCCGTCGTCGAACGGATGGATGGTCACGAACCAGAGATGCGCGAGGCCGGCGCGCAGCAGCCCCTCCGGTCCGCTTTTGCGATTGAACCATTCCAGGAAGCGCCGCATCTCGGTGTCGAGCCTCGCAGCCGGAGGCGCCTGGTAGTGAACGCGCTGGCGTCCGATCGGGCCAGAGACGACCTGCATCGGCCCCTGCGCATCGTCACGCCAGCGACCCGTCTTTACTCGATGCAGGCCTGAATAGCCGGTCGGGAACAGCGCGGCCTGCCAGCCGCACAGCCGCCGTGCCGTCAAAGGCTTATCGTGATTTTCCGTGGCATCGAGAAGCATGTCGACGACACCTTCTGTCCGACGATCGACAGCAGCGGCAGCCGCATCCGGCAGGCCAAGACGTCGCGCGAGTGAGGAACGCACGCTGTTGCGATCGAGCATATCACCCTCGATCGCGGAGCTCTTGAGGACATCTTCGGTCAGCGCATTGAACTGCGCCTCACGCCGGAGGTCAAAGCCCAGACGCGCCATGCCGCCCAGCAGCTGCCCCTGCTTTAGCCGCGCGGCTGCGAGCGGCTCGAGCAGCCGTGCATCCTGCCACCGAAAATCCGGCCATGATGGCCTTTCCCAGATGTACATATTCTCCTCAAAACGTGATGAGAATGTAGGGCCTTTCGCCTCAAGATTCAACTTATTCTCATCATAAAATGAGGAGAATGAGACGCTTTCTCCTCACGGAAACGCATCACCCCGCCGGGCGGCCCTCTGCCCTTCATTCGCTTCGGGGCGAGCGTCAGCTCTGTCTGCGCTATCGGCGGCGGCACGCGACGTGCCGTGAGCGACTGCTAAGTTGCCGCTCACTTGGCCTGTTCCCGAGGCAGCCAGTTCCCGCGGGGGCCGCCTTGCGCCCGCCACGCGTTCCGTGTCACGATTCTTGCACGAGCGATAGCAGTCAACGTCGAACAATCTCGCTGGCCCGTCGAGCGCCAGGCCACAATAAAGACGTTTGGGAGAATGCCATGCCGATTGCTCCCGCGCACAAGCGTGTCCGGCCCGACACCTCCAGGAAAGACGGGCGAGCCGTGGCGTGGCGGCGTGCTCTTCTCGCACTCCGGCTTCATGTCGGTGATCGAGGAGACCCAGCTGAACGGCACCCTGCTGGCGATCGAGGAGATCAACGGCAGCGGCGGCGTCAACGGCCGCGAGCTCGTCCCTGTCGTCTACGATCCGGCCTCCGAGTCGGCCGCTTTCGGCCACTACGCCAAGCGCCTGATGATCGAGGACCGCATCACGACCATCCCATCTTCGGGTGCTACACGTCGTCGAGCCGCAAGGCGGTGCTGCCCGTCGTCGAGCGCCTGAACGGCCTGCTGTGGTACCCGACCCTCTACGGCACGACTGGACCACCTGCTGGCCATGGTCGATATCGATGGCCTCGAGGCCTGGATGGTGAGCGGCCTGCGCGCGACCGCCGACGATCGTGGCCGGCGGCGCGCCTATTTCGCGCTCGATGACCCGCTGGCGCAGCGCCTCCTGGCGCGCGGTGGCGCCGCATCCGACTTCCGTCGTGCCGAATCGCGGCTTGCGGCGCAACTCACGGCGTTATGGGGCCTGCGTCCGCCGCTGCGCCCTGCCCTGGCGCCGGCCGACGCTCCCGCCCCGCGCCGTACATCCTTCACGGGAACCCTGCTGCGCTTCCCGGAGCGTTTCCCGGGCCTCTCGGGCGATGCGGCGATGGCGCTCTACCGCGCCGCCGCGGCGCATCTGGGCGCCCATCTCACCTACACGCCCCAGCGCTTGGCGATCGGCACGTTGAAGCCGCTGCAGGTCACGTTGGTTTCGCTGATCGAGGATGCCCGCGTCGAGGCGCTGGCGCTGCGGGCCATGCCCGGCCTGCGTCATTTCTGGTCGCCGTTCCACGTGGCGCTGCCACACGGCGGCACGGCGCCGGCATTGCTGGCCCGCCTGGCGCGTGCCCTGCTCGACCCCGCCTATCGCGACGACGATGCCTGGGTCGCCAAGGGCCGCACCCTGTTCGCGCAGGCGACGCTCACGGATCCGCGGATCAGCCGCCCCTTGGGCGGCTTGCTGGGCAACGACCTGGGCCAGATGCGTGTGCAGTTCAATCCCCACACCTATGTCGTCGAGCCGGCCTATCGTGACGACAACGCCGGCCTCTGGGATTTCCCCGACGCGCCGGACGCCGTCATGGACGATATCGCGCTCACGATCGACACGGCCCGCATCGAGCGTTGTGACGAGCCGCAGGCGCCGGCATCCGACGACGCACCGCCGCGTGATGACGTCGGGCGTGCGCGCCCGGCGGCGCCGGCCGCCGCGGAAGGCGATCGCGACCTACCCCGAGTGGGATCACGTGCTGGCACGCGAGCGCTCCGACTGGACGACGATCGTGGAGACGGCGCCTTCGCCAGCACCGGCGGCGTGGTCCCTGTCGACGCCCTTGGCAAGCGACGATGTCACCCGCCGCGTCCAGGCCCTGGCGAAGACGGCGACGATCGGCCGGCGCCTGCGGCAGAAGCGGCGCAGCGAGGGCGAGACCCTCGATATCGATGCCTGCATCGCCGCCCATGTCGCCCTGCGGACGTGCCAGCCGCCGGATCACAGGGTCTATGTGCGCCATGTCCCCGGCCCGCGCGACCTGGCCCTGCTGCTGCTGGACCTGTCGGAATCGACCAATGACGCCGACGGCGATGGCCGCACCGTGCTGGCGGCCGAAAGAGCCGCCGCCGCGGCCATCGACGGCGCCGGCGACGCGCTTGCGGTCCACGGCTTCTGCTCGGACGGCCGCCACAAGGTATTCTACACCCAGCTCAAGGATTTCGACGAGCCGTTCGACCTGCCTGTGCGCGGCCGGCTGGCCGGACTGCGCGCCGGCTTCTCCACCCGGCTGGGGACGGCGATGCGCCATGCCGGCGCAGGCCTCGAGGCGCGCCGCGCCTTCCGGCGCGTGCTGCTGCTGCTCACCGACGGCGAGCCGGCCGACATCGACGTCTTCGATCCGCTCTATCTCGTGGCGGATGCCCGTCACGTGGCGCAGCGCTTGCGCCAGCGGGGCGTCGACGTGTTCGCGCTCGGGATCGGCGCCGGTGTGCATCTGGCGCGGATCGTCGGGCCGCATGCGGTCCTGCAGATGCCCGATATCGCCGCCTTGCCGGCCAGGCTCCTGCAGCTTTACACCCGGCTCAAGCGCTGACCGCCACAATCCCATCCGTTGCCGGCGGGGGTCTATCGAGGCTGCCTTGCCCGAAGTGATCGGTCCATTCCGGAGCGACCGTCAATCGCCTTGTTGACTGCGAAACCGATCTCCATTGAATATATCGATCAGCTGTTTTTGCTCCTGCATAGAATCAACAAACATATTT
This sequence comes from Vineibacter terrae, assembly GCF_008039615.1. Classification (GTDB taxonomy): domain Bacteria; phylum Pseudomonadota; class Alphaproteobacteria; order Reyranellales; family Reyranellaceae; genus Vineibacter; species Vineibacter terrae. The sequence goes on along the minus strand of NZ_VDUZ01000004.1, from coordinate 197,236 downwards.
CCCCGCCTCTGTCCCAGCGGGAATCTCTTCAGCAAGGCTTACTATGAGGCTGTCCGGACTGCCCTCGGGGCTGTGGCACGCATTTGGCCGTTTGTGCCGCCGCCATGACCAAGGTGGCGCGCTCGTGATAACGGCGTTGGCGATGCCCGCAATCATCGGCGGGTTGGCGCTGGCGATCGACACCGGCTATCTCTACATGATGCAGCGGCGCGTTCAGCAGCAGGCTGACGCCGCGGCTCTCGGTGCAGCGCTGGCGAAAAGCAAGGGCGGCGACAGCGCGCTCGAGACGCTGACCGCCGTGGCCACCCGCGACGCCCAGCGCAATGGCTATGCCGCGGTCGCCCCCAACACGATCACGATAAACGTGCCGCCGCGCGCCGGATCACATACCGGCGACACGACGGCCGTCGAGGTCATTGTCCAGGTCAAGGCCAACACCTTCTTCAGCGCCTTGTTCGGCCTGGGCTCGACAAGCCTTTCCGGCCGCTCCGTGGCGGGCTTCGGCGGCGAGGGCAGCCACGGCGGCGGGGGCTGCGTGCTGGCGCTGTCTGCAACCTCATCCCAAGCACTGCGCTTTCAGGGATCGGGCACCATCCAGGCCCCGAATTGCACGGTGCTGTCCAATTCCAACGCAGCCGATGCCGTCTATGTCGGCGGCAGCGAGACCCTCAAGGCGCTGAGCGTCTACACCGCCGGCCAGATGCAGCTGGGGCCCTCCGCCCGGGTCGAGCTGACCAATGGTGCCGACGTCAGCCAGCCGCCTGCCACGGACCCCTACCGCGACCTGACTGTGCCGGCGACGAGCGGATGCACGTACAGCAACTACTCGGTCAGCACAAACAAGAACGACAGCGCGCCGCCCGCGGCTTACCCCGGCACCTACTGCAATGGCCTGTCGGTCGGCGGGTCGGGAACGCTGAAGCTGAACAAGGGCACCTATGTCATCAAGGGCGGTGATTTCAAGGTCAGCGGCTCGGCCCAGATCCGCTGCGGCAACTGCACAGCCACGACGGACGGCATCACCATCATTCTGACCGCTGGTGCGGATGGCAGTATCGGCAGCGTATCGATCGGGGGCAGCACCGACGTGCAGTTCCCCGCCCCGTCCGGTGCCGAGGCCGGCATCTGGCGCGGCGTCGCGATCTACCAGGACCGCGATGCGGTGCTGGGCAATGCGGCCTCCCTGGCCGGCTCCGCCGCGTTGAAGATCAGCGGCGCGATCTATCTGCCGTCGGCCCTGATCAACTACGCCGGAACCACCGACCTGCCCGCCGGCAAGTCGTGCGTGCAGATCATCGGCCATGTCGTCGAGGTCCAGGGCAATTCGCGCCTCTCGCTGCTCGATTGTCCAACGATGGGCGTGCGGGCGATCGAAGCGACCGGCGGCACCCTGGTGATGCTGGAGTAGGACCGGCCGTCGGCCGGTCGACGGCGCCGCTCGTATCGAGGTCCGCGATCGTGTAAGGACCACCGGCATGCGGTCGCGCCTTGCCATCCCCCTCGTCGCCTGCGCCGGACTGGCGCTGGCGCGCGCCCCGGTGCCGGCCACGGCACAAGACTCGAGCCCCTCATCCTGGGCCGTGACCGGCGTCAGCGCCGGCCGGACGCTGAACCTGCGCGCGCAGCCCTCGCCGTCGAGCGAGTCGGTGGGCGCCGTGCCGCGCGATGCCCGCGGGCTGGCCAACCTCGGCTGCCGCGAGCTGCCCGATCAGCCGGCGGCGCTGAAGCGCTGGTGCCGCGTGCGCTACAAGAACGCCGAGGGCTGGGTGGCACGCCGGTTTCTGAAGGAGGATGTCGACCCGTCGACCACGGCCGCACCGAAATCCGCCGCGCCTGAAGCCGCCACGCCGCCCGCTCCGGCCCCTGACGCCGGCGCCATGGCCTTCACCTGCGCCGCCGCCGGCGCCGTCGCCGTGATGGTCGACAAGGACGGCACCGTCACGCACCAGGCCTATCCGGCCCGCGCGGCGATGCAGCTGACGATCAGCGTCAAGCCGGCGGCGGCGCAATCTGCCGGCCCGGTCGCCCCGGCCACGATCTGGCAGATGCTCGACCAGCAGGGCGAGCGCTTCGAGGGCACCATCGCCTGGGGCAAGACGGTGGATGCCCGCGAAGGCCACTGGCGGCTGGACCTCCAGAGCAAGACCTTGCGCATGGTCCAGCCGCAGGACGGGGTCGCCGCCCGCTTCTTCCGCTTCGACTGCGAGTGACCCAGATCCGAAGGACCTCATGGTCGGGCCGCGGCGCACCAGCGCCGCATCCGGCGCGCGGCGCCGGACTCATGAGCGGCGCTGGAGCGCCGCGGCCCGACCACGTGTCAGCCCGGCCAGCATCTCGCGAAAGCCGGTGCGGCAGGTGAAGCCCAGCCGCCGCGCCGCGTGCGACGGATCATAGACCCGGTCGATGCTGTCGAACATCGTCCAGCCCAGCCGGGCGTAGATCGCCGGGTAGTCGGGGAAATAGCGCGCGACCACGCGCGGCGCGTCGTTGATCAGCGCCTCGCAGTCATCCGGCACGAAGGGCGGCGGCGCGGAGATGATGAAGACGTCGAAGCCGATCGCCGGCGCGCGGTCCAGCGCCATGACATGCGCCCGGGCGGCGTCATCGACCGTGAGCCGCCGGTAGAGCAGCTCGTTGGCCTTGGTGTTGGCGTCCGACTGGCGGATGACATGCGCCATGTCATCGGCCTCCGGGAAGAACCGCCCGGTGCGCAGCACCACCATCGGCAGGCCGTGCTGCTCGTGGTACAGCCGGCAGAGATGCTCGGCCGAGAGCTTGCTGACACCGTAGATGTTGCGCGGCGCCGGCTGCATGGCCTCGGTGAGCCATTCGGCCCGGCGCGCGCCGCCCTCGCGGCCGGCCCGGATGCGGCGCGAGATCATCAGCGACGTCGTCGATGTGAAGACGAAGCGCTCGACACCCTGCGCCACCGCCTCCGCCAGCAGGTTCAGCGTGCCGCTGACATTGACGGCGATGAAGTCGTCGGGCGCATGGCGCTCGACATGCGGCTTGTGCAGGGCGCCGCCATGGATGATGGCCTGGACGCGGCCATCGGCGATCACGGCGCGCACGAGAGCCCGATCGGCGACCGAGCCGACAATCGTCGTATGCGCCGACGGCACCGGATCGAAGCCGATCACCTCATGCCCCTGCGCCTGCAGAAGCGGCGCCAGCGCCCGGCCCAGCCACCCCGAAGACCCTGTCAACAACACACGCATGCCGCACACCCGCTCGCCGGTGGGCCGGCATTGTGGCCAACCGGTTCCACGATGCGAACGTATAAATTATACGCGCCGGGAGCGCGCCGCCGGTATCAGGTCCGGATCTGATGCTTCATCAGCTCCCGGCCGAGCTGGCCGGTGAGGAACATGAAGCACATCTTGTAGTCGCTGATCAGCGACCAGAACGGATAGGTGAAGGTCGCCGGCCGGTTCTTCTCGATGAAGAAGTGCCCGATCCAGGCCGCGCCATAGCCGGCCAGCGGCACCGCGACCAGCCACCACCAGCTCTGGGTGGCGATGGCCCACACAAGCACGACCATCGACAGGATCGTGCCGACATAATGCACCGCCCGCGTCGCCGGCTTGGCATGCTCACGCAGATAGAACGGCCAGAATTCGGTATAGGTCGTGCAGGTCTTTGCCATCTCAGCGGCCTCCAGCGGCCGCACGATAGCACAAGGTGGGCGTCGGGGCCGATGTGGCTCAGTGCGGCGTGGTCCCCAGGGTCTGCAGCGCGGCAGTCACGCAGAACATGGCCATCACCGAAAGCGAGATCTGCCAGAAGCGCCAGCGCCGCGGCGACTGCTGGACGGCCATGCCCATGATCAGCGCCGGCACGAAGCCGGCCACGGTGAACTGCGCCAGCGCCCGCGCCGTGGCGTAGCCGAGCTCGTAGGACGTCGCATCCACCGGCAGCGCACGCAGGGCCAGCAGCAGCATGACCGACGTCGCGACGATATAGACCAGGCCGCCCGAGGCGAACGCCTTGGCGAAGGGATGGGCGGTGGCCACGGCGCTGGACGGGTACGACGCTTGCTGAGGTTGGGATACGACGCTCATGGCAGGTTCCGAAATGAGTATGTGCTCTTTTTATATGAGCGAATACTCACTGTCAACAGCCAATCCACTCTTGAATCAGGCCCGGCGGGCGCTATGTTGCGGCAGCGAGGTTGACGCATCCGGTCCGCGGGAAGGGCAGCGCCCACAACCAGCAGCGACGATTACGTCTTAATCCCTTTTGGTCTGTCATGCGGACACAGGCACCAGCAAAGGGGATCGCCATGACCGACGCAGCTTTGCGCGGCGACGACCAGCGTTTCAATCTCCAGCAGCAGAAGACCCGCGCCAAGGAGCTGCGGCAGGCAATAGCGCGGTGCGCGCCCGAGGCCGTCGAGCGTGTCAGGCGGCACCACCCCGCCGCGCGCGACGTCATGCCGGCCGACATGCCGCACGCAGCACCTGGGCAGGCTCAGCGACGCGCAGCTGGTCATCGCCCGCGAGCTGGGGCTGGCGAGCTGGCCGCAGCTCAAGGTCCATGTCGAGCGCCTGGAGCGTGCCCGACGCGACATTGCCGGCCGGGCGCCCGCCCCTGACGCCGGACAGCCGACGATGCATCTGCGCTGCGGCTCGGATATCGGCGAAGGCCTGGCGCAGGCCGGCTTCACCGGCCGCTTCGTCGAGTTCAGCGATCCCTATTGCCAGGGGCCCGTGCCCCGCGACGGTGACCTGGCCGCCATCCGCAGCCGCTTCATCGCGGCGGCCTACGACACGACGCCGGAGGCGGCCGCGGCCAGGCTGGCGGCCCAGGACGCGGCGCTGTCACGGCTGGCCGCGGGCACGCAGCGCATCGTGCTGTGGTTCGAGCACGACAGCTACGACCAGCTCGTGCTGGCCCGCGTGCTGGCCGCGCTCCAGGCGGCGACGCGCCCGCCGCCGCTGGACCTGATCTGCGCCGACCGCTTCCCGATGACGCATCGCTATGTCGGGCTGGGGCAGCTGTCACCGGCGGCCTTGCGCTCGCTGTGGGAGACCCGCCGCCCGGTGACCGCGGCGCAGCTGCGGCTGGGCCATGCCGTCTGGACGGCCCTGCGCGAGCCCGCCCCCATGGCGCTGCATGCCGTCGCCGCCTCGGGCACGCCCGAGCTGCCGGCCATGGCCGGGGCGCTGACGCGGCACCTGCAGGAGCTGCCCTGGACGCAGGACGGGTTGAGCCTGACGCAGCGCCTGATCCTGGCCCAGCTCCAGGATGGTCCGGGCACGGTGTCGGCGCTGTTCCACGCCACCCAGGCGCGCGAGCCCCTGCCCTTCCTCGGCGATCTGATGTTCCGCGCCATCCTGCGCGACATGGCCGAAGCCGGCGCGCCGCCTGTGGCGCTCGATGACGCCACGGCCCGGCAACCCTGGCCGCAGCAGGCCTACCGGCTGACGGAGATCGGCGCCGCCCTGCTGGCGGGCCGATCCGACGGCACGCAGCTGCGCCTGCCCGGGCGCTGGGTCGGCGGCGTGCGCATCGCCGCCGATGCGCCGGGATGGCGCTGGTCGGCCGGACAGGGCCGGCCGGTGCGCTCAGAACGCCGCCAGGCGCGCGACGGCGGCGCCGAAGAAGGCCTGGGGGTGTGAGGGTGGATCGCCGCTGCGGCGCTCGATCCCGGACACGCACTGGCTGACCCTGGCGGCGATCGCCTGCCAGGGCGCGCCCTGCTGCAGCACATCGAGAAAGCAGCGATCATAGTAGGTGTAGCGTTCGCTGGCGCTGCAGCCGAAGGACGGCAGGTCGGCGCGCGCGGCGGCGAGCACGATGCGGTTGGGCCGGCGCAGGGTGGCATCGTCGGTGTAGACGCCGGAGAAGCAGCCCGAGGCGATGGCCACGGTCGGCAGCGCGCCGCAGGCGCGCTCGAGCAGGCGGTCGAGGTCGCCGGGCCGGATCACGATGCGCGAGCGCGCCAGCACCAGCCCGCCCCGCGGATAGCCATGGGCGGTGATGAAGACGAAGCAGCCGGTGGCCGCCGTCCCGGCCAGGCGGTGCACCTGCCGCTCGACATTGGCGCGGTTGGCCACGCCCTCTCCCGGCGGCGCGTCGCTCTTGAGCACGGCGATGTCCTGCGCCGCCACGCCGAACGCCGCCAGGCGCTGCTGCAGGGTGTCGACGGCGTTGCTGAACACCGGCTGCGCATCGTCGCCGCCGATCAGCAGCGCCTTCCAGGAGAGGACCGGCGCCGCCGCCGGGGACGCCGATGGCGCCTGCTGCTGCACGCAGGCCGAGGTGAGCACCAGCAGCGCCCCGGCAAGGCAGCGTGCGACGAGCGATGGCATCATGATCCGGCCCTTGCGGCAATCCTTGCCGCCGACTTTAGAGCGCGGTGCGATGAAATACGATCACGTTGGCCGCGCCGCGATCGCGGGCGCTCGCGCCAGCGCGCCGCCGCCGGCCGAGACGGCCAGCCGCACCAGGTTGGCCTGGGTGGTGGTTTCGGTCTTGGCCATGGCGCGCGCCAGCAGCGTGCGCACGGTGTTATAGCTGACGTTCATGGCCGGACCGATATCGGGCGCGCGCACGCCCGAGGCCAGCAAGGTGACGACGCGCGCCTCGGCGCCCGTCAGCTCGAGAAGCTTCGCGACGGTTTCGGCCTTGATCGTCCGCTCGCCATCCGAAGCCATGATGAGCACGATCGCCATCGTGCCGGCGGCGTCGGGCATCATCGACGATGGCCGCAGGCCGGCGACGAGAAGGCCATAGGGCCGCTTCGCGGAGCGGCGGCGCACCGCCAGGACGTCACCGGCGCCCGATGGCATGGCATCGCCGACAAGGATCGACTGCAGGGCGGCCTGCACGAGGCGGTCGTCGGTGCCGGAAGCGGCGCGCAGATGGCCGTCGCGGTCCTGGCTCAACCCGTCGCCTTCGCGCAGGATCCGCTGCGCCTGGGCGTTGGCGAGACGGATCCGCCGGTCGCTTCCCACCAGCACCACGCCCGTATCCAGACGATCGAAGCAGGCTTGCGCCGCCTGCCACTGCATGTCGGCACCGGCAAGCTGGCGATTGACCTGCAGCGCCCGCTGCAGATGTGGCGCAAGACGCTGCAGGAAGGCCACGGAAGCCTTGTGCTCGGCTTCATCGCGCTCGGGAACCAGCACGCCGGCGGTGATGTAGCGTGTGCGGTCCTGCAACAGGGTCACGCCGATGGCGCTGCCAAGCCCCTGCGGCCGCAGGAAATCGTTGTACCACTCGGTCTTGCGGAGGTCGGCGCGGGCCAGGAAGAACTCGGCCGGCTCGGCCCGGCCTGCCGGCCGCCGCGCCACCCGCGCCAGCCAGGGGTTTCGGCTGGCGTAGTGCCGATCGTAGGCCGCGACCCAACGCGGGTCCCAGTTGGCATGCCAGGAGCAGGTCCCGACACCCTGGACCGGGTCGTGCACCACCATGAAGCTCTGGCCGCCGATCGACGCTGCCAGCCGGCTCAGCGCCCGGCTCCACTGCGACGGATCGGCTGCCGCCTCATAGATGCTCTCGACGATCAAGAAGTGGGATGTATCGGACATAGGTGATGCTACCGCGCAAGGGCGAGAGCGTGACGCGCTCCGTTCCGGTCGCGTATCCGGTCACGGCTGTCCTCCCGCAGGCGACGGCCACCTTAGGGGGGCAAAACCAGCTCGAATGTGACGAGTATCACATTGCGTAGTTTTCTTATGGCGTGCCGGAATTTCTTTGCGGTTATAATAATGGTCGGGGATGGGCATCCGCGCAAAATATGATCTGAGTCGCCGAAGCGTGCCGCCGATGTCCCACTCGACACGGACTCGGAGAGATTCAATGCCATCAGATTCCAAATGGAGTGAGGAAAAGATCATCGATGCCCAACGCATGGTTGAGAATGCTCGCGACATCGGAGATTTGCTTCCGCCAAGTCTCGCTCATGCTGCCGACGCGTTTCGGGGGAGCGCACCCGCCCTCGACGCTGCCGGACCTCTCAACCTGCCTGACCTCGATCAACAGCGGGATGTCGTCCGGTCGGCCGATGTGATCCGGGTCACCGGCAAGGAACGGGTGATGGAGGTCTTCGAGGATGCGGCTCAACACTATTCCGTCAGCGGCTATGCTGAGCGCATGGAAGACAGCCTGGGCCTGATCTATCTCGGCCTTGACGGAAGCGACAAGCGGTATGGCGAGCAGGCGTGGAAATCCAATGCGGCCATCTCGGCCGTCGCGGCCGAGGAGGCGTTCCGCCTTGCATTCGACAAGACAAGAAATGCGATAGATCAGCAGGGCATCGCGCCAGGCGACGCGGAGAAATTGTCTGTGAGGGTGCTGGCAGCGCTTTGCACACACTGGTTCGGCCTGCCGGATGGCGTGCACATGATGGAAGGTGGGTTCGGCCTCGACACCGCACATCCGCCGAAATGTCCGGGAGATTTCGCCTTCCTGTCGCACTCCATAACGGAGCTTTCGCCGGATGCGAAGCGAGCCTGGTCAGGCATGGTGAAGGGCCATCTTCTGCGGCTGTCCGTGCGGCAGTTCGTGACCGGGCATCACCGAGACGGGACGACGCCGGACGGCACCTTGACACGAGCCCTCTTCAAGGCCTTCCCGGGCCAGGCCGACCTGCTCGCCCGCACCATCGTTGGCGTGATGATGGGCATGCTGCCCACGGTGCAGCTCAATCTACTTGCCGTCTTGGAGATTTGGAAACGGACCAACAGGTACGACGCCCTTGCCGCCGCGTTCGCGGCGCATCCGTCGGAAGATCTGTACAAGAAAGCGTGTGCCGTTCTTGAGGAGCCGCTGATGCAGGCGATGCAGATGCGGCCTACGCCCGGAAGCGTCTGGCGCACGGCCGCGGCGGATCACCTGCTCAACGGGGAGAAGGTGTCCAAGGGCGACAGGATCCATGTCAGCATCGAGTCGGCCACCCAGGAAGATCTGCGCAAAGGTGTCACCGACGTCACGCCGATCTTTGGCGGCAGCCGCGGAAGAGAGCCTCATCCGACGCACGCATGTCCCGGCTACCGGATGGGCATGGGCATTCTGCTCGGGATCATCGCTGGCGCAATGACTTCCCCAGCGCCGGTGACGTCCGCGGCCCCGGTCGCCCCCGGCACAGCCTGAGCCTGACAGAGGCGGTGCAGCCGGGCCGTCTCGGCCAGATGCCAGGCCATGCCCATCCCCCGGAACGCGTGTCCCGCCTGCTCGAGCAGCACGATGGCCGCGGTGAGGTCACCCTGGCCGAGCTTGATCTCGGCATCGCAGAGCTGAGTGGCAGCCATCTCGTGGGAGGAGTCCCGCGCCGATGCCGCCCTCCTTGCGAGCTCGATATAGTACGCCGGTGGCCGACGGGCCTGACCGGCTGCCGAGGCGCGTGCCATGGCGCGATATGCCATGGCTTCGCCCAATCTATCGTGCCCACGGCTGCGCATCAGCGTCCGGGCCACATATGCTCGCCCTTCCGCCCATCGTCCGCTCGCGGCCATGCCGTCGGCCAGCCAGCCATAGTTGAGCGAGATGAACAGGCTGCGGCCACGCGCCCGGTGCCAGGACGTCGCGTCCACGATGGTCTGCAGCGCCGCTGCCGAGCGCTGCATCATCCATGATGCATATCCACCCAGCGACAGGCTTTGCGCATACAGGTAGCGACTCCTGACACGCTCGGCGACCCGCAGCGCATCCACGGCGGTTCGCCAGGCCTCGTCCCAGCAGCCCTGCCAAAGGTATACACCGCTGCGCCAGCACAGCACCGAGCCCTCGACTTCATGACCGGTGCCGCGCACCGCTGCAAGCGCGTCGTCGAAGCAGACTTGCGCCTGCTCGAACTCGCCGCGGTCGCCATGAACCGCCGCCTTGCAGGCCAATGCATAGGCGAAGCCCACTGCTGGCCGGCTCCCTTTCTGGCGCTGGCTCTTCGCCCTGATCGAGCTGTCAAGCAGCGCAAGCGACTTGCCGTAGTCACAGGTGGCCGCGCACGCTTCTCCCAGCGTGGCCTCGACCTGCGCCACCAGCCGCGCGTCGTTGGCCCGCCGCGCATAGGCGAGCGCTGACGCCAGATAGCGCGTCGCGACACGGCCTTCACCGAGAGCATAAGTCAGATATCCGAGCCAGTATTCGGTGCGAGCGATCGCCGGCGCATCGCCACGGCTCGTGGCCAGCGTAACCGCACGCCGCAGGATTTCAACCTGCTCCCGCGACGGGTCGAACACGGCGGCGAAAGCCAGGCGCTGCACGATCCCGATCCAGCGCTCATATGTCTCATGCGAAGACTCGAGCAGGTCAAGCGCGGCCAGCGCCGCCTGATACTGGACCTGAGCGCGGTCCAGGGCGGACGTGGCCACTGCCTTGTCGCCCGCCAGCTCCGCGTACCTGGCTGCTTCACGCGCCTGACGTGCCGCGCCGTAGTGGCAGGCAAGCGCCTCGTAGAACTCCTCCTCGCCACCCGATGCGCCCTGTTCCCGCAGCACCTCGGCGATCTGCCGATGCAGCGCCATGCGCTGGCTGAGCCCGACGGCGTCATAGATCACGTCGCGCGCGATGCCGTGCTTGAAGCGCAGTGTTCCGGCGCTCTCCCCCATGAAGAGCAGATCCTGCTTCATCAGCGCCAGGACGAGCGGATGATGCACGTTGCAGCCACTGAGCCTCTCCAGCAGCCAAACCGGGATCACGTTGCCGATGACGGCCGCCATGCGAACCAGCTGGGCCTGGTCCGCTGGCAGCCGTTCGACACGCGCCTCAATGAGCTTGTCGAGCCAGGCGGCGCCAGCCTGGGCATGGCCGATGCGGCGCGCCGTGCTCTGGTGCGCCACCGAGTGGCATAGCTCCTCCAGGAACAGCGGGTTGCCGCCCGAGTAGTCGCGGATATCCTGGACCACGAAGGGATCCATGCCCGGCAGGAGCTGGCTGATGGTTTGTTCCGCCTCCGTCTCCGTGAGCGGCCTTAGTCCCAGGACATCCAGATCGCTCATCGCCAGATCGCCGGGCGCGAAGTCGCGGCTTGCGATCAGGACCAGGATCGGCCCGCGCCCGATGTTCCGGATTCGCCCGAGCGTCTGGCGTGTCGCATCGTCGGCCCATTGCCAGTCATCGATGAAGATCACCAGCGGCTTCACGGCAGCCAGGGCGCCGAAGATGGCGCACGTGGCTTCGATGACGGTTTCCGGCGCGGTCTGCCTGGCCGCCCCGTCGAGCGGCACGGCCGAGCCCAGCGACAGGGCCCGGAGCAGAACCGGGCGATACGCGAGCAGATCAGGATCGATGTCCGACAGCGTGCGATCGAGCCGCTCGGCGGCCGTCGCGGCGCTGATGCCATGGTGCATCTGGCAGAGCGACCACAGCATCTGGATGAAGGGCTGCAGCGGTTCGGCGCTCAGGTAGCTCTCGCAATAGCCTCGCAGGATCTGGCATCTGGCGTCGGCGGCGCGGTGCAGGAACTCCTCTGCCAGGCGGGTCTTCCCTAAGCCAGCCGCTCCAGCGATTGCGATGTAGCCGGACCTGCCTGCAATCGCATCCGCCAGGCCGCGCTCGAGCGAGCGTAGTTCCGTCTCACGCCCGACGAACGACGTGAGACCCCGCTTGGCCCGGGCTTCGAAGCGCGTGCTGACGGAAGCGCGCGCGAGCACCGGGTAGACCGCCACCGGCTCAGCAACGCCCCGCAGCGTCAGGATGCGGCGGACGCCAGCCTCGAAGAAATGGGCATCCGCGCTCAGGGTTTCCTCGCCGACAATGATCTCGTCATGCGTCGCGACGGCGGACAGCCGTGCGGCAACGTTGATGGCGCTGCCGGTCAGGTCCAGACGGCCGCGAACGGTGTCGCCCTCCTCGACGAGCACGAGGCCCGCGTGCACGCCCGTATGCAGGCCGAGGGACGTCGACGGCACCGATGATTGGAAGCGCCGAACCGTGTCATGCAGATCGAGCGCCGCTTCCGTGGCGCGCCGGCCGTCATCCTCGTGGGCATCCGGATAGCCGAAGATCGCCAGCACGCCATCGCCCTGCACGCGGGCAATGACGCCGCCGTGCTTCGAGATGACATCCTGATAGGCCCACCTGAGCCTGCCGAGGAGATCGGAATACTCCTCCGCCTCCATGGCAGCGGCGAGCCTGGTGGAGTCCGAAAGGTCGGCGAAGAGCATTGCAATGTAGCGTCGCAACGGCTTGCCACGCTGCACCGTTCCATGTGGGGACAGGCGGTTCATCGCCTCTTCCGTCGCCCGCCTAGAGCTTCTTGAGATACTCGAGCAGCTGCCGCTTCTTGTGGTCCGGCAGGTCGGTTCCGTAGTCGTGGCCGCACCGGCTGTTCCCGGAGCTCGGCTCACGGCAATCGGTCGTCGTCAATACTGCATCGGATTGCCTCTGCTCCCGGGCAAGTCCGATCCGCTCGATATCGTAGGCCGGGCCGACCTTGAACGATGCGGGCCGATCCTCCGGCCTTTTCAGGAGGTCGTCCAAGGTCGGCACTGACCCGTTGTGCAGGTAGGGTGCCGCCGCCCAGATACCCTCGAGGACTCGCGCCTCGTAGCCTGGCTTCGCATTCCGGGGCACATGCCCTTCCGCCCGGGCCGCATCGCCACCGGAAGGTGGGCCGGACGGCGCCCCCTGCGCTTGGCGCTGAAACGCGGTCAGCGTACCTGCCATGGAGACCGAGAGAATCCCTAGCGCCAGGTCCTCGTGCTTCAAAGGCCCCTTGAAGACCTGGAGCGTTGGCACCGTCGCACCCTCGAGCACGCCGGCAAATGCCGTTCGCTGGAGGGTGTGAAGCTGCCGGGCGTCTGTCCTGATCTCCGCCGCCGGGATGATGCGCGTCTTCCAGGTGTCGAGGCCGCCGCGCGGCGTGCCCGTCTCCTTGCCGTGGCAGCTCTGACAATGGTCGGCGAACACCCGCTTGCCCTGCTCTGCGAGCGCCTCATCGAGGCTCCACGGCCAGCGCGGCGCGCCGATCGATCGCGTGAGCTCCTCGAGCCTGAGAAGCCCCTTGAAGTTCGCCGAGTTCTTCCTGAGGTAGTCGAACCCGAGCAGATCGTCGGCAGGGTCCTTCTCCGGATGGAAGCGCGCGAAGACTCCAAAGACCTGCCCAAGATTGCGCGCCAATGCCGTCATCGGATCGCCGTTGTCGGCGAATCCGGCCCATTGCGTGAAATCCTGCCTGGCGGCATTCCACAGGAACGGTGAACGCACGGGCGCATCGGCCCTCCGTATGTTCCTGGCGATCACATGGTGCGGCGGCGGCCCCAGACCGAGCCCGGTGAGGCGATTGAAGATCATTGCGACCGCATCCAGGCGACCCGGCCCCCAGGGCGCATCGCTCGGCACCCCGCTCATCCAGAGCGCGTAGCGATGATGCCAGGCCTCCAGCGCCTGGCGCAGCGCCGCTTCTTCGTCCGCCTTGGGGGCGCCCCCCAGCACGCTCGCCGCGAAGTCGGCGAACACCGTGGCGTCAACCAGGACAGCGTTCACCGCGAACTGAAGATCCACCAGCAAGCTCTGGAAATCGGCGAGGGCCGGCCCCCCGTCGATGCGGTACGACCTGCCGCCGACCTCGATCTGGCGCGTGTGGCAGGCGGCGCACGTCATGCCGAAGGTTTCCGCGCCAGGCTTGCCGGCCACCGTAAAGCCTATCGGCAATCCGGCCTTGCTCGCGGGATTGGGCAGGTAGCCGTGGCGCGCCAGGCCGTCGGACAGGAATGGCTCGCCGTTCAGCCGCTTCAGCGCCCTGATCCAGGCCAGCGGCATGATCTCCGATCCCTGATCCAGGCTGTAGAACTCGTCGCGGTTGGCGGCGGTCCACGAATCTTCCTGAAAGACGGCGATCGGCTGCTGCTGTGCGTTTGCTCCCCCGGTCGCCGGCGCGACCAATCCCACTGACGCTGCGAGCGCAATGCCAATGCGCATCACCCCCAGGCTACCCATCCTTGAAAGCTCCCCCAAGCTCTCAGTGAGATGGAAGACGTATCATACAACCTACGGACGATCCATGCATTCTTTGTGAAATTTTAGCCTCGATTGCAGCTGATAATTGTGTGATCTAGGCTTTGATCCAACACGCTTGGGGACCAGCCGTCACATGGAGACGCATGCTCGCCTGCTTCGGGTCATTGCGCTGTTCGAAGACCTGTCCAAAGAGGAGCTCGCGCATCTCGCCAGGCTGTGCTCCATCAGTCGTTACGACAAGCATGTCCAGATCATCGGCCAGGAAGACCGCACGGATGATGTGTTCTTCGTTCTGGAGGGTTCCGTCAGGATCAGCAGCTATTCGCCGTCGGGCCGGGAGATCACCTACAACGACGTCGGCCTTGGCGGCCTCTTCGGAGAGTTCGCCGCGGTCGATGGGCTGCCGCGCTCTTCTTCCGTCGTGACGCTGTCGACCTGCGTGGTGGCGCGGATGACGGCGCCGGAGTTCACAGCGCTGCTCCAGAGCAATGGCCGCGTGGCTTTCCGCCTCCTGGAGGTCCTGGTGGCCAAGCTGCGGGCCATGTCCGAACGGGTGTTCGACGTCAGCGCGCTGGGCTTGCGCGAGCGGGTGCGAAAGGAGCTCCTGCAGCTGGCCACCGGCGGTGCGTCGACGCGCGGCGGCCTCCTGATCAAGCCGGCGCCGACGCACTATGAGATCGCCTCCCGCATCGGCTCGCACCGGGAAGCAGTCAGCCGCGAGTTCAGCAGGCTGGAGAGTGAAGGCATCGTCGAGGTCCGGCGGCGGGAGATCCGGATCCTCGACCTGGTGCGGCTCGAGCGCCTCGGCGACTGACAAAAAGGCGGGCCCCGAAGGGCCCGCGAGCGACGCCGAGAGAGAGAACATGAAAGAAAATCAGCGTCGATCCGGCGAAGCGGCGGCACCGTTACCGGAGCATACTGATGGACCGCCGCTTTCGGATTGCGTCAGAACGTGAGCGCGGTCCCGAAGACAATGCCCCATGTATCGGCCTTCTCGCTCTTCGACTGGCCCGAGCCCATGTAATAGAAGGCGCCGCCGGTGAGCTTGATACCCTGGGAGAGCGCGTAGTTGGCCCCGACCTCCAAATAGTCCAGCTTGTCCTTGCCGCTCACGTTCTGGCTGCTGGGCGTGAGCGTGCGGTCATCGTTTCGGCCGCCCCACCACCCGGCCGAAAGCTGCCACGGCCCGGTCTCGTACATCAGCGAGGCGGTGTACCAGCGCACCGCGTTGGCGCCCTTCATGCCCATGTTGTCGCGGCCCAGGCCGCCGCCGAGCGTGAAGCCGGCGAAGCCGAGCTGGGCGCCCGCTGCCCAGGTCTTGTAGCGGCCGAAGATGGACGGCGCCGGGGCGTTGCCAGCGCCGGCAGGCCCCCGGTCGAAGCCGGCCGTGGCGTAGCCGCCATAAAGCGCCACGGAGACATCGCCGAACTTGTTGAGGTAGTTGGCGCCGATATCGATTCCGTTGTGCCATAGATTGTTGTTTCGTGGGCAATTGTTGAAATTCCCGCCGCCGAACCGGAACTGGCATGTCGCTGTCGATCCGGTCGCCGAAAAGGCCGGTGTATAGGAGACGCCGACCTGGAGACCGGCCATCCTCGGCGTGAAATACGTGAGCTTGTTCGCGTCGGCACTGAAGCCGACGTTCTGGGACGCCCCGGTGCCGAGGATCGTGAAGCCGCGTCCGGCGCCGTTGCTGGCCTGGAAGTTGTTGCCCCAGAGCCAGAAGTTGTGATCGTTGAATCCCCACCCGATCAGAGCGGATGGGGACGAGTACACCATCTTGAATGAGGCTGCGTCCGTGCTGCCGAATTCGACGCGTCCCCAGTCGCCGAACGCAAAGAGGTAGCCCTCGTCGATCTGTTGCGACGTGCCGGTGGGGTTTGTCGCCGAGACGCCAGTGCTTTGCGACCAGGCTTCCAGCTCGACACGAATCCCCATCGACGTGCCGTTGTCGAGCTTCGTCGTGCCGGTGAACCAGATCTCGCCTTCGTACTTGAAGTTCTCGGGGCGGTAGCTCTGGCCCACGCCCGTGGGAGAGACATCGCGACCGACCTGGCCAATGATGATCATCGCCTGGAAATAGCCGCGTACCTCGAGCTTGATCGGATCTGCGGCCTGGACGGGTGCCGTCAACAGGCCGCACGCCGCGAGCGCGGTTGTTCCCAGCAGTGCACGTTTCATGCTTCTCCCCCGACTCTTGTGTCGACGCGGGGAGCCTAGCGACACGGCGTGTCCCAAGTGTTTCCCGGTCGTAACGAAACATTTCGTTACAAACGCGACACGCGGCGGTTACCGCCGATGTCCATCTCCGGAAGCGTTCGATGAGTACGAAGGAGATGACAATGAGAACCCGTGTCGCGATCGTCGTCGCTGCCGTGATGGGCGCGCTGCTGACGGCCCCGGCCCAGGCGCAAACCCAGGCGCGGACCTCCCCCGGGCCTGCCGCTTCGTTGCCGGCATGCCAGCACCACGAGACAAAGTCGACGGACTGCCACATCCACGACCGCAAGACTTACCTCGACATGTCGGCGGACCGGCCGGATCCGCGCACCCAGCCGCATGCCGCCGAGGAGTTCCGCGAGCACGATCGCCGCGAGTTCCTCGAGCAGACTCAGTGAGGCAGCACGAGCTCGGCTCGTAGCCCGCCCTCGGGGCGATTGCGCAGGAGCACGTCCCCGCCATGGGCGCGCGCCGCCGTGCGGGCCACCGTCAGGCCGAGCCCGACCCCGCTCCCCTCCTGGGCCGGCGCATTGCCGAGCCGCCTGAACGGCTCGAACACGTCGTCCAGGTGGGCGGGCGGGATGCCGGGGCCGTCATCGTCGATGATGACGGCCACCTGCCCGCCGCGGTCCTCGATGGACACGCGCACGCGCCCGCCGTGCTTCACGCCGTTGGCCACCAGGTTGCCGATGGCCCGTTTCAGCATCAGGCGCCGCACCGACACGACCATCGGATCGGCGCGCGCCAGGCTCACGTCGTGGCCGCGATCCGCCAGGTCATCGCAGATCGTGGCGCACAAGCTGGTGAGGTCGGTCGACCGCAGCCCCTCGGTCTCGGCCTCGCCGCGCAGGAAGGCGAGCACCGCATCGACCATCGCGTCCATTTCCGTGAGGTCGGCGGTGATGCTGGCCCGCGCGTCCTGGTCATCGAGCATTTCGGCGCGGAAGCGCAGACGCGTGAGCGGTGTGCGCAGGTCGTGCGACACCGCCGCCAGGGTCCGCGCCCGGTCCTCCACCAGGCGCGTGATGCGCCGGCGCATGTCGTTGAATGCCACGGCCGCATCGCGCACCTCCCTGGGCCCACGCTCGAGAATGGGAGGGCCGGCGGGATCGGTGCCCAGCCGCCGGGCTGCTTGCGCCACCACGCGCAGCGGCGCCGTCACGCTGCGGACGACGATCACCGACCCGACGAGAACCGCAAACGCCATGACGGTCGTTGACAGCAGGATCCCGTACCACGCTGCCGATGGGCCGTCCGGATCGGCCACGGAGAAGTTTATCCAGGACGCGTCCGCCAGCCGGACCGACACGCCGATCGCGTGCTTGGTAGGACCAATATCGCGCTCGTGCGAGATCGAGATCCGCAGGCCGTCGGCCGCGATCTCCGGAACAAGCTCGATCAGATGCGCCTTGAGCGCGATCGATGCCGGATCCCGCGGGTGCGTGTCGGCGATCAGGCTCATGGGTCCCCAATGCGTCTCGATGGCGCCGCCCGAGAGGCTGTGCGCCAGCCGGTCCCGCGCCGCGACCGGCTCGGCATGGATGGCGCGCTTGATCGCGATCAGCCGCTCCGCCAGCTGGCGCTCGTTGGTGTAGCCGATCTCGGCGCGCGACCCGGCGTCGTAGAGCCACAGGCTGAAGGCATGGAAGGCCCCGAGCGCGATCAGCAGGACCGCGATCGTCCGGCCAGCCAGGGTATCGGGCACCAGCGTCATAGCTTGTGCACCGCCGAGACGAACATGTAGCCAACGCCGCGCACCGTCTTGATCATGGGCTGGCCGCCCTCGCCCTCGATCTTGCGCCGCAGGCGGCTGACCTGAACGTCGACGCTGCGGTCGAAGCCAGCCGCCACCCGGTTGCGCGCCAGGTCCAGCAGCCGGTCGCGCGACAGCACCCGCTGCGGATGCTCGACGAACGCAACCAGCAGGTCGTGCTCGCCGCTCGTGAGGTCGACCACCGCGCCCGACGGTGACAGGAGCTCGCGCCGTGTCAGATCCAACGTCCAGCCACTGAAGCCCAGGCGCGACGTGAAGATGCCGGCCTGCGGCCGGGTGCCGTCACGCCGGCGCAGGACTGCCTTGGTCCGCGCCAGCAGCTCGCGCGGGCTGAACGGCTTGGACAGGTAGTCGTCGGCGCCGATCTCGAGGCCGACGATCCGATCGGTCTCGTCGCCCTTGGCCGTGAGCATGATGATCGGAATCGTGGATCGCTGGCGGATCTCGCGGCACAGATCGAGCCCCGAGACGCCCGGCAGCATGATGTCGAGCACGATCAGGTCGAACTCGGTTTCGGCCAGCGCCTCGCGCATCTCCCGCGCATCGCGCGCGCCACGCGACTGGATCCCGTTGCCGGTCAGGTAGCGCACGACCAGCTGCCGCGTCGGCGGGTCGTCGTCGACGACCAGCACGCGTGGCGCGGCGGGTTCCAGCCCGTCCGCGGCTGTAGTCGGCTTGTCCAGCATCTCGTCGTCACCAACCACGCGCTCTGGCTACCACCGGTCTGCCTTGCGACGGGCAGGGCCTTGCCCGCTGGCGGAGCGGCGAGCAGCGGTCCGTTGGATCGCGCCCGCCGCCGGCGTGGACGAGCTACTTCTTCTCGATCTTGGTGACCGTGATCGCGCCGTTGACGCGGTCGGCCTCGAACGTGACGTTGTCGCCGGCCTTCACGGCCTTGAGCATGGCCGGGTCCTTGACCCGGAACACCATGGTCATGGCGTCCATGTCGAGGTTCTTGATCGGCCCGTGCTTGATCGTGATCTTGCCGGCGCCCTCGTCGATCTTGACGACGTGGCCGTTGACCGGCGCTGCCTGGGCAAGAGCCGCCGCCATGCCGCCGAAGGTGATGGCCGCAGCCGCGATGAGCGTGGTGGTGAGCTTGCGCATGTGAGTCTCCTTTTGAGGTCAGCCCGTCATCCCGAGCGCCCCTTCGACAGGCTCAGGAGAGGGATCTCGCGAAAATGGCGCACCGTGCGTCTTCCGCAGGAGATCCCTCGCTGCGCTCGGGATGACATTCATTTCACGATCACCGTGCCGAACATGCCGGACTCGCGGTGACCGGGGATCAGGCACGAGAAGTCGAACGTGCCTGCCTTGGTGAACTTCCAGACGATCTCGCCCGTCTTCTTCGCCGCCAGGCGCTTCGAATTCGGATCGTCGTGCTCCATGTCCGGGTTCTTCTTCATCTCCTCGCCGTGCTTGAGGTTCTCCTCCAGCGTGCCGAGAACGAACTCGTGGTCCTGGCCGCCGGCATTGCGCAGCATGAAGCGGATCTGCTCGCCGCGGCGCACCTCGATCTTGTCCGGGATGAACAGCATCTTGCCGTCGGACTCGTTCATCGCGATCTGGACGATGCGGGCCGGCTTCTTGGGATCGCCCGGCTCGCCGTAGGCGGTGTCGGCATGGCTGTGGCCATGGCCGCCCGGCCCGGCGAGCGCCACACCCGGCATCGCCAGCGCGGCGATGACGGACAAGACAAGAGATGATGAACGCATTGCCATCCTCCGTGTCGATCAGTGATGGTTGTGGCCGCCGCCGGACGGCTTGACGGCGCGTGGCAGCGGCCCCGTGACCTTGGGCACCGGCTGCGGCGCCTGCGGCGCCCTGGGCGCCGGGTCGGCCGGCCCCTGCCATTCGTAGGCGACCGTGCCCCTGGGGTGCGTGTACCAGCCGGGGTCGCTGTAGTCGTTGGGCGCCAGGCCTTCGCGGATCTTCATCACCGTGAACATGCCGCCCATCTCGATCGGGCCGAACGGACCGAAGCCCGTCATCATCGGCAGCGTGTTGGCCGGCAGCGGCATCTCCATCTCGCCCATGTCGGCCATGCCGGCGCTGCCCATCGGCATGTAGTCGGGCACCAAGCGGCGGATCTTCTGCGTCACGGCACGCTTGTCGACGCCCACGAAGTTGCGCAGGTCATGGCCCATCGCGTTCATCGCATGGTGGCTCTTGTGGCAGTGGAACGCCCAGTCGCCCGGATTGTCGGCCAGCATGTCGAAGGCGCGGATGGCGCCCACCGGCACGTCGATCGTGGTCTCCGGCCATTGCGCGCTCTCGGGAACCCAGCCGCCGTCGGTGCAGCTCACGCGCACGTCGTGGCCGTGGACGTGGATGGGATGGTTGGTCATGGTGAGGTTGGCGATGCGCACCCGGATGCGGTCGTTGAGCCGGATGGGCAGCACGTCGATGCCCGGGAACACGCGGCTGTTCCAGGTCCACATGTTGAAGTCGGTCATCTCGGCGACCTTCGGCATGTAGCTGCCGGGCTCGATGTCGTAGGCACTCATGATGAAGACGAAATCGCGATCGACGCGCCGGAACTTTGGATCGCGCGGGTGCACGATGAGCATGCCCATCATGCCCATGGCCATCTGCACCATCTCGTCGGCGTGCGGGTGGTACATGAACGTGCCGCTCTTCTTGAGCTCGAACTCGTAGACGAAGGTCTTGCCCGGCCTGATGTGCGGCTGCGTCAACCCGCCGACGCCGTCCATGCCAGACGGCAGGATGATGCCGTGCCAGTGGATCGTGGTGTGCTCGGGCAGCCTGTTGGTGACGAAGATGCGCACCTTGTCGCCCTCGACCGCCTCGATCGTGGGGCCCGGCGCCTGGCCGTTGTAGCCCCACAGATGCGCCACCATGCCGGGCGCGAACTCGCGCACGACCGGCTCGGCCACGAGGTGGAACTCCTTCCAGCCGTTGTTCATGCGCCACGGCAGGGTCCAGCCGTTCAGCGTGACCACCGGCTGGTAGTCGACGCCGCTGGTGGGCACCAGCGGCGGCTGCGTCGCGGGCTTGTCCATGACCGGCGCCTCGGGGATCGATTGCGCCTGCACGCGGCCGCTGACCGCGGCCGCGCCCAGCAGCGCCAGGCCCGAGGCTTCCATCAGATTGCGTCGTGAGATGCTCATGGGATGGTCTCCGTCACTCAGTGGGCGGCGGCGGACACGGCAGCCGGCGCGGCGCTCTCGCCGCTGCCGCCACCGCTGCCGGCGCCGCCGCCGATGATCGCTGCCTGGAAGTCGACGTCGGCCAGCAGGAAGTCGCGCCGCGCCTCGATCGCGGCCATGCTGCTGGCGATGCTCTCGCGCACCGTGGTCAGGAGCTCGAAGACGTCGATGAGCATGCCGTTGTAGCGCAGCAGCGCCTCGTCCGAGACGATCTTGCGCAGCGGCAGCACGCTGGTCTGGTAGCGGCGCGCGATCTCGTAGGAGGCGCGGTACGCCTGCTGGGCGGCCCGGGCCTGCGAGCGCACGTTGACGGCCTTCTCCGCCAGCCGGTTCAACGACCGCAGATAGGCCTCGCGCGCCCGGCGCACGCCGGTCTCGCCGAAGTCGAAGATCGGGATCTCGAGCCCCAGCTCCGGCCCCAGCTTGTGCGACCGTTCGGTGCCTTCGGCGCCCTTGCTGCGCTCGAAGGTGCCGCCGCCGCCCAGCTCGAGCAGCGAGATGTAGCGCGTGGCCTGCGTCAGGCCCAGCGCCTTGGCCGTCGCATCGAGCTCGCGGCGGGCCATCAGCACGTCGACGCGCCGCTGGATCGCCTCGACCTCGACGTTGGTGGCCGGATCGAGATTGCGCGGCAGCGGCGGCAGGCTCGCCGGCAGCTTGAAGTCGATGTCCTTGCCCCAGGCGCCCAGCGCCCTGATCAGCGCCTCGCGGTCGGTGCGCGCCCGCAGGCGCGCCTGCGCCAGCTGCACCGCGATCTCGGCGTTGAAGGCGCCGGCGCGCGCCTGGTCGAGCTTGCTGGCGGCGCCCGTCTCGCCCAGCCTGGTCATGAGGTCGGCCGCGGCTTCGGCCGACAGGCGTGCCTGCACCAGGTAGTTGACCAGCTCCTGCGCGGCGACGGCGCGGATCCACGCCCGCCGCGTCTCGGCGGCGAGCCGGAAGGTGGTCTCCACCGTGCGATACTGCGCCTGGCTGAACTCGCGCGCGGCGATCTCGCTGCGGGCCGGCAGGGTGAACAGCGCCAGGATGTTCAGCACGATGCTGGCCTCGATCTCGACGCTGCCCTTGCCGGCCGTGCGCGCGATCGACACCACCGGGTTGGGCGGCAGGCTGGCGGCGACATAGTCGGCCTCGGAGACGCCCAGGTCGTTGTACGCGGCCTGCAGGCCGCGGTTGTTGAGCAGCGCCACCTGCACGGCGCTGTCGCTGGTCAGCGGCGCGGCCAGCAGCGCATCGACGCGCTCGCGCGCCCGGCGCGCGTCGTCCTCGCTGGTGATCTTGACCACGTCCTTGGCGATGGCGCCGCGCGCGGCGTCCTGCACGGCGGACATGCCGCCGTCGGGCGTGAACTGGGCGCAGCCCGAGAGCACGGCGGCGCTGGCGACGGCAATGGCGAATCGGCGCGCGATCACGGCGTCCTCCGGGGCGCGACGCGATCGTTCATGTCACGCCACGACCTGGGCTCGACCGGCCGGTAGTCGGTGGCGCCCGAGGTCACCGGCACGTAGCGCGGCGTGGCGACAGGCACGGCGCTGTCGGCCGGATCGGGGCCGATCGGATCGGCCGGCAGGGCGGCGGCGCACCCGCCCAAAGCCAGGGCAGCGGCGGCCAATACGGAGATCTTCATGCAGTCCTCGTGTCCCGGCGTTCCGCGGCAGGCGCGGTGCTGGACGTCAGCTGGAGTCAGGATGACGGTGCCGGCACGGCGCAGTGCACGCGCATGCGAGGCTCAGCGCTCGGCTGCGAGGACGCCCGACCGCCCCTTTCCCTGGGGAAAGGCGTGTCGGTTCTCCTGATGACGACGGGAAGAGAAGAAGACGTCAGGCGTCGTCAGCCGATGGGCGCGATGCCCGGCTTCGGTGGCCGGTCCAGGCGCGTGACGAAGGCCACGAAGATCCCGTCAGCAACACTGCTGTCGCTGGTGACATGCACCCGGGGCGACCAGGCGCTGATCAGCGGCGACGACGGCAAGGCCGGAGCGCACATCGCCACGCAGCACATCGCGGATGGGCCCGGCGTGGCGCCATGCGTATCATCGGTATCGACGGGCGCCACCTCGGGTGTCGCCGGCGCGTGTCCCGACACGGCGCGATCGCCCGCCTCGTCGTGACAGCTCGGCGCCTGGGTGTGCGCATGCGTGCTGGCGGCGCCGTGCGCCGCCACGGGCGCCACGTACGCGACGATCGCCAGCCACGCCAACAGGACGCGGAAGAGCCGCAGACAACCGAACATGACGCGCAACCTAATGAGCGATGATGGCGTTCGCAAGACGCTCCGTTCACCCTCCCACGTGGGAAGCTTCATTCTTTGCGGGATGGAGCCATCGCGCGTGGCGTGTGATCGTGCCGCCGCGCTCTCTGTCATCCCGAGCGTTCGTGATTTTAATCTTCCCCCGGAGGGCAGGGCGATCGCATATGAGCGGGAATGTCGGTTTCGACTACCTTCCCCCGCTTGCGGGGGAAGGTAGCGCGAAGCGCCGGATGGGGGACGCTTCAACGCAAATGGTGCATTCCATCGAGCATCCGCGCTGTTGCACCACCCCCCATCCGTCTCCGGCGTTTCGACGCTTCGCGTCGAAACGCCTCTATCGGGCACCTTCCCCCGCAAGCGGGGGAAGGTAGTCGAAACTAAAATCACAAACGCTCGGGATGACGGGAAGGCCCTTCCCTCGCCGAGGGAAAAATTGGCTACCGGATATACCGGGAATCGAATCCACCTTTGCTTGCAGGCGGTTGGCGGGTCGCCTCCCACTACCGGAAACTACCGCAAACCCTGCCTCACGCATCGCGCGCCTCGCAGAGCCTGGGATGGACCACCCAGCGGACCGGTGGCCTGCCCGGCGGCCTGTGCACGTTCTCGACCGGCCGCAGCCAGCCCTCCGCCACCAGCCGCGCGGCGATGACGTCGGTCTCGCCGGCGTCGCAGGTCCGGCACAGCGCACGGGCACGCAGGTCCTCGCGCGAGACCTGCGTCTTGGCATGCTGCCTGATCCACCGCAGCACCTTGATGTCAGGCTCCCGATCGATGCCGCCGGAACGGAGCACCGCCCGCGCGTGCGGCCACAGATAGCGTTGCCACAGGCCGGCACCGGCCTCCAGCGTGCCGAGCTCCAGCATCGGCGGTTCGGCCGTTCCCTCCGGCTGCGACGCCCAGGCGAGGAATGCCATCACACCGGCCAGGCGCAGCACGCTGGCCGGCCCCTTGCTCCACCACGCCGCCTCGGCGCCATCGAGCCGGCTGGCCGCGACCGCGTGCGCCTGCCGGAAATCCTCGAAGCGGAGGCGCGCCCCGGCAGACAGCGGCACCACGCGCGGCGGCTCCGGCAGGTCGCGCAACCGGGCCAGCGCCGCCAGCGCCGCGGGGCCCAGCGGCGCGGCGCGGTCGGACAGCGCCTGCGGCGGCCTGGGTTCCGGGCACGCAAACAGCAGCCGCGCCGCCAGCCCGTCGTCGCCGGCGACGGCCGCCGCGGTGCTGCCAGGCTCCATCGTGCCCAGAACGGACACGGCGGCCTCCGGCGGGATCGCCGACCACCATCTCAGCCAGGCGGATCGATTGCGATGGCGCCTGACGCGCCGCGCCGTGCTGTCGAGCCAGCCCGCGAGCGCGCCGGGCGCCATCAGGATGCCGCGCCGATGGCCGCGCAGCATGTCGGCCAGCGTCTCGACCGCGGGCTCGCCGGTGATCAGCTGACGCAGCGGCGGCGGCGCCACCGCGTCCGGCGGCAGCTCCGGCGGCTCGGCCCCGGCCATGGCCGTGTTGTGCACCTGCTGGCGCCACCAGCGCGCGACCTGGCGCGCCGACTCCAGCGCCGCGAGATGGCGGTGGCGCGCGGCGTCGCTGGTCGTGCCCAGGCTGTCCTCCAGCACGCGCAGCAGCCGCAGCACCGCCTCCTGGCCGCGCGTCTTGCCCGACGACCGGCCGCCCACCAGCGCTGCCCACAGCACGCAGGGCTCCGTCCACGCCGGCACCGGACTGATGCGCCGCGCCGTGCCGATCAGGCTGGCGCCAACGGCCAGCAGCGCCAGCGCGAGATAGTCGACCGGAGCGCCCGCATCCTGCGCTGCACGCCCGCACCCGTCGCGCCAGAACGCCGGCAGGACCCCGACCGGGAACGCCGGGAGGTGGCCGCGATGGCCGTCCAGCAACGACAGGTCAGGCTCGGGCCACGCGCTGTCGGGCGACGGCGCAGGACTGGATGAAACGGCGACGGGGCCGGCAGGGTCTTCGTCGCATGCTTGCTCGTCATTGCCGGGAGCGCGCCACTGCGGGCGGGCAAGCCCACCCTGAAGTGGCGCGCCGGCGCGCAGCGCCGGATCAGAAGCAGTGTCAGGCCATGAGCCGGCCCTTCGGGCCGGTGCGCCACTGGAGTGGCGCGCGCCGGGCGCATCGGGCGATGCCGCGCGATTCGTTTCGCCCCCTTCTTGACGTGGCTGAGCGCGAATGCCGCCGCCCGCGTCGCGCAGCATGGCCCGCAGCGTATCGGGCGTGGTGCCGGCCGGCGGGCTTTTGGCGACATCCCAGCCGTTGGGCCATGATCGCGGCACATCGACCTTGGCCACGGTGCGCGCGACACTCTGCAGCCGGGTCTGCAGGCGCGCCATCGCCGTCAGGCCCGCGCCGTCGTTGTCCGGCCAGAGAATGACGTCGCGCCCCTGCAGCGGCCCGAGATCGGCCTTGTTGACGGCGTTGCTGCCGCCCGGCCAGCTCGTGCACACATGGTCGGGGAACAACACGCCGGCGGCCTCGGCCGCCGTCTCGCTCTCGACCACCAGCACCGGCGCATCGGGCCGCGCCGCGAGCGCCGCCGCGCGATAGAGCGGCAACGGCGGCAGTGGCTCGTGCCAGTAGCAGCGCTCGCCGTTGCGCACCGCCGGCATGATGATGATCCGGCCGGTGCGGTCGACGAAGTTGGCGACGGCGAAGCCATCGGTGTAGCGCCACCACCGCAGCGGCGTGCCGTGGTCGGCATGGGTCAGGTCCGCGAAATCGCGTGCGCTCATGGGGCGCCACTCAATCATGGTGGAAGGGATGCCGGCCGTTGCGACGGCGGCGGCGGACATGCTGCTTGACGGCAGCAGCCGACGGAAACGCCCGTGCTACGGCCCGGCGGCGGCGTGCTCCGTGGCGTGGAGCGGACGAAGCGCCCGATATCGACCCGGCGGCGGCCTTGCCCCTTGCGACGGGGCCCACGAAAACGCCCGTTGGCCCCGGCGACGGGAACGCGAACTCAGATCGGACTCATATACCATTCTCGATGGGAGAACAAGGACTTTGTTCCAGGCGGGGTCAGGTCCGCCTTACCCGTTTCAGCCTGGCTTGACCCAAAGCTGACATTGACCACGATTGCCTGTGATGGGTCCGATCCCTAGAGTGCAAGGCATAGGGTGTGATTTGGGGGACCCGGGTGCCCCGCGAGCAGCGACGACTGGCGGCGATCGTGTCGGCCGATGTGTCGGGCTACTCCCGCCTCGTGGGCCGTGACGAAAGCGGCACGCTCGCGGCACTCAAGACGCTACGGCGTGAGCTGATTGACCCGAAGATCAGCGAGCATGGCGGCGGATCGTGAAGACGATCGGCGACGGCCTGCTGCTGGAGTTTGCCAGCGTGGTCGACGCGGTGCGCTGCGTCGTAGACATGCAGACGGCCCTCGCCGCGCACAATGCGGATGTGCCGGCGGAACGCCGCATCGAATTCCGCATTGGCGTGAACATCGGCGACACCATCATCGATGGCGACGACATCTTCGGCGACGGGGTGAACGTGGCGGCGCGGCTGCAGGAGCTGGCGGCGCCGGGCGGCATCTGCGTCTCGGGCCGGGTCCAGGAGGACGTGCGCGGCAAGCTCGACATCGCCTTCGAGGAATGCCGGCGAGCGGCCGCTCAAGAATATCGCCTGGCCTGTACGGGTCTACAGGCTGAAGGCGAGCGGTATGGCGCCGGCGGCACCGACGCCGCAGTTGTTTCTGGCGCTCCCCGACAACTACCGCGCGAGCGGTTTAGTCCCCTGACCCTAAGCTGCCGTCCTGAGCCCATTGCCGTGATTGCACTCGATTTCGGCTGCGTGAAATAGGTCATAGTCGTTGCTGAGTTGCCCATTTCTCGCGCAGACTTGGCACTGCCGTGAAAAATCTGTTCCGGTCTCACATCCTACCTTGCAGCATCTCCAACACGTCGGTGCATGCGACGCTCGCGCGAAGAAGTCGGTCGCGATCAACTTCGCGGACGTGAGCAATCTCATTGCGGACCGGCGCGATCTTGCCGATCGCAGCGAGGAGGCGTTGCTTCGGATCCTCCGCCCTGCTGAAGCGAGCACGGGCCTCCTGCTGGACGTCCTTCGAAAACAGGAGAAGCGGTAGCTGAGCGAGGTAGAGGTAGTCGACGATACTCAGCGGCGCCGATCCTGCGGGGCGCGCCCGGAGCGCACGCGCGAGGGCCTCGCGTTCGCGCTCAGGTATGCCCTCCTCAATCTTCCGAGCGGCCGCCTCTCCGAAACGTGCAGAGTAAACCTCACGAACAACGCCACGCAGTGCGCGCTCGGTCTCCACAATGCGTTGCCACACGGCTTCGGCGCCTGGCAGAAACCACGGCGGCGTGAGCGGCGGAGCGTCTGGCGCGGCCCCGAGTTGACGGAACGCGACACGAATGATGTCCGCCATCCTTCGCCGCCGCTCGCGGAGAAACTCCGCGTACTCCATCGACTCCCATCCCAGTGGAAGGGCGTGCTCGGCGCACATGCGGCCCCACTGATTGTCGTCCATGGCGAGCCTCTCGCGTAGACGTGGAACGTAATCCGCGGGACCCCGACTGCCGATTACACTGTTCTCGTGCCAGCCGATGTCCGCCAGATTGGCGACCTGGTTAACAAGGCGACGCTCCTGGATCCCACGCGAGTGGAGCCATGTTGTCGGAAACAGATGGTGAGCTTCGCTGGCGGTCCGGCCACCACCTGCGGGCGGGTCGAATAGGTTTCGAAGGAGCTGGTCCGAGAAAAGCGCCCGCGTTCCGAGAACGACCTGGGCGGCTCGGAAGGCAAGTGCCGCTGGTGCCCGCGCCTTCTGCGTTTCCAGCGCAGAGACGAGAGTGTGTGTCCAGTAGTCGCCTGTGAGGGTCTCGCCCATCGTGTCGTCGAGTGCGCGCACGAAGCCGTCAGCGTCATCAGCTCTTAGCCTGGTAACCCGAGCCAAGTCCTGCTCAAAGATGGTCTCCGACGAACCCGAATAGCGCGCCGTAAGCAACGACCCGAAAAGCCACCGCGCGATCATCTCGTCGAGCTTGCTCTTCGGGACACCAGCTTTTCGGCCACGGATGTAGAAGGCATAGGCGTTCACGATGGCGTTCTTGGAGGCAACGAGCGCCTGGCTGACGAACCCCGCATGCTTGACGCGAAGCAAGTAGTCGCGCCACGGCGTGGGTTCCATGCACTCCTTCGCTGCATCGTCGAGTTGGCCCAAGCGTTTCAAGCGTCCGGCGGCGTCTGCTTCGCCGGTCGCCGGATCGACGCCGCGAAGATAGCGATAGACGGCCGACATTCGTGCGCGACCAAAGGCGACGCCGCACACGGCCCGCAGAAGCTGTTGTGTATCGATCCCAACGACCGTTCCCAGGGACATCGCGCGCGAGCGCTCCTCGATTCGCTCGCGCAATTCGCCATGATAAACGGAAAGTAGCGTTAGGACAAAGTCAGCTTGGCCGAGGCGCGTTCCCTGATTGTTGATACGGACGAAGATCTCGGCGACGTCTTCCTCCGTAATGCTCTCGTCCGGCGTTGTCGCCGTCTTCCGCAGGTCCACCGTGGGGAACCGGTAATCGCTGATCGCATGCGCACGACCGAGATTGCGGTCCACGGCATCCTCGTATTTGTCGTCGACCGCACGACCCTTGTCCCGAAGCCCGCTGATGAGATCGCGCCGGAGCTGTGATGGAAGGCGTTTCCCGTCCCAGAGCTCGGTCACGTTCGGCAGGAATTCAGGGTCATTGCGGATCGCTGCGTCGGCAACCTCGAATCGTCCGTCGCGCGGCCGGAATGCGATCATGATCTTTCGCATTGCACCGTCTTTGCCGACGACTTCGACCCCCCGCATCACGGCGTAGAGGGACGTGAGACGCTGCTGACCATCAATGACCAAAGTCGTGGCTCGGAGGCCTGGTCTTTCCGCTCCGAGGGCACGAGCGTCCCTATCGCTGGATGCATGCCAGAAGACGAGCGTCCCCACAGGAAAGCCCAGGAGAAGCGAGTCAAGCAGATCACGCACCTTAGTGTCTTCCCAGACGAAGGGTCGCTGCAGGTCAGGCAGAGCGATCACCTCACGCTCGATGTCGCTCATCAGCGACGCAATGGAGCGCTGACCATGCTCAAAGATCGGCGCACGCCCGCGCACCCGAGGCTCGCGCGAAGCGCCAATATCGTCCTCGTCCGTGGCATCGTCGAGTTGTTCGGACTCCTGGGCCCCGGCTACCGGCTCTGGCTGCGGCAACTCGCGGCCGACGACACTGCCGATGTATGTTACCGCTTCAGGGGCATGATCTTCGAGACTCACCGAACGCCGCACGCGCGCCATCGCCAAGTCAACGAAGCTATCGAGCCCATCCTTGAGCGAGGCGAGAGCTTTCGGCGCGTGCTCCACGGGCAACGTCAGGATCAGGCCTCCAGGAACTTGCTTGAACTCCGAGTCTTCCTCGGTCTCGGCTCCGAGAGCGCCGCGAACATCGTCACCAACAGGTCCGATGACGCTGACGCGCATTTTCGACCGCCCGACTTCGCATGCTAGCAAACGGCCCGTCATGAGCCGAAGGCCGTGCTCGGTCTCGCGTATGTACCATGCGTTGCTGCGCTCCTCATCGGCGCTCTCGATCGCTGACGCGAGAAAGTTCAAGGCCGCACGGCGCATCGGCTCATTCGGAATTGATCGTTCTATCGTCTCGCGGACCCTCTCCTCGACGCTTGCGCGCTGATTCCATGTGCCATCGGCGGTGTTGAATGTCGCGGGCGGATCCTCGCCCGCGACTTCGCCCCCGGAACGGCCCTTTCGGAAGTCCAACATCTCGGGGAACCGAGTCTCCAGGAAAGCAACATCAATGACCGTAGGTTCGCTAGCGAGTACGTCACGCCCACGATCCGTCAGTTGGAAGCGTCCCGGCCCAACGGCCTGGAGCAGGCCAGCCTTCTTGAGGTAGGTCAATGTCCAGCCGACTCGATTGTACAGCCGCGTCCCTCCGCTCTTGAGAAGTTGCGCTCGGTCATCGTCGGAAAGCTGAAACTCTTGGGCCAGCCGCTCGACTGCTTCGGCCATGGTATGCTGCTCACCGTCGCGTGCCAGCTTCAACAACGGAAGCATCAAGGTCTGGAAGTCGGGAACAGCCATGTTGTACCTCTATTCGCAAGAACTACGCGATTGTGTAGTGCCTGACAGTAGGCATGGCCGCTGATCCATTGCCCCCGAGCAAGCGGCACATTCCGCGGCCAGCTGGCAACGAAACCTATCTTGATTTCTGGTTCTTCCGGAAGAGGCCGCAGTTTTCCGACAATGTTAAAGGGTTCTCGGACGCCCGCCGCGTGAGGGACGATGCCGCAGACTCGAGCGGCAGGCGTCCGAGAAGCCTCAAAGGAGGAAGCCGCGGGGCGAGTTCGCCCGGTGCTGCCGCGCGCTATGGGCATAGTGAGGTTGGCAATTGTGCGCGGTCGGCTGGACCGAGCGAGTTGGGGCGAGATGAGGTTGTCGCCGGTGGGGACGAAGTGGCAAGGCGAGCCACTTGAGAGAGCACCGATATCGGACTGATATGCAAGAGGGTGGGCCGAGGCGACGCTGAGGCGAGCCTGCGCGTCGCCGGTCGATGACCGCCGGTGAGAGCGGGCTGCCATGGGGGTCGTACTCCAATGAGCGGCGTCATGATGTGTCGATCCTGATCGGGCTGGGCGGACGGGTTCTGGGTGCGGAGCCGTGTTCGAACGTCTCGATGATGATCATGCGGCCACCGCAGCACGAGCATGGAGGGCGTGCGCCGGTAGCTCGTCGGCGTTGGTGTCGGCGTTGCGGAGCTCATGCTGCGGTGTCGGAACAGCCAGCAGATAGCGGACGCCGGCGAGGTTCTCGGCGCGCTCCCCATTGGCGAACAGACCGTAGTGGCGGATGCGGTGGAAGCCGCTGCACCGTGCGGGCGATCTTCGTGACACCATGTGCTGATGACGTATGAGGCCAAGCGGAACCTCGAGGACATCCATCGGGCTTGCACGTCCATGCGCAAGCTCGCCTGATGCTGTCACGCTGCCGTCTTGTTCTGCCAGCCTCTGTTGTCGGCCTCGAAGACGGCGCGACAGGCATCACCGTGGTCGCGCTCGTCAGCTTCCTGCAGTTCCTTGATCACGCTCAACACGAAGCTCGCGCCGTCGATCCTGGATGCATATGTCGTCCGAACGGCGATGTCCTGCATGACATTGAGCGTCTTGTCGCGCGCCTTCTCCCATCGGATGACAGTCGCGCGGTCGATTCCCAGGAGTTTCGCCATGTGCTCCTGTGACAGGTGAAGCATCACACGCAGGAACCGGACCTCCTGGCCGCGTAGCGGTCGGTTGTCATTCACGATGGAACGTGCGATCGCCCGGTGCAGGTCGTCGGCGCGGTCGATCTTGAAGCCTGGACCGTATTCGGTTTCCTCGGCCTCATAGCCGTTCCGCAGCCATACGTTATCGAGGCCGCACTGCGTGTAATGGAACAGGTCATCCCGCTTCATGACCCAAAATCCTTCCACATGACCGTCCGGACGATCAGCCTTCTGTCGTCCCGAATTATGACTGTTACCGCGCAAGCATGGCGACCGCCGGGCATCCGAGAGGCCATGACGGCTTGCCAGTGGCCTTTCTCGTTTCTTACGGGATCGCCGAACACCTGCCCTGTCTGCAAAATCCGATAGATGGTTGGCGTATCGATGATCTCGATTTCCGACCGCTCATCGAGCCTCTCAAATGCATGGTTCGTGATGACGACTCAGCCGGTGTCTGCTGCCCATTCCCGGATGATGCGTTCCGCCTCGTCGGACCGCAGGTTGTCCCATCTGGGTGGGCGGCGGATCGGTATCGGGTCCGTCACGATGTTGCATCATGTCACATCACGATTGATGTTGCAATATGCAACATCAATCAGCCTATGAAAAGCGCGTCAGGCCAACGCGGACATCCTGAAGAAGATCAAGCCGGCTCTGGAGACGGCCTGCCCCATGACGAAGGCCGTTCGACCGCGCCGACCAGGACCGGGTCGTGCGCACGGCCCTGCAGGCATTCGGCACGATGGCTGAGTCGGGCGCGGTCGTCAGGCTCGCGGCGCGCTGGGACGACAACGGCTGGCGCGCCGCCGCGGCGTCGACGCGCGGCGCCGACACGCGCATGCCGCGCGCTGCCACGCCGCCCATCCAGGCCGCTCCAGTCCTATTCAATTGTCGCGCCGATCCAAGACCGCCCGGGCCGAGGAAGCTAAGACGGTCGCGAAATTGGTTGAGTACACACTTTCTTTCTTGCCATTTTCTTGGACGCGGACCGGCGCGAGCGTCGCCCGCGGAGGAGGTTTACATGTCGCTCGCAGTCTGGGCCAACGCAGAAGATGTTCCAACGAAAGTATGCACCAATGCGCGCCTCGGCGGCGCGCCGTTGCCGCACCCGACCGATCCCGACGCCAAGACCCACGGACAGGGCGGCTGGGATGTCGGCCTTCGTTTTGCAAACATCGACCATCTCGCGGGTCAACTCGACAAGCTTCGGATCAGCCTTCCGCCGCACATGTGCCCCACGCCGCCATCGGCCGGTCTCTGGTCCCTGCCCGGCTGCACGTCCGCGCCATGCAGGCCCGGTGAGTTTGTGACGCGATTGGCCATCGTTGCTCATGGGCTGCCCGGCAGGATCTATCTCGGTGGCCAGCCCATCTCGGAGGAAAGGGAACTCATGGCGTTGTCGGTAAAGAACCTCGGCAACCTCTCCTCCAGCCTGATGCGCATCTACTGGGGGACAGAGCAGCGTGCGACAATCCTGTTCATGGGCTGCCTGGCCGGCCAGGGAAAAAAAGGCGACGACCTGCTGATGGCGCTGTCGGGGCTTTGGCCAAACCGAACGATCGTTGCCTTCACGACCGTAGGATACATGCTGGGGCATAAGATGCTTCGCCCCAACGAGACCTGCATGGAACCCGGCATGCGGGATACGGAGTATCTTTACAGCGGGTCGCTGGAGGGTCAGCAGGACGAGCCGAAAAGCCGCTGGAGAGATTTGGAATGGATGCCTTGGGCCTCTGAAAGCTCGCCGGACGCCAAGGTCATTTTGAATGGGCAGTTTCTGCGGAGGCCGATACGCGACAATCCGTAGGACGCGCGAACCAGGTCGCAGCGAGCATGCCCGCTCGATCACGACGACTGTCTGCCAGTTCCGCACCCGCCCTGCTTCCTCAAGCGAGGCTTGAGGGCTACAACCGCGCGAACGCGAGAAGCGGTCCGATATCGTGGTTGTCTGCCGCGCGCAGCGCCTCCACATAGCGCCTGCGCAGCTCGCCGGTATCGGCAAGGCTGCCGCCTCCCCAACTGAACGGCGTTCCGCCAAGCCGCTCGATGAGAAGATCGGCCATCAACCGCGAGTGCCGCCCGTTGCCATTGGGAAAGGGTGGATCGCCACCAGCCGGTGATGAAAGCGCATGGCGAATCAGGCTACAGCTTGATTTATGACGTATAGATTCAGGTTGAAACCTGGTTTTTTGGAGCGAGAGAATCGCCAAGCTGGAATTTCCTCCAAGGCCCTTCAAGCGATCGCGCTTGCGTTGGCCCGCTGCAGATCGAAGGGATCTTCAGGCAGCAGGCGGTGGACGTCGCGCTCCTCGTGCCCATCTGACCCGTCTGCCACCAGACCGTGAGTCTGGCCGCCCGACACCTCGAAGCGCTGGGCATCCCGATGCTCTGCCTCGGCAGCGCGCTCGACATCCTCGAGGCGGGCGCACCGCCGCGCGCGGTCTTCGTCGACTATCCGCTGGGCCACAGCGCGGGCAGGCCGTTCGACCGCGCCGACCAGGACCGGGTCGTGCGTGCGGCGCTGCTGGCATTCAGCACGATGGCTGAGCCGGGCGCGATCGTCAGGCTCGCGGCGCACTGGGACGACGACGGCTGGCGCGCCGCCGCGGCATCGACGCGCGGCGCCGACACCCGCATGCCGCGCGCTACCACGCCGCAATATCAGACCGAGGATGACCGACGGCTGGCCGAGGCACCGGCGCGACGGTGATGGTGACAATCGAACCGCAGCAGCAGAAGGGCGTCCGGCCTCTCCTGGCCACCGCAGGCGGTGGCCAACTCATAGGTGCCCACGCTTCCTGTCACGTCCGGGGATTGACGCTCTGCACCGTGCGGGCGATCCTCATGACCTTGCGCGGCTCAGCCGCAATGACATGGGGCAGCAGACGCGCGGCGCCGGTGGGTTCGCGTTGCCCCTGCTCCCACTTCACCAAGGTGTTGAAGGGGATGCCGGACACGTTGGCGAACTCGTGCTGATTGAGCCCGGTGGCCGAGCGCATGGCCTTGACGTCGACCGGCTTGATGCGGATCACCCGACCGGCCCGGCTCTCGTCGCCCTCGGCATAAGCGATCGCATCCTGAATGCCCGCCATGGTGCTGTTGAATGCTTTCCTGGTCATCGTGCGACCCGCCATGGTCCAGGCAGGGCGATCGCATATGGTTGGGGGGTGGTGCAACAGCGCGGGTGCTCGATGGCATGCACCATTTGCGTTGAAGCGTCCCCCATCCGGCGCTTCGCGCCACCTTCCCCCGCAAGCGGGGGAAGGTAGTCGAAAGCAGACACGCCCGCCACGCCGCGGCGCGTCTTCGATATCGGATGCTGCCGGCCCTCAGGCGGCGCGGCGGCGCTGGCCGAGGCCCAGCCGCGGCCGCACCCAGGCCGCCAGCTTGGCGATGGCGTCGTCCGCCTCGGGCGCGACGCCGGCCAGGAAGTGGAACACGTGCTGCATGTCGGGGAAGACGTCGAGCGTGACCTCGACGCCTGCCTGGCGGGCGTTCTCGGCCAGCCGGCGGCTGTCATCCAGCAGCGTCTCGTCGGCGCCGACCTGGATGTAGATCGGCGGCAGGCCCTTCAGGTCGGCATGGACGGGGCTGGCCAGCGGATCGCGCGGATCGCCGGCAGCGCCGAGGAACGTGCCGGCCATGGCCTTGATGATGCCGCGCGACACCAGCACGTCCTTGTCGGCATTGGTCTCGAAGGTCCTGCCAGTTGCTTCCATATCGGCCCACGGCGACAGCGGCATGGTGGCCGCAGGCATCGGCAGGCCTTGCTCGCGCGCCCGCAGCAGCGTGGTGATGGCCAGCCCGCCGCCCGCCGAGTCGCCGGTGAGCGCGATGTGCCGCGGCGCGATGCCCTCCTTCTCCAGCAGCCAGCGATAGCAGGCCACGGCGTCGTCCACCGGGCCGGGATGCACCGATTCAGGTGCCCGGCGGTAGTGCACGATGAGGGCGCGGCAGCCCACCGCCTTGGCGATGTGGCCGAACACCTTGCGGTGCGTGTACATCGAGCCTGTGACATAGCCGCCGCCATGCGTGCACAGCAGCACGCGGTCGGCGGCGCAGCCCTTGGGCACCGCCCACAGCGCCGGCACCCCGCCGGCATCGACCTCGATCGCATCGACGCCGCCGGGCTCGGCCGTGATGTCGCCCCAGTGATCGAACATGCGGCGCAGCTCGTCCAGCGGCATGGCCGGGTCGGCGGCCATCGCGGCCACCCACCCCTTGTACAGCGTCTTGATGTCCTGTGATCCCTTGCTGGGCATGGCACGTCTCCCCTACTCGGCCGCGGCGCGCTGCCGCGGCGCACCGACGAAGTCGCGGCCGACGCTCGGCAGCTCGACCTTGCCGCCGCATTCGCGCACGATCACGGGCATCACCTCCTCGGCGAAGAGCTGCATCTGGTCCTCGATCTCGCGGCCCTCGAAGCCGCCCAGCTCGAACCAGGCCAGGAAGGAGAAGTCCTCGTAGCCGCATTCGGTCTTCATCTTCATGATCTTGTCGATCACGAACTGCCTGGAGCCCTGGATCGCGATCTCGCGCTCACGCAGCATCTCCGCCGTCACCTTGCGGTTGAGATCGAACATCGGCTCGTCCAGCCGCGCCAGCACGGCCCCGAAGCCGAACGGGCCGTAGTAGTCGAACTGCAGCTCCATCGCCCGACCGGCACGCTCCAGCGCCTGCTTCTCCTTGCCCGGCGTGGTGACATGGATGTAGCGGCTGGTCATGAT
Organism: Vineibacter terrae; assembly: GCF_008039615.1. GTDB lineage: Bacteria > Pseudomonadota > Alphaproteobacteria > Reyranellales > Reyranellaceae > Vineibacter > Vineibacter terrae. The sequence goes on along the minus strand of NZ_VDUZ01000004.1, from coordinate 160,908 downwards.
GCCGCGCCGCTTGGCCGCGTCCCAGCCATACTTGAAGCGGCCGCGGTTGTGCATGTCGGGCCAGCCGTTCTTCTCGGCCTCCTCGTAATAGATGTCGATGTTGCGCCGCAGCCGGTCGTTGGGCTCGACGATGAAGACGCCGTTGACGCCCTTCTGCGCCGCCCACTTGATCGAGCGCGAGCTGGTGAGCGGTTCCCACAGCTGCGGATGCGGCTTCTGCAGCGGCTGCGGAAACACCTGCAGCTCCTTCAGGGTCGTGGTCGTGGCCAGCACCGGGCTGCCGACCGAGTACATGTCGGGCTCGCCTACGGCCAGCACGTCCTCGATCGAACGCTCGACCTTCTCCATGTCGAAGTAGGCCAGCGTCTGCTTGTGGTTCCACTTGGTGTAGGTGGGCGGGATCGAGAAGTTCTCGCCGCGATGCGAGAAGGACGGCTCCGTCCAGCACTTCTTGACCAGCGCGATCACCTCCTCGAACGCCTTGCGGTTGCGCTCCTGGTCCTGGATGGTCGAGCCATAGGGCCGGCCCAGCACCTCGTTCTCGCGCGGCTGGTAGCCGCGGCCCACGCCGCATTCGACGCGCCCGCCGCTGATCACGTCGAGCAGCGCCACCTGCTCGGCGAAGCGCACGGGGTGGTGCCACACCACGATGTTGGCGCACTGCCCCAGACGTATGCGGCGCGTCTGCGCGGCGATCGCCATCTGGGTGAGCAGCGGATTGGGACTCATCTCCGCGCCCTCGGGCTGGAAGTGGTGCTCGGTGAGCCAGAACGACTGGAAGCCCAGACGCTCCGCCAGGATGCCCTGGCGCACTTGGTTCACCAGCGTTTCCTGCGCGGCGGCGTGCACCTGCTTGAGCGTGCCGTCATTGACGGTGGTGCCGTCCTTGGTGGTGATCACCGGCAAGCTCGATGCGCCGTTGTTGAAGACGCCGATTTCCAACATGTCCCGATTTCCTCCTGCGACTTGCTTGCGGCGGCATGGGATGCCGACCAGGGACTCAAGCGCAACGGGCATGCCAAGAGGCAGAGTCGTTGTCCCACAATGGCTTGGCGCCGCGACGCGCGATCAGGATCGTTGCGCGACGGGACACGTGACGCTCCAGGTGTAGCAAAACGCTACACCCACATCGGTTTACAGGCCGCCGTGCCCACACCTATCCTCGCGCCCAACAAATCAAGGCACCGGGGGCATTCGCATATGACCTCGCTGTCATCCCGAGCGCCAGCGAGGGATCTCCTGCGGCAAGGCGCACGGCGCGCCATTCGCGGGAGATCCCTCGCTACGCTCGGGATGACGGTAGGGGCATATGCGAATGCCCTGGGGTCCTCGGGAGGAGCGTGGCGATGAAGACGATGTCGTTGGCGCAGATCTGTTCGAGGGATTACGAGCGCACCGTCGGGCGCGTGTGGGAGCGGTTCGTCAACGACTGCCCGGTCGACGGCGAGGCGGTGCGCGACGTCGTCATGGAGTCGTGGCGACGCTGCCGGCAGCAAGGCGTCGATCCCGGGACGCGGTCGGCACCCATGCACGTCGCCGGCGCCGGCGTCGAACGGCTGCAGCTGGAAAACGCGGATCTGCGCGACGCGGTGCGTGCCTGCATACCGCCGATCGTGCCTTACCTCGTGGACTCGCGCACCATCCTGATCACCAGCGATCCCAACGGCACGCTTCTGTCAGTCGATGGCGACCCGCAGCTCACCGACCGCATGGCGGCGGACCACATCCTGCCCGGCGCGGCCTGGCATGAATACAGCGGCGGCACCAATGCGGTCGGAACGGCGCTGGCGCTGGGCAGGCCGCTGCACATCCATGCGCAGGAGCATTTCTGCGAGGTCGCCAAGCGCTGGAGCTGCGCGGCGGCGCTGATCCGTGACGCCGACGACGGGCGCATCCTGGGTGCCGTCGACGTGACCGGCCCACCCGACACGGTGAACGCGCAGACCTGGCCGTTCGTGATGTCGCTGGTGGGCCAGCTTCAATCGCACCTGCTGGACCGGCGGCTTGCCGAGCGCGCACGCCAGGTGGCGCTGTTCGAGAGCACCGTGCCTGACCACGAAGCCGCGGTGCTGCTCGACCTGCGCGGCCATGTCGTCGCGCAGACGCCGGCCGCGCGCCCGGTCCTGCGCGCCCATGGCATCGATGCCGCCAGGCTCGCGCGCGTGCTGGCCGCCGACCGGCTGGCGCGCGACGATCTCGTCCGCCTCGCCGCCCGCGTGCCCGGCGTGCGGCCGGAATGGCTTTCGCCGCTGCGCCACCAGGCAGGCAGCATCGGCATCGTGCTGCGGCTGCCGCCGCGCATGCGCGCCGCTGCCACGCAACAGGCCGCGCCGATGGTGGCGCCGGCGTTCCAGACGCTCGCCCTCTCCTCGCCAGCGCTCGTTGAGCTGCTGCGCCAGGCCGAGCGCTTCGTGCAAACCAGGACGCCGATCCTGCTGCAGGGTGAGACCGGCACCGGCAAGGATGTGCTGGCCCGCGCGCTGCATGCGGCGGGGCCAGGCCGCAACGGCCCCTTCGTGCCCATCAACTGCGCCGCGCTGCCCAAGGAGATCCTGGCCAGCGAGCTGTTCGGACATGGCGAGGGTGCGTTCACGGGCGCACGCCGTGGCGGCGCCCGCGGCCGCTTCGAGCAGGCGCAGGGCGGCGTGCTGTTCCTCGACGAGATCGGCGACATGCCACTGGATCTGCAGCCCTACCTGCTGCGGGTGCTCGAGGAGGGCATGGTCTGGCGGCTGGGCGACGGCACGCCGCGCCGCATCACCGCACGGGTCATCGCCGCCACCAACCGGCCGCTGGACCAGGATGTCGCGGCCGGTCGTTTCCGTGCCGATCTCTACCATCGCCTCAACGTCGCAGCGCTGACCGTGCCGCCGCTGCGCGAGCGCGCCCACGACATCCCGGGCCTGGCGGCGCATCTGCTGCGCGAGGTCGCCGCAGGCGCCCCCATGCTGCGCATCGCGCCCGAGGTCATGGACACGTTCCGCCGGTACCGCTGGCCGGGCAATGTGCGCGAGCTTCGCAATGCGCTGGAGCGCATGGCGCTGCTGTCGAGCGACGGCGTGCTGCGCGCCGAGCACCTGCCGGCGGCGCTGCGCGACGGTGCCGGCAGCAGCCCCGGCGCCACGGCGACGATCCGCGATGCGGAATGGCAGGTGATCGAGGTGACCCTGAAGCGCGAGGGCGGCAACATCAGCCGCGCGGCACGCGCGCTGGGCGTCGCCCGCACCACGCTCTACCGGCGCTTGCGCGACCAGGCGACGACGGGGCACCGGGTACGATACGGGTGATCAGGCCGCCGCAAGCCGGCCGAGGATGCATCCCGACCGTCGCGCCGCTCAGGCACGCGGACGTCAGAGCATGTTCCGATTGAATGGCATCACCCCCGTCATCCCGAGCGCCCCTTCGACAGGCTCAGGAGAGGGATCTCCTGCGAGTGGCGCACCGTGCGTCTCACGCGGGAGATCCCTCGCGCTCGGGATGACGGATGTATATCGACCTACGATTCCCACCTCCAGGCTCGAACCGCCGCCGCTCATCGCCCTGGCTGCCGCGACGGGCTTCCCTTTCGGTGCCGACAGTGTATTGATGGACATCATGGAGCCACAGCCCGTCCGCTATATCGAAGCCATCACGCAGCGCTACGCCAGCCTCGGCTACGCGCCCTATCGCTGGTACGTCGCGGACGAGAAGCCGCCGGTCGCGCCGCTCCGCAAGCCGCTGGCCGAGTCGCGGCTGGGGCTGCTGACCACCTCGGGCTGCTACGTCGCCGGGCAGGTCGCGTTCCACTACAAGGATGACGCCTCGGTCCGGCGCATCCCGATGGACACGCCGCCGGAGCAGCTGCGCTTCGCGCATATCACGGAGAACTACCTCGAAAGCGCGCGCCGCGACCCGCAATGCCTGGTGCCGCTGGCGGCGCTGCGCCGTCTGCGCGACGAGGGCATGGTGGGATCGCTGGCCGACGACGCCGTCTCCTGCATGGGCGGCATCTATTCGCAGCGCCGCGTGCGCGAGGAGCTGATTCCGCAGATCGAGGGCATCCTCAAGCAGCAGGCGGTCGATGTCGCGCTCCTCGTCCCGATGTGACCCGTCTGCCACCAGACCGTGAGTCTGGCAGCACGACATCTCGAGACGCTCGGCATCCCGACCCTCTGCCTGGGCAGCGCGCTGGACATCCTCGAAGCAGGCGCGCCGCCACGCGCGGTCTTCGTCGACTACCCGCTGGGCCACAGCGCCGGCCGGCCGTTCGATCCGGCCGACCAGGACCGGATCGTGCGAGCGGCGCTGCAGGCGTTCGGCACGATGTCCACGCCCGGCGCCATCGTCCGCCTCGAAGCGCGCTGGGACGATGACGGCTGGCGCGCCGCGGCGGCATCGACGCGCGGCGCCGACACCCGCATGCCCCGCGATACGACACCGCAGTACCAGACCGAGGACGACCGACGGCTGGCCGAGGCCCGGGCGCGGTCGTGAGAACCGCGCCGGGTCAGCGCAGGTTCTCCTGCAGGCGATAACAGTTTCACAGCGCAGCCCTTGGCCGCAACCAAGGACAGGAGCCCGCCACACGCGCGCTGTCATCCTGAGCGCAGCGAAGGATCTTTTAGACCGTCGCTTCGCACGGGCACGCCCCGTCGAGATGCCGTACGCCGTCATCATTCCCGTGCGATAGCACTGCTCAAAAGATCCTTCGCTGCGCTCAGGATGACAGCGAGCAAACCCAAATCGCCGCGGCCCGCGAAGATTCTTGAGGTTGGTAGCTCGGGCGCCCGCGCCTGGCAGGTGACGCATCGCCCCGCGATCAGGCTGCACCCGCGTATTGGGCAACATTGTTCTCGTACTGAAGGCGAACGACCTTCCTTGAAACACCGTAGTGCTCAGCTACGGAGTCCAAGGAGACATTCTCCTCGTCGATCATATGCATGACGCCCCTCGCCGGGGCCATGAACTCCGCGGCGAAGGCACGCCCCACGGCCTGGCGGTTCGAGTAGATATCCGCGACTGGTGCTTCAGGACTACCATACACCAAGTAATCGCCGACGGCGCGTGAAGCCAGGAACGCTGTGCTTCTCGGACCTTCATCCCTGACCACCACGACCGGATCATCGCCCCGGTGCCCCAGGTATCCCCTTATCAGCTCGTCACCTGCAGCGCTCACTGCAAATCGGTCGTCACCGCCCAAAAGTCGAATGAGGCCAGAAAGGCCGTTCACCGACAGATCCTGCGCAAGTCCGATGCCCTTCCGTACGTCCCGAGCACGCTCGGTGCCAATACGCCAAGGCTCCACATCACCCAAATCACCGTTCGCCGTGCCGCGCCCAAGCTCAGCCAGCCGCGGCAACCGATTGATCTTCGCCTTTGCCATCACCTCGCCGGCAGCCCACCGGAGCGATCGCCTCAGCTGGCCAGGACCAACGGCGGATGCGAACTCCAACCGCGCATCTTCTTCTGACATGGCGTCTATGAGCGCGCCTACATCGTCGGCGCCTTCATTATTCATCGTTTGATACGACAATCCGAGCGCACCGGCACACCTCCAGAAAGCGAGATCCGCGGCGTTCCCCAGTATCTCATCAAGACGACGCAGATTCGATTCGACAGGACGGTCAAACCGTTTTCTGGCACGCAATCGTTCCACCAGCGGATAAACAAGCTCGCTGAGCGCAAGCTTGGTGAATTCTTCGGCGGTCAGCGAGAGGCGGGGAAACTCCCAGTTCTTTCGATCATCGTCCAGTGGACGGACGAACAATTCGATCCGGCCGGCAGATTCAATCAAAAGCGTCGCGCGGGACAAACGTCCGTCAACTTCCCTGCTGAGCGGAAATAATTTGTATGGGCTTCCACGGCGGCACAAGACACGCCACCAGTTCGCCGTCAGGCTCGCACAAACCTCATCGAGGTTCAGCAAGGCATGCGCATCGGCCGGCGGGTGATCTCCGCTGGTTGAAAATCGTACGACCACATTGGCCTGAACCTCGTCTGTATCGGGAATGCCATTGTCTGCTTCTGCAATTTCCGCAGAAAGCAGAGGCGCATCAATGGGACTCGAAGACGTCGATTCCGACGCTCCCGCAGGCGGGTCGGCAAGGTGAAGATCCTCCGCTTTTCGTCGCCCCTCGGGTGTCAGCGTTGGAATGGAAGCGCGACCATCCTGGATGACGGTGAGAAGTCCGGCCCGAGCAAGCGTGCTCAGCGAACGACTGACGTTGGGCTGCAGCCGTCCCGCGAGCACCGACAGCTCACCAATGCTTTGCGGCCGCCTCGTTGCAATGATTCCCAAAAGCTCCCTGTTGCCGGGGGACGAGAGCGCCTCGATGCGCGTCTCCTCCGTCGGCGCAAAGTCGCCCTTGCTCCCGAGGCGAGACAGCAACCTGTCGCGGAGCTCATGACCTGAGATTTTGTGCTTCATGGCACGTCCTCGACGAAACTGAATTCGACGCCCTGGCGTTCGCAGTACGCGCTGCATCGATCGAAGAAATCGGCTATCAGCTGACTGGCAGACGTGAACCTGTACGAGAATGTCCGGCCAATCGCGTTCGCACGATGCTCGTGGTCGAAAGGCTCACCGTCCGCGCGCCATCAGCAGCATGAGAGTTGTCGAAGCCAAGCAGCCGCTGCTCCTGCTCATCCTGAAGGATCAACGCGTAGGAGAGCCCTTGCGGACGACCCGGGCTCATATCGACCCATTCAGCCCGGATCACGACTTGCCAGCCGTTGGCCATGCGATAAATGCCGGCTTGCTCGACAAGTCCGCGAAGATCCGCATGGCCGTACATATATCATCCTATGATATATATTCAAGCGGGATATGCGACAAATTTAAACGCGCCTAAGGCCCTGAATTACGGGCCCTATCGATCATTGCACGGAAGTGACAGAAATCGATAATCGTGTACGGCTTGACAAGCGTCAACGCATATTCTCTTTTTGTTCCCCGTGTCGGGGACTTCTTCAAAAGCCGCCGGTGAGCACCCGGATGGAAACGACAGCCACCATCCTCCATGCGGATCTTGACGCCTTCTATGCCTCGGTCGAGCAGAAGCTGGAGCCGTCGTTGCGCGGCAAGCCGATCGCGGTGGGCGGCGGCGTGGTGCTGGCGGCATCGTACGAGGCCAAGGCCTTCGGGGTGCATGGCGGCATGCCCGGACGCACGGCGCGCGCGCTCTGCCCGCAGCTGATCTTCGTCGGCGGCCACTTCGAGGAATACCGGCGGCTGGGCGACGCCGCCATCGCCGTGCTGGGCGACTTCACGCCGCTGGTCGAGCGCCTCTCGATCGACGAGGCGTTCGCCGATGTCGCCGGCTGCACCCATCTCTTCGGCCCGCCCGAGGCGATCGCGCGCGCCATCCGCAGCCGTGTCAGCGCCGAGCTGGGACTGGCGATCTCCATCGGCGTGGCGCGCACCAAGCATCTGGCGAAGATCGCCTCGCAGGTCGCCAAGCCCGACGGGCTGGTGGTCGTCGATCCCGACCGGGAGCTCGCCTTCCTGCACGACCTGCCGGTCGAGCTGATGTGGGGCATAGGCCCGGCCACGGCGGCGCGGCTGGCCGGCATCGGCGTGACGACGATCGGCCAGCTGGCGCGCACGGGGCGCGGCGCGCTCGACCGGCTGCTCGGCAACGCCGCCGGACAGAAGCTCTCGGCGCTGGCGTGGAACCGCGACCCGCGCGCCATCCGCACGCATCACCGCGTGCAGTCGGCCGGCGCCCAGTCGGCGCTCGGACGGCAGCCGGCCGATCCCGACGTGCTGCGCCCTACCCTGCTGCATCTGGCCGACCGGGTGGCGACGCGGCTGCGCGCCAAGTCCCGGCCGGGACGCACGGTGAGCGTGCGCGTGCGCTTCGCCGATCTGCGCGCCGTCACGCGGGCCGTGACCCTGGACGCGCCGGTCGCGGCCACCGCGATGCTGGCCGAGATCGCCGAGGCATTGATGCAAACGGTCCTTGACGATCATCCCTACGAGAAGACCGTCTCGCTGCTGGCGATCTCGGTATCGCATCTGGACGCACCGGCGACACTGCAGCTCGATCTGCCGCTGGGCCTCGATGACGAAGGCCGGCGCCCGGGCAGCGCACGCGGCCTGGCGCGCCTGCAGGCCGACCGCGCCGTCGATGCGATCCGCGACCGCTTCGGCTGGGAGGCGATCGGCTATGGCCGCGTCGCCCTGGGCGTCGCGCGCTCCGTCCCCGATGCCTTCCGCGAGCTGGCGGAGAAGGAGCTGTGAGACGCCCCGCGCCGGCGCTGACCGGCAGGTGCTGGTACCGGATCACTGGTTGGTGGCACACCTGTCATCCCAGGGCATTCGCATATGCCCCTACCGTCATCCCGAGCGTAGCGAGGGATCTCCCGCGAATGGCGCACGGTGCGCCTTGCCGCAGGAGATCCCTCTCCTGAGCCCGTCGAAGGGGGCGCTCGGGATGACCGCGAGGGCATATGCGAATGCCCTGGGATGACGGGTGTGTCAGAGACCACCGATTCCAGGTGCGAGCCCGGCCAGGAGCCGGCGCCATGCCGCGCGCTCGCGTGCCGGGTTGAACAGAGGCGCAAGGCGCCGCAACGCCTGGGTCAATTGCCGCACGAAGCCCGGATCATCCTCGATCCGCCGCAGCAGGCCGGCCAGCGCCGTGGTGTCGCCGACCGGGAAGTAGCCGGGATAGTCGGCGCCCAGCAGCCCGACATTGCCGTCCATGCGCGAGGCCAGGATCGGCACGCCCGCGACCGCCGCTTCCGAGACCACGTTGGCGCCGCCTTCGCTGAGCGACGAGATCACCATGGCATGGCTGCGCGCCAGCAGCCGCCGGACGGCAGCCGGCGGCACGTCGCCGCGCCAGGCGTAGCGCGGGTTGGCCGCCATCTCCTGGCGTGCCAGCGCGGCCCATTGCGGCGTGTAGGCGCTGCCCACCTGCTCGACGATCACGCGGCTGTCGGCCGGCAGCAGCCGCGCCGCCGCCGCGGCGCGCAGCGGGTCCTTGACGTCGCGCAGATGGCCGATCACCGAGATCACGACCGCGCGGCGGCTGGGCCGTCGCGGCGGACGCGGCGCGGCCGCCGACTGGTGGATGACCGTGAGGCGCGCCCGCAGGCGCCTGGGCACGACGCGCCACGCAAGGTCATTGAGCGCCACCAGCCGGTCGGCCTGCGCCATCGCCCGCAAGGTGGGGCCGGGATCGGACGTGATATAGTCGTAGATGTCGGTGCCGCTGAGCTGCAGCACCACCGGCCGATCCGGGCACGCCGCCTTGAAATCGGCGATGGCGGCGGCGCTGCGCCAGGCATGCACGGCCACCATGAGGTCGGCCGGGCGCCCGTCATAGGCGGACGCGGCGCGCACCTGGTGCCCGAGCTGCCGTAGGATGCGGGCCCAGCGCGTGGCGGCAACCTGGTTGCCGGTGCGTGAAGTCGGACCCCGAGGCGTGATAAGGATGATCTTCATGGACAATCGCCAAGCCCATCGGCCGACCAGCGAGGCATCCGCAACCGAGCTCGTATCGCAGCTGCGCGAGGCCCGTCACCGCACGCGGTGCCTGACGGAAGATCTGTCATCGGGCGAGTTGATGGGCCCGCGCCTGGACATCGTCAACCCCGCGCTGTGGGAGATCGGCCATGTCGGCTGGTTCCATGAGTACTGGACGCTGCGCCACGCGGCAGGCCAGGCACCGCTGATCGCGCGCGGCGACAGCCTGTGGGATTCGAGCGCGGTGCCGCATGCCACGCGCTGGCAGCTCGACCTGCCCGATCGCGCCGGCACCTTCGCCTATCTCGCCGAGGTGCTGGCGCGCCAGGAGGCGCTGCTCGGCCGCGGCGTCGATGATGATGCGCGCTATTTCTACGAGCTGGCGCTGCGCCACGAGGACATGCATGTCGAGGCGCTGACCTACACGCGCCAGACGCTGGCCTTCGATCCGCCCGACGGCCTCGGCACGGGCGGGCAGCCGCCGGCCGGCGCCGGCGGCCTGGACGGCGACGCCGCGATTCCTGGCGGCGCCTGGCGGCTGGGCTCGACGAGCGGCGACGGCTTCATCTTCGACAACGAGAAATGGGCGCACGAGACGGTTCTGGCGCCGTTCCGGATCGCGCGCGCCCCGGTGACCAACGCCCAGTTCGCGGCCTTCATCGCCGAGGACGGCTATCGCGCCCGCGAGTTCTGGAGCGATGCCGGCTGGGCGTGGCGCGAGCGCCGCCGCGCTGAGCGGCCGGTCTACTGGGATCCGCCGCGCGACGGCACGCTGACGGCGCGCCGCTACCGCGCGTCCGCGCCGCTGGCGCCGGATGCGCCGGTGATCTTCGTGAGCTGGTTCGAGGCCGAGGCGTGGTGCCGCTGGGCCGGCAGGCGCCTGCCCACCGAAGCCGAATGGGAGGCCGCCGCCGTCGGCGTGCCCGACGCGAGCGGCGCGCGGCTGGCCGACTCACGCCGCCGCTGGCCATGGGGCGATGCGCCGCCGGCGCCATCGCGCGCCAATCTTGATTTCGCCTCCGACGGGCCCGTCGATGTCGCGGCGCTGGCCGCGGGCGACAGCGCCTTCGGCTGCCGCCAGATGATCGGCAATGTCTGGGAGTGGACGGCGTCGGACTTCCTGCCGTTCGCCGGCTTCGAGGCCGATCCCTACAAGGACTACTCGCAGCCCTGGTTCGGCACCCGCAAGGTGCTGCGCGGCGGCGCCTGGGCGACCAGCGCCCGCATCGCCCGCCCCGCCTACCGCAACTTCTTCACGCCCGACCGCAACGACGTCCTCGCCGGCTTCCGCACCTGCGCGCTGTGAGGAAGCCCCCTCGCCCGGCGACAGCGGAGCGAGGCGATCAGCCTCTCTCTATGCCGCCTTCGCCATCAACTTCATCCCCAACGCTTGAACGACCTTGATCGTCGTGGCCAGTTCGGGGTTTCCATCCTGACGCAGAGCCTTGTACAGGCTTTCTCGCGATAGCCCGGATTTCTCCGCGATCTCTCGCATTCCCCTGGCTCTTGCAACAACACCAAGAGCCGCAGCGATGACCGCGGTATCGCCCGTTTCCAGCGCTTCCGACAGGAAAACCGCCATCTCTCCTGGTGTCTTGAGATGCTCCGCCGGATCGAACGGGGTCGTCTTGATCTTTCCCTTCATGACTTCGCCTCTTCAATCCAATCGAGCAACCATGTCCCGTGCCCGCTTGATATCCGCGGCCTGCGTGCGCTTGTCGCCGCCACATAGCAGGACCACGATCTTCATGCCCCGCCGTGTGAAATATACGCGGTATCCAGGACCGTGATCGACCCGCACTTCTGATACCCGCCCGCCAACGCTCTTGACGTCGCCCGGATTGCCCAATGAGAGACGCAACAGGCGAGCATCGATCTTGGCGCGGGCGTCGCCATCACGAAGACCATCGAGCCATTGCGCGAACTCGTCGGTCTTGCGGACTTCGATCATGGTGGATCGTATCCTATGGGCTACTTTCAGTCAACCGCGACCGAGCGAATTGTGCCCCATGGGTGCGGCGCGACCAGCCAACGATTGCGCCGTTCCGGCGAACAGAGTCCGGTCCTCCTTATCCCTCATCGAATGTCTTCGGCATCGGCCCCTCCCTCTCATCGTCCTTGCGTGGAGAGGCGGAAGTTGCGCAGGCGCAGGGCATTGGCGATGACGCTCACGGATGACAGCGCCATCGCCGCGGCGGCGATGATCGGCGACAGCAGGAGGCCGAAGACCGGGTAGAGCACGCCGGCCGCGATGGGCACGCCGGCGGCGTTGTAGACGAAGGCCAGGAACAGGTTCTGGCGGATGTTGCCCATGGCGGCCTGCGACAGGCGCCTTGCCTGCACGAGGCCCTGCAGGTCGCCGCGCAGCAGCGTGACGCCAGCGCTCTCGATGGCGACGTCGGTGCCGGTGCCCATCGCGACGCCGACATCGGCGGCCGCCAGCCCCGGCGCATCGTTCACGCCGTCCCCGGCCATCGCCACGACACGGCCGGCGCTGCGCAGCTGCGCCACGATGGCGCCCTTCTGCTCGGGCAGCACCTCGGCCCGCACCTCGTCGATGCCCAGCCTGCGCGCCACGGCCTCGGCCGTGGTGCGGTTGTCGCCGGTCAGCATGATGACGCGGATGCCTTGCGCGTGGAGCGCCTCGATCGCGGCCGGCGTCGTGGCCTTGATCGGGTCGGTGATCGCGATCACGCCGGCGGCCTTGCCGTCGATGGCCGCGAAGATCACGGTGGCGCCCTCGCTGCGCTGCCGGTCGGCCTGGGCCTGCACGCCGGCAATCTCCGCGCCCAGCTCCGCAAGGAACCGGGCGCTGCCCAGCGCGACCCTATGGCCGGCTACCGTGCCCATCACGCCCTTGCCCGTGACTGACTCGAAGTCGCTCGCCGGCGCCAACGCGATCGCGCGGGCCTTGGCCGCGTCGACCACCGCGGCCGCCAGGGGATGCTCGCTGGCGGCCTCGAGGCTGGCCGACAGCCGCAGCATCTCGGCCTCGTCGAACCCCGGCTCGACACGGATGGACGTCACCTTCGGCTTGCCCTCGGTCAGGGTGCCGGTCTTGTCGACGACGACCGTGTCGACCTTCTCCAGCCGCTCCAGCGCTTCGGCGTTCTTGATCAGCACGCCGGCCTTGGCGCCGCGCCCGACGCCGACCATGATCGACATCGGCGTCGCCAGCCCCAGCGCGCAGGGGCAGGCGATGATCAGCACGCTCACCGCGGCGACCAGCGCGTAGCCCAGCGGCGGCTGCGGCCCCCATACCGCCCAGGCGACGAAAGCCAGGACGGCGACGGCGATCACGGCCGGCACGAACCATGCCGACACGGTGTCGGCCAGGCGCTGGATGGGCGCGCGCGAGCGCTGCGCCTGCGCCACCATCTGCACGATCTGCGCCAGCATCGTGTCGCGGCCTACCTTCTGCGCCTGCATCACGAAGGCACCCTGCCCGTTCAGCGTGCCGCCGATCACCTTGGCGCCAGCCGCCTTCTGCACCGCCAGCGGCTCGCCCGTGACCATCGACTCGTCGACATTGGAGCGGCCGTCGATGACAATGCCATCCAGCGGCACCTTGTCGCCGGGGCGCACGCGCAAGCGGTCGCCGACCTTGACCTGGTCGAGCGACACCTCCTCCTCGCTATCGCCGTCGCCCAGGCGCCGCGCCGTGGCCGGCGCCAGCCGCAGCAGCGCCTTGATCGCGCCCGAGGTCTGCTCGCGCGCCTTCAGCTCCAGCACCTGGCCGACCAGCACCAGGACGGTGATCACGGCGGCGGCCTCGAAATACACCGCGACCGCGCCGTCATGGCCGCGGAAGGCGGCCGGGAAGATGCCCGGCGCCAGGGTCGCGACGATGCTGTAGAGCCAGGCGACCCCAGTGCCCATCGCGATCAGCGTGAACATGTTCAGCGAGCGCGCGACGACCGACTGCCAGCCGCGCACGAAGAACGGCCAGCCCGCCCACAGCACCACCGGCGTGGCCAGCACGAGCTGGATCCAGCTCGAGGTCGCCTGGCCGACCATGTGCGCCAGCCCGGTGAGGTGTCCCCCCATCTCCAGGATGAACACCGGCAGCGTCAGCACGGCGCCGATCCACAGCCGGCGGCGCATGTCGAGGAGCTCGGCGCTCGGCCCCTCGTCAAGCGAGGCCAGCACCGGCTCCAGCGCCATGCCGCAGATCGGGCAGCTGCCGGGGCCGACCTGCCGGATCTCGGGATGCATCGGGCAGGTGTAGATGGTGCCTGCCGGCACCTCCGCGGTCGACGCCGGGGGCGCACCCTGGTCGTGGTGGCCGTGCGCGGCATGATGATGGTGGTGATGCGCATGATCGTGCGCGCGATGATCGCTCGGCATGATTGCGCTCCTAACGGGTGCCGCTCGCCCCGGCCTTGAGCGGCGTCAAGGCCGCCCAGGCCGGCGCGAGCCAAGATCAGGTGCCGAGGCGCTGGCTCTCGTAGCCGGCATCACGGATGGCCGCCGCCAGCCGCGCATCGTCGGCCGTGCTCTGGATGGTGACCTCCTTGGCGGCAAGGTTGATCTTGACCGTGGCCTGCGGATCGACGCCCTTCACGGCCCTCTCGATCGTCCCGGCGCAATGGCCGCAGGTCATGGAGGGAACGGCGTAGCGATGCATGATCTTACTCCCAGGAACATCAGTGACGTCGCCCATGTGGGGCTTCCCACCGTGGGAAGGTCAAGGGCAGGCTTCGCCGCAATCTGTCATCGCGCCCTTCTGTCGTCGCGCCCTTCTGTCATCCCGAGCGCAGCGAGGGATCTCCCGCGAACGGCGCACCGTGCGTCCTTCCCAGGAGATCCCTCGCTGCGCTCGGGATGACAGTGAGGCGGCGGCGCCGCCTCACGCCGGCTGGGCGAGCTTCAGCGCCCGGATGGCGTTCTGCTTGAGGATCAGGTCGTGGACCTCGGGCTTGAAGCCCGCGTCCTTGAAATCGCGCATCCAGCGGTCCGGCGTGATCAGCGGATAGTCCGAGCCGAACAGCACCTTGTTCCTGAGCTGGCCGTTGGCGTACTGCACGAGCTGCGCCGGGAAGTACTTCGGCGACCAGCCGGAGAGATCGATGTAGACATTGGGCTTGTGCAGGCACACCGACAGCGCCTCGTCCTGCCACGGCCACGACGGGTGGGCGATGATGATGGTCATGTCGGGGAAGTCGACCGCCACGTCGTCGAGATGGATGGGGTTGGAGTATTTCAGCCGCAGCCCGCCGCCGCCGGGCATGCCGGTGCCGATGCCGGAATGGCCGCTATGGAAGATCGCGGCCAGCTTGTGCTCGGCGATCACCTCGTAGAGCGGATAGGCGATGCGGTCGTCGGGGAAGAAGCCCTGCACGGTGGGATGGAACTTGAACCCCTTGACCAGGCCTGACTTGATCAGCTCGCGCGCCTCGCGCACGCCCATGCGGCCCTTGTGCGGATCGATGCTGGCGAAGGCGATCATGATGTCGCGATTGTTGGCGGCGGCCTCGGCCACCTCCTCGTTCGATATCCGCCGGGCCCCGATCTGGAATTCCGAATCGACCGTGAACATCACCAGCCCGATCCTGCGCTCGCGGTAGTAGGCGATGGTGTCCTCGATCGTCGGCCGCTTGCCGGCCTTGAAATAGACATTGGCGGCCTCCTCGAAGGGCTGCCACAGCACGTCGGCCGGCTGTCGGGAAGACACCTCGGCGTGGGTGTGCACGTCGATCGCGATCAGGTCGTTGACGTTCATGGGAAGGCTCCTCGCGCCGGCAACACGATGAGGCATCGCCCGGCCCGGCCGCAGCGGATGCCGCGAAAGGCAGGATAGCATGCCCGCGGCCGCGGATCGCGGCTGGGCATCGTTCCTTCTGCGCAATCTTCAAGAAGAGAAAGGATCAGGCCGGCAGACGCGCCCGCAAGTCGTGCGGAAAATGGATAGTGCCGGCCCCGCGCCGCATGCAATCATGGGATGAGTTGCGGTTGTCGAGCTGACGCCGCGGGGGAGTTCGTCTTGCCACGAATGCGGTGTGAGAGCGGGTCGGTGGATGGATCCGCGACGCCCTTCGCCGATCACGGCCGGCGGCCGCGCCGCTGCGTGGGCACAAGAGGAGATGCTGCCATGGGAACGCGACGCGCCGCCTGGCTCGCGGCAATCGTGGGCCTTCTTTGTATGCCGGCCATGGCGTGGGCCCAAGCCACCGCAGGCACCCCTCCTCCCCCTCACGTGCCGCTGCAGAAATCGATCGGACAGACAAGCGGGCCGCACGTCTACCAGACGTTGATTGTCATGAACGCCCGCGGCGCAACCCTGCAGGGCGACAAATTGGTGCTCTCCGGGGTTGCGCCGAATTCCATTCTGTTCGCCGACCGGCCGGTGCGTGCCGCGGGGCACGCGCTCACCGCGCACGTGCTGGAAGAGTGGTCGCCGGCCAACGAGGACAAGGACAGCTTCGCCAAGGATCCGCCCAACGCAACCGTATCGGCCTTCAGCCGGGACGGATCCGTCATCCGCGACTCCGTGGTCGTGCTCAAGAACCCGAAGCTCGACGGCGACAGACTGACCTTCGATGTGCAGGTCCTCGAGGGCGATCTTGCCGGCGCCGACGGGCCGGCTTCGATCTTCATCGACATCATCGGCCGGCCCTGGACACCGCTGTCGTTCGCCGGCGCTGCCCGCCGCACCGCCTTGCGCGGCGCCTGGTACAGAGGCGCAGCGGCCGCGGCCGCGTATCACCCCTACGGGTACCCGCCATACGATCCGTACCATCGGCCGCCGTGCGGCTACTACCCCTATCCGCCCTGCTACTAGACCGTCACCACCCGATACGATCCACGCCTGAAGGAAACCGCCACAATGCATATCAAGCGACGCGACGCGATCTGGGGCTGCGCCAGCCTGCTGGCCGGCACCGCGCTTGCCACCCCGAGCCGGGCCGAGCTCGGTTCCTTCCTCGGCCTTGCCGAAGGGCTGGAGGATTTCTGGCTGGCCACCGACGCCTACATCTACGGCTACCCGCTGGTGACGATGGAAATGACCCGCAGGGTCATGACGAACGTGGCGGCCGTCGAGGGAACGCGCGGGCCGATGGGCCATATCATCAAGCTGCGCCAGTATCCCGATGCCTCGTTCCGCGACGTGACGGCGCCCAATGCCGACACGCTCTACACGACGTCGTTCTTCGATGTCGGCAACGAGCCGTGGGTGCTGAGCATCCCGGACATGAAGGATCGCTACTTCCTGGCGCCGATGCTCGACGGCTGGACCACCGTGTTCCAGGTGCCCGGCAAGCGCACGACCGGGACCGGTCCGCAGACATACGCGATCACCGGGCCAGGCTGGAGCGGCACGCTGCCCAGCGGCGTCAAGCAGCTGAAATCGCCCACCAGCATGGTATGGCTGCTGGGCCGGATCTACTGCACCGGCACAAAGGAAGACTACGCTGCCGTGCACGCGCTGCAGGACCAGTTCAAGCTCGTGCCGCTGAGCGCCTACGGCAAGCCCTATACCCCGCCTCCGGGCAAGGTCGATCCCGCGATCGACATGAAGACGGCGGTGCGCGAGCAGGTCAATCGCATGGACGCGGTGGCGTATTTCAGCCTCCTCGCCCAGCTCATGAAGACCAATCCGCCGTCCGCGGCCGATGCGCCAGCGCTGGCCAAGTTCGCCCGGATCGGGCTCGTGCCCGGCAAGGACTTCGACAGCAGCAAGCTGCGCGCCGACTTCATCAAGCGCATTCCGGAAATCGCTGTCGACCGCATCATGATCCAGTTCAAGATCAACAAGGACATCAAGGATATCAACGGCTGGGCCTACACGACCAAGACCGGCATCTACGGCACCGACTATCTCATGCGGGCGCTGATCACGGCGATCGGGCTTGGCGCCAACCGGCCGCAGGACGCCGTCTACCCGACGTCGCAGAAGGACAATGAAGGCCGGGCGTACGACGGCGCCCACAAGTACGTCATGCGATTTGCCAAGGGCCAGCTGCCTCCCGCCGAAGGCTTCTGGTCTCTCACGATGTACGACGGCAACTACTTCTTCGTGCCGAACCCGCTCAACCGCTACTCGATCAGCGCCCGGCAGGACCTCAAGGCAAATCCCGACGGCTCGGTCGACCTCTACATCCAGAAGGACTCGCCCGGGGCCGACAAGGAGGCCAACTGGCTTCCAGCCCCTGCCGGCAAGTTCATCCTCATGCTGCGCATGTACCAGCCGAGCGAGGCCGACCCATCGATCATCGACGGCACCTGGACCATCCCGCCGGTGCAGAAGGCGTGATCGACGGCGCCGGTCGAATGAGCTGGCGACCGGCAGGATGTCTCTCGTTGCTTTCAGCGGACCCGGAGTTGTCGCCCGGCGGCGGCAACTCCGTATCCGCGCGGCGCCGCACGGATTATGATCGCAGCCCGAACCTGGCTTCAACATGCTCCGCAACAGAGCGAACCGGGAGGCAACGATCATGCTCACAGCCATACGCGCTATCGCGCTCGCGGCGCTGCTGGCGGCGACGCCGGCGCTCGCCCATGGCCCCAACCAACCGCCGCATCAGCTCTACAAGATCGGGGACCTGAAGCTCGAATCCGGCGACGTGATCAAGGACTTCGCGATCTCCTATGTCACGCACGGCAAGCTCAACGAGAAGAAATCGAACGCCATCCTGATGGTTACCGCCATCAGCGGCAACCATCACCGGCTCGATTTCCTCATCGGCCCCGGCAAGGCGCTCGACACGGACAAGTACTTCATCATCTGCACCGACGCGATCGGCAATGGGCTGACGACCTCGCCCTCGAACTCGACGGCGCAGCCGCGCATGGCGTTCCCGAAGTTCCTGATCCGCGACATGGTGAGCTCGCAGCACAAGCTGCTGACGGATCAGCTCGGCATCGATCACGTCGTGGCGGTGGTCGGCCCGTCGATGGGCGGCATGCAGGTGCTGCAATGGGGCGTGAGCCAGCCGGATTTCATGGACTCGCTCGTCGCCCTGGTGCCGCTGGCGAAGACGCCGGCCTGGTCCGTCGTGGTGATGGAAGCCAGCCGCAAGGCGATCATGCTCGACCCGGCCTGGAAGAACGGCGACTACAGCGCGCCGCCCGAGCAGGGTATCCGCCTGTGGCGCGACATCCTGGGGTTCCTGTCGGCACGCAGCCCCGAGATGTATCGCGACCAATTCCAGAACCCGCTGGACGTGCTGCCCTGGCTGCAGCAGCAGGAGACGGCGCAGATCAAGCTGTTCGACGCCAACGACTGGATCTACCAGACCTGGGCCTACGAGCGGCACGATCTCGGCACGACGCCCGGCTTCAACGGCGACATCATCAAGGCGCTGCGCGCGATCAAGGCCAAGACCCTGATCATGACCGGGACCAAGGACCTGCTGAATCCCGAGTACGAGCCGCAGGACGCGGCGCGCCACATCCGCGACGTGCGTGCGATCACCATCAGCCCCGGCACCGTGACCGGCCATGCCGCCGCCGGCGGGCTGCTGCCGGCCGATATCGATTTCCTCAACCGCGAGGTCTCGCAATTCCTCGATGTCGTGACGCAGAACGGCAGGACGCTGCAGTAGACGCCCTCTCAGGACTGTCATCCCGAGCGCAGCGAGGGATCTCCTGCGGGAAGACGCACCGTGCGCTATTCGCAGGAGATCCCTCGCTGCGCTCGGGATGACGGTGAAATTCGCTCGGGATGACGGTGCACTCGCGCAGCGGCGTTGACCCGGGCGCGGCTACAGCCGGAACTCCAGCTCCAGCTTCCAGCGCAGCGCGCCGCCGTGGGCGGCGTGCGTCAACGGCAGCAGGTAGCCCAGCTCGTATTTCAGCTTGGTCGCGCCCGCGATGCGCCAGGCGCCCACCACCACCGGGCCCAGGCGGTGCTCCTGGTCCCGCAGCCGGCCGGCATCGCCGATGTCGGCGATCTCGCCGTAATACTCGAAGCCCGGCGTGAACAGCGGATGCAGGCGATAGACGGCCTGGACGGCGGGCACGAACGCCGTGGCCGCGGTTGGGCCTGGCCCGCTGACGGCGCGCTCGAAGAAGGCATTGACCGTGAAGAGCGCCTGGCCCAGCTCCTTCTGCACGACAGGCCCGAGCTTGACCGTGTCCTGGTCCTCGCGCCGGGCGGCCTTGGAGTATTCGATGAAGAAGCCGACGTCGAGGAAGTACTTGCCCTGAGGCGTGAGCTGGAAGACGTTCTCCAGCGTCGTCGCCTCATAGCGCAGCTTGTCGCCGCGCTCGTGGCCGAGCTCGGTCTCGATCTCGAACTTCCACCACGACGTCGGACTGTAGGCGAGCTCATTGGTGTAGCTCTGCTCGCGCCAGCGCGTCGCCTTGTTGCGGCTGAAGATCACGGCGCCATTGTGCTCGATCTCGATCTCGCCTTCCGTGACGATCGGCGAGCGAACCTGGAACTCGGCCCGGGCCGGCACCGGCGTCGCGGCCGCGACGAGCAGGCCGGCCGCCAGCACGCCCGCCGCCGCGCGCGTCGACGCCGGGATCATCAAGGCCGCTTCGATGACCTCGCGAATGACGACAACCAGGCGGGCCAGCATCGTCCGTCCTCCCACTGCTTATTTGACGACGATGAAGCCGCGCGCTGTCTTTGGATTGAAGTCGCCGAACATGTCGTAGCGGCCGGGCGACAGCGGGCCGATATAGATGACGCCCTCGGCGCCACCCGGAATCACCCTCTCGCGCCGCAAGCTGACGCTTTCGAATTCCTCCGGCGTCGGATCCTGATTGCGGATGACCAGCTTCACCTTGGTGTTGGCCGGTATCTCCAGCTCGCCCGGCTGGAACTGATGGTTCTTGATCACCAGCACGAAGCTCGGCGGGTCCGCGGCACGCGCCGCACCCGCTGCGCCAAGCGCGGCCGTGAGGCCGGCGGCAGGCATCAGACGCAGCAGACCGCGGCGCGACTCGATCGACATGGATTGTCCTCCCCATCCCCATCTTGCGAATGCAAGTGACTAGCGGTTGCGGCTGACAGGCCGCTGACCAATGAGCGCGGCGGGAGCCGCGCGGTCCGGTTGCGGCGTCCTGCGCCGACCTGCGGCCAAAGCGCGCTTGCATTGCGGCAGCGATGGCCCTACATGTCGCGCGGTCATTGGGGAGTAGCCGCCCTTCCTGAGAGGGGTCCGCGTCAACAGACTTGGAGGCCGCAAGGCCGCCATGGCGCGGACGGCACGCCGATATCGGCAGCTTGGCGAGACCTTTGGCGCTGGACTCCGACACCCGGGCCGGGCGGCGGAGGCTGGTGCCATCGGATCTTGCGCTGCTCGGCCCCCGGACTCTTTCATGTACGCGTTCCTCACCTCGACCGGCGTGGTCGCCATCTCCGAGATCGGCGACAAGACGCAGCTGCTGGCGCTGCTGCTGGCGGTGCGCTTCCGCAAGCCGGTGCCGATCATCCTCGGCATCTTCGTCGCCACGGTGGCCAACCATGCCCTGGCCGCCCTGGCCGGCGAGTGGGTCGCGACCGCGATCGACCCCGACGTCCTGCGCTGGGTGCTGGGCGGCCTGTTCCTGGCGATCGCGGCCTGGGCGCTGTTCCCCGACAAGATCGACGAGTCGGAAAGCAAGACCGCCTATGCCGGCAGCGCCTTCATCGCCACCACCATCGCCTTCTTCCTGGCCGAGATCGGCGACAAGACGCAGGTCGCCACGGCGGCGATGGCGGCGCAGTTCGGCAATCTGGTGCCGGTCGTGATCGGCACGACGCTGGGCATGATGATCGCCGACGTGCCGGCCGTCCTGATCGGCGACCGCGCCGCCCACCGCATCAACCTGAAATACGTGCGCTGGGCCGCGGCCGCGATCTTCGCCGTGCTGGGCGTGCTGGCTCTGTCGGGTGTGAAGCTGCTCTGAGCGGTGGCACCTTCATCGGCCCCGGCGTCCGTGGCTTGACTCTGGAGCGGGGGCCATCCCGTACCCTGCCGCCATCGACGCAATGGCCGGCAGGAGGGACCCATGGCCGCGAAACGAACGATCGAGATCTTCAGCACCGGTTGCGACGTCTGTGCCGAGCTCGTCGCACAGGTCAGGCAGGCCGCATGCGACTCGTGCGAGGTGAGTGTCCATGCCATGCAGGACGCGGATGTCGCGGCCCGGGCGAAGGCCCTGAGCATCCGCGCGCTGCCGGCTGTCGTGATCGACGGCACCCTCGCCGACTGCTGCACCGGGCGCGGCGTCGACCTGGCGGTGCTGCGCAATCTGGGCCTGGGCCGGGCGTAGGTGCTGTCGTGCCATCGTGAGGCCTGCCTGCTTGACCCTGGAGCCCGCTCCAGGGTGCACGGTGGCCACCCTGGAGGAAGGCCATGCTGACCATCGGCAAGCTTGCGGCGCGCGCCCACGTCACGCCCGATACGCTGCGCTACTACGAGCGGGAGGGTCTGATCGAGCCGCCGGAGAAATCGGCCGCCGGCTACCGCCTCTACGGCGACGACGATGTCGTTCGCCTGCACTTCATCAGGCAGGCCCAGGACTGCGGCTTCACCCTGGCGGAGATCCGCACGCTGCTGTCGCTGCGCTCGCGCGAAGCGGCCTGTTGCGGCGAGGTGCGGGCGCTTGCCGTGGCCAAGAACCGCCAGCTCGCGGCCCGGATCAAGGCCATGCGGGCGATGACCCGCACGCTCGACCGGCTGATCGCCGCCTGC
This sequence comes from Vineibacter terrae, assembly GCF_008039615.1. Classification (GTDB taxonomy): domain Bacteria; phylum Pseudomonadota; class Alphaproteobacteria; order Reyranellales; family Reyranellaceae; genus Vineibacter; species Vineibacter terrae. Next base: position 138,828 of record NZ_VDUZ01000004.1, on the reverse strand, counting down.
GACGACACCGGCCGGCCGATCGACCGATGCCCCATCCTGTCCGCCTTCAACGGCACGCCGCGGTGATGTGACATGAGCAGCGATCTTCCTGCGACCGACGCCGCAACGGATGCGCCGGCATCGCGTATCGGTCTCGATGCGGCCGGGACCGCGCTGGCGGCCGGCCGCCTTCTGGCCGCCTTCGGCGTCGCCTCGTGCTGCGCCCTGCCCGTGGCGCTGTCGTTCCTGGGCATCAGCGCCGCCTCGCTCGTCGGCCTCGGATACCTGGCGGCCCCGCATCAGCACACGCTGCTCTACGTTGCCGTGGCCTCTCTCGGCGCGGCCGCCATCATGATGTGGCGGCGACGACCGGCGATCGCCTGCGCCTCGGGCACGGCGTGCGCGCGTCCGGTCCTGGACTGGGGTGGCAGGATCGCCTTCGTGCTCGCCATCCTGCTGCTGGCGCTCACCTTCTGGATCGAGCCGCCGGTATGAGCGTCATCCTGCAATCGACACTCACGTGCCCCGTCTGCGGCGTGGCCAAGGTCGAGACCATGCCGACCGATGCCTGCCGGTACTTCTACGAATGCGCCGGCTGCGGCACGCTGCTGAAGCCGAAGGCGGGCGATTGCTGCGTCTTCTGCTCCTGGGGCTCGACACCGTGCCCGCCGATCCAGCAGGGCCGAGCCGGGGATTGCTGCCGCGCGTGACCATTTCGCGTGCCGTGCTCTCGAGCGCAGCAAGGGATTTTGGGGCCGACACGCCGTGCGTTTTCCCGGAAAGATCCCTCGCTGCGCTGGGCTGACAGTCAGATGGCTAAACGATCGCTGCAGTGTAAACTCGCGCTTGTGCCGACGCAGGAGAACAGGATGGCCGAGTACATGGCGAGGGAGCCGCAGCGCGCGCCGACGCATCCTGGCGAATTGATGCGGGAGATCCTGGAGGATCACGTCAAGCTGCCCATCGCTGAAGCGGCGCGGCGCATGCAGATCAGCCGGCCGGCGCTGTACGCTGTGCTGAACGGCAAGAGCGCGGTCACCGCGGACATGGCGCTTCGTTTCGGCAAGCTGGTGGGGGGCGACCCCGAACTGTATGTCAGGATGCAGGTCGGCTACAGCCTCTGGCATGCCAGGAAGGCAAACGAAAGAGTGCTGAAGGCCATCAAGACTGTTCCCCTGGCCGCGTAGAAGCGACGGATCCCGCCCCGCTCACCACCGCAGCAGTCGGGGCCCGAGGGCGGCGCCGGCCACGGTGCAGAAGGCGATCGTTCCGCCGTACCACAGGGCGACGAACGGCACCGAGTCGTCGACGCAGTGCAATGCATAGGCTGTCGCGCTGATGCTGCCGGCGACCAGCCCGGCCAGCGCGCCGGCACGCGTCAGATGCGTCGGCGCCGCGCGGCGCACGGCCCACATCACCAGAGCGAACGGCACGATGGCGATGACCGGTATGGACAACAGGCATTCCAGCCACTGGTCGCCGACGAGCATCGCCTGCCAATGCGCCCGCGGCGCCGCCAGCAGGCTCAGCAAGCCCAGCGCGACGACCGCGACGAACGGCAGCGCGATCAGGCCGAACGGCGCCCGCCGCTCCCCGCCGGGGCGGGCGTAGCGGCCGAGGAAGATCAACGCGAACACCACCAGAGCCAGGGTAAAGACCAGCTTGCCGGCCAGGAAGGAGATCGCGTGCGCATCCGCCAGGCCGGCGCGACCGCCCAGCGCAGCGAGGACGGCGACGATCGCGACCACGGCGCCGAGGGCGCCGGCCGTGGCGATCGTGCGCGGCACCTGCCGCCGGTCGACGGTCTCGACATTGGCGCTGAGCATGTCGATCAGACTGCTGGTCTTCATGACGCCTTCTCCCGCCCGATCACGGCCGACAGGGCCTTGAGCCCGCGATGCACGCTCACCTTCACGGCCGACTCAGACATGCCGCTGCGGCGCGCCGCTTCGGCCACGCTCAGCCCATCCAGCTTCACGTGCTGGATAGCGTTGCGCATCTTCGCCGGCAGCCGCGCCATCAGCCTCGCGAGATCGATCGCGCTTTCGGTGTCGACATGGTCCTCGTGCGCCGTGATCTCGCCGGCCGCCTCGAGCGGGACGTCGGCCCGCGCTGCCTTCGTGCGCCGCAGATGGTCGATCAGCTTGTAGCGGGCGATGGCATAGGCCCAGGGCGTGAACGGCTCGGCCGGATCGTAGGTATGCCGGCGGGTGTGGATCGCGATCAACGCCTCCTGCACCAGATCCTCCGCCTCCGACGCGCTGCGGCCGATGCGCGACAGCCGGCTCTTGTAGTAGGCCCGCAAATGCCGGCTGAGCCGCTCCAAGAGGCTGCGATGCGCCGCCGCGTCACCGTCGAGGCCGGCCTTCATCAGGTCCCTGAGTTCGTCCTCGTCGGTCGGCATGATGTGCTCGCCCGTACATTCGGATGAAAAAGGGTCTCGGTTACAAGGCCGGCTGATATTTTTTTGACCGGGCGGCGCATATCGGTCTCACGTGGGCGTAATGTAACGCATCTGCTGCCTGTCGCCGAACAGGATAGCGTGCCCGTGCCCATCCCGTCATGGCAGCCCAGGACCTGGTCGATGAGCTTTTATGAGAGCTGGATCCTTCCGCGCGTGCTCGACCTGGTCATGCGCCAGAAGCAGATGACGCCGTTCCGTGAACGGGTCGGCGCGGCGGCGGAGGGGCGCGTGCTGGACATGGGCATCGGCTCCGGCCTGAATCTGCCCTTCTACGGGCCACGGACGCACCAGGTCATCGGCGTGGATCCTTCCGAGGCGCTCCTGCGTTTCGCCGAAGGGCGGGCCCGCAAGATGCCGGCTGCCATCGAGCTGCTGAAGGGCTCGGGCGAAGCCCTGCCCCTCGACGACAGGAGCGTCGATACGGTGGTGATGACCTTCACGCTGTGCACGATCCCCGACGCCGCGAAGGCCGTCGCCGAGATCCGCCGCGTGCTCAAGCCCGGTGGCAGCCTTCTGTTTGCGGAACATGGCCGCGCACCCGATCCCGGCGTGGCGCGCTGGCAGGACAGGATCACCCCGCTCTGGAAGCGCATCTCGGGCGGATGCCACCTGAACCGGCAGCCCGACGTGCTGATCCGCGCGACCGGCCTGCGCATCGAGGCGCTGGAGGCCGGCTACATCAAGGGCCCGCGGGCGATGACCTACGTCTACGAGGGCCGTGCCCGCGTCATCTAGGACGGCGCGCAGGGCACTGCCGCTTGCGGGCCGCGGCAGCGGATGACGGATCATGCGAACATACATCAACCCGATCGCCATCGGCTCGCTTCACGTACACGTGACGATCGTAACCATCCAGCGCCTTCATCCGAACTCACGAGCAGAAGCAGAGACACAAGGAGGGGCAGGATGCTTCGGGCTCGTATCATGGCCGGCGGTATTGCCGCCGCCCTGATGGCCGCGCTGTCCGGTGCTGCCGTTGCGGCGCCGCAGGACTACCGCTTCGAGATCGTGCAGGTGCGGCCAGCCGGGCCAGGCGCCCCGGATGTGTCGGTCCGGCTTGTCAATGTCCGTGACGGCAGTCCGATGACGGGCGCGATCATCTCCGAAAGCACGGTCGACATGGCGCCGTCCGGCATGAAGGGCACGAAGGGCAGCGTGACCCTCGCCGACACGGACGGCTCCGGCATTTATCATTTCCGCGCCCGCACGAGCACGTCGGGCCCCTGGGCGCTCCATCTTGCAGCCGAGGTCCCCGGCGAAGCCAGGATCGAGCGGACCTACATCCCGACCGCCAAGGTCACATACACCCGCACGGTGCGGGGCCAGCCCGAGGTCGTGCGTGGCACCGTCACGTTCGGCGCCAAGTGACCCGCAGGTCCTCTGCGGCGTCACATTCCCGCGGGGACGTCCTTGGGAAGACCAGCATGTCCCCGCGAAACCGAAGCTCAATCGAAACCTATCTGGAGAGCAGCATGATTCGCAGACAAACCGCCCTCTTCGCCACGGCCACCCTTCTCGGCGGCCTCGCGGCCGTCACGGCGGCTTTGGCGCAGGCGCCGGCCCCGGCGTCTCCCCCGCCGCAGGGCCAGGAGATGATGAAAGGCCACGACGGCATGATGGGCCGGATGGATCCCGACCACATGAAGCAGATGGCCCGGATGATGGAGAACTGCAACCGGATGATGGAGCGCATGAACGAGGACAAGCCCGGCTCTCCCGACGGGTCGCCCCCCGCCCGGCGCAGCTGAGGACCGGACCAGGCGCGTGGGGCGGGAGCGGATGGCTGCGCTCATCGCCTGCGTGTGACTTGAGCCGTTGCCTGGGGGAGACTATGGTCTTTCGCATGCAGCGGTTTCGCAAATGGCTGACGGCCACCCTGGTGGTCGCGATGGCCTGGACGGCGGCGTTCCAGCCGGCTGCGGCCTATGCACCGTTGCCGCTCGCCTCTGCCGTCACAGCGCCATGCGATGATGCCTGCGAGGACTGCAAGAAAGAGAACCAGAGCAGCAATGACTGTGGCGCGCCGGCTGCATGCGCAGCCGCCTGCGTCCGACTGCCAGCCCAGCCGCCGGCAAATCTGGAAGCGCCGCTGGCGCACCTCGTCGTGCCGGTCGACGTCGCTGATCCGCCGGCCTACACCGCCGGCTTCGCCTCCCGCGTCATAAGACCGCTTCTGCCACCGCCCCGAGGCTGATCAGGGAGCGGCCCTTGCGGCCGCGTCGTCATCCCTGACCTGCTTGTGGGCGGATGTCCGCGGGCAGGGCCTGTTCTCCGGCGCGAGCTTGCCGATGTCATGCGTCATGTGTTCACGCGCGGCCGTCAGGTCGATCGCAATCCTTGGTGTTGCCTGGTCCCCGAACGCCGGCGCGGCGCAGGCCCAGAGCAGCCCGCCGGCGGCCACGCCGGGCAGCCGGGAGCGCGCCACCAACAAGAAACCACGGCTGAAACGACGCACGCTGATGTGGGCAGACGCTGGGGGCGCGCGACTCCGTCGCGCGTCTTCGTCCGGGCCGGCACATGACGCGCCACGGAGTGGCGCGCTCCCGGCAAGGCGGCGTTCGCCATGAGAGCGCGCACCCTCCTCTTCGCCGCGACGATCGCCCTTGCCGGGATCGGCGCGGGCGCTGCCGGCGCTTACTTCGCCATGAACCGGCAGGTGCCGGCCAGCGACGCAGCCACGCCGCCGCCCGAAGCGGGCGGCCGGAAGATCCTCTACTACCGCAATCCCATGGGCGCGCCCGACACCTCGCCGGTGCCGAAGCAGGACTCCATGGGCATGGACTACCTCCCCGTCTACGAAGGCGAGGAGCCGCCCGACGACAGCGGCACCGTGACGCTGAGCCCGCAGCGGATCCAGCGCCTGGGCGTGCGCAGCGAGATGGTCGAGCGGCGGATGCTGACCCGGCCGGTGCGGGCCACCGGCACCGTGCAATTCGACGAGCGTCGCCAGACCATCGTGGCGCTGCTGTTCGAGGGCTGGATCGAGAGGCTCGTGGCCAGCGCCACGGGCGACAAGGTGCGGCGCGGCGAGGCGCTGGCCACGATCTACAGCCCGGCCCTGCTGCTGGCCGAGCAAGAGTATGTGCTGACACGCAAGTCGACCAGCACGGTGGCGGGGCTGGAGGCGGTCGCCCTGCAGCGGCTGCGCGTGCTGCGCGTGCCCGAGCCGGAGGTCGAGCGCCTGCGCCGCGGCGGCGAGCCGCGCAGCATGGTGGACATCCCGGCGCCGGCCGACGGCGTGGTGCTGGAGAAGCCGGCGATCCTGGGGATGCGCGTCACGCCCGGCGACATGCTGTTCAAGCTGGTCGACCTCGCCTCGGTATGGGTGATCGCCGACGTGCCCGAGACCGGGCTCGCCGACATCCGCGTCGGCCAGGCGGCGTCGATCGCCACCGCCGCCTATCCCGACGCCAGCTTCACCGGCACGGTCGGCTACATCTACCCCGCCGTGGCGCGCGAGACGCGCACCGTGCGGGTGCGCATCGAGCTTCCCAATCCCGAGGAACGGCTGAAGGCCGACATGCTGGCCCGCGTCGAGATCATGACCGGCGAGAGTGCCGCGGCCGTGCCCGCAGTGCCTGAATCAGCGGTCATCGACAGCGGCACGCGCCGCGTGGTGCTGGTCGACAAGGGCGAGGGCCGCTTCGAGCCGCGCGCGGTGAAGCTTGGCCGCCGGGCGGGCGCCTACTACCCCGTCGTCGAGGGCGTCGCCGAGGGCGAGCGCGTCGTGGTCTCGGCGACCTTCCTGATCGACTCCGAAAGCAACCTGAGGGCGGCGCTGAAGTCCTTCACGCCGCCGAAGAGCGAATGATGAACGACGACATCTTCCCTTCCCCGCTTGCGGGCTACGATGTGGGTACATCTCCAGATCCTGCCGTCGTCCTGAGAGAAGCGAAGGACCTTGCGGTGGTTCGGCCAGTGAAGAGCGGTGCTGGCGACGGCTGGGACCGCGCCGCTCCAGCGGCGCTCATGACTACGAGCCGGCGCTACGCGCCAGTGCGTCGCTGGAGCGACGCGGTCCGACCCGTCACCAGCCGCAGCGGAGGCCTGCATCAATATCGCAAGGTCCTTCGCTGCGCTCAGGACGACGGCGAAAGATGTGTCCACGCCGTAGCGCTTGCGGGGAAGGAGAGCCGACGTGGTCTCAGCTGCATAGACCTCGTCGGCTCCCCTCCGCCCACCGACGTTTCGACGCGAAGCGTCGAAACGTCGTATCGGGGCACCTCCCCAACTTCGTTGGGGAGGATTACATGATCGCTTCCATCATCGCGTGGTCGGCGCGCAATCCGCTGCTGGTGGGCATCTTCACCGTGTTCGCTGTTGTCGCCGGCGTGCTCGCGCTGGCGCGGGTGCCGCTGGATGCCATCCCCGACCTCTCCGACACGCAGGTCATCGTCTACACCGAGCATCCCGGGCAGGCGCCGCAGGTCGTCGAGGATCAGGTCACCTATCCGCTCACCACCGCGCTGCTCTCGGTGCCGCATGCCAAGGCTGTGCGCGGCTTCTCCTTCTTCGGCGTGTCGTTCGTCTATGTCATCTTCCAGGACGGCACCGACCTCTACTGGGCCCGCAGCCGGGTGCTGGAGTACCTCAATTTCGCGGCGCGCCGCCTGCCCGCCGGCGTCACGCCCAGCCTGGGGCCGGATGCCACCGGCGTCGGCTGGGTCTACCAGTACGCCGTTCTGAGCGACCAGCGGAACCTCGCCGAGCTGCGTTCCGTGCAGGACTGGACCATCCGCTACGCGCTCGCCAAGGCCGAGGGTGTCGCCGAGGTGGCGAGCGTCGGCGGCTTCGTGCGCCAGTACAACATCGTGGTCGACCCGCTGCGCCTGAAATCCTACGGCATCCCGCTGGCGAAGGTGGCGCAGGCCGTGCGCGCCAGCAACATGGATGTCGGCGGCCGCACGGTCGAGATGTCGGAAACCGAGTTCGTGGTGCGCGGCCGCGGCTACCTGCGCGGCGTGGCGGACCTCGAGCAGATCGTGCTCAAGGCCGACCGTGGCACGCCGGTGCTGCTGCGCGACGTGGCCCGCGTCGTGCTGGGGCCCGACGAACGGCGCGGCATCACCGAGCTGAACGGCGAGGGCGAAGCCGTCAGCGGCATCGCCGTGCAGCGCTCCGGCCAGAACGCGCTCGACGTGATCGCCGCCACCAAGGCGAGGCTGGCCGAGATCGCCAGCGGCCTGCCCGGCGACACAAGGGTCGTGCCGGTCTACGACCGCTCCGAGCTGATCCACCGCGCGATCGCGACCCTCAAGAGCACGCTGATCGAGGAAAGCCTGGTGGTGGCGCTGGTCTGCGTCGTGTTCCTGATGCATGTGCGCAGCGCGCTGGTCGCCATCATCACCCTGCCCGTCGGCGTGCTGATGGCCTATGCCGCCATGTGGTGGCTGGGCATCAGCTCCAACATCATGAGCCTGGGCGGCATCGCGATCGCCATCGGCGCCATGGTGGATGCCGCCATCGTGATGATCGAGAACGCGCACAAGCACCTCGAGCGCGCGCCGCCCGGCGCGCCGCGGGCCCAGGTCCTGATCGACGCCGCGGTCGAGGTCGGGCCGGCGCTGTTCTTCAGCCTGCTGATCGTCACCGTGTCCTTCATCCCGATCTTCGCGCTGGAGGACCAGGAAGGGCGCCTGTTCAAGCCGCTGGCCTGGACCAAGACCTTCGCCATGGCCGCGGCGGCGATGCTGTCCGTCACGCTCGTGCCGGCGCTGATGCTGCTGCTCGTGCGCGGCCGCATCCTGCCGGAGCGCCGCAACCCGCTGAACCGGGCGCTGCTATGGCTCTATCGCCCGATCATTTCAGCGGTGCTGAGGGCCAGGACGCTCGTGGTGGCGCTGGCGCTGGGCGTCCTGGCGCTGTCCTGGTATCCCGCCAGCCGGCTGGGCGGCGAGTTCATGCCCAGCCTCGACGAAGGCACGCTGTTCTACATGCCGATCGCGCTGCCCGGCCTTTCGGTCACCAAGGCGGCCGAGCTGCTGCAGACCCAGGACCGCATCATCAAGTCGTTCCCCGAGGTCGAGTCGGTGTTCGGCAAGGCCGGCCGCGCGCTCACCGCCACCGACCCGGCGCCGATCGAGATGTTCGAGACCATCATCAACCTCAAGCCCAGGGACCAGTGGCGGCCGGGCATGACCACCGACCGGCTGGTCGCCGAGATGGACAGGTCGCTGCAGTTCCCCGGCGTGGCGAACTCCTGGACCATGCCGATCAAGGCGCGCATCGACATGCTGTCGACCGGCATCCGCACCCCGATCGGCGTCAAGGTGATGGGTGACGACCTCGGCGCGCTGGAAGCGACCGCCAGGCAGATCGAAGGCGTGCTGCGCAACGTGCCGGGCACGTCGAGCGCCTTCGCCGAGCGCGTGCTGGGCGGCTACTACCTCGACATCGAGCCCGACCGCATGATGCTGGCGCGCTACGGCCTGTCGATCGGCGAGGTGCTGGACACCATCGCCATGGCGCTGGGCGGCCAGGCGCTGACCACCACCGTCGAGGGCCGCGAACGCTACACGGTGAACATCCGCTATCCGCGCGACCTGCGCAGCGATCCGGCGGCCATCGCCGCCAACACGCTGATCGCGCTGCCCGACGGCGCGACCGTGACCCTTGGCCAGGTGGCGCGGATCGAGCGGGCGCGCGGCCCCTCCTCGATCCGCACCGAGAACGCCAAGCTCGCGGTCTACATCTTCGTCGACGTGCGCGACCGGGACGTGGCGGGCTACGTCGCCGATGCGCAGAAGGCGGTGCGCGAGGCCGTGACCTTCCCGGCCGGCAGCTATGCCGTGTGGAGCGGCCAGTTCGAGTACCTGCAGCGGGCCGAGGCGCGCCTGCGGATCGTGGTGCCGGCCACGCTGCTGGTGATCTTCCTGCTGCTCTACCTGAACTTCAGGCGCATGACGGAGACCCTGATCGTCATGCTGTCGCTGCCCTTCGCGCTGACCGGCGGCCTGTGGCTGCTGTACGCGCTGGGCTTCAACATGAGCGTCGCCGTGGCCGTGGGCTTCATCGCGCTGGCCGGCGTCGCGGCCGAGACAGGCGTGGTGATGCTGGTCTATCTCGACCACGCGCTCGAGGACGTCCGGCGCACGCGCGCCGCCGAAGGGCGGCCGCTGACCGGCGCCGATCTGCATGCCGCGATCATGGTCGGCGCCGTCGAGCGCGTGCGGCCCAAGATGATGACGGTGGTCGCGATCCTGGCCAGCCTGCTGCCGATCCTGTGGAGCAGCGGCACCGGCTCGGAGGTGATGCAGCGCATCGCCGTGCCGATGATCGGCGGCATGGCGTCCTCGACGCTGCTGACCCTGATCGTGATTCCCGCCGTCTACGCGCTTGCCAAGGGCTGGCGGCTCTACAACCGGAAGGACATGACGGCGGAGACGGAGCACGCCGGCGCCCGATGACCCCTGCCGGCGCGCCCATCGCCCGTGACAGCTTCATCACCGAAGCCGGCGTCGACATCGACGTCGCTTCCTACGCCAGGCTCGGCATCTCCTACAGCGGGCAGTTCGCCTCCAAGGCCTACGAGCACGCCGTCAAGGGCTCTGTCTCGATACGGTTCTGAGAGCCTGACCGCGAATGTGGAAAGTGCTTCATGGTGAGCTTGTCGAACCATGAAGCGTCGCACTATTGCCCGTGCGAGGCCTTCATGGTTCGACAAGCTCACCATGAAGGCAACAAGGACACAGGGCACTTCAGTCAGGTTCTGAGGCGCGCCACGGTCCATCCACAGCCTTTTGTTGTAGCGGCCGTGCCGCCTCAACCAATCTTCTGGCTTTGCCCCAAAATGGGTACTCTGGGGATTGGGATGATTCTCCGTGCCTGCTACTTGATGCGCACAGACAGGGCGCGGAAACAAAGCCCTGCGGGAGTTGGGAAATGTCACAAGACGTATATTGACACGGCAGATTGAGATCGGCCGCGAGCTGGCGAGACATCCAAAACGGGTATGCCGACCGAATAGAACCACCTGATGATCACATGGGCCCCGGCATCGCGCCGAGTCCCCACATGGGCAGCCATAAGCCCGAACCGACGCAGTCGCAGGAACGACTACGCCGCCGCGCACATCCTCCTGTGCCTTGACCACTCCTCTCCCTCGATCCGCGCTTCGGGGCGCGCTTCGGGGAGATGCCAGACCTTCCATCGCTGTCGCGGCAGCGCATCGCGATCACACGCGGGCGCTAGCGCCAGGTCGAAGCTTTGCGCTTCGCCGGAAGGCCACCAGACCGACAGATTTGACCAAGTTGATTCGCTTAGAGGATTAGAGCATGTCCACACGTACGCTGCGCAGCTTGTTGCGTTCGTCCACCATCCTGGCATCGGGCTTCATCATCCTGGCGGTCACGTCGACGCCCGCCGCGTCCGAGCCGGGCGTGAGCTGGACCGGGAGCATCTCGACCAACTGGTTCGACGCCAGCAACTGGGCCTCCAGCACAGTGCCGACCTCCAGTGATCCGGTCTTCATCGAGATCCTCGGCAACCCGGCCGTCATAGGCGCCGGGACCGCCAGCGCCGGCTCCGTGTCGATCGGCGGCATCGGCCCCGGCAGCGGCGTGCTGACGATCACCGAAGGGGGAATCCTCAATACCGGCACCGTCAGCATCGGCAGCTCGCTGATGCCCACAGGCACCCTGAACATCGGCGCTGCCCTGGGCGATCCCCTCACGGCCGCGGGCACGCTGAATGCCTCGAGCGTCACATTCGGCTTGCTTGGCGGCACGATCAATTTCTACCACACCGACACAGACTACCAGTTCGGCACGCAGATCAGCGGCAACGGCAACATCAACGCCGTGGCTGGCACCACGGTGCTGACCGGCAATAACACGCTCTACACTGGCAACATTGGCATCAACGGCGGCACGTTGGTTGCCGGCAGCAACACGGCGTTCGGAACCGGTACTGTCTACATGTTCGGCGGCACGCTCGGCTATGCCGATGGCGTCACGGTCACCAACGTTGTCGACATCGGGCTCGTGGCAGGCAGCGCGACATTCGACGTCGCAACCGGCACGGCGACGCAGGCCGGGCAGATCACCGGGATGCCTGGCGTGCTGATCAACAAGACCGGCGCCGGCACACTGGTGCTGACCGCCGACAACCTGAACCTCGGCGGCCTCAACATCATGGCCGGCCGCCTGCAGCTCGGCAACGGCGGCACGTCGGGATCGATCGGCACTATCGGCCCCGTCATCACCAATGGCGTGCTGGCCTTCAACCGGTCGGACGAGGTCACGTTCGCCAACCTGATCTTTGGCGTGGGGACAGTCGAGCACAACGGCACCGGCACCACGATCCTCTCCGGCGCCAACAACTATGGCGGCGGCACGATCCTGAATGCCGGCACGCTGCAGATCTCGTCCGACACCAACCTCGGCCTGACCGTCGGCGGCCTCACCTTCAACGGCGGCACGCTGCGCAACACCGATACCATCTCCATGCTGCGCAGCGTGACGCTGAACGCCGCCGGCGGCACGTTCGACACCGTCGCCGACCTGACATTGGCGGGCGGCATCAGCGGTGACGGCGGCCTCACCAAGACAGGCGCCGGCACGCTGACCCTGAGCGGCCTCAACACCTACACCGGCGCCACGACGATCGCCGCCGGCGTGCTGGCGGCAACCGCGCCCGGCTCTCTCGGCAGCAACTCCGCCGTCACCGTCCAGCAAGGCGCGACGCTGCGAGTCGGCGGCGGCCCGCTGTTCTCCTGGATCGACGCCGGGTCCCTGGCCGGCAGCGGCACGCTCGACCTGCAGGCCGGCTCGATCTTCAACACGGGCAGCAACAACGCCAGCACCGTCTTCGCCGGCACCGTCACGGGCACCGGCTCGCTGCTCAAGTGGGGCACCGGCACGATGACCCTCACCGGCAGCAGCACCAACGACGTCAACCTGCTGGTCCAGCAAGGCGGCGTCGACATCGATGGCGGTTCGTTCAGCACCACGGCCGCGACCGACGTCTTCGGCGAGGGCACGCAGATGCGCGTCCGCAATGGCGGCATCCTGCAGACCGGCGATCTGTTCGTCAGCGGCACGATGCTCATCGACGGCCCCGGCTCGAGCGTCACCGCGACCAACTCGACGCAGATCGGCGGCGCGCTGACGATCAGCAATGGCGCGACGCTCACCAGCAACAGCAGCGCCGGTGTCGGCGGCTATGACACGCCACCGGTCGTGACCGTGACCGGGCAAGGCTCGACCTGGACCGTCACGGGCGGACTCAACATCGGCACCAGCTTCATGCCGGTCGGATTCGCGCCCGGCCCCATGATCACGCCCGGTGTCGTCACGGTGCTCGACGGCGGCAGCGTCAGCGTCACCGGCGGCACGACGGTGTTCGCCGGCAGCACCCTCAACGTCGGCAACGGCGGCACGCTGCAGACCGGTGAGTTGTCCGTGAATGGCACGATGGCCATCGACGGACCCGGCTCAAGCGTGACGGCAACCGGCTCGACCAGCGTCGCCGGCGGGCTCACCATCACCAACCGTGCGACGCTCGCCAGCAACGGTGGCGCTTCCGTCGGCGGCTTTGACGGGCTGCCGGTCGCGACAGTGACCGGGCAAGGCTCGACCTGGGCCATCACGGGCGAGCTCGCCATCGGCGCCGGCCTCATGCCGATGATACTCGAGCCCGGCCCACTGATCACACCCGGTGTCGTCACGGTGGCCGATGGCGGCAGCGTCAGCGCCACCGGCGGCACGACGATCTTCGCCGGCAGCACGCTCAACCTCGGCAGCGGCGGACTGGGCGGCACGATCGTCACGCCGCAGATCACCAACGACGGCCAGATCGTCGCCAACTTCACCGACACCCTGACCCTGGCGGCCCCGATCAGCGGCATCGGCTCGCTCACCAAGTCCGGCGCCGGCACCCTGGTCCTCACCGGCAGCAGCACCTATGGCGGCCCGACCACGGTCGACGGCGGACGCCTGGCCGTGAACGGGTCGATCGCCAGCACCGTCACCGTGAATGCCGGCGGCACGCTGGGCGGCACCGGCACCATCGGTGGATTCATCGCCGCGTCGGGCGGCATCGTTGCGCCCGGCAACTCCATCGGCACCCTCAACGTCGCCGGCAATGCCACCTTCGCCGCCGGCTCGACCTACCTCGTCGAGATCGATCCCGCCAACAACGCCGACCGCATCATCGCCACAGGCACCGCTGCCCTGGACGGCACGGTGCGTGTCGAGAAGGCCGGCGGCGTCTACACCGCCGGCAGCCGCTACACCATCCTCACCGCCAACACCGGCATCACCGGCACCTTCGCCGACATGACCCAGAGCACACCGCTGCTCAACCTGGCGCTCGCCTACGACAACAACAACGTCTATCTCGACATCACACGCAACGCCGTCTCCTTCTGCGACGTCGCCGCTACCCGCAACCAGTGCGCCGCCGGCCGCGCCGCCGAAAGCCTCGGTGCCGGCAACCCGGTCCACGACGCCATCGCCAGCCTGCCCGACCAGCAAAGCGTGCGCCAGGCCTTCGACCTCGTCTCCGGCGAGATCCATGCCAGCGCCGCCTCAACACTCGTCGAGGAGTCCCACCACCTGCGTGATGCCGTCACCGGCCGCCTGCGCCAGGGATACGGCAGCGCCGTCGCGCTCGCCTCCCTCACCGCCGCCGCGCCGAGCGCCAACCTCACCGGCCAGTCCCAGGCCACCGACACCGTGGTGGCCGCCTGGACCCAGGCCATCGGCGCCTGGGGCAAGCAGCGCGCCGACGGCAACGCCGCCGCCGTCAGCCGCTCCCTGGGCGGCTTCCTCATCGGCGTCGATGCCACCTTCGACCAGACCTGGCGCGTCGGCCTCGCCGCCGGCTACACCCGCTCCTCCTTCGACAGCAACGCGCGCTCCTCCAACGGCACCAGCGACAATTACCACCTCGCGCTCTACGGCGGCGGCCAGCTCGGCGCCATCGGCCTGCGCGCCGGCGCCAGCATGACCTGGCACAGCATCGACACCAGCCGCCGCGTCGCCTTCCCCGGCGTCGCCGACACCCTCAAGGCCGACTACAGCGCCCGCACCGCCCAGCTCTTCGCCGAGGCCGGATACGCCCTTGCCTTCGACCGCGCCGCCGTCGAGCCCTTCGCCGGCCTCGCCTGGCTCAACCACCACACCGGACGCATCAGCGAATCCGGCACCGTCGCCGCCCTCACCGGCGGTCGCCAGTCCTTCGACATGGGCTTCTCGACCCTCGGCCTGCGCGCCGCCACGACCTTCAACGCCGGCGACAAGACACCGGTCACCCTGCGCGCCACCCTGGGCTGGCGCCATGCCTTCGGCGACGTCACGCCCGAGACCAGGCTCGCCTTCCGCACCGGCGGCAACCCCTTCACCACCGCCGGCGCGCCCATCGCCCGTGACAGCTTCATCACCGAAGCCGGCGTCGACATCGACGTCGCTTCCTACGCCAGGCTCGGCATCTCCTACAGCGGGCAGTTCGCCTCGAAGGCCTACGAGCACGCCGTCAAGGGATCCGTCTCGCTACGGTTCTGAGCACGCCGCGGGCGCCCTCCGGGCGCCCGCACGCCATCCCTGGCACCTGGAATCGCTGGTCGCTGACACACACCCGTCATCCCGAGCGCAGCGAGGGATCTCCTGCGAGCGACGCACGGTGCGTCATTCGCGGGAGATCCCTCGCTACGCTCGGGATGACAGTCGCGACTCATCTTCACCGATAGCCGTTCCCTACGACCCCGTCCGGAACACCAGGACCGCCGCGTTCGTCCCCAGCAACGCGGCACGGGCGCCGACGAACAGGCGGTCGAGCTCGGGCACGAACAGCGAGGTGCGTGCGTCCGCCCGCGTCGTGAGCTGCGCCAGCCGGGGATAGCCATTGCCCATCGCGAACACGTCGAGCCTGCCATCGCCGCAGCTGACATAGGCGAGCTGGCGCTTGGCGTCGAAGGACACATCGTCGGAATCGCGGCATGTCTGCTGGCTGACCAGGCTGGCGCCGGTCTTGGCGTCGAGCACGACGAAGCGCGCCGGCCGCCGCGACGTGATGATCAACCGCGATCCGGCCGGATCGATCGCCATCGCAAAATTGGCCTGCGCCTTGACCGGCCATGACCCGACCTGCCTGCCTGCCGCCAGGTCGACGATGGCGATCTCGCGCCTGTCGGGCAGATTGGCGAACAGGCGCCCCGTCCCCGGATCGATCTGAAAGCCTTCCGGATGGGCCGGCAGCTTGATCGTGGACACGAGCGTTCCCTTGGACGGGTCGATCACCGCCAGCCCGCCGCGGCCGTAGCCCACGATCAGGCGGCCACTGCCGGGATCGACCCGGATCGCGTCGGCATTGTTCTCCAGCGCCACCGTGGCCATTGATGTCAGGTCGGCACCATGGAACAGCCGCACCGAGCCGTCGCCGCCGTTGGTGATCGCCAGCACGTCGGCGCGCGGCGCGTAGGCGATGCCCTGCGGCGCCCGCATGCCGTCGATGCGATGGGTGACACGGCCCCGCTCGAGATCGACCACAGCAACGGTGTCGTTGCCGAGTTCGGCGACGAACAGCCGCTTGCGCGCGACGTCGACGGCGATATGCCCGATCCGGCCGCCGATGTCCCGCAGGCGGATCGTGCGTTCCAGCACCAGCGGGCGATCCGGCTCGGCGGCCGCCACCTTCCACGATGCCGCCCCCACGAGAAGCATCCCTGCCAGCACGGCCGCCATCGGCAATCGCAACATCATACTCGCTCCACGTCGCGGCGGTTCACGACTGCCCTTGTAGCGTCCTGCGCCGTCATGGCTCCAGCGCCTGTTGGCGGGCGGACCATCGGGTCGCTGTCTGCGGCTTGACGAACAAGGCCGTGACCTCCGGCAGCTCGGCCTTCAGACGCGCCTCGATGCGCTCGACGCAGGCCTCGATCTGCGGCGTCGTCATCCGATCCTCGAACTCGGCGCTGAGAGCGGCGACGATCTGGTCCGGGGCCAGATGCACGGTGATCACCCCGTTGGCACGGTGCACGGCCGGGTCCTCGTCCACGATCTTCAGGATGACGGCCTGCAGCCCCGGCGCGGCCTGCTCGCCCAGCAGCAGCCCCTTGCACTCGCGGGCGAGGAAGACCGCCGTCATCGCCAGCACCAGGCCGATGCCGATCGAGGCGACGCCGTCGAACGCCGGATTTTCCGTATATTGCGACGCCGCGATGCCGACGAGCGCGATGAGAAGGCCCAGCAGGGCGGCGCTGTCCTCGAACAGAACGGTGAATGTCGTGGGGTCCTTGCTCTGGCGCACGGCGTCGAGATAGCCCAGGCGCCCCTTGCGGGCCCCGAACTCGCGCAGCGCCACCCACCACGACCCGCCCTCGAACACGACCGACAGGCCGAGCACGACATAGGTGACCATGACGTTGCGGATCGGCTCCGGCGCCAGGATGTGCGTGACGCCCTCGTAGAACGACACGCCGGCGCCCAGCGCGAACACCAGCAGCGCCACGATGAAGCTCCAGAAATAGAGCTCGCGGCCGTGGCCTAGCGGATGAGCCCGGTCGGGCGGCAGCCGCGAGCGGCGGATGCCGTGGAGCAGCAGCACCTCGTTGCCGGTATCGACCAGGGAATGCACGGCCTCGCTCAGCATCGCCGAGCTGCCGGTGACCCAGGCGGCCGCGAACTTGGTCACCGCGATCAGCAGGTTGCCGACCAGAGCCGCGTAGATCGCCTTCTTGGAGACAGCAGGGGTCGCCATGGCGCCAGATTAACCCATGGCGTGCGAAGCGCGTGCAGAACAACGACGCCCGGAGAGACTATGACACTGCTGATTTCGCGGCACCGGCACCAGACGCAGCGATCCATGGCAGGACCGACCCTGCAGACTACTTGCCGCCGCCAGAGCCCCCTCCACCGCCGCCAGATCCGCCGCCACCCCCACCTCCGCCGCCGCCGGACCCGCCACCACCGCCTCCACCCCCGCCGGAGCCACCGCCTCCGCCGCCGTTGCCGCCGCCATTCCCGCCGCCGTTGCCACCGCCACTCCCGCCACCGTTGCCACCGCCACTCCCGCCACCGTTGCCGCCACCACTCCCGCCACCGTTGCCACCGCCACTCCCGCCACCGTTGCCGCCACCGCTCCCGCCACCGTTGCCACCGCCACTCCCGCCGCCGTTGCCACCGCCGCTGCCGCCGCCTGTACCCGAACCGCCGCCGGCCGCCGCCACACCGGATGCAGCACTACCGCCGACGCTGGAGGCGCTGCTGCCGGAACCGAGACCCGCTGCACCTCCCGCGCCCGCACCGACGCCGCTCGCGGAGACGCCACCGGTGCTGGTGGACACGGTGGCGCCGCCGGAACCGCCGATGCCCTCGACGCTGCTGACCGGGCCACTGCCGTAGATGCCGTAGCTCGCGAACGGATCGACACCGCGTGCCGGGCGGGCGGGCGCTGGACGTGGTGGCGGCGGCACGGCCGGTCGCGCCGCACGCGGTCGCGGCGGCGCCGGAGCAGCGCCTCGCGCTGCCGGTGCGGCCGGTGGCGCCGTCCCGGGCTTCGCGGCGGCCGGCGCCGGCAGCACGTCGACCGGTATCGTCGTGCGGTTCGAGATGCCCGGCCCTGACGCCGGACCTGGCGGCGCGGTCAGCGCTGTCGCTGCCAGCGCCGACTGGAACATGTCGGGTGCCGCCACGCCGGCCACCGCCGCCGATGGCATGTCCACAGGCACGAAGCTCTGCAAGAATGGCCCCGCCTGCGGGGAGCGCGGCCGGCGCGGCGCGGCTGCCGCCACAGGCAGCGACGGCTGCGGCTCTGGCCGCAGCGGCATGCCGAGCGCGAAGGTCCGAGGCAGGTCCACCGGCAGGATCGGAATGCTGGCGATGCCCCGCTCAAAGGTCATCAGGGCTGGCGGCACAGGGCGCAGATCCGCGAGGATGCCATCCAGCACATGCGAATCCGGCATGCCGAGGAACAGCGTTGGCGGCAGCTCGACCGGCAGGATTGCGCGGTCGGAAATCCCGCGCTGCGATTCGCGCGCGCCCGGCGGCGCAGCGGCGGTCACGGTCATCGCTTCTTGCGACGCCGGCCGTCCCGGCGAGCGCGGGCCTGCGAAGGACCGCAGATCGACCGGCAACGGCGCCGACCCACCATCGGCGGCGTAGCCCGTGGCCATAGGCGTCGCGCTCTGGCGCGGCCCCAGCCGTCCGGCGATCACCATGCCGACAACGATGACGTGCAGCAGCAGCGAGCCGGCAACGGCGAGCAATAAGCGCGACCGGAGATCTCCCGACCACATGCCTTGCAGCCTCCCACCGCAATGCCCGCTGTCGTCGCTGGGCACACCAGCCGGTGTTAATGACGGCGCAGCAGTTGGAAGGTTCCGGTCCTGGCCCTACGCTTTCTTCAATCGGTCAGATTGGCGTGGTCGCCACTGGCGCCGCTTCTTGCCGGACGATCGTCCTGTCGTCATGCAAGCTGCCGGATGGCGCTCATGACCTCCCGCAGCCCGCGGTTGACGACCTTGTCCCGGCGCAGCACCAGCGCCAGCTTGCGCTGCAGCCGGGGCGCCAGGGGGCGCGCGACGATGGGCAGACGCTCGCCGTTGCGGCGGATCGATGTTCCCGGCAGGACGGCGCAACCCAGGCCGGCGGCGACCAGCTCCTTGATCGCCTCGACGCTGCCCAGCTCCATCACCGGCGTCATCCGGATGCCGGCGCGCATGAACCAGTCGTCGACCACGCGCCGCGTGTTGCCCGCGGTCTCGTAGAGGACCAGGGGCAGCTTCGCGAGCGCCGCCGGGGTCGCCTGACGCGGCAGCCGGGTATCGTCCGCCGCCGCGATCGCCACGAAGGCATCGTCGAGCACGGGGATCACCTCGAACATGCGGCCCGACGCCGGCAGCGTCACCAGCCCGACATCGAGCTGGCTGATCTCCAGCGCCTTCAGGACATCGCTCGTGTTGCCCGTTGTGACCGTGAGCTCCAGGGTCGGGAACCGCCGCCGCAGGTCGCGCAGCACCGGCGGCAGCAGGTAGATGCAGGCCGTGGCGCCGGTGCCGATGCGCACCCGCCCCAGCGCGCCGCTGGCATGCGTGGCGATGTCGTCCATCGCCGCCGACACCACGCCCTCGATCCGCCGCGCATGCTCGACCAGCACGGCGCCGGCCGCTGTCGGTGTCGCCCGCTTGCCGATGCGCTCGATCAGGCGAACGCCCAGCCGGCGCTCGAGCTGGCGCACCTGAAGGCTGACGGCCGGCTGGCTGAGCTGCAGCCGCTCGGCCGCGGCCGAGAAGCTGCCCAGCTCGATAACCCGGGCAAAGGCATGCAGCTGGTCCAGCTTGAGATCGCGCATGCCAAAGCTCCGCTTATGCATCGCATTCTGGGCAACAGCTTCTCTTATGCCACGCCGGGCCGCGGAGTCGCCACGCGTTCGACAGCATATGCCCGAGTCAGAGGCTGTCGCTGATGCCGGCGGCGGCTTGATCGTGCCATGAGGCCGTCCGGTCGATGCGGTCGACCGAGCGGTGTGGCGGGCTGTCGCGCCACTGGTAGCCCTCGACCGCCAGCGTCGCGATCGCGTCGAAGCCGGGATCGAGCGCGTGGAACTTGCGGCGGATCCGGCGGATCGCCGACCGCACATTGGTGCGATACCCCTCCTCGCCCGTGCCGCCGATGAAGCCGGCATAGTGCATGCAGTCATAGATGTCGCGCGGCGAGACGTATTCTTCCATCCGTGATGTCAACAACCGCACGACCTTGAACTCGTTCATGGTCAGATTGAGGTCCACGCCCCGCCAACAGGCCCGGCAGACCTGCGGCTTGATCTGCAGCAGCCCGAACCGCAGCACCATCTCCTGGGGTGCGGCCGGCACGAGGTCGACCAGGCGCGCGATGCGATGCACCCGTTGCGCCAGGATATCGAGGCCACGCGACTTGGCGACGAAGTCGATGGCGCCGCGGCCCAACGCCTGGCTTTCGCGCCGGGCCGATGCGTCGATCGTCAGGAAGATGACCGGCACGCGCACGCCGCGATGACGCAGCCGCGCCAGCATGTCCATGCCGGAGACGTCGGGCAGCATCCATTCCAGGCCGATGATGTCGGCGCCGGCATCGCCCGCGAAATGCCGCAGCAGCGCCTGCCCGTCCGGCAGGCCCACGACATCGACACCATGGTGCCCGAGCTTGACGGCGACGACGGCGCGGTAGGCGCCGTCGCTGTCGGCCAGGACGAGCCTGACGCGGTCCATATCGCTGCGGCTACGATGCGCAGTTTCCATCGATGTCACCATCACGTCCCCCACGTACGGATCGGTCATCGAGAACGCATGTCCCGACGGCACCGGGACATTCACGCTGGACGCGCGCTGACAGACGCACATTGCGTGCCAGAAGCTGGCAACCGGATATTCCCGCCTCGCGTCGACATCGACCTTACAAGGCCATCATTGCGGGAAGATAACGCGTGCATCGCTGCATGATTGAAACGAGAAACCAGCGCAGACGTTGCAAGCAATATGGAAATACACGGGCCGGCAAGGATGCAGCGAACAGCTGCCGACCGCTCAACTATTCTTGAGGTGCCTGTTGGCATGCCGTCATTTTATTTTCCGCCGTTGTTGAAGCTCCACATCAGGATCATCAATGATTGTCATGCGTTTTCATCTCACTGACCGCCTCAAATAAGCGGTCGGTGCAAGTGTGCGAGAGCCATCGATGCGGCCACCGCCGCCAACGGACACCGTAAAATCACGGACGGCGTAAAACGCCCCGGCGATAATGCTGCGGTGCGTGGGTGTGCTGCCGGGAGATGTCATGGCCAGCGACAGGCGATCCGCGGCAGCGTCGGCGCGGCAGCGTGCGCGCAAGCCACCGCAGACACTGCCGCCCGGCACGCGCGTCGGTGCGTATCTCATCGGCAAGGTCTTTCGGCTGGAGCATATCGGCGTCACCTACCGTGCCCGCGACACGGCGCGCGGCAGCGATGTCGTGGTCCGGGAATACCTGCCGGCCCATCTGGCGGCTCGTCATCACGACCTGATGGTGCTGCCGCGATCGCCGCAGCAGGCTGACGACTTTCTGTGGGGCCGCGACCGCTTCCTGGCCGAAGCCGCAGCGCTCGCAACGCTCGCCCGCACCCCGGGCATCGTCGTGGTCAGCGACCATCTGCATGCGAATGGCACCGCCTACATGGTCATGGCACCGGTGCCGGACAACACGCTGGCCGCGCGGCTGGCGCGCGCGGAGCGCCTGCCGCCTGCGGCAATCGATCGCCTGCTGCCACGCCTGCTCGATGCGCTCGAGCAGGCCCACCACCGAGATGTCCTGCACCTGGACATCAGACCTACCAATATCGCGCTCGATGCGCAGGATCAGCCGATCCTGTTCGACTTCGGCGCCGCCCGCGCGGCGATCACCGAGCGCATGGGATCGGGCGGGCGCATCCAGACGCCGGGCTACGCCGCGATCGAGCAGCTCACCCACGGTCCCGTCGGTCCGGCCACCGACATCCATGGGCTCGCGGCAGTTCTCCACCACTGTGTCACGGGTGCTCCGCCCCAGGCGGCGGACAGGCGCGATGCCGAGCATCTGCCGCCGCTGCATGAGACCATCAAAGGATATCGAGGCAGCCTGCTGGCCGGCATCCAGGCGGGGCTGGCGCGCAGCGCCGCGAGCCGGCCTCAATCCATCGCGGCATGGCGGTCGGTGCTGCTGCCCGACACGGCGATCGCGCCGGCCCCACCGGCCGTCACGGCGACCACCGCCGCGCCGCCCGCCGCTGCGGCATCCACGCATGTCGATCGGCGCGCGCGGCTGCGCGTCGTCGCTGCCAGGCAGCGTGCCGGCTGGCGGAGCCGCTGGAAGGTGGCGCTCGCCGCCACCTTGGCCGTGGCGACGATCCCGGCCGGCGTTGCCGGCTACTATGCGAGCCTTCCCCAGGGGCCGCAGCGCCCCCCGGCCGGCGCTGCCCCGTCAGCCGGGAGCGCCGCCGCCGAGGCGAAGGCCCGGCGCCAGGCCGAGGAAGCATCCCGCCTGGCGGCCGAGACGGCAGCTGCCGCGGCGGCCTATCGCGAGATGGCGCTGGAGGATGCACGTGCCGAAGCACTGGCCCGAGCGCGGGTGGACGCAGCCCACCGGGCCCGGGAACAGCAAGCACAGGCCGAGGCCAGACGCCGCACCGAGGACCAGGCTGCCAAGGCGGCGGCCGAGAAAACCCAGGCAGAGGCAGAGGCACGCAAGAACGCGCCCGCCGTCGAGGCGGCGCTCAAGCTGTCGGATCGCGACAAGCGGCGCGTACAGGTGGCCTTGACGGCGCTGGGCCACGACACCTACGGCAGCGATGGCCTGTTCGGCAGCCGCACGCGCGCCATGATCAGCGCCTGGCAGAAGGCGCGCGGTCAGGTCGACACCGGCTACCTGACCGCGTCGGACGCAGCGCTGCTCTGGCTGCAGGCAGCTCCGGCGCTGGCGCAATACGAGCGGCAGGTCGCGCTCGAGGTGAAGCGCCGCCAGGAGGCGCAGAAGCGCCTGGCCGACACGCCCAACCAATGAAGCCACCTCCCTGCTCCCCGCCTTCGCGGCCTACGGCATTCACACATCTCCACTGTCATCCCGAGCGCCAGCGAGGGATCTCCTGCGAATGGCGCACCGTGCGTCTTTCGCGGGAGATCCCTCGCTGGCGCTCGGGATGACAGTCCTATTTTTCGGATCCCGCAGCCTTCGCGGCAAGCCGATCGCATATGGCGGCTCAGACGTTCGGCCGCAGGCGCAGGAAGGCTTCGCGGTCGGCGGGGCGCTGGATATGCGCCGCAAGCCGCTGCCACAGATCATCGAGGCTTGCCGAGCCGTTCAGCTCGCGGCGCACCAGAAGGTGCGCGATCGGCCCGATATAGCGCGTGAGATGGGCCTGCACGAGGTCGAGGTCGGGCTGGGCGATGGCGGCGCGCGACATCGTGGCCGCGGGCAACCCGGCCGCCGCGCGCAGCCGGCCGTTGGCGCTGGTGCGCAGCAGGTCGCTCACGTCGCGCAGGAAGGCGTCGCGCCGTTCCGCCCTGTCGATGCTGCCGCTCAACGTCTGGCAGAGTTCCTCCAGCGACTGCGTCTTGTCGCTGGCGCGCCGCACCAGGTGCCGGGCGATCGGCCCGATATGAACCGCCAGCCGACGCTCGATCTCGGCGACGAAGAACGCATCGCCGCCGCCGGGCGCGGCGCCGGCAGCCGGCGGGACGGTGGCCTGCTGCGCCGGCGGCGCCACCGGACGGCGCGGCTCGATGCCGCGCATGGCATCGGCCAGCGCCATCGCCATCGCTGCCGCCGAGTCGAAGCGCAGCCAGGCCTCACGAGCCAGCGCCATATCCATGAATGCCGACAAGGCCGGCGACGCGCCGGGCAGGCGCTGCGCCAGCGGCGTCGGGGTGCCGTACAGCAGCTGCTGCGTGGCCTCGTGGTAATTGCGGCCGGAGAACGGCAGCTCGCCCGTCAGCATCTCGTAGAAGACGGCAGCGGTCGAGAACAGGTCGCTGCGCGCATCCACGACGTCGCCGCGGCGCTGCTCGGGCGACATGTAGTTGGGCGTGCCGATCAGCGCCCCGGTCTGGGTCAGCGACGAGCCGCCGATGCGCGAGATGCCGAAATCCGTCACCTTGACGCGCCCGTCGAGGCCGAGCAGGACGTTGGCCGGCTTGATGTCGCGGTGCACGACACCGTGGCCATGGGCGCAGGCCAGCGCATCGAGCATGCGATGGATGATCCCGGCAGCGGCGTCGACCGGCAGGCGCGGGCTGGCCCGCATCGCCTGCGCCAGGTTCTGGCCGTCGACGAACTCCATCGCGATGTAAGGGTTGTCCTCGTGCTGGGCGTAATCGAAGATCCCGACGATATTGGCATGCGCGCAGCGGCCCGCGGCCTTGGCCTCGAGCTGGAAGCGGTCGATGAAATCCTTGCGCTCGCTGCCCTCCAGCAGGTCGACGCGCACCAGCTTCAGCGCCACGCGCCGGTCGATCACCGGGTCATGCGCCCGGTAGATCACGCCCATCGCGCCGCGCCCCAGCGTCGCTTCGATCACGTACCGGCCGATCTTCGCCGGCAAGGAAGGCTGCGCCATCGATCTACGTGCTGCCGAGCAGCCCCATGGCGCTTGCCAGGCTGCGCCGCATGCGGTTGAACGATTCGGTCAGCGAGGCGATCTCGTCGCTGCCTCTGGCTTCGACCTCGGGCGCGTTCATGTTGCCCATGCTGATGTCGTTGGCCGCCGCCGAGATCTGCCGGACCGGCTTCACGATGATGTAGTGCAGCATCACGTTGAGCAGGATGGCGATCACCGCGAACACCGCGACCAGGCCGCCGATATACAGCTTCAGCAGCTCGTCAGCCTGACGGGTCGTCACCGCCAGCGGCACCGACGCGATCTGGGCCCCGACCGTCTCGTTGAGCTTCCAGCCGAAGCCGTTGGCCGGGCCGTACAGGTCGACCATGGTCTGCGGCGCCTCGGCCGCCGTCGTGTGGCAGCTCAGGCAGGCCTGGTTGGCGATGCGCAGCGGCCGCGACAGGGAGAGCACGGCACCGGTCGGCGTGTCGCGCACCGACGCGAACTGGGCCAGCTTCGGGTCGCGGCGGAACTGCTCGATGATGTCGGCCTCCCAGTCGGTGGCGCGGTCGGAGGGATTGGTCGGGTTCAGCGCCGCTTCCTTGTAGCTGTAGTCGGAGAACTGCGACTGCATGCCCCGCCATACGGTCTGGGCCGACCACGACGGCACCGAATGCGGCAGGAAGCGCGTCTTGAGCTGCTCGCGCAGCAGCGGCGCGACCTCGGTGGCGGTATAGCCGCGCACCGCCGCCGCCTGCGCCAGGATCATGCCGGCATCGCGCAGGGCCGCCTGCCGTGCGCCGTCGCGCAGGACCTGGTTGAACATGAAGGCGGCCAGCCCCAGGCCGACCAGAAAGGCGACGCCCATTCCCAGGTTGAACTTCGTCTTCAGCCCCATGACACGAAATCTCCCTTACCGTCGGGACACCAGGAGCGTGGCCTGCTCGGCGGTCAAGCGTCCGGTGGGCTCCGCCATGAGCTGCATCTGATACTTGCGAATGGCCGCCCTGGTTTCAGGACCGAACACGCCATCGACAGGTAACGAATAGTAACCAAGGTTACGCAAGGCCTCCTGGACCCGGCGGCGGTCATCGAGCGTCATCAGGTGCTCTTCCGGCAGGCCCGGGGATGTCGGCGTCGTCGTTGTCGTCGTCGGGGGTGGCGGCGGTGGCGGCGGCTCGACCGTCGTGACCGGTGGTGGTGGTGGTGGCGGCGGTGGCGGTGGTGGCGGCGTCGGGGCCTTGCCGACGACGAGCCCGGACGCCTTCGGCTGGCGCATCGCGATGGTCGCGCTGCCGGAGCCCGCGCCAAGCTGCTCCTGGGCGGCTGCCAGCAACGCGCCGCTGGTCAGGGTGGGCCGCCCCAGCGCCGACACCAGTGCTTCCGACAGGCGCGTGAAGACGGTGGTGGGCGCAGGCTCGATCACCGTGACCGCGGCCAGGCCTTCCAGGGTTATGCCTTCGGCGATGGTGTCGAAGCCGGTCGGGCGCGGGCCGGTCGCCGGCGGCACCAGGTCGAGGGCAACCACCGCCGTGCCGGCGCGGCCGCGCTGCACCGTATCGTAAAGCGACTTGGCCAGGACGCCCTGGGTGAAAAGGTCCGTCGGCCGTTCCAGCGTCGCCGAGACCGGGACGACGAAGGCCCGGTCGTTGAGGCTGGCGCCGCGCGAGCAGACATAGATGAACGCCGTCGCGCCGGGCGACTGGGTCAGGCGGGTGGAGAAGTCGGCCACCGCGCCATCGAAGCCGCCGGTCGTGACATCGTTGCGCTCGATGACGTCGTAGGAAGCGGCCCGCAGCTTCTCGGCGACCGAGCGCGCCGCCGTCGTGCACACCGGCACGGCCGGCAAGGTGGTGTAGGTGGCGTTCGCGATCACCAGCGCCAGCCGCGCCGGCTGGGCCATGGCCGGGGTGGCGCATGCCCATGCCCCCAGGACGGCGGCGGCACCCCACGCCAGGGCCCGTGCCTGGAGCACGTTGCGGATAGGACACGACATCGTCTAAGGAGCTCCCGGCACACCGTCCGTGTGGGAGCAATGTATCCGTTTGTTCGTCCGGCTGCTACTTGCCTCGTGCTCGAGATGAGCCAAAACCTAAGTTTCATAAGGATTGCATTGCACTGCGGCGTGATCCGGTTGCCGCAACTGTCATGGGAACACGGCGCTGTGTGCCTTGCGGCCGGCGCCACCCATGCGCGGGCGGCGCCGGCTCCATCGGTCACTCGGTGCGGTCGTAGGAGAACTGGATGCCGGCGGTGCCGCCGGTCTCGATGAACAGGTTCATGAAGGCCGGCACCGTCTCCTTACGCGACCAGTCGCGCTGCAGCTCGCAGAACAGCTGCGGCACGCTGATCATCCTGCCGCCCGCCTGCTCGATGCGGCGCAGCGCCGCCTCGTGCGCGGCGACCGATGTGCCGCCGACGGCATCGGCCACGACATAGACCTCGTAGCCCTCCGCCAGCGCATCGATCGCCGGGAAGGTCAGGCAGGCCTCGGTCCACAGCGCCGTCATGATCAGCTTCTTGCGGCCGGTCTTCTCGACGGCCTGACGGAACTCGACATCCTCCCAGGAATTGATCGTGGTGCGGTCGTAAGTCGGGATCTTGGCCAGCGCCTTGGCGACCTGCGGGATCGGCGGCTTGTTCAGGCCGGTCTTGACGTTGACCGTCGAGTGCACGATCGGCAGGCCGTAGGCGACGGCCGCCTTGCAGGCGCCGACAATGTTGTTGACCAGGAGCTGGCGGTCCATCGAGGCGATCGAGTTCACCTGGACCGGCTGGTAGTCGATGATGATGAAGGCCGAATTCTGCGGTGTCAGAAGACGATCCTTGACGGGGTCGCGCATGGGCTCGCTGGCCATGGCTGCCTCCTTAGCTCAGTGGTGTGATGGCGACGGGATACGCCTGCAGCGCCGGATCGCGATCGATCGCGTCTGCCGGATCAACCTACGCCAAACCTCGCGACCGACGAGTGCTTTCTATCGAACCATGCGTTTCGGCCCACCGAACGATCGGCGCCGACGTATCCTGCCAAGATCGCATCTCGCTGGGGCGCAGTCGTCATTCCGGCAGGCCGGCCAGGCGCGCGCCCTCCATCAGGTACGCGTGATCAGCCTCGGGATAGAGCCGACGGGGGTCCCGCCGCCACCTCGCAATGGCCGTCGCGTCCAGTTCCAGGAGGCGCCGGATCGCCGCCCGGGCTTCCTCGATCTGTCCGGCACGCGCCAGCGCACTCGCGAGGCAAAGGAATGTCGTGATGTTGCGTGGGTTTTCCCGCGTCGACTTGCGCAGCCATGCCACCGCTTCCGGCACCTGCCCCTGGAACAAATGGCTGACTCCTCGCGCCAGGCTGAATGCGAAGGAAAACGGATCGAACGGGCTCAGGCGCATGGCCCGATCGGCATGAACAATGGCCGTGGCGTAGTCGCCCGCAAAAGTCCGCACGAGCGCGCCCCAGCCGTATGCGAGCGCCCAGTTGGGATTGAGCGCGATCGCCCGGTCGAGCCACGCAATGGCCGTCGCCAGATCGCGATCGAGATGGGCCAGGCCAAGGGCCGCCAGGGTCAGCGCGATCGAATCGTTGGGCGCCAGCTGCACCGCCTGATGCGCGAAGCGCGCACCCTCGGCCGTCTCCCCGGCATCATCCTCCATCCAGCCGTTGATCTTCCGGAAACCGGCCCAGCCCGCAAGGCAGGCATAGGCCTGCGCGTAGCGCGGATCCAGTTCCACGGCCCGGCGCGCCATCCGCATGGCGCGATCGATGGCTTCGCGCGAATAGAGCTGCTGCTCGCCAAGCGCGCGCATCAGCAAGTCGTAGGCTTGCAGGTTTTCGGTGGGCTTGCGATCCGCGCGCCTGATCTCGGCTTGAGTCACCGAAGGCTCGATCGCGCCGGCGACTGCCATGGTCACCCGATCCTGCAGATCGAACACGTCCTCCAGGACGCTGTCGAACCTGTCCACCCAGAGATGGGAGCCCGTCTCGGCCTCGACGAGCTGGCCGCTGATGCGCAGCCGCCGGCCAGCCTTGCGCACGCTGCCCTCAAGCACGTAGCGCACGCCCAGCTCGCGGCCGATCTGGCGGATGTCGATAGCCTTGCCCTTGTAGGCGAAGCTGGAGTTGCGGGCGATCACGAACAGCGAGGAGATGCGCGACAACGCCGCGATGATGTCCTCGGTGATGCCGTCGGCGAAGTATTCCTGCTCGGCATCGCCGCTCATGTTCTGGAACGGCAGCACCGCGATCGACGGCTTGTCCGGCTGCGCCAGTGATGGCTGCGGCGTCGCCGGCGTCGCGCCGCCTGATCTGGTTCTGTAGATCCGCACCGGCCAGGCAATGTTCTTGAGCTGCTGCTCGCCGGCATCCTCGAAGGCGACGTCCAGCTTGCCGCGCACGTCTTCCTGCACATGGCCCGAGACGCAGATGCCACCCGGTGTCGCCAGCGCCTGCAGCCGCGCCGCCACGTTGACGCCGTCGCCGAAGATATCGTCGCCATCGATGATGATGTCGCCGACATTCACGCCGACGCGCAGCTCAATGCGTCGCTCCGCCGGCAGGTCCGCGTTGTGCGTCGCCATGGCCGTCTGCACGTCGACGACGCAGCGCACGGCCTCGACCACGCTGGCGAACTCCAGCAGCAGGCCGTCGCCGGTTGTCTTCACAATCCGGCCACCATGCTCGGCGATCCTGGGGTCGATCAGGTCGTGCCGCAGCGCCTTGAGCGCGGCCAGCGTGCCGCTCTCATCGCGGCCCATGAGGCGGGAGTACCCTGCCACATCGGCTGATACGATCGCCGCCAGTCGTCGCAGCTCGCGGGGCACGTCAGTCCCCCAAATCGCATCCGGTGCTTTTGCACTGTAGGGACGAGACGCATCAGAGGCAATGGTGGTCAATGTCAGCTGCGGGTCAGAAGGCGAGCCGGAAGCCCAGACGGTCGACCAGACGCCGGAACCCGGGCTCGCCGTGCAGGCCGTTGAAGACCGGGTCGATGACCAGGTTCGACCATCCGGGCGCCGAGGGGGAGGCCGCCGATGATCCTGCGCCAGATCGAAGCGTTCCAGGCCGTGATCGAGCAGGGAACCTTCAGCGCGGCGGCCGCCTGCATCAGGGTTTCCCAGCCCACCATCAGCAAGCTGATCCAGAGCCTGGAACGGGCCCTGGGCTACAAGCTGTTCCAGCGCAGCGGCGGCCAGGCCGTGCCGACGCCGCGGGCCCTGGTGCTCTATCACGAGGTGCATCGCGCCTGGCGCGGGATCGACCGGCTGACGTCGGCGGCGCAATCGCCGCTGGCGCCCGCCGCCGGACGGCTGCTGGTCGGCGCCGACCCGGTGCTGTCGCTGGGCTTCGTGCCCAAGCTGCTGGCGCTGCTGACCGCCCAGCGGCCGGGCATCGAGCTCACGCTCGAGGCCGAGAACCACCGCATCCTGGCTGAGGCGCTGTCGGCCGGCGCGGTCGACATCAGCTTCGCGGCCCGCTCGCTGCACGACCTGCACCCGCCGCCGGCCGGCGCCGGCGCGACCATCGCCAGCGGCGAGACCGTCTGCGTCCTGCCCGTCGGCCACCGTTTGTGCAACGCCGAGGTGCTGCGCCCGCAAGACCTCGCCGACGAGGCCTTTATCGGCCTGCTGTCCGGCGCCGACACACGCCGCGGCGTCGACCTGCTGTTCGACCGCGAGCCGCGCCGGCCACGCCTGGTCGCCGAGGCCACCACGGGTCTGGGCGCCTGCATGCTGGCGGCGTCGCGCATCGGCGTCAGCCTGGTGCCGGATCTCGCGGCCGCCGCCGCCCTGCAGGCCGGCGCCGCCATCGTCGCCCGGCCCTTCCGGCCGATCGTGCCCTACACGATCGGCTATGCGCTCTCCAAGGCGGCGCACGAGCAGGCCCTGCCGTCGCTCCTGGCGCACCTGGCGCTGGAGCGCGGCGCTGCCGTCCATGACGCCATCGTGCGCCGCTGGCTGGGCGGCATCGCCTTCACCAGCCCCGACCTGGGCCAGCGCCATGCATCTGCGGCAGATTGAGGCGTTCCAGGCCGTGATCGAGGCCGGCACGTTCAGCCGCGCCGCCGCGCGCCTGCGCGTGTCGCAGCCGACGATCAGCAAGCTGATCGGCGCGCTGGAGCGCACGCTGGGCTATGCGCTGTTCGAGCGCGCGGCCGGGCGCATCGTGCCGACCGCCGCCGCCCTCGTGCTGCATCGCGAGGTCCAGCGCGCCTGGGTCGGCATCGAGCGGCTCACCTCGGTGGCGCAGGCGCTGCGCACCGCCGCGCCGGCACGCCTGGTGATCGGCTGCAGCCCAATGCTGGCGATGGGCTTCGTGCCGCAGCTGCTGGCGCTGTTCCGGGCCGCGCACCTGACGTCGTCGTCATGCTCGACGCCGACAACCTGCGGCCGCTGATCGAGAACTTCCGCAGCGGCGCCATCGACGTGCTGATCCTCACCCAGTCGCCCAGCGCGGCGCGCCCGATCGTCGTCAGCACGCCCTTCGCCACCGGCGAGCTGGCCTGCGTGCTGCCGGCCGGCCACCGCCTGTGCGCCGCCCGCTCCATCCATGCCGACGATCTCGCCGACGAGCCCTTCATCGGCCTCGCCGCCGTGCCCTCGGCGCGCCGCTCGATCGACCGTGCCTTCGAGCGCCGCAGCGGCCGGCCACGGGTCGTGGCCGAGGCCACCTCGGCGCTCAGCGCCTGCATGCTGGCGGCCGAAGGCGTCGGCATCACCATCGTCGGCGACATGACGGCCATGACCGCGATCCAGGCCGGCGCCGGCATCGCCGTGCGCCGCTTCCGGCCGGTGGTGCCCTACACCATCGACCATGCGCTGGCGCGACCGGCCGACGAGGCGCCGCTGGGCGACGCCTTCTGCCGGCTGGCGCGCAAGCATGGCCCGGCCATCCATGCCGGCCTGTTGCGGCACCCGGCAAGCGCGCGCGATGCTGCGGCCGCCAGCGCAGGGCGGGATCCTTCCAGCAAGGCACGCCGTGCGCCCCTGCTGAAAAATCCCGCGCTGCGTTCAGGATGACGGCCGCAAGCGCAATCGACGGAGCCTGCCATGTCCCTCACGCTGCATTGCCACCCGCTGGCGGCCTTCGCCCAGAAGGTGCTGATCGCCCTCTACGAGAACGGCACGCCGTTCAGGCCGCACATCGTCGACCTCGGCGATCCGGCGGCCAACGCGGCCTTCAAGCGGCTATGGCCGATCGGCAAGATGCCGGTGCTGCGCGACGATGCGCGCGACCGCACCGTCCCCGAGTCGAGCATCATCATCGAGTACCTGGCGCAGCACTATCCGGGCGCCACGGCGCTGCTGCCGGCCGATCCGGACCTCGCCCTCGCGACGCGCCTGCGCGATCGCTTCTATGACCACTATGTCGCGTATCCGATGCAGCGCATCGTCGCCAACCGGCTGCGTCCATCCGACGGCCGCGACCCGATCGGCGTCGCCGAGGCCCAGGCCCAGCTGCGCACCGCTTACGACGTGATCGACCAGCAGACGGCCGACACCACCTGGGCGATGGGCGACATGTTCACCATGGCCGACTGTGCCGCCCTGCCGGCCCTGTACTATGCCAACGAGGTGCTGCCGTTCCGCAGCAGCCACCGGCACGCCGCTTCCTATCTCGACCGCCTGACGCAGCGCCCGGCGGTGGCGCGGGTCCTCGCCGAGGCCGAGCCCTACCGGCACCTGTTCCCGCGATAGCGCTGGACGACGGCCGGCGCCGCCCTCACCGCTCGCCAAGCCGCAGCCGGGCCGGATCGAACGGAGGCAGCCGGGCGGGATCGAAGGGCCTCAGGTCCACGGCGACCGCGGCGCCTGTTGTGATCAGATCGGCCATCGCCTCGCCGGTGGCCGGGGCGTTGAGGATGCCCCAGATGCTGTGCCCGGTCGCGACATAGGCATTGGCGATGCCCGGCACGCGGCCGATCAGCGGCAGCCCGTCGCGCGTCACCGGACGGTAGCACGCCTGGCGGGCCCGGATCGGCGCCTGCCCCAGCACCGGCGACAGCCGTCCGCAAATCGCTTCCAGGCGCTCGATCGCGCCGGCATCGGGCGCGACGTCGGCGGGGTCGAGCGGCAGCGGCGCCTCGCTGGAGATGGCGCAGACATAGGTGGTGCCGTCGGCGCGCGGGAACAGCTCGGGCGTGAGCGCCGTGCCGTCGGCCTCCTGCAGATCGAGGAACAGCGCCTGCGCCGGCACCTGCGCGCCGGTTTCGAACACCAGGCTATGGCCCTTCAGCCCGAAGACGGCGGGCAGCGTCAGCCATTGCGTGGCCAGGATCGACCACGGCCCCAGGGCGATCACGACCGCGTCGCCCGAAACCGGGGTGTCGTCAACCATCACGCCATCCAGGCGCGCGGCCTGCGCGCCGCGCAGCAGGCCGGTGACCTGCCCCCGGCGCAGCGTGGCGCCATGCGCTTCGGCCGCGCGCATCAGGGCGGCCGTGAACGCGCCGGGATCGACCTGGGCCGTGGTCTGCGCCGAGCCCAGGCGATGCGTCACCTGCACATCCGCCGACAGCCATCCCATCACGCCGTCCCGGCGCGCGGCGGGCGCACCGCCAGCCGCTTCGGCGAGGCCGCCATAGGTGGCCAGCCGCCGGTATCCCACGCGTCGTCGACCGTCCGCGCCAACTCGGCATGCAGCGCGAAGCTGCGCCGCGCCAAGGGGGCCAGCGGCGTGCCGTCACACCAGTCGAGCGCCAGAAAGCCGCCGGACTTGCCCGACGCCGCGCACGCCAGGCCGGTCCGCTCGATCACGATCGCCTCGACGCCGCGACGGCTCAGAAAGTAGGCGGTTGCGGCGCCGACGACGCCGCCACCACAGATCAGAACGCGCATGACTTCCATTTCTACTTCAAGATCAGCTGACCCAGGATGATAGCAACGGCCGTGAAATCCACGGAACAACGCCTGGAAATACGGCCAGCGCGATCGTCATCACAACATGGCGATCCTGTCACGGTCACAAGAAATGATGCCGCCGGGACTCGTCACAATATCCCAACCGAGGTATTCTACTGGCCATATGGGCTCGACGGTTTGGCGGGTTGGTCGTGGGGACGATCCGCTCCGGGATGGCCGGCCTGGGCCTGCGACGTGCGTGACGATTCAGCTTGCGTGGTTTCACGCCGGAGGGGTGGCGTGCCTGATGATGCTTCGCTTGCGGCAGCGGCTGGCCATGCCACCGTTGAGCCGCGGCCCGATGCGTTGAAGTCGGGCACGCGCATCTGGATCTACAGGATCGGCAAGGTCCTCGGGCAGGATGCGTTCAGCATCACCTATGCCGCGCGCGATACCGTGGCCGAGCGCGATGTCACCGTCACGGAATACCTGCCGATCGAAGCCGCGATGCGCACGTCCGACCTGACGGTGGTGGCGCGCTCGACGCGATGGATGGACGATTTCCGCTGGGGCCGGGATTTCTTCCTCGCCGAGGCCCGGTCCCTGGCCGGGCTTGCCGGCACTGCCGGCATCGCCCATGTCCATGATTGCCTGGAAGCCAACGGCACGGCCTATCGCGTGATCGCCCGACTGCGCGGCGAGAGCCTCGCGACACGGCTGGCGCGACAGGGCACGCTGCCGCCGAAGGCGATCGACCGCCTGCTCCCGCCGCTGCTGGGCGCCATCGAGAAGATGCACGAGCGCGGCCTGCTGCATCTCGATATCCAGCCTTCGAACATCATGCTCGACGTCGAGGGACGGCCGACCTTGACCGGCTTCGGGGCGACGCAGGCTGCGCTGGCGGCACGCCGGGGCGCGCCCACCATGCTTCAAGGCACTCGCTACGCTGCCGTCGAGCAGTTCTCGGATGGGCAGACCGGCGCATTCACCGATATTTATGGCCTGGCGGCGACGCTCTATCACTGCGTCACCGGCAAGGCGCCGGTGCCCGCCATCAAGCGGCTGGCGGAGCAGCTGGCGCCGGCGACGCAGCGGGCCGCCGGCCGCTATGCGCATGGCCTGCTGAACGGCATCGATACCGGCCTGGCGTTCCGGTCGACGGACCGGCCGGCCTCGATCGCGGCATGGCGCCCTGCCTTCGATGCGCGCCAGCCGGCCGGCGATGCGGACATGGCGGCGTCCGGGCTGCTCGCGGCGGTGAGGCCGGCACCGCAGCCCGCCCCTTCGGCAGCGGCGCCAGCCGAGGCCGCGGCCGAGCCCGCCGCAGCGCCGAGCCCGGCACGTCATCGGCGCTCCCGCTCCCACGTGTCGCGCCTGGTCGCGCGCACGCGGCGTGACCCGGCCCCGGCGGCCTTCGCCGGCATGATGCTGCTGGCCATGGCGATCGGCCTTGCCGGCGGCTACGTGCTGCGGCCGATGCAGGATCGCGCCGAAGCGGCTCGCAAGAGCCAGATCGACCGTGTCCGGGCCGAGACGCAGGCGCGGCGCCAGCAGCAGGACATGGCGGTCGTGCGCCGCGCGGCCGAGAGCGAGGCGCGCGCTGACGCGGAAATCTCGCTTCTGGTCCGCGCCGCAACGGTGGAAGCGCAAGAGGCGGCAGCCAGGCGCGCCGCCGAAGAGGCTCGCCTGGTCGATGACGCGAAAGCACGCGTCGACGCGGAGCAGGCACAGTCGGCGGCCTCCGACCGGCGCCAGGCCGAGCTGGCCGAAAGCAGCCTCGGCCTGACGGCCCGCGACCGCGGCCGCACGCAGGTGGCGCTGACGGCGCTCGGCTTCGACACCCAGGGCATCGACGAGGCGTTCGGCCCGCGCACCCGGCAGATGATCGCGTTGTGGCAGAAGCGGCAGGGCGCGCCCGATACCGGCTTCCTGACGGCCGCGCAGTACGCCCTGCTGCAGCGCCAGGCGACGGCGGCGCTGGCCGCGTATGATGCCGAGGAGGCCGCCACGCGCAAGCCGCGCCGGGCCGAGCTCGCCGACACGCCCAACTCGGCCCGGCCCGCAGACGTCAGGCCGCAGCAGCAGTGACCCGCGGCCGTCAGGCGTCCGGCACATCCTGCGGCGAGGCCCCGGGCGGCCGCGCGATGGGCAGCCGCCAGCCGTGCCGGATCGCCATGAGGCGCAGGCCGAAGCACAGGCCGGCGCCCAGCCCCAGGGTCAGGGGCAGCGGCACCTGCAGCAGGCTGCCGGCCACGACCACCGCCGCGCCCGCCAGCGCTGCCAGCGCGTAGAGCTCGGCACGCAGCACCAGCGGCACTTCGGCCAGCAGCAGGTCGCGCGCGATGCCGCCGCCGATCCCCGTCAGCATGCCCAGAACTGCCGCCATCACCGGCTCGAGGCCGAAAGCCAGCGCCTTGTGGGCACCGGCGACGGCGAACAGCGCCAGGCCGGCGGCATCGAACACCCGCACCGGATTGCGCAGCCGCTCGATCAGCGCCGCCCGGTAGAAGGTGATCAGCCCGGCGGCCGTCGCCGCCGCCAGATAGCGCCAGTCGCTGACCGCAGCGGGCGGCACGGCGCCGATCAGCAGGTCACGCACGACGCCACCCGAATTGGCCGCCGCGAAGGACAGCACCAGCACACCGAACAGGTCGAGCCGGCGCCGCACGCCCGCCGTCGCGCCGCTGAGCGCGAACACGAAGGTGCCGATCAGGTCCAGCACCAGCAGCAACACCTCCATGACGAACTCCCACGCCCGCGAGCCACGGCGGCCACTCTACCGGCACCGGCCCACAGGCGCGACGGCGCGCCTGCCGGTCCACCGTCATCCCGAAAGTGTGTGACTTAATCCTTCCCCCGGAGGGGGAAGGTGCCCCGAAGGGGCGGAAGGGGGATGCTCGAGCGAATTCGATGGTCCTGAGCGACATCGAATCCGTTCAAACATCCCCCTTCCGGCGCTTCGCGCCACCTTCCCCCTCCGGGGGAAGATCAAGATCACAAACGCTCGGGATGACGGGCGTGACTGACGCTATTTCAGCGGCGCCCGCGCTCCGAGCGCGTGGCTCACCGCGGACCGGTGTCCACCCCTGCCCGCGCGAACGCATCACGCAACGCGCTGCGATAGCGCGCGCGCCACTGCACGTCGGCCAGGATCTCGCTCAGCGTCGGGCGCCATTTGTGCGCCGCGCGCCGGTTCTGCAGGGCGCGCAGCACGCAATCAGCAGGATAGCGGATCAGCGCCTCGACGATCGTGTCGATCGCCAGCTCGTCGTCGATGCCGTGGCCGGGGCGACCAGCAGTGACCGCAACGGTGCGGGCCCATTCCTCGATGATCCGGCGCTCCGCGTCGCGATCGCTGCTGGCCGGCCGGCATAACGGCTCGACCTCGCGCCAAGCCTGCGCCAGCGTCAGAGCATCGCCGGCCGGCAGCACGATGCGCGCGATGTCGCCGTCGTACTGGCCGTCGGCGAAAGCGCTATGCAAGACCACGGCGGGCGATGACCCGAGCCGCCGCGCCAGCAATGCCTGCAGCGCCTGGCGTGCCTCCCGCTCGGTGCGCGCCTGCCGTGCCGCTGCCGCCAGCGAGCACGCGGCAGCGATTGCGGAAGGTCGCGGGCCAGTCGAGCTTGCGGCCGCGGGCCCCGAGCACGGCGTGCCAGTAGTCGCGGAACTCGGCGGCGATGCGGTCGGCGTCAAGTCCGAGCCGGGCCGCGAAGGCCTGCTCTGCGGCGGCGGGTCGCCAGTCGGGCGCGAGCCGCGTGCCGCGGCTGGCGCTGGCGCTGGCGCTGGTGTTGATGCTGGTCTGGGCATCGTCCGGCTCCGGCAGCTTCGTGGCATCG
Source organism: Vineibacter terrae (assembly GCF_008039615.1). Classification (GTDB taxonomy): domain Bacteria; phylum Pseudomonadota; class Alphaproteobacteria; order Reyranellales; family Reyranellaceae; genus Vineibacter; species Vineibacter terrae. The sequence goes on along the minus strand of NZ_VDUZ01000004.1, from coordinate 101,694 downwards.
GTGGCAGCGGCATCGTGTGGCGACCGCATCGTTGCGGGCGCTGTCGAGTCTTCTTCCCGGTCTCGTCTCGTCCCGTCCCGTAACGGCGCGTCCCGCGGGACAGGCGCGGCCGTCCCACGGGACTCCGCTGCGTGTCCCACGGGACCGTCATGCGCCGGCGCCACCTTCGCGAGAGACGCGCGCTGGCGCTGCTTGCGTTCGCGCCAGCGCAGGCGCCGGTCGACCGCGACGGGGATCACCTGGGCGCACAGATAGCTGTGATACCAGTGTCCGTCGGCGCAGCGCACAAAGCCGTGCATGGCCGCGTCCTTCACCTCGGGCCAGCGCTCGAGCGGGCATTTCGCGAGGTCGGCCAGGGCATCGTCGTCATCCGGCAGCGAGCCCGCCGGCTTGCCCCAGAACGCCGCCATCCAGAGGTTGACGAGGTAGAAGCCCAGCTCCGGCCGCCGCCGCGCCTGCCGCCAGGCATTGGAGCGCAGCAGGTCGGCGATCATCAGCGGCATGTAGCCCAGCGCCGAGAGATCGACCGTGCCAGCCACCGGCGGCGCCGGCAGATCAGCGGTCATGGGCCGACCGCATACGAAGCCGATGCCGTATCCTCGCCGCGGCCGGGCGATGGCCGGCACGCGTCGTGGCGCCGGGCCGCGCCGGGCGCCTCGCGGACATGGCGTGCCACCAGCGACTGGCGCCCCAGCCGCCGCAGCAGGTCCCATGCCGTGCGCGGCACGGCCAGCGGCCGCTGCTCCGCCGTGATGATGCCGAGCGCCAGCGCGCGCACGAGCGTTTCGGCCCGCTCGCGGCGCCCCTCATGCGTGTTCTCGAGCGCGCCACGAATGACGCGGCACAGCGCCGCCGGTGCGATCGTCTCGATGGGCTCGCCGAACCGCGTCACCGTGGCGCCGTACAGGTGCACGTAGCTGGCGATGTTCTGGCGCGCGGCGCGCATCGGCAGCAGCGTCGGCACGGGACCGAAGATGGCCCGGGCCGTCCGCTGATCCGATTCCTGGACTGCAATCTGTGAACTGCCCGCCGCGTCGTCGTTCATGCCGCCGTCAGCTGCTTGTCTCGATCTGATGACATACATTCGCGGGCTCCCTCGCCGTCCAGCTCGTTGCCGCAGCGCGGGCAGGCCGCCAGGAGCAGGCGCGCCGGAGGCTCGCCGCCGCGGCGCATCAGCTCGCGCACGATCGCGTCGATGCTCACCGCGCGCAGCCAGCCGGCCGCCACGTCGTCGGGCAGGCGCAGGATCTCGATGCAGCGCGAGCGCCGCCGGAAACGGCGCCGTAGATACCCGCGCTCCTCGAGCAGGCCGACCATGGCGTGCACATTGCCGCGTGCCCGGGTGCCGATCGCCGCCATCATCTCGCTGTTGGTCGGGCAGACCCCGGTGTCCCGCAGGTGATCGGCAATGAACACGAGCAGACGGTGCTGTTGGGGGGTGAGGCTCATGGATTCGCCTTATCCCGTAAAAGAGAACAAAAGTAAAACAAATTATTCTCAATTTTAGAAGTGACATTTCTCCTTTTGTGGATAATTATAGAGCATGGCAAAAGAGATCCAACGACGGGGCAGGAAGCGCGACCCCGGCCGCCCGGTCAGCGAGCTGGCCCGGCTGCGATTGGCGCGCGGCATGACGCTCGATCAGGTCGGGATCGCCGTTGGCACCGCACGATCGAATGTCCACAAATACGAGAACCGTCCGGAGCTGCTGCGCTGGCGCTGGGCGGAACGCTTCGCGGCGGTCTTCGATGTCGACCCGATGACCCTGATGGTCGGCGGCGGCCAGTCGATACCGGTGGTGGGCTATGTCGGCGCCGGCGCCGAAGTGGAGCTGGTGGACTCTTACGCAAAAGGTGGCGGCCTCTCGGAGGCGCCATGCCCGCCGGGCACCCATCCGAAAAAGACGGTTGCCGTCATCGTGCGCGGCGACAGCCAGGCGCCGATGATCACCGACGGCTGGATCATCTTCTACAGCCGCGACCCCGAGCCCGACCTCGCCGCCATCGTGGGCAAGCTCTGTGTCGTGAAGATCGCCGACGGCCCGGTGATGCTGAAGCAGGTCAAGCGCGGCTACTCGCCGGGCAAGTTCAATCTGCTGTCCTCCAACGCGCCGATGATCGAGGACGTCGCCCTGGAATGGGCCGCCCCGACGCTGGCGATGCTGCCGGGGGAATAGGCGCGATTAAGCATGGAATGCGGGCCCCCGCTCATCCAATGCCGAGTCTGTGCATCAGCTCCAGGACAACTCCTCAGGCAGCTGGAATTTTTCCGCATCTGAGATGCGCGATAATTCCATGCGACGCCGCCTAAGACACCGAATCTGCTAGCATAATCATGGTGACGATGGCTCCGGGACGAGCCGTGTCGCGATCGCCATGCTGCGCTTGAGCGTCCCGGTCACCGGTGTCTTCTCGCAGATGTCGGCAAGGCGGCCCAGCTGCTGCTCGTCCAGCGTCGATTGGACCCGCACCTCGCGTTCGATCCGCTCGGTGCCGTCGGCCTCGCGCACGAAGCGGGCGTCGATCTCGATCCGCCCCAGCGCCCATGCCTTGCGGGCCACGTAGAGCCGCAGGGTGAGCGCCGTGCAGGCCGCCAGGCTGGCCAGCAGCAGCTCGTAGGGCGCCGCCCGCTGTCGGTGCCGCCGGCATCGGTCGGCTCGTCGGCCGTGAGCCTGTGGGTGCGCGCCCGGATGCGCTGCTCGAAGCCGCTGGCATTCTCGAGGTGGACTGTCGCCATCGTGCTGTCCTTAGAAGAAGACCATCACCGTGCCGCGCGACTGTGCGGCGGCGGCAGGCGCGATGCAACGCTGCGGTATTGCTTGCTCAGCTGGCTGCGAAGCGCTGGCTGATCCAAGCCTGCCACGCCTTCTCCGCCGATGCCGCCGCCTGGGGCGCCTGCTCGCCATAGAGAAAGCAGCGGATCGTCAGGTAGACCTTGCCGCCCATCGCAAACGACGCCAGATGCGCCAGGCCGGGCGCCGGCGCGTCCAGCCGCAGCAGCAGATCTTCGGGCCAGGCCGGCTCGCCGGCGCGCTCGACGACGCCCCGCAGCGGCGGCGCGCCGGGCACGGTGCGCCCCTGCTCGCCGACGGCGACACCAGCGAGCCCGAGCGGCCGCACGAGCGCATCCCATGCCGCCGCCTTCGGCTCCGGCGCCACCCCCATGACCTGGAACGAGGCGCAGCGCTGGCCGCTGAAATGCATCCGGTACAGCCGCAGGATGCGGAAGAAGGCCGCCCAGCCATGGGTGTGCCCTTCGAACTGGTCATCCCAGTCGTCGGTGCTGGCGAACCAGCTATGGACCACGCGCACGACGCAGGTGCCGCCGCCGCGCGCTTCCACGATCCATTCCGTCGCGACAGCCCCCGGCCCTTCTGTCGTCTGGGCGGAAAAGCGATGTGGCGGCTCCCAGGCCGTGATCGTGGCGACCGAGTCCATGCTGGAACCCGGCCCGAAATGGGAAACAGCCTTGCCGCCGACTTGGGTCTCGACCTCCGTCGGCACGAACCAGGACGAGATCCCCGGCCCGGTCGCGATGGCCCGCCAGACCGCCTCGGGTGTGCCGGGCACCTCGACTTCGGCCTGGACCGACCGGCGGCCCGAAGGCTCCTTCTTCACGGGCATGATGGCGCCTTTTCCGGGGCGGCTTTGGGTGTCGGGTGCGCCATCACCACCAGGCGATGCGGGCGCCCGCCCGGCGCCGACGCATCGTGGTAGCGCGCCACCAGGTCGGCGACGGCGCGGGTGAGATCGTATGTGAAGGCGGCGCGGTCGGCGGCGGACCGGAACCGGATCTCAGTATCGATCGCCAGGGTGGCGAGGCGCTTCTCGGCCTGCCGCGCCCGGCGCCACAGGTCGCCGACCTCGCGCACGACCCGCGCCCCCAGCGCGACGAGATAGCCCGCCGACAAGCGGTCCGTGCTGTGCCGGGGATCGACGGCCGCCGGCCCCATCGCCTCGGGCGACACGACATAGGCGGCGGCCGTGGCCACCAGCAGGCGCTCGGTGAGGCCGCCCCATTGCCGCTCCTCGGCGACATGCACCAGCTTGTGCGCCTCCAGCGCGCGCAGGTGATAGTTCACCTTCTGCCGCGCGATGCCGATGCGCGCCGCCAGCGCGGCGGCCGATGCCGGCACTGTCAGCTCCGCCAGCAGCCGGCTGCGGACCGGATCGAGGGCGGCCGCGGCGGCCGCGGGATCGGCGATGACGTCGACGTCGAGCATGCCGCCAGCCTACATTGACAATATTTCTTGTCAAGAGAGGCACCCCTCGCCCCGCGGAAGCGGGGAGAGGGAGAGGCCCGTCGCGAAGCGATGGGAGGGTGAGGGGTACGAGCGACCAGTCTCAATTTTCTTGCCACATGGCCTGATCGTTCCTACCCCTCACCTTCCCATGCCTTCGGCATGGGCCCCTTCCTCTCCCCGCTCGCGGGGAGAGGAGCCACGGCTGGGGCGCTTCAGTGCTGTCGCAGGCAGGTCTCGCGCCGGCGCCGGGCTTCGGTCAGCGGCAGGCCGGGGTCGGTCTCCTCCTGGCCTTCGTTCGCCGTGGCGATCAGCTCCCGGATATCGCGCACTGCCACGGCCAGCGTGCGCCCGGTCGTGCTGCCGGCCTGCAGCATCTCCTCCTCCGGCGCGGCGAGAATTTCCGCGCTCAGCGCATCGAGCAGACGCCGCAGCTCGTCATCCGGCCGCCAGTTCTTCACCGTAGGCTCCATGACAGTCCGCCGCGCAGCAGGGCGCGGCGCATGCGCTTGCGTGCCGAATCGTAGTCGCGCTCCGTCATGCCGTAGAGCCCGCAGATCTCGCGCGCGGTCATGCCCTCGCCCAGGCCGGTGATGATCTTCAGGGCCGCCGGATCGTCGGCGAACATCCGGTTGATCGCGGCCAGCGCCTGCGCGGCGGCCAACACCCGCTCGGGATCGGGCGCCGTCGCCGCGTCGCCCCAGGCGCCGGCGCCCGCCACGGGATCCTGGTGGACCATCCGCACCGACTCGCGCCGCGCCCGGCGCCAGTGCTCGTCGCACAGGCTGCGCATGACGCCCGACAGGAATGCCAGCAACGGCACGCCCTCTGGCCAGCGCCGTGATCCGTTCAAGGCGCGCATGACGGCCTCGTTCAGCACATCCGCCCAACCCACGCCGCCGGGCAGCCCGCGGCTCCACAGCCGGGCCAGCGCCTTCAGCCGCGCCAGGTCGGCATTCGACAGCGCACGCAAGGCACGGCCGACATCGCGCGGCGGTGCTTCCCTGACACCGGCGCCCCGGCGGTTGCGTTCCGTCGACCGTTCCATGCTGTTCCAGTATGCGCTCCGCATGGCCGGCCGCGGACAGGGCGGCAGAATTTTTTTCGCCGCGTCCGCGCCCTGCCCTGCCGGCCGCATCCTCAACGACAATCGGGCACGAGAGGCACGCCATGCATGACGACACGACAGCCCTGCGGCAATGGTATGCAGAAGGGCTGCTGCTCGCGACGCCGATACGGCACAACCTTGCGATCGTCGACGCCTTCGCGGCGGTGCCGCGCGAGCGCTTCCTGGGGCCGGGGCCATGGCAGATCATGTCGGACAAGCGCCCGGACGATCCGTTCACGACGCCGGACGACCAGCCGCATTGGCTTTATCACGACGTGCTCGTGGCCATCGACCCGGCCCGCCGGCTGAACAACGGCATGCCCAGCTTCTGGGCCCACAATTTCGACCATCTCGACCTGCGCCGCGGCGAGCGCGTGCTGCAGGTCGGCGCCGGCACCGGCTACTACAGCGCCGTGCTGGCCCAGATCGTCGGCCGCGAGGGCCATGTCGCGGCTGTCGAGCATGACCCCGGGCTGGCGGCACGCGCCGCGGACAACCTGGCGCCCTGGGACAACGTCGACGTCGTGGCCGGCGATGGCCGCGCCCACGACCCGGGCGACGTCGATGTGGTCGTGGTCTTTGCCGGCTCGACGCATCCGGCGCCGCTATGGCTCGACCGCCTCGCCGATGGCGGCCGCCTGCTGATGCCGCTGACCGGCGACGACGGCATCGGCTTCATGCTGCGCGCAACCCGTCGCGACACGGCGTTCGACGCCGCAGCGATCAGCGGCGTCGGCATCTTCCACTGCGTCGCCGGCCGCGATACCGCGGCAGCGTCACGCCTGCAGCGGGCGCTGACGCCGCGGCGGGCGCCGGCCGTGCCCTGGCAACGCCAGCCGATCCCGATCCAGGCCCTGCATCGCGGCGATCCCGCCCCCCAGGACACCGACCGGGTCTGGTACCACGCCCCCGGCTTCTGGCTCGAACGCCAACCGGCCCAGGGTATATCCTGACGGGCGCGCGACGTCGGGAGGCAGCCATGGCATGGCATGAGCAGGTAGCCGTCGTGACCGGCGGTGGACGCGGGATCGGCCGGGCCACGGCGCTGATGCTGGCCCGGCGTGGCGCTGCCGTCTGCGTGAACTACGCCGCCCGTGCCGATGCCGCCCAGGCGGTCGTCGATGACATCACCGCCGCCGGCGGCCGCGCGATGGCCGTGGGCGCGGATGTCGCCGACAGCGCCGCCGTCGGCGACATGATCGACCGCGTCATGGCGCAATGGGGGCCGGTGACGATCCTGGTCAACAATGCCGGCGTCAGCCGCCAGGCGACTCTGGACACCTACGATCCGGCGCTGCTCGAACGCATGCGGCGGGTGAACGCCGATGGCGTCATCCACACCACGCGCGCCGTGATGGCCGCCATGCGCGAGCGGCGCTACGGCCGGATCGTCAACCTCTCGTCCATCGCCGCGATCGGCACGTCGCTGCCGGGCAACGCCTTCTACGCCGCGAGCAAGGCCGAGGTCGTTGCCCTGACGCGGCGTTTCGCGCTCGAGCTGGGGCCGCACGGCATCACGGTGAATGCCGTGTCGCCCGGGTTCGTGCGCACCGACATGACCCAGGCCAATCGCGGCCAGGCGGACTGGGCGCGCGTGGAGAGCCAGCTGGCCGAGCGGGCGATGATGGGCCGGATCGGCGAGCCGGAGGATATCGCCCACGCCGTGACGTTCCTGTCGGCGCCGGAGTCGGGCTGGATCACGGCCCAGGTGCTGGTCGTCGACGGCGGGCGCATGGACTATATCGGGCACGGTTAGCACCCGCTGTCACTGGCAGCGCACTACCGTCATCCCGAGCGCAGCGAGGGATCTCCTGCGAATGGCGCACGGTGCGTCTTCCCGCGGGAGATCCCTCGCTGCGCTCGGGATGACGGAAAGCGTGTGACTCACCTATCAGAGCTGTGGGCACCACGCGATCTACGGCGCGGCCTCAGCCTCCGCCAGGACCTGGCGGGCGGCGGCAAGCGCGCGGCGGGCGCGCTCCAGCGGATCCATCCGGCGCGCCACCGGGATCTCCAGGCTCACCGGGATATCCGGCGGCAAGGCGCGCAGCAGGCCCCGCAGATCAAGCCCGCCGTCGCCCGGGAACAGCCGGTCGCCGCGCGCCTGGCGGATCAGCTCGGCGCGGTCGGTCGGACACGCCGCCGGCGCATCGCATAGCTGCATGTAGCGCAGCCATCGCCGCGGCAGGTCCGCCACCTCCTCGAGGCTGTTGTCGGCGCGGAAGAAGTGGATCGCATCGATGAGCACGCCGCCGCCCGTCGCGGCGCCCACGATGCGCTGCGCCGCCGCCACGGTGGCGACATCGGTCCATGGCATCGGCTCCAGGCAGGCATTCAGGCCGAAGGCGCGCGCCGCCGCATCGAGCTGCACGAAGCTGTCGGCAAGCCGCGCCGGATCCGGGTCGTTGCCGGCCACCAGCATATGCTGTGCCCCCAGCCGGGCCGCGGTCGCCATGGCCGGCTCGAAATCGGCAATGCGCACGTCAGGCGTCAATCGGAAGATCTCGACGTCCAGCACCTTGACGCCGGTGTCCGACAGGCGCTGCGCGAGCTCGCGCACCATCGGCGTGTCGCCGACCACCGGATGGCGCACCTCCTGCGGCGTGGCCGGGATCAGGCGCAAGCCGACATGGCTGTAGCCGGCAGCGGCCGCGGCCTCGACCTGCGCCGGTGGCGCCAGGTCCAGCACGGTGAGCGCCGCAAGTCCGATCGGCCTGTCCATCATCAGCGATCCGCCTCAATTGTCGCGCGCCACACGGAAGCCGACCGTGAAATTGCGCACACCGATCGTATAGGCGCCACGGGTCGCGGCGCGCGTGACCCAGGCATTGCTGAACCACGATCCGCCGCGGGTGACGCGCCGCGAGCAGTCACCGCCCTCCTCCCATGACTCGCCACCCGCCGGCGCACGCTCGTAGCCCGTGTGCCAGCAGTCGGATACCCACTGCCGCACATTGCCCAGCATGTCGTTGAAGCCCCAGGGATTGGACGGGAACGCATCGACCGGCGACGAATAGACGTGCCCATCGGCACAGGGAAAGACGTGGTGGCTCTTCGGCATATCCAGGGCGCTGACGATCGTCAGGTCATGGACGTTGGCGTAGCCGCAGGCCTCGCCGCGGCCATCCCCCCAGAAGCGCGCCGTCGTGGTGCCGGCGCGGGCTGCGTACTCCCATTCTGCCTCGGTGGGCAGCCGGTAGGACTTGCCGGTCATGCGCCTGAGCCACGCCACGTAGGCCCGCGCATCCTCTGACGAGACACAGACAACCGGATGGCGGTCGGTCTGCGTGTAGCCGGGATTGCGCCAGCTCCGGCCCGCCGTGTCCTGCCACCTGTCGCCGCCGACATTGACCGAGCACGATGTTCCGGTCTGATGGCCGGTCGCGGCCACGAAGGCAGCAAACTCGCCGCGCGTCACGGGGTATTTGCCGAGCGCGAACGGCGCGCCGATCGTGACCTGGTGGTGGGGCATGGCGACCTCACGCGCGTTCGGCGGCGTGCCCTCGCGCGCCTCCTCCGCCGCCGTTGTGCCCATCATGAACGTGCCGGCCGGCACCATGACGACTTCCGGACAACGCTCGCAGTCGCGGAACGCCTCGCCGCGCGGTCGGGCCGCGTCGCGGGCCTTCTCCGCCGCCACCTTGCGCGCCACCTCATCCTCGGCGGCCTTGCGCGCCCTGGCCTCCTGGTCGGCCTGCTCGCGCGCCGCCGCCTCGGCCTTCGCCTTTTCGCGCGCCGCGGCTTCCGCCCGGGCCTTGTCGGCTGCCGCCTTGCGGGCGGCCGCGGCCGCGGCTTCCTTCGCCTTGGCATCGGCCTCGGCCTTCGCCTTGGCGGCCGCTTCGTCCTTCTCGCGCTGCAGGGTGCGGGCGCGCTCCTCGACCACCACCCAGGCGCCGGCGCCGCCGGCGACGCACAGCACCACCGCGGCCACCGCCGGCCACAGCCAGCGCCGCCGTCGCGGCAGCGGCGTGGCCATGAGGCGCGTCTCGGCGCCCTCGCGCTGGGCGCGCGAGGATGTCGCGATGCCGGCGAAGAACGGGCGCCACTGGGGGATCGATTGCGGGCGGTCGCCGCCTTTCAACGCCAGGCCGGCATCGATCGCGGCCAGCAGGCTGGGCGCATAGTGTCCACGGCCGATCTCGGCGGCGGGCACCAGCTTATCGTCCATCAGGCGATCGAGCGCGCTGGGCGGCGGCGTGCCGGCGATGCAGTGATAGAGCGTGCCGGCCAGGGCGTAGATGTCGGTCCATGGTCCCTGCGGGGCCGCGGTCATCTGCTCGACGGCGGCATAGCCGGGTGTGAAGACCGCGGTCATCGCGTGGGTGCGCCCCTGCAGCGCCTCCCGCGCGGCGCCGAAATCGATCAGCGACGGCCCGCCATCGGCATCGACCAGGATGTTGGCCGGCTTGATGTCGCGATGCAGGAAGCCGGCGTGATGCACCTTCTCCAGCCCGTCGAGCAGCGGATACAGCAGGCGCTCGATTGCCGGCTGCGTCAGCCGATGCTCGCGTTGCAGCACCGTCTCCAGAGTCTGGCCCGGCACCAGCGCCATCACCATGTAGGCCGTGCCGTTGGCTTCGAGAAAGTCGTGCACGTTGACGATGCCGGGCGCATGCTCCAGCCGCGCCAGCGTCCTGGCCTCGGCCAGGAAGCGGTCACGGCCCCAGCGGAAATCCTCGGCCCGATGCGTCGAGTGCGGCTGCACCGTCATGTCGGGCAGGCGCGCCGCCATGCTGGTGGGCAGGTATTCCTTGATCGCGACCTCGCGGTCGAGCTGGGTGTCGACGGCGCGATAGGTGATCCCGAACCCGCCGACGCCGAGCACGGACAAGGTCCGGTACTTGCCGACCCGGCTGCCGGCGGGCAGCGCGATCGTGTTGCCATCGGCCGCCGTGTCATCGACTGCTTTGCTGTCGTCGACCAAGACGCTCCCCCCCTGGCCCCGCCGCGGCATGCACGGCGCCCTGCCTGCCGGCGCCCCCACGCCGGCATTCGGCGCCACGCCCGCAACGACGGACGCCACGCTCGACCGTTCCAGCCGCCCAATCCGGCAGGTCCTGAGTCTCCGCCCGCCGTCCGACGAAAGCAAGCGCAAGTCAGGACTGTCATCCCGAGCGGAGCGAGGGATGACAGTCCTGACTTGCGCTCAGGCTTGGCGCGGCTTGTCCAGGCCGATGGCGCGGGTCAGGTCGCTGACCGCGCGCAGGAAGCTGTCGGCCGGCGTCGTGTCCGGATCGATGAGACGGTGCAGGCGAAAGCCGTCCTCCAACGCCAAGAGCATGGCGCCGGCCCGGGCGGGATCGACGTCATGCCCGGCGGCGCGCATGGTGGTCGCGACGATCTCGGCGACCAGCGCCCGGCGGGCGCGCAGGCGCTTGGCCAGCTCCGGACGGCGCTGCTCGGCGCGGGCGGCGAACAGGACCAGCTCCATATGCAGCAGCGGCGCCCGCCCCAGCGGATCCTGGCGGCTGCGCTCCGACGCCCGCAGCGCCGCGACATAGGCCACCGGATCGCGGTGCCGCGCCAGCAGGTCGCGGTGATGCTCCAGGGACCGCTCCACATGGTCCTCGAGCATGGCGATGATGAGCGCGTCCTTGCTCTCGAAGTTCGAATAGAACGCGCCGCGCGTGAAGCCGGCGGCGGCGGCGATGGCATCGATGCTGGCGGCCCCGATGCCGCGTGCCGCGAAGACTTCGGCGGCCGCCTCGAAAAGCCGCTGTCGCGTCTCGTCACGGGTGGGGCGGATTCGAACTCTGGACATGACGCGCCGGGCATAGCACGAACCGGTGCCGCGCCGCAGCGGGTTGAACGGCCGGTCTGGCGGATAAGGGACGTCGGATCTTATTCGGATAAATGTATATTTTCACATCATACTCTATGACGTATATTGACGATTTATCCGCTGTTGCGTATATCCTGTCGAACCTGCTCAAGGCATGCATGACCCAGATCGCGCGAACACCCAAGCAGATCGGCGACGTGCTGCGCCGCCAGCGCCGTCGCCTCGGCATCAGCCAGACGCAGCTCGGCGAGAAGACCGGGCTGCGGCAAGCCACGGTCTCGACGCTCGAAGCAGGCCAGCCTGGAACGGCGTTGCGCACCTTGTGCGACGTGATGGCCGCGCTCGACCTCGAGCTCGTCGTGCGTCCTCGCTCCAAGGCTGCTCCTGACCGGATCGAAGACATCTTCTGATGCCCCGTCAACGGCAGCATGTGCCGCTCAACATCTTCCTCAACAGCCGCCATGTCGGCCGGCTGGAGCGAGGCGCCAGCGGTAGCATCGCTTTCCGCTACGACCAGTCGTGGCTCGATTGGGAACACGCGCTTCCCGTATCCCTCTCCCTGCCCCTTCGGGAAGAGCGCTATTCGGGGGCGCCGGTGTTTGCGGTTTTCGACAACCTGCTGCCGGACAGCGACGCGATCCGCCGCCGCATCGCCGAACGCGTCGGTGCCGGTGGCGTCGACACCTATCATCTGCTGGCGGCCGTTGGCCGGGACTGCGTCGGCGCGCTGCAATTCCTGCCCGATGGCAGCGAGCCGGGCCCGGCCGGCGCGCTGCGCGCCAAGCGCCTCGGCGACGGCGACATCGCCCGTCTGATCGCCAATCTCCAGCCGGCGCCGCTCGGACTGGAGAGGGATGACGAGTTCCGCATCTCAATCGCCGGCGTCCAGGAGAAGACGGCACTGCTGTTCTGGAAAGATCACTGGCACAAGCCGCTGGGGACGACCGCGACGACCCACATCCTGAAGCCGTCGATCGGGCGGCTGCCCAACGGGATCGATATGTCCCACAGCGTCGAGAACGAGTTCCTCTGCCTCAAGCTGGCCGCGGCGATGGGCCTGTCCAGCGCCGGCGTCGAGATGCGGGAGTTCGACGGCAGGCGTGTGCTGGTTGTCGAGCGCTTCGACCGCCTGTGGACGCGCGACAAGCGCCTGCTGCGCCTGCCTCAGGAGGATTGCTGCCAGGCGCTCGCCGTTGCGCCATCGCTCAAGTACGAGTCCGAAGGCGGACCGGGGATCCGTGCCCTGCTCGACCTGCTGAAGGGCAGCGACGAGCCGGCAGAGGATCGCGGCACGTTCCTGCGCGCGGTCATCATCTTCTGGCTGCTGGGCGCCACCGATGGTCATGCCAAGAACTTCAGCCTTCGTCTTTCGCCCGGCGGCGGCTTTCGCCTGACGCCGCTCTATGACGTGATCTCGGCGCAGCCCAGCGTCGATGCAGGCCACGTGCGACGCAACAGAATGAAGCTTGCCATGGCGATCGGCGACCGGCGCCATTACACGGTCGACACCATCGTGCCGCGGCACTTCCTGCAGACCGCCATCCGCTCGGGCGTCGGCGCTTCCGTCGTGCAGCCGATACTCGATGATCTTCGGGAGAAGGCGCCCGCCGCCATCGCAGCCGTGATCGCCGCGCTGCCAGGCAGCTTTCCCGAGCAGGTGGCGGCATCCATCGTCGCCGGCTTCGAAAAACGCCTGAACCTGATCGACAGAAGATGAACGTTCGCTGGGGTGGACCTCTCCCAATGTCCGCCTCATACTGGGTCCGGACGATCAGGGCTTGCGCATGAGTGCTTCGCCGCCTCGCCTCCTCTCGGGTCCCGACCTGCGCGCGCTTTCCGGGCGCTCCGACGCGCGTGGCGCGGCGCGGATCAGCCTGCATGTCGCGCTGATGGCAAGCGCCGGCTGGCTGGTGGCTGTAGCGCCGGGCTGGACGATCCTGCCAGCGATGCTGCTGCTGGGCGTCGTGCAGGTATCGCTGTTCGCGCCCCTGCACGAGACAATGCATCTGACGGCTTTCGCCAGCCGTCGCACCAACAGCGTGGTAGGTTGGCTGGTCGGCTGCCCGTCGCTGCTCAACTGGCATTTCTACGGCGCCTTCCATCTGGCGCATCATCGCTTCACGCAGGACCCGGTGCGCGATCCCGAGCTGACGCCGCCCCCGCCAGCCGGGCTGGCCAGCTACCTGGCGCGCATCGCGGCGCTGAACTACTGGCGGGCGCGCCTGAAGCTGATCGCCGACGCCTGGCGCGGCGATCTTTCAGCCTATCCCTTCATCGCGCCGCATGCCCGCGCACGCATTGCCTCGAGCACGCGCTGGATGACCGTCTTCGTCGCCGCGCTGGCGTCGGGCTCGGCCGTGCTGCTCGGCTGGTGGGTGCCGCTTGCCTTCTGGATCGGCCCGCAGCTGCTGGCCCAGCCGCTGTTGCGCCTCTACCTGCTGACCGAGCACACCGGGTGCAGCGAGGATGCCGACGGCCTCGCCAACACGCGCACCACGCTCACCAATCCGCTGGTGCGGCTGCTGATGTGGAACATGGGCTTCCACGCCGAGCACCATCTCTATCCGTCCATCCCGTTCCACCGCCTGGCCGATGCGCACGCGGTCCTGCGCGATCGGCTGGGCGTGATCGAGCACGGCTATGCGCGCTGGCATTGGCGCTATCTGCGGAGCCTGCTGCGCCCGGCGTGAGGCAAGCCCTCGGCGGCTCGGGTCATGCTGCCAAGACGCCGCCGCGGATCACGTATTTGCGCGGCGGCCGGCGAGCGATGGCATCGCCCATGGCATCGGCCTCGACGACGATGAGATCGGCGCAATCGCCGATGTCCAGGCCGCGGGACGGCAGGCCCAGGGCCTGTGCCCCGCGGCGCGCGCACAGATCGTAGGCCAGGGCCAGGTCGGCATCGCTGCGATATCCCTGGCGCCAGGCCACCAGCATGGCGCGGTCGAGCATGTCGCCGCTGCCCAGCGGCGACCACGAATCGCGGATGTTGTCCGATCCTGCGAAGACGCTCACACCAGCCTCCAGGAGCGGCTTGACCGGCGGCATCGGCGCCGCCCCGGGCGCGCTCGTCAGGATGCTCACGCCGGCGCGCGCTAGCGCCCCGGCGGTGCGCTCGAAGTCGCTTCGGTCGGGCGTGCCGAGGCTGAAGGCGTGGCTGACGGTCACCCTGCCCGCAAGCCCCCCGGCGTGCGTGCGCGCCGCGATGTCGCGCAGCTGCGCGTTGCCGGCGGCATCGGCGTCGTGCAGGTGGATGTCGATGCCAGCGCCGCGGCGCTGGGCGATCGCGAACACGGCATCGAGCTGGCCTGCGGCATCGCCGTCGATGGATTGCGGGTCCAGGCCGCCGACCAGATCGGCGCCGGCCGCCACGGCGTCGTCCAGCAGCGCCGCCACGCCGGGCCGGCGCATCACCCCGCTTTGCGGAAACGCCACGATCTGCATGGTGACGGCGCCGGCATAGGCGTCGCGCAGGCGCAGCAGCATCTCGACATGCGCCAGGCCGATCTTCTCGTCGACATCGGCATGCGTGCGCAGCGCCGTCGTGCCGGCCGCCAGCAGGCGGCGCAGCAGGGCTTCCGCCCGCTCGGCGACCGCCGGACGTGCGTCACGCCGCAGGCGCCGCTCGCAGTCGATCCGTTCGCGCACCGATGCGCCGGCCTGATGCGGCACCCACGGCCCGCCATGGAATGTCTTGTCGAGATGCACATGGCCGTCGACCGGCGCCGGCAGCACCAGGGCGCCGGCAAGGTCGAGGCGCGTCCCATCGCCGACGGCGGCGGCAGCACCGGTCGCAGGCGAGCGCGCGGCGATGACGCCGTCCCGCACTGTCAGCGTCCAGCGTCCGCCATCGGCAAGCCGTGCGTTGAGAAGATGCAGCGTGCTCGTGCCTGCAGCCATGACGGACCTTTCGCGCCAACCGGGGCCGCCATGTTAGTACCGACTGCCGCCGAAAGGTGAGTCGCGGCTGTCGTCTCAGGACGGAAGCCACGACCGCGAGCACTCTCGTCATCCCGAGCGCAGCCGTCATCCCGGGCGCAGCGAGGGATCTCCTGCGGCAGGGCGCACAGTGCGCTATTCGCGGGAGATCCCTCGCTGCGCTCGGGATGACGGTGCTTCTCGGGATGACAGGTAGGGTTCAGGATGATGGCCGGGATTCAGGATGACGGTCGTGGCTCGGGACGCGTCCCCGGTCCCTGCGACCGCGCCGGCATGGCGACCGCCGATACCGCCAGCGTCAGCCGCACCAGGTCGACCTGCGAGGTCGTTTGCGTCTTGGTCATGGCACGCGCCAGCAGCGTGCGCACGGTGTTGTAGCTGGTGCCCGTCGCGGCGCCGATCTGCGGCAGCGGCACGCCGGAGGCCAGCATCGCGACCACCCGCGCCTCCGCCGGCGTGAGGTCGAGGAGCGCCTGGACCAGGCCGGCCTCCGGTCCCGGTACGCCGTCGGGGTCGTTGATGAACACGACCGCGACCGCGTGACCGGCGCGCAGGGCCTTGCGGTCGCCGCCCAGCGGGCAGACCATGACTTGGTACGGGCGCTGCCCCGAGCTGCGGTCGATGCGCAGATGACCCGCAACCTCGCCACCTGCCCGCAGGCACGTGGTCCTGCCTGCATGCTCGATGGCACGCCGCAGCTGGCTGTGCTGATCGGCGCGGGCGGCGTGGAGGCGCTGGTCGCGCTGGCCCAGGCCGTCGCCGTGCGCAATCAGGCGCTCGGCGACGGCGTTGGCATGCGTGATCAGTCCGTCCGCTGCCACCATCACCGCGCCGCATGGCAGCAGGTCGAGGGTGCCCTGCAGCGGGCGTGCGTGGGCCTCCGCCAGGTGCAGCGTCTGGCGCATTTCCAGTGCCCGGCGCAGATGCGGCAGCAACCGGTCGAGCCGGCGGACATCGGCATGCACGAAAGGCCTGGCCTCTTCCGGGCGGTGCGTGCCGAAGACCACGAGCTCGCCATGCGGCAGCGGCAGCTCCCCGCCCAGCAGGTGGAAGGCCTTCAGGTCGGGGCGCAGGAACTCGCTGTAGATGGCGCTGCGGCGCAGTGTGTCGTCGTCGACCAGGTCGGATCCGAGAACGGCGCGGTTGAAGATCTGTCGGCGCATCGCCTCGGCGGCGACGGGATCCTGCGCGAAGAAATGTTCCTGGTAGGCCCGGCGCTGCGCCGGGGTGAACCCTCGGCTGGCGACGAAGTCCGGCACGCTGCTGGTCGGCCTGTAGATCGCCAGCGTCAGGGTCACCGAATCGAACGACTGCGTGATCAGGTCCGCGACGTCCTGCCAGTCGACGCGGCCCAGCGCCGCGTCGTAGAGCCGGGTGATCAGCTCCATGTCCGTTGCGGGCTTCATGACGACAGCCCACCCATGCGCGCGCCCGGGACATTGGCGATCGAGCTCAGGACGCGGCGGGACAGCTCCAGCTGCGAGCTCGTCTGCGTGCGCGCCATGGCGCGGGCCAGCAGCGTGCGGACGGTGTTGTACGACAGCCCCGCCTGGCTCGCGAACGCGGGCAGCGTCACGCCATTGGCCAGGGCCAGCACCAGCCGGGCTTCGGCCGGGGTGAGGTCGAACAGCGCCATCAGCGCCGCGGGATCGGTGTCGGGCCGCGCCTGGGGGTCGGCGATGAACACCAGCACGGCTGGCTGGCCAGCCACGGCGATGTCGCTGTCCGTGCCCATCGGCGCGACCATGACGGCATAGGCCGGGTATCCCGACGGACGGCTGATCCGCAGATGGCCGCCGCTGGGCGGTGTCGTGCTGTCGGGGCCCAGGCCGGCTGCGCCCGCGATCAGCGCCTGCAGGCGCCGGTCGTCGTCAGCCTTGCCGGCGCGCAGACTGCCCCGCGCATGCGTGAGGCCGTCATCGGCGCGCAGGACCGCATCCGCCGCGGCGTTGGCATGGACCAGGGCGCCGGTCGGCGCCAGCAGGACGACGCCCAGCTTCAGCCGGTCGAGAACCGCAAGGGTGGCGCGCCCGGCTTGCGTCTCCCGCTTGAGCCGCTGGCGAACCTCCAGCGCCCGTCGCAGATGCGGCAGGATGCGACCCAGGCGCCGCACGTCGTCGGGCGTGTAGTCGGCCGCGTCGCGCGGCCGGTGGATGCCGAGAACGACCGAATGGCCGCTGTCCAGCGTCAGCAGCGCGCCCAGCAGATAGTGCATGTCCAGCTTGGGGCGCAGGTACTCGTTGTAGATCAGGCTGCGCTCCAGGACGCGGTAATCCACCGCCTCGGCACCGGTGACCGGCCGCTCGAACAGGCGTTTCTCGACGGCGCCCAGAGCCCACAGGTCGTGCCGGGCATAGTGCTCGCCGTACTGGCGCAGATCCTCGGCTGTCATGCCCAGGGTCGACACCAGGTCGACCGCCTGTCCCAGGGGATTGTGCACCGAGAGCATCAAAGTGTGGCCGTCCAGGAAGCGCACGAGCTGCGGGCCAGCCTCGCCCCATGCCCGGTGCCCCAGGGCGGCATCGTAGAGATCGGCGACAAGCTTGCGCTCGCCCACGGAGGGCATGGCCATCCTCCCCGACAGCCAAACCAGCGGCAGTGCCGCGGACGGCCTGACGCCAAGCCATCCTACTCCAGGCTACCTGCCACAAAGTGCGTTTTCGTCATCCAGTTGTATGACGACGTCCGGGCACGGCTGGCCGATACTATCGACGGCTTGGGGGGTAATCAGGCGACCGAGACGGCCGGAAAGCGAACCGGCCCGGCGGAGCCGCCGGGGAAACCATCCGGTCGCCGCCCCAGCAGCGCCACTTGAAGCCGGCCTCCGACAACGCCGCCTGTTGGGGAAGAACGATGCTGCCTGTCGTCGTGAGCAATGCCCCTCGCCGCTCGCCCATTCCCGCCTGTCGCACCGCCCGAGCATGGCTCGCCGCCGCACGCCGATGAGCGGGTCGCCCATGGTCGACCATCGCGACACCGACGCCATGCGGCAGCTGGTCGAGGCCGTCCGGCGCCTCATTCCACCCAGGACACCGTACAAGCCGGCCGGCGGGCGGGCGCCGGATACGCCCCCACCGGGCGAGCAGGACGCGCGGCAGGGAGACGATCCTGGGGCACCATCGGCACCTCCCCGGCGCGATGCGTGAGGACCGCGGCTCGGCCCACGACACCGAACGTGGACAGCACAATTAGACGGTACAGGCCGAGACTGTTTTGGCGCTTGCGCATGCAACGGTCCACGCCGACAGTCCTGGACATGTCGCAGCATCCACATCCCGCATCGCCCACGGGGCGGTCATGACCTGGCCCCAGCAGACCGGCCGCTTCGACCTGGGCGACATGACAATGCTGTCGGGCGCCACCCTGCCCGGCGCCTTCCTCAGCTACAAGACGCACGGCACGCTGGCGCCCCGCCGCGACAATGTCGTGCTCTACCCCACCAGCTATGGCGCGCAGCATCCCGACCTGGAATGGCTGATCGGGCCCGACGGCGTGCTGGACCCCGCACGCTGGTTCATCGTCCAGCCCGACATGTTCGGCAACGGCCTCTCCGCCAGCCCGTCCAACACGCCGGCCTATCCCGACCGCGTCACCACCTGGGACAACGTGCAGGCGCAGCGGCGCCTGCTGCGCGACCAGCTCGGCATCGAGCGGCTGGCCTGCGTCTACGGCTGGTCGATGGGCGCGCAGCAGGCCTATCACTGGGCGGCGATCTTCCCCGAAGCCGTCGAGCGCATCGTGGTGAACTGCGGCTCGGCGCGCACGGCCGTGCACAACCAGGTCTTCCTCGCCAGCCTGATGGCGACACTCGAGGCAGCGCCCGAGCATCTCGGCAATGGCCGCTTCGCGGCGCAGCCGGTGGCGGCGATGCGCGCCTTCGGCCGCATCTATGCCGGCTGGGCGCTGAGCCAGGATTTCTACCGCGCCGGCCTGCATCTCACGGCCCTGGGCGCGCCCGACCTCGACACCTTCCTGCGCACCGACTGGGAGGAGCGCTTCGCCCGCCGCCCGGCCGAGAACCACCATGCCCAGCTGCGCTGCTGGTCCGCCGGCGACATCAGCGCCAATCCGCTCTATGGCGGCGACCTCGCGGCGGCGCTACGCGCGATCCGTGCCCGTGTGCTGCTGATGCCGGGTTCCACCGACCTCTATTTCCGCGTCGCCGACAACGAAGCCGAGCTGCCGCACCTGCGGCAGGCCGAGCTCTGCCCCATCCCCAGCATCTGGGGTCATCGTGCCGGCAATCCCATCCAGAACCCGGAAGATGCGGCCTTCCTCAAGACACAGGTCCGGCGCTGGCTGGATTGAGCCCCCTACGCTTCGCAGGGGATTCGCATATGGGAGCACCGGCGCCATCTCCTCGCCCCGCTGCCGCCAGGGCATTCGCATATGTCCTACCGTCATCCCGAGCGTAGCGAGGGATCTCCTGCGGCAAGGCGCACGGTGCGCCATTCGCGGGAGATCCCTCGCTACGCTCGGGATGACAGCGAGGTCACACGCGAATGCCCTGCCGCTGCCGCGGGGAGAGGGGGGAACGGCAGCATATGCGATTGCCCTGCTACGCTTCGGCCAGGCACCTGACCGCCGCCGTCTGCGCCCCCAGCCCTTCGAGCTCGTCGACGGCATCGGCGCCGAGATAGATCTGCATGCGCTGCAGAACCAGGCGGGGCCGGATGCGCCGCGCCTCGGCCAGCGCGGCGCGGGCGTCGTCGAGGCGCCCGAGGCGGCGCAGCGCCAGCGCCTCGATCAATGCCGCGACGTAGAGGCTGCGGTCACGCCGCTGCGCCAGCCGCGCCTCCTCCAGCGCTTCGTCGAGACGGCCGGCATGCAGCAGGCAGCCGGCCAGCGCCGCGCCCCACATGCCCAGCCGCCGGTCGACGGGGCTGAGCCGCATGCCGTGCCGCAAGGCAACGATGCCGTCCGTCGTGCGTCCGGTGTAGTAGGTCAGGCACAGGCCGCGCACCATCCAGGCCTGGGCGTTGCTCGGGTCGATCTCCAGCGCCCGCTCGATCATATCGAATGCGGCGCGGTAGTCGCCGAGATCCGCCAGCGCGCAGCCTGCATATCCCAGGACCTCGGGATTGTCGGGGTCGAGGTCCAGCGCCAGCATCGTCGCGCGCCTGATATCGTCGCGCACGGCCTCGCTGTCGGGCAGCAGGCCGAACACCTGGGCCAGCGCCGCAACCAGGCCAGCATAGGCATGCGCCAGCCCGAAGCCGGGATCCAGCTCGATCGCCCGCTGCAGGTGGCTGCGCGTCTGCGCGATCGTCTCCTCGTTCCAGCCGCCGAGCGTGAGCGCGCCCACCGCCTGACGGAAGCAGGCCCAGGCATCGACGCTGTCGGAGCCCCGACGATGGATGTCAGCGAGCTCGGCGCGGGTCAGCTCCGGCTCCAGCGCCCGCACGACGGCACCCGCGACGTCGCCCTGCAAGCCGACCAGCGTCGTGCGCGCCACGTCGAACGGCGTGCTCCAGCGCTGCATGCCGCTGGCCGCGTCGGTCAGCTGCACCGCGATGCGCGCCCGGTCATCGACCGCGCGCAGGCTGCCGGTGACGATGTACCTGACGCCGAGCTCGCGGCCGACGGCGCGCAGGTCGACCAGGCGGCCGCGATAGACGCCGGCCGAGCGTGACGACACGACGAAGAACCCCGCGACCCGCGCCAGCCGCGCCGTCACATCCTCGACCAGCACGTCGGACAGCAGCCCCAGATGCGGATCGTCCGACAGGTTGTCGAACGGCAGCACCGCGATCGACGGCAGCGCCGGCATCATCGGCAGCGGCTCCTCCGACAGTGTCTCCGCGATCACCGCGGTCACGAAGCGGAAACCGCGGCGCGGCAGGGTGCGGATCATCGCCTGCGCCGCCCCGCTGTCGCCGATCGCGCGGCGAGCGGCGCTGACGCGGCTGTCGACGGTGGCGTCCGAGACGGACCGGCCATCCCAGATGACGGCGATCAGCTCGTCACGGCTGACGACGCGATCGCGGCTCTCGATCAGCAGCACCAGCAGGTCGAACACCTGTGGCTCGATCGCCAGCGCCTGCCCGGCGCGCTGCAGCACCCGCTGCCGGCGATCGAGCACGCAGTCACCGAATCGATAGATCATCACGCATCCTTCCCGCGTCCGGCGCGCTGCTCGCGGATTCGTGTCCGCCTCAAGGAAAAGACCAGCCACGCTGCAGCTCCCCTCCAAGCAAGACACCGCCTGCCCGGCATAGGGTCGCGCCCGTGCATGCCCCCTGAACACCTGCACGACTGGAGATCGTCCATGCTGGATGAAGCCAAGCTCAATCAATTCGTCGGCCAGATGCTGGGCGACCTCGGTGGCGCCTCGAGCGTGGCCCTGGTGCGCATCGGCGACGCGCTCGGGCTCTACCGGACGCTGCACGCGAAGGGCGCGATGACCTGCGCCGCTCTCGCGGCGCAAACCGGCGCGCACCCGCGTTACCTGCGCGAGTGGCTGTCGCACCAGGCGGCGTCGAACTACCTCGCTTACGATCCGGCCACCGAGACGTTCGCCCTGCCGCCCGAGCAGGCGATGGTGTTCGCCGTCGAGGACAGCCCGGTCTACCTGATGGGCGCCTTCGACCTGATGGCCGCCAGCCTGGACAACCAGGCGAAGGTGCAGGCCGCCTTCAAGACCGGCGGCGGCGTTGCCTGGGGCGACCAGGCCGGCTGCCTGTTCTGCGCCGTCGCCCGCTTCTTCCGGCCGGGCTACCACAATCATCTGGTGAGCCAGTGGCTGCCGGCGCTGGACGGCATGTCGGCCCGGCTGGAGCGCGGCGCCAAGGTGGCGGACGTGGGATGCGGCCATGGCTGGTCGACGGTGCTGATGGCCAAGGCGTTCCCGGCCACCGAGTTCGTCGGCTACGATTTCCACCCCGGGTCGATCGAGGACGCGCGTGCCCACGCCCGCGCCCATGGCGTGGCCAATGCCCGGTTCGAGGTCGCCACCGCGCAGGATTTCCCGGAAGCGGATTTCGATATGGTGACCTGCTTCGACTGCCTGCACGACATGGGCGACCCGGCCGGCGCCGCCGCCCATATCCGCCGGTCATTGAAGGATGACGGGACCTGGCTGGTGATCGAGCCGATGGCCGGCGACCGCCTGGAGCACAACCTCAACCCGGTCGGACGGCTCTACTACGCCGCCTCAACCATGATCTGCGTGCCCACGTCGCTGTCGCAGGAGGTCGGCGCAGCATTGGGTGCCCAGGCCGGCGAGGCGAAGCTGCGCGAGATCATCGGCAGCGGCGGCTTCAGCCGCATCCGTCGCGCCGCCGAGACGCCGTTCAGCATGGTCCTGGAAGCGCGGCCTTGAGGCGGCGCGGCGTCGCAAGCCGCGCCGCGATTCTCCTCCACCCGTCTCCGCCGCCTACGGCCGAATGCCGTAGCCGGCGTAGCGCGCATCGATACCCGGCTCGATGGCGCGGGCGGCGGCGAGGTCGGCGCTGCCGCCGGCCCGGTCGCCCTTGCGCAGCTTGGCGATGCCGCGCCCGAACAGCGACGTGGCGCTGCGCGGGTTGACGCCCAGCGCGGCGTCGTAGTCGGCCACGGCGCGGTTGTAGTCGCCCAGCTTGAGCTGCGCGAAGCCGCGGCTGTCCAGCGCGGCGTACTCGCCCGGCCGCAGCCGCAGCGCCTCGTCGCAATCGGTCACCGCCTGCAGCAGATGCCCGGCGATGGCCCGCGCCCAGCAGCGGTTGTTGTAGGAAGATGCGTTGCCCGGCTCCAGGCGGATGGCCTGGTCGAGATCGGCGATGGCGCGATCGTACTGCGCCGTCTTCAGGAATGCGCTGGCGCGGCCACGGTATGCCATGGCCTGGCTCGGGTTGGTGCGCAGCGCCTGGTCGTAGTCGGCAAGGGCACTTTCATACTGCCCCTTCATCCGATAGGCATCGCCGCGACCGACCAGGGCATCCTCGAGGCTGGGGCGCACGCGCAGGGCGGCATCGAAATCGACGATCGCCCTATCCGGCTGGCTCTTGCCCACATAGGCGACACCGCGGCCGGCAAGGCCTTCGGGCGAGTTCGGATTGAACCGCAGCACCTGCTCGAAATCGGCCAGCGCGAGATCGTAGTCGCCCTTCATCGCGTAGGTATTGCCGCGGATGAGATAGCCGGCCATCTGGTTCGGGTCGAGGCGGATGGCTTGGTTGCAGTCGGCCAACGCCCGTGCGTGGTCGGCCATGGCCATGTAGGCGCTGCAGCGCCCGAGGTACGGATTGGCATAGTTGGGATTGAGGCGGATCGCCTCGTTGCAGTCGGGCAGCGCCCGTGCCGGCTGGCCCCTCAGCACGTGGATGACGCAACGGTTGACATAGGCCCGCACCTGCTTCGGATCGAGGCGGATGGCCTGATCGAAATCCGCCAGCGCGCGGTCGTACTGGTTCGTGTCCATGAAGGAGACGCCGCGGCTGACATAGGCCTCCATCATCTTCGGATTGAGCTTCAGCGCCTGGTCGTAGTCCGCCAGCGCGCGATCATACTGGCGCTTGTGAGCATAGGCGTTGCCGCGGTTGCTGAACGCCATGGCATTCTTGGGATCCAGGCGGATCGCCTGGTCGCAGTCGGCGATGGCACGGTCGTAGTCGCCCTTGTGCCAATAGGCGCCGCAGCGGTTGAGGAAGGTGTTGCTCGACGCGGGCTTCAGCCGGATCGCCTCGCTGTAGTCGGCGATGGCGCGGTCGTAGTCGGCCTTGTGGTCATAGGCCAGGGCACGGGCAAAGAAGGCCTCGCCGCGCTGCTCCGGCGTCAGGCCGGCCGATTGCAGGACCGCCGTGCAGCCCTGGATCGCCTGATCGTCGGTGCCGCCCTTGAAGCACCAGTCGCGCTGCTGCGGCGTCTGCGCCGAGAGCGGCGCCGCGGCCACCGTCATCAGCACCATTGCCACCATGCCGATGCAAGCGCGCCGCATAGCCATCTCCCACCATTGCGCTGCAGTCTAGCCCAGCGCCCCACGGGCGAGAAGCGACCGTGCCGCCGCGGATCGAGGCGACGCGGCGTGTCAGCAGCGGTGCCGGTGCGGACACCAGCGCGAGTTTCCTGGTTGACCATATGTGAACTATAGTTCACAATCATGATGATGCCGACGATCATCCAGACCAACGAGTTCTTCAATTGGATGAAGAGCCTGAAGGATCGTCAAGCGGCGGCACGGATCGCGTTGCGCACCGAGCGTCTCGCGCTCGGCAATCCCGGCGACGTGAAGCCGGTCGGGGGCGGCGTGTCGGCACTGCGGATCGACTACGGTCCCGGTTACCGAGTGTACTTCTGCCGGCGAGGGGCCGACATCCTGCTGTTGCTGTGCGGCGGCGACAAGCGGACGCAAGACAAGGACATCGCACGCGCCAAGAAATTGGCGGGAACTTAGATCACACACGCCATAGGCCAAGGAGGGCATGGAGCGTGGCCGAAACCAGACCATTCGACGCGGCCGAGTACCTCGATACCGACGAGGCGATCGAGGCTTACCTGGACGAGGCGTTCCAGGATGGTGATCCCGCCCTGATCCGTCACGCGCTGCGCACAGCAGCCCGAGCCAAGGGCATGACCGCGCTGGCCCGTGACGTCGGCATGACACGTGAAGGGCTGTACAAGGCTTTGGGCGATGCCGGCAACCCCAGCTTCGACGCCGTGGCCAAGTTGGTGCAGGCCATGGGGATGCGGCTGCAGGTGAAGGTCGCAAAATCATCACCGAAGCGCGCTCGCAAGAAGGTAGCGTGATCATGAGCTGAGCATCCCGGCGGCGTCCAGATCGATGGCAACGCCACCGGTCAGCGGCATTGCGCGACGGCATCGCGGCTGTTACCTACGTTGCCGGTCGCGCGATCAGCCTGGTGAGCCGATGGTCGTCGTCAACCTGCTCGCCGGGCGCCGCCCATGAGCGCCGGCACCCTGTCGCCCACGATGCGGCAATTCGTCGATTTCCTCGGCGAGCTGGGGCCGCGCTGGGGCCTGCAGGCAGACCCCTGCCGCGTGCATGCATATCTCTACCTGGTGGGACGTCCGGCGCGTCAGGCCGACATCGCCGCCGCGCTGGGCCTCGACGTCGATGCCGTCGCGGCAGCATTGGCCTATCTCACGCGTTGGCGGATGGCGTCGCCGGCTGATCCGGATCAGTGGCAGGTCGGCGGCGATCCCTGGGAGATGCTGATGTCGGGCCTCGACGAGCGCCGCCGCGACGAGATCGCACCGGCGCTGGCGACACTGCGCGCCTGCCATGCCGGGGCCCTGCGCGATCATGCCGGCAGCCCGTCGATCGCCCGCCGGATCGGCGCCGTGCTGGACCTGGCCGAGGATCTCGCCGCGATCGATGCGCAGGCACGACGCCTCTCGCCCCAGGTCCTGCGCCGCATGGTCGGCCTCTCCGGCCGCGCCGCCCGCTTCATGGATCGCGCCTTTGGTCCACGCCGGGGAGACAGATCATGACCGACACGTCGAGCCGACAGCTCGCCTACGAGCGCGCCTACCAGGTCAAGTCGTTGACCGGCCTGGATACCGCCGACCCGATCGAAGGCCGCGTCGTCTGGGATCCCCTGCGCTCGCTCTGGAACGCCGGCATGCTGCTGGCGGCGCTGGCGCAGGCGCCGCTCTACATCACCTGGGGTGCCGTCGCCGTCTTCCTGGCGCTGTCGGCGATCACGATGTGCGCCGGCCACTCCGTCGGCTTCCACCGCCGGCTGATCCACCGCAGCTTCGAATGTCCGAAATGGCTGGAGCGGTTGCTGGTCTGGCTCGGCATCGCCGTCGGCATGGGAGGGCCGATCTGGACCATCCGGCTGCACGACAGCCGCGACTGGGCGCAGCGGCAGCCCGCCTGCCATGCCATCCTGGCCCACAAGAAGGCGATGTGGCTCGACGGGTTGCTCTACCTGCACGGAAGATTGAAGCTGCGGCACCCGCCGCATTTCGAGCCCGGCCCCGGCATCAGCGACGATCCCTTCTATCGCTTCCTCGACCGCACCTGGATGCTGCACCAGATCCCCATCGGCCTGGCGCTGTACGCCGTGGGCGGGTGGCCCTGGGTCGTCTGGGGCGTCTTCGTACGCGTGTCGCTGTGCACCACGATGCACTGGCTGATCTCCTACCTGGCGCACACGCGCGGACCGCAGGACTGGACGGTCGACGGCGCCGTGATCCAGGCGCACAACGTGCCGCTGCTGGCCATCCCCACCATGGGCGAGAGCTGGCACAACAACCACCACGCCTTCCCCGGCTCGGCCCGGCATGGCCTCTACCCCGGCCAGATCGACCTCGGCTGGTGGTTCATCAAGCTGCTCGCCTTCCTCGGGCTGGCCTGGGACATCCGGGTGCCGGCCAACCTGCCGCCCCGGCCGGGGATCACGCCGGTCAGCGCCCGGGCGCTGTCGGTGGCAGCCCCCGGCCAGGCCGAGCTCTCGCTGAAGCCGGCCGCCGGGTGATCGGCGCCCCTCCCCGGCGCACTACGGCAGGCGGATGCGCAGCCCGGCGTAGAAGGCGCGCGGCATGCCGGGGCTGAGGCTGCGCGGGTTGGTGGCGTCGGGCGCTTCCGTCATCGGCACCGAGGATGTCGGCGAGAACGTGCCGAAGGTCGCGTACTTGGCGTTGAACAGGTTGGTGATCAGGCCGAACACCTGGATGTTGGGCGTGATGTCGTAGCTGGTGTTGAGGCCGACGACGACATACGAGCCGGTCCTGCGGTTCAGGTTGGCCTCGTCGCCCACCAGGTAGCGGCCGCTGGCGAACTGCCCGGTCATGCCGACCCGCCAGGCCTCGGTGACGCCGACGGCGCCGCCGAATTTCAGGGTATGCGCCGGCACGCCCGGCAGCCGGTCGCCACGGCGCACCTGGATCGTGCCGTCATCGTCGGCCGCCGGATTCTCCGGGCTGTTCATCGTCAGCGCCTTGCGGAAGGTGGCATCGGTGAAGGCGTAGTCGACGAAGGCGGCCCAGCGCTTGCCGCGGATCTCGGCGCCCGCCTCCAGTCCCTGCCGCCTCGTGGCGCCGACATTCTGGAAGAAGGCGCGGCCCACGATCGGGCTGGAGACGAACATGATGTCGTCGTCGGTGTTGGTGCGGAACAGGCCCAGGTTCCAGGTGACCCGCGCCGTGTCGAGCACCTTGAACTGCCCGCGCACGCCGGCCTCCATCGTGCGCGCCACCACCTGCTTCAGCGGCGGGTCGCCGACGAAGAAGTTGGTCAGGCTGCACGGCGCCGCGGGATCGGCGCAGGACAGCTCGGCCGGAGTCGGCGCGCGGCTGGCCTCGGCGTAGCCGGCATAGACCGAGATGTCCGGCGTGACCTTGTAGGTGACGCCCGCCGCCGGATTGAACCGCGTGAAGGTATGATTGCCGTTGAGGCTGGTGCCGATCTGGTCGCGCAACTGGATCTTGGCGACGTTGAAGCGGCCGCCCAGCGTCAGCGACAGCGCATCGGTGATGTCCAGCACGTCCGACACGTAGATGCCGAAATAGTCGTTGCTGGCCCGCACCGACACCGGCGTGATCGAGCCGTCGGGCTGGCTGATGATCAGCCCCGATCCGGCGACGCCGCGGTCCAGCGTCAGGGCGCCCAGCTCCGAGCTGGCCTTGAAGCGCGTGCGGCCGCCGTCATAGCTGGCGCCGACGATGAACCGGTTGGACCGCCCGAACAGCTGCCCCTGGTGCGTGAGCTGCAGGGCGGCGCCGAACCCTTCGGTGTTGGTGTTGGTGCGGTTGAGCTGGGCATAGGGGCCGCCCTCGTCGAAGCGGTCGGCAAAGGCTGGGATGCTCAGGAACGGGCTGACGAGGTCGTTGGGGATCACGTTGCCGGAACGGTCCCGCAGCCGGGGACCGTCCTCCTCCAGGCACAGCTGGCTCTGATCGTCCTCGCAGGCTTCCGCCTCGGAGGCGTCGCCGTTCTTGGTGCGGTGCGAGAAGCGGCTGTAATACGCGTTGGCGTCCAGGGAGATCTCGTCGTTGATCTCGTACCGGCCGGCCAGGCTGACGCGCAGATACTTGTTCTTGGTCTTGTCGGGATGCGTGAACACCGAATTGCGGTCGGCGGCCAGCAGCTCGACCGGCGCGGTGCCGTTGCCGACCAGGCTGTTGTTGGCCGCCAGCACGCTCAGGTTGACCTGCCCCTTGCTGCCGCGCCAGCCCAGGTCGCCGTAGAACTGGCGCAGCGTCGAAGGCGAGAAGTCGCGCCACCCCGACTCGTGCAGGCCGCTGCCGGCGACGTAGACGGCGAAGCCGTCAAATTGCTTGCCCATCTGGAACGAGCCGGTGACGCGGCCGAACGAGCCGCCCATCACCTCGTACTCGGCGCCCTGGTAGGTGAAGCCGTTCTTGAGCTGCACCGCTACGGCGCCGCCCAGCGCGTTCAGGCCGTACACCGGGTTGGAGCCCTGGATCTCGACGCGGTCGATCGCCATCGAGGGGATGAGATCCCAGTTCACGGTGTCGCCGAACGGCTGGTTGAAGCGCACGCCGTTGACGTACACCGCCAGCCCCTGCGCGTTGCCGGCCAGCGGCGAGGCCTCGAAGCCGCGGAACAGCAGGTTGGGCTGGAACGGGTTGTTCTGCGCCTGGTTCAGGGAGATGCCGCCGACACGTGCATCGAGCGCATCGAGCAGGTTGGGCACGCCGCCCGTGATCCTCATGTCCTCGCGCTTCAGCACATAGCTGGCGCCGGGGACCTTGTCGCGCGCGATGCCCGAGCCGAGCATCGGCGTCGCGCCGATCACAACGATCTCGGGCAGTGTGGGCGCCGGCGTTGCCGGTGCCGGCGGACTTCCCGCTGGCGGCGTGTCGGGCGCAGGCGTCTGCGCCAGCACCGTGGCCGGCAGCCACGCAAGAAGTGCCGCGCCCGCGAATGATCTGCCCATGGCTTCCCCCCGATATTTTGAGTCATGCTAACCAAGGCATGGGCCCGCTCGTACGCAGACAAGTTCCAAAATTCATTGCACAATGTTCCCGGGTCCCGGCGACACGGCGTTCTTGCATGGATATGCATTTGCGGCCGCGTCGATCGGCAACGATTGCGGGGGAAGCGTCTGCTGTGAGCACCGCACTGAGGGACGAGGACGGCGACTCGCCGGATGCCGCAGCGCCGCCAGCAGCGCGTCATCGCCGGACCATCACCGGCATCTTGTCGCGCTGGCTATGGTACGACCGCTCCGTCCGCACCCAGCTTCTCGGCACCTTCGTCGTGATCAACCTCGTCGCGGGCTTCGCCGCCGCCGTCATCGTCATCTACAACGGGCAGCGCGCCATCGAGGCCGAGCTCGCGGCGTCGGTCGACGTGGCCGAGCGCTTCGTGCGCGGCACCGTCTCGTGGCTGGCGCGCGACACGTCCCGCACGCTGGGCCTCGACGACCTCGCCGTTCGCCTGCGCCACCCGCGCCATGTCCGGATCCTGGTGATCGACGCCGATGGCCGCACGGTATCGCCACCGCCAGGAGACGACGCCGACGGTGCTGCCGGGCCGGCCCAGGACGCCGCGGCGCCGGCCTGGTTCCAGGCGCTCGTGCAGGTCGACAATCTGCGCCGCGACGTGCCTGTCGTGGTCGGCGGCCAACATGTCGGCACCATTGTCGTGGTCGGCCAGGCGGCCGACGAGATCACCGAGATCTGGCAGGATGCGTCCGGCCTGGCGCTGCTGGCCCTGATCCTCAACGCGACCGTTTTCGCCGTGCTCTATGTCGCGCTCGGCCGGGTGCTGCATCCGCTCACAAGCCTTGCTGGCGGCCTGCGCGCGCTCGAGCAAGGACAGCTGCGCCACCGCTTGCGGCGGCCGGCGGTGCGCGAGCTGGCCGACATCGCCGGAAGGTTCAACGCGCTGGCCGACAGCATCGCCGCGGCCAGGACCGACAATGCACGGCTGAACCGGCATCTCGTCACCGTCCAGGACGATGAGCGCCGGCAGATCGCGATGGAGCTGCACGACGAGCTGGGACCCTGCCTGTTCGGCCTGAAGGCGAACGTCGCCTCGATCGACCGGCTGGCGCGCGAGCTGCCCATGGACGCGGCGCAGCGCATCCATGAGCGCGTCGCCTCGATCGGGACGATCACCGACCGCATGCGCGTGCTGAACCGCGATCTTCTCGGGCGGCTGCGGCCCATGGCGCTCGGTCACGTGCCGCTGGCCGACGCCATCGCCAGCCTGGTCGCCGATTTCGAGGGCAAGGTCCCGGATCGGTGTATCACCTTCGAGATTGGCCGCGTCACGCACAGCTACGGCAACGGTGTTGATCTGACGGTCTTCCGCTGCGTGCAGGAGGGCATCACCAACGCCGCCCGGCACGCCGGCGCGGCGACGATCGCCGTGACGCTGGCGGAGCAGGCGGCCGAGCCGCGGCACGCCGATGATGCCATGCCTGCCCTCCTGCTTCTGTCGGTGCGCGACGACGGCCACGGCATCGCGCCCGACGCCCGGCCCGGCCTGGGGTGGCGTGGCATGGAGGAGCGGGTGCGGGCGCTGGGCGGCCGCCTGACGCTCGTCAGCGAGCCCAACGGCGGCACGCGGCTGGACGTCGCCATACCGATCGAGGCGGCGGATACGATGGAGAGCATGGAGAAGGATCATGCCACCGCCGGCGACGGCATCGGCAGCAGCGAGCACGGCCGGCCATGATGACACGGGTGCTGGTCGTCGACGACCATCCGATCGTCCTGCAGGGCTGCCGGCGCGTGCTGGAGGATGCCGGCGCCCAGGAGATCCTGGAGGCCAGCAATCCCGAGTCCGCCTGTTCACTGTACCAGCGGCATCACCCCGATCTCGTCGTCGTCGACCTCGCGATGCAGGGCAAGGGCTTCGGCGGCCTGGACCTGATCCGCTGGCTGCGCCAGCGCGACGAGCGCGTCCCGATCCTGGTGTTCAGCATGCACGGCGATCCGGTGATCGTGAGCCGCGCGCTCGAGGCTGGCGCCACCGGCTACCTGCTGAAGGACACCGCGCCCGAGGACCTTCTCGAGGCGCTCGACAAGGTCGGCCGCGGCCTGCCCTACCTCAGCCACCAGCTCGCCACCCAGGTCGCGGTGCTGCGCATGCGCAGCCCCTCCCAGGCCTTCGGCGCCGTGACGCCGCGCGAGCTGCAGGCGCTCGCCCTGCTCGCCGAAGGACATTCCTACGGCCAGATCGCCGACGAGCTGGGCGTCAGCTACAAGACCGTCGTGAACATGTGCTCGCAGCTGAAGGTGAAGCTGGGCGCGCGCAACTTCCCCGACCTGATCCGCACCGCGATCGAGTATCTCGCCTCCTCGCCCGGCAAATCCTGACGCCATCCACAGGCGCAACCGGGCCGTGCGCAAAGACTGTTCCATTCGGGGAAGTGAGCGTTTGCCTCTAGCGCACAACCCTATATGAGGAGTGGTTTCTAAGCTCTTGCAATTGCGATGAAATGTCCCACCCTTTCGCTGGGATCGTTAAATTTATGTGAAAATAAAATCAAGCAATTTCAATGCATTAGAAATTTCTTTGACGGTCCTGCACCAATTTTTTACGAATTTGTTCATTACGAACCGATTGCCGAAGCGCCACCGAGAATTTCCGTCAGGCTGATTTTCGGCGGGCGTGCCTACATAAGGGATCGAGAAAAGAAGAGTTTCAGTTGTACCGGCTCGGGCGGCGATCCGCCCACCGTGCTTGCTGGAGATCCATTCCCACGGATGCGACGGGGCATCGCGCCGGGGAACGTCTCCATCGGCCGTTGGGCGGCGCTCGGGTCAAAACCGGGGAAATGTCATGGCTCGACCGAACTTGGCTTCACAGGCCGGTCGCGCGATCGTTCGCATGCCGCGCGGCATGATGATCCTGATCGCGTTCACCGTGCCCGCCCTTCTGGGCAGCGCCGCGCTCGCTATCGGCACCGGCCTGCCGTCGTGGGTCCAGACCTCCCCATCGCCACCATCGCTTGCCGCGCCTTCATCGGCGGTCCTGTCGGTCGATCTGATCGATTGCGAGCCGCTGGACGCGGACGACACGACGCCCGCGGCCGCGACGCGCTAGCGGACGACACGACACCTCCCTGAACCAACCGATTGCTGAAGAAAGAGGTAGACCATGCTCCGCACCAACTTGGCCTGGACCGACCGGCAGCCCGCGACACCGGCCACCCGGCTGCTCACCATCGGCGAGGCCGCTGCCGAGCTCGGCCTCGAGGCCCATGTGCTGCGTTTCTGGGAGCGCAAGTTCAACCAGATCGCGCCGGTCAAGCGCGGCGGCGGCCGTCGCTACTACGGGCCCGAGGATATCGAGCTGCTGCGCCGCATCCAGTCGCTGCTCTACAACGACGGCTTCACGATCAAGGGCGTGCAGCGTCTGCTGGACGACGAGAGCAGCCGGGCCGTGACCCGGCTGGACCTGCGCCGCCAGCCCGAGACGCACCTGCAGGTCGAGACGCGCGACGCCGATGCGGCACGGCGCCAGGATATCGAGGACACGCTGGGCGACCTGCGGCAGGCCTTGGCCTTGCTGCGCGAGGCGCTGCAGTGACGTGACGGAACCGAGCTGTCACGGAGACAAGCAACAATGAAGATCCTCCTGGTTGATGATGAAGCGGAGCTTGTCGCGGAGCTGTCCGGATTTCTGCACCGTCGCGGTCACGGCGTCACCGCCGCCGACGGTGCCCCCGCCGCGATCCGCGCGCTGAGCGACGACGGTCCTTTCGATGTCGTCATCACCGACATGCGCATGCCGGACGGCAGCGGCTTTGACGTCGTGCACGCCTGCATGGGCCGCCCCGAGCCGCGGCCGGCGATGCTGGTGATGTCCGGACACGCCGCGCCGGACGAAATCTCGCGGATCTGCGCCGAAGGGGCTCAGCACTTCTTTCCCAAGCCCTTGGCGTTGCGCGAGCTGGCATCTGTCCTTGCCGGCATCGCGACGCATCGCGGCGATACGGCAGGAGCGCGCGCGCGCCACCTGTCGGCCGTGTAGCACCAGCGATCGGGGCGTGACGCGCTCCATCACCCGCACCGCAGCGAGGACGCAGGGATCATGCGTCCCTCCTCGCCCGGGGCTGCCGTTGCCGCACCTGTTGTGAGTTGACACTCAGATATTATGAGCATACACTCATAGAATGGAGGCTACCATGGTCCGCACAAGGCCGCTGAACGCGTCGCCTGACGATATCCCGTGCGCCATCGGCCGGACATCGGCACGCCGCCCCGGAACTCCGTGACACAACGAGCAGGCCGACGAAGGAGGCCGCGATGTCATTGCGTGGATGCGTCGGACGGTACACGCGCGAAGATGGCCGGCACTGCCAGAACTGGCCCGACGATCAATTGACGGTGATCGATCTTCTG
This sequence comes from Vineibacter terrae, assembly GCF_008039615.1. Taxonomy (GTDB): domain Bacteria; phylum Pseudomonadota; class Alphaproteobacteria; order Reyranellales; family Reyranellaceae; genus Vineibacter; species Vineibacter terrae. The sequence continues at coordinate 68,358 of NZ_VDUZ01000004.1, read as the reverse complement.
AACAGCGTCGCGCCCTATGACGGCGGCGCCGGCGGCAGCCTCGACGGCAACATCAACGGCCGCCTCGTCGCCGGCATATCGAGCGATGCGCTCTATCGCGCCATCTCCCAGTTCGAGGACACGCAGTTCCCCGGACAGTGCACCGGCGTCGTCGCGCCCGACAGCCTGCTGCTGAGGCGGCTGGAGGAGCTGTCGGCGTGCGCACCGATCGGCGCGGCGCCTCAGGTCGAGGATATGCCGGAGCTGCGCAGCGCCGACTGATTGCGTTCGGGCAGCGCGCATCGATGCACGCCGCTCAATGTCATCCCGGCCGGTCATCGCGGAACGGCGCATGCTCGTGTGACTGGTCCGAGAGCGCCTCGATGATGCGGCATTCCGTCGCCTGCCCGCCATGGCATTCCGCGACCATGCGTTCCAGCTCCTGCTTCAGGGCGTCGAGCCGCGCGATGCGCTGCAGCACCTCGGACAGATGCTCGCGCGCGATGTGGTCGATCTCGGCGCATGAACGGTCGTTGCGGTCGACGAGCGACAGCATGGTGCGAATGCTCTTGAGCGGAAAGCCCAGCTCGCGGGCGTGGCGGATGAAGCCGAGGCGCCGCTCGTGCTCGGCGACATAGATGCGCTGATTGCCCTCCGTGCGCATCGACGGAGGCAGAAGGCCCTCGGCCTCGTAGTAGCGCACCGTCTGCACGGTGCAGCCGGTGCGGCGGGCGAGCTCTCCGATCAACATGTTATGTAATCCTGTAACGACACTCGCGCTTGCAGCTCTAGTCGCTGGAGGTCTTACGGAGGGCTCGCAATGTCAAGTCGGGCCACCGTGCTCGATCCCCCGTCATGGCGAGATGCCCATCGATGTCACGACCTGCGCCCCAGCCGCTTGCGCTCGCCCCCTGCTCCTGCAGCGCGCCGACGCGCAAGCACAACCATGACCATGACCACGATCATGACGATGACCATGCGGCCCATGATTCGCACGACCATGGCATCGACGGCGCCTGGTGGCAGAGCGAGCAGTTCCGGTTTGTCCTGGCGACGGTGATCGGCCTGGCCATTGCCTATGGCATCGGCCTGGCGCGGCCGGCCTGGAGTCCATGGCTTTTTGGTGTATCGGCGCTGGTCGGCGCCTGGCCCGTCGGCAGGCGCGCCGCCGCCGCCATGGGCAGAGGCAAGCTCTTCACCATCGAGAGCCTGATGGTGGTCGCGGTCGCCGGCGCGCTGGTGATCGGCGAGGCCGAGGAAGCGGCCGTCGTCGTGATCCTCTTCCTGGTCGGCGAGATGCTCGAAAGCATCTCGGCGGCGCGCGCCCGCGCCGGCATCCGCGCGCTGGCCGATCTGATGCCGCGTACCGCCGCACGCGAGCGCGGCGACGGCACCGAGGATGTGCCCATCGCAGCGCTGCGAGTCGGCGACATCCTGCGCGTGCGGCCCGGCGATCGCATCCCGGCCGACGGTGTCATCGTCTCGGGACAGTCAACGCTGGACGAATCGCCGGTCACCGGCGAATCCATCCCGGTCTTCCGCGCCGAAGGCACATCCGTGCTCGCCGGCACGGTGAACCTCACCGCCACCCTGCGGCTGCGCGTCGAGAAGGATGCCGAGGACAACACGATCGCGCGCATCATCAAGCGCGTCGAGGAGGCGCAGGAAAGCAAGGCGCCGACCGCGCGCTTCATCGACCGCTTCAGCCGCTGGTACACGCCGGCGGCGATGCTGGCGGCAGCGATCACGATCCTGCTGCCGCCGCTCGTCTTCGGTGGCGACTGGCATGTCTGGGCCTATCGCGGCCTGTCGCTGCTGCTGATCGCCTGCCCCTGCGCCCTGGTGCTGTCCACCCCGGCCGCGATCGCCTCGGGCCTGGCCGCCGGCGCGCGGCGCGGCCTGCTGATGAAGGGCGGCGCGGCGCTGGAGGCCATGGGCACGGTGCGCGGCATCGCCTTCGACAAGACGGGCACCCTCACCGCCGGTCGGCCGAAGGTGACCGACCTGCTCGCGCTCGACGGCAGCGAGGACGCCGCCCTGCGCCTGGCCGCCGCCGTCGAGCAGGGCTCGACGCATCCCATCGCGCACGCCATCATCGAAGAAGCCCGGCAGCGCGACCTCGCCTACCCCACGGCCGATGACGTCACCGCCATCGCCGGCAAGGCCGTGCACGGCAGGGTCGACGGGCGGCGCATCTGTGTCGCCTCGCCCCGCTACGCAGCCAGCGAAGCCACGGCGATGCCGGCGGCGGCGCGCGATGCCATCCAGCGCTGGGAGGGCGGCGGCAAGACAGCCGTGGTGGTGCTGTCGGATCGCGATGTCGTGGCGGTCATCGCGGTGCGCGACGAGCCACGCGAGGATGCGCGCCAGGGCCTGGCGGAGCTGCGCGCGCTCGGCGTCGCCACGGTGCTGCTGTCGGGCGACAACCGCCGCACCGCCGGCACCATCGGACAATCCCTGGGCATCGACGTGAAGGCCGAGCTGCTGCCCGACGAGAAGCTGGGCGAGATCGCCACCCTGAAATCGGCCGGCCCCGTCGCGATGGTCGGCGACGGCATCAACGATGCGCCGGCGCTGGCCGCTGCGACTGTCGGCATCGCGATGGGCGGCGGCACACAAGTGGCGCTCGAGACCGCTGACGCGGCCCTGCTGCGTGACCGCGTGCGCGGTGTCGCCGAGCTGGTCCGGCTGTCGCGCACCACGCTGGCCAACATCCACCAGAACATCGCCATCTCGCTGGGCCTTAAGGCCGTGTTCCTGGCGACGACGCTGATGGGCACGACGACGATGTGGATGGCCATCCTGGCCGACACGGGCGCCACCGTGATCGTCACCCTCAACGCCTTGCGCCTGCTGCGCTTCGGCCTGCGGAGTGATGCATGACGGTCCATTCGGACAACGATCCGATGATACGAAACGTCGGATATAACGTTGCTGTATCCGACGTTTCATATCAACACGCAGCTAGTGCTGGGAATCGCGGGTCGCTAATGCATCCGTCATCCCGAGCGCAGCGAGGGATCTCCCGCGTGGGACGCACAGTGCGCCATTCGCAGCAGATCCCTCGCTACGCTCGGGATGGCAGTCCCGACTCACCTTCCACCGATAGCCGGTACCAGGCAGCATGCGTCGCCGAATCGACTTGACTCGGATGCCCTCGCTGTCGTTGGTGCAGGCATGATCGGCCGACAGGAATCGACTCGCGGGGACGAGCGCCTCCTGGGGCGCTTGCGGCGCTTTGTGTCGATCCTGTGCACGCTGGCCCTCGTGATGGCCGGTGTCGCGCATGTCAGCCACGCCGCGTTCGCGGCCAGCCCCGCGACACCTGCCATCGTGATGGACGCGACTGACGACGGCCAGGACCCGGCCGCCAAGGAACGCCTCCTCACCGAGCTGTGCCATTGCTGCGCCATGGCCGCGCTGCCCGCTTCCATCACTGGATCCGATCGCAGCAGCGACCGCACGCTGCCGCTATGGATCGCGCGGCCTCTGCTGTCGCACCGGCACGTCGCCGAATCCCCGCCTCCCAGGACCTGACCGACAACTTCGCCCGGTCGTTCGGCGCATCAGCGCATCGGACGGCCCTCGTCGCGTCGTTTTCAGGTCAGGATCATGCTTCTCCGTTGCATCTCAGTGGGCACGCTGGTGCTCGCGCTTGCTCTTCCCGGCGCCGCATCGGCGCAAGCACCCGGGCCGCTGACGCTGGCGCAGGCCTTGCAGCGGGCGCTCAGCGCCAACGCACGCCTCTTCGTCGCCGACCGCGAGATCGGCATGGCCGAAGGCCGGCGCACGCAGGCCGGGGCCATCCCCAACCCCGAGGCCTCCTTCGAGCTCGATAACGCCCTGGGCTCCCGCGACTATCGCGGACTGCGCTCGGCCGAGACGACGCTGCAGCTGAGCCAGCTCATCGAGCTGGGCGGCAAGCGCGGCGCCCGCGTCGCTGCCGCTTCGGCCGACCATGACAGCGCCCGCTGGCAGCGCGCCGCCGCCCGCCTGGAAATCCTGTCCGAGACCGCCACGGCCTTCGTGGCCGTGCTCGGAGCGCAGCAGCGCGTCGCGCTGCTCGACCGCCAGCTCGCCGCGCTGGACCGCATGACGCCGCAGATGCAGCAGCGTGTCGATGCCGGCGCCTCCTCGCCGGCCGATGTGGCGCGCACCAAGGTGGCCACCGAGCTGACGCGCATCGACCGTGACCGCGCCCGCAAGGCGCTGGAGGGCGCCCGCCGCGACCTGGCGCTGCTGATGGGCAGGACGGCGCCGGATTTCACCTACACCACCGGCAATCTCGCGCGGATCGCGCCGCCGCCCTCCTTCCAGACCCTGCTCCAGGCCATCGAGAGCAATCCGCAGCTGATGCGCTGGACGGCGGTGCGGGCGCAGAAGGAGGCCGAGCTGCTGACCGCCCGGCTCAAGGTGGTGCCCGACGTGCAGGCCAGCGTCGGCTGGCGCCACTACCGCGACACGCGCGACAACGCGGTGCGCTTCGGCGTGTCCATCCCGATCCCGGTGTGGGACCGCAACCGCGGCGCGATCTACGAGGCGCAGGAGGCGATCGGCAGGACCGAGGCCGAGCGCGCCGCCAACAAGCAGGCGCTGACCTCCACCGTCGGCCGCGCCTACGACGCCGCCACCGGCGCGCTGCAGGAGATCGGCGTGCTGCGCCGTGCCGTGCTGCCCAATGCCCGCGCCGCGTTCGACGCCATCAACAGCGGCTATGCGCAGGGACGTTTCACCGTGCTGGAGCTTCTCGAAGCCTACAAGGCGCTCGCCGAAGCCGAGCTGCGCGAGCAGGAGACGCTGGTGAGCTTCCACACTGCCGTCGCGACCATCGAAGGCCTGACCGGGAGTCCGCTGACCCTGGGTGGCGGGAGGACCCCATGACACGTGCTGTGCGAACGAGCCTGATCGTCCTGGCCTGCGCCGCCCTGGTCGCCGGCGCTGGCTTCTACTTACTGCCGGCCTCGGGTGTCGGCGGCAGCAAGCCGCAAGCGGCAGCCGAGAAGCACGGCGACCACGACAAGGACGAGCACGGCGCCAACAGCGTCGAGCTCAGCGATGCCAAGGTGGCCGCGGCGGGGATCGAGCTGGTCAAGGCCGGCCCCGCCGTCCTGCGCGACAGCCTGCGGCTGAACGGCATCATCCAGCCCAACCAGGAAGCGCTGGCGCAGGTGACGCCGCGCTTCCCCGGAATCGTGCGCGACGTGCGCAAGCGGCTGGGCGACAAGGTCAGCAAGGGCGACGTGCTGGCCACGATCGAGAGCAACCAGAGCCTCACGACCTACGACCTGCGGGCCGCCATCGGCGGCACCATCATCGACCGCCAGGCATCGCTGGGCGAGTACGTCTCGGAGCAGAAGCCTGTATTCGTCATCGCCGACCTCTCGAGCGTGTGGATCGACTTCTCGGTCTATCGCCGCGACTTCAGCCGTGTGCAGGTCGGCGACACCGTCGTGGTCGACCTCGACGATGGCGGCGCGCCGATCGAGACGCGCATCTCCTATGTCTCGCCGCTGGGCGCCAGCGACACGCAGAGCGCGCTGGCGCGGGCCGTGACCGCCGGCAGCGACCGGCTGCGGCCGGGCCTGTTCGCGACCGGCCGCCTGCTGCTGGCCGCCAGGCCGGTCGAGATGGCCGTCAGGCTCGATGCGCTGCAGACGCACCAGGGCCGCACGGTGGTCTTCGTGCGCAACGGCGATGCCTTCGAGGCCCGCGACGTCGAGCTGGGCAACCGCGACAGCGAGCATGCCGAGGTACTGTTCGGCCTGATGCCGGGCGACGTCTACGCCGCCAGGAACAGCTTCGTGATCAAGGCCGAGCTAGCCAAGGGGAGCGCCACCCATGCCCACTGAGCGCCGGTCCTTCATCGACGGCATCCTCGCCGCCTCGATCCGCCAGCGCTGGCTGGTGATGCTGGTGGCGCTGGGCATCGCCGCGCTGGGCGTGTGGAACTTCATGCGCCTGCCGATCGACGCCGTGCCCGACATCACCAACGTGCAGGTCCAGATCAACACCCAGGCTCCCGGCTACTCGCCGCTGGAGGTCGAGCAGCGCATCACCTTCCCCATCGAGACCGGGATGGGCGGCCTGCCCGACCTGCAATACACCCGCTCGCTGTCGCGCTACGGGCTGAGCCAGGTCACGGTCGTCTTCAAGGACGGCACCGACATCTATTTCGCGCGCCAGCTCGTGAACGAGCGTGTCCAGCAGGTCAAGGACCAGCTTCCCGCGGGCGTCGAGACGTCCATGGGGCCGGTCTCGACCGGCCTGGGCGAGATCTTCATGTTCGCCGTCGAGGCCAGGCCCGATGCGCGCAAGCCCTCCGGCGAGGCCTACACGCCCACCGACCTGCGCACGGCGCTGGACTGGATCATCAAGCCGCAGCTGCGCACCGTGCCCGGCGTCGTCGAGGTCAACTCGATCGGCGGCTACGAGAAGCAGTTCCATGTCCTGCCGGACCCGGCGCGGCTGATGGCCTACAAGCTGACGTTCCGTGCCGTGATGGAGGCGCTGGGCGCCAACAACGCCAATGTCGGCGCCGGCTACATCGAGCGCAACGGCGAGCAGTACCTGGTGCGCGTGCCGGGCCAGGTGGGAACCATCGCGGAGATCAAGGACATCGTCATCGGTGCCCATGGCGGCGTGCCGGTGCGCGTGAGCGACGTCGCCGACGTGCGCGAGGGTCGCGACCTGCGCACCGGCGCCGCCACGCTGGACGGCACCGAGACCGTGCTGGGCACGGTCATGCTGCTGATCGGCGAGAACAGCCGCACGGTGGCGCAGCGCGCCGCTTCCCGGCTGCAGGAGATCGCCAGGACGCTGCCCGAAGGCATCGTCGTGCGCCCTCTCTACGACCGCACGACCCTGGTCGAGGCCACCATCGCCACCGTCGAGAAGAACCTGCTCGAGGGTGCGCTGCTGGTGATCGTGATCCTGTTCCTGTTCCTGGGCAATGTGCGCGCGGCGATCGCCACGGCGATGATCATCCCGCTGGCCATGCTGCTGACCATGACCGGCATGGTCGAGCACAAGGTCAGCGCCAACCTGATGAGCCTGGGCGCCATCGATTTCGGCATCATCATCGACGGCGCCGTCATCATCGTCGAGAACTGCCTGCGCCTGCTGGCCGAGGAGCAGCGTCGCCGCGGCCGGCTGCTGAGCCTGCCCGAGCGCATGGGCGCGATCCTGGCCGGCGCCTCCGAGGTGGTGCGGCCCAGCCTGTTCGGCATGCTGATCATCGGCATCGTCTACCTGCCGATCCTCACCCTGACCGGCGTCGAGGGCAAGATGTTCACCCCCATGGCGGTGACGGTGCTGATCGCGCTGGGCGCCGCGGCGCTGTTCTCGGTGACGTTCCTGCCGGCGGCGGTGGCGCTGCTGGTGACCGGCCGGGTGTCCGAGCACGAGAACGCCTTCATGCGCCTGGCGCGGCGCGCCTACGTGCCGCTGCTGGATGTCTCGATCCGCCTGCGCGGCCTGATGGCGGCGCTGGCGGTGGTCCTGGTGGCTGTGAGCGGCGTGGCGGCATCACGCATGGGCGGCGAGTTCATCCCCAGCCTCGACGAGGGCGACGCCGCCGTGCAGGCGCTGCGCGTCCCGGGCACCAGCCTGACGCAGTCGCTGGAGATGCAGGTCGCGCTTGAGAAGCGGCTGCTGCAGATCCCCGAGGTGAAGACCGTGTTCGCGCGCGTCGGCACCGCGGAGGTGGCGACCGACCCGATGCCGCCCTCGATCGCCGACGGCTATGTCATCCTCAAGCCGCGCAAGGAATGGCCCGACCCGGCCAAGCCCAAGGCCAGGCTGGTCGAGGAGATCGAACGCGCCGCCGACGAAATCCCCGGCAGCGCCTACGAGCTGTCGCAGCCGATCCAGCTGCGCTTCAACGAGCTGATCTCCGGCGTGCGCAGCGATGTCGGCGTCAAGATCTTCGGCGACGACCTCGACGTGCTGCTGCAGGTGGCCGGCGAGGTGCAGTCGGTGCTGCAGTCGGTGCCCGGCGCCGCCGACGTCAAGACCGAGCAGGTCTCGGGCCTGCCGATGCTGACGGTGAAGCTCAACCGCGCCGCGCTGTCGCGCTACGGCATCAGCGTTGCCGACGTGCAGGAGATCGTCGAGATCGCGGTCGGCGGCAAGAGCGCCGGGCTGGTGTTCGAGGGCGACCGCCGCTTCGACCTGGTCGTGCGCCTGCCCGAGCATCTGCGCATGGACGTCGACGTGATCGGCGCCCTGCCGATCCCCCTGCCCGCCGCCGATGCCCCGGCAACGCCGGTCACGGCCACCGGCGGCGGCAATCCGCTGGCGCAGCTGCGCTACGTGCCGCTGTCGGCGCTGGCCCGCATCGAGGTGGCGCCCGGCCCCAACCAGGTCAGCCGCGAGGACGGCAAGCGGCGCATCGTGGTCAGCGCCAACGTGCGCGAGCGCGACCTCGGCGGCTTCGTCGCCGACGCCCAGCGCCAGATCGCCGAGAAGGTGAAGCTGCCGGCCGGCTACTGGATCGGCTGGGGCGGCCAGTTCGAGCAGCTGGCCTCGGCCTCGCAGCGTCTCACCATCGTGGTGCCGATCGCCCTGCTGCTGATCTTCCTGCTGCTGATGATGAGCCTCGGATCTGTCGCTGACGCCGCGCTGGTGTTCAGCGGCGTGCCGCTGGCGCTGACCGGGGGCATCGGCGCCCTGATCCTGCGCGACATCCCGCTTTCGATCAGCGCCGGTGTCGGGTTCATCACGCTCTCGGGCGTGGCCGTGCTCAACGGCCTGGTGATCATCGCCTGCATCCAGGGCCTGCGCGCCGCCGGTGTCCCCGTCATCGAGGCGGTCAGGCAGGGCGCGCTGACGCGGCTGCGGCCGGTGCTGATGACCTCCCTGGTGGCGCCGCTGGGCTTCATCCCGATGGCGATCGCGACCGGCCCCGGCGCCGAGGTGCAGCGGCCGCTGGCCACCGTGGTCATCGGCGGCATCATCTCGTCCGCCATCCTCACCCTGTTCGTCCTGCCGGCGCTCTACGCGATGTTCCGGCGCGACGCCAGGGACGCCGGCGCCGCCGATGTCCCGCAACCCGTGTCCAACCCTGGAGGTCAATGATGAAGCTCGCTCTCCTGCTCGCCGCCGCGCTGCTGTGGTCGGGATCGGCGCTCGCCCAGCACAAGCATGGCGATGCCAAGGGCCCCAACGGCGGCCCCATGCAGGACATCGCCGGCGTGCACGCCGAGCTGGTCGCGACCGGCACCAGCGTCACGGTCAACATCTTCGACGAGGCCACCAAGCCGATCAGCACCAAGGGCTTCTCCGGCTCGGCGCTGATCGTTGCAGGGGCGGACCGCGAGACGGTGATGCTGGCCCCGTCGGGCGAGAACACGCTCAAGGGTGAAGCCAGGAAGGCCATCGCCGCTGGCGCCGCCGTCACGGTGGTGGTCAAGACGGCCGCCGGCAAGTCCGGGCAGGCGCGGTTCTGAGGCAGCCCGGAGCGCGGACGTCTCGCCCGCATTCGCCCGCAGCGGAAGCGGCGGGCGACATCATGACGGTCGGCGCTTCGCGCCGATGCGGGCGAGGACGCCCGCGCTCCGGGATCCGTCGTCATCCCTCGCCCGCGGACCTCTCCGCGGGCAGGTACAGCTTGAAGGTCGTGCCGCGTCCCGGCGCCGTGTCCAGGGTCAGGAAGCCGCCCGACTGGTGCACGAAGCCGTGCACCATGGGCAGCCCCAGCCCGGTCCCCTTGCCTTCCGACTTTGTCGTGAAGAACGGCTCGAACACCTTGGAGCGCACGTCGGATGCCATGCCGGCGCCGGTGTCGCTGATGGCGATCTCGATCCAGTCGCCCGCCTTCAGCATCGGCCGGGCGCGCGCATCCTCGTCGCTGACGCGCACGACCCGGGCAGCCAGGCGCAGCTGGCCGCCGTCGGGCATGGCGTCGCGGGCGTTGACCGCCAGGTTCAGGATCGCCGTCTCCAGGCCGCTGCGATCGATCCGGCACAGGCCGAGCGCATCGCTCTTTTCCAGGCTGAGGAACACATGCGGCGAGACGGCCGTGCGCACCAGCTCGCCGATCTCGTCGAGCAGCGGCCCGACCTCCATCTCCCGCGGCTCCAGGGGACGGCGGCGCGCGAATGTCAGCAGGCGCGTGACCAGATCGGCGCCGCGCTCGCATGCCGCCACCGCCGCCGCCAGCGGCCGGTGCTGCGGCGCGTCCGCCGGCAGGTCGTCGGCAGCGAGCTCGATGTTGCCGACCACGACGGCCAGGATGTTGTTGAAGTCGTGCGCGATGCCGCCCGTGAGCTGGCCCAGGGCCTCCAGCTTCTGCTTCTGGTGCAGCGTCGCTTCGGCCTCGGCCAGGCGCGCCTCGGCACGCAGCTGCTGGGTGAGGTCGCGAATCTGCACGAGATGGCAGGCCCGCCCGTTGAAGCGCGTCGGCTCGGTGTTGGCGACAACCTCCATCACCGCGCCGTCCCTCCTCTGATGACGCCAGCGCCGCGCCGCGCGGCGCTTTGTCCAGTCGACCGTCGCCAGGTGCTGGCGCAGCAGCTCCTTGTCCGCCTCGGGCCGCAGGTCGAACAGGGTCAGCGCCTCGAATTCCGCCAGGCTGTAGCCATAAAGCTGGCATGCCGCCTCGTTGACGGCCACGATGCGCAGCCTATCCTGCTCGAACAGGTACATCGGGTTGGGGTTCTTCTCGAACAGGAAGCGGAAGCTGGTCTCGCTGTCCTTGAGGCGCTGCTCGGCCAGCCGTTGCGCGGTGATGTCCGTGCCAACGCCCCGGTAGCCCAGGAAGGCACCCTTCGCATCGAAGCGCGGCCGGCCGCTGACGCGGAACACGTGATGGTCGCCGGCCGGCAGCATCACCTCGTACTCGAAGCCGCGGAACTCCTGCCGTGCCTCGATCATCGCCCGGTAGTCGGCCCATGTCGCCTGCAAGGGCCGCGAGTAGCGATACTCCCAACGCCGCATGCCCAGGCTGGTCGGCACCAGGTTGGACAGCTTCGGGCCGTCGAAGAACAGCTCCGTCATCCGGTGCTCGGCATCGGTTTCCCACATCCAGTCCGACGACATCTGCGCCAGGTCGCGGAAACGGGCGGCGCTCTTCTCCAGCTCGGTCGTGAGCAGCCGCCGCTCGAGCTCCGACTCGACCAGCCGTGCCAGCGCCTGCAGGCCGGCGACGCGGTCTTCCATCAGGTCGGGCCGCGGCCCATGGTCGATCACCGCGATCGCGCCGATGCAGGTGCCGTCGCTGGCGTGCAGCGGCGCCACGGCATAGAAGTGCATCCGCGCCACCCTGGCGTAGGGATGTCCGGCAAATCGCGGGTCGTTCGCCAGGTCGCGGATGACGAGCACCCGGCCCTGCAATGCCGCCTCGTCGTACAGGTTCCATGCGCGCGGCACGGCGGTGACGGACACCCCGTAGCGGGCCTTGAACCAGATGCGGGCGCCGTCCAGGAACGAGATCGTGGCCCGCGGCGCGTCGAACATGCGCGCAGCCAGCTCGACGATGCGGTCGAATTGCGGCTCGGGGGCGCTATCGAGGATATCGTATCGACCTAGTGCGGCCAGCCGCTCGGCCTCTGACATGACCTTTCCCTAGCCCCACCCCGGCAATTCAGCCGGCCACCGCTCCTGCTTCTGGATGTCAGAAATCGAGGTTGAGAGTGAATCAAAACCGGTCCGATTCGGACAGCAGAGATGGCCTATTCCGTCTATCCGGAGCAGCCATCCCGGCCCATAAGGAGTTTAGTTCTCTGAATGTGAATTTACCATTGACAGTAATTTCTTTTTTTGAGAAGATCAACCATCCCTAATTTTCCCCGCCAGCGATGCCGACCTGCCCCAGCACCTTGCCGCTCGACTGGCCTGCGCTGTGCGCCCATGTCCGCCGCCGCCAGCTGCCCGACCATCGCGGCGAGCTGCCGCCCCGCCGTGCCGACATGCTGCCGCTCGACGCGCCGCTGGCCGTTGCCGTCTGCGCCCAGTTCGGCCAGCGCCATCGGTTCGCGACCGAGCACGAGGCCGAGATCTGGCGCTGGATCGGGCCGCGCGCCTTGGGCGTCTGCAACCGCTGGCAAGGGCTGCGCCATGACCGCGAGGATGTGCGCGTCGCCGTCGGCACCGTGCGCCACTGGCGATCCAGCGGCGATGCCCGCCAGGCCGACCTGGCGCGGCGCGAGCTGATCGGGCGCTGGGCCCGCTACCGGCGCGGCATGCGCACCTTCGCGACGCAGCTCGACGGCGTGCGCCGATCGCTGGCGCCGCCTGTCGTGCCCGCGCCGGTGGCCGTGCCGCTGCTGCAGGCGGCGGAATGACGGCCCGGCCCGCGCTAGCCGGATCTCGGCAGGAAGGGAACCAGCATGGGCACGCGGCGGCAGTAGGCATCGTAGAGCGCCGCTCCGAGCTCGTGGCGCAAGAAGCGTTCCTCGAGCGCGGCCTTGCCCCACAATCCGAGCGTGATCAGCGCGGCGCCGATCACGGCCTGCGGCGTCTCCTCGGCGACGGCGGTCACCAGCGCCGCGGCGATCAGGCCGCTATAGATCGGATGCCGGACCAGGGCATACGGGCCGCTGTCGATCAGCCGATGCGCCGGCTTGCGGGTGATGGCGCCCGACCATAGCCGGCCGAGATGGATGCGCGCCCACCATGCGAACAGGAACGAAGCGACGGTCAGCGCCGCCAGCAGCCAGACGCCCTGGCTGCCGACATGCCACAGGTGGCGGACATCCAGCCACGACACGCCACCGAGCAGCAGCACGACGCCGGCGAGGATCACCAGACGCACGAGCGTCGTGGCGCCGCTCACCACGCGCTTCAGCGTCGGCGCCGACCACGGCGTCGCCAGCAGCCATGACAGCAGCCACAGGCCCCAGGCCAGGCGGAACAGAGACACCGTGGTCATCGCCCCTCCCTTTCTCAACGTTCCCTCGCCCCGCGGGAGCGGCAGGGCATTCGCATATGACCTCGCTGTCATCCCGAGCGCCCCCTTCGACAGGCTCAGGAGAGGGATCTCCTGCGGCAAGGCGCACGGTGCGCAATTCGCGGGGGATCCCTCGCTACGCTCGGGATGACGGTAGGGCATATGCGAATGCCCTGCCGCTCGCGGGGAGAGGAGACAGCCGTGGCTCAGTCCGTCCGCCAGCTGGGCTTGCGCTTCTCGGCGAAGGCCGCGAGCCCTTCCTGGCCGTCGCGCGTGGCGAACACGGCGGTGATCAGGTCGACGGCGGTGCTGGCGCCCTGCCGGTAGCCGTTGTCCGTGGCGCGGGTGAAGGCGCGCTTGCCCATGCGCATCAGGGTCGGCGACTTCGCCGCCAGCACGCGGGCGAGCGCGCGCGCCTCGTCCTGCACCTGCGCTTCGGGCGCCAGGCGGCTGACCAGGCCCAGCGCCATCGCCTCGCGGGCATCGAAGGTGCGGCCGGTGAACAGCAGGTCGAACGCACGGTAGCGGCCGACGATGCGCGGCAGGTGGGTGTAGTGGATCGCCGGCAGCAGCCCCACCTCCATCTCCGGATACCCGAACGTGGCGTCCTCGGCGGCCACGATCATGTCGCAGGTGATGGCGATGGAGATGCCGCCGCCGCGCACCGCGCCTGTTATGGCCGCGATCGTCGGCTTGCCGAGATTGGCCTGCAACTCGTGCAGCTCGACATAGAGCTTGCTGATGGCGGCGTGCACCTGCTCCGGCGTGTTGCGCAGGAATTCCGGGATATCGAGCCCGCCGCAGAAGCGCCGCGCGATGGCGCTGCCGATGATCACCGCCCGGACCTCGGGATCGGCGTCGGCGCGCCGCAGCGCATCCATGAGCCGTTCCATGAAATCGCCGGTGATGCCGTTGATCGGCGGGTTGTTGAGCCTGATCTCGGCCACGCTGTCCTTGACGTCATACTCGATCATTGCCGTCCGATATCCTTCTGATGACTGCACCAGGCGATCCTACCTCATCTTGGGCGGCGGCGGCGGCCGGAAGATCGTGTAGGCGTTTGAGCGCATGCCGCGCTCCAGCTCGGCCCAGGTGATCGGCGCGGCGACCGGAAAGCCCGGCCGCGCGCGCGGCGAGTAGGCGCCGACGGCCGTCCTGCCGCGTCCGTTGGGCTGCCAATCGAGGTACAGCTTGCCGTGGCGCCTGTCCCGCGCCGCGACGGTCACGTAGCGCTGCAGCGCCGTCGCCGCCAGCCGCTCGGCGAGAGACTGGCCGTAGCGGCGCAGCTCGTCCCAGTCGAGGTCGGGCTCGATCGGCGCCATGATGTGCACGCCCTTGCCGCCGGTCAGCTTGGGCCAGCTGTCCAGCTCCTCGTCGCGCAGCAGCGCCCGCATCCTGAGCGCGGTCTCGATCACGAACGTCCACTCGACGCCGTCGCCGGGATCGAGGCCCAGCACGAGCATGTCGGGCCGCTCGATATGGTCGATCGTGGCGCCCCAGGGATGGATCTCGATGACGTTCATCTCGACGAGGCCGAGCAGGCCCTCGACGCTGTCGATCCACAGGCGGACGCCTTCGGCGCCGTCGCGCCTGGTGATCGGCAGCTGGTGCACGCCAGGCGGAATGGGCGGCAGCGTCCGGCCTTGATGGTAGAACGTCTCGCCGTTCTCATGCCGCACCAGCACGAGCGGCCGGCGACCGAGATGCGCCAGCGCCGCGCCCGCCACCGACGTCCAGTAGGCGGCAAGGTCGTCCTTCGACGGCACGGCGGGGTCGGCATGCGTGCCGGCAGACGGCAGATGCTGCTGCAGCGACAGGAAGCCGTCCCAGGGATCGCGCTCGAGATACGCCAGCCGCTTGGGCAGGTTGGCGACCGTGAAGTGATTGGAGCGGATGCCGGGGCCGATCTCGTCCCAGGACAGCGGCGTCGACACCGCGGCGCCGGCGCGGGCGCGCGTCGAGTACGCGCCCACGGCCGTCGCGCCCATGCCGTTGCGCACGTAGTCGATATAGATGCGGCCCTGCCGCACCCGCTTGGCCATGTTGGCCACGTAGCGGTCCGGCCGCTCGGCAGCCATGCTCTCGGCGGTCATCTGGGCAAAGCGCTTCACCGCGTCCCAATCGGGACCGGGCTGCAGCGGCATGACCACATGCAGGCCCTTGCCGCCGGTCGTCTTCACGAAGCTCTGCAGGTCATGCTTCTGCAGCCGGAGGCGCACGTCGAAGGCGGCTTCGACCACGCGTTGCCATGGCACGCCGTCGCCGGGATCGAGGTCGAAGGTGATGCGGTCGGGCAGCAGCGGCCGTTCGGCCGTCGAGCCCCAGGGATGGATCTCCAGCACGCTGGCCTGCACGAGTTGCAGCAGGCCGGCAAGGTCGTCGACGGCCAGCATCGGCTCGTCGTCGTCCGGGACCTTCACCTGGCGCACCGCGCCCTCCAGCCCGGCCCAGGGATGCTTCTGGAAGAAGCATTGCTCGGCGATGCCGCCGGGGCAGCGCAGCAGGCTGAGCGGACGGCCGGCGACATGCGGCAGGATCCAGTCGGCGATCTCGGTGTAGAAATCCGCCAGCCCCTGCTTGGTGATGCCCTGTTCCGGCCACAGCAGCCGGCCGGGATTGGTCAGCCGCACCAGCGGCACCATCTCACGCCGTCGCTTCGCGGCCACCGGCGCGGCAGCGGCATCGCGCGCCACATCGGCTGCGTTCTTGTTGTCGACACGCTCACGGAACACCGCATGCCGGATGAGGCCGCTGGCGGTGCGACTGCGATACTCGATCTCGACCACGACGCGCGGCTCGACCCACTTCACGCCCTTGGCCGTCGCGGTCTCGTCCTTGAGCGGCGCCGTCTTGGTGCGCAACGGATCGAGCGCCTGCCACAGCGCGTGCGCGTTGCTTGCGCTGAAGCCGCTGCCGACATGTCCGGACGGCACCAGCTTGCCGCCGACATGCTCGCCCAGCACGAGCGCGCCGACCGACCGGCTGTCGACCGAGGACGGTATGAAGCCCGCGACCACGAACGGCCCGCTCTGCGTCGTCTTCACCTTGAGCCACGTCTTGACGCGCCCGGACCGGTAGGGCGCCGACGCCATCTTGGAGACGATGCCCTCCAGGCCCAGGCGGCTGGCGTGCGTGAAGATCGTGCCGCCGTCGCCCGCGATGTGCTCGCTGAAGCGCACGCGGCCATTGTCGGCGCCGGCGGCGATGATCTTTGTCAGCGCCGCCTTGCGCGCCACCAGAGTCGCCTCGCGCAAATCGTAGCCGTCGAGGTGCAGCAGGTCGAAGCCGTAGAAGACGAAATTGCCTGAACCGCTCTTGAGCGCCTCGACCAGCGCCGTGAAGCTCGCGACGCCGGCCTCCGTCTGCACCACGATCTCGCCGTCGATCAATGCGGTCTTGACAGGCAGGGCGGCCAGCGCCGGGCCGATGCCCGGGAACCGCTCGGTCCAGTCGAGGCCCTGGCGCGTCAGCAGCGCCGCCTTGCCGTTCTCGATGCGGGCCTGCACGCGATAGCCGTCATGCTTGATCTCGTGCACCCAGCCGGCGGCCGATGGCGCCTTCTCGGCCGGCGACGGCAGGCAGGGCTCGACCCAGTCGGGCAAGGCAGCCTTCTTCGCCTTGGCGATGGCGGCGGGCTTCACGACCGGCTTGCGCGGTTGCGCGTGCTGTGCCGGCGCGGCGATCTCGCCCTGGCCGGATGTCCACACCCTGTCCCGGGCGCGCGCGATGGCGTCGATATCACGGCCCGTCAGCGCCGAGCTCGGCATCTGCGCCAGGATGTCGGGTTCATCGGCCGTGCGCGCGGCCTCGTCCTTGGACTTGATCAGCAGCCAGGCGTCCTGCTTCTCGCGCGGCTTGCGCGCCATGCGCACGAGATGCCACACGCCCTTCAGCTTCTGGCCATCGAGCCGGAACTTCAGATGCCCCTTGCGGTAGCCGAAATCGGCATCGAACTCGGGCGTCCAGGTGCCGCGGTCCCACACCATCACCGTGCCGGCGCCATACGCGCCTTGCGGGATCACGCCCTCGAAGCCGCCATACTCGAGCGGGTGGTCCTCGACATGGACGGCCAGGCGCTTGACGTCGGGAACGAGGCTCGGCCCTTCAGGTACCGCCCAGCTCTTCAGCACGCCGTCGAGCTCGAGGCGGAAATCGTAGTGCAACCGGCGCGCCGCATGCTTCTGGATGACATAGGCATTGCCGGCCGGCGCCGCGCGGCCCTGGCCGTCGGGTTCCGGCGTCTTGGAGAAATCACGCTTCGCCCTGTAGGCGTCCAGGGGTTTGTTCACCGGCAAGAGCCTAGGCGAAACGACGCGCGGTTTCCACTGCGCAAGCGATCGCGAGCTGCGTCATGCACGCCATCGCGATCTTCCCCGTCGTCCTGAGCGCAGCGAGGGATCTCCTGCGAACAGCGCACCGTGCGCCCCGCCGCAGGAGATCCCTCGCTGCGCTCGGGACGACAGAAGGACCACGCGCTCGGCGCCACGAACCCGGCGGGAAAAAAGATCGTCCCCGTTGTCGGATCGGCAGCGCCCGCAGCGTCCTTGGGCCGTGACGTTCGACAATCCGCATGAGGTTCACCTGTGTTCAAGGCAACGAAGAGCATCCGCACGCTGGTCCTGGGCATGGCCTTGACCCAGACGCTGATCGGCGCCGCCGGCGCGCAGACGACCGCACCACCGCCGCTGCCCGACGGTGTCTTCGCCGCCGAGCGCGACATCAGGCTGGCGACCGCCGGCAGCTACGCGCTGGATCCGATGCATACCGGGGTGGTCGTACGCGTCTCGCATCTCGGCTACTCCTACAGCATCTTCCGCTTCGACAAGGCGCAAGGCACGCTGACCTGGGATCCTGCCGCGGTCGCGCAGTCGAAGCTGTCGGTGTCGGTGCCGACGGCCTCGATCACCACCAATGTCGACGGCTTCGCCAAGGAGCTGGCCGGTGACGGTTACCTGAAGTCGGCGAGCTTTCCGGACGCGACCTTCGTCTCGAGCGCCTTCCGCCAGACCGACGCCATGCACGGCAAGGTGGACGGACAGTTCACGCTGCTGGGCAAGACCCGGCCGCTGACATTCGACGTCACGCTGGTCGGCGCCGGCAAGGGCTTCATGGGCCGGCCGCGGATCGGCGTGAACGCGCGTGCCGCCATCAATCCGCAGGACCACGGCCTGCCGCCGTTCTTCACCGACCCGATCGAGATCGTCATCGACACCGAGTTTGAAAGAGCACCGTGAGTGCGTTGCGTTGGCATTGAAGCACAGCAGAGGAGCTGCAGATGCAAGTCCAGTCCTACCTGATCTTCGAGGGTCGCTGCGAGGAAGCGATCGCGTTCTACCGCAAGGCCCTGGGCGCCGAGGTGGTCATGCTCATGCGCTTCAAGGAAAACCCCGATCCGCCGCCGCCCGGCATGGTCCCACCGGGCAGCGAGGACAAGGTGATGCATGCCGAGCTGCGCATCGGCGACACCACGGTGATGCTGAGCGACGGCATGTGCACGGGAGCGACCAGGTTCGGCGGCTTCATGCTGTCGCTGTCGGTCGCCGACGAGGCCGAGGCCGACCGCAGGTTCGCCGCGCTGGGTGATGGCGGCCACGTCGAGATGGCGCTGGGCAAGACCTTCTTCTCGCCGAGCTTCGGCATGGTCACCGACCGCTTCGGCGTGTCGTGGGCCGTCATCGCGCAGCCGGAAGGCGGGCACTGACACCTGGAGGGATCCATGCTCAAGGCAATCGCGATCATCGGCGGCGTCATCGTGGTCGCGGTCGCCGGCGTGCTCGTCTACGCGGCGACCAGGCCCGATGCGTTCGAGGTCCAACGTTCGGCCAGCATCAAGGCGCCGCCCGAGAAGATCTTTCCCTACCTCAACGACTTCCACCGCTTCGCCGAGTGGTCGCCGTACGAGAATCTGGATCCCGGGATGAAGCGGACCCACACCGGCGCGCCCAGCGGCAAGGGCGCGGCCTATGCCTGGGTGAGCGACGCCAAGGCCGGCATCGGGCGCATGGAGATCATCGAGTCGACGCCGTCGTCGCAGGTGATGATCAACCTCGACTTCGTGAAGCCGATCGAAGCCCACAACGTCGTCGCCTTCACGCTGCAGCCTGCGGGCGACGCCACCACCGTGACATGGTCGATGCGCGGCCGCAGCCCCTACATGTTCAAGGTGATGAGCGTCTTCATGGACACCGACACCCTGGTCGGCAAGGATTTCGAGACCGGCCTCGCCGCCCTGAAGACGCTGGCCGAGAAGTAGCGCGGTCGTCCCGGCGAAGCCATGCGCGATCGCCCTGCTCCTGCGGGAAGGATAGGATCACGAGCGCCGGGATACCCCTCTGCCGCCAAGGAGCCCATCATGTGCCGAAACATCAGGAACCTGTTCAATTTCGAACCGCCGGCCACGGCCGAGGAGATCCACGCCTCGTCGCTGCAGTTCGTGCGCAAGCTGAGCGGCTTCAACCAACCGTCCAAGGCGAACGAGGCGGCCTTCAACCGGGCCGTCGCCCAGGTGACGCAGGCAGCGCATGAGCTGCTCGATGCGCTCGTCACCACCGCGCCGCCGCGCGACCGCGAGATCGAAGCGGCCAAGGCACGGGCGAAATCAGCCGAGCGGTTCGGCTAGGCGGCCGCAAGAGAAACGCAGTGGCGCAGCTTCGGGCTCGCCAAGCTGCGGGCAGCATCCGGCGCCTGTATCTTGCGAGCCGGTGCTGGTATCTTTTTCCGTGCTCTGATATGCTTGGCAAATTACGTAGCCATAAGGACAGCATACCGTCATTTCGTGTGGCGCGGTGCTCGACGGCTTGACCGGGGGCAAGTCAAGCCCTGACCAGATTCCGTGTCTGCCAGAGACGTTCGAACGAACGCGAGAGAAGGATGGAACACCTTTCCACCGTCACGCGGCGTCTGGCTGCTGTTGCATTCGCGGATGTCGTGGACTGGTCCCGGCTCGTCGAGCACGATGATTTGGGGACGTTGCGTGCGTGGCGGGCGCTGCGCGCTGATCTGATCGAGCCGAAGTTCCGCGAGCATGGAGGCCGCCTGCAGGAAACCTCCGGCGATGCCGTGCTGGTCGAGTTCCCCAGCGCCGTCGAAGCCGTCACCTGGGCGCTCGAGACGCAGCGCGGGCTGTCCCAGAACCAGGCCGCAGACGGTTCTCCCCGCCTCCGGTTGCGAATCGCGATCAACATCGAGGATGTCATCGTCGATGAGGAGACGATCATTGGCGACGGCATCAATATCGCCGCACGCATCCTGCCGCTCGCCGAGCCGGGGGGAATCGTCGTCACCAGCACCGTTCGCGATTACGTCTGGAACAAGATGCCGGTGTCGTTCGACGACATGGGCGAACGCGAGCTGAAGAACATCAGCCGGCCGATCCGGGTCTACCGGGTCGACGCGCCGCAGACCGCGACCCGGATCCCCGTCCCCCGGCAGCCGCACCTGTCCTGGGCCAAGCGGCCGGCCATCGCCGTGCTGCCGTTCCGCAATCTGGGCGGTGATCCCGACGAGACGTATTTCAGCGAGGGTATCACCGAGGACATTATCGGCGGGCTGTCGCGCAGCCGCGCGGTGTACGTCATCGCCTGGAATTCCACGCTGCGCTACCGCGACCAGCAGAAGCACCCTCAGGACATCGCGTCGGAGCTTGGCGTCCGCTACATCCTGAACGGAAGCGTCCGGCGCAGGGCGTCCCGCTTGCGCATATCGTCAGAGCTGATCGATGCGACCAACAGCCGGGCGCTATGGGCCGAGAAGTTCGACGGCGCCGACAGCGAGATCTTCGAGTTCCAGGATCGCATCGCCACCAGCATCGTGGGAACGATCGAGCCCAGGCTCTATCAGGCCGAGTCCGCGCGCATCCTGACGAAGCCGACCGAGAGCCTGGATGCATATGACAACGTGCTGCGCGCGCTGTCGCTGCTCTACACCCTGGACGACCGGCAGTTCGCCGAGGCCGGGGAATGCTTGCAGCGTGCCGTGGCGCTCGATCCGTCCTATGCCCAGGCCCACGCTTACCTGGGGTGGTGGCTCAACCTGAAACGCGGCGAGGGTCGCTCGATTGATCGGGCCGGGGATGCCGAGAAGGCAATCGCCGCCGCCATGCGCGCCATGGAGCTGGATGCGCACGACGCCTTCTGCCTTGCCGTCGCCGGTCATATCCAGGGCTTCCTCAACAAGAGCCTGGATGTCGCGGTGGAGCTGTTTGATCAGGCCTTGCATCTGAACGAGAACAGCGCTTTTGCATGGGGCATCAGCGCGTCGACCTACTGCTTTCTCGGCCAACCGGACGAAGCGCTCGAGCGCCTGCGCAACGCCTGGCGATTGAGTCCCTACGATCCACTGAACTTCTGGTTCTGCACGGTCGCGGGCCTCGCCGAATTCGTGGCCGGCAGATACGACCAGGCCATCGGCTGGCTCCGCAAGGCGCAACGGCTCAATCACCGGTTCTCGGCCTGCAACCGGACGCTTGCGGCGTCGCTGGCGCTCGCCGGAGAAATCCAGGCTGCCCAGACTGCGGCCCAGCAAGTCTTGTCGGTCGAGCCGACCTTTCGAATCTCGATCTTCACGTCCTGGTATCCGCTCCGGAGGCAAGAGGACCTCAAGCGGCTGGCCGAAGGCCTCCGACTCGCACAGCTTCCGGACTAGCAGCGGACGCGCGGGCGACAGCGAGCAATCGTCACGTGCGCAGACGTGGCGATAATGCAGGGGGAGGATTGAGCATGGGCATGGGCACGGGCACAGGTACGGGTACCGGCACGGGAACAGGCACTGGTACCGGCACTGGCACGGGAACCGGTACCGGCACCGCGATAGGGACAGGAACGGGTACGGGAACAGGTACTGGTACTGGCACAGGTACCGGCGCGGGCACAGGTACCGGGACAGGCACCGGCACTGGAACCGGAACGGGCATTGGTGGCACGGGGCCAATTCCGTGGAGCTACTACGCCACACCAGTCGAGCTGGGCTTCCGTCCCTGGGCCCTCGACTTCGCTCCGGACAACTACGGCGCCAGCGCCTTCCCCGTCGACTCGGTATTCATCTTCGATCCGACGCCGAGGGCAGGCAATCTGCACTGGCAGACCGAGGACTGGGATCCGTCGCTCCGCTTCTGGACGTTGCCGTTTGATCCCAATCTCGGCGTCTGGCTGCGGGACCAGGACACGTCCCTCTCCTCCATCCTCGCGGCGCGCGAGTTTGCCGGGCAATACCGCAAGTGGCAATTGAGCCAGCCCACCCTGCTCGGCAGGGGCTGGTTGACCGAGCGGGATCATTTGAGGTGGCAGACCGAGTTCGATCCCTTCATCAAGCGCGAGATATGCGAGCTGCTCGACCTGATGGAAGACGACCGCGACCGCTACCTGGCCGAGATCAACACGCAGGCGGATGGGCTGGCCGCCTATTTCATCAGCTTCCTGGGGATCGACAGCGAGCGCCGGCCCTGGACCATCGAGCTGATCCGCAGCGGGCTGGCCATCGGCAACCTTGTGTACATGTACTACAAGCAAGTGTTCCGTCGCGTCCGCCCTTCGGTGATCTGCCCCGGGCTGGTGACGCCTTTCGGCCCGCCGCGCCACCCGTCGTTTCCCAGCGGACACTCGTTCCTCGGCCACTTCATCGCCCTGCTGCTTCTGGAGATACCACAGCTCGAGGCGCGGTTCGGCGAGCCCACCTTCATCCGGCCCACACCGCCCTTGCCACCGCTGCCGCTCATTCCGGTGAAGCCTCTGGTGAAGCCGACCATCAGCCAAGTGATGTCGACTTCCTACCATTTCAGCGGACCGCTGCTGTGGCTCGGGACACGGCTGGCCAGGAACCGGGAACGCGCAGGCGTGCACTACCCGTCGGACTCGTTGGCCAGCCGGTGGATCGCCGGCGCGCTCTGGAAGCTGCTGACCACGGACAGGGGCAGCGCTGGCGCGGCCACGCCACCCGGGGCGGCCGCGGTGACGGACGACGATCTCATCGACTGCCCAAGCCTGCGGCGCATCCTGAACCTGGCCCGCGCCGAGTGGCTTTAGCGCCGCATCTTGGCGTGGCCGATCGATGCGATCGGCCACTCGCAGCCCAGGACGCGGAATCGCTGGTCGCTGACACACCCGTCATCCCTCGCTTCGCTCGGGATGACAGTCGCGACTCACCTTGTAGTGATAGTCACGGGATGGAGGCACAGCCCGAGGTTGTTGTCGCCCGCGACCAGGTCGATGATCGGTGTTTCCAAAGTGGCGCAAGGCAGGCCCGTCGAGCGGTCGATGTTCGCGGGGTCGGCCTCGCAGCTTGCCATTGCAAGAATGAGGCGCTGCGCGCTGCCGGACGGTGGCGGCAAGGTAAACGGACCGAACGTCACCGGTGGTGTCGTCGGCCATGCCGGGACCGTCCGTGGCGGATTTTCACCGGCTGGCGACAATCGCGTCCACCGTCCTGCCTCGTTCCATTTCGGCGGGGCTGATGGCGTCCAGTCGGCGCACCAGACCGCCACGGTCACATAGGTGGCCGGCAAGCTGCCGCGGTTGCATACCTGCACCCGTACCTCGTCGCCGCTGACCTGGATGGCGTCGCGGCTTGCGTGCCAGCGTGGCGGCCCCGGCACGGCATGCCAATCGAGCGAAACCGGCATGTAGCCGCCACGCGGATAGTCGCCCGCAGAGTCCGGGCGGCGGTCGTCGATGAAGATGTCGACCAGCGGCGGCCTTCCGGGCGCATCGATGATGTCCAGGGGATCTGCCGTCGCGTACAAGCCTTGCGCCTCGAACGCCCAGCGCACGACCTTGTGCGCCCAGCCGCCCACCCGGTCGTGAAGCGGCCCTGGTCCGCTCGGCAAGGTGCCGATATCGGCGTCGATCAGCGTCGTCACGAGCTGATCGGCCGTTTCGCACTGGTGGAGGAAGGCCGGCGAGAGCAAGCCGATCGCCCTCAGGATCAGGTACACCGTGTAATCCGCAGCGTATTGTCGCGCGGGTCGGTTCGGCGCGCCGCCGTCGTCCACGGTGTCGCCACCCAGCGCCTGGTAGAGGCGGAACAGCGACGTCGACAGGATCTGCTCCGACTGATAGCCCTTGCGTAGACAGTTGCTCCGCCGCGGCGGGAACTGGGCCGGCCTGTGATACCGCCCGCACCAGCTCCAGCCGTCGTGGACGGAGCGATCGTGCCGCCGATGGAGATACACCCAGGGGAACGTGCAGCCGCGCAGCCAAGGCTGGCAGGGATCCACGAGCTTCGACCACGGATCACCGGTGATGGCCGCAAGCGCATCGCCCATGCTGTGGGCGAACCGCAGCTCCAAGGCCCCGGTCCGACCGGCGAGGAGGACATGACAATATTCGTGCCAGCTCCAGCGCGGGTCCGCTGCAAGGCCCAGCGGCTCGCCGCCCGGCTCGCGGTCCGAGGTCGAGCGCTTGAGGTCAGCCAGTGCAAAACGGACCTGCAGCGGCTTGCGTGCCGCAGGACTCCATGCATCTCGACCGACAAGATCGCAATCCGGCGGATAGAAGTCGACCTGGGCGTTCACCGTCTTGCCGTCCTTGCCCGGCCCCGGTCGTATGGGAGCACGATAGCGGATCAGCAGTGGTGGTACGGTGAAGACCCGGTAATGATATAGCGGCAACCCGAACGCGATCAGCGTCTCGAACAGCGGCCGGGCGTCGTGCTCGTCGAACCTTGCCCTGGCGCGTTCGTAGCCGCTGAGCGCCGAGAACGCATTGGTCCGCGCATGCCGCACGCCGGCGGGTTGCACGATCTCGGTCTGCGTTTCATCGCTCCCACGCTGGACAAGACGCGACTTGGTGACCTTGACCAGATCCAAGTTGTCGTGAAGCTCGGTATTGCCCCCATAGCCGGGCGTGAGGCCTTCCAAGGTCACCTCATCGCGGAAGTCGTCGAGGCGGTCCGGCGATCTATTGGGACGGGCGCTGACCAGGCCGCCGATCCCCGCCTTCGAGGCCGGATCACGCGTGAGCAGCCGCGTGCGCACCGGCAGGGCGTGCGCCACGAGCGGGCATGTTTCCACGGTGGCCTGCAGTGACTTGCTCTTCGGATCGTAGATCAGCGTCGCCGTCACGGCGTAGGCGAGACCATTGGGGTCATTGTCGGGCCGCGGCAGCGTGCCGTAGAGCTCGGCAAGCGCGGCCTTGTCGGACGCCTCCAGCAGTCGCACACCGTCGATCCCGACTGGTGCCGTGGCCGCGATTCGCACGGCATCGCGGATGAGCGTCCTGAACGTGTTGAATGTGCCTGGCGCAAAGACGAAGTCGAAGAAGGATCGGGCCGTCAGGTCATGCAGGCCCGCTGGCGGGCGAAGCTCGATCGAGCGCGCGGCGCTGGTGATCCGGACGTGAAAGCTCGGCGCCGGCTGGAGGCTTGTCAGATGCGCGACGATCCTTATCCCCAGACGGCTGCCCAGCACCATCCTCGGCTCTTTCTCGCCGCTTGCTTCAACAGCCAGGAACACGACCGTTCGGTCGGTGTCCCGGCTGAGCGCGAATGATGCGCGAGGGTCGGCGCCGTCGCTCGCTCCCAGGTCGAAAGGAAGCCAGGTCAGCCCGGCCGTAAAGTCCACGCCGGTGAGCAGGTTTGGCAAGCCGAGGATCGGCGCAACCTTGCCGAGGTACTGCGCCATGATCCCCTTCAGCGTGTCGGGATCTCCGTCCGTCCAGTCCGCTTCGCCGGGATAGGTCGCATGACGCAGGGCAATCGTCTCGTTGCCAAGCTGCTCCCGCCACACGGCGGTGCTGCCGGCTGTCCAGAGGCTCAAGTCAGGCATGTCGCTCCCCCGATCGCAGGTGCTTGCAACGCCCCCACTACCGACACGCTCTCAACGCCGCCTGTGCTGTGTGCGTCACTATCGCATTGCCGGCGCCGATGATCCAGGGCGACCACAGCCGTCCCGCCCCGCGGCCTGCCGCGCTGACACGCGCCGGGCACAACGCGCTTTGACCTGCAGCCAGAGACGCGTTTCGATTGCGTCCCGAGAGGTCAGAGCAGGATTTCAAGCATGGCTGCAGCTGCAGATGCCCGGAGCGTGACGCTGTCCGTTGATGACGCCCTTCGCGTCTCTGCCTTGTTGCTTCTGCCGCCGCGGGCGCGCGCCTGCTACGTGCTGGCGCATGGCGCGGGCGCCGGCATGACGCACCCCTCCCTTGAAGCCACCGCAACGGAGCTGGGCGTGCGCGGCATCGCCACCTTGCGCTTCCAGTTCCCGTACATGGAGCAAGGCGCGAAGCGGCCCGACCCGCCGGCCGTGGCGCATGCCGCGGTCCGTGCCGCCGTCGCCGAGGCGGCCCGCCTCGTCCCGTCGCTGCCCTTGATCGCCGGCGGCCGCTCCTTCGGCGGCCGCATGACCTCGCAGGCGCAGGCGGCAGCGCCGCTGCCCGGCGTGCGCGGCCTGGCCTTCCTCGGCTTTCCGTTGCACCCCGCGAAACGCCCGTCGGACGAGCGCGCCCGGCACCTGTTCGACGTGCAGGTCCCGATGCTCTTCCTGCAAGGCACGCGCGACGCGCTGGCCGAGCTCGACAGGCTCCAGCCGCTGATCGAGCGGCTGGGCATGCGCGCCACCCTGCATCTACTCCAGGATGCCGACCACGCCTTCCACGTGCCGGCACGCTCCGGCCGCAGGGATCCCGACGTCAGGCGCGAGATGCTGGACGCGCTGGCGGCGTGGGTCGATGCGCTCGTGTGATCGTCATCCCGGGCGCAGCGAGGGATCTCCCGCGAATGGCGCACCGTGCGTCTTGCCGCGGGAGATCCCTCGCTGCGCCCGGGATGACGGTGAACTTATGACGGTGCGAGCGCGCCTACGCGCCGAGCGCCATGGCGGTCATGCCCAGGCGCTGCAGCAGCGTCGCATCGCGGTCGCGCTGCGGGTTGCGGGTCGTCAGCAGCACGTTGCCGATGAAGATCGAGTTGGCGCCCGCCAGCAGGCACAGCGCCTGCAGCTCGTCGCTCATGTACTGGCGCCCGGCCGCCAGGCGCACGATGCTGCCGGGCATCAGGATGCGCGCCAGCGCCACCAGGCGCGCGAACCCGATCGGATCGGGACGCTCGGCGCGCGCCTGCACCGGCGTGCCGGCGACCTCGTTCCAGATGTTGAGCGGCACGCTCTCGGGATGCGGCTGCATGCGCGCCAGCAGCAACAGCATGCCGATGCGGTCCTCGACCCGCTCGCCCATGCCCACGATGCCGCCGCAGCAGACCTTGATGCCGGCCGCGCGCACATGGTCGAGCGTATCCAGGCGGTCCTGCAGCGTGCGCGTGGTGATGATCTCGCCGTAATATTCCGGCGAGGTGTCGACGTTGTGGCTGTAGAAGTCGAGGCCGGCGTCGTGAAGCTGCCGCGCCTGCGCCGGCGTCAGCATGCCGAGCGTGGCGCAGGTCTGCATCCCCAGGCCCTTCACCGCCGTGACCATGGCGCAGATGCGATCGAGATGACGCGACTTGGGATTGCGCCAGGCGGCGCCCATGCAGAAGCGCGTGGCGCCGGCCGCCTTGGCCTGGCGGGCCGTGTCCACCACCGCCGCCTGGTCCATCAGCGGCGTCGGCTCGACGCCGGTCTTGAAATGCGCGGTCTGGGAGCAGTAGCCGCAATCCTCCGGACAGCCGCCGGTCTTGATGCTGAGCAGGCTCGCGGTCTCGACCCGCGTCGGGTCGAAGAAGCGCCGATGCAGGCTCTGCGCCTGGAACAGCAGCTCGGGGAACGGCAGGGCGTGCAGCGCCTCGACCTCGGCCCGGGTCCAATCGTGCCGCAGGTCGGTCACCAGCCGGCCCTCCGCAGGCGCTGCACGGCGAGCACGAGGCAGGCGGCCAGCAGCGCCTTGACAATATCGCCGGCCACGAACGGCAGCACGCCCGACGTGACGGCGCCGGGAAAGCCGGTGAACTGCGCCAGCCACAGCACGCCCAGGCCGTAGATGATCGCGAGCCCCGCCAGCATCTTCAACACGACGGGCAGCGGCGACAGCACCCCGCTTCGCACCCAGCCGCCGACGACGAGCGCCGCGACCAGGAAGCCCATGAGGTAGCCACCGGTCGGGCCGGCCATGTAGGCCAGGCCGGCGCCACGGACGGGCGCATTGGCCAGTACCGGCAGCCCCAGCGCACCCTCGAGGAGGTAGAGGCCGACCATGCCGGCGGCGAGCCTGCCGCCGAAGATGCCGGCCAGGCCGAGGCAGGCCAGCACCTGCAAGGTCATCGGCACCGGCCAGAACGGAAGCTGGATCCTGGCGCTGGCCGCCAGCACCAGGCTGCCGCCAACCACGAGCCCGATGGTGCGTGCTGCCCGGGCCAGGGAAGGGCGCGGCTGATCGGTCGGCGCGGCGAGAAGCTCGGTCAAAGTACACTCCTACAACTCAAATCATAGATTATCTATGATTTACCGCTCAAAGTAACCGTAACACCGCCACTCACCGCGTTGCATCCACAAATATCCTAGATTATCTATGAGATATGACCATTCCGGCTGCCGAGAGCGACACCCTCGCCGAGCGCATCGCGCGCAGCCTGGGCGAGCGCATCATCAAGGGCGAGATCGCGCCGGGCACCCGCCTGCGCCAGGACCGGGTGGCGCTGGAGTTCGGCTCGAGCCATGTCCCGGTGCGGGAGGCGTTCCAGCGCCTGGAAGCGCGCGGCCTGCTGGCAAGCACGCCGCGGCGCGGCGTGCGCGTCACATCGCTGGACCCCGCCTCGGTGCGCGAGATCGCCGCCATGCGCGCCGCGCTGGAAGTGCTGGCGCTACGCCATGCCGCGCCGAAGCTGACGCCGCGCCATGTCGCGCAGATCGAGGCGATGCTGCAGGCAGGCGACGACGACGACGACATCTTCGCCTGGGAAACGGCAAACCGGGCTTTCCATCGCGCGCTGGTGGCGCCTTGCGGCATGCCACGCCTGCTGGCCAGCATCGATGAGCTGCAGCTTGCCAGCTCGCGCTACCTGTTCGTCACCGCCTACCCCGCCGGCTGGCGCCCCCGCTCCAACCAGGACCACCGGATCATCCTCGACGCGCTGAAGCGCCGCGACCTGGAGCAGGCTTCGTCCCTGCTGCGGCGCCACATCCTCTCGATGGAGCGCCTGATCGCGGTGCCGGCGGACGAGCGATAAATTTTCGGACCGCGCGCGTCCACGCGCGCATCGGCGCGTCAGCGCCGACAAACTTCGCTCTTCGCTTCGCTATGCGCGCGTGGACGCGCGCGGTCCAAAACTCATCCCGTCTGCGCCTGCTGCTGCTTGATGCGCATGCGGCAGAGGGTGGCGGCGCGGCGGGCTGTGCCGGCTTGCGCGGCCGGCGGCTCGAGCTGCAGGAACCGCTCCCACGTCGCCAGCGCTTCCTCGCAGCGGTCGAGCTTGGTCAGGAGCAGCGCCAGGTTGAAATACGCATCGGCGTAATCGGGCTGCGCCTGCACGGCGCGGCGGTATTCGGCGATGGCGAGATCGGCATGGTCCTCGTCCTCCGCCGCCGTGGCGAGATTGTACCAGGCCTCGGCGAAGGCCGGGTCGCGCGCCACCGCGATCTGCCAGGCGATCTTGGCCTCGGCCGCGCGGCCCTGCGCGTCGAACACGTTGCCGAGGTTGAACGGCAGCACCGGATCGCTGGCGTCGGCGCGCATGGCCGTCGTGTACAGGCTCTCGGCGGAAGCGAGGTCGTTGTCGTCCTCGGCCGCCTCGGCCGCCGCCACCAGCTCGTCGACGCCGCGGACATCCTGCTCCAGCCGCATGGTGAGCTGGCCGCTGAGCTCCGCCAGCTGTCCGCCCAGCTCGCGCACCAGCTCGCCCGATGGTCCTTCGGTGAGCCGGGCCTCCGCCAGATGGCTGCCGCGCCGGCCCAGCGCCACCGAGGCGGCCAGCACCTGGCGCAGCTCGATGCCGCGGGCCAGCAGCCGGCCGGCCTCGCGCGCCGCCACGACGTCGCGATAGGCATAGCGCGCCTCGACCGGCTCGAGCACATCGAACAGAGCCAGGCACGACAGCACCGTCGGCGTCAGGCCGGACAGCCGCTGCAGGTCCGCCAGGCCGAGGCTGCGGTCGACCTCATCCGGCGGCCGCAGCAGGCCCAGCCGGCGGCGCAGCTCGCGCTCGCTGATCATGGCCGCCGCCGGCGGCAGCCCGGTCGGCAGCCGCACACGCCCGTCGGCATCGACGTTCGACGTCGCCGAATGCCCGACGGCGATGACGCTGACGCGCGCCGCGGGCTTGCCCGCCAGCTTGCCGCCGCGCAGGCGCACCAGCTGGTCGAGCCGCTGGCGCGTCAGGCCCTGCACGCGCCCGACCAGGAACAGGGTCTGTCCGGCCAGGGGCTTGCCGGCCTCGCTCGAGTCGTCGCTGGGTGCCATGCGCCCTGCTCCCTGCCGCGCCACCTATGGCGGCGCGACCATCTCAGCGCGCCTTGCGGGCCTTGGGCTTGCGCGGCGCCTCGGCGGCTTCGGCCGGCTTCTTCTCGGCCGCCGCCGGCTTCTTGCTCGGCGCGCGCGGGCGGCGCGTGGCCGTCGCCTCGGCGCCTTCGGCCTCCAGGCTGCGTTTCAGCGCGTCCATGATGTTGACGACATTGCTGGGCGCCGGCGTCTCGGGCACCGCAAAGGCCTGGCCCGCCTGCTTGGCCCGCAGCAGGCCCACGACCGCCTCCTCGTAGCGGTCGGCGAACTTGTCCGGCTCGAAATGGCCCGACTTGCGGTCGATGATCACCTCGGCGATCTCGAGCATCTCGGCCGGCAGCTTCACGTCGGTGATGCCGGCGAAATATTCGCTGTCCTGCCGCACCTCGTAGGGATAGCGCAGGGTCGTGGCCAGGATGCCCTGGCCGCGCGGCTGCAGCATCAGCATGCGCTCGCGCCGGTTCAGCACGACGCGCCCGACGCCGACGACCTTCTTGCGCGCCATGGCATCGCGGATGACGGCGAACGCCTCCTCCGCCACCTTGTCGTCCGGCGCCAGGTAGTAGGCGCCGTCGAGGTAGATCTGGTCGACCTCGGCCTGCGGCACGAAGGTCTCGATCTCGATCAGCCTGGTGCTCTCGATCTTGAGCGCTTCCAGGTCGGCGTCCTCGACCAGCACGTACTGGCCCTTGCTGACCTGGTAGCCCTTCACGCGGTCGCTGGTGTCGACCGGTTCCTCCGTCACAGAATCGATCATCAACTGCTTGAGGCGATTGCCTGTTTTCCGGCTCAGCGTGTTGAACGACACACGCTCTGCGGTCGACGTCGCGTTGTAGAGCGCAACGGCGCAGGACACGAGCGACAGCCTGAGATAGCCCTTCCAGGACGAGCGCGGCATCGGAAGCTCCGGTCACTGAACCAGGCCCGCCCGGCGGGCAGCCTGTCCCTCCGACAAGCTAGCGAATCAATTCCCAAAAGTCCACTATTCACAAGCATTTTCAATAACATCTGAGCCGATGTTCACAATCTTGACCACTCCCGCGGGCGGGAGAGGTCGACGGGCGCGAAGGCGGCCGGCGGGTGAGGGCCCCCACGCACAGCACCTCGTCCTTGGTCCCTCACCTTCCCATCGTGCTACGCCCGATGGGCCCCTTCCTCTCCCGCGCGCGGGAGAGGAGATTCTGAATCCCTTGACCTCGACCGCGCTTGAGATTGTAGGTTCGGGCCCCCTCGCCAAACCCAGCCGCCCGTACGGGCCGGAGATCGCCTCTGACCATGTCCAGCAACGCGCCGCCGGCGGCCGCGACGGCCCCTGCCGTCATTTCCGTGCGCAGCCTGCGCAAGACCTACGCTTCGGGCTTCGAGGCGCTGAAAGGCATCGACCTCGACATCCGGCGCGGCGAGATCTTCGCCCTGCTGGGTCCCAACGGGGCCGGCAAGACGACGCTGATCAGCATCATCTGCGGCATCGTGCGCGCCACCTCGGGCACCGTGACGGTGGATAGCCATGACATCGTCGGCGGCTGGCGGGCGGCACGGTCGCAGATCGGCCTGGTGCCGCAGGAGCTGACGATCGACACGTTCGACACCGTGCGCGCCACCGCCGGCTTCAGCCGCGGCCTGTTCGGCAAGCGCGCCAGCCCGGCCCATATCGAGAAGGTGCTCAGGGACCTGTCGCTGTGGGACAAGCGCGACAGCAAGGTCATGACGCTGTCCGGCGGCATGAAGCGCCGCGTGCTGATCGCCAAGGCGCTGGCGCACGAGCCGCGGATCCTGTTCCTCGACGAGCCCACCGCCGGCGTCGACGTCGAGCTGCGCCGCGACATGTGGGACCTGGTGCGGGCGCTGCGCGCCTCGGGCGTCACCATCATCCTCACCACCCACTACATCGCCGAGGCCGAGGAGATGGCCGACCGCATCGGCGTCGTGAACCGTGGCGAGCTGGTGGTGGTCGAGGACAAGGCCGAGCTGATGCGCAAGCTCGGCCGCAAGCAGCTGATCCTGCAGCTTCCGGCCCGGCTCGAGCACATTCCCGACGCGCTCGCGGCCTACCGGCTGGAGCTGTCGGCCGACGGCAGCGAGCTGACCTATACCTACGACACCCAGAGCGAGCGCACCGGCATCACGTCGCTGCTCGACGCTCTCGCCGAGGCCGGCATCGGCTTCCGCGACCTGCGCACGCAGGAAAGCTCGCTCGAGGACATCTTCGTCAACCTGGTGAGGGACCAGCCATGAACCTGCATGCCGTTCGCGCCATCTATGTGAGCGAGATGGCGCGCACGTTCCGCACCCTGTTGCAGAGCATCGCCTCGCCCGTGATCTCCACGTCGCTCTATTTCGTGGTCTTCGGCGGCGCCATCGGCTCGCGCATGCCGGAGATCGACGGCGTCGCCTACGGCGCCTTCATCGTGCCCGGCCTGGTGATGCTGCTGCTGCTGACGGAGAGCATCTCCAACGCCTCCTTCGGCATCTATTTCCCCAAGTTCGTGGGCACCATCTACGAGCTGCTGTCGGCGCCGGTCTCCGCGCTCGAGATCGTGCTCGGCTTCGTCGGCGCGGCCGCCACCAAGTCGATCATCCTGGGCCTGATCGTCCTGCTGACCGCCAACCTGTTCGTGCCGCTGCACATCGCCCATCCGCTGGTGATGGTGCTGTTCCTTGTGCTGACCTCGGTGACGTTCAGCCTGTTCGGCTTCATCATCGGCATCTGGGCTGACGGCTTCGAGAAGCTGATGGTGGTGCCGATGCTGATCGTGATGCCGCTCACGTTCCTGGGTGGCAGCTTCTACTCCATCCAGGTCCTGCCGCCGTTCTGGCAGACGGTGACGCTGTTCAACCCGGTCGTCTACCTGGTGAACGGCTTCCGCTGGAGCTTCTTCGGCATCGCCGACGTCCATGTCGGCCACAGCCTCGCCATGACCTTCGCGTTCCTGGGCATCTGCCTCGCCATCGTGACCTGGATCTTCAAGACCGGCTACCGGCTCAAGGCTTGAAGTCCGGATCACCTCTCCCCGCGCGAGCGGGGAGAGGAAGGGGCCCATGCCGAAGGCATGGGAAGGTGAGGGGTACGAACGTCCAATCTCGCTGTCTCGGGGCGTGGCAGCGGCGAAGCATATCCGCCCATGCGCCTGCTTTGATCGTTCCTACCCCTCACCCTCCCATCGCGCCGCGCGCGATGGGCCCCTCCCTCTCCCCGCTCCCGCGGGGAGAGGTGAATTGGCCGAATTCACCGCCAGAAAACGGAGTGTTGCCGCCAGGCGCGCGCATCATCGTGCGCCGGATTCGAGCGCGGAGGAAGCGTTGAGCGTCGTTGCATCCGGGGCGTCGCCTGCCGTCGAGTCCCGGCACGCCTGGCTGGTGGTGATGGCCGCCTTCATCGGCGGCTTTGTCGTCTTCGGGGTCATGTACAGCTTCGGCGCCTTCTTCACGGCGATGGCATCGGAGTTCGACGTCGGCCGCACTGCCGCGGCGGCGTTCTTCTCGGCGACCGGCTGCGCCTTCTATTTCCTCGGCGCGGTCGCCGGCCGCCTCGCCGACCGGCACGGCCCGCGCCGGGTCGTCGCCACGGGCGCGGTCGTGATGGGAGGCAGCCTGATCGCGACGGCCTGGGTCGAGCAGCTATGGCTGGCCTACCTGACCTACGGGCTGGGCATGGGCCTGGGCGCCGCCTGCGCCTACGTGCCGACGCTGGCGGTCGTGGGCGGCTGGTTCGAGCGCCGCCGCGCCACGGCGCTGGGCATCGCGGCGGCCGGCACCGGCTGCGGCATGCTGGTCGTGCCACCGCTCAGCGCCGCCCTGATCGAGGCCCATGGCTGGCGCCTGGCCGACATCATCCTGGGCATCGGCTGCACCCTGCTGCTGGCGCTGTGCGCGCTGACCGTGAAGCCGCCGCCGCTGGCACCGCAGGCCGTCGCTCCGCGCCATCGCGTGCGCTCGCGGCAATTCGCGCTGCTCTACCTGTCATGGGTGCTGGCCACGACCGCCTTGTTCGTGCCGTTCGTCTTCCTGCCGGCCTTCGCGCAGGCGCAGGGTGCCGATCCGGTCGCGGCATCGGCGCTGCTGTCGCTGCTCGGCGGCGCCAGCGTCGTGGGCCGTGCCGGCATCGGCACTCTGGTCGACCGGATCGGCACCGTGCGGCTGTTCAAGGTCGCGACCGCGGCCATGGCGGTCAGCTATGCGCTCTGGCTGGTATCCACCGACCTTGCGGCGCTGGCGCTGTTCACGATCATCCTGGGGCTGGGCTACGGCGTGCGCATCGCGGTGCTGCCGGGTGTGCTGATCGCGTTCTTCGGCCTGCGTCAGCAGGGCGCGATCCTCGGCCTGTTCTTCACGGGATCCGGCATCTCCACGCTGCTGGGCGCCGTTGTCACCGGCGCGATCCTCGACCAGAGCGAGGGCTACCGCTGGGGCATCGCTTTTGCCCTCGCCATGGGGCTGGCCGGGCTCGCCGCGATCATGCCGCTGCACGCCGACACCGCCCCGGCTCCGCACGACGACGACTGACGTTCAGACCTTGAACCCATTGGCGCGCAGCGTGCGCTCCAATGTGCGGATGCCGTCGGCGGTGTTGCCGCGGCGGCATTGCTCGATCGCCGTCTTGACCTCCAGGCTGGGGCCCGGCTGCC
Organism: Vineibacter terrae; assembly: GCF_008039615.1. Lineage (GTDB taxonomy): Bacteria > Pseudomonadota > Alphaproteobacteria > Reyranellales > Reyranellaceae > Vineibacter > Vineibacter terrae. The sequence continues at coordinate 33,514 of NZ_VDUZ01000004.1, read as the reverse complement.
CCTCGCTCTTCTTGCCAAGATGGCGCTCGTAGGTCGCATAGAGCTTCTCGCAACGTTCCAGATCGGCGGCCGGCGTCTGGGCGCGCGCGCCGCCGGCACCCAGCACGGCGATGGCTGCGAGCAAGGTCGTGGCCTGCAACCGCATCGGTCCCTCCCTGGTCCCCGGCTGCTGCGGCTGCAGTCCTGCGCCGGCCATCGGCCCACGCCAAGTCACAACTCGGAGATCGGCGGTCAGAGGGATGTCAGCAACATCCCGTCCGGTACAGGGTCATTGAAGCGGCGCGCCGCGGGGCGCACCATCGCGCCAATGGACGGGGAGCAAGCCCATGGCCCAGCCTGCACTTCTGCCGGATCACCTCGATGCGCCGCATGAGCCCGGCCTGGTCGCATCCGTGGCCTATGCCGGCGGCGCGCGCGTGTGCGACATCCCGATCGACCAGGCGCGCGATTGGGCCAAGCGCCCGGGGCACTTCGTGTGGATCGGCCTGCACGAGCCGAACCCGGCGCTGCTGGCCCGCGTGCAGCGCCAGTTCGATCTGCATGCGATGGCGATCGAGGATGCCGAGCAGGCGCACCAGCGGCCCAAGCTCGAGCAATACGGCGCCGCCGTCTTCGTTGTCGCGCGCACCGCGCAGCTGGCCGATGGCCATGTCGCCTTCGGCGAGACCCACCTGTTCATCGGCCGCGGCTATGTCATCTCGGTGCGGCACGGCGCGTCGGCCTCCTATACCACCGTGCGCCAGCGGCTGGAGGCCTGCCCCACGGTGCTGGCGCATGGCGAGCACTACGTGCTCTACGGCATCCTCGACTTCATCGTCGACAACTACATGCTCGTGGCCGAGGCGATCCACGAGCGGGTCGATGCGATCGAGGACAGCGTGCTGGCCACCAATGTGCGGCGCGAGGACATCGAGGAGGTCTATTCGCTGCGCCGCGACCTGTTGCGCCTGCGCAACGCCGCCGCGCCCCTGGTCGATGTCTGCCGCCGACTGGAGCACGCCGAGGTTCTGGCGATCGAGCCCAGCATGCAGCCGCTGTTCCGCGACGTCACCGACCATGTACGCCGCGTCGAGGAGGAGATCGACACGCTGCGCGAGGTGCTCGCCTTCACCTTCGAGGCCAGCATCATGTGGAGCCAGGCCGAGCAGAACACGACCATGCGCCGGCTGGCGGCCTGGGCCGCGATCCTGGCCGTGCCCACGGCCATCGCCGGCATCTACGGCATGAACTTCGAGCAGATGCCCGAGCTGAAATGGGAATATGGCTACTTCATCGTGCTCGGCACCATCGCCCTGCTCTGCGGCGGGCTCTTCACCCTGTTCCGGCGCTACGACTGGCTGTAGCCGCGTGGGCGCGCGGCCCCGTTCCTACTGTCATCCCGAGCGCAGCGAGGGATCTTCCGCGAATGGCGCACCGTGCGCCCCGCCGCAGGAGATCCCTCGCTGCGCTCGGGATGACAGTGGGGCCAAACGAGTATCCTTCGGGGCAGCTACGCTCCGGTCGCCGGCGATGCCATCTTGCGGGCGACGAAGTGGAACCACCACGTGCCGCTCAGATCCTCGCCCTCGGTGAGGCGCCGGCCGTCGTCGTTGCTGAAGACGGCCTCGCAGTGGAACCCGGTCTCGGCCAGTTCGCGCTTCTGCTCCTGCATGGTGGCGTAGACGATGACGATGCCGAAATGATGCGCCGCGGCCGTGCGCACGCTGTAGCCCGGGCCGTCGTAGTGCAGACGGCGGTTGTGCAGGTAGTGAACGACATCCGGCAGCGACCGCACCGCGTTCAGCACCCGCCATCCCATGCGCAGCGGGTTGGGCGTGAAGCGGAACCATGACAGCGGCCGCTCGCCGAATCCGGGCCCGGTGCGATTATGGGTCGAGACGATGAACAGCCCGCCCGGCCGCAGCACGCGGTTGACCTCGCGCAGCACCGTCATGCGATCGTCATAGCCCACCGCGTCGATGCCGTTGTAGCTGAACACCACCAGCCCGAACGCCGCGTCGGCAAACGCCGACAGGTCGCGCGCGTCCATATGCAGGACACGCCGCGTCGGATGACGCTGGCGACATAGGGCGACGAGCGCCGGCGTGTAGTCGACGGCGGTGTAATCCTGGCTGATCGCCGTCAGCAGCGGCACGGTGCGGCCGGCGCCGATACCGATGTCGAGAATCGGCGCACCACGCGCTTCAGGCGCCACCAGCGACACGGCTGCCGCTTCACCCGGATCCGTCCACCCTTCCTGTCGAAAGCGATGCACCGCATCGGTTGTCTGCCAAGCAAGACGATTGGCAAGGTCCATGCCTTGCGGGACAGACGCGCTATTCATGGACGATCCCCGGTCAGGGCTGCATGGCACCACGCGGGACTGATACCTACATGACGGTGCATTTGGACTCAGACAGCCATTGCGACCGCCGCCCTGCGCCTCCGGCCGCTCCCGTCCTGAGTTTGCGCGCACGCGGCGCGTATGTGCTACGGCAGCGTAGAGACCCGGTCCTCCAGATGCGTTCAATGACTGCTCGCGACGCCAATCAGAACTTCTCGAAGATCCTCAGCGAGGTCGAGAAGGGCGAAACCGTGCTGATCACGAAGAACGGCCGCACGGTTGCCGAATTGCGTCCCAGGTCCGACGACCCTCGCGAAGATCCCGAATGGCGAGCCGCATATGAGCGGATGGTGACGCTCATGCGCGAAACGCCTGCCACGGGCTTTCGTGTCGGCAAGGTCACCGAGGATGACAAATACGGTGATCCACCGGCATGACCCGCGTGGCGCTCGACAGCAACATCCTCGTCCATGCCGAGCTCGAACCGGAAAGCGCCAAAGGCGCGCGTGCCCAACAGGTGATAAGAAGCGCTGCGCCGCGCGGCATTCTGACGGTGCAGACGTTGCTTGAATTCGTCGCGATCGTTCGGCGGAAGCGCCCGGCAAGCCTGCCCAGCGCGCTCACGAAGGTAAGCGTCTGGTCAGCCGTATTCGAGACCGTTCCAACCACCCGTCTCGTCGCCGAGCGCGCGCAAGCGCTCGTTCGGGATCACAATTTCCAGGTCTGGGACGCCGTCATCTGGTGCGCCGCCCGGAGCGCGGGCGCGGATATCCTCTGCTCCGAGGATCTGCAGAACGGATTGCGCCTCGACGGCATGCGTGCTGTCAATCCTTTCGCTGCCACACCCTCGGAGATCGACACGATCTTCCGCGAACCCTAGCCGCTACGGCGCAGCGCCACGATCGTCGCCGGTCCCCCCCGCGCCAGGATCCCGAACGAGACATCGAGCGCGAAGCCGGGCAGCGTCGTGCCGATCGGCAGCGCGCCGGGCAGCAGCGGTGAGGGCTGCGTGCTCGATACACCGAGCAGCTTCAGCCTTCTGTCACCTGATATCCGACGCATGGAACATGGGCGTGCCGTGTCCGTTTCTCGAGCGGTGTGCGCAGCATCTTCACGGCGCCAGGCGACGAAGGGAACGGCCGATGATCCGCAAGCTCAAATCAGGCGGATACCGCCTCTATGCGCGCAGCAAGGACCCGAAGACTGGCAGGCGGCGCAACCTCGGCACCTTTTCGACCCGCGCCGCCGCCGAGAAGCATGAGCGCGCGGTGCAGTTCTTCAAGCGCCGCGGCTGAGCCTCGGCAGCAACAATGCCGCGCGCAAGACGTTCACTGCGCGCGGATCTGGGCTGCGTCGACGATGCTGCGCCACTTCGGGACCTCGGCCGCGATCATGGCGGCGAACGCGTCCGGCGTGCTGGCGGTGGCGACGCAGCCATAGCCGACGAAGCGCTTCTGTATCTCGGGCAGCGCCACCACCTCGCGGATCGCCGCGTTCAGCCGCGCCACGATTGCCGGCGGCGTCCCCGCCGGCGCCAGGATGCCGAACCAGACATCGACGGCGAAGCCGGGCAGCGTCATGCCGATCGGCGGCACGCCGGGCGCCAGCGGCGAGGGCTGCGCGCTGGACACGCCCAGCAGCTTCAGCTTTCCCGACGTCACGGCCGCCGCCATCGTGTCCGACGACGTCGTCAGCAGCATCTTCACCTCGCCGCCGATCACCGCCATGGTCGACGGCGCCTGGCCCTTGTAAGGCACGTGCACCAGCTTGATGCCGGCCGTCTTGGCGAACAGCTCCGTCGCGAGATGGCCCAGGGACCCTGCCCCGGCCGTCGCGTATTCGACGCTGCCGGCCTGGGACTTGGCGAAATCGATCAGGCCCTTGACGTCGGTGGCAGGCACGCTGGCATGCGTCACCAGCACCAGCGGCGCCAGCGAGACCAGCGACACGGGCACGAAATCCTTGATCGGGTCATAGCCGACGTCGGCCTGGATCAGCGGCACGATGGCGCTGGGCCCGTTGTTGCCGAAGACGAGCGTGTAGCCGTCGGGCGCGGCGCGTGCGACCTGGGCGGTGCCGATCGCGCCGGCAGCGCCGGCCTTGTTGTCGATCACGACCGGCTGGCCCAGCACCCGGGACAACGGCTCCTGCAGCGTGCGGGCCATGATGTCGGTGGTGCCACCCGGCGCGTACGGCACCACCAGCCGGATCGGCTTGTCCGGATACTGCGCCATCGCCGCCAGCGGCAGCACGCCCAGCACGCCCGCCAGGACCCTCCGGCCCAGCCATCGTCTCAGCATCTCCATCCCCTTCGTTCGTTCTTCCCGTCATCCCGAGCGAAGCGAGGGATCTCCCGCGGCAAGGCGCACGTGCGCTGTTCGCGGGAGATCCCTCGCTACGCTCGGGACGACCCGCGCCGGTCGCGCATGCGCTCGCGGTAGCGGACCTGCAGGCTCTCCAGGTGCTCGGTCATCTCGGCCACCGCGGCGGCGGCATCGCGCTGGCGCAGCGCCGCCAGGAACCGTCGCCGCGCCCTGATCGTGAGGTCGGTGCGCTCGCCGCCCACCGCATGGGCGAAGTCGCGCATCACATCCATCAGCGCCGCCATCAGCATCACCATGACAACATTGTGCGTCGCCTTGGCCAGCAGGTTGTGGAACTCGACCTGGATGTCGATCTTGTCCTCGTAGCGCTCGGCCAGCAGCAGGCGCTCGGCTTCGTCGACATTGGCGGCGAGCGCCGCCAGGTCCGCCTCGGTGGCCCGCTCGCAGGCAATCCGGACCACCGTCGACTCGAGCCAGATCCGCGCCTCGGTCAGGTCGTCCAGCGAGACGCCGCCGAGCTGGTAGAGGTTGCGGAAGCTGTCGCCGATCAGGCTGGGATCGCCCTGCCCGATGAAGGCGCCGCCGCGGGCGCCGGCCTGCAGCGCCACCACGCCGGTGCGCTCCAGGTTGCGCAGCGCCTCGCGCACCGCGCCGCGGCTGACGCCGAAGCGCTCGGCCAGCTCGCGTTCCGGCGGCAGCTTGTCGCCGGCGCGCAGCTCGCCGGCCGCGATGCGGTCCTGGATCTGCGCCGACACCGCATCCGAGAGCCGGCGCCGCTTGATGGGGGCGAAGTCGCGCGGCATGGCAGCTCAGGGCGCGGCCACGCCGGCCGACAGCGCCGCCAGCGTGCACGCGCCGATCCGTTCGTGATAGGCGCCCTCCGCCCCGGCCTCCAGCACATAGTCCTTGAGATACGCGCCGAAGGCCGCCGCGTCGCGGCTGGCCGCGACATAGGCTTTCAGATGCGCCTCGTCCTGGCCGTAGAGGCCGGGGCTGGCGCCGGGATGCGCGCCGAACGGCGCCACGACGACGGCATCGACCAGCGCCGCCGGAATCTTGGTCAGCCGGGCATCCTGGCGCACCGTGCTGGCCGGCACGATGCGATCGACGCTGCAGATCACGTGTCTCGCCGCCTGCGCCAGCAGGATGTCGAAGAAGGACGGGCCGAAATACTGCACATTGCCCTCTTCATCGGCCTGCTGGCCGTGCAGCAGCACGACATCGGGCTTGATGGCCGGCACTTCCAGCAGCTTCCGGCCCCCCTCCTGGATGCGCGCCTTGCGGTAGCCGGCGGGATTGACCTTGGGCAGGTCGGTGCCGAGGTCGGGGATCAGCATGTACGGCAGGTCGCAGGCGCCGGCGCGCAGGCCGCCGGCGATGCCGGGACCGTCCATCTCCAGCACCTCGACCGCGCCCGACTGCGCGGCGCGCCGGAAGTTGGGCGCCAGCCCCAGGTGCTCGAAGCTGATGAAGACGCAGGCCGTCTTCGCCGCGCAGCCGGCGCCGATCAGCATGTCGGGCGCCACGCTGCCGGGCGCCGGCACCAGATGCAGGTCGCGCACGCCCTTGCGGATCAGGCCGCGCACCAGCGCCATCGGCTGGCCGCTGAAGATCCAGCCGCCGATGCCCACCGTCATGCCGTCCTTGACCACGCTCAATGCCGCGTCCAGCGACATCACCTTGTCGGCTGCCTTGGTCCCGCTCATGTCATCACCCCCGCAGCATGTGGCGCGCGATCACCAGGCGCTGGATCTGGTTGGTGCCTTCGAAGATCTGGTTGATCTTGGCGTCGCGCATGAAGCGCTCGACCGGGAAGTCGCGCATGTAGCCGGCGCCGCCGAAGATCTGCACGGCATCGGTGGCCACCTTCATCGCCGTGTCGCTGGCGAAGCACTTCACCATCGAGGCCTTGGCCGAGAAGCCGCCCCATTCCTGGCGGTCGGCCATGCGCGTGCAATCGTACAGCATGCAGCGCGCCGCTTCCGTCTGCATCTGCATGTCGGCCAGCATGAACTGGATGCCCTGGAACTCCGCGATCGGCCGCCCGAACTGGATGCGCTCGCGGGCATAGGCGGTGGCCAGGTCGATCGCGCCCTGCGCCAGGCCCACGGCGGTGGCGCCCACGGTCGGCCGGTTGAGGTCGAGGATGCGCATGCAGGTCTTGAAGGCCTGTCCCTCAGGCCCGATCATGTTCTCGGCCGGCACCCGCACGTTGTCGAGATAGATCGGCACGTTGGGCACGCCGCGGATGCCCATCTTGCGGTCCTCGGGGCCGTGCGAGAAGCCCTTGGTCTTGGTGTCGACCAGGAACGCCGAGATGCCGTTGGCGCCCTTGCCTTCGCTGGTGCGCGCGAAGACCAGGATGAAGTGCGCCACCGAGCCGAACGTGATGTAGATCTTTGCGCCGTTGATCACCCAGCTCTCGCCGTCGCGGTGCGCGCGCGTCTTCATCGAGGAGACGTCCGAGCCGGTGCCGGCCTCGGTGATCGCCACCGCGGTCAAGGTGCGCCCCTTGGCCGACAGGCCGAGGTAGTGGCGCTTCTGCGCCTCGCTGCCGAAATTGAGGATCGGCAGGATCAGGCCGAAGGAGTTGTTGGCCGCCAGCAGGGCGGCCGATTCGGACACCTTGGCGATCTCCTCCTTCACCAGGCAGACCGAGGTGAGATCGCCGCCCGGGCCGCCATACTCCTCCGGCACCCAGAGCTGCAGCAGGCCCATGTCGCCGAAGACCTCGACCAGCTCCTGCGGGAAGCGGTTGTTCTCGTCGATCTCCGAGGCGATGGGCGCGACATGCCGCTCGACCATGCGCCGCACCTGGTCGCGCAGCAGCTTGTGATGGTCCTCGAAATGATAGTCGTTCATGAGCGGCTCCCTCAGGCGGCCCTGGGCCACGGAAACTTGCGGGCCAGCACGCCGGTGGTGTCGACGGTGCGGCGCAGCAGGAAGAGCTCCTCGGCTTGCGGCGGCGCGGTGCGCGCCACCTGGTCGGGCACCAGCAGGTCGAAGCCGGTGTTGTCGCGCGCCTCCTCCAGGCTGACGCCTTCGTGCAGGGAGCGGATGCGCATGGCCTTGCTGTTGGGCGCGAAGTCGAAGACGCCCAGCGGCGTCACCACGAGCCTGGGGCCGCCCTCGGGCAGGCCCCTGTCGGTGCGCGAGGTGCCGCCGTCGAGATGGCCTGCGCCGCAGATGAAGTCGACCCTGGGCACGAAGGCGCCGCGATCGTGCCGGGTCATCATGATGTAGAAGCGCCGCGACAGCCCGGTGAGCGCGCTGATGCCGACGGTGCCCGGCCCGCGCAGCCGGGGCCGCGCATGATCGCCGATGCAGACCGTGTTGATGTTGCCGAAGCGGTCGGTCTGCAGCGCGCCCAGGATCGCGAAATCGAAGAAGTGGATGCGCCAGTCGATGAAGTCGATCATCAGCGGCAGGTCCATGACGGCCTGCGCCACGGCGATGTTCTCGGCGTCGGCCGCCGGCCGCACGATCCCCTCGGTCGGGTTGGTCATCCCGCCGGGCCCCGACACCCACCACAGGCGGGGCGCCTGGCGCTGGCGCGCGAGGTTGCAGGCCGCGACCTGGATGTCGGAGTTGGTGCCGACGATCGCCTTCTCGCCGTCGCCGAGATCGCGGGCGAGCAGCACCGCCAGCATCTCGCCCAAAGCATAGTCGTTGGATGTGGCCGGCACGGATCCCTTCCCTTTCGTCCGTCTGGTTCATTGTTTTATTGGTCCGACCAATAATAAAGATTGCGGGTGCTGTCAACCGCGGCGACGGCACCATCCCTCGCCTGCTGCCAACCCTGTCATTTCAGGGAGTTCGAAGGCATTCCAAATCCAGAATATGAGATGAAGAACCGACCCTAGAGCGCTGCGATGTATTAATATTTTTTAAATATGCTGGACGCCGGCGACGGGTAACATAAACTGCAGTGTCAGGCGCAGCGGGTTGCAATTGGCATGCTGATTGCCCGGAAAAGCCTAAGAAAAGCAGGAGACTGTCCCCATGAAGACGTTCCGCGTCGAGCCCGGCCATGACGCTCTTCATCGCGGCGTGTGGCACGGCCCCGGGGTGCGCGTGATCCTCGAGGAAGGCGAGCGGCTGGACGTCTACAGCACGACCGACCAGGGCGCGCGCAACGGCTGCATCGGCAGCTATCACTACGCCCAGCTCAACCCGGCCGCGCCGCCGCCGGGGCTGCGTCCCGGCGACGGCTGAGGTCGGCTGCCGGATCAGAAATCACTGTTGTCGCTGTCGAAGCCGCCGCCGTCACCGCCCCAATCGGCGTTGTCGTCGCTGCCGTTCCAGTCGCTGGCCTGGTCGTTGGACTCCCACTGGTCGTCAGCCTGGGGATCGGGGGCCTGGGGATCGGGCAGCGAGGCGGTCTGCGTGTCGGGCAGGCTGGCGGCGCTGCTGGCGCCGGCATCACCCGGCGTCGCCGGGCTGCTGCTGCTGCCACCCAGCAGGTTCTCGCCGCCCAGGCCGGCGGCATTGGCCGGCGCGGTGCCGCCGTGGCCACCGAACATCGACGAGATGCCCTGGTACAGAAGCGCGCCGCCGGCCACGCCGACCGCTGCCGCCGCCGCCGTGCGCAGGAAGCCGCCGGCGCCGCCGCCCATCGGGCCGCCGCCCATGGGCTGACCGAAACCCTGCTGATAGCCCGGCATCGCCGATGCCAGCGGCCGCTGCCCCCAGGGTCCGCCCGGCGCCGGTGGCGTGGCCTGCGGCGGTGGCACGGGTTGCGGTGGCGCGGCGGGCTGCTGCTGCGGTGGCGCATCGCGCCCCAGCAGGCCGCCCAGGAAGCTGGTCGGCTTGGCCGCCGCGGCCTGGCGGGCCTCGGCCAGCTGCCGTTCCAGCTCGACCAGCCGGGCCTGGGCGTTGTCGAGCGCCATGTTCTGGATCAGCACGGTCTGGATCAGCAGGTAGGGCGCATCGGGTTGCGCCGCCATGCCTGACCTGATCAGGGCCGCGGCCTCCTCGTCCTTGGGCTGGGCCGGAGCCTGCTTCAGGCGGTCGAGCAGCTGGGTGATGAGTTCCTTCTCCTGCGGGGTCATTGGCAGCCTCTCCTGTTCGCTGTGACCGCGTGAACTCGGACCCTATGTAGGGAGCGGCCAGGGCTTTTTTGAGGCCCTGCCCGGCTTGACCCACCCGGCAATTGATGTGATGCGAAGCCATCGTGTCGACACAAGGAGGTGGGCGTGGCGTTGAGGCGCATGGTGCTCGAGATCGGCATGGGCACCGACATCCGCGGCGGCGATCCGACCAAGGCCGCCATCCGTGCCCTGCGCGATGCGCTCTGGCACAATGCGCTCACCGTGGCGGGCGCGCTGGGCAAGCCGGCCGACGCCATGCATGTCGACGTCACCATCGGCGTGCCCATGCCCGAGCGTGTCGACAAGCAGGCTGTGCTCGCCGAGCTGCCGCATGGCGGCGGCACGATCACCGTGGTCGAGGGCGGGCTGTCGCTGCCCAACGAGTCGGGCACCGATGTCACCTTGATCGCCAACGCCGCCGCCGTGGTGCGGCTGGATGTGCCGTGAACCGCACCATGACGACGACGACCAAGCCAATAACGCGCCGGCGCGTGATCCTCGAGCTGGGCACGGGCAACGACCTGCATGGCGGCGACTACACCAAGGCGGCGCTGCGCGCGGTGCAGGACGCGCTGCATCACAGCTCGCTCACCCTGCTGCGCACGCTTAAGGTCGACCCCAGGACGGCGATGCATGTCGACGTCACCATCGGCGTGCAGAAGCCGGAGCGTGTCGATGCCGACGCGGTCAAGGCCTCCCTGCCCCACGGCATCGTCACGGTGCGTGTGGTCAAGGGCGGGCTCGACGTGCCCGACGAGGAGATCGGCGACGTGGCCGTGATCGCCAGCGCCGGCATCGCCGTCAGCCTCGACCTGCCTTGAGCTGTCATCCCCGACATCTCCTACCGTCATCCGCAGCATCCCCTATCGTCATCCCGAGCGCAGCGAGGGATCTCCCGCGAATGACGCACGGTGCGTCTTGCCGCAGGAGATCCCTCGCTGCGCTCGGGATGACGGAGAGGTTCGGGACGACGCAACGCCGGCGATGACGAAGGCCTATGACCGCGATGGTGCCTACAGCGGCAGGCTCATCCGCACCACCGTCGGGTCCTCGGTGGGCGCGGCGGTGAAGCCGAGGTCGCGGCACAGCTTCAGCATGGGATGGTTCTCGCGCAGCACGTCGCCGAAGATCTCGCCGATGCCGCGCTCGCGCGCGTAGTCGATCATCCGGCGCATCAGCGCGTAGCCCAGGCCCCTGCCCTTCATGTCCGTGCGCACCAGTATCGCGTACTCCGCCCGCTCGTTGTCGGGATCGGCGGCGATGCGCACCGCCCCCAGCGCCTCGGCGTCGTGCGCCGTCGATTCGGTGGCCACCAGCGCCATCTCGCGGTCATAGTCGATCTGCGACAGCCGCGCTGCCAGCGGCGCCGGCAGGGTCTTCATCGGCGTGAAGAAGCGCAGCCGGATGTCCTCCGGCGCCATCTTGCCGAACAGTCGGTGCATGCCCGGGCCGTCCTCGGGACGGACCGGCCGGATCGGCACGCGCGTGCCGTCGCGCAGCTGGAGCTCCTGCTCCAGCGCACGCGGATAGGGCCGGATCGCCAGCCGCGAGGCGCCGTCGCCGGCCGCCGGCGCCACCTTGATGCGCGCGTCGAGCGCGACCACGCCATGCTCGTCGGCCAGCAGCGGGTTGATGTCGAGCTCCTCGATCTCGGGGCAGTCGGCCACGAGCTGGGCGAGCTTGATCAGGCACAGCGCGACGTCGTCGAGCGCCACCGCCGGCTTGCCACGGAAGCCCTGCATCAGCTTGAAGATGCGGGTCTGGGCCATCATCTCGCGCGCCAGCTTCATGTTGAGCGGCGGCAGGGCCAGGGCCTTGTCGTTGATCACCTCGACGCCGGTGCCGCCATGGCCGAACAGCACGACCGGGCCGAACTGCACGTCGTTCACCATGCCGACGATCAGCTCATAGGCCTCGGCGCGGTTCACCATGGGCTGCACGGTGAAGCCCTCGAGCCTGGCCTCGGGGCGCACCGTGCCGATGTGACGATGCATGGAGTCGGCCGCCGCGCGCACCGCGTCGGCTCCCTCGAGGTTGAGCACGACGCCGCCGATGTCCGACTTGTGGGTGATGTCGCGCGACAGGATCTTGAGCGCCACCGGCACCTTGAACGCGGCCGCCGCTTGCGCTGCCGCCTCGGGCGTCGCCACGATGCGGGTCTCCACGATCGGGATGCCGTAGGCGGCGATCACGCTCTTGGCCTCGGCTTCCGACAGCCACGGCCGGCCTTCGGCGACGACGCGTCTGATCACCGCATTGGCGGCCTCGGTGTCGGGCGTGAACGCCTCGGGCACCGAGGGCGGCACCTCCATCAGCAGCTCCTGCGCGCGCCGGTGCCGCACCATGTACATGAAGCCGCCGATCGCCTGCTCGGGCGTGAAGAAGGTCGGGATGCGGTGCGCGCCGAACATCGCCCGCGACTCGGCGGCAGCCGAATCGCCCAGCCAGCTCGTGAACACGGGCCGCCGGCTGCCCTTGACGGTGTCGATGACGGCGGCCGCCGCCTCGCTGCTCGAGGCGATCGCGGTCGGGCAGTTCAGCACCAGGATCGCGTCCATGCCCTTGTCCTGCAGCATCGCCTGCAGGGCGTCGGCGAAGCGGCTGCCGGGTGCATCGCCGATGATGTCCACGGGATTGCTGCGCGACCAGGTCGGCGGCAGCACCTTGTCGAGCTGGGCGCGTGTCTGCGGGCTGAGCTCGGCGAGCCTGCCGCCTGAATCGATCAGCGCATCGGTGGCCAGCACGCCCGGGCCGCCGCCGTTGGTGAGGATCGCCAGCCGGTCGCCCGCCACCGGACGCGACAGCGCCAGCGTCTCCACGGCGTTGAACAGCTCGTGCATCTGGTAGACGCGCAGGGCGCCGGCGCGCCGGAAGGCCGCGTCATAGACCGCGTCGGCGCCGGCCAGGGCGCCGGTATGCGAGGCCGCGGCGCGCGCGCCCTCGGTGTGGCGGCCGGCCTTGATCACCACCACGGGCTTCAGCCGCGCGCAGGCACGCGCAGCCGACATGAACTTGCGGGCGTTGGTGATGGCCTCGATGTAGAGCAGCACCGCGTGCGTGTCGGGATCGGCCGCCAGGTAGTCGAGCATGTCGCCGAAATCGACGTCGGCCATGTCGCCCAGCGACACGAAATGGGAGAAGCCGATGCCACGCGTCGTGGCCCAGTCCAGCACCGCCGTCACCATGGCGCCCGACTGCGTCAGGAAGGCGATGTCGCCCTTGCGTGGCGCGATATGGGCGAAGCTGCCGTTCAGCCCGATGCCCGGCACCATGATGCCGATGCAGTTGGGCCCCACGATGCGCATCAGGTGCGGCCGCGCCGCGTCGAGCATCTGCTGGCGCAGGCTCTTGCCGCCGTCCGGCGCGGCCGCGCCCAGGCCGGCGGTGATCACCACGGCGCCGCGGGTGCCGCGCGCGCCCAGCTCGGCGATCACGCCTGGCACCGTGGCCGGCGGCGTCGCGATCACGGCCAGGTCGGGCGCCTGCGGCAGGCTGGCGATATCGGGATGGACCTCGACGCCCTCGACGGTCTGGGGACGCCGGTTGACCGGCATCACCGGCCCGGCGAAGCCCGACCGGAACAGGTTGCGGGCGATCACGGCGCCGACCGAGCCGGGCCGGGCTCCGGCGCCGATCAACGCCACGGAGGACGGCGCGAAGAGAGCATCGAGGTTGCGGATGGACATTGCGAAATCTCCACGCGGCCGGAGGGGAGCCGACCCTTCGTATCAAGGCATGTTCGCCCGTTTTGTGACAGCGCTGCATTGGCGCGACGGTGCAAACACCCACCGGCTACGTCCCTTCCGAGCGCAGCACCTTGAGGCAGCTCAAACGCGGCACGGCAAAATCGAGGAACGCGCGGACCCGCGGCGCCATGAGCCGGGCCGTCGGAAAAACGATGTGAACAGGAATCGGTGGCCGCTCGAACGGCCGCAGCAGGCGCACCAGCCGGCCGCGCGCCATATCGTCGGCCACCTGGTACGACAGCACATGGGCGATGCCCCTGCCGTCGCGCGCGGCATCGATGGCGGCTTCGGCCCGGTTGACCTGGAACCGCGCGCTCACGCGCACCTCGCGCTCGGAGCCGTCGAGGGCCTGGAAGCGCCAGTCCGGGCCGTTCGCCTGGTTGACGAACAGCACGATGTCGTGCGCCGCGAGCTCGTCAGGAGCCGCCGGCCGGCCGCGCTGCTTCAGATAGCGCGGACTGGCCACGACGATGCGGCGCACCGCGCCCACGCGGCGCGCCACCAGCGTGCCGCTGTCGAGATGGGCGATGCGCAGGGCGACATCGATCCCCTCCTCGATCAGATCGACCGGACGATCATCGAGCGACAGCTCGGCCGTGACGTGAGGATTGCTCTCCAGGAACGCCGTGACGATCGGCATCACGTGGAGGCGGCCGAAGGTCAGCGGCGCTGAGATGCGCAAGCGCCCCCGTGGCGCGGCGCCTTCGCCCGCGACCTCGTGCATCGCGCCGTCGAAATCGGCCGTCAGGCGGCGCGCATGCTCGGCCAGCCGCATGCCGGCATCCGTCAGCGCCAGGCGCCGCGTCGTGCGCTCCGCCAGGCGCACGCCCAGCTCGGCCTCGAGCTCGCCCAGGACGCGCGTCACCACGGGCGGCGAGCGGCCGGTGCGCCGCGCCGCCGCCACCAGGCTGCCGGCGTCGGCGATGGCGAGGAACAGCGTCAGGCGGTCGAGCCGGTCCATCCCATTCTTCCAGGAATCAGCATGATCTGTTGCTGATTTCCCCAATTCTACACGGGTCTGGCAAGGGATATGGGTTCCGTCATGACCCTTGACGCCCATGCCATCGATGCCGCCGGCCCGAGGCGCCGGCACCTCCTCCAGCTCACGGGCAGCGGCCTCGCTGCCGGCCTTTTCGCATCCAGCGCCCGCGCGCAAGCCGATGGCGGATCTGTGAAGGCCGTCGCCTTCGATGCCTTCGTCACCTTCGATCCACGGCCGGTCTTTGCCCGCGCCGAGCAGCTCTTCCCCGGCAAGGGCGCCGAGCTGAGCAATCTCTGGCGCATCCGGCAGTTCGAATACACCTGGCTGCGCGTCGTGTCGCAGCGCTACGCCGACTTCTGGACGGTGACCGAGGATGCGCTGCGCTTCGCCGCTGCCGCGGCCAAGGTGGATCTGACCGCCGACAAGCGCGACGAGCTCATGGGTGGCTTCCTCGCGCTGAAGGCGCATCCGGACGTGCTGCCCGGCCTGCAGGCGCTGCGCGGCGCCGGCATCCGGCTCGCCTTCCTGTCGAACATGACGGAGCGCATGCTGCAGGCTGCCATCCACAGCGCCGGCCTGGAGGGCCTGTTCGAGCACGTGCTGTCCACAGACACGCTGCGCACCTACAAGCCCGACCCACGCGCCTACCAGATGGCGATCGATGCGTTCGGCCTGCGGCGTGAAGAGATCGTCTTTGCGGCCTTTGGCGGCTGGGATGCGGCCGGCGCCAGGTCCTTCGGCTACCGGACCTTCTGGGCCAACCGGCTGAAGCTGCCCGCTGAAGGGCTCGATGCGAAGCCGGATGCGATTGGTGACACCTTGGCCGACCTCGTGACATTCGTCGGCCGCACGTGATCCTTCGCGTCCCCGTCATGCCGCCCAGCAGGCGGCGAAGTGGCCGGGCGTCTTTTCCTCGAACGGCGGGGCCTCGGCACGGCATTTCGCGGTCGCGTGTGCGCAGCGCGTGTGGAACCGGCAGCCGCTCGGTGGCGCGGCCGGGCTTGGGATCTCGCCCGTGAGCACGATGCGGCGGCGCTGCTGCTGGATCTGCGGATCGGGGATCAGGATCGCCGACAAGAGCGCGCGGGTATAGGGATGCAGCGGCTGGCGGAAGATCGCGTCGCGGTCGGCCAGCTCGACGAGCTTGCCCGCGTACATGATGGCGATGCGGTGCGAGATGTGGCGCACCACCGACAGGTCGTGCGCGATGAAGAGGTAGGCAAGATTGAGCCTGGCCTGCAGGTCGCCCAGCAGATTGACGATCTGGGCGCGGATCGAGACGTCGAGCGCCGAGACCGCCTCGTCGGCGACGATGAAATCCGGCTCCAGCGCCAGCGCCCGCGCGATGCCGATGCGCTGGCGCTGGCCGCCGCTGAACTCGTGCGGGTAGCGCTCCATCGCGCTCTCGGGCAGGCCGACCAGCGCCAGCAGCGATGCGACGCGCGGCTCTGCCGCCTCGCCCCGCGCCAGGCCATGAACGACGAGCGGCTCGGCCACCAGCTCGAGCACCGTCATGCGCGGGTTGAGGCTGGCATAGGGGTCCTGGAAGATCATCTGCACATGCCGGCGCAGCCGCCGCAGCGCCTCGCCCCGGACCTGCGTGATATCGCGGCCGCGGAACAGGATGCGGCCGGTGATGCTGTCGATGCGGCGCAGGATGGCACGGCCGGTGGTCGACTTGCCGGACCCCGATTCGCCCACGAGCCCCAGCGTCTCGCCGGGGAAGATGGCGAACGACACGTCCTCGACGGCAGTGATCGGGCGGATGCGGCGCCCGAGCCAGCCGCCGCCCCGGGCCGCGTAATGGACGGAGAGGTTCTGCACCTCGACCAGGGGCGCGGTGGTCGTGGTCATCATCGTCATCCCCGGGCACGACGGTTGGCGGCCTCGCCGGGCCAGGCGGGCGTGAAGGCCCGCCAGCAGGCCACGGTGCGGCCGCCGGCTTGCGGAACCAGGCTCGGCGCCTCGGCCATGCAGGCATCGGTCGCGATCGGGCAGCGCGTGTGGAAGGCGCATCCCGCGGGCGGATGCGACAGATCGGGCGGCGTGCCGTCGATCGCGACCAGCCGCGGCCGCACCACGTCGATCCGTGGCGTCGAGCGCAGCAGGCCCATCGTGTAGGGGTGGGCCGGGCGTGCGAACAGGTCGGCGGCGCGCCCGGTCTCGACGATGCGGCCGGCATAGATCACGGCAACCCGGTGGCACAGCGCCGCCACGACGCCGAGGTCGTGGGTGATGAGCAGGATCGAGAGCCCCAGCCGCTGCTGCAGGCTGCCGAGCAGCTCCAGGATCTGGGCCTGGATGGTGACATCCAGCGCCGTGGTCGGCTCGTCGGCGACCAGCAGCTCCGGCTCGCACGACAGCGCCATCGCGATCAGCGCGCGCTGGCGCATGCCGCCCGAGAGCTCATGCGGGTACTGCGCCAGCCGCTGCCGCGGCGCGGAGATGCCGACCAGGTCCAGCAGCTCGGCGGCGCGGTCGCTTGCGGCGCGCCGGCCGAGCTTGAGGTGATGGCGCAGCACCTCGGTGATCTGCAGGCCGATGGTGAACACCGGATTGAGCGACGTCATCGGGTCCTGGAAGACGAGCGCGATCTCCTTGCCGCGCACCCGCCGGGCATAGGCCGCGCCGTCGGCCGCCAGCAGCGAGCGTCCCTTCCACACGATGTCGCCGGCCACGATGCGGCCCGGCTCGCGGATCAGGCCCAGGATGGCCTGCGACGTCACGCTCTTGCCCGAGCCCGATTCGCCCACCAGCCCCAGAGTCTCGCCGCGGTCCAGATGCAGCGTCACGCCCCGCGAGGCCTCGATGGTGCCGCGCTCGGTGAAATACCGCACCTGCAGGCCCTTGACCTGCAGCAGCGGCCCCTCGGCAGCGGCGGCGCTCATGCGCCCATCTCCGACACGGCCGCGCCGCGCGCGAAGCGCTTCTGCCGCTCGCGCGGATCGGTGGCGATCCGGATCCAGCTCGCGACCAGGTTGATGCTGAGCACGGTGAGCGCGATCGCGGTGCCAGGCACGGTGACCAGCCACCAAGCGTCGAAGATGTAGTTCTTGCCGGCGGCAACATCGAGGCCCCACGACGTCGCCGGCGGCTGCACGCCCAGCCCGAGGAACGACAGCGCCGCCTCGGCGAGCACGATGCGCGCGAACTCCAGGGTCGCGAGCGTCACCAGCGGCGACGTGAGGTTGGGCAGGACGTGGCGGAAGATCACGCGCAGCGGCCGGCAGCCCACGATCTCGGCCGCCTCGACGTAGAGCGACTGGCGGCTGGACAGCACGACGCCGCGCACCAGGCGCGCATAGACCATCCAGCCATTGGCCGCGAGCACGATCACGAGCGTGCCGGGCGTCGGCTTCACCACGGTCAGGATGATGAGGGCCAGCAGCAGCGCCGGGAACGCGACCTGGATGTCGACGGCGCGCATGATGATGGTGTCGGCCCGCCCGCCGAAATAGCCGGCGACCAGCCCCAGCACGGTCCCGAACGTGCCGGCCAGCGCCACCACGGCGACGCCCACCAGCAGCGACACGCGCGCGCCGTGGATCGTGCGCGAGAGCACATCGCGGCCCAGATGATCGGTGCCCAGCCAATGCGCCGGGCTGCCGCCGGCAAGCCAGGCCGGCGGCAGCAGGCGGTCGGCCAGCGACTGCGCGGCGGGATCGTAGGGCGCCAGCGCCGGCGCGGCGATCGCCACGATGACCAGCACCAGCAGGATCATCGTGCCGAAGGCGCCCAGCTTGTCGGCGCGCAGCTCGCGCGCGATGCCGCGCAGCGCGTTGAACAGCTCATGCGGCCGGCCGTGCAGCGGTGCGGCGTGGGCGAGCGTGCCGGCGGTCGACTTGGTCATTGCCATGGCTCACTCGAGTTGGATGCGCGGATCGATCGCCTTGTAGACGAGGTCCATGGCGAGGTTGATCGCGACCACCATGATCGCGACCACGAACACCACGGTCTGCAGCAGCACGAGATCCTGGCGCTGGATGGCCTGGATCGCGACATAGCCCAGCCCCGGCCAGGCGAAGACCGTCTCGACCACGACGGCATAGCCCGCGAGCGAGCGGATGAGCTCCCAGCCGGCCAGCGTCAGCACCGGGTTCGCGGCGTTGCGCAGCGCATGCAGGCCGACGACGCGCCGCAACGGCAGGCCCTTGGCGATCGCGGTCTGCACATAGGGCTGGTTGAGCTCGTCGATCATCGAGGAGCGCGCGATCATGGCCAGCCGGCCGGTGGCCGGCAGCGCCAGGGTCAGCGCCGGCAGGATCAGGTGCCCCGGCGTGCCGCGCCCCGACGTCGGCAGCAGCCCCCACTCCACGGCGAACAGGATGATGAGCAGCAGCCCGAGCCAGAACTGGGGCAGCGACAGGCCCAGCAGGCTCAGGCTCACCGTGGCGCGATCCCAGCCCCGCCCCGGCCGCAGCGCCGCGATGACGCCGAGCGGGATGGCCAGCAGCAGGGCCAGGGCCATGCCCACCAGCACCAGCTCGAGCGTCGCCGGCAGGCGCTCCAGCACGATGTCGATGGCCGGCCGGCGCTGCCACAGCGACTCGCCGAAGTCGAAGCGTGCCAGCTTCGCGAAGAAGTCGGCGAACTGCGCCGGCAGCGGCCGGTCGAGGCCGAGATGGTGCGCGAACGCCTGGCGCTGCTCGTCGCTGGCGTCGATGGGCAGCATGACGCGCACGGGATCGCCCACCATGCGCGTCACGATGAAGACCACGATCGTCACGCCGAGCACGACGACGATGCCATGGCCGAGGCGGCGAAGCAGGAAGCCGGCGCTCATGACGCTTTGCTCCCGACGTTTGAGGTCAGCGGGTGACCTTCATGTCCTTGGCCAGGAACTTGCCGTCGACGCCCGGTGTCCAGTCCATGCGCTGGCTCAGCCCGTAGAGCACGTCGATGCCGACCAGGGTCACGAAATAGGCCTGCTCGTGAGCGCGTTTCATGACCATGTGATAGATCTCGGCCTGCTTCGCCGGATCGGTCTCGGAACGGGCGCGCTCGATGAGCGCCGCCAGCTCGGCGTCCTTGTTGGACGAGCCGCGGCCCTTCTCATGGTAGTAGTCCGACAGCGTGCGGTCGGCGTGCAGCAGCGGGTTGGCGTGGCTGACATAGATCGCCTGCGGCCGCGACTGGCGGTCGAACAGGCGCTTGAGGTAGCCGTCGAACTCCAGGATCTTCACGTCGACCTTCAGTCCCACCGCCTGCCAGTATGCGGCGATCGCCTCGACGGTCTCGCGGTCCTTGAGCCAGCGGCCGGCGGTGCCCACCAGCTCGATCGCGGCGCCCCCGGCGCCGGCCTCCTTCAGCAGCGCCCGCGCCTTGGCGGGGTCGTAGGGATAGGCGTTGATCGTCGGGTCATGGCCGAACCAGGTCGCGCTGATGAACTGGCCGTCGGACACCGAGGCGAAGCCGCCGAACAGCTTCTCCGCGATCGCCTTCTTGTCGACCGCGAGGTTGAGCGCCAGGCGCACGCGCGCATCGGCCGTCACGCCGCTGATGGCGTTGGGGATGACGACGGGCACCTCCAGCGCCGGCACGCGCCCGATCTTCGGTGCCCGCTTCACATACTCGGGCTGCAGGTTCGAGATGATGTCGAACTCACGCGCCAGCAGGCCCGACAGACGGGTGCCGATCTCCGACACGAAGCGGTACGTCACCCGCTGCACGCCGGGCTTGGCGCCCCAGTAGTCCGGGTTGGCGGCCAGCACCACGCGCTCGCCGCGCACCCACTCGACAAGGCGATAGGGGCCGGTGCCGACCGGCTGGGTCGCGAAGCCCGGGCTCCTGGCGTGCTGCGGCGGGATGATCTTCAGCCAGTACATGCGCGAGAGGAACACCGAGTCCGGCGCCTTGGTCACGACGTTGACCGTCAGGTCGTCGACCTTCTCGGCGCGCACCAGCGTGCTGAAGTAGGACAGGTTCTCCGAGCGCACCGCCGGGTCGAGCATGCGTGCGATGCTGGCCACGACCGCATCGGCGGTGAACGGCTCGCCGTTGTGGAACTTGACGCCGGCGCGCAGCCTGAACTGCCACGTCGTGGGGTCCAGCAGCCTGGGCATCTCGGCCGCCAGACCCGGCACCAGCTCGCCCTTGGGCGTGCGGAAGATGAGCGCCTCGTAGATGTTGTCGTTGACCGCCCGCTCGCCGCCGTCCTGGCGGATCTGCGGGTCGAGCGTCGTCGGTTCCGAGCCGAGCGCGATGACGATCTCCTGGGCGCGGGTGGCGCCCGCCGCCAGCGCCCACATCGACGCCCCTGCACATGCGAGGACCACGGCCCGACGGGCCATGCGCAAGCCAACCTTCATCGTCGTCCTCCCCGATAAGCTTGATCTGTGTCTTGCGCCCCACTACCTTTCCTGATCGTAGCCTGTATCCTGTATACAGGAATGAGGAGTGTCAAGACCGTCAAATGCCCCGCGATCCCAAGCCTGCCATGCCGCCCGACACCGCTTCCGCGCCCGCGCCCGATGCCGCCCGCCTGGGCGACACCTATTCGCCCTTGCGCGATCTCGTCACGCAGTCGCTCCGCCAGGCCATCGTGCGCGGCCGCTACCGGCCCGGCGAGCGGCTGATCGAGGAGCGGATCGCGGCCGAGCTCGGCGTGTCGCGCAATCCCGTGCGCGAGGCGATCCGGGCGCTGGCATCGGAGGGCTTCATCGAGGTCACGCCGCGGCGCAGCGCCGTGGTCGCATCGCTCTCCAACGCCGACGCCTGGGAGATGGTCGAGGTGCGCGCCAACCTCGAAGGGCTCAATGCCCGCCTTGCCGCCCGCCGGCACCAGCCGGGCGTGATAGATCGGATAAAATCGGTGCTTTCCGAGGGCCGCGCCAAGGCGGCGACCGGCACGCCCGAGGAGTTCGTCGAGTTCAACAACCGCTTCCATGACCTCCTGGCGGAGGCCGGCAACAACCGCGTGCTGGGCGACATCATGCGTACCCTGCGCGAGCGCACCGCCCATCTCTTCGCGCCGCGCAGCCTCAAGCAGGCGGTGACCAACTGGGAGGAGCACGCCGACATCCTCGAGGCGATCGTCGCCGGCGACGAGGAGATGGCCGCGCTGCTCGCCTCGCGCCACGTGCTCCACGCCGGGCGCACGTTCCTGGCCGAGCGCGAGCCGGCGCCGGAGCAGGCGAGCGCCGCCCTGTCGGCCGTGAAGGCTTCCTCTTGACTCGCAGCCATTCTGTATACAGTATCCTGGATGAGACCAGGAGGAATGCCATGGCCAAGAGCGAGTTCCGCACGCAGATCGAAGAGGTGATCCAGCAGCGCCACTCCAAGACCCACCCCTGGAGCGACGCCTGGGTGAGCGGCCGGCTCAATCGCCGCCTGCTGGGCGAATGGACCAAGCAGCACTTCCACTATGTCAGCCTGTTCCCGCAATGGTGCGCCACGGTCTATGGCGACTGCCCGGCCGAGGATGTGCGCGCCTTCATCGCCGAGAACATCATGGAAGAGGAAGGCATGGTCGGCCAGGAAGGCTTCCCGGCGATCAAGCACACCGAGCTGCTGCTCGATTTCGGCGAGCATTGCGGCATGGGCCGCGACGAGATCAGGAACGCCCAGCTCAACGGCGAGCTGCTGCCCGAGACGCTGGGCCTGCAGAGCTGGTGCTATCGCCAGTCGCAGCGCCACTATGTCGAGGCCATGGCCGCCCTGCTGGTCGGGCTCGAGTCGCAGGTGCCGCAGATCTACAGCCGCACCACGCCGCCGCTGCTGGAGAAGTACGGCTTCACCCAGGACGAGGTCGTGTTCTTCACCCTGCACATCGTCGCCGACGCCGAGCATGGCGAACGCGGCTTCGAGATCCTGGAGAGGCACGCCACGACGCCGGAGCTCAGGAGCGCCTGCCTGCGCCTGGTGCGCGAGGCGACGCTGATGCGCCGGCTCTATCTCGACGGGCTCTACGCCAAGTTCCTGGCCCAGCCGCAGGCCCAGGCCGCCGCATAGGGCGCGCCGGAGATACGTCGCGTGATCACCTACCAGACCTTCTCGCTGGCCGAGGCCAACCTGATGCTCGACGCGGCGCAGAGGAAGGCCGAGGAGCTCGGCATCCCCGAGGTGCTGTGCGTCGCCGATGCGGCCGGCTACCCGATCGCGCTGCGCCGGCTCGACGGCGGCAAGGTGACCAGCGTGCAGATCGCCATGAACAAGGCGTTCACCGCCGCCGGCCACCGCAAGCCGACGCACAACTACAGGAACGCCCTGCCCGGCGAGGAGGCCTTCGGCATCTTCACCCAGCACGAGGGCCGCTTCACCGTCTTTGTCGGCGGCTTCCCCGTCGAGGTCGACGGCAAGGTGGTGGGCAGCATCGCCGCCTCGGGCGGCAACGGCGAGCAGGACACCGCCGTCTGCCAGGCCGGCATCGACGCCTTCCGGCGCCATCTCGGCCGCTAGGGGCCCATGGCGAGCGGCCTCCTCCCGGCGCGGCTCTATCTCGAGCCGGACGCCTTCACGCACGAGCGCCAGGCGCTGTTCGCGCATGCCTGGCAGATGCTCGGGCGCGCGGATGCGCTGGCCGCCACCGGCGACTACGTGTGCCAGATCCTCGGCGGCTGGCCGGTCTTCGCCGCGCGCAGCGACGCCGGCATCGCAGCGTTCCACAACCAGTGCCGGCACCAGGGGCTGCCGGTGGTCGATGCCGGCGCCGGACGCCGCACGGAGCTGCGCTGCCGTTACCATGGCTGGACCTACGACCTTGCCGGCCGCTTCGTGCAGGCGCCGCCCAAGGTCGCGCCGTCGCAACCACATGGCCCGGAATGCAACCTGCCGACGGTGCGCATCGAGCGCCGCCACGGCCTGCTGTTCATCCACGTCGAGGCCGATGCGGCCCCGTTCGACGACGCCCCTGCGCTGGCCGGCGTCGAGGCGCTGCGCCCGCGCGGCGACGCGACGGTCGACATCGATGCCAACTGGAAGGCCGTGGTCGAGCACCTGCTGGATGAAGCACCACAGGCCGGGCGGCACTGGCTGTGGCCGACCCTGGTGATCGACCATGCCGCCGATGCACGCATCATCCACCAGGTGATCCCGCGCACGCATCTGCGCACCCGCCTCGTCCTGCACCTGCTGTGCGCGGACGACACCCCTGCGCGGCTGGAGGACGGGATCGCGACAACCCGATCAGGCGCCGAGGCGCGCCAGCAGGCGCTCGCCGCCGGCAGCCCGATGCCGCCGACAACCCCTCTCGGCCGGCAGTTCCAGTCGCGCGTGGCAGCGATCCACGGCTGAGTGGCGGCGCCTGATCCTTCGCCCGGAGGCGCAGGAT
Organism: Vineibacter terrae; assembly: GCF_008039615.1. GTDB lineage: Bacteria > Pseudomonadota > Alphaproteobacteria > Reyranellales > Reyranellaceae > Vineibacter > Vineibacter terrae. The sequence continues at coordinate 9,781 of NZ_VDUZ01000004.1, read as the reverse complement.
CACGCTCGGGATGACAGTCGTGCCTACAGCGGCTTGATGGCGACGTGCCTGAACTGCACGGCGGAGCCTTCGTGGTGGCATTGCAGCGCCACATGCCCTGAACGGGCGCGGTCCCCATGCTCCAGCCGTGCGGCCGGCGCGCCGTTGAGCACGACGCTGATGGTCTGCGCGCAGGCCGTGATCACGAACCGGTTCCATTCGCCGACCGGATGCGAAAGCCCCGCCGCTGCCGGCGCCAGCCTGTAGACCGCGCCCGTCAGATGCAGGGCGCTGCCGGTGCATCGGGTCTTCGGATCGAAGCCGCGGTCGTCGATCTGCACCTCGTAGCCCTGCGCGATGGCCAGCGCCGGCGTGTCCTGCAGCGGCGGACAGCGCAGGAAGACGCCTGAATTGTCGTCCGGATGCAGCGTCCGCCAGGACACGTCGAGGATGAAGTCGTCGAAGGTCTCGTTGGCGTACCAGAACAGGCCGGGGCCGCCGAAGCTCTCGAGCACGCCGGGCGGCATCCAGCGGAAGCCGCCCTTGCCGGCCACGCGCCAGCCGATCAGCTCCGGCGTCAGCAGGTCGCGAAACCCGGCCGGCGGCGGCGCCGCGGCCGGTGACGGGGGCGGTGCTACGGTCATATGGCCTGGCCTCCTCGGCTCGCCGTTCCACTGCTCTGCAGCCAACGCGCCGATGCGGCAAGCGTTGCAGCCGGGCCGGCAACCCCGATAACCTGCCGTTTTGCGCGTGCGGAGAAGGTAGAGGGTCATGGCGGCGTTGGCATTCGACATACCGGACGAGATCGAGGCCGTCTGCGACGGCATTGCGCGCTTCATCCGCGCCGAGGTCGTGCCGCGGCACGACAGGCACCACGACCTGCTGACCGATCCGCACCAGCTCTACGCCAGGGACGGCCGCTACGTGCCGCAGGTCGTGCAGCTGATGCGCGAGGTGCGCATGGCCGCGTCGCAGGCCGGCTACTACCAGATGTGCGTGCCCGAGGCGCTGGGCGGCGGCGGCATGGGGCTGCTGGCCTATTTCACGGCCTGGGAGCGCATCTACCGCCAGTGCGGCATGCACCACTGGCTGGGCGCCTACACGCTCAGCCACTGGGCGTTCGGTCCCAGCGTCGTGCTGCGCGAGGTCACCGACACGGCACGCCAGACCATCCTGGCCGACATGATGGCCGGCCGCACCTCGATGTGCTTCGGCCTGTCGGAGCCCGGCGCCGGCTCCGACGCGGCCATGATCAGGACCCGGGCCGAGCCCGACGGCAACGGCTGGCGCATCCACGGCCGCAAGATCTGGACCACCAACGCGCCGCAGGCCGACTGGGTGATCGTGTTCGCGGTCACCGATCCGGAGCGGGCGAAGCGCAAGGCCGGCGGCATCAGCGCCTTCCTGGTGCCGACCGACGCGCCGGGCTTCCAGGTCGAGAGCGTGATCCGTCTCTTCGGCCATGCCGGCGGCAACGAGGGCCAGCTCGTCTTCGACGGCGTGCGGGTCGAGCCCGACCAGCTCGTGGGCACCCTGCATGACGGCTTCAAGATCGGCCTGCTGGGCGTGTCGCTGGGCCGCATCTACAACACCGCGCGCGCCGTCGGCCTGGGCCGCTGGGCGCTGGAGAAGGCGCTGGACTACGCCAAGCAGCGCGAGGCCTTCGGCCAGAAGATCGCCGAGTACCAGGGCGTGAGCTTCCCGCTCGCCGAATCGGCCATGGAGCTGCACGCCGCCCACCTGATGGGGCTGAACGTCGCCACCCTGCTCGACCGCGGCGAGCGCGCGATCAAGGAGCTGTCGATGGCCAAGGCCTATGCCGTGGAGGCCGGCTTCCGCGCCGTCGACCGCGCCATGCAGACCCACGGCGCCATGGGCTTCACCAACGAGCTGCACCTGACCCACGCTTGGCACGACCTGCGCGTGATCAACGTCGCCGACGGCACCAACGAGATCCTGCGCCGCACCATCGCCCAGCGCCTGCTGGCCGGCGACACGGAGCTTTGATTTCTGTCGCCCTGAGCGGAGCGAAGGACCTTGCGGTGGTGGATACCGGTCAAGGGCGGCTCTGATGACGGCTGGGACCGCGCCGCTCCAGCGGCGCATCATGAGCGTCGCTGGAGCGACGCGGTCCGGCCCGTCGCCAGCAACGTCCGTGCAGCACATACCACCGCAAGGTCCTTCGCTTCGCTCAGGACGACAATGTGCGTAAGGTGGGACGGATAGAGGGCAAGGCAAATGCGGGTCATCGTATGCGGGGCGGGCCAGGTCGGCACCGCGATCGCGCGGCAGCTGGCGGGCGAAGGCATCGACGTGACGGTCGTGGACATATCGCCCGAGCAGGCCCGCCTCGTCGACGAGACCTATGACGTGCGCGGCATGCAGGGCCACGCCTCGCATCCCGAGGTGCTGCAGCGCGCCGGGGCGCAGGACGCCGACATGCTGATCGCGGTCACGCAGTCGGACGAGGTCAACATGGTGGCCTGCCAGGTCGCCTACTCGCTCTTCAAGGTGCGCCGCCGCATCGCCCGTGTCCGCCATGCCGGCTACCTCGGGCCCGACTGGCGCGGCCTCTATGCCGCCGACCAGCTGCCGATCGACGTCATCATCTCGCCCGAGGTCGAGGTCGCCGGCGGCATCGCCCGCCGCCTGCGCACGCCCGGGGCGTTCGACACCGTGCCCCTGGCCGACGGCCGCGTGCAGCTGCTGGGCGTCCAGTGCAGCTCCGATGCCTGCGCCCTGATCGGCCGGCGGCTGGGCGAGCTGCCGCAGTTGTGGCCCGATTCCGGGCTGATGGTGATGGCCGTCATCCGCCAGGGCAAGGCCTTCGTGCCCGACGCAAGCACCGTGATCGAGCTCAACGACCAAGTCTACCTGATCACGCAGCCGCAGCGGGTCGACGGCGTCATCGCCTTCTTCGGCCATCAGGACCGGCAGGCCAGCCGCATCGTCATCGTCGGCGGCGGCAATGTCGGCTTCAGCCTGGCCAGGCAGCTCACGCAGGCCGCGCCCGCGGTCTCGATCATGATGGTCGAGCGCAACCGCGAGCGCGCCGAATTCGTCTCGGGCGAGCTGAAGGACGCCGTCGTGGTGCTGCACGGCGACGCGCTCGACCGCGACGTGCTGCGCGAGGCCAATGCCGGCGCCGCCCAGACCATCGTCGCCGTCACCGACGACGACGAGACCAACATCTTCGCCTCGGTGCTGGCCAAGCGCGAGGGCTGCAGCCGGGCCATCGCCCTGGTCAACAAGAGCACCTACGAGCCGATCATGCCGGTGCTGGGGGTCGACGTCGTGGTGAACCCCAACGCCATCACCATCTCGACCATCCTGCGCTACGTGCGGCCGCGCGCGGTGTCGGCGCTCTATGCCCTGCGCGAGGATTTCGGCGAGGTGATCGAGACCCAGGCCCTGCCCGGCTCCCGCCTGGTGCGCAGCAGCCTCGACAAGCTGCGCCTGCCCAAGGGCATGATGATCGGCGCCGTGGTGCGCGGCGAGCAGGTCTTCATTCCCACGGGCGCCTTCCAGGTCGAGCCCGGCGACCGCGTGATCGCCACCGTCACCTACGACGCCCTGCGCAAGGCGGAAGACATCCTGGAGGGGGCGTAGGGCATGGACATGGCGTTGGCACCGGTGTCCTAGACGATGCGCGTGCAGCCTCCCGTGCGCACCTGGTCGCCGGCCTATCTGCGGCCGGTCTTCTACCTGATCGGCGGCATGCTGGCGGTGCTGGCCGTCGCCATGCTGGTGCCGGCGGCCGTCGATGCCAGCGCCGGCCACCCCGACTGGCAGGGCTTCGCGCTGTCGGCTTCGGTCACCCTGGTCTGCGGCTTGCTGCTGCTCGGCGTGGCGCGCTGCGATCTCTCCGACGGCCTCACCCTGCGCCAGGCCTTCATGCTGACGCCGATGGCCTGGCTCGTGATCGCGCTGTTCAGCGCCCTGCCGCTCTACCTTTCCGACCACGCCGCGCTGCGCGGCAGCGTCACCGACGCCGTCTTCGAGGCGATGTCGGGCCTGACGACCACGGGCGCCACCGTGATCACCGGCCTCGACCAGGCGCCGCCCGGGGTCCTGCTGTGGCGGTCGCTGCTGCAATGGATGGGCGGCATCGGCATCATCGCGGTCGCGATCGCGATCCTGCCGACCCTGGGCGTCGGCGGCATGCAGCTGTTCCGCACCGAATCCTCGGACCGCTCGGAGAAGGTGCTGCCGCGGGTGCGCGAGATCGCGGCCGCGATCGGCGCCATCTATCTCGGGCTGACCGTGGCCTGCGCGCTGGCCTACTGGCTGGCCGGCATGGCGCCGTTCGATGCCGTGGCCCATGCGCTCAGCACCGTCGCCACCGGCGGCTACTCGACGTCCGACGCCTCGCTGGGCCACTGGCGGAGCGCCGCGGTCGAGTGGATCGCGGTCGTGTTCATGATCCTGGGCGCGCTGCCGTTCGTGGCCTATGTCGGCCTGGCGCGCGGCAACCGCCGCATGCTGCGCAACAGCCAGGCCGTCACCTTCCTGCTCTTCATTGCCGCGATGAGCGTGCTGCTGGCGGCGTGGCTGGCGCTGTCGGGCCGCTACGGCATCGCCGACGCCATCCGCCACGCGATGTTCAACGTCGTCTCCATCGTCACCACGGCCGGCTTCGTCACCGTCGACTACACGCTGTGGGGCAACATGGCGGTCGGCATCTTCTTCGGCCTGCTGTTCGTAGGCGGCTGCACCGGCTCGACCACGGGCGGCATCAAGATCTTCCGCTTCGAGGTGATGGCGCGCGTGCTGCGCAGCTACTTCCTGCAGCTGCTCTACCCGCGCGGCGTCTTCCCCCGCACCTATGGCGGCAAGCAGCTCCCGGACGAGGTCGTGGCCTCGGTGGTCGCGTTCTTCACGGTCTACTTCCTGTGCTACGGCGGGCTCACCATCGCACTGATGGCGTTCGACCTCGACTTCCTCACCAGCGCCAGCGCCGCCGTGGCCAGCCTCTCCAATGTCGGGCCGGGCCTGGGCCCGGCGATCGGCCCGCACGGCAACTTCGCCTCCCTGCCCGACGCGGCGAAGTGGCTGCTGTGCTTCGCCATGCTGCTGGGCCGCCTGGAGCTGTTCGCCGTGCTGGTCCTGTTCATGCCCAGCTTCTGGCGGGGGTGACTCCTGCCTCCCCCACGCGCAGCGTGGGGGAGGTGGCCGAAGGCCGGAGGGGGAGCCGACGTGGTCTTCGTAACCAAGACCACGTCGGCTCCCCTCCGCCCCTTCGGGGCACCTCCCCAGCAAAGCTGGGGAGGAAGAATTCACGTCAATGCTCAAGGTAGCTCCTTCGCAGGCCGGGGTCCCGAGCCAGGCCGTCGCCATTGAGGCGCCCTATCCCGGGATGCACAGGGCAATCCGCCTGCGCGAAGATCGGGAAGATCGCGAAAGGAAATTCTCCAGTCCTGCCAAGGGCTCCCGCGGCGTCGGAAATCGGCATCGCCGACGGCGCGATCAGCGCGAAGCCCCGTCGCGCAATGTCCAGGTGGCGGCATGGCAAAGCGACCGTGGTCATGACGGCCCTCGATCACGGGAGAGAAGGACGTTGCCTGACGGCGGCAACCGGCGATCCTGCCTTCGCAGGCGCCCGTTTCGAAGCCCGGCGGCGGCTCTGCCCGTGTCGTGGGACCTACGAAGCGCCCGTTACCCCGGCGGCGGGTTTACGCATGCTCCAACAATGTCAAATCTACACCATTCTCGTTCTACGAACAAGAAATTTCACCGCCACTTCAGGGCCGGGCGGCGGGGTTGATTCCTGCCTCCCCCACGCGCAGCGTGGGGGAGGTGGCCGATTCGGTATTTCGACGCGTTGCGTCGAAATACCTGTGCCGGAGGGGGAGCCGACGTGGTCCCGGTTATATAGCCCCCGTCGGCTCCCCTCCGCCCACCGACGTTTCGACGCTTCGCGTCGAAACGTCGTATCGGGGCACCTCCCCAGCAAAGCTGGGGAGGAAGAATTCAGGTCAATGCCCAAGGTAGCTCTTGCGCAGGCCGGGGTCCTGGGCAAGGTCGGCGGCCTTGCCGCTGAGCGCGATGCGGCCGTTCTCCAGCACGTAGGCGCGGTGCGCGACGGCGAGCGACTGGACCACGTTCTGCTCGACCAGCAGTATCGCGAGGCCGTCGGCGTTGAGGCGGCCGATCAGGGCGAACATCTCCTCGACCAGCAGCGGCGAGAGGCCCAGTGACGGCTCGTCCAGGATCAAGAGGCGCGGCTCGCCCATCAGGCCGCGGCCGATCGCCAGCATCTGCTGCTCGCCGCCCGAGAGCGTGCCCGCGAGCTGGCGCCAGCGCTCCTTCAGCCGCGGGAAGATCGCGGCCACGCGCTCCAGGTTGCGGGCTCGCGCCGCGCCGCCGCGCCGGTAGCTGCCGAGCGCCAGGTTGTCGCGCACCGTGAGGTTGGGGAACACCCGCCGGCCCTCGGGCACCTGCACCAGGCCGCGCGCGACGATGCGCATGCTGGGCCAGCCGGCGATGGCGGCGCCGTCGAAGGCGATGCTGCCCGCGACAGGGCGCAGCAGGCCGCTCACGGTGTTGTTCAGCGTCGACTTGCCGGCGCCGTTGCTGCCCAGCAGCGCCACGACCTCGCCCGCCGCCACCGCGAGGTCGACGCCGTGCAGGATCTCGATCGGGCCGTAGCCGGCGCGCAGGCCTGCAATTTCAAGCATGCGCCCCGCCCAGGCGCGCGGCGGCGCCATGCCCGAGATAGGCCTCGACCACGCCGGCATCGGCCGCGACCTGGGCCGGCGTGCCCTCGGCGATCACGCGGCCCTGGTTGAGCACGTAGACGCGCTCGGCGAGGCTGGTGACGGCCTGCATCACGTGCTCGATCAGCAGGATGGTGACGCCGCCGGTGCGGATCGCGCGGATCACCTCGACGATCTCGCCGATCTCCGTCGGGTTGAGGCCGGCCATCACCTCGTCCAGCAGCAAGAGCCGCGGACCGGTGGCCAGCGCGCGGGCCAGCTCCAGGCGCTTGCGCCCGGCCACCGTGAGGTCGGCGCCGCGCCGGTCGAGTTGCGCGCCCATGCCGACCTGGCGCGCGATCGCCTCGGCCCGCGCCGCCGCCGCATCGCGGTCGGACGTGCGGGCATAGGCGCCGACCATGATGTTCTCGCGCACGCTGATGGTGGCGAAGGGCTGCGTGATCTGGAACGTGCGCACCATGCCGGCGGCGCAGATGCGATGCGGCGCGCGTCCGGTGATGTCGGCGCCGTCGAGGCGCACGACGCCCGAATCGGGCTTGTGGAAGCCCGCGATGCAGGCGAACAGCGTCGTCTTGCCGGCGCCGTTGGGGCCGATCAGCGCCACGATCTCGCCGGCCCGCACGTCGAGCGCGGCATCGTCGACCGCCTTCAGGCCGCTGAACGCCTTGCACAGGCGGCGCACCTCAAGCACGTCCCGCCTCCCCAGGATCATGCGGCCGATCTCCTGCCGCACCTTCTGTCATCCCGAGCGCAGCGAGGGATCTCCCGCGGCCGGACGCACGGTGCGTCGTTCGCGGGAGATCCCTCGCTGCGCTCGGGATGACGGGGTGGTCGTGCCTTCGGCCGAACAGGCTGGCCAGGCCGTGCGGCAGGCGCGCCACGATCAGGATCAGCATGGCGCCGTAGACGATCAGGCTCAGCGGCTGCACGTTCTTCAGGGCCGGCACGACGCTGGCCAGCATGCGCGTGACCTCGTTGATCGCCGTCAGGGCCGCCGCACCGATCAGCGGCCCGGCGATGGTGCCGGCGCCGCCCACCATGCTGACCAGCAGCATCTCCACCGACTTGTCGACGCCGAAGGCGATCCAGGGATCGACATAGAGATACTTCTGCACATAGAAGGCACCGCCGGCGCCGGCCATCGCACCCGACAGCACCAGCACCTTGACCTTCTCGGCATAGACGTCGATGCCCAGCGCGCGGGCGGCGTCCTCGTTCTCGCGGATCGCCACCAGGCGCGCGCCGAAGCGCGTGCGCGTGAGCCGCCAGGCGATCAGCAGCGCCAGCACGCACAGGCCCAGCGCCAGGTAGTAGAACCAGATCGGGTCGCGGAACTGCAGGTTCGCGGGCCGCGGATCGGCCTTCACCAGCAGGCCCAGCCCGCCGCGCGTGAACGGCACCGAGTTGGCCAGGATACGGAAGACCTCCGCAAATGCCAACGTGATGAGCGCGAAATACGAGCCCTTGAGGCCGGCGCGGAAGGCCAGCGCCCCGATCAGCCACCCGACGCCGGCGCCGGCCACCGCCGCCACCGGCCAGGCCAGCCACGGGTTCCAGCCGTGCGAGACCTGCAGGATGGCCATGGCGTAGGCGCCGGTGCCGAAGAACACGACATGGCCGAAGGACGTGAGGCCGGCGAAGCCGCCGGCGACGTTCCACGACTGGCCGAGGAACGCCGTGAAGCAGATCAGCATGCCCGTGTTGATCAGGTAGTTGGGCGAGAGCGGCAGCCCGGCCGCGCCGGCGGCACGCACCAGCAGCGGATAGAGCAGCGCCAGTACCAGCCCGGCAGCCAGCAGCGCCTGCCCGCGCCGGCTCATCGCGCGCTCCCGAACAGGCCGGTGGGCCGCAGCAGCAGAATGAGGATGAAGGTCAGCGAGATGCCGATCTGGCCCAGCTGCTCGCCCAGCAGCAGCCCGCCCAGCGACTCGGTGACGCCGATGATCAGGCCGCCCACGGCCGCGCCCACGAAGCTGCCCATGCCGCCCAGGACGACGATGGTGAAGGCGATCAGCACGAAGGCATGGCCCGAGGTCGGCGAGACGTAGAAGGTCGGCATCAGCAGGCAGGCCGCCGCGCCCAGGCAGGCGATGCCGATGCCGTAGGCGATCGCGAACACCTGCTCGACGTCGATGCCCACCAGCCGCGCGCCCTGCCGCTCGCGCGCCACGGCGCGGATCGCCCTGCCCAGGTCGGAGCCGGTCATCAGCAGGCCCAAGGCGGCGCAGATCACGATCGCGGCCAGGAACGAGAGCAGCTTGGGCAGCGGCAGGAACGCGGCCCCGACCTGCACGATGCTGCCGGCCCAGGCGACGTCGACGGTCTGCGTGTCGCCGCCGAACAGCAGCAGCGCGACGTTGTCGAAGACGATCGCCAGGCCCAGGGTGATCAGCAGGATGTTCTCGTCGCGGCCATGGCTGAAGCGGCCGATCAGGCCGCGGTAGAGCACGTAGCCGAAGGCGAAGCTGCCGGCGATCACGATGGGCAGCGCCATGTAGGGATCGATGCCCAGCAGGCGCCAGAGGAAGAACACCGCGTACATGGCCAGCATCAGGAGGCTGCCATGGGCGAAGTTGATGATGTGCAGCACGCCGTAGATCAGCGTCAGCCCGACCGCGACCAGTACGTAGATGCCACCGGCCAGCAATCCGTTCAGCACGCCGGCGAGGATGATCGCGGGATCGGGCACGTCATATCCTGGGGGCGAAGAGAAGAAGAGAAGAATTCACCGCAGAGACACAGAGACACAGAGCAACTTTGGGCCGCAATGGAAATGGAGGGAAGCGCTTCATGGTGAGCTTGTCGAACCATGAAGCGCCGCACCACAGCCCGTGCGGCGCCTTCATGGTTCGACTCGGTGAATGCGAAGCATTCACCTGTGCTCACCATGAAGGCTACCAAGAGCTTGCGCGCCTTCGGCGCGCGAAAAATCATTCTCTGTGTGCCTCTGTGTCTCTGTGCCTGAAAGGAAACAGAACTCACGCGGTCGTAGCCATGGGTGTGATTTCGACATGATATCCGAGGCTTGCGAGCTGTTTGACGAGGCGGTTGGTGCGACTCTGCTTGGAGCGGCGAGTGAAGTGGTC
>NZ_VDUZ01000003.1 GCF_008039615.1 Vineibacter terrae | reverse complement strand
AGCATAAAAGGCACTTGGTCTTCACTACAGCCGCTCGCCGACCGACACCCCTTGAAATGATTCGCGTTTTCACACTTTCCAACCTCAAAATTGCCGTTTCAGCCCTCCAGTTGGGAAAGTTGGGCTAGCGCCGGAACACTGGTCGCCAATACGCCTGTCATCCCGAGCGCAGCGAGGGATCTCCCGCGAATGGCGCACCGTGCGTCCCTTGCAGGAGATCCCTCGCTGCGCTCGGGATGACAGGTGTGTCAGCGACAGAAAGAAAGGCGCCGGCATGACGCCGGCGCCTCGGTTCATATCATGAGCGGGCCGCAGGCCCGCGCGCCCTGGCCTTACGTCGAGAGCTGGTCGCGGATCGGCAGCTGGCGGATGCGCTTGCCGGTGGCGGCAAAGATCGCATTGCACAGCGCCGGCGCGAACGGCGGCACGCCCGGCTCGCCGACGCCGCCCGGCGGCACGGCGATGTTGGCCGGCACGATGTGCACGCGCGTGTCGCGCGGCGACTCGTTGATGCGGGCCACCTCGAACGTGTCGAAGTTGTTCTGGACCACCCGCCCGTCCTTGAACGTGATCTCGCTCTTGAGCGCCAGGCTCATGCCCATGACGCAGGCACCCTCGAGCTGGGCCCGTACACGCTCCGGATTGACGAAGAAGCCACAGTCGATGGCGATGTCGACGCGCGGCACCGTCAGGTTGCCCTTCTCGTCGACCGCGGCCTCGACCACGGTCGCGACGTAGCTCACGAAGCTGCGGTGCACGGCGATGCCCAGGCCATGCCGTGGCGGCAGCTTGCGGCCCCATTCGCCCTTCTCCGCCACCAGCTCGACCACGCGCCGCAGGCGAGCCGTGTCGATCGGGTAGATGCTGGGATCCTCGCCGTAGTTCCAGCCGACGCCGGCCTTGGCCTGATCGACCAGGCGCGGCGGACCGATCAGCTCCAGCAGATAGTCCTTGGGGTCCTTGCCGGCGGCATGGGCCATCTCGGCCGCGAAGGATTGCACCGCGAACGCATGCGGGATGTTGGACACGGAGCGGAACCAGCCGATCCGGGTATGCGCCTCCGCCTCGCCGTTCTCGACCCGGATGTTGGGGATCGCGAACGGCATGTCGACGGCGCCCATGCTGAGCTCGAAGGCCGCCTCGTTCTTCACGTTGGGCGCGAAGATCGAGGCGATGCTGGGCGCCACGGTGCGGTGCTTCCAGGCCACCGGCTTGCCGGCGGCGTCCAGCCCGGCCTCGAGGCGCTCGACCGAGACCGTGTGGTAGTAGCCGTGGTGCAGGTCATCGGTGCGCGTCCACACCACCTTGACCGGCGCGCCGCCCATCTCGCGCGACAGCAGCGCCGCCTCGACCGCGAAGTCGGGCTTGGACTTGCGCCCGAAGCCGCCGCCCAGCAGCGTGACGTTGACGGTCACGTTGTCGGCCGACATGCCCAGCCGCTTGGCCACGGTGTCGCGCGTGCCCTGCGGGCTCTGCACGCAGGCCCAGACCTCGCACTTGCCGTCCTGGATACGCGCGGTCGCCGCCGGCGGCTCCATCGTGGCGTGAGCGAAGTGCGGCAGGTAGTACTCGGCCTCGACCTTCTTGGCCGCCTTGGCCAGCGCGCCGTCGGCGTCGCCTTCGTTGCGCACCACCTTGCCGTCCTTGCGCGCCGAGGCCTCGAGCTTGCCGCGATAGTCCTTGGACTCGTAGACCTTGTTGGGCCCGTCGTCCCAGGTGATCTTGAGCGCCTCGCGACCCTTCATCGCGGCATAGGTGTTGCGGGCGATCACGGCCACGCCGCCCAGCGGCTGGAACGTCGACGGTATCGGCGTGCCTTCGATCTGCACGATCTTCTCGACGCCCGGCACCTTCATGGCCTCGCTCGAGTCGACCGACGCCACCTTGCCGCCATAGACGGGCGGCCGCGCGATGACGGCGAACTTCAGGCCGGGCAGCATCGTGTCCTGGCCATACTTGGCGCGGCCCGTGGTCATGTCGACCAGGTCGATGATCGGCGTATCCTTGCCGATATAGCGGAACGCGGCCGGGTCCTTCAGCTTGAGCTCCTTGGGCACCGGCAGCGCCGCGGCATCGGCCGCCAGATCGCCGTAGCCCAGCTTGCGGCCGGAGGCCTTGTGCACGACCTCGTGGTTGCGGGCCTCGACCTCGCCGACCGGCACGTTCAGCCGCTTGGCGGCAGCCGCTTCGAGCATCATGCGCATGGCGGCGCCGCATTCACGCATCGGCTTCAGATAGTGCCGCGTGCTGCGCGAGCCGTCGGTGTCCTGGTTGCCGTACCTCACCTCGTCGCCTTGCGCCTGCACGATGCGCACGCGCGACCAGTCGGCCTCCATCTCGTCGGCCAGGATCAGCGGCACGCCGGTGCGCACGCCCTGCCCCATCTCGGAGCGGTGGCAGACGATGCTGACGGTGCCGTCCTTGTCGATCGCCACGAAGACCTTCGGATCGTTCACGGTGCCGTGCGGCATGCCGTCGGCGCCGTATTTCTGCTGCGCAAAGGCGTCGCGGATCGGCAGCAGCCGCGTCGCGACGATCAGGCCGCCCGTGGCGACGACGCCCAGCAGCAGCTTGCGGCGGCTGACATTCTCGATGATCGCGGTCATGTCACGCTCCCTTGGCTGCCGCCTTGATGGCGTTACGGATGCGTTGATATGTACCGCAGCGACAGATGTTGCCTGCCATCGCGGAGTCGATGTCCTCGTCGGAGGGATTGGACTTCTCCGCCAGCAGCGCCGCGGCCTGCATGATCTGTCCGCTCTGGCAGTAGCCGCATTGCGGCACGTTGGCGGCCCGCCAGGCGCGTTGCATGGGATGGTTGCCGTTGGGGTCCAGACCCTCGATGGTGGTGACCACCCGCCCGTCGGTGTCGCCCATGGCGGTGATGCAGGACCGCACCGCCTGGCCGTCGACATGCACCGTGCAGGCGCCGCACAACGCTTCGCCGCAACCGAACTTGGTGCCGGTCAGGCCCAGTTCGTCGCGCAGGTACCACAGCAACGGCATCGATGGGTCGCCATCGAAGGACCGCTCCTGTCCGTTAACGCGCAGCTTGACCATGGCGCTTCCTCCCTGTGGCTCGGGTGAGCCGGGGTCCGCCCCCGGCTCGATGGATACGACGCGGGCCGACGATGGCTTCTGTCGCCCTGTGGCAGGCCCTACGCTAGCCCGCGCCCCGTCCGCTTGCTCCTCACTTCACCGCGAACACCCAGACGACGCCGCCCTGCGGCACGTCGGGGCTGACGCCGGGGATGCCCAGCTTGGCCAGCGAGTCCTGGATGCGCTGGGCATCGACGCCCCAGCCGGACTGTACGGCGATATACTGCGTGCCGTCGACCTCGAAGGCCGTCGGTCCGCCGCTGATGCCGGAGTTGGTCCGGTGCTGCCACAGCAGCTCGCCGTTCGTGGCGTTGAAGGCGCGGAAGTAGCGGTCGCTCGTGCCGCCGACGAACACCAGGTCACCGGCCGTCGCCATCGCCGAGGCGAAGAGCTGGGTCGGGAACTTGTACGACCAGACCTTCTTGCCGCCGGAGACGTCCCATGCCTGCAGCTCGCCCATGTAGGCCGGCACCTTCTTGTCCTTCATGCTGAGGTCGAGCTTCTCGAGCTCGGCCCCCAGCCACAGCTGCCCTTCGATGTGCGGCTTCTTCTCGCCGACCACCCGGCCGCAGATATTGTCGTTGGCCGGGATGTAGAGCAGCTTGGTCTTTGGGCTGTAGGTCGCCGACAGCCAGTCCTTGCCGCCCCACAGCGACGGACAGAAGGTGACGTCCTTGCCCACCTTCGGCGTCGTCTTCTCGTTGTAGGTCGGCCGGCCGGTCTTCGGGTCGATGCTGGCGAACACGTCCTGGTGGACGTAGGGAATCCCTGACACGAAGCTGATGCCCTCGGGCGTGCGCTCCAGCGTCCACAGATAGCCGTTGCGGCCCGGGTGGACGAGCGCCTTGATCGTCTTCCCGTCCTTCGTCACGTCCATCAGGATCGGCGGATCGACCTCGTCCCAGTCCCATGAATCATTGGGATGGTACTGGTGATGATGCTTGATCTTGCCGGTGTCCGGATCGAGCGCGATGACCGATGCCGTGTACAGGTTGTCGCCCGGGTGGGCATCGCCTGGCCACGGCGCGGCGTTGCCGATGCCCCAGTAGGCGGTGTTGGTGGCAGGGTCGTAGTTGCCCGTCATCCAGGCCGAGCCGCCGCCGGTCTTCCAGTCGTCGCCCTTCCAGGTCTCGCTGCCCGGCTCGCCGGGCGCCGGCACGGTGTAGGTCCGCCACAGCTGGTTGCCGGTCTTGGCGTCATAGCCGACGATGTAGCCGCGCACGCCGAACTCGCCGCCCGAGGTGCCGACGATGATCTTGCCGTTGATGACCTGCGGCGCCAGGGTCAGGTAATGGCCCTTCTTGTAGTCGCCGACCGGCTTGGCCCACAGCTCCTTGCCGGTCTTGGCATCGAGCGCCACCAGGAAATCGTCGACGGTCGCCAGGAACAGCATGTCCTGCCACATCCCCACCCCGCGGTTGGTCGGATGCAGCTGGAACAGGTCTTCCGGCAGCTGGCGCTTGTAGCGCCACAGCAGGTCGCCGGTCTTGGCGTCGAGCGCGATCACCTGCGCCTGCGGCGTGGTGATGAACATGACCCCGTTGTTCACCATGGGCGGCGCCTGGTGACCTTCGTTGACGCCGGTCGAGAAGGTCCAGACCGGAACCATGTTCTTGACGTTGGTGGTGTTGATCTTGTCGAGCGGGCTGTAGTTCATCCCGTCATAGGTCCGCCGGTATTGCAGCCAGTTGGCGGGCTCCGGGTTGTTGAGCCGCTCCTGGGTGACCGGGGCGTAGGATTTTATCCCCTGGGCCGATGCCATCATCGGCACCATGAGGCTGGTCAAGGCCAGCCCGAACCAAGCGTGTTGTCCTGCTCTCATCGCTTCCTCCCTCCGCAATGGCATCGAGACAAGCTTGCAAGGCCATAACAACTCACGTGGTGCCGGCACCCACCTTCCCGGTGAAGGCGCCGGCTGCTACCGGGGCACCATCGACCGCCTTGAGCGGCAGCGCCGGCAGCGGCCGCGGCGCCGGGCCGAACACGACCTTGGCGCCGTTGCTGATGTCGTACTCCGAGTTGTGGCACGGGCAGTGGACGATGTGCTTCTCGGGACGCCATCCGGTGACCGGGCACAGCGCATGGGTGCATGACGCCGAGTACGCCACGATCCCGCTATCCGTCGCGCGGCCGCGCGTCGTCTCGTCGAGGCTCGACGCGTCCAGCCGCACGATCAGCAGCTGGTTGAGGCGCGATCCGTCACGGATCGTCTTGGTCTGCGGGTCCATCGGCCACGCCAGCACCGGTGCGCCACCCACTGTCAGGTCCGCGTCCGTGATGACCGACTTGGCCTTGTCGCCGATCGCGAAGACGAAGACATCGCCGGCCTGCGGCCGGGACATCCGCGGATCCGCGGCGTTGCCCGCAGCCGGAAACGCCAGCGCCACCCCGCCTGCCAGGGTTGCCGTCAACAAAGCCCGGCGATCGGGCGACTCCAGATCATCGTTGTGTGAAGCGCACCCGCACGACCCGCGCCCCTCGCCGTTTCCGGCGATCTCGGTTTTCCGTCCTCCCATACGCGCCCTCTACTCGTTGCTTCTCAGTCCGCTGCTACGTTGTAAGCGATCGTCACTGTCAGCAGATCATTCATATGAAAGCGCTTTCCTACACGTAATCACTCAGCGCATTAGGCCGTCAACAAGAACAGCTTACACACGAGGGCTAAATGTTACTTGGCGCCATCTGTGCTGACTGACCGCTCGCACGCTTGGCGGGAACCAGCCGCGGACGGAAAGCGCCGGCTGAATTGGGGTCAGAGCGTGCCGAAGGAATCGCCGAGCTCGTCCAGCAGCTGCCGGCGGACCGCCTCGATCGCAGCGGCGTCCCGCTGCGCATCGCGCGGCAGCGCGATCGGGATGCTGGCCACGACGCGCGCCGGCGGCGGCGACAGCACGATAATGCGGTCCGCCAGCAGGATCGCCTCGCGCAGGTCGTGGGTCACGAACAGGACCGTGGTCGGCTGCCGGCCCCAGATCTCCAGCAGCAGCAGGCGCAGGCGCTGCGCCGTGGGCTCGTCCAGCGACACGAACGGCTCGTCCAGCAGCAGCAGCTGCGGATCGATCGCAAAGGCGCGTGCCAGCGCCACGCGCCGTCCCATGCCCACCGACAGGCGCTCGGGATAGACCTGGGCCACGTCGCCCAGCCCGGTCGCCGCCAGCAGGTCGAGCGCGCGCCGGCGGCGCCCCTCGCTCGGCGGCATCACCAGCTCGATGTTCTCCAGCACCGTGCGCCAAGGCAGCAGCCGCGCATTCTGGAAGACGTAGCCGATCGCCGGCCGGCCCTTGGCCATCGGCGGCAGCGTCATGCGGCCGCTGAAATCGCGGTCCAGCCCGGCGATGATGTTGAGCAGCGTGGTCTTGCCGCAGCCCGACGGCCCCACCACGCAGAGCAGCTCACCGGAAGCGGCCTCGAAGCGCAGATCCCGCAGCGCCACCGCGGCATCGGCGCGGCCGACCGCCGGGTAGCGCTTCTCGCGGATGTCGACTACGAGCGCCGTCATCGCCGCCACCGGTTGGCGCGCCGCTCGAGCGGCTGCAGCACGCCCAGCTCCAGCAGCTGGATCACCGCCACGAAGGCGATCGTGTAGGCAAGGATGCCGGCGACGTCGAACAGCTGGAAGAACAGGTTGATCTGGAAGCCGACGCCGCTGCTGCGGCCCAGCAGCTCGACCACCAGCACGATCTTCCACACGATGGCCAGCCCCGAGCGCGCCGCGGCGATGATGAAAGGCCCCAGCGACGGCAGCACGACGTGGCGCAGCGTCCTGACGCGGCCGAGCTGGAACACCTGCGCCATCTCCAGGAGGTCGCGGCTGATGGCGCGCGCGCCCTCGCGCACCGTGACCACGACGTTGGGGATCTTGTTGATGGTCACCGCCAGGATCGCAGCCGCCTCGGTGAGGCCGAACCAGACATAGCACAGCACGATGGTGACCAGCGCCGGCAGGTTGAGGAAGACGATCAGCCAGCTGTCGCCCAGCCGGTCGATCAGGACCGAGCGGCCCATGACGATGCCGATGGCGCTGCCGATCAGCAGCGCCAGGAAGAAGCTGGCGGCGACACGCGCCAGGGTCACGGCGAGATGGTAGGGCAGCGCCCCGCTCGTGACCTCGCGCTCCAGCACAGCCAGGACCGCCATCGGCGTCGGCAGCGCGCGGCTGTCGACCCATCCGGCCGCCAGCTGCCACAGCAGCAGCAGCGCCGCGATCGAGGCGATGTACGGCCAGACGCTACGGTGCAGCATCGGAAAACACATCGGCCCGCGTCAGTAGGTGACGTCCGGCCAGAAGACGCCCGGCTGCAGCGTCGGGCTGCGGCCGACCAGCTCGGCGCCGCCCAGCTTGGCCATGACGGCATAGGCACGCGCCGCGTCGTCGCGCTCGGCCTGCCCCCAGCTTGTCGGCACGCCGCGCCGGAAGCCGGCCTTCAGCGCCGCGAAGGTGGCGTCATCGGCCGGCTTGACCAGCGGCCGCAGGCGATCCCATTCGGCATCCGACTCGGCCAGGATCTGCTTGGCGCTGCGGCTGGCGCGCACCAGGGCGGCGACGGCGTCGCGACGATCCCTGCCCCAGCCCTCGTCGAAGACATAGCCCAGCAGCGGCAGCGTGCCGGAGATGCCGATGGCGCGCGCCGCGTCCTCGACGCTGACCAGGGTGCGGAACCGCCGTGCCTCGAGCTCGGCAAGGAAGTTCCATGAGGTGATGATGCCGTCGAGCCGGCCGGCGAGCGCCTGCGCGTTCAGCAGCGGCGGCGCGCCGAACACCTTGTCGACGGCATCGTCGAGATCGATGCCGGCCTGCGACAGGCCCATCGCGCGGATCAGCAGCCAGCTCTTGTCGATCGGGCCGCCTGATATGCCCAGCCGCTTGCCCTTGAGGTCGGCCAGCGTGCGCACCGGTGAATCGGCCGGCACCATCAGCGCCCCCACGGCGCTGGAGAAAGGCACGAAGGTGAGCTTGCTGCCCTCGGCGCGCTGGCGCGATACCCAGATCCAATCGATGACGATGACGTCGACCTTGCCGGCCAGCAGCGCCACGGAGGTGGCATCGCGGCCCGCGAACTCGACGATCTGCACGTCGATGCCTTCCTTCTTGTCCAGCGCGTGCGTCTTGATGACGTCGAGCTCCCAGTTCACGGTGCCGAACTTCAGCACGCCGATGCGCACCGCCTCGCGCGCCGCCGCCGGCGACAGCGGCAGCGCCGCCATGGCCATCAGCACGGCGATCGAGAGCAACCGGGCCCGCCACCACAAGGACATGCGCGTCTCCCCGCAGCCGGTCCATTGAACGGCGCGATTGCGCCGGGACCGTTTTTCGCCGCACACCCTATAGCGTCGTTGGCGTCGCTGTCATCCCGGGCGCCAGCTGTCATCCCGAGCGCAGCGAGGGATCTCCCGTGAATGGCGCACCGTGCGCCTTTGCCGCGGGAGATCCCTCGCTGCGCTCGGGATGACGGTGAGGGCGCTCGGGATGACGGTGCGGTCCCTGTGCGCCGCCCTTCTCTGCGCCGCTCCTCACAGGCCCAGCAGCGCCTTGGCCATGATGTTGCGCTGCACTTCCGAGGAGCCGCCGTAGATCGTGCTCTTGCGCTGGTTGACGTAGCGCGGCGCGACGTCGTCGACGTACTCGCCGCCGACCGGCACGATGTTGGAATCGTAGTTGCGCAGCTCGGTGAAGGGCTGGGCATAGTTGGCCACCGCCTCGACCGCGAGCTCCGTCACCTTCTGGCCGACCTCGGTGCCGCGCATCTTCACCACCGAGGCCATCAGGCCCGGCGCCTCGCCGGTCTTGAGCGAGGCGTAGAAGCTGAGTTCGTTCATCTCCACGGCGTCGATCTCGATCTGCAGCGCCGCCATCTTCTCGCGCCACGCCGCATCCTCGGGCAGCGCCTTGCCGTCCTTGGTCTGCGTGCGCGCCAGCTCCTCCAGGTGGTGGAACGCCTTGCGCAGGCGCGGGCCATAGGCCTGCCCGCCGCGCTCGAACTCCAGCAGGTACTTGGCGTAGGTCCAGCCCTTGTTCTCTTCGCCGACGCGGTTCTCGACCGGCACGCGCACGTCGGTGAAGAACACCTGGTTGACCTCGTGGCGGCCCGGCGCCCGTGTGCCGTCACCCATGTGGATCGGCTCGACCTTGATGCCCGGTGTCCTCATGTCGATCAGCAGGAAGGAGATGCCTTCCTGCGGCTTGCCCTCGCTCGAGGTGCGCACCAGGCAGAACATCCAGTCGGCCCAGTGGGCGTTGGTGGTCCAGATCTTCTGGCCGTTGACCACGTAGTGCTCGCCGTCGCGCACGGCGCGGGTGCGCAGCGACGCCAGGTCGGAGCCCGAGCCGGGCTCGGAGTAGCCCTGGCACCACAGCTCCTCGGCGGCCGCGATCCTGGGCAGGAACCGCTGCTTCTGCGCCTCGCTGCCGTACTTCATCAGCACCGGCGCCACCATCTTGATGCTGAACGACGACAGGTAGGGCGAATCGGCGCGCGCCATCTCCATCTCGAAGATGAACTTCTGGGTCGCGTTCCACCCCGGTCCGCCATGCTCCTTGGGCCAGCTCGGGCACAGCCAGCCGCGCGAGGCCAGGATGCGCTGCCACTGCACCAGCCGCTCGCGCGAGACGTGCGAGCTGCGGCTGCGACGCGATTCCTCGGCCACTTCCTTGGGCATGTTGGCCGCGATCCACTCGCGCACCTCGCGCTGGAACGCCAGCTCCTCCGGCGTGAACCGCAGGTCCATCTGCTTCTCGTCCTTTCCGTCAGGTCTTGGGATATTTCAGCACTTGTGCCGCACCGGCAAGGCCGGCGTCAAATCCTGGACACGACGGCGCGGACCCGTTCGACGAAGGCCTGCCGCGACGCCGCGGTCGAGCGGTCCATATCGTAGTGCGCGAGGTAGAACGAGCGCGCCCGCTTGCCGCACATCGGCTTCAGGGCTCGCATCATGACCTTGCGGCCCGGATCCCCGGCCAGCAGGCGGGTGACCCACCACGGCGAACCGTAGCTGGTCACCACGCCAAACAGCCTGACATGAGTAAGGCTGGGCACGATGCGGCCACCGGCCGGGTCGTGCTCGAAGGCGATGCCCGGCCCCCATACCCGGTCGACATAGCCCTTGAGCACGGCCGGCATCGAGAACCACCAGTGCGGGAAGCAGAAGATGATGCCGTCGATCCGGCGCAGCGTCTCGGCGTAGGCCGACACCGCGGCATCGTCATAGGCGCCCGAATGGTAGCTGCGGCGCTCCCGCGGACTCATCGCCGGGGCGAACTCCTCGCGGTAGAGGTCGGTGGCGATGACCTCGTGGCCGCCCTGCTCCAGCGCCGTCACGATGGCCTGGAAGAGCGCGTGGTTGTAGCTGTCTGTCAGGGGATGGCAGTGGACGACCTGGATGCGCATCGCGGGAACGCCGGCTGGTGACGGGCTGGTTGCTTCATTACCGCGTCACACGAATTTCGCACACTGCCGGCAGCGCCGCTTGACGTCGCGTCCAGCCGGCGTATGTATGCCCCGCGCCACCGTGGCGCAGATGGAGGTTCAGGAGTCACCGAATGGCGAGCATGGCGAACAAGCCCAGTGTCTTCATCGACGGCGAGGCCGGCACGACCGGGCTCGGCATCCGCGAGCGCCTGCGCGCGGTGCCCGGCATCGAGGTCAGGAGCGTCCCCGCCGAGCGACGAAAGGACCCTGAGGCGCGCCGTGCCGTGATGGCCGAGGTCGACGTCGTGGTGCTGTGCCTGCCCGACGACGCCGCGCGCGAGGCCGTCGCCATCGCCGACTCCCTGGGCGAGAGGGCGCCGCGCGTGCTCGACGCCAGCACCGCGCACCGCGTCGCGCCGGGCTGGGTGTTCGGATTTCCCGAGCTGACCCGCGCGCAGCCGGCCGCGATCCGCGCCGCCCGCAAGGTCGCCAACCCCGGCTGCTACCCGTCCGGCGGCATCGCGCTGGTGCGGCCGCTGGTCGATTCAGGCCTCATGCCCAAGGACTACCCGTTGATCGTGCAGGCCGTCAGCGGCTACAGCGGCGGCGGCAAGAGCATGATCGAGGCCTTCGAGGCCGGCACGGCGCCGTCGTTCGAGGTCTATGGCCTGCGCCTTGAGCACAAGCACGTGCCCGAGCTGCAGCTCTACAGCGGGCTCACGCGCCGGCCGATCTTCGTGCCGTCGGTGGGCAACTACCGCCAGGGCATGATCGTCGACGTGCCGCTGCATCTCGACACGCTGACCGGCAAGCCCACGGCACGCGATATCGAGGCCGTGCTGGCCGCGCACTACCGCGGCAGCGCGCGCATCAGCGTCGTGGCGGTGAACAGCGCCGACAAGGCCAGCGACCGGCTCGAGCCCGAGGCGCTCAACGAGACCGACCGCATGGAGCTGCGCGTCCACAGCAACGAGAAATACGGCCAGGTGATCCTCTCGGCGCGCCTGGACAATCTCGGCAAGGGTGCCTCGGGCGCCGCCGTGCAGAACCTCGAGGTCATGCTCGACCTGGCGGCGTGATTTCTGGAAGTCGGCGCTCCCAAAGAAACAAAAAGGGCGCCCCGCGGGGCGCCCTTTCGTTTGGCCTGGTCTGATCGCATCCGATCAGCGCTTCGAGAACTGGAAGCTGCGGCGGGCGCCGGCCTTGCCGTACTTCTTGCGCTCGACCACGCGCGGGTCGCGGGTGAGGAAGCCGCCATGCTTCAGCGGCGGGCGCAGCTCCGGCTCGTACTTGGTGAGCGCCTGCGAGATGCCGTGGCGCACCGCGCCGGCCTGGCCCGACAGGCCGCCGCCGGTGACGGTGGCGACGACGTCGTACTGGTCGACGCGGCCGGCGACCTGGAACGGCTGCTGGATGATCATGCGCTGCGTCGGACGCGCGAAATAGATCACCTGCTCCTTGCCGTTGACGGTGACCTTGCCGGTGCCCGGCTTCACCCAGACGCGGGCCACCGCGTTCTTGCGGCGGCCGGTGGCGTAGGCGCGGCCCTGGGCGTCGACTTCCTTGGTGCGCTGCACCGGCTCCTGCGTCGCGTTCAGCGCGGCGAGGTTGGTCGCGGCCTTGCGCAGGCCGGCCGCGGGCGTGGGTTCGGTTGCCATGGTTACGCGGCCCTCACGTTCTTGCGGTTCATCGCCGCGATATCGAGCTTGGTCGGCTGCTGCGCCTCGTGCGGGTGCGCCGCCCCCTTGAAGACGCGCAGGTTCTTCATCTGCTGGCGCTGCAGCGGCCCGCGCGTGATCATGCGCTCGACCGCCTTCTCGATGACGCGCTCGGGATACTTGCCGCCCAGCCGCTGCCCCATGGTGGCTTCCTTGATGCCGCCGGGGTAGCCGGTGTGCCAGTAGAAGACCTTGTCACGCAGCTTGTTGCCGGTGACGCGCACCTTCTCGGCGTTGATCACGATGATGTTCTCGCCGCAATCGACGTGCGGCGTGTAGGTCGGCAGGTGCTTGCCGCGCAGGCGGGTGGCGATGATCGTGGCCAGCCGTCCGAGCACCAGCCCGTCGGCATCGATCAACACCCACTTCTTCTGCACGTCGGCAGGCTTGAGGTTGAAGGTTTTCATGGATCCGATCCGAAAAAACATGCGGGCGCCCCGCAGGCCGCCCGACCGGCGCGCTCATTACGGCCCGGCGCCCGGCCTGTCAAGCGACTCCGTCCCGATCACGGCAAGACAGGCCCACAGAATCAAGGGATTATGGGTGGGGTGTTATTTTACCCCATTTTTGCAGACGAAATGGCATAGGTCACGGTCGCCTGCGCCACCGGCTCGGGCGAACCGTCGGACAGCAGCGCGAACTCGGTCACCGCCAGCCGGCGCCCCAGCTTCAGCAGGCGCCCCTCGCCGATCAGGTCGCGCCTGCCATCGCCGGCGCGCAGGAAGTTCATGTTGAGGCTGCTGGTGACGGCCATCGCCACCGGCCCGATCTGGGCCAGGATCAGCAGGTAGGCGCCGCAATCGGCCATCCACATCAGGGTCGGGCCCGAGACGATGCCGCCGGGGCGCAGTTGCTGATCGCCGATTGGCATGCGCAGCCGGATCGACGTCGCATCGACATGCTCGATCTGCAGGCCCAGGTGCCTGGCTTGGGGAAAGGACGTGTCGAGAAACTGCAGCAGTTGCGGCCCGCTCATCAGCGGCATCATCGCCTCGTTCGCGCTTGCAAGGGGGCGCGACCCTACCCGGCGAAAGCTGCTGCAACAACGGGCCTCTGGACGCCATCGCGCGCAAGCCCCCTCAAGCGCGATGGCGTCCAGTCCCTCCCCCTGCCGATCCCTCGTCCAGAGGACATCCTTATCCCATCATTTAATGTGGGAGTCAATAAAAATTAACCGCATAAAATCATTGTATTTCATGAAGTTATTTAACTTTCATAATCTAATTTATCAGTTTAATTCCTTTATATAACAATGCCAGACCAGGTCCGGTTGCGGTCGCGACGGCTGGCGCCGGACCGATGCCTCGATTCCTTTCGACGACCAATCATTCCTCTCAATTTTTAGATTGTTAAAATCGTTTATCTTATTGAATATGCTTAATTAACTGTCAGAATCTCACTCTGTCGATTTTGTCGCGACCGCACGCTGGCAGCGCGGCTGCGAGCCGGCCTATAGTGCGGCGCTATCGTCGGAGTTCCGCCTATGACCGCCGCCCCTACAGCGACCGTGACCACCCAGGCACCCCAGGCCAACGAGCCGGTGCTGCTGCGCGAGAACCATGGCCGCGTCGCCGTGCTCACGCTCAACCGGCCGCAGGCCATGAACGCGCTCTCCAGCGAGCTGATCGCGGCGCTGGACGCCGAGTTCGACCGGCTGATGAGCGACAAGACCGTGCGTGTCGTGGTGATCCAGGCCAATGGGCGCGCCTTCTCCGCCGGGCACGACCTGCGCGAGATCCGCTCCAGCACCGAATACGCGTTCCACTTCGACCTGGTCACGAAGTGCAGCGCCATGATGATGAAGATCCGCAGGCTGCCGCAGCCGGTGATCGCCAAGGTTCATGCCGTGGCCACGGCCGCCGGCTGCCAGCTGGTGGCGGCCTGCGACCTGGCCGTGGCCTCCGGCGAGGCCAAGTTCGCGACCCCGGGCGTGCATATCGGCCTGTTCTGCGGCACGCCTTCGGTGCCGCTGGGCCGCAACATCGGCTCCAAGCGGGCGCTCGACATGCTGTTCACCGGCGAGCCGGTGAGCGCCGAGACAGCCCTGCGCGACGGCCTGGTGAGCCGGGTGGTGCCGGCCGCCGAGCTCGATGCCGCCACCATGGCGCTGGCGCAGCACATCGCCACCAAGTCGCCGCTGGTGCTGGCGCAGGGCAAGGAGCTGTTCCACAAGCACATGGAGATGGACCTGGAGCAGGCTTATGCCTACGCCAGCACGTTCATGGCCGGCGGCATGATGCGACAGGATGCCAGGATCGGCATCGATGCCTTCGTCAACAAGAAGCCGCAGCCCGACTGGACGGGCCGCTGAGACATCGCACACAGAGCCGCATCATGGATGGTTCCCCTGCCCCCACCGCCACGGCCGCCGCACCGGCGATCGACCACGACCGCTATGACGATGCCTATCTGCGCCGCATCCTGCGCGACGTGAAGACGATCGCCATGGTCGGCGCGTCGACCAACTGGAACCGCCCCAGCTACTTCGCCATGAAGTACCTGCTGGACAAGGGCTTCAAGATCTATCCGGTCAATCCCGGCGCCGTCGGCCAGAAGATCCTGGGCCAGACCGTCCACGCCAGCCTCGAGGACCTGCCCGAGACCGTCGACATGGTCGACATCTTCCGCAACACCGAGGCCGCCGGCCCGATCACCGACGCCGCGATCGCGCATGGCGCCAAGGTGGTGTGGATGCAGATCGCCGTGCGCAACGACGCGGCGGCGCGGCGCGCCGAGGCGGCCGGCCTGCGGGTGGTGATGAACCGTTGTCCCAAGATCGAGCACAGCCGCCTGATCGGCACCCTGGAGTGGCACGGCATCGCCAGCGGCGTGATCTCCAGCAAGAAGCGGCGGCTGTAGGATCCCGGGCCGAATGCGGCCGCCTCATGTCTTTGGGTCGGGCCGCGGCGCTCCAGCGCCGCTCATGTGTCCGGCGCTGCGCGCCGGATGCGGCGCTGGAGCGCCGCGGCCCGGCCTCATGAGCCTCAGCGCTGGGTGAGGCGCTGGACCTCGCGTTCGACGATGCGCTCGACCATCGGCGGCAGGTTCTTCTCCAGCCACTCGCGCAGCAGCGGGCGCAGCATCTCCTGCACCACGTCCTCCATCGAGCGGCCGCCAGCGGACGCCGCCGCCGGCGCGACCGGCGGCCTCGCCTCCTCCACGGCGCGGGCCAGGCGATCCATGGCCGAGGAGATCGGGTTGCTTGCCATGGGCCCCGCCCCGGCGGCAGGCGCCGGCGCGCTGCCGGGATCGGGCGCCTCGATCAGGTCGGTCAGCAGCAGCACGTCGTCGTGACGGCCGGGCTTGCCGTTGGGCCGCATGGCACCCGCGGTGGCGGCAGCGGACGAAGCGGCCGGCCCCGGCGCGCCGGGCGATGGCGTCGCCGACTGCGCCTTGGCGGCCGCGGCCGCGCGCCCTGCATCCTCATGGATGATGCGGCGGATGGATGACAGGATATCATCCATCGACGGGTCCCGATGCGCCTTGCTATCGTTCATCCACTACACCCTCGCCGCGGTTCCGACGGTCAATTCCCCAGGCCGATCCAGGAATCGCGCACGTTCTTGTAATATCTCTCTTCGTCGTAGTACTCGACCGGCAGGCGCAGCTGGCGGGCGGTGAGCTGGCCGATCTCGGCCAGCAGCGCATAGTGGCTGACCACGAGGTCGCGGCGCGCCGAGACCAGCGTCACCTGGGCGTCGAGCAGCTCCTGCTCGGCGTTCAGGACGTCCAGCGTCGTGCGCGAGCCGACCTGCGCTTCCTGCCGCACGCCGTCGAGCGCCACCTGCGAGGCGCGCACCTGAGCGCCGATCGACTGCACCCGTGCCCGCGCCGCCTCGAGCTGGCGGAAGGCGCGGATCACGAACTCGGCCGACAGCCGCCGGGCGCTGTCGAGCTCGTTCTGGCGCTGGCCGTGGAACTGCTTGGCGGCGCGCACCCGGCTGTATTCGGCACCGCTCTGGTACAGCGGCACCGACAGCTGGCCGCGGATGGCGTAGGAAAACAGGTGGTCGTTGCGGATTTGCTGGTCGAAGGAGCGCGACACCGAGCCCACCACCTGCAGCGTCGGCAGCAGGTCGCCGATGGCGCTGTCGATGGCGTAGTTGGCGCTCGTCACCCGGTACTTGGCCGCCACCACGCGCGGAGCGTACTCCAGCCCCAGCGCCACCGCCTGGTCCTCGGTGCCGGGCACCGTGTTCACCAGCGATGCTTCCTGCAGCTGCGCCCCCGGCCGCATCCCCACCACCCGCTGGTAGGTGGCGCGCGAGTTCGCCGCCTGGGCGTCGGCCGCGATCAGGTCGGACTGCGAGCGCGCCAGCCGCGATTCGGCCTGGGCCACGTCGGTGCGCGTCAGCTCGCCGACGCGGAAGCGGGCGTTGGTCGCGGCCAGCTGCTCCTGCAGCACCCGCACGTTGTTGCGCCGCAGCAGCACCGTCGCATCGTCGCGCACCACGTCGCTGTAGGACGTGACGGCGCCCAGCAGCACGTTCTGCTCGCGGTTCACCAGATCGGCGCGCTCGGCCTGCACGTCGGCCTCGGCGCCGCGCGTGGCCGCCACCGTCTTGCCGCCGCGGAACAGCGGCTGGGTCACGGTCAGCGCATAGGCCCGCGGCCGCAGATCCTGCTCGCGCGGCGAGCGCAGCGAGCTGTTCTGCTTGTTGACGCCGTAATCGCCCTGGCCGCGGATCACCGGCCGCCAGCCGGCCAGCGCCTGGTTCACGGTCTCGTCGACCTGCCGCAGCCGCGCGCGCTGTCCCAGCAGCTCGGGGTTGGAATTGTAGGTCGATACGAACGTCTCGGTCAGAGACTGTCCCCAGGCGCCGCCCGCCGGCAGCGCGGCGGCCGCGGTCAGCAGCCAAGGCGCCAGGCTGCGAACGACCCGAGAAACGCCAGTACGCGAACGCATCGAAGGCTCCCCTTGCCGACGGCCCCCAACTCCCGCTCGATCAGGCGCCGAGCGGCGAGCCGCGCGCCGCCCGTGATCGGACGCGCCGGCACACCCATCCTAGCATCGAGGTCCGGCCGCGCGGTAGCGCCGAATGCCCGCCGGGGCCGTCCTGTGCCGGCGCCACGCCGCGGCCGGCTCGGGCTAGAACACGAACCGGGGTGGCGCCTCGAAGCCCGGCAGGGCCGGCGTGCCGGCGTCGAAGATCGGCCGTGACGAGAAGGTGCCGCCGACCTTGCGGCCCAGATGCGCCTGCCCGGGATAGCCGGGCCGGCCCGAGCCGACGATGGCCGCCAGGCGGCCCTCTTCCGCCACGAGCTGCGCCAGGCTGTCGGGCAGCGCCGGCACCGCGCCTTCGACCAGGATCACGTCGTACGGCCCGCCGGCGGCGTGGCCGCCGGCCAGTGGCCCTTCGACGACGGTGACGTTGCCGGCGCCCAGGCTCGACAGCAGGGAGCGGGCCCGCTTGGCCAGTCCGGGGTCGGATTCCAGGGCCACCACGGACTTCACGATGCGCGCCAGGACGGCGGCGCCGTAGCCCGGCCCGGCGCCCACGACCAGCGCCCGGTCCTCGGCCGAGGGCTGCATGATCTGGATCAGGCGCGCCAGCACCATCGGTTCCATCAGGTAGCGGTCGCCGCCCAGCGGCACGGCCTCGTCGACATAGGCGATGGTGGCGCGCGCGTCGGGCAGGAAGCGCTCGCGCGGCAGCTCGGCCAGAGCCTCCAGCAGGCCCGGGTGCACGATCTGGTTGGGCCGTAGCTGGCCTTCCACCATGTTGCGGCGGGCAAGGGCGAAATCGATGGTCATGGGGACTCGAGCGGCAGCGAAAAAAGACGCGGCGGTTATAAACGCGGGCGGGACAGCGGGCAACGGCTTGACCCTGCCCGCGGCAACCCCTTATACCCCGCAGGCCAAAGCGCCGGCCCGATGGCAGAATGGCTATGCAGAGGACTGCAAATCCTTTTATGTCGGTTCGATTCCGGCTCGGGCCTCCAGCGCTTGCGGCAGTGGGTGGACGGCAACGGAAAAACCCCTTGCAACGTCCGGCGGCGTCTGCAAAAAGCCGCCCTCGCGATCGGCGCCACACCGGTCGGGATCGGTGATCCGGAGTAGCTCAGTGGTAGAGCAGGCGGCTGTTAACCGCCGGGTCGGGGGTTCGAATCCCTCCTCCGGAGCCATTTCCATGAAATCAACAAAATCAAACACTTAGGACGTTCCCAGTCTTCTCGTTGCGCCGTCTGTAGTCTCAAGGACCGCTGAGCCTCCGCCTTCAGACCGGCATCAACGAGATAGAGTAAGTGTTCTCCGCCGGTGGCGGGGCCAACTGGCGAGAACAGCAGGTCATCGCCTCCATACTAGGCTTGTCGTATGAGTTCGGTTCGTCGGTCAGTCGGGCTATGTGAAGCAGCGTGTCGGCCCACAACGCATCTTGGACAATCCTGAAAAAGAGCGGTGCGGCTTCATTGAGGAGATCAACGCGACTCTGCCGCTTCCCGTATAGTTCGACATATTCCTCCCACTTCACATGTAGCCAAAGACCTCCTGCCAAAGAGCGTCGAACAGCACACCCAATGGCTCCCCATGCGACGGACACGTTCCTCCCTCGCTTCCTCGGCTGTGAAGTCCCTTCCTGACATCGCCCTTTCTCCAGCACCCACATGCTAGCCATCAGGCCAGCCTCAGCGTTGCGCTGCCGGCGCACGATCTGGATGTTCTCGTAGATGATCGGTGAGGCTCCAGCTGACAACACGATCAATCGGAAACTCGCGAGATAAGTCACCCCTTCCAATAACCTCTTCTCGCGTGACAAAATCGAAAGCATCGAGCACTTCGACTTCGAAGCTGTACTCTAGCTGTTTGATCAAACCTTCATACGCAGCGCGGACAGCGCAGATCAAAAGCGAGTCAACAACGTCGCTGTTATCCGCATCCTCACCGCCCTTTCGACGCCTCGTAGCGTGCCTTGTTCTCGGCGTTGGGCGGATAGAGCCCGGGCAGCGATGCGCCGGCTTCGACCTCCTGCATGATCCAGGCCTCGAGCTGCTCCTGCTCGGGGCCGAGCGCGACCACCTCGTCGACCAGCGCGGCCGGGATCAGCACCGCGCCGTCGTCATCCACGACGATGACGTCGTTGGGATACACCGCCACGCCGCCGCAGGCGATCGGCTCCTGCCAGTTCACGAAGGTCAGGCCCGCGACCGAGGGCGGCGCGGCCGCGCCCTGGCACCACACCGGCAGGCCCGTGGC
Source organism: Vineibacter terrae (assembly GCF_008039615.1). Taxonomy (GTDB): domain Bacteria; phylum Pseudomonadota; class Alphaproteobacteria; order Reyranellales; family Reyranellaceae; genus Vineibacter; species Vineibacter terrae. Next base: position 258,201 of record NZ_VDUZ01000003.1, on the reverse strand, counting down.
CAGCACGCCCGCCATGTCGCGCACGACGCCGTCGGTGATCAGCGCCGCGACGCCCTTCTGGGCCATGCGCGCGCACAGGATGTCGCCGAAGATGCCGGCGTCGGTGACGCCCATCGCGTCGACCACCGCGATGCAGCCCGCGGGCATCGCCTCGATGGCGGCGCGCGTCGACTTCGGCGAGGACCAGGATTCCGGCGTCGCCAGGTCCTCGCGCGCTGGCACGAAGCGCAGGGTGAAGGCACGGCCGACGAGGCGCGGCTGACCCGCGCGGATCGGCCGCGTGCCCCTGATCCAGACGTTGCGCAACCCCTTCTTGAGCAGGATCGTGGTGATGGTGGCCGTCGTGATCTTGGAGAGCGTCGCGACGATCTTGGCGTCATCGGTCATGTGGCGCACGCCTCTGTCTGGGATGGGAAGCCGGATGCTCGCGACCAGGCTGCGGTCGCGCGCAGGCCGCAGGCCACGACGAGGTTGTCGTAGATGCGCCGCGCCATGGCGTGCATCTGCGGCATCAGCGGATAGGAGGTGGCCAGCAGCCGGCGATAGGCATCCGGGCCGAGATGGCGCTCGAGAAAGGCGATCGGGGCCGGCGCCGACGCCCAACCCGCCAGCGTCTGCGGCGAGCACTCGCAGTGGAACTGCGTGCCGATGGCATGCGCGCCGATGGCGACGCTCTGCACCGCTGCCCGCTCGGACGCGGCCAGCACGGCCGCCCCCGGCGGCGCGCGCTTCACCTCGGCCAGGTGGAACTGCATGACCGGCTGCCTCGGCGCCAGGCCGGCCAGCAGCGGGTGATGCCGGCCCGTGTCGGTGAGCGCGATGTCGAAAACCCCGACCTCGGGAGTGCCGGAAGGCGCCACCTCGCCGCCCAGCGCATCGCACAGCAGCTGGTGGCCGAGGCAGACGCCGATATAGGGCCTGGCGCGGTCCTGCACCCATTCCCGGATCGCCTGCTTTTCGGCCACCAGCCAGGGGTGGTCGGCCTCCTGCCAGGCATCCTGCGTGCCGCCCAGGACGAACATCAGGTCGTAAGGCGCCAGGCTCGGGATCGCCTCGCCGTCCCACAGCCGCACGACATGCGGAAGAATGCCGTCCTCGGCGAAGAAATCGAGAAACCGTCCCGGGTGGTCGCCGACCATGTGCTGCAGCACGAGAGCCTGTTTCACGCCGTCACCTCCGCGGGGCACATCCTGGCACGCAGGTCTCGCAGGCGCCACGCCCTGACCGCCCGGCACCTGCGCGGCTGGGTCGAGACGCGGCCATAGGCCGCCGGCGGCACCCGCATTCCCTCTTGTGGCCGACTCCGGTGGTGTCATCCTTGCGCGACAGGACTGGCCTCAGGCGAGGATGACGATCATGGCCAACACGGTGATGGCGCAGATCGCGGGCAAGGATGGCTTCATCGCTGCGCTCGACCAGAGTGGCGGATCGACCCCCGGCGCCCTGCGCCTCTACGGCATCGCGGACAGCGCTTACAAGGGCGACACCGAGATGTTCAGGCTCATGCACGAGATGCGCGTGCGCATCATGACCGCGCCGGCCTTCAGCGGCGCGAAGGTCATCGCCGCCATCCTGTTCGAGGGCACGATGGACGGCCAGGCGCAGGGAAGATCCGTGCCGGCCTTCCTCCGGGAGGCGCGCGGCATCGTCCCCTTCCTCAAGGTCGACAAGGGCCTCGAGCCTGAGGCCGATGGCGTCAGCCTGATGAAGCCGATGCCGGCGCTCGACGCCCTGCTCGCCCGGGCGGTGACGCTCGGCATCTTCGGCACCAAGATGCGCTCGGTGATCAACCTGCCCGCAACCGAAGGCATCGCCGCGGTGGTGGCGCAGCAGTTCGACGTGGCCGACCGGATCGCCGCCCATGGGCTGATGCCCATCATCGAGCCGGAAGTCTCGATCACGAGCCCGGACAAGGCTGCGGCGGAAGCCATCCTCCGTTCGGAATTGACCAGGAAGCTCGATGCCCTGCCGGAGGGCCGCCGGGTGATGCTCAAGCTGACGATCCCGGACGTTCCGGATTTCTATTCACCGCTGGTGAGGCACCCGCGCGTGGCCAGGGTCGTCGCGCTGTCCGGCGGTTACACGCGGGCCGAGGCCTGCAAACGCCTTGCCGTCCACCACGGCGTGATCGCGAGCTTCTCGCGGGCGCTGGTCGAGGACCTCAGGCACGCGATGAGCGACATGGTGTTTGACGCGACGCTGGCAAGGTCCATCGACGAGATCTACCGGGCATCGACCGTGAAAGGCTGACCTCCCGGGTTGCCAGCGCATCGAGGCGGCAGCGAGCACGTGACGCCGGACGAGGACTGGCGGCCGCGGCGCGCGCTTGCGCTTGCGTCATTCCACTGCGTCATTCCACTGCGTCATTCCACGAAGCGCGCCAGTTGCGCCAGCGACAGCCGCGCGCCGGCGTCGTTGTCCTCGGGACGCAGGCCCGGCGGCAGGTTCTCGAACGACAAGGTGACTGCCGTGCCGTCCGGCACCGGGTCCAGGGTCACGGTCATCGTCATCCCGCCGGCGAAGGCGGGATCGGCGGTGACGAAGCGCACGGCCTGCACGATCCGATGCGGCGGCGCCAGCGCCATGAACCGCACGTCGACCATGTCCTCCTTGTCCGCGGTCTTGCCGTGGAAGGCCTGCTCGTCGGGCGGATAGAACAGCGACATCCGGTAGCCGCCGCCGACCCGCGCGTCGAACGCGTGCATCCTGGCCGTCATCTGCGCCGGCGGCAGCCAGGCCATGAGCGCGGCCGCATCCATGAACGCGGCATACACCGCCTCAGGCCGCGCCTTGATGACCTGCGACGTGCGTGTCGACGCCCCGGTCCGGGCCGCCGGTGTCACGCGGCTTGCAGCAGCTGCGCCAGCGGCGCCCGCGTGATGACGCTGGGCTCCTCGTTGACGTCGAAGTAGCGGATCGAGACGTCGCTGCCGCCGCCCTCGGCCAGGCGCGTCGCCAGCACGCCGTCGCCCCAGGCCTTGGCGCTGTCCAGGTTCTCGAACAGGTAGATGCCGCCGCGCGTGTTGCTGGCGCTGTCCTCGATCCACACCTTCCACAGCAGCCCCGGCAGCTTGGCGATCGCCTTCGCCGACTCGATCCTGTCCTGCGGCGCCTGGCGGCTCTGCTTGTCGCTGGGCGTGTAGTTGACCTGAAGAATCACGGGCATGGTGTCCTCCTGCTCCGGCTCGCATCAGCGATAGCGCCGCTGGCGTGCCGCTGGCAAACAAGTTTTGTTGACGCCTTGTCAGCCTGCGGCCTGCCTGCCGTGGGGCAGGACCGCCCCTACCACCGCGCCAGGAAGCCGCCGTCGACCACCAGCTCGGTGCCGGTGATGTAGCGCGCCTCGTCGCTGGCCAGGAACAGCACGGCGCGGGCGATGTCCTCGGGCGCCCCGACATGGCCCAGCGGGATCTGCCGCACCATCGCCGCCTTGGTCGAGTCGACCGAGCGGCCCTGGCGCGCCAGCGCCTCGAAGGTCTTCTCCAGCGCCGGCGTCTGGATCATGCCCGGCGCCACGGCGTTGACGCGGATCTTGTGCGGCATCTCGGCAAACCGCATCGCCGCCGAGCGCGTGGCCGAGATCACCGCCGACTTGGCGGCGGCGTAGGCGACGTTGTGGGTCGAGCCGCGATAGGCCGCGACGCTGGCGATGTTCACGATGGCGCCGCCGGCGCGCATCTGCGCGCCGGCCGTCTTCATGCCGTAGAACACGCCGTCGGTGGTGACGCGGAAGGCCTGGCCCCAGGTCTCGTCGGGCATGGTGTCGACCGCGCCCGCCTTGCCCGAGTAGGCGCAATTGACCAGGATATCGAGCCCGCCGAAGCGCTCGACCGTGGCATCCACCACCGCCCGCCAGCTCGCGGCATCACCGGCATCCAGCCGCATGAAATGCGCAGCGCCGCCATCGGCCCTGATCGATTCGGCCACCGACGGCCCGCGCCGCTCGCTGATGTCGGCGACCACGACCTGTGCGCCCTCCAGCGCGAGCACCCGGCAGGTCGCAGCCCCGATGCCGCTTGCCCCGCCGGTCACGATCGCGACCTTCCCCTCGACCCGTTTCATGCTGATCTCCCGGTATCGGATTCTTGTGAGAAGACTTCACCGCCAAGGACGTCCGGCGGGATCGGCGGCGGCGCGTGAAAACGCCGCCGGATATCACCGCTACCTCGCCTCGCCGAAGAACAGGTTCGGGAAGTAGAGGGCGATCTCGGGGAGCATGATCAGGATCAGCACGCCAACGAGGGTCACCAGCACGTAGGGAATGACCGACAGGTAGATGTCGTGCATCGTCACTTCGGGAGGCGCCACGGCCTTGAGGTAAAACAGGTTGAAGCCGAACGGCGGCGTCATGTAGCCGATCTCCATCATGATGATGAAAATCACGCCGAACCAGATCGGATCCCAGCCATAGGCCTTCACCACCGGCAGGAATACCGGCAGCGTGATCAGCATGATTCCTACCGGATCGAGCACCATGCCGAGCAGCAGCAGCACGAGAAGCATGAACGCGAGCGCGCCCCACTGACCGCCGGGGATCAGCGTCATCAGATGGTTCATCAGATCGTTGGCGCCCAGCGTCGTATAAGCGGTCGAGAAGGCGTGCGCCGCGAACAGGATCCACATGATGAGCGCAGTCAGCCGCAGGGTCTGCATCGCGGCATCGTTGAGGACTGCGAACGAGAGCTTGCGATGGACGGCCGACGACACCAGCGCGCCGAACACGCCGAGCGCGGCCGCCTCGGTCGGCGTCGCGAAGCCGCCGAAGATCGCGCCCAGCACGAGCATGACGATGAAGAGCGGCAGGAACACCGCCTTGAGCGACTTGATCTTCAGGCTCCAGTCGCCGCGCTCCTCGACCGGCAGGGCGGGCGCGAGCGAGGGCTGCAGCCAGGCGCGCACGCCGATATAGATCGACACCAGCACGAACAGCAGGATGCCCGGGCCGATGCCCGATGCGAACAGCCGCCCCACCGAGACCTCGGTCAGCAAGGCATACAGGACCATCAGGATCGAGGGCGGGATCAGGATGCCCCAGCCGCCGCCGCAATTGATCGCGCCCACCGCAAGCTGCTTGTCATAGCCGCGCTCGAGCATGCGCGGCAGCGCGATGGTCCCCATCGTCACGACCGCGGCGCCGCTGATGCCGCTCATGGCCGCGAAGATCGCACAGATCGCGACGGTGCCGATCGCCAACCCGCCCCGGATCGAGCCGAACCAGACATGCATCATCCGGTAGAGATCCTGCGCCACGCCGGATTTCTCGAGCAGCATCGCCATGTAGACATACATGGGAATGGCGATGAGGGTGAAGCTCATCATCGAGTCCCAGAACTTGGACGCGACGATGTAGAACCCGACAGGCCCCATCGTGAAGAACAGGAAGATGACGGAAATGCCCCCAAGGGTGAAAACCAGGGGGGTGCCGATGAACAGGAAGAGGACGAGTGAGCCGAAGAAGAGAAGCGTGATGAGTTCGACAGGCACGATCAATCTTCCCGTTCAATGAGAGGGCTCGTCGTTGGCTTGCTTGCCGAACACATCCGGATCATTCTCGATGCCCATCACCGTGCGGATATCCGAGGCGATGCGCACGAAGGCCTGGAGCAGCAGCAGGACGCCGGCGACCGGGATCGCGACCTTGACCGGCCAGATCTGCGGATCCCAGATGCTGGAGGATGTCTCGAGCTTGGCGGCAGACTCCCAGGCCATGTCGGTGCCCTGCCAGATCAGCACCGCAAGGAACAGAAAGAGCAGGAACGACGTGGCCAGATCGATCTTCGCTTTCCGCACGGCGCTATATCGGCCGTAGATGATATCGACGTTGACATGCGCCCGCTCGACCAGCAGATAGCCGCCGGCGATGACCGCATAGACTCCGAAGATCAGCTGAGCCAGCTCGGCAGTCCAGATCGCCGCGCTGCCGACCACGTAGCGCATGATGACATCGGCCATCAGCAGGGCGAACATCGGCATGATCAGCCATGCGGCAATCCGGGCGCACCATTTGTTGATGGAGGTGATCGTCCTGGCAAGCTTCAGCATCCGGCCCTCGTCCCTGCTTGACCGATCATCCGCCGGGCGCGAACGTCCTCGCATCCACCCGCGGAACAGCGGTTGAAGTCGATGGCCCCGGCCAGCGCATTCGGCCGGGGCCGAGGCCACTAGACGTAGCCGAGATCCGACATCAACCCGGTCAGGGCCTTGGTACCCTTGGCTGCGATGTCTCCCTTCGCTCCTTCCTTCTTCAGGATCGCCTGGGAGGCATCGGCAAACTTCTTGAGCACCTCATCCGGGAACTGAACCACCTCGACACCCATCTTCGCCTTGCCGGTGGTCAAGGCGAGCGCCTCCTGGTGCAGGTACTCGACCGAACGGAGGAAGTAGCGCTCCTCGACCAGAGACACGAATTGCAGCCTCAGATCCGCAGGAAGCTTGTCGAGCGCCGCGACGTTCACGATGTAGGTGTCGTTGGCGAAGCCGAGCGCTGGCTTCATGTGATACTTTGCGACTTCCCAGAACTTCATCGACAACGCGCCGATCGCGGCACCCCAATGCGCGCCATCGACCACGCCGGTGGAGATAGCCTGGTAGATCTCGGGTCCCGCGACCTGCTGCGGCGATGCGCCGGCCGCGGCGAGATATTCCAGCATGGTGCCGGCGGAACGAACCTTGAGCGCGCTGAAATCCGCCAGCGACGTGACTTTCTTCTTCAGCACGAGCTCGGTCGGATAGGCTTTGTCGCCCATGACGACGACGCCCTTGGGCTTCAGCTCGTCATTCACCATCTTCTCGATGCCGAGATTCTTGGTGAGATGCATCATCTCCCAGGACTCGCGCAACGTTCCCGGAACGCCGTAGAACAGCCCCATCGCCTGCGCTTCGCCGAGAATATAGCCCGGGGAGATCGTCCCCATCGGCACGACGCCGCGACGCACGACGTTGTAGATCTCACGATCCTTGGCGATCTCGCCGGCACCGTACATTTCGAGCTTGAAGCGGCCTGCGGTGCGTTCTTCCAGCTGCTTCGCCAGAGCGCCCAGGCTGTCGTTGAACGAGCCGGATGCCTTGGGCCAGTGCGACTGCACCTTCCAGGTCACCTTCGCTTCCGCCCGCGCGCTGCCGATGACGGCCGGCGCCACCGCAAGCGCAACTGAAGCCTTGAGAAGGTTGCGCCGCACCGCGGCCTTCGTTGTCACAGACATCCGGTCCACCCCTCATCTTTGTTTCATCATGCGACCGACCATGGAACATTCGGCATGGTGACGCAACCATCGCCGAGGCGCGTCATCTTGGCGCGTCGTAGAGGTCGCCGCGTCGTAGAGATCCTGGAGAGAGCGCGAAAATCATTCTCTGTGCTTCCTCTGCAGCGCCGTGGTGAATCGCTCTTCGTCACGCCGCAGCAGGCGGCCGCGCCATGCGCGCTTCGCGCAGGGCGCTGCGGCGCACCTTGCCGGCCTCGTCGCGCAGGAAGTCGTCCACGAGCTCGAAGGAGCGCGGCACCTTGTAGCGGACCAGCCGCGTCTCGAGCCAGGCGCGCAGGTCGTCGGCGCTGACGCGCTCGCGCGCCTCGGGCGTGAGCTGCACCAGCGCATGCACGCGGTGCCCGAGATCCTCGTCGGGCAACCCTATCACCACGCTGGAGCTGACGTCGGGATGCGCGTCGAGCGCCGCCTCGACCTCGGCCGGGTAGACGTTGGCGCCGCCCGACACGATCAGGTCGGTGCGCCTATCGACGATGTACAGATAGTCGTCGGCGTCGACATAGCCCATGTCGCCGATCGACTCCCAGTCGTCCAGCGACTTGGCGTCGGCGCCGATGTAGTGGTAGGTCGAGCCGCGCCCGCCGTCGGGCAGGAAGAAGATCTCGCCGACCTCGCCCGGCGCGCAGTCCTTGCCGTTCTCGCCCACCACGCGCAGCCGCGAGCCGGGCTGGATGCGGCCCACCGAGCCCTTGTGCGCCAGCCATTCCGTGCCGCTGATCACCGTCGCGCCCTGGCGCTCGGTACCGCCATAGAGTTCGAAGATGCGCTCGGCCCCCAGCCAGCCGATCCACTGCTCCTTCAGCCACATTGGGCATGCCGAGGCCATGTGGAACACCACCCGCAGGCTGCCGAGGTCGGGCGCCGTGCGCTGCTCCTGCGGCAGCCGCCAGATGCGGTGCATCATCGTGGGCACGAAGTTGACCCACTGCACGCGATGCCGCGCGATCAGCTCCAGCGCCCGCAGCGGATCGAAGCGGTCCATGTTCACCACATGGCCGCCGCCGAACAGCCCGGCATGCATCAGGCTGAAGGGCGCGTTGTGGTAGAGCGGCCCGGGGTTGAGCAGAACGTCGCCGGGCTGCTGTCCCAGCAGGCCGACCGCCGGATCCCAGACGCCGGGATTGTGGTCGACGATGATCTTGGGCCGTCCGGTCGAGCCGCCGCTGCTCATCGCCTTCCAGTAGGGCGCCACCTTGGGCGGCAGCGCCGCATCCGACAGGCTTGGATCGGGCGTGTGTCCCGCCGGCAGCACCTGCCATCCCGGCAGGCGTCCCGGGTCGGGGCCGACCACCAGGCGCGGCTGCACCAGCTCGACGATGGCGCGCAGCTCGGCGTCCGGCAGGCGCGAGGACACGACGTTGGGCGTCGCGCCCAGCTTCCAGATCGCAAACGATGTCTCGTAGAACTCGACGCCGTTGGGCAGCGCGATGGTGACGAAGTCGCCCTCGCTCACGCCGCTTGCCGCGAACAGCCGCGCCCGCCGGTTGGCCCGCGCCTCCAGCTCGCGCCAGCTCACGCTCACCTCGTCCTGGGTCACCGCCGCGCGCTCGGGGTCATGCGCCGCATGATGCGCCGGCAGGCTGCCCATGGGGATCACGTTGCCGACCGCCTGCTGCAGGGCGGACAGGTCGACGCCGGTGCCTGTTTCGGACATCGTGCTCTCCCGGGTGCGTTTCCGTGCTTGCCGCTAAATTCTACCGTCTGGTCGATAAAATCAATGGATTTTGTTCGGCCCTCCCGCCCCTCCTGTCATCCCGAGCGCAGCGAGGGATCTCCTGCGGCAAAGGCGCACCGTGCCATGCGCGGGAGATCCCTCGCTGCGCTCGGGATGACAGGAGGTCCATATCGCGTGGGGAGGAAACAAGAATGTCTACCGTTCCAACCGCGGCTTCAGCCCGGTGCGGAACAGCCGCACGAATTCCTCGCCGATCTCGCTCGGGTTGCTGGGCCCGTCCGGATCGTACCAGTAGGTGATCCAGTTCAGGGCGCCGTACATGGCGAACGCCGCCATCCTGGGATCGCAGGGCGCGATCGAGCCGTCACGGATGCCCTCGGCCACGATATCCCGCAGCACATGCGTGGCTTCGCGCAGGCCCTGGCGGTACTTGCGCAGCTCGGCCTCGGCGCCGCCGACGTCGCGGACGGTCATCACCAGGCACTTGCCGTAGTCCGTGGAGATCGCCTCGGCGTAGCTCCTGACGAACAGCTCGACCTTCTCGCGCCCGTTCTTGCGGCTGTCGGATGCCGCCTGGATCACCTTGGTGATGCCGCCCCAGACCCGGGCGCGGCACTCGGCCAGGATCTCGTCCTTGTTCTGCACGTAATAGTAGATGGTGGGCTTGGTGACATTCAGCGCGGCGGCGATATCGTTCAGCGTCGTGTTGCGATATCCCTTCTCCTGGAACAGCCGCGCGGCGGTGGCGATCACCGCCTCGCGCTTGATGTCGTAGGCCGGCGCGCGGCGGCGCCGGCCGGGCCGCCACAGGGGCGTTGCCGACTGTCCCCTCGATTCTTCCGATTCCATCTGTCCTCGTGCGCTCGCAAGCCCCCCGCCCGGACTATATAGGATCGCGTGCCGAAAAGGAGGCTGGATTCTAACGACCGGACGGTCCAATTCCGCCCTGCGCACATTGAAGGATTCGACGCTTCGCTGTAAGGGCAGATCATGACCATCGCCAAACGCGATTCGCAAGGAGGCGCGCATTTCCGAACCGGCCTCGCCGTGGGGTGAAAAGCCCCGCAAGCACCAGTCGAAGTTCCAGCTCAAGCGCGACGCCGTGATGGAAGCGGCCGCAGCGCTGTTCCGCCAGCGCGGCTACGAGGGCGCCTCCCTCAACGAGCTCGCCGACATCCTGAACATCACCAAGCCCACCATCTATTACTACGTCGAAAGCAAGGACAAGCTGCTGCTCGACATCAAGGTGCGGGTGCAGGAGGAGATCCTGGCCTTCATGAAGGCCACGGTGGCCGGCACCGGCAGCGCGCTCGACAAGCTGCGCGCGATCATGATCCGCTACGCCGAGCTCATGATCTCCGACTACGGCACCTGCCTGTCGCTGATCGCCAACCGCGAGATCAACGCCGACGACCGCGTCGAGGTCGAGGCGCGCATCGACGAGGCCAACCGGCTGCTCTACGGGCTGCTCGACCAGGGCAGGCGCGAAGGCAGCATGGTCGTGCCCGACCGCGTCGTGGCCTGCCATGCCCTGTTCGGCTCGCTGAACTGGATGTCGAAATGGGCCAAGCCGGACGGCCGTCTGCGGCCGGAGAAGCTGATCCCGATGCATGTCGACATCCTGCTGTCGGGCATCACCGCCGCCAAGCCCGTGGCGGCGAAGCCCCCTGCGGCCAAGCCCGCCGCCGGACGCCGCCGCGCCTGATCCGCTCTCACACCTCTCCCCGCGAGAGCGGGGAGAGGGAGGGGCCCGCGCGCAGCGCGGGAGGGTGAGGGGTACGAACGTTCGAACTCGGATATGTCGGGGCGAGACAATCAAGTCTATCCCATGCGCATGCTTTGAACATTCCTACCCCTCACCCTTCCATCGTGCTGCGCACGATGGGCCCCTCCCTCTCCCCGCTTTCGCGGGGCGAGGTGATAGTTGACTTACCGACCGGTAGATATAATTTAGCCGCCGCAAGCTGCGCCCACAAAGCAACATGGCGGCGGCGGAGGATACCATGACGTTCGAGCTCACCAGCCTGCTGAAGCGTGCCGTGCAGCTGCACGGGCCGGACCGCGCCGCCATCCACGGCACGCGGCAGCGGACCTGGGCGGAGACCGCTGACCGCTCGGCGCGGCTGGCCGGCGCCCTGCAGGCCCTGGGGATGGAGCCCGGCGCGCCAGTCGCGATCCTGGCCCATGCCTCCGACCGCTATCTCGAATATCTCTGGGGCGTGCTGTGGGGCGGCGGCGTGCTCGACCCCATGAACACCCGCCATGCCCGCCCCGAGATCGCGTACTGCCTCAACGATTCGCGGGCGCGGATCCTGCTGATCGACGATGCGTTCGCGACCATGGCGCCGGCGCTGCGCGCCGACGCGCCGAGCCTGGCGAGCCTGATCTGGATCGGCGACGGCCCGGCGCCCGACGGCATGCTCGACTACGAGGCGCTGGTCGCGCAGGCCGCGCCGGCCCAGGACGCAAGGCGCCGCAACGACGACCTCGCCGGCATCTTCTACACCGGCGGCACGACCGGCCAGGCCAAGGGCGTGATGCTGAGCCACACCAACCTCCTGACGGCCGTGATCGTGGGCTACGGCACGCGCATGGTGGCGGAAGGCTCGTCCCTGCTCCACACCATGCCGCTGTTCCATCTGTCCGGCATCGTCACCCTCCTGTCGGCGACCGGGCGCGGCAACTGCAACCTCTTGCCGCCGCGCTTCGAGCCCGGCGAGACGCTGCGGCTGATCGGGCAGCACCGCCCCGCCTCGCTGGTGCTGGCGCCCACCATGCTGCAGATGCTGCTGGACCATCCGGCCTTCGCGCAGACCGACATGAGCAGCGTCGAGACGGTGACCTACGGCGCCTCGCCGATGCCCGAGACGCTGCTGCGGCGCGCCATCGCCGTGCTGCCCGGGACCTGCGGCTTCGTGCAGGCCTACGGCATGACCGAGACATCGGCCGCGGTCACCCTGCTGGGACGCGAGGACCATGACCCCGACGCGCCGACGTCGCACCGGCTGCGCTCGGCCGGGCGCGTGGTGCCGGTGTCCGAGATCCGGATCGTGGGTCCGGACGGCGAGGACCTGCCGCGCGGCCAGGCCGGCGAGATCGCCGCCCGCGGCCCCAACGTCATGCTGGGCTACCTCAACAAGCCGGAGGAGACCGCCAGGGCCCTGCGCGACGGCTGGATGCACACCGGCGACGGCGGCTACATGGACGAGGACGGCTACATCTACGTCGTCGACCGCATCAAGGACATGATCGTGTCGGGCGGCGAGAACGTGTACTCGGTCGAGGTCGAAGCGGCGATCAGCCGCTTCCCCGCGGTGGCGCTGTGCGCCGTGGTCGGCATTCCGCACCCGAAATGGGGCGAGGCGGTCCACGCCATCGTCCAGCTCAAGCCGGGCGCCAGCGCCACGGCCGAGGCGATCATCGCCCATTGCCGCGAGCAGATCGCCGGCTACAAATGTCCCCGCTCCATCGACATCCGCACCGAGCCGCTGCCGCTCACGGCCGCCGGCAAGATCCAGAAGAACGTCCTGCGCGCCCCCTTCTGGGAAGGCTACACAAGGCGCGTGAACTGACCACGAACCGCTGACCGCGGACGCACCGTCATCCCGAGAGTTTGTGATTTTAATCTTCCCCCTCCGGGGGAAGGATAAGATCACAAGCTCCGAGCACAGCGAAGATCTCCTGAGAATGGCGCACGGTGCGCTATTCGCAGGAGATCCTCGCTGCGCTCGGGATGACAGCTTCGGCTTCAGGGAGTCCCTCGGCGTGCCGAAGGCGCGCAACCCTTTTTCCCTCTGTGCCGCCTCTGTGTCTCTGCGCCTCTGTGGTTGATCTTCTCGTCGAACGACGCTCAGCCCGACACGCGGCCGACCGTCGCCTTCACCATCTCGGTTGCGATCTCCTGCGCCGTGCGCGCGCAGGCGAAGCCCACCGCCAGCAGGGCCCGCTCCTGCGCCACCGCGGCCGATGGCATGAAGCAGGCCAGCACGCCGGATGCCGACTCGTCGGCGCCGGCCACCGCCGCCATGACCGCGGTCCAGCCTTCCGGCATGCCCTCGCGCGCGGCGTGGAACCCCTGCCGGGCGCTCGCCAGCCGCAGGCGCTCGACCGCGTCCGCGACCTGCGGCTCATCGCGCTGGATCTGCGACAGCACGGCCTGCCGCCGTCGCGACGGCAGCGCTGCCGCGAACAGCCGGCCAAGCGGCTGGTCGAACAGCGCCAGGCGCGAGCCCGGCTCCATCCATACGGCCGGCGCCGGCATGTCGGTGCAGGCATCGACGCAGATCATCGACTGCCGCGAGGACTCGGCCAGCACCGCCACGCCGCCGAAGCGCTGGACCAGCCCTTCCAGGTGCGGGCGCAGGCGATGTCGGATGCGGTTGCAGGGCTGGACCGCGAAGCCCAGCGCCAAGGTCGAGGACGAGAGCGCGTATTTCCGTTCGCGCCGGCAATAGGCGAGATAGCCCAGCTCGACCAGCGTATGCGTCAGCCGCGACACCGTGGGCTTGGGCAGCCCGGTGCGCCGCGCGATCGCCTGGTTGCCGAACTTGCCCTCGCCCTCACGGAAGGCTTCGAGGATCGCCAGCCCGCGGGCCAGCGAGGTGACGAACGAGCGGCTCTCCTCCACCGGCCATAGCGACTGACCCATCGATCACCCTCCCGTGCACGGTCCCGTCCGGACGTCTAATCCATCAGCACCCAGCGTTTGCCGTCGAAGCGCTGCAGGCGCAGATCGTGGTAGGCGGCGACATCCTGTGGCGTCGTCTTCAGCGCGAGGCCGGGCAGGATCAGCGGCGGCCGCAGCCCGTCGATGCTCTTGGCCATCTTCATCACGTTCTCGCGGGTGAGGTCATTGCCGGCGCGCGTCAGCACGTCGCGCAGCACCGATGCCGCCAGGAAGCCCATGGCGCAGAAGGCATCGTCGGGGTTGTCCTGCGGCACCCACTTCTTCATGAACGCGACGTAGTCCTGCACGTCGGCGTCCTCGGCCCAGGCCGGATCGCTGGTCGTCTTGATGAAGGCGGCCGTGATCAGCCCGACCGAGTTCTCGAGGCCGGCCGGCACCAGCACCGAGCTGATCGAGCTCGACGCATTGACCACCAGATGCAGCGGCGCCCAGCCGATGTCCTTGGCCTTGCGGATGGCCTGGGCCGCGAACTTGGGCGTGCTGATGTTGACGAACACCGTGGCGCCCGACGCCTTGAGCGCGATGATCTGCGAATCGATGGTCGGGTCGGTGGTCTCGTAGCTCTGCTCGGCCACCAGCATCGCCTTGGCCTTGGCGCCCAGCGCCTCCTTGAGGCCCGCCAGGTGGTCCTTGCCGAAATCGTCGTTGGGATAGATCACCCCGATCTTGGCGTCGGGCCGGTGCTTCAGGATGTACTGGGCGTAGATCTTCTGCTCGAGGTGATAGGAAGGATAGAGCGGCGTCGTCCACGGGAAGTTGGCCGTGTCGTTGAACTTCGACGCGCCCGTCGAGATCATCAGCTGCGGCACCTTCTTGCTGTTGAGGTACTTGTGGATGGCCGTGTTGGTGGGCGTGCCGACATTGCCGAAGATCAGCAGCACCTGGTCCTGCTCGACCATCTTGCGCGTCTGCTCCACCGTCTTGGGCGGGCTGTAGGCGTCGTCCAGGCTGATGAAGTTGATCTGCCGCCCGTTGATGCCGCCCTGGCCGTTCAGCATCTTGAAGTAGCCCGCCAGCGCGCGGCCGGCCGAGCCGTAGGCCGACACCGGGCCGCTGTAGGGGATGGTGTGCCCGATCTTGATCTCGGTGTCGGACGCACCCGGGCTGTATTTCTTCTCCTGGGCCGCAGCCGTGGACAGCATCGCCCCGAGCACCACGCCGGCCAGCGCCGGCAACCACGTCTTCATCTGTTCCCTGCCCCGTCCTGGTATCGCATCGCAAATATTATCTACCAGACGGTAGGATTATGAAGCCGATCGGAGCTTGTCAAGCCCGGCGCTGCCGGATGGCTCATGGGTCGGGCCGCGCCGCTCCAGCGGCGCCTCTTCGTCTGCCCGTTGTTGAAAGAGCGCCGCTGGAGCGGCGCGGCCCGACCAAAGGCTCAGGAGCCCCTCAATCCAGCAGCACCCACTTCTGGCCGTTGAAGCGCTGCAGGCGCAGCTGGCGGTAGGCGGCGACATCCTGCGGCGTGGTCGAGAGCGTGATGCCCGGCAGCAGCATCGGTGGACGGAAGGCATCGAGGCTCTTGGCCTGCGCCATCACGTTCTCGCGCGTGAGGTTGCTGCCGGCACGGTCCAGCACATGGCGCAGCGTGTTGGCCGCGACGTAGCCGATGACGCCAAACACGTCGTCCGGCGAATCCTGCGGATCCCAGGCCTTCAGGAACGCGACATAGGCCTTCACGTCCGCGTCATCGGCCCAGATCGGGTCGCCCGGCTCCTTGATGAAGGCCGCGGTGATGATGCCGGTGGCGTTGTTCAGGCCCGCTGGCGCCAGCACGGTGCTGATCGAGCTCGAGACGTTGGTCAGGATGTGCAGCGGCGCCCAGCCGATATCGGCGGCCTTGCGGATCGCCTGGGCGGCGAACTTGGGCGTGGAGAGATTGACGAAGACGTCGGCCCCCGAGCCCTTGAGCGTGATGATCTGCGAATCGATGGTCGCATCCGTCGTCTCGTAGCTCTGCTCCATCACCAGCGACTTGCCCCTGGCGGCCAGCGCCTGCTTCAGGCCGGCCAGATTATCCTTGCCGAAATCGTCATTGGGATAGATGGCCGCGATCCTGGCGTCGGGACGCTGCTTCAGGATGAAGTCGGCATAGATCTTCTGCTCCAGGTGATAGGAGGGATAGAGCGGCGTCGTCCACGGATAGCTGGCCGTGTCGTTGAACTTCGATGCCCCGCTCTGGACGAAGAGCTGCGGCACCTTCTTGCTGTTGAGGTATTTGTGGACGGCGGTGTTGCTCGGCGTGCCGGTCGCGCCGAAGATCAGCAGCACCTGGTCCTGCTCGACCAGCTTGCGCGTCTGCTCCACTGTCTTGGGCGGGCTGTAGGCGTCGTCGAGCGTGAGGAAGCTGACCTTGCGCCCGTTGATCCCGCCCTCGCTGTTCACCTTCTTGAAGACGCCTGCCATGGCCCGGCCCACCGCGCCATAGGCCGACACCGGACCGCTGTATGGCGCCGTGTGGCCGATCTTGATCTCGGTGTCGGAGACACCCGGCCCATATTTCTTGTCCTGTGCGGAAGCGGTGGACAGCACCGCGCCGACGATCAGGCCGGACAATGCCGGCAGCCAGACCTTCATGATTCCCTACCCGGTGTAATTGTGCAGAGCTGGTCGAGATGTGTCCGCGACGGCAGCGTGCCGCCTGAATACTATCGACCAGACGGTAGCGTTGAGAGTCCGGCGAATCTTGTCAAGCGCGCCGCACGGCGCTCGTTTTCCGCACCTTGAACCTGGCGCCGGCGCGTGCCTCAATCCAGCCGATACCTATGGGAGGGCGACATGATCAAGGTCAGCGTGTTCTACCCGCGCAAGGACGGGGCCGGCTTCGACATGGGCTACTACGTCAGCAGCCACATGCCGATGGTGCGGCAGAAGCTCGGCGCCGCCTGCAAGGGGGTCGCGGCCGAGCAGGGGCTTGCCGGCGGCGACCCGGGCAGCCCCCCGCTCTATGCCGCCATCGGCCACCTGATGTTCGACTCGGTCGAGGCGTTCCAGGCCGCGTTCGCCCCGCATGCCGCGGAGATCATGGCCGACATCCCGAACTACACCACGATCCAGCCCATCATCCAGATCAGCGACGTGAAGATGTCGTAGCCCGCCGCGCGGCGCGCCCACGAAAAAGCCCGCCAGGATCGACCTGGCGGGCTTGGGGGATGCTCGGCCCGGGCGAGCTGCGTTCGCGCGCCGCGCTCAGTCCGGCAGCATCTCGTTCGAGCCGCCGAAGTCGCCCGGCAGATCCTTGAACTTCGGCAGCCCGTCCTTCACCGAGACCATCTTGCTGGCGTAGAACACATGCAGCGTCGGCTTGTGCGGGAAATCCGGCAGCACGGCGGCATAGACATCCACGAGCTTCATGCCGGGATGGTCGGTCATCAGGTGGCCGCCGCAGGTCTTGCAGAACTTGCGGTAGGAGTTCTCGGTCTTGTTGTAGGTCGCGATGTTGTCGGCGCCCTTGGTGATCTTGACGGAGTCCGGCGCCCACAGGCTGAAGGCGTTGATCGGGGCTGCCGCCCACACGCGGCAGTCCGCGCAATGGCAGTAGCCCGCCACCGCCGGCGCGCCCGTCACCTCGAATTCCACCGCACCGCAGAAGCAGGCGCCCTTGTAGGTATCAGCCATGTCCAACCTCCCAGCGAGCCACGTGTTTCCTGAAGTCCTTGCGATGAACCAAGGGGGGATCACGCGCCCGAAGCATGGGGCTCCTTGGAGCGCGACGCAAGACCGATCGGCATGCGGCGCGCCGCATGAGCGTCTTGTGATTCGGCATGGAATAAGGCTGCGGCCGGCGGGTGATGGTGCGAGAGCAAGGTACGTGGGACCTCCCCGACGCACCCGGCCGGAATCAGGTGCGCTCGAGCCCGTCGCTCGCGACGTAGCCACCGTCGACAGGGATCACGACACCGCTGACGTAGTCCGACGCCGCCGACGCCAGGAACCGGCATGCGCCGACGAGGTCATGCGTCTCGCCCCAGCGGCCGGCCGGGACACGGCGCCTGACCGCCGTCTCGAACGCCGTGCCGCGAAGCTCATCGGTCATCTCGGTGAAGTACCATCCGGGGGCCACCGCGTTCACCTGGATGCCCAGCGGCGCCAGCTCGACCGCATTGACCCGGGTCAGCGCGATCAGCGCATGCTTGGCCACCGTGTACGCCACCTGCAGGCCCTTGCTCGGCGCCACCAGGCCGTACACCGAGGATACGTTGATGATCTTCCCCGCGCCCTGCGCTTTCATGCACCGCGCCGCGTGCTTGGTGCAGAGAAACGCGCCGGTCAGGTTGGTGTCGATCACCTGCTGCCAGGTCGCGCGGTCGAGCTCCATGACCGAGCCGCGCTGGCTGACACCGGCGTTGTTGACCAGGACGTCGAGGCGGCCAAATCGCTCGATCGCGCCGGCGATCGCGCGCTCGACCGAGCCTTCGTCACAGACGTCGAGCGCGAACGCCGCCGCGGGCGGACCGAGCTGCGCCAGCGCGTCGGCATTGCGATCGGCGCGCCGGCCGCCGATCGCCACGCGGGCGCCGCCGTCGCGCAGCGCCAGCGCCAGCGCCAGCCCGATGCCGCTGTTGGCGCCGGTGATCAGCGCGACCTTGCCATCGAGTGAGAAAGGGTCGCCGGCCATCTCTCGCCCGTCAGAAGAACGCGATCGTGCGGATCTCGATGCTTTCGCGCGTCGGCGCGCCCGATGGCGTGTCCGGGTCGTCGAAGGCGCTGTGCCCGAGGAACCGGGTGCGGCCGTCGGTCTCGGAGTCGTAGGTCTTGAGCAGCAGGACGTGCTCCGGCGTCATGTGCGGGAAGTACCACCAGCGGTGCTGCGGTGCATGGCGCAGCACGAATATTTCGCCCGTCCGGTCGCGATAGCGCAGGGCCATGGTGATGAAGTCATCGTCGGTCGACTGCGTGGCGTCGCACATCGCCAGCGGCTTCTCCTCGACGCGGCGCCGCAGCGGCGTCCAGAAATTGTAGAACGCGACGCGGCGCGCGAGCAATGCATCCGCCTCGTCGGGCAGGAGTTGACGCACGCGCAGCGGCCCCGAGCGCGGCGTGTAGTCGCAATGCACCAGCATCACCGGTGCGCGCTGGGTCGTGGTGTGCTCGGCGGTCTGCTGCTGCGTATTGGCCTTGGTACGGATCGTGTGGTCGAAGATGATCACCCGCCTGGCGCCGACCTGGGTGCGGACGAATGCGCTGACCTCGCCGTAGAAGTCGGCGCGGATCGCATCGTCGTCGTCCCAGCGGTCGAACGGCGAGCGGAACGAGCGCAACGCGAAGCCCTCGACGTCGAGCGAGAACGACTCCGCCCGCGGCCAGGCATCATGGACCGGCATTTCACGCGGATCGTCACCCGGCAGTCGCGCCTGCGTGCCGGGTGGCGGTTCGTAGAAATAGATCTCCGGCGCGATGCCGTCGTCGCGCGTGTAGTTGAATGTCGACCGGACGATGTTCTCGCGTGCCATGGCTCCACCCACCTCGATGCGATCCCTCCGGGCCAAGGTTATCACCCTCCGTCATCCAAAGCCGATCGCATATGGCTGCTGCGGTGAGGCGTTGCGCACAAACCTCACCCTGAGGGGGCCGCGCTCCTGAGCTTGTCGAAGGGGGCCGTCTCGAAGGGTGCGCAACCGCACGCGTGGTCGACTACCGCTGGAACGATCGAACGAGGCTGCAGCCCATCCCTCGAGACGCCGGCTGCGCCGGCTCCTCGGGATGAGGCTATGTGTGGCCATGCACGTCGGGCCTGCCGTCCGGCCGCGTGCGTGCGCCGTCCCTCCTACTGCTTCGGCCCCAGCGCGTTCATGACCGCGTCCTGCGTGCGTTGCCAGCTGGGCAGTTGCTCGATGCCTTCGGTCATCCAGCGCTTCAGGTTCGGGTGCTCGCCAAGCGGCAGGCGCTGCAGGGCGTGCAGGTGCATGGGCGCCGCGACGGCGATGTCGGCGATCGTCACACCGTCGCCCGAGAGCCATGCTGACGTTGCGAGCCGTGCGTCGAGGATGCCGGCCAGCCGGTGCCAGTTCGGCGCCTCCTTCTCGATGATCGACTCGTCGGGCTGCGCGGCAAGCAGCGGCTTGACGACGTACTCGACCAGATAGACGTAGCAGCTCGGGAACCAGGTCGCCGCTTCCCACAGCATCCATCGATTGACATCGGCGCGGCGCTTGAGGTCCTTCGGGTAGTGCTGGCTGGCACCATTCAGATCGGCTGCATACTGCAGGATGGCGTTCGATTCCGGCAATGCCAGGTCTCCATCGGTCGCGGCCGGCAGCGCGCCGTTCGGATTGATCGCGAGGAACTCCGGCTTCTTGTGACCTTCCGTAAAATAGTCGACGTGCACACGTTCGAACGGTGCTCCCATCAGGTCGAGCCCCGCCAGCACCTTGCGGCAGTTCACCGTGCAGGGGTCGAGATAGACTTTGAGCATGGCTGCCTCCCTGTTTGATTTGGATGGCGCCGGCGGCGGCATGAACGGGAGACGGACGCCGGGGATGCGAAGCCAGCGCCCCGATACGCTGCCATCCAGGTCGCCGCGGGCGCGACTTGGCGTGAATCGACTCGCAAGAACGACGCTGGACGCAAGAGCCGGACCTGCACCGGCCCAACCGGGGACGGAACGCCCTCTCTCGCCGGGAACGACCCTATCGCCGCGCCGCCGGAGGGTCAATGCGCGGCGCATCTCGTGAGAACCGAGGGAGGCGTCGCGAGCTACCCGCTTCGCGAGCGTCCCTGATCGAGCGGCGCGCCAAGGTCATCGTGCGCCGCTGCGCGCGCGGCAAAGCGGCTCGCCGTCAGGCTGGTGTCGCGCTACGAGCGCCTATTTGCGTCCAAAGACGACGCCCCGGCCTTGCCAGGGGAGCCGAATGCGCGTCCTTGGGGAGAGTCATCATGATGTCTCGCAGATGGCTACGACTCGTTCCGAGCGGGCGTACTACGACCTGAACGTCGATCCCGACGAAGTCAACAACATCCATGCCACCCTGCCCGCGCTGCAACGGCAGCGCCTGCATGAAGCCCTCGTCAAGTACACTGCGTGCGGGACGCTCAACCAGTCCACGCCGTGTCAGTGACGAGCTGGACCCGAGGCATGTCCTGCCGGCGGTGCGTGCACGGGGCATCGGACGCCCTTGCGTGTCCCGATGGCGGCCGTAGACTTGCGCCAGGGGAGATCGGCACCCCCGACAGGACATGGAGGGATGACATGGGCGATTCTCTCTACGCACGGCTGGGTGGCTATGACGCGATTGCTGCTGTCACCGACGATCTGGTGATGCGTCTTTCCTCGGACCCGCAGCTCGGCCGGTTCTGGAAGCATCGCGGCGAGGACGGTATCCGCCGCGAGAAGCAGTTGCTTGTCGATTTCCTGTGCGCCTCGGCAGGCGGGCCGCTCTACTACGTGGGACGAGACATGAAGACATCCCACCGCGGCATGGGGATCGACGCGAGCGACTGGCAGACGTTCATCGGCCATCTGCAGGCAACGCTGGACAAATTCAGTGTTCCGACACCGGAGCGGGCCGAAGTGCTGGGATTCATCGAAGGCACCAGGCGCGATATCGTCGAATAGGTCGGGCGTCGTCGGACAATACTGGCGACCGCTCGACGCGCCCTGCCCTACGCCGGCAGCCCTGCCCTTTTCAGCCCTTCGACCCAGCGCGCCAGATCATCCTGGCGGCCGAACGGAAACTGGTCTGCCAGGTCGCCCAGGCGCAAGGCGGGGTCGACATGGCGCAACCGCGCCAGGGCTTGCTGCGCTTCGCCGGACCGGCCGCCCAACGCCGCGCTGGCGGCGGCGACGCCCAGTGTTATGGCGATGTCCGGCCGCTGCCGCATCGCCGCCTGCGCGCTGGCGACGGCGTCATCGTAGCGGCCGGCGAGGAAGTGCCCGTATGCCGTGGCGGTGTCGATGAAGAACAGCACCTCCGGATCGCTGGGGCTGAGCTGCCGCGCCCGGCCGGCGCG
Source organism: Vineibacter terrae (assembly GCF_008039615.1). Classification (GTDB taxonomy): domain Bacteria; phylum Pseudomonadota; class Alphaproteobacteria; order Reyranellales; family Reyranellaceae; genus Vineibacter; species Vineibacter terrae. The sequence goes on along the minus strand of NZ_VDUZ01000003.1, from coordinate 236,624 downwards.
CGCCATCGCCGCTTCGGGCACGCCCTGCCAGATCCGCACCCAGCTCCCGAACACCCAGGCCCAGGCAAGATAGGGATCCAGCGCCAGCGCGCGGTCGACCAGCACGTCGCCGTCGCCGAGATGCCCCGTGACATAGGCCAGCACGATGCCCGCGGTGCAGAGCGCGACCGCATCGTCGCGCCCCAGGTCGGCGGCCAGCCGCGCCAGCCGTTCCGCCTCGGCGGCCTCCTGCCGCCGGTCGCCCACCCAGCCGCACGCCTTGCGCTGCGAATAGCCGCGGCCGGCCAGGCCATAGGCCGGCGCGAAGCCCGGGTCGAGCGCGATGGCGCGGCGCAGGTTGGCCAGCGCCGCTTCGCTGTCGGTCCGGGTCCAGCGATGCAGGTGCGCCATGCCGCGCAGGAAGTAGTCGTAGGCATCGAGGCTCTGCGTCGGCTTGCGCCGGGCGCGCTCGATCTCCGCCTCGCCCATGCGCGGCGCGATCGCGCCGATGACGCTGGCCGTCACGTGGTCCTGGAGGTCGAAGATGTTCTGCGGCACGCCTTCGAAGCGATCGGCCCACAGATGCGTGCCGGTGGCCGCATCCACGAGCCGGCCGCTGATGCGGATGCGGTCGGCCGCCTTGCGCACGCTGCCTTCCAGCACGTAGCGCGCGCCCAGCTCGCGCCCCACCTGCCGCGTGTCGACGGCGCGGCCCTTGTACGCGAAGCTCGAGTTGCGGGCGATCACCGACAGCCAGCGCCAGCGCGACAGCGCCGTGGTGATCTCCTCCACCATCCCGTCGGCGAAATAGTCCTGCTCGGGATCGCCGCTCATGTTGGCGAAGGGCAGCACGGCGATGGCCGGACGCTCCGGCGCCGGCGCCGGAAGCTGCTCGCGCACGGCGCCCACGAACCGCAGGCCGCGGCGCGGCAGGGTCTTGATCAGGCGCTGCGCCGCGCCGCTGTCGCCGAGGGCGCTGCGCGCGGCGTTGATGCGGGTGGTCAGGGTCGATTCCGACACCAGCCGCCCGTTCCATACCGCCGCCAGGATGTCATCCCGGCTCACGACGCGGTCGCGATGCGCGATCAGGTAGGCCAGCAGGTCGAACACCTGCGGCTCGACGGCGATCACGCCGGCCTTGCCGCGCAGCTCGCGCCGCGCCGTGTCCAGCACGAAATCTTCGAACGAAAACAGCACGCTGCCAAACCCTGGTCGAGACCGCCAGCATAGCCGATCCGCCACCAAATCAACGCCCCCTGGACGATAAATGAAGCCGGCCTGAAGGCGCGCGGCCGGTCAGCCTGGCATCATCACCGTAGGCGCGGCCGGCGGCGAGCGGCTACAGTCTTCCTTCTCCCCGCGCAGGCGGGGAGAAGGTGGCGCGAAGCGCCGGATGAGGGGCTTCGCGGTGTATGGGAGAGGCGCGGTCTTACTGGTGAAGCCGAATGCTTCACGAAGGTTGCGAAGCCCCTCATCCGCCTCTGACATTTCGACGCTTCGCGTCGAAATGTCGTTATCGGGCACCTTCTCCCCGCCTGCGCGGGGAGAAGGGAACCGCAACGCGAGAGGAGACGATGGCAACCGAAGACCTTGCGATGGCCGTGGCGCGCTGGCTGGCGGCGTTCGAGGCCGCGCTGGCGGCGGACGGCAGCAGGGCGCTGCAGCCCCTGTTCCACGCCGACAGCCATTGGCGCGACGTGCTGGCCCTGAGCTGGACGATCGACACGGCAAGCGGCCGCGACGCCGTCCTGGCAGGACTGGCGGCGTGGTCCCGGCGGGCACGGCCGTGCGGCTTCGGGATCGCGCCGGGGCGCACCCCGCCGCGCCTTGCCATGCGCGCCGGCACCGAGGCGATCGAGGCGATCTTCACGTTCGAGACGGCCACGGGCCACGCCGAAGGCATCGTGCGGCTCACGCCCGATGCGGCCGATGGTGGCCGCCTGAAGGCCTGGACGCTGCTCACCGCGCTGGAGGCGCTCAAGGGGCACGAGCCGCGCCTGGGCAAGGCACGGCCGCGCGGCGCCGCCCAGGCCCGCGACTTCCGCGGCCCCAACTGGCTGGATCAGCGCCTTGCTGCGGCCACGTATGCCGATCGCGATCCTGACGTGCTCGTTGTCGGCGGCGGGCAGGCCGGCCTGTCGATCGCCGCCCGCCTCGCGCCGCTCGGGATCGACACGCTGATCGTCGACCGCCTGCCGCGTGTCGGCGACAACTGGCGCCAGCGCTATCACGCGCTGACGCTGCACAACCAGGTGCAGGTCAACCACCTGCCCTACATGCCGTTCCCGCCCAGCTGGCCCACCTACATTCCCAAGGACAAGCTTGCTGGCTGGTTCGAGGCCTATGTCGAGAGCCTGGAGCTGAACTACTGGACGGCAACCACGTTCGAGGGCGGCCGGTACGACGACAGCCGGCAGCGCTGGACCGTGTCGCTGCGGTGTGCCGACGGCACGCGCCGGCAGATGCATCCGCGCCATGTCGTGATGGCCACGGGCGTGAGCGGCATTCCCAACATCCCCGACCTGCCCACCCTGCCCGACTTCGCCGGCACGGTCCTGCATTCCAGCCGCTACGACGACGGCGAGGCCTGGAAAGGCAGGCGCGCCATCGTCATCGGCACGGGCAACAGCGGCCATGACATCGCGCAGGACCTTCACGCCAGCGGCGCGGCGGTGACGCTGGTGCAGCGCAGCCCGACCATGATCGTCAACGTCGAGCCCAGCGCGCAGCTTCCCTACGCCCTCTATGACGAGGGCCCCTCCCTGGAGGACTGCGACCTGATCACGGTCGCTACGCCGCTGGCGCTGAGCCGCAAGAGCCATGTCGCCTTCACCGAGCGCGCCCGGCAGATGGACAAGGCGCTGCTCGACGGCCTGGAGCGCATCGGCTTTCGCCTCGATTTCGGCGAGGACGGCACCGGCTGGCAGTTCAAGTATCTGACGCGCGGCGGCGGCTACTATTTCAACGTCGGCTGCTCCGATCTGCTGGTCGAGGGCCGGATCCGGCTGGTGCAATACGCCGATATCGACCGCTTCGCCGCGTCGGGCGCCGTGCTGCGCTCGGGCGAGACGCTGCCCGCCGACCTGATCGTGCTGGCCACCGGCTACAAGAGTCAGGAACACCTCGTGCGCCAGCTGTTCGGCGCCGACGTCGCGGCGCGCGTCGGCCCCATCTGGGGCTTCGGCGCCGGACAGGAGCTGCGCAACATGTTCGCCCGCACGCCGCAGCCGGGCCTGTGGTTCATCGCCGGCAGCCTGGCGCAATGCCGGATCTACTCGAAATACCTGGCGCTGCAGATCAAGGCCTGCGAGCTCGGCCTGCTGCCGCAAGCCCACGGCACGGCGCGCGAGATGGCGCCGGCGCTGTCTCCCTGAACGACGCGCCGGGCTTTGGCCAATTTGCTGCAGGGCGATCGTATATGGCCCTCCTGTCATCCCGAGCGCAGCGAGGGATCTCCTGCGGCAAGGCGCACAGAGCGCCATTCGCGGGAGATCCCTCGCTGCGCTCGGGATGACAATCACGACCCACCTTCTACCGATAGCCGGTATTAGGGCGCCAAGGTGAACCCCATGGTCTTCTGGATCGTGAGCGCGGCTGGATTGGCGATCGCCTATCTCCTGGGCGCCACGCCCACGGGCTATCTGGCGGGCAGCCTGTTCAGGGGCATCGATATCCGGGAGCATGGCTCCAGATCCACCGGGGCAACGAACGTGCTGCGAACCCTGGGCAAATGGCCGGCGCTGATGGTGCTTCTGGTGGACGTGCTGAAAGGCGTGGCGGCCATCGTCCTTGCCCGCTGGCTCTATGCATTGCCGTCCGTCACGCCGCCGGCAGCGATTGACCTGCAAGCCTGGGTGGACTGGGCTGCTTGCCTGGCAGGACTGGCCGCATTGCTGGGGCATAGCTGCTCGGTCTGGCTGAATTTCACGGGCGGCAAATCCGCCGCGACGGGGCTCGGCGTGCTGCTGGCGATGTCCTGGCCGGTCGGCTTGGGGGCGGCGGCGGTCTTTGGCGTCGTGCTGGCTGTCTTCCGGATTGTTTCCCTTGGCTCGATGCTGGCGGCGCTGACCGCGATCGCCCTCGTCTTCGGCCTGCAGCAACCGTTGCCGTATCGGCTGCTGGTGATTGCCGGCGGCCTCTACGTGATCGTGCGCCATCGCGCCAACATTCACCGGCTGCTGACTGGGACAGAGCCGCGTCTGGGGCAAGGCAGCCCGGAGCCGAAAGCAAGCTCGTAAATTCAGGGTTCGATTTCGGCAAGCACAGCAAGCCCCTCGCAGTCTTCCGGCGAAAGCAGATCCTTGAAGCTGCGCCGGTCCGCCTGCGAGGCGCCGTCTCCACCGGTGCCGAGCAGCGCCGCTGCGATCTCCCGTGCCTTGGTGCTCTCCCCGATTTGGGTGAGCGCGATGGCGACCCAGACACAGGCGTTGGCGAAGAGCGTGGTGGCCTCGGTATCGCCGCCTGGGTCTATTTTCTGGATGCACTGCAGCACCTGGCTGCCGAGCGTCAGGCCTGCCTGCCTTTCCTCTTGCGAAAGGGTCTCGGTGTCATCCAGGAGCGACTTGGCGGCTCGTGTCAATGACACCGCAAGCAACGCCACAGCCAGTTTTGCCGCCGACCGCGCCGCGTCCTGTATCGCCTTCATCGACGCCCGCGCGATCTTCTCGCGGCTATGCGTGTCGGGTACGGCCATCAGCACGCGCTTGCTCATCGCGTCGTCGGGCAGCAGAGCCGCCTTCTCTGTCAGAGCCTCGACCAGGCGCTCAGCCGCCGCTTCATCCTCGGCTCGCATATGTGCCGCGTAGAGGCCGTCCGCGATCTCCGAGAGGCGAACGTCCCAAGCAGAGAAGTCAGCGCTCTTGAAGTCGGAAACGTCGCGGACGATTTCATGGGGAAGCGGCAGTGCGAGCACGCTGTGGAACAAGCTGTCCGCCAGTGGCCTGTCGTCCTCCGCCAGGAGGCCGTGGGTGTTGAAACCGACAACATCCAGGATCGCGCATAGGACCCGCCCTCGCTGCGTGCGGCAATAGACATCGGACATCGCGCCCATCAGCTCGACAAACAATGTCTGCAGGACTGTGCACGCGGTCGATGCGGCATCCGCCCAGTCGTTGACCGCTTCGGTGTTGTCGGGAGGCGGAAGCAGGAACCGCTCGATGGCCGGATGCGACGGCATCTCCTCAAGCGCACGCAGCACCAGCTGTCGCGTGGCGAACGGCTTCGTCTTCCAGGCCGCCGACACGAACCCGCTTGCGTCTGCCTCGCTCACATTAGCCATGCGTTGCTGCGTATCGAGCACGAACAGCGTGCCCAGAAGATCGGGCCGCAGCGACGGCACCCATTGCGACAGTGCCCCGCTTCCCAGCATCGCGGCAACACGCGCCCGGCGCGGTGCATCGAGCTTGCGGGGAAGCGGCGCGCCCGCCTCGGCCGCCTTGGCCACGTCCTTCAGGTATAGCGGCGGACAGACGGTCGCAAATGCAAGGACAGCCGTGTCGTCATCGTCGACGCCGATCGGATCCCAACGCGTCGTCCACTCGCGCTGCAGGACGTGCTCGCGCAGCAGGTCGATCCGGCTCGTGCCCGACGGATCAAGCCCACTGGCCGCCGCATCCGCCAGCAGAAGAGCAAACAGCGGGCGGCGCTGATCATCGACGCGCTTCAACGCCTTCAGAAGCCCTGCCATCCGCTCGTCGTCGACGGGGCCGAGGTCGCGCATCGTCTCGGCCAGGGCCTGATCGTCCAGCGGCCGAAGATCCAGCTTCTCGCCATGGCGCGACTCCGCGAGCCGAGATTTCTGAAGGTCGCCGACCCCGGCCTCCATGAAATCCGTCTGGCGATCGACCAGGACCAGCCTTACCGGCCAGCCCAGGCCATTGCTCCTGGCACGGCGTGCCAGCGTCTCGACGATGTCGCGGGCCTCCACGGCCCTTGCCGCCGCGTCATCGATGACGATCACCGTCGGTCGAAGGGGCTGCCACGCCTCCCAGTGCTCCCATGGCTTGGCCGCCAATGGCAGGAAGCCGCCGGTCCATGCCGGCGCAGCTTGCAGCAGCACCTCCTGGACCAGCCGGCTCTTGCCCGATCCGTTCGGTCCTGCGATGGACTGCCACGCAAAACGTGCCGGCGCGGTCAGCACGTTGCGCAGGGCCGCGATTTCGGCCGTGCGGCCATGGAAGGAGCTGAGCTGCGACTCGTACAGGAACCGCAGCGCGGCCGGAAGCGGCTCCTGGGCTTGGCTCCTGCGGCGCGGCGAATCGAGCGGCGGCTGCAGCGCCAGGCCTCTGAGCCGCGCCGACTGCTGCGCGGTCCCGGCGTCGGCGTCCTGCAGCGCCTTGTCCCACTGCGCGAGCGCAGCATCACGATGGCCGCGCTGGGCGTCCGCGACATCCTCGAGGCATTCCAGCACGATCGCCGCGGGCACGGCCCAGCCCCCGACGGCGGCCGCGCCGTTGATGGTCTCGCTGACCACGCCGACCGCGCGGCCCGATCGCAGGTTCAGCAGCGCCGAGCCGCTGTAGCCGCCGACGACCAGCGCGTCCTTGAACTTGATCAGCGGCCGGTCCGGCCATCGCTCGGCGGGCGCCTCGGCCGCCAGACGCTGCCATGTGAAATCCTCGAACCGCCCGGCGATGCCGTCGGTCCGCTGCTCCCGGCCGCCATGCTTGGGGAAGCCGAAGGCATGGACGGGATCGTGCTGCGCCAGGTCCGCGTCAAGCAGGACCCAGGCCTCGCCCGGAGCGCCGTCGACGCGCAGGAGGCCGAGGTCCGGCCAATCGTCCGAGGTCAACGCCTCGATGGTCGCTGATATGGACGTCGACTTGCGGTTGACCTTGATCGTCTCCTTGACCTTGAGCCCTTTCAGGACATGCGCGCATGTCAGGATCAGATGGGGCGCCACGAAGAAGCCGGTGCCACGCCCGGGAAGCTGCACGGTGCAGCGCCGCAGCAGGTCGATCAGCGGATTGTCCATCACATATCCTGCCGTTCACCCCCCTTGCCCCGCTTGCGACAGTGCGATCGCATATGGCCCGTTCTGTCATATGCGATCGCGCTGCCGCTCGCGGAGAGAGGAGACTGCCCTGGTGCGTCCATGCGCGACCGCCCTGCCCTCACGCCGGACGCGCGGGTGTGTCGGCTTTCCATTCCAGGGTGACCTTGAGGTTGCCCTTGCCCGAGGCCTTGGTCAGCAGCGCGACCAGTTGGCCGGCCTCGAGGCCGACCTCCACGCCCAGCTCCACGGTCGCGCGCTGCGGCCGGATCGTCGCGATGCTGCGTGCCAGCGCCGCCCCGACCGCTTCGAGCGCCGCCGTCACCTCGGTGAACGCCAGGGAATCCAGGATGCCGACCTTCTCCGGCCCGCCGAGATCGCGTGCTTCCACCCTCAGTGTCGCGCCGCCCACTTGCACAGGCACGATGCGAACATTGTCCTCGCTCATGACCGGACCTCCCCTTTGACCCCAGGGCATTCGCATATGAGCTGAGGTGTCGGTTTCGACTACCTTCCCCCGCTTGCGGGGGAAGGTGGCGCGAAGCGCCGGATGGGGGGCGCTTCAACGAAAATGGCGCATCCCATCGAGCATCCGCGCTGTTGCACCACCCCCCATCCGCCTTTCGGGCACCTTCCCCCGCAAGCGGGGGAAGGTAGTCAAAAACCCATATGCGAATGCCCTGCCTTTGACCCGGCAACATGGTCTCACACGGGACGGATCCGGGCGTCACCCGATCGGGTGATGGCGGCACAATTTGCCGTGAGCCGACCACGGCAACGCCCGGCCGCCCCCACCCTCATCGCGAGAAGCCGGCGCGGAACCGTCCAGGCGCAAACGGGCGTACCTCGATGGACGGCGCGCGGCCAGCGATCAAGTCCGCGACGATCTCCGCGCTGGCGGCAGCCTGGGTCAGGCCATGATGCCCATGGCCGAAATTGTAGAGCACGCGCCCGTCCCGTGCCGCCCGCCCGATCACCGGCAGCGAATCGGGCATGGATGGCCGGAATCCCATCCAGCGCCGCCCCGGCGTCCGGGGGTCGAGATGCGGCAGGAATTCCCTGAGCCGCTGCACGATGGCATCGGTGCGCCGATGATCTGGCGCCTGGCGAAGGCCCGCGAACTCCACCATGCCGCCGACCCGATCGCCGATGCCGAGCGGCGTGGTGACGAAGCCCTCGCCCTCGAACATGACGGGCCGCGCCAGCCCGAGGGTCCCCGGCGCGAACGTGGCATTGTAGCCGCGCTCGGTGTCGAGCGGTATGCGATCGCCCATCTGCGACGTGAGCGCGCCTGACCAGGCGCCGGCAGCGACGACGATGCGGTCGGCGTCGATGGCGTCAGCGCCATCGCCCAGGCGCAGCCGCAGCCGGTTCGCCTCGCGCTCTATTGCGGTCGCATCATGTTGGACATGCCGCGCGCCGCGCGCCAACGCACGATGCAGCAGCGCCTCGCACAGGCCGGCCGGGTCGCTGACATGGCACAGGTCAGGATAGACCACGGCCGCCTGGACATTGCGCAGCGCCGGCTCGAGGCCGGCAAGGTCGCCAGCCGCAATCTCCTGCGCCGCGATGCCGTAGCCCTGCTGGCGCGCGATGATCCGCCTGGCCTGCTCGAACGCGCCGCGCCGGCGCCACACGGAAAGGGCGCCCTTCTCGACCAGCTGGCTGTGCAGATCGAGCTTGCCCAGACGCCGCCGCCAGGCGGGCAGCGCCCGCGCGTTGAGCGCGCGGATCCCCTCGATGCTCGCCTCGATCCGGGAAGGAAAGGACGCGAGGATGAACCGCACCAGCCATGGGGCGATCCTGGGCAGGTAGCCCGGACGAACGGCAAGAGGGCCAAGCGGATCGAGCAGCCAGCGCGGCACATGGCGCCAGACCTTCGGCGAGGCCAGCGGCATGATGTCGGCATCGGCAATCCAGCCTGCGTTGGCCAGGCTCGCCCGTCCCGCGCGCCGCGCGCTATCGACGAGGCTCACGTCATGGCCCTCGTCGAGGAGGGCATGGGCCGTGCTGACGCCGACGATGCCGGCCCCTATGATCACTGTTCGCATGCTGCTGACCTCGGAAGCCGGGCATGCTGCTGGCGCGCGAGCGACATGCCTGCGGCTCTACTATTTCTATATCATATTAGTTATTGTGCGCCGTCAGCGGACGCCCCGCGTGGCGTGCACAGGACGAGGACGGAATAGATGACGAAGCCCACGGCCCGGCGGCCCAAGCGCGGATCTCGGGACGAAGGGCGAGACTCGCCGCTTTTCGTACGGTCCGTGGAGAAGGCGATGACATTCATCGCGGCATTCGACGCCGGCCACCGCCACCTGTCGCTCTCGCAGCTGGCGGAAAGAGTCGGGACGGACATGAGCACGGCCCAGCGCTTCGTCTATACGCTCGAGAAGCTCGGCCTGCTGAGAAAAGCGGCTGGAACCCGCCTCTACGAAGTCGCGCCGCAGCTGCTCAACCTCGGGCACCGCTACCTGGTCGGCAACGAGCTCATCGAGCGCGCCACGCCGACGATGCTGCATCTCAGCAAGACCACCGAGGCGACCATCAACCTGATGGTCCCGGATGGCGTGGACATCGTCTATATCAGCCGATTTCATAGCCGCAACCTGGTCAACGCCGAGATCATGATCGGCGCGCGCCTGCCGATGTTCGCGACGGCCTCCGGCATGGCCATCCTCGCCAGGATGCCGCCGGAGGATGCCGAGCAGATCCTGGCGAGCTCCAATTTCACCAGGCTGACCAATTTCACGGAGACCCGCCTCGAGGTTATCCGCAAGCGCCTCGCCGACATCCGCAAGAAGGGATATGCCGTGGCGTACCAGGAAACGTCGGTCGGCGACATCTCGGTCGCATCGGCGATCCTGGGTGCGGACGGCGCCCCGGTGGCCGGGCTCGGCATCTCGACCTCGACGCTCACGATGTCGCTCCAGGCAGCCGAGAACGCATATGCCCCCCTTGTGATGGCGGCAGCCTCGTCGCTGTCGCAGCGGCTGTAACGCCCGCTGTCAAGCCGATAGCAAAAGACATCATGGCACGCTCCCTGTCGTCCTGAGCGCAGCGAAGGATCTATTGAACCGTCGTCTGGCACGGACCATCCGGTGGCGCACCTGCGCCATTTCCTTGGTCCGTGCGTGTCGGCGGCTCAATAGATCCTTCGCTGCGCTCAGGATGACAGGAAGCCATACGCGAATGCCCCGCCGGTGCGCCTATGCCGTGGCAATCCCGTGCCGGAACGGATCGGCTGGGTCCTCGTGCAGCGTGGCCTCGCCGCATATGAACGCCCGTCCGCCGATGCGGGGAATGATGTGTCCTTCGCGATCCAGCCGGTAGCTGGCGTCGAAGCGGCTGCCGATGATGCTCTCCTGCACCCAGCGGTCGCCCGCACGCAGCGTGCCGTCGGCCGCCATGCAGGCGAGCTTCGCGCTGGTGCCGGTCCCGCACGGCGATCGGTCGTAGGCGCCGCCGGGACAGAGCACGAAACTGCGGCTGTTCGCTTCAGGCCCCTGGGGCGGCCCGAATATCTCGATATGGTCGATGTCGGCGCCGCCGGCGCCCGTGACGCCGGATGTCCGCAATGCTGTTTGGATGGATTGGGCCGCCCGGGTCAGCTCAGGAATGTTGCCGCTGACAAGCGGACATGGCGCGGCATCGGTCAGGAAGAACCAGTTCCCGCCCCAACCGACGTCGCCGGTGACGACGCCGAGGCCCTCGACGTCGACCGGGACATCCTTCAGGTGCCGATAGCTTCTGACGTTCTCGATCGACACGTAGTTCTTGTCGATGAGGTCGACCGACACGGCTCCGACCGGCGTCTCGAACCGATGCGTGCCGGGCGCGATGCGGCCGAGATGCGCCAGCGTCACGGCAGCGCCGATCGTGGCATGGCCGCACATGCCGAGAAAGCCGACGTTGTTGAAGAAGATCAGGCCCGCGGCGCAGCTCGGATCGCATGGCTCGCACAGCAGCGCGCCGACCAGCGCGTCATAGCCGCGTGGCTCGTTGACGGTGAAGGAGCGGATATGGTCGAATGCCTCGGCAAAGCGCTGTCGCCGCTGGTCCAGCGGTCCCGAGCCCAGGTCCGGGCCACCATCGACGATGATCCGTGTCGGCTCGCCTTCGGTATGGGAATCGATGACGCGCATGCTCACTGCTCCGCCTGGCGCCACCCGGCGTACCATGCCTTGAAGATGCTCAGCTGGGTCTCGGCATAGTGCTTCTGGCTGGCGCTCAGGGCATCGGACGCATTGAAATGCAGGGCGTATTCGGGGTTGCCCTCGAGCGTCATGAGGTGCTTGTAGTAGAGTACGAGATCGACGCCTTCATCGAAGCCCGACAGGATCGCGAGCGCGCCATCGAGCGCGAGCGCCCGCCGCCGCGCCTCGGCGTCGCCCTTCGCAGCGCTTTCACAAAGGGCGACAAGGTGCAGGACTTCTTTCGGCAGCACGTTGCCGATGCCGGTGATCGCACCGCGGGCCCCGCAGTTGACGAAGCCGTGGAAGACCTGCGTGTCGACGCCGACCATGAGCGTGATGTCGGGCGATTGGCCGGTGATGTGCTCGGCGGCATAGCTGAGCGATTTCGCGCCGCCGAATTCCTTGAACCCGATCAGGTGGCGGTACCGGGCGCGCAGCTGGAAGAAGAGGTCCGCCCGGGTCTCGAAGCCATAGTGCGGGCTGTTGTAGATCACGGACGGCAGATCGACCGCGGCGTCGAGGATGGCCGAGAAATGCGCCTGCTGGGCGGCGATGGACGAGCCGCGCGACAGCACGCGCGGAATGATCATGAGGCCCTTGGCGCCGACCCTCTTGGCATGGCCGGCCAGCGCCGCGGCACGCTGCGAATTCTGCGCGCCGGTTCCGGCGATGACGGGGATGCCCGCCTCGACCAGCCGCTCGACGCCTTCCATCCGCTGCTCGTCGGTCAGCAGCGGCCAATCGCCCATCGACCCGCAGTAGACGACCGCCGACATGCCTGCCTGGATCAGCTCACGGCCCTTGGCGACGAGGGCCTTGAAATCCGGTGAACGATCCGCCCTGCAGGGAGTCATGAGAGCGGGAATCGTGCCGGTGAAGATGTTGGAGGTCATCTGGAAGTCCCTGGTGTTGCAAGCGGCCGCGGCGATCGCCGGACCGAACCTTACTTCAGTTTCCTGCGGTCGAGGCCCTGCACGCCGGCGAAGGCAAGACCGGGCTGCCCGAACCAGCCCTGTTCCCTGAGATGATGCCGGACCCGCTCGTTGAGTCCGCCCTTCGTCTCGTGCTCGGCCGGCAGGCCCGCGAGGTCCTCGAAGGCCGTGCCGCGTCCGGTCTCGGCCAGCCCGGCCATCATCGAGCGAACGTACAGGTTCGCGTTGCGCCCGCTCAGCCCCTGTGCCACCAGCCAGTCTGCCAGGGATTGCTGCAGCTCGAAGAAGCTCGACATGAACCCGCTGACGCCGCCCATCGCCCGCAGCTGCGTCTCGTCCTCCGGCACGAGGATGTCCCCCATGCCCGACAGCAGCCCGGTCAACGCCGCGACGGCCGGGAAGCAGATCACGGGTCCCCTGCCCTTGCTGATCATCGGCAACGGCAGCACGCGAGCCACGGTCGACAAAGGGGCGATCGCGGCCAGGTCCGGGACGGACAGGCCGGTCACGAAGCTCGCGACGGTCTGGCCGGCGCGGAAGGTCACGCCCTCGAGGGCCTCCTCGACCTGAGCCGGGCGCATCGCCAGGAAGACGATGTCGCTGGCTTCGGCCACCTCGGCATTGGATGCTGCGCGCGTGACGCCGGAAAAGCGCCCGGCCAGATCGCGCGACGTCGCTTCCGAGCGCGGCGACAGCACGATGGCGTCGGCGACGCCGGCATGCCGCAGGCCGGCGACAAAGGCGGATGCGATGGTGCCGACGCCGATGAACCCCAGGCAACGCGTCATGCCGGCCTCGCCTGCGGCTGGGCCGCGACGCCCGTGAGGCCGGCCAGGAAACGGCGGCAGCGCTCCGTTTTCGGGGAACCGAGAACCTCCGCTGACGGGCCGCTCTCGACGATCTGCCCGGCCTCCATGAAGATCGTCATGTCGGACGCATGGCGGGCGAACTCCATCTCGTGGGTCGCGATCAGCATCGTCATGTGCGAGTCCCGGACCTCGCGGATGACATTGAGCACCTCCTGCACGGTCTCGGGATCGAGGGCCGATGTCGGCTCGTCGAACAGCATGACGCTCGGCTGCATCGCGAGCGCGCGCGCGATCGCCACGCGCTGCTGCTGGCCGCCCGAAAGCTGCCGCGGATAGGCGTTCGCCTTGTCGCCGAGCTTGACCCTGTCCAGCAGCTCCATCGCCTGGCTTTGCGCCTGCGGCTTGCTCACGTTCTTCACGAGCCTCGGACCGGACGCGACATTCTCCAGGGCGGTCATGTGCGGGAACAGGTTGAAGCTCTGGAACACCATGCCGACGCTCTCGCGCTGGCGCGCGGCCTCGACCGCGGTGGCTTGCCTCAGGCCACGCGGCGTCGCCTGCATGCCCATGCGCAGGTCGCCGACGAAGATGGCGCCCGAATCGATGACCTCGAGCGTGTTGATGCAGCGCAGCACCGTGCTCTTGCCCGAGCCGCTCGGCCCGATCAGGGCGACCGACTGGCCCTTGGCGATCTCGAGCGAGACGCCCTTCAGCGCGACGTACGCGCCATAGGACTTCACGATGTTGTCGAGCCGCACGAAGGCGTCCTGGGGCTTTGGGGAAGTGGTCATCGCGGCCTCACGCCTCGACCTTGGCGGCGGCCACCTTGGCCTTCGGCGCGCTCGTATCGGCGAACCAATGGCCGTTGCGCCGCTCGACGAGCTGCTGCAGCAGCGTCCATGCCGCCGTTAGCAGCAGGTAGTAGATGGTGGCGACGGTCAGGGCCTCCAGCACGCGGAAGCTGCCCTGGATGAGGTTGTCGGTGGCGCGGAACAGCTCGGTCATCGAGATCACCGAGACGAGCGATGTGTTCTTGAGCTGGCGCACGAACTCGTTGCCCATCGGCGGCACGGCGATGCGCAAGGCTTGCGGGAAGATGATCGCCCGCATGGCCGTCAGGGGACGGATGCCGATCGCCCTTGCCGCCTCCCACTGGGCGACCGGCACGGCCGAGATCGCCGAACGCACGATCTCGGCAACGTAGGGGCTTTCGGACAGCGTCAGGCCGATGATGGCCGCCTCGACGACAGAGAGGCGGATGCCCATCTGCGGCAAGGCGCTGTAGAGGAACACGAGCTGGACGAGCAGCGGGGTGGCGCGAAAGAAGGCGACATAGCCTTGGTAGAACCACTGCGCCGGCGCGAAGCGCGACCGGCTGATCAGCGCGACCGCCGTCCCGACCACGATGGCCAGCGCGAGCGTGACGAATGTCAGCCAGACGGTCGTCCACAGGCCACGCAGTATCGCGGGATGAACAAGGTCATGAAAAAAGACGGACCAATCCCAGATCGCCATCCGCGGCCCCTTGAGTTTCCAGGCACATTCCGATCCGACGCAAATTAACCCTTCCCCCTAATCCCCTCGCCCCGCGGGAGCGGGGAGAGGGAGGGGCCCATCGCGAAGCGATGGGAGGGTGAGGGGTACGCGCGAACAGTCCCTGTTCCTGCCGTATGGCTTGATCGTTCCTACCCCTCACCTTCCCATGCCTTCGGCATGGGCCCCTTCCCCTCCCCGCTCGCGGGGAGAGGAGACGGCAGCGAGGCGTCCCTACGCGATCGCCCTGCCCTCAGCGGAAGGACCAGCAACGCGATTCAGTTCGAACGGAACGCGCTCCAAGACTGGCGCTCAGCCTCAGTCGACCGCCGGGAGGCGTCCGATGCCGGCCTCGGCAAGCAGGCGCTTGAGGGTTGCGCGCGCTTCGTCGTCGGCAGGCAGCAACGGCTCCCGGGGGGCGCCAACGGGCATGCCGCGAAGCTCGGCGCCGGCCTTGGTCATGGCGACGTAGCCGTTCAGCAGCAGGGCGTTGAGGATCGGCCAGAGCCGCTTCCAGACCGCCTGCGCCGCGGCGAGGTCGCGCTTCTCGCAAACCGCCTGGTAGAGCTCGACGCAGATCTCGGGGATGAACGTGGAGGCGCCGAGTATCGAGCCGACCGCACCGCTGGCAAGCAAGGCCATCATGCCCGGATCGGTGCCGGCGATGACCTTCGGCGCCCCGGGGTTGAGCATCAGGCGGACGCTGCGCGTGAAGTCGGCGGCGCTGTCCTTGATGTGCGAGATGAAGCCCGACTGCGTCAGGCTGACGAGCTGCTCCTCGGTCAGGTCAAGGCCGGTGACACGGGGCGTGTGGTAGTAGACGATCGGGCCGTCCGCGATGGCCGCGACCTGCGAGAGATAGTGCTGCAGGTCCGGCCAGCGCAGCCGGTCATAGTACGGCGCGACCGCCATCAGCCGATCGGCGCCGGTCGCCATCGCATGGCGGGCAAGATCGAGCGAGTCGCGCGTGCTCGTGGCGCCGACCTGCACGATGATCGTGGTCTTGCCCTTCACGGTCGCGACGGCCGCCTCGCACAGGCTCTTGCGTTCGGCGGTGGTCAGGGTCGAGTGCTCGCCGGTCGAGCCGGCGACGACGACGCCGTGCACGCCCAGCGCAACCTGCGATTTCAGGAGCCGGGCATAGGCGGCCGTGTCGATCGCCGTGCCGTCGCCATTCATGGGCGTGAAGACGGCGCTCAGGATTCCGGAAAGATCGGTTTGCATACACTCACTCGTTTGCTCGGGACTTTGAATGCCGGGAAGGACGGGCCATGGCCCGGGCGGGCCGGTGCGGCGCGCCTCAGTCGAAGCTCGCCACGCCGGCGTTTTCGATGCCCCACTCCTTCAGCGCCGCGGCGTATCGGCCCTTTTCCTTCATCTGCTTCAGGCCGGCACGGATGGCGTCCGCCAGCACCTTGTTGTCCTTCTTGACCGCAATGCCGAGCGTGACCGGATTGATGCCCCAGGCGGCCTTCGTCAGGGCCGGGTTCTTCGACAGATAGAACGAGACGAGCTGGTCGGAGGCGACGAAGGCTTCGACATTGCCGTTCTCGAGCGCCCGGACCGCGATGGGCTGGGTGTCGAAGGCCTGGATCTGGATCTCCGCCTTGCCGTCCTTGGCGCACTGCTCGCTCTGCGCCGCCACGACCTTGAGCTGCGCCGACCCTTGCAGCACGCTGACCTTGCGGCCGCACAGGTCGCCGAGCGCCTTGATCGGCGTGCCGGCCTTGGCAAGGATCGCCTGGCTGGTGGTGATGTAGGGGATCAGCGTGACGACCTGGGCGCGCTCCGGCGTGATGTAGACGGCGGCGCAGATCATATCGAAACGATCGGCCTGCAACGCCGGGATGAGGCCCTTGAAGTCGAGGTTCACGAACTCGGCCGTGGCGCCCATCTCCTTCGCCAGCCCGCCGCAGAGCGACACGTCGATTCCGGTCGGGTTCTGGTTGGCGTCGTAGAAGCCCCAGGGCGTCTGGCTGAAGGAGCTGCCGATCGTGATCTTCTTCGGCGCCGCCTGCGCCAGCGCCGTCGTCGGCAGGGCCATCGTCGGCCCCCATGCCAATGCCGCCCCGAAAAGAAGCGCCCCGAACCGCCTTGCCTTGCTCGCCATGACAGCCATCTCCCCGCAGAACTATCGCAATACAATAGAAATCATTTCATAAAAATTACTGACGAGGCATACGCTGTCAAGCCTCAATATCCGTGCCGGCGCGTCATCGTCGTCGCCGAAGCGCCCGGTCGCACCGGACCTCGACCCAGAGCCATCCTGGTGATCGTCGGGTTGCAATTTTCTTGTTTTCTTATGGAGAATAATATATAAAAGCGATGCCGTGCCGTCCCTGACGGCCCTACTGCCCCCATCACAGGATCCACCACATGACCACACCCTTCCGCGCATCTGAGCGCGCTTCGCGCAGCCTCTATCTGCGCACCAGAACCCCTTGTTCGGATTGAGAAAACCCTTCCGCGCAATTGGCGCAGGCGGAATTGCGATGGTGTCCCCGATTTCCGCGCCGAATAATCGGGACACCGGCGGCACCGCGCATGTTGACCGCGTTCCTCGCGGCCGATAGCCAGGGCCCCCATTCCGTTCATCTGCCCTCGGAGAGAAGCTGCCATGGCCGATGCCCCGCCTGACGAAAAGGTTGTCTCCGTGACGCGCCGGGTGGCGTTCCAGGGCTATTTCCGGATCGGCGAGTACCGCTTCCGCCATTCCCTGTTCCAGGGCGGCGTCAGCGGCGAGATCAAGCGCGAGGTGTTCGAGCGCGGCCACGCCGCGGCCGTGCTGCCCTACGACCCGGTGCTGGACCGCGTGGTGCTGGTGCGCCAGTTCCGCGCCGGCGCGTATGCCGCCGGCCGGCACCCCTGGCTGTGGGAGACCGTGGCCGGCATCATCGAGGAAGGCGAGACGGCCGAGGACGTGGTGCGCCGCGAAGCGCAGGAGGAGGCCGGCCTCGAGCTGGGCGCGCTGCTGCCCGTCCATACCTGGCTCAACAGCCCCGGCGGCGCGTCGGAGACCACCGCCGGCTTCTGCGGCCGGGTCGACGCGCGCGGCGCCGGCGGCGTCCATGGGCTGCCCGACGAGGGCGAGGACATCCTGGTGCGCAGCTTCACCCTGGACGAGGCGAAGGCGCTGCTGGCCAGCGGCGAGGTCGGCAGCGCCACCGGCATCGTGATCCTGCAGTGGCTGCTGCTGAACCGGGATTTCGTGCGCAGCAGCTGGACGTGACCACCATGTCCGCGCCCAAGGTCCCCGCACCCAAGATCATCGTCGTCGGCAGCCTCAACATGGATCTCATCGTGCGCACGCCGCGCCGGCCGGAGACGGGCGAGACGGTGATGGGCGAGGACCTGCAGGTCCTGCCCGGCGGCAAGGGCCTCAACCAGGCCGTCGCCGCCGCCCGGCTGGGCGTGTCGACCCAAATGGTGGGCCGCGTCGGCGAGGATGATTTCGGCCGCCGCTTCCTGGCTTTCCTGGCCGCCGAGGGTATCGGCAGCGACGGCGTGCGCGCCACGGCCGATGCGCCGACCGGCGCGGCCGTCGTGACCCTGGCCGGCGGCGACAACGCCATCATCGTGGCGCCCGGCGCCAACATGCGGCTGACGCCCGCAGAGGCCGCCGACCTGCCGGTGGCGCCGGGCGACATCTGCATCGGCCAGCTCGAGGTACCGACGGCGGCGACCGAGGCGGCGTTCCGCCGCGCCCGCGACGCCGGCGCCGTCACCATCCTCAACGCCGCGCCGGCGCAGGCCCTGCCGCCGTCCCTGCTCGCGGTCACCGACATCCTGGTCGTCAACGAGACCGAGCTGGCGGCGATCTCCGGTGCGGCGGTCGGCGCCGCCAGCATCGCCGACGACATCGCCGCGGCCGCGCGCCTCCTGGCGCGCGACGGCCGCGCCGTCATCGCGACGCTGGGCGCCCGCGGCGCGCTGGCCGTCGACCGCGACGGCGTCCATGTGGTCGCCGGGCATGCGGTCGCGGTCGTGGACACCACAGGCGCCGGCGACTGCTTCGTGGGTGCTCTGGCCGCGTCCCTGGCCGCCGGCAGCGGGCTGCGCCCTGCCCTGGCGCGCGCCTGCGCCGCCGCGGCGCTGTCGGTGCAGCGCCTGGGCGCCGCCCCGTCGATGCCGACCACGGCCGAGCTGCATGAGAGCGGCTTATGCCCGCATTAACGGATAGCGGCGCGCATCTGTTGCAGGCCCCGCCCGCGGTCGCCTAGGGTGGAGGCAGTATCGGTCATGGCTATGAGGCAATCGTGATGGACGTCCGCTCGGGCTTTCTCGACAGCATCGGCAACACGCCGCTGATCCGGCTCAAGGCGGTCTCCGAGGCCACGGGCTGCGAGATCTACGGCAAGGCCGAGTTCCTCAACCCCGGCGGCTCGGTCAAGGACCGCGCTGCGCTCGCCATCGTGCAGGACGCCGAGCGCCGCGGCCTGCTGCGGCCGGGCGGCACCATCGTCGAGGGCACCGCCGGCAACACCGGCATCGGGCTGGCGCTGGTGGGCAACGCCAAGGGCTATCGCACAGTCATCGTGATGCCCGAGACGCAGAGCCAGGAGAAGAAGGACATGCTGCTTCTGTGCGGCGCCGACCTGCGGCTGGTGCCGGCGGTGCCGTACAAGGATCCCAACAACTATGTGAAATACTCCGGGCGGCTGGCCGAGGAGCTGGCCCGCACCGAGGCCAACGGCGCGATCTGGGCCAACCAGTTCGACAACGTCGCCAACCGCGACGGCCACTTCGCCACCACCGGGCCCGAGATCTGGGACCAGACCGACGGCAAGGTCGACGGCTTCACCTGCGCCGTGGGCAGCGGCGGCACCCTGGGCGGCGTGTCGCTGGCGCTCAAGGAGCGCAACCCCAAGATCAAGATCGCGCTTGCCGATCCGATGGGCGCGGCGCTCTACAGCTGGTACACGCGCCAGGAGCTGAAGGCCGAGGGCAGCTCGATCACCGAAGGCATCGGCCAGGGCCGCGTGACCGCCAACCTCGAGGGCGTGGCCGTCGACCTCGCCTACCAGATCACCGACGAGGAGGCCCTGCCCTACATCTTCGACCTCGTGCAGCACGAGGGCCTGGTGCTGGGCAGCTCGTCGGCCATCAACATCGCCGGCGCGGTGCGGCTGGCCAAGGAGCTGGGGCCGGGCAAGGTCATCGTCACCATCCTCGCCGACGGCGGCCAGCGCTACCAGTCCAAGCTGTTCAACCCCGCCTTCCTGCGCGAGAAGAACCTCCCTGTGCCGAAATGGATGGCGTGAGTCGCATGGCTGAAGAACTGTTCCGACAGGATGCCTACCTGAAGAGCTGCGAGGCCACGGTCGTGGCCGTCGACGACAAGGGCATTCGGCTCGACCGCACCGTGTTCTATCCGACCGGCGGCGGCCAGCCCGGCGATTGCGGTACCCTGACCCTGGTCGACGGACGCAGTGTGGCAATTGCCGACGCGGTCAAGGCCGACGGCGACATCGCGCATGTGCCGGCACAAGGCGCCGCGCCGCCCGCGGTCGGCGACACAGTGACCGTCACCGTCGACTGGCAGCGCCGCTACCGCCACATGCGCATGCACACGGCGCTGCACGTGATGTCGGCCGTCATCAAGGGCAACGTTACCGGTGGCCAGGTCAGCGCCGACAAGAGCCGGCTCGACTTCAATCTCGGCGCCGAGGTGCCGACCAGGGAGCACGTCACCCAGGAGGTCAACCGCCTGATCGGGCTCGACCGGCCGGTGACGCCGCGCTGGATCTCGGACGAGGAGCTGGCGGCGCGGCCCGAGCTGGTGAAGACCATGAGCGTGCGGCCGCCCAGCGGCGCCGGCCAGGTGCGGCTGCTGGAGATCGACGGCATCGACCTGCAGGCCTGCGGTGGCACGCATGTGGCGCGCACGTCGGAGATCGGTTCGGTCGAGTGCGTGAAGGTGGAGAACAAGGGCAAGATGAACCGCCGCTTCATCATCGCGCTCGCCGACTGACGGCCCTCGAACAAGCACCAAGGAACAATCCATGCCCTACGCCCGCCCCGATGCCCTGGTCAGCACCGAGTGGCTCGCTTCGCATCTCGACGCCCCGGACGTGCGCGTCGTCGACGGCTCGTTCTACCTGCCGGCGCAGAACCGCGATGCCAAGGCCGAGTACGCCGCGCAGCACATCCCCGGCGCGGTGTTCTTCGACATCGACGAGATCGCCGACAGCGACAATCCGCTGCCGCACATGATGCCGTCGCCGGAGAAGTTCTCCTCGCGCGTGCGCCGGCTGGGCCTGGGCGACGGCGTGCGCGTCGTGGTCTACGACGGCAACCCGATGATGGGCGCCTGCCGCGTGTGGTGGATGTTCCGCGCCTTCGGCCACAAGGATGTCGCCGTGCTCGACGGCGGCCTGCCGAAATGGCAGCGCGAGGGCCGGCCGGTGACCGACGAGCCCACGATGCCGCGCGAGCGGCATTTCACGGCGCGCCTGGACTCGACCCTGGTCCGCGACGCAGCGCAGGTAAAGCGGCTGCTGGACGGCAAGGCCGAGCAGGTGGTCGACGCGCGCGCCGCGCCGCGCTTCCGCGGCGAGGCGCCCGAGCCGCGGCCGGGCCTGCGGCTGGGCCACATGCCGGGCGCGCTCAACCTGCCCTATGCCGACCTGATCGATGCCAGGAGCGGCACCATGCTGCCGCAGGAGGCGCTGAAGCAGCGCCTCGCCGCCGCCGGCATCGACCCGGCGCGCAAGGTGACCGCAAGCTGTGGCTCGGGAGTCAGCGCCTGCGTCGTGGCGCTGGGCCTGTACCTTACCGGCGCCAGGGAAGCCGCGATCTACGACGGCTCCTGGGCCGAATGGGGCAGCCGCGAGGACACCCCGATCGTCACCGGACCATAGGAATGGTCGGGCCGCGTCGCTCCAGCGACGCTCTTCCCGTCATGAGCGCCGCTGGAGCGGCGCGGCCCGACCGGTCGTCCCCGCCATCGCGGCTTGTATCACGTCCGGCCGCTGCACACGGCGCAGATGCCGTTGACCTCCAGCGTCATGTGCCGGGTGGCGAAGCCGCGCTCGCCGGCGCTGCGCGCGATGGCGTCGGCCAGCCCCGGGTCCTGCAGCTCCTCGGCGTTGCCGCAGCGATGGCAGATCAGGAAGAAGCCGCGATGACTCTCACCAGGATGGGCGCAGCCGATGAAGGCGTTCAGCGATTCGACGCGGTGGACCAGGCCCTGCTCGAGCAGGAAGTCGAGCGCGCGGTAGACCGTCGGCGGCGCCGAGCCCAGGCCCTCGGTGCGCAGCGACTCGAGGATGGCGTAGGCGCCGACCGGCTTGTGGCTGGCCCATACCAGCTCGAAGACGCGGCGGCGCAGCTCCGTGAAGCGCGCGCCGCGCTGGCGGCAGACGCGCTCGGCCAGCGCCAGCGCGTCCTCGACGCAGTGCGCATGGTCGTGCTGCGCACCGGGCTGCAGCCGCGGCGCCGCGGCCTGCGTGTGGGGGGCCATCGTCGCGTCAGCGTGGCGCGTCGACCTTGGGATCGTCGAGCCGCAGGTGGCAGCCGCAGACCGGGCAGTCCAGCCTCGCCAGCTCGGCGCGCGGTCCGGGACGCGTGCCCTCCAGCGCGGCGCGCGCATCGGCGATCAGCTGCTCGTGGTAGGCGACCGGACCGCAGACCGAGTGGTAGAGCGCCTGCGTCCTGGCGTCGGCCTCGACCAGCGTGATCGCCGCGGCCTTGCGCGCGAGCAGCGCCGTGCCGGCGACCGCGAGCAGCGCACCACCGGCCCAGACCAGGGCATGCCGGCGCGACACGGTCTCGGTGGTGGCGATGGCCTTGGGCCGATGGTCCCGCCGCATGGCGCGCCTCTTTCCGTTGTCATCCTGACTCGCGGAAACTATACGCCGGGAGCAAGCCGGAGTCTGCCCATGTCTGTCGCAGGGACAATGTACACTTCTGCTGCGATCGCCGAGGCGATGGCGGCCATCGCCTTCGATGCCGACGGGCTGGTGCCCTGCATCGCCCAGCAGCATGACAGCGGCGAGATCCTGATGATGGCGTGGATGAACCGCGACGCCGTCGCCGAGACCATGCGCACCGGCCGGGTCTGCTACTGGTCGCGCTCGCGTCAGGCGCTGTGGCGCAAGGGCGAGACCTCCGGGCACGGCCAGCGCCTGGTCGACCTGCGCATCGACTGCGACGGCGACACGCTGCTGGCCCTGGTCGACCAGGCCGGCGTCGCCTGCCACACCGGCCGGCGCAACTGCTTCTTCCGGGCCCTGCGCGACGATGCGCTGACCGAGATCGCGCCCGTCCTGGTCGACCCCAAGACGATGTACGGCGGCTGATCCCCGGCCACGGCGAATGCGGCTTGCGTTCGCAATGCGGTACATCCGTGGCCAGAAAGACCTTTCAGTATTCTGAAAGGTCCGGCTATACCCGGAAAATTGCTGCCGGCCGGGCCGGTGGCCGCCAGGGAGGTGGCATGGGCAAGATCATCCGCGTCTGCGAGGACGCCACGAGGTATGCCGGCATCGCCGCGACCCTGGCGATCATGGCGATCATCGCCTGCGACGTGCTCTTCCGCTACGCGTTCAACGCCCCGCTCGCCTGGGCCTACGAGTTCATTGCCCTGTACCTGATGGCAGCCCTGTTCTTCCTGCCCCTGGGCTATGTGCAGCGCTGCCAGGGCAATGTCGCCGTCGACCTCTTCGTGCGCGTGCTGCCGGCCACGATCCGATCCTGGCTCTTCCGGGTCGGCAACCTTCTTGCCGCCGCCACCTTCGCGGTCACCGGCATGGTCTTTGCCGAGAAGGCCTGGGACGCCGCCGCCAGCGGCGAGGAGATCATCGGCCCGTATGTCTGGACCACGTGGCCGATCTACGCTGTGGTCACTCTGGGCCTCGTGCAGTTCGTCCTGCGCGCGCTGTACCAGGTCGGCCAGTCCGCCACGACTCTGCAGCGCGACGCGGCCGAGGAGGCCCACGGCGAATGAGCCCCGTCCTCGCCTGCTGCCTGCTGCTCGCCGCCCTGCTCTTCTTCGGTGTGCCCGTCGCCTTCTCGCTGGCGATCGCTGGGGTCGTCGGCCTGTTCATGATCGGCGGCTGGGACAGCGTGATCGGCATCCTGCAGACCACCACGCTCTCGAGCGTCAGCTCCTACGAGCTGGTGGCGGTGCCGATGTTCATCCTGATGGCGGAGTTCGTCATCCTCAGCGGCATCGCCAACGGACTGTTCGAGGCGGCGGCATTATGGGTCGGGCGCGTGCGCGGCGGCCTCGCCATGGCCACGGCGCTGGCGGGCGCCGGGTTCGGCGCGATCTCCGGCTCCAGCACCGCCTCGGCGGCCACGCTGGCCTCGACCAGCCTGCCCGCCATGCTGCGCCAGGGCTACGATCCCAAGCTCGCCAGCGGCGTGGTCGCGATCTCCGGCACGCTGGCGATGCTGATCCCGCCCAGCGTCGCGCTGGTCCTGTTCGGGGTGATCGCCGACATCAGCGTCGGCAAGCTTCTGATCGCCGGCGTCATTCCGGGCGTGATCGTCACCCTGGCCATCCTCCTCACCGTCTATGTGATCGTGGTCGTGGACAAGAAGGCCGCGCCGGTTGCGGCGGCTGCCTCCTGGCGCGTCAAGCTCGCCGTGCTGAAGGAAATGGGGCCGATGCTCCTGCTGTTCGGCCTGATCACGACGTGCATCTACACCGGGCTCTCCACGCCCACGGAGGCGTCGGCCATCGGCGCGCTGGGCGCCCTGCTGCTGGCCGTGCGCAGCCCCAAGTTCAGTCGTGCCGGCTTCGTCACGGCCTGCTCGCGGGCGATGCGGACCACCTGCATGATCCTGATGATCATCGTCGGTGCGCACATCTTCGGCTACTTCTTCACGCTCACCCGCACCACGCACGCGATCGTGGCCTGGGTGTCGGCGCTGCCGCTCGATCCCTACACCATCCTCGCCATCATCCTGTTCGGCTACATCGTTCTCGGCTGCGTCATGGATCAGGCGGCGATCCTGATCCTCACCGTGCCGGTCGTGCTGCCCGTGGTGAAGGCGCTGGGGTTCGACCCGGTCTGGTTCGGCGTCATCGTAGTGGTGACGGCCGAGCTCGGCATGGTGACGCCGCCAGTGGGCCTCAATGTCTTCGTCGTGTCCAAGACCACCGGCATGCCGCTGGGCACCGTGTTCCATGGCATCTGGCCGCACGTGGTCGCGCACATTCTCGTCCTGATCCTGCTCACCGTCGCGCCAGGCCTCGTCACCTGGCTGCCGTCGAACATGCAGTAACCAACCGGAGAAGCGGATATGAAACTCGGACAGGCATCGCTGGCGGGCGCGGCGCTCGCGGCCATCCTCGCGATCGCGCCGGCGGCCGTGGCCCAGATCACCATCAAGATCGCCGACTCGCTGCCGGTCGGGCACTACGTCTCGCAGTACTTCACCAAGCCGTGGATGGAAGCGGTCACCAAGCAGACCAACGGCAAGGTGACCTTCGAGTACTACCCGGCCGAGCAGCTCGGCAAGGCCAAGGACATGCTCGCGCTCACGCAGAGCGGCGTGGCGGACATCGCCTATGTCGTCCCCTCCTTCGTCCCCGAGAAGATGCCGATGTCGCCGGTGGCCGAGCTGCCCTTGGCCGAGGCGATCGGCTGCAGGGGCGCCGAGGCCTACACGCGCCTGGTCAACCGCGACAGCCAGCTGCGCAAGCTCGACTTCGACGCCAACCGAGTCCGGCCGCTGCTGGTGCAGAGCCTGCCGCCCTACCAGATCTTCACGGCCAGGAAGATCTCCTCGCTCAAGGAGCTGGAGGGCATGAAGATCCGCGTCACCGGCTCGGCCAAGGCCGCCGTGATGCAGCGGGTGGGCGCCGTTCCCGTCCAGATCCCGACGCCGGAAGTGCGTGAGGCGCTCTCGCGCGGCACCGTGGACGGCATGATGTTCGTCTACACCAGCCTGTTTCCCTACGACCTGCACCCGCTGGTGAAGTCGGCCACGACCGAAGTCAACTTCGGCGGCTGGATCTCGAGCTACGTGATCAGCGACCGTAAATGGAAGTCGCTGCCCGCCGGCGTGCAGGGCGCCATGACGACGCTCGCCGACAAGTACAACCGCGAAGGCTGCGAGAAGGTGATGGCCGACGATCTGCGCGACCGCGAGCGGCTGGTGCAGGGCGGCGTGTCGCTGCTGCGGCTGTCCGACGCCGAGAAGGCCGACTTCGCGCAGCGGACCCGCACCGTCGCCGAGCAATGGGCGGCTGACCTGGACAAGCGCGGCCGGCCGGGCAGCGCGGTCCTGAAGGAGTATCGCGACGAGCTGGCGAAGAACTGAGCTCGCCGCGGCGATGCGGGCCGCCTATGAGCGCATCTCCGGCAAGCCGGCTGGCTAGCTCCGGAATTAGTTGCTGCTGATCGCCTTGGCCGTCGTGGCCAGGCGATCGAGGTTATCCTCCAGGTTCGCCTTGATGCGCACGCTGGGGCCCGCGATCGCCAGCGCATAGTGCTCACCCCGCAGCCGCAGCGGCACGCATAGCGACGTCATGTCGGCGACCGTCTCCTCCGCATTCACGTACCAGCCCCGCCGGCGGCTGGCGGCCAGATCCCTCTTGAGCTGTCCGACATCGGCAATGGTGTGCCTGGTGAGCTTTTCCAGCGCCAGCCGCGAGAGCGTCTTGTCGAGCTCGTCGTCGGGCAGCGAGCCCAGCAATGCCTTGCCGATGGCCGTCGCATGCACGGGCCGCAGGTCGCCTACCTGTGGCATGTAGCGCGACGGCCGCGCCGAGATCTCCACGGCCAGCAGGATGACCCGGTTGCGGCACAGCTTGCCGAACATGGCGGTCTCGCCGGCCTCGTCCCGCAGTTGCCGCACGGCATCGCCGACCACCGAGAGGACCGGGTCGGCCCGGATGATCTCCTCCGCCGCGTTGCTCAATCGGCTTGTGGGGTAGAAGCTGTTGCCCGGTGCCATGCTGAAGAGGTAGCCGCGCCCCTCGAGCGTGCGGATGATGGCGAAGCAGCTCGACACCGGCACCTTCAGGACCCGCGCCAGCTCCGACACGGTCATGGGACGGCGTATGGTCGCGAATGCCTCGAACAGATCGAGGGTCCGGGAAGCGGCCCGCACGTTGATGCCGCTTCCCCTTTCTTCCTTGTCCCCTTTCGGTTCCTTCAACGGCGACCTCGAATGCGCTGCCGGGCTGGGGCAGGCACTATATCAGACAATGTCACCCTGCTTGACATGTGCCTCGCGTCGCCCGGCGCCTCACTGAGGCGCCAGCGCGAGTTGCTTCAGGACGTCGATCCACACCGGGTTCTCGTCCTTGAGGAGCTGCGCGAACGCCTTGTGGCCGGAGGCCGCGCCGTCGATGCCGAACGTGTCGAGCATCTGGCGCATCCGCTCCGTCTGGCCGGCCTCGACCGCCAGCGCCGAGAGGCGCTCGACAATCTCGCCGGGCACGCCGGCCGGCGCCAGCAGCCCCGCCCAGCCACGGATCTGGAACAGCTTGGCGGTGACGCCCTGCTCGAGGAAGGTCGGCACGTCCGGCAGCTTCTTCATGCGCGTGGTCTGCGGCACGGCGATGGCACGCCCCGTGCCGGAGGCAAGGATGCTGGCGCAGGCCTGGTAGCTGCCGGTCGCGGCGTGCAGCGCACCCGCCGAGAAATCCTGCCACATCGGCGTTTCGCCGCGGTAGTGCACGGGTTCCATGCTGAGCCCGAAGGCCTTGTTGAGCTCGGCCACGAGCATGTGCGAGTACGACCCCTGCGAATACGAGCCGACGCTGACCTTGTTGCCCCGCGCCCAGGCGACAAACTCCTTGATGTTGGTCGCAGGCACCGACTTGTGGACCAGGAAGGGCAAGTGGCCGCCGTCCATGAAGGCGATGTAGACGAAGTCCTTGTCGGGATCGAAGGGCAGGCTCTTGAAGAGCACGCGGGTCAGCACCATGAAGCTCGTGATCGAGAACAGCAGCGTGTAGCCGTCGGCCGGCGACTTGGCCACCATCTCGGCGGCGATGATGCCGCTGGCGCCCGCCTTGTTCTCGACCACCACCGGCTGGCCGACCTTCTGGGCAATGTAGTCGCCGTAGGCACGCGCAAAGGCATCGGTGAGGCCGCCCGCAGGGGCGCTCACCACGATCCGGATCGGCTTGCTGGGCCAGGCCTGCGCCTGCGCCGTGCCGCTGATCAGCACCGGCGCGCCGGCGACAGCGGCGCTCATGGCCAGGCTCCGGCGCAGAAAGCCGCGCCGCGATGGATCCCGTTGCATCACGTCTTCTCCCGAGTTGCTATGCCGCTATTCGACCTTGGCGCCGAGCTCGCGCACCAGATTGACCCAGGCCGCGCCGTCAGTCCGGCTGTCGCCGGTACTGACGGCGGGCGTCGTTGATGTGCCGCTGCCCCGGGGTCGCGTCCTGGAGCGTCTCGTGGTGTCAGAGCCCGCCGTTCACGACCAGGCACTGGCCGCTGACGTAGTCGCTGTCGGGGCTGCAGAAGAGATAGATGGATCCGGCCGCTTCCTCGGGCGTGCCGCCCCGGCCGAGGGGGATCATCTGGTTCATCGCAGCGATGCGGCCACCCTGCACGCCGACCTTGACCTTCCGACCCTGCACGTCGATCGAGCCATCCTCGCCGTCCTTCAGCGGCATCGTCAGGCGCGTCTGGATATAGCCGAACGCCACCGAGTTGACGGTGGTCGCATAGCGTCCCCACTCCTTGGAAACGGCCTTGGTCAGACCGACGATGCCGGCCTTTGCCGCGGAGTAGTTGGACTGTCCGGCGTTGCCGTTCACGCCCGAGACCGACGAGACGTTCACCACCTTGCGGACGATACGGCGGCCCTGCGCCTTCTCGGCCTCGAAGGCGGGCTTCAGATGGTCGAAGAACCCGCGCAGGACGCGGAACGGCGCCGTCAGGTGCACGTCGACGATCGCATACCACTGATCGTCGCCCATCTTCTGGATGACGCTGTCCCACGTGTAGCCGGCATTGTTCACGACGATGTGGCAATCGCCGAAGCTGTCCACCGCCGTCTTGACGATGCGCTTGCCGAAGTCCTTGTCCGCAACATCGCCGTTGCAGGCCACGGCCGTTCCGCCAAGCTTCTCGATGAGGCCGATCGTCTCGCGGGCCGGCGCATCGTCCAGGTCGTTCACCACGATCTTCGCGCCTTCGCGCGCAAGCCGCAGCGCGAGCTGCTGTCCGATCCCGCGGCCGGACCCGGTGACGATCGCCACGCGTCCATCAAGTTGTCCCACTACATCCTCCTGCTCGATGCATCCTGTTGTCGAAGATCCGCTCACCCGCTGAGCTGATTGAAGGCGATGTCCTTGTCCGGCCGGATGTCGCCCGGCAGGCCCAGCACGCGCTCGGCGATGATGTTGCGCAGAATCTCGTCCGATCCGCCGGCGATCCGCATCGCGGCGCCCCACGTCCAGCTGCGCTCGATCTTGCGCCAGTCATCGCCGAGCTCCGCGTGGGTCAGCGCGCCTGCTTCGCCAAGAAGGTCCATGGCGATATAGGCGGCCTGCTGGCCGTGGCTCGCCTCGACCAGCTTGTTGATGGACTGCTCCGGTCCGGGCACCTCGCCCTTGGACAACGCCGTCAACGCGCGGGCGGAGAGCAGCCTCAGCGCCTGCTCGTTGATCCACATGTCGGCGATCCGCTCGCGGACGCGCTGATCATCAATCGCCGGGCCGCTCCCGAGGTCGACCTGGCGGGCCAGGCGAAGGATCTCGGGCGACCCGGCAAAGCCAAGCCCCTTGCCGGCCGAGGCCCGCTCGAACATCAGGGTCGTCAGGGCGACATTCCATCCGTCACCGACATTGCCGATCCGGTTCTCGTCGGGAACCCGAACCGCCTGGAAAAAAACCTCGTTGAATTCGGTTTCGCCCGACAATTGCCTGATCGGGCGCACGTCGACGCCGGGCGTCTTCATGTCGACGATGAACATCGTCAGGCCCCTGTGCTTCGGCACGGTCGGGTCGGTTCGTGTCAGCACGATTCCGAAATCGGCGAGATGGGCAACGGTGGTCCACACCTTCTGCCCCTCGATGACCCAGCCTTCGCCGCCCCGGGTCGCGCGCGTCCTCAATCCCGCCAGGTCGGATCCCGCGGCCGGCTCGGAGAACAGCTGGCACCAGACCGTCTCGCCCCGGATGGCGTTGGTCACATAGCGCTGCCGCTGTGCTTCGGTTCCACGGTGGACGATGGTGGGGATGCACATGCCCAGGCCGATGCCGAAGAAATCGGTCGGCAG
The DNA here is from genome assembly GCF_008039615.1 of Vineibacter terrae. GTDB lineage: Bacteria > Pseudomonadota > Alphaproteobacteria > Reyranellales > Reyranellaceae > Vineibacter > Vineibacter terrae. The sequence goes on along the minus strand of NZ_VDUZ01000003.1, from coordinate 206,986 downwards.
GCCGTAGCGCCCTTCTTCCTGGCGATAGATCACCTCGTGCAGGGGTGTTCCGCCGCCACCGCCCACTTCCCGTGGCAGCGTGATCGATGCATAGCCCGCTCTTGCCTTGAGCGCCTGCCAGGCCTTGCCCACCTGCAGCCGGGCGCATGGGTCGGCCTTCAGCTCGGCGTTCCTGCGGGCGAACGGAGCGGCGTTCGCCTCGAGCCAGCCCCGCGCCTCGGCCCGATACGCTGCTTCTTCCTGGCTGTCCTCGAAATCCATGGTCCTCTCCTCAGGCAGCATTCGCGGTCTCGAGCGCCCGGACGATCTTCTCCTTCCAGGCGAACTGCGAGCCGATCACGAGCGCATAGAGCCGGGCGCGCCGATAAAGGAGTTGGCAATCGGACTCCCACGTGTAGCCGATGCCGCCATGGACCTGCAGGTTCTCCTGCGCCGCGAACGCAAACGCGTCGGTCGCCGCGACCCGGGCGCTTGCGGCTGCCAGTGTCAGCTCACCCGCATCGGTCGCCAGTGCCCAGGCAGCCCAGTAGGCGTGGACGCGCGCCACTTCGTTACGGGTAAAGACGTTCGCCAGCTTGTGCTTGATGGCCTGGTGGCCACCGATGGCCCGGCCGAACGAATGACGCTGCAGGGCGTAGTCGCGTGCCATCTCAAGCGCCCGCTCGGCACCGCCGAGCTGCTCGAACGCGATCAGGACCGCGGCACGCTTGAGCAGATCGTCGAACGCCTCCCACCCCTCGCCGACGCGTCCAAGAGGCTCCGCCGCGACGCCCGAGAACACCAGCTCCGCGAGCGGTCGGGACGGATCGACACTCTCGACCGGCCGCCGCACGACGCCAGGCGCGTGCAGATCGACGAGACAGAGGACAGGTTCCTTCGCCGGATCTTTCGCCACGACAATGGCCAGATCGGCGCTCAACCCGTCGAGGACGCTGAGCTTGCGGCCGTGAAGCTGGCCGGCCCGGAGCTCGGTCTGCAGACGCTCCGGCGTGAGCTCGCCCTTGCCTTCGGCGCAGGCGGCGGTGCCGATCAGCCGGCCGGCGGCCAGACCGGGAATCCACCTCTGCTTCTGCGCATCGCTGCCGAACCGCATCAGTGCTTGCGCGCACAAGCCGATCGAGGACACGAACGGCACCGGCGCCAGCGCCCGACCGATCTCATGGGCAACGACACAAAGCTCGAAGGAGGACAGCCCCGACCCGCCGAATGCCTCGGGCACAGCTGCTCCGAGTGCTCCAAGCTCCGAGAGCTCGCGCCAGATCGGTTCGGAATAGCGGCTGCTTCCCTCCAGGCAAGCCCGTGCCTCCCGGAGCGGCGACGCCTTCTGAAGCGCGCGGCGCAGCTGCTCGGCGAATGCCTTCTGCTCAGGCGAAAAGTCGAAGTTCATCGTCCTGCGTGCCTTCAAAGAGTGCCCACGCTCCCGCGTGGCATCAGGGCCTTTTATACCGCTTGGTCGATCTATCTACCGACCAGTAGGTAACAATGTCAAGCAGTCGAGCGAGGGACGAGGAGATGCTAGGATTGGCGGCACAGATCGCGCGGGAGCCGCCCGTGCTGAAGAGGGATATCAGTGAAGAAAGCCGCCTGGACCGAAGCGCTTCAGAAGCGTGACGAGCAATATCAACTCAAGCGCCAAGCCTTGCTCCAGACGGCGGCACGGGCTTTCAACGAGCTCGGGTTCGACCGGGCGTCGCTCGACGATCTGGCCAGGCGCCTCAACGTCACGAAGCCCACGCTCTACTATTACATCAAGAGCAAGGACGAGATCCTGTTCGAGTGCCAGAAGCAGGCCGTGGAGCACATGAGGCTCACGCTCGACCAGATCCGAAGCAGCGACAAGCCGGCCCTGGAGAAGCTGAGCCTGTTCCTGGTTCGCTACACCGAGCTGGTGGCGGAGGATTTCGGGCGCTGCCTGGTGCTTTCCTCGCACAAGGCGCTGCAGCCGAAGAACCGGGCGAAGATGGCAGCGGCGCGGCGGCGGCTCGACAATGACGTGCGCAACCTGATCGCCCAGGGCATCGCCGAAGGATCGATCGCGCCGTGCAATCCCAAGCTCGTGACGAGCGCGTTGTTCGGCGCGGTCAACTGGACGGCCCACTGGTATTCCCGTGACGGCGAGCTCACGCCGCGCGCGGTCGGCGAGGCGTTCCTGAGCACGTTCCTGTCCGGCCTGGTGCCGCGCCAGGCCGCCCAGACTGTGCGCAAGGACCAGAAACAAGCGCGCGGCGAGCGCGCTTTGCGGGTATGATCGGCCGCGAAGCGCCACGACTCAATTCGCGCAGGAAATGAATGAAGCAATCTCTCGACGTGCGATGCGCCCCCCTTCGCATCGCCCCGGCAGCCGGCCGCGACGGCCTGCTGTCGATTTCTCGCCGGCTGCTGCTGACCGCGCTGCCCCTCGGCCTGGCCGCCTGCCAGAACCGCGGCGGGCCGGAGAAGCTGTCGCCGCAGGCCGCGCGGCTGGTGGGCTGGGTCCGCGATTCCGGCCGCGATTCGGTGCTCGATCCGCGGGCGCCGCGGATCATGGGCATGGACAACGGCCAGCGCGACATCCCGGTCAAGCAGCTGGCCGAGAACACGCCCAACGGCCGCCACACGCTCAGCCTCACCGTGCTGCGCGGCCGGCAGGAGCTGATCTTCCATCGCCGCGAGGGCGACTACCTCTACTTCCACCTGGCCTCGGCCAACCTCGTGCGTCAGGCCAGCGCCACCTACCCGCGCCAAGGTGCGCCGGGCCGCATGATCGAGTCGCTCGCGTCGACCGACTACCCGGCGCAGGCCAGCTACTGGCTGGAGCAGGCCGAGCGGCGCGCCGTCTGAACCGCAGCAACGGAGGCAAGCCATGACCGACACGCAAGGCCGTTTCGTCTGGTACGAGCTGATGACGACCGACACGGAAGCCGCCAAGGCCTTCTACGGCAAGGTCGTGGGCTGGGGCACGCAGGACATGCCGATGCCCGGCATGACCTACACCATGTTCACCGCCGGCGAGACGCCGATGGGCGGCCTGCTGACCCTGCCCGAGGAAGCGCGCAAGATGGGCGCGCCGCCGCACTGGATCGGCTACGTCGCGGTCGACGACGTCGATGCCAGCGCCAGCCGGGCCGGGCAGCTGGGCGGCAGCGTGATCGTTCCGCCCACGGACATCCCCGAGGTCGGCCGCTTCGCGATCATCAGTGATCCGCAGGCGGCGACGATCGCGCTCTTCAAGTCGAAGACGTCCGACGCGTCGGCGCCACCGGCGCCGGGCACGCCCGGCCGCACCGGCTGGCATGAGCTGCTCGCCGTCGACTGGCAGAAGGCGCTCACCTTCTACAGCGCGCTGTTCGGCTGGCAGAAGCTCGACGCCGTCGACATCGGCCCGATGGGCACCTACCAGCTGTTCGGCAAAGGCGGCGAGCCGACCGGCGGCATGTTCAACAAGCCGGCCGAGATGCCCTTCCCGTTCTGGCTGTACTACTTCAACGTCGGCGACATCGACGCCGCCGGCGGGCGCGTCAAGGATGCCGGCGGCCAGATCCTGATGGGGCCGATGCAGGTCCCGGGCGGCGACTGGATCATCCAGGGCATGGACCCGCAGGGCGCGATGTTCGCCCTGGTCGGCAGCAAGCCCTAGCCGGCTCATGGCGGCCCCAGGGCCGCCAGCGCGGCGCGGAAATGCTCGGCGGCGGTGCGCGCCGGCCATGGCTCCCAGGGCGTGCAGCCGTAGCGGCGCGCCAGCGGATCCTCGGCCGGCGGCCGCGCCGTGATGCCCAGCGCCTGGCGGATCTCCTGCACCGTCCAGCCCGCGACATGGCGCGCCTCGGCCGCGGCCGAGGCCTTGTCGGCGTCCTTGATCATGGCGATCCAGTCCGCCGGCAGGCTCGCCGGCAGCCCATAGCGGACATGGATCGCCGCCTGCAGGCGCGCATCCAGCGCCTGGTAGCCCGGCCCCAGGAACGGCTTCACCGGCGAGATCGGGTCGAAGGCCATCAGCCCCTCCGACGCGTCGTGCAGCAGCGCCGCACGCTGCAGCGGCACGGCCAGCCCCTGCGGGCTCCTGGCCTTGGCCAGCTCCAGCACCTGGATGGAATGCTGCGCCACCGACAGCGGCCACTCCCAGACCGAATGGCCGCCCCAACGCGGCGTGCGCGACAGGCCGATGGCGATGTCCTCGTCCTCGAAGTCGAGCGGCGAGGGATTGAGCAGGTCGATGCGCCGGCCCGAAGCCAGGCGCACCCAGGCGCGCGGTGCCATCGAGGACCTGATCGACGGCATGGCCGGCGCCCTCACCGCTCAGGCGCGCACCGGCCCCAGCGGCCGCAGGCGGATGCCCTGGCGCAGATGCGTGTAGGGCAGCTCCACCGGGTCGGTGACATGCGCGCCGGGCGACTGGACCACGAGGATGGTCTCGGCGATGGGCTGGAAGTCGGCGCGGAAATGCACCGTCGACTTCAGCCCCAGGATCGGCGTGCGGCTGGGCTCGACGCCGACATGGCGGAACATCTCCTGGTCGGCCGCCTGGATGCGCTTGCAGGCCAGCACCGCCGAGACGCCGCTATCCTCGTCCGTCACCAGCGCCATCGGGCCGATCTGGAAGCGCGCGCCGCCGTAGAACGGGCCGGCGCCGGTGAAGACGCCGCTGCCGACCTTGACCACGCGCCAGCGCGCCTCGACCGGCGTCTCGCCGGCATAGCCGACGGCGGCGCCGATGCCGCGGCGCAGCACGGCGCCCTCGCCGGCCTCGGCCGCCGCCTGCGCCGCCGCCGGGTCGACCATCATGCCGATCACCGCCCCCTGCGCGCGATGCGCCACCAGGGCCCGCAGCAGGCCCACGGTGTCGGACGTGCCGCCGGCGCCGGGGTTGTCCTGCACGTCGGCCAGCACGATCGGCCTGCTCGCCGTCCTGGCCAGCCGGATCGCCTCGACCGCCGCCTCGTCGGGCGTGTAGAGCTTGCCGGCGAAGGCCGCCTCGCGGCTGCGCACGGCATCGGCCAGCCGGTCGGCCGCCGCCTCCGTCGCGGCCTTGTCGTGGCCGTAGACCACCAGCGCCGGACCGCATTGCGCGATGTCGGCCGGCGGGAAGCCGGGCGTATGGGTGAGGCTCACGATGCCCTGGTTGTGGGCGCCGCCGGCGCCGCGCTCGATGTCATCGAGCAGCGCGAAGATGCTGCGCGCCGGCTCCTGCAGGGTGCATTGCCAGACCAGCGGGATCAGGAAGTCGAACTGGCGATAGGCCTTGTGGAGCGGCCGCTTGTCCTTCAGCAGCCGGTCCAGCAGCTCGGCCGCGCGGCTGCCGGTGTCGGCCATGTCGACATGCGGGTAGGTGCGATAGCCGATCATCGCCGTGGCGTGGTGCACCATCTCCGGCGTCATGTTGGTGTGGTAGTCGAGGCTGGCGGCCAGCGGGATGGCGTCGCCCACGACGGCGCGCACGCGGCGCATCAGCTCGCCCTCGCCGTCCTGGTGATGCTCGGCCACCATGGCGCCGTGCAGGTCGAGATAGACCGCATCGAACGGCCCCAGCGCCTGCAGGTCCTCGATCATCCAGCCGGCCACCTTCTCGTAGGCATCGCGCGTGACATAGGAGCTGGGCGGCGCCGCGCACCAGCACAGCGGCACGACCTCGTGGCCCAGCGCCATCAGCGTCTTGATCGCGCCGGCGATCGGGATGTTGAAGCCCTCGACGCCCGGCACCATCGCCGCGCCACGCAGAAACGGCGGCCAGGCATCGGCGCGCTCGAACTCCTCCCATGTCGCAAGCTGCGGCGAGAAGGTGTTGGTCTCGTGCTGGAAACCACCGACGGCGATACGCGCCATGTCACGCTCCGCTCCAAGGGACAGCCCCCGCCTATACCCCGGCGCCTTGACCCGGCGCCACCGGCTTCACATGTCACCAGCATGCAGGATGTGCTAGCGTCCGGCAGTGTTGATGCATCAGCCGTCCCGACCATGGGGCTTCGTCATGCGCCGTTCGTCCATTGCCGCCGTCGCCGCCACCGTCACCCTGCTGCTGGGCGGCTGCGAGCAGTACACCTGGGAGCGCCCCGGCACGACCGACGCCGTGACCGAAGCCGATCGGCGCGACTGCCGGCAGCAGGCGCAGCAGGAGGCATTCCGCTCCTATGCCTTCTACAGCGGCTTCCCGATCATGGGCCCCGGCTACTGGGGCTACCGCTACCAGCCCGACTACTGGCTCTGGCGCCAGCGCCTGGAGAGCGACCGCTTCTTCTACGAGAACCGGCTCACCAACTTCTGCATGCGCAACAAGGGCTACACGCTGGTGAAGGTGGAAGACGACGTCCAGGCCGTCCCGCCCGCCAACCGCACGCCGGTGGGGCCGCCCGCCGCACCGCCGCCGGTCACCAACACGCCGCCGCCCCGACGCTAGAGCCTGATGGAAAATGGGGAGAGCTTCATGGTGAGCACAGGCGGATGCCTTGCATCCGCCGAGTCGAACCATGAAGCGCCGCGCCACCGCTCGTGCGATGCCTTCATGGTTCGACTCGGTGAATGCGAAGCATTCACCTGTGCTCACCATGAAGGCTGCTGGGGCCCCTGGAACGCCATGGCGGGTATTCCAGCCATGTGAACGGTCGTTTGCATCCCTCTGCCGCGGTGCGATAACGTCGGCCTCGAAGCCGCAATCAACCGGCGGCCGCCGCGCGGACGGCGGCTGCAAGGCCGGTGCCGCTTGGGAGTGAAGCACATGAATGCCCCCGCTCGTATCGCGGACGTGACGCTGGACAACTACACGCTCGAGGACCGCTACATCCGCGAGCGCGGGCGCGTCTACCTGACCGGCATCCAGGCCCTGGTGCGGCTGCCGATGATGCAGAAGCAGCGCGACCAGAAGGCCGGGCTGAACACCGGCGGCTTCATCTCCGGCTACCGCGGCTCGCCGCTGGGCATGTACGACAACGCCCTGTGGGGCGCCAAGAAGCACCTGGCCAGGCACAACATCCACTTCCAGCCCGGGCTGAACGAGGACCTCGCCGCCACCGCGGTGTGGGGCACGCAGCAGACCAACCTCTTCCCCACCGCCACCGTCGATGGCGTGTTCGCGATCTGGTACGGCAAGGGCCCCGGCGTCGACCGCTCGATGGACGTGCTCAAGCACGGCAACGCCGCCGGCAGCTCGAAGAACGGCGGCGTGCTGGTCTATGCCGGCGACGACCATGGCTGCCAGTCCTCGACCCTGCCGCACCAGTCCGAGCAGGTGTTCACCGCGGCCATGATCCCGGTGCTCAATCCGGCGACGGTGCAGGAGTATATCGATTTCGGCATCCTGGGCTTCGCGATGTCGCGCTACTCGGGCTGCTGGATCGGCTTCAAGGCGATCTCCGAGACGGTCGAGAGCGGCGCCTCGGTCGACGTCGATCCCGAGCGCATCAAGATCGTCATCCCGACCGACTTCGACATACCCGAGGGCGGGCTGAACATCCGCAACCCCGACCCGCCGCTGGACCAGGAGAGGCGCCTGCACGGCCCCAAGATGGAGGCCGTCAAGGCCTTCGCGCGCGCCAACGGCATCGACCGCGTCGTGCTCGACGCACCCAAGGCGCGGCTCGGTGTCATGACCACGGGCAAGGCCTATCTCGACACGCGCCAGGCGCTGGAGGATCTCGGCATCACCGAGGCCAAGGCGCAGGCACTGGGCATCCGCCTCTACAAGGTCGGCATGACCTGGCCGCTGGAGCCGGCCGGCGCCCGCGCCTTCGCCGACGGGCTGGAGGAGATCATCGTCGTCGAGGAGAAGCGCTCCAACCTCGAGGATCAGCTCGTCAAGCTGCTCTACAACCTGCCGGGCGATCGCCGCCCCATCGTGATCGGCAAGGAGGACGAGGACGGCAGGCGCATCCAGCCCACCGAAGGCGAGCTGTCGCCGACCGGCGTGGCGCGCGTGATCGCCGACCGGCTGATGAAGCATGGCGGCGACAGCCCCGAGATGCGCCAGCGCCTGGCGCGCGTCGAGGCCAAGGAGAAGCTGCTGGCGGCGCCGGCGTCGAAGACCGTGCGCACGCCCTTCTTCTGCTCCGGCTGCCCGCACAACACGTCCACGCGCGTGCCCGAGGGCAGCCGCGCGCTGGCCGGCATCGGCTGCCACGGCATGGCGGTGTGGATGCCCGACCGGCGCACATCGCTGATCAGCCATATGGGCGGCGAAGGCGTCACCTGGATCGGCACGGCGCCGTTCACGTCCGAGAAGCACGTCTTCCAGAACCTGGGCGACGGCACCTACCACCACTCCGGCCTGATGGCGATCCGCGCCGCGGCGGCGGCCGGCGTCAACATCACCTACAAGATCCTCTTCAATGATGCCGTGGCCATGACCGGCGGCCAGCCGCATGACGGCCCGCTCACGGTGCCGCAGATCACGCAGCAGGTCGCGGCCGAGGGCGCCAACCGCATCGTGGTCGTCACCGACGAGCCCGACAAGTATCCGGCCGGCACCAATTTCGCGCCCGGCGTCACCATCCGCCACCGCGACGAGCTCGACGCCATCCAGCGCGAGCTGCGCGAGGTGCCGGGCCTGACCGTGATCGTCTACGACCAGACCTGCGCCGCCGAGAAGCGCCGCCGGCGCAAGCGCGGCACCTTCCCCGACCCGCAGAAGCGCGCCTTCATCAACGACGCCGTGTGCGAGGGCTGCGGCGACTGCTCCGAGAAGTCCAACTGCGTGTCGGTGAAGCCGCTGGAGACCGAGCTGGGGCGCAAGCGCCAGATCGACCAGTCCAATTGCAACAAGGACTTCTCCTGCGTGAACGGCTTCTGCCCCAGCTTCGTGACCGTGCATGGCGGCAGGCTGAAGCGCAACCGCAAGGCGGCCGGCGACGCGGCTGCCGATCCCTTCGCCAACCTGCCGATGCCCACGCTGCGGCCGCTCAGCGAGCCCTACGGCATCCTGGTGACCGGCATCGGCGGCACCGGCGTGATCACCGTGGGCGCGCTGATCGGCATGGCAGCGCATCTCGAGGGCCGCGGCTGCACCGTGCTCGACTTCACCGGCCTGGCGCAGAAGAACGGCGCCGTGATGAGTCATATCCGCCTGGCGCCGGCGCCGGCCGACCTGCATGCCGTGCGCATCGCCGCCGGCGGCGCCAACCTGGTGCTGGGCTGCGACATGGTGGTGGCGGCCTCGCCCGGCGCGCTGTCGCGCATCGAGCAGGGCGTCACCAAGGCGGTGATCAACGCCTATGTGCAGCCCACCGCCTCGTTCGTGCTCAACAACGACATCGACTTCGAGCAGCAGGTGATGATGCGCTCGATCCGCGAGGCGGCGGGCACGCCGGCGACCGAGTTCGTGGACGCCACGGGGCTCGCCACGGCGATCCTGGGCGACTCGATCGCCACCAACCTCTTCATGCTGGGCTATGCCTGGCAGAAGGGCCTGGTGCCGCTCAGCCTGGCCGCCCTGCACCGCGCCATCGAGCTCAACGGCGTCGCCGTCGAGGCCAACATCCGCACCCTGAACTGGGGCCGGCTGGCGGCGCACGACCCCGAGGCGGTCGAGGCCGTGGCGCGCCCGCAGATGCGCGAGGAGAAGCTGCCGCAGCCGACCCTCGACGAGCTCGTCAAGCGGCGCGTCGAGCTGCTGACGCAGTACCAGGACGCGGCCTATGCCGAGCGCTATCGCGCCTTCGTCGGCAAGGCGATCGCGGCCGAGCAGGAGAAGACCAAGGGCCGCAACGGCTTTGCCGAGGCGGTGGCGAAGTCGCTCTACAAGCTCATGGCCTACAAGGACGAGTACGAGGTGGCGCGGCTCTACACCGACGGCGAGTTCCTGAAGAAGCTGCGCCAGCAGTTCGAAGGCGACTTCAAGCTGAAGTTCAACCTCGCGCCGCCGCTGCTGGCCGACCGCGATCCCGCCACCGGCCACCTCATCAAGGGCGAGTACGGGCCCTGGGTGTTCACGATGTTCAAGGTGCTGGCCAAGCTCAAGGGCCTGCGCGGCACCCGGCTGGACATCTTCGGCCGCACCGAGGAGCGCAAGACCGAGCGCCGCCTGATCGAGGAGTACATGGCCACGATCAGCGACGTGATCGGCGCGCTGTCGCCACAGAACCACGCCATGGCGGTGCAGATCGCCGCCCTGCCCGACCAGATCCGCGGCTTCGGCCATGTCAAGGAGAAGAACCTGGCCAAGGTCAAGGAGCGCGAGGCCAACCTGCTGGCCGCCTTCCGCAAGCCCGCGGCGCCGCCGGCGCTGGCGGCCGAGTAGCGGGCGGCCGGCACCATGGCCGCCGTCAGGCCGCCGGGCCTCACCACGCACGTGCTCGATCTCGTGCGCGGCCGGCCCGGCGCTGGCATGGCCTGGCGCCTCTACCGCGTGGTCAACGACCGCCGCGCCCTGCTGGCGCAGGGCCGCACCAACGCCGACGGCCGCACCGATCAGCCGCTGCTGCAGGGCGACACGCTGCGCGCCGGCCTGTACGAGCTGGAGTTCGACGCCGCCGCCTATTTCCACGATGCCGGCGGCCCCACCGGCAGCATATGGACGACCATCCCGATCCGCTTCGAGATCAGCGACGAGGGCGGCCACTACCACGTGCCCCTGCTGCTGGCGCCGGGCGGCTACAGCACCTATCGCGGCAGTTGACCGGGGCCGGGACATCGACCGGATTATCCAGCTATTACAAGGGGTTGCCGTTTTTCATCCGGAAAACCCCGTGACGGAAACGTCGAAAAATACTGAAACTCGCTTTCGCCGCCACCGCTTGAGCGACGCGATCCTGGCTGGATGCCGCGGGCGACGACATATTCCCTACGCGGCGCGAATAGCCGACAGGCATGCGCACTTCCCCCGGCTGGATGAATGGGAGCAACGCCACAGGCAGCAAGCAAGCTGCCGCCGGTCGGTCTTCGCTGCGATGCAGGTTCTTCGCGAAGCTGCTCCCCGAGAGCCTTGATATATTGTTCTTCTCCAAAGATCAATCACTTTTGCTGCGGCTGCCGGGAACCACACAGCCACCCCTCGCCCCGCGGCAGCGGGGAGAGGAGACGGCGCTCCCATATGCGAATCCCTGCCCCGCTTGCAGGGCTGTCCGGGGAAAATGTCTGGTAGAATCTGGCACTTTTCGCTGCAGCAACGCTTCATGGTGAGCTTGTCGAACCATGAAGCGTCTCGCACCAGCCGTCGTGCGTGGCCTTCATGGTTCGACAAGCTCACCATGAAGGCTTTTTCCCCGGACAGCCCTGCGCTTGCGGGGGAAGGTGGTCGAAAGCTCATGTATGCTCACGCCAACGGCGGGCGGCGGAACGAGACGCTGGCGGGGCGTCCCGGCAGCGTCAGCGTGGATTGCTGCGCCGGGGCTTGCGCGATGACCTGGCCGCGGCGGATCACCTTCAGGCGCGTGGCGCGCAGGCGGATGGCCTCGACCGGGTCGTGGGCGTCGAGCAGCACCATGTCGGCGTGGCAGCCGGGCGTCAGGCCGTAGCCGTCCAGATGCAGCAGCCGGGCGGCGTTGTCGGTGACTGCCGTGAAGCAGGCGGCCATCGCCTCCAGGCCGGTCATCTGCGCCACGTGGACGGCCATGTGGGCCACGTCCAGCATGTCGCCGCTGCCCAGGCCGTACCAGGGGTCCATGACGCTGTCGTGGCCCAGCGCCACCGTCAGCCCGGCCGCCATCAGCTCGGGCACGCGGGTCATGCCGCGGCGCTTGGGATAGGTGTCGTGCCGGCCCTGCAGCACCATGTTGGCGAAGGGATTGGCGATCACGCCGAGATCGGCCTCCGCCATCAGGGGAATGAGCTTCGACACATAGTAGTTGTCCATGCTGTGCATCGAGGTGAGATGCGATCCGACCACCCGCCCCTGCAGGCCCAGGCGCACCGTCTCGGCGGCCAGGGTCTCGACATGGCGCGACATCGGATCGTCGGTCTCGTCGCAATGCATGTCGACCAGCCGGCCTTGCGCCGCCGCGATCTCGCACAGGGCGCGCACCGAGGCGCGCCCCTCCTCCATCGTGCGCTCGAAGTGGGGAATGCCGCCCACCACGTCGACGCCGCGCCGCAGCGCCTCCTGCAGCAGCGCTATGGCGCCGGCCGAGCGATAGACGCCATCCTGCGGGAAGGCCACGAGCTGCAGGTCGAGGTAGGGCGCCACCTTCTTCTTGACCTCCAGCAGCGCATCGACGGCCAGCAGGCGTGGATCGCAGATATCGACATGGCTGCGGATCGCCAGCAGGCCGCGCGCCACCGCCCAGTCGCAATAGGCCAGCGCCCGCTCGACGATGGCCTCCTGGGTCAGGATCGGCTTCAGCTCGCCCCATAGCGCGATCCCCTCCAGCAGCGTGCCGGAGCGGTTGCGCCGCGGCAGCCCGACCGACAGCGTCGCATCCATGTGGAAGTGGGAATCGACGAAGGGCGCCGTGACCAGCCGGCCCTGGGCGTCGATGACCTGCCCGGCCTCGGCCTTCAGGCTGGGCTCGACCGCCGCGATGCGGCCGCCCCGCACGCCGATATCGACGCCACGCCTTCCGTCCGCCAGCCTGGCGTCGCGCATGATCAGGTCGAGCATGAACGTCTCCTCCCCCCGCATCGACATCGACGTCACCCGCTACGCCAGGTTCGGCGTCGCCTATAGCGGCCAGTTCGCCGGCAGCGCGCAGGACCACGCCATCACGGGCAGCCTCACCCTGCGCTTTTAGATTAAGACCAGCATTACAGTCGCGATTTGTGTTGCGCGCTTTAGCGAGCTCTCTGGTCATCGCTCGCACGAGCGGAGGCTCGGTTCTGACCCGGGCCTGATGAAACGAGAATTTGCGCCGCATCGCCAATAGTTTCTGCAAGCATCGCTGCCGGCGCGGCGGTGCCAGCGGCAAACTTGGCAAGCTGGTCGATCATTCGTGTGCTATGATTGCCCTCGCAGAGCGGGTGGTGGGTGCGGTCGCGTAGGGTGCGTGCATCCGAAACCGGTGGGCGGAGACACGCCCATGACGCTGAAAACCGCCGATCTCGACCTGGCCGTGCCTGTCACGGGCGAGGCGCCATGCCGCCGGGCTGGCGTGCTGACGCGTGAGTCGCGCACCGCCTACGCGTTCATCGCGCCGGCGTTCTTCCTGCTCACCTTCCTGGTCGCCTATCCGTTCGTGCTCTCGGTGTGGTTCAGCCTGAGCGACGCGCGTGTCGGCACAACCGGGAGCTTCGTGGGGCTCGGCAATTTCGGGCGATTGTTCTCCAGCTCGATCTTCGTGCAGACGCTCCAGAACTCCATCCTGTTCACGGCCGCGGCCCTCACCGCCAAGATCGTGCTCGGCATGGCGCTGGCCCTGCTTCTTTTCCGCATCAAGCACTTCAAGCGCCTGATCCGCGGCGCCGTGCTGCTGCCGTTCATCGTGCCCACCGCGCTCAGCACCCTGGTCTGGTGGTGGATGTTCGAGCCGCTCTACAGCGTCGTTAACTGGACGCTGAAGAGCCTGCGCCTGGCCGATCACGACATCCCCTGGCTGCCCGATCCGTATCTCGCGATGTTCGTCGTGATCCTGGTCAATGTCTGGCGCGGCCTGCCGTTCTTCGCGATCACTCTGCTGGCCGGCCTGGTGGCGATTCCGCGCGAGCTCTACGAAGCGGCGGAGGCCGATGGCGCCGGCCCGGTCGGACGCTTCTGGCACATCACCCTGCCCCTGCTGACGCCGGTGCTGGCCGTGGTGATCCTGTTCTCGGCGATCTTCACCCTGTCGGACTTCAACATCGTCTACGTCCTGACCAAGGGCGGGCCGATGAACATGACACACCTCTTCGCCACCTATTCCTTCGCACTGGGCCTGCAGGGCGGCGAGATCGGGCAAGGCGCCGCGGTCTCGCTGTTCCTGTTCCCCATCCTGCTCGCCGTGGTGTTCCTGCAGCTGCGCCTGGTGCGCAAGGCGGCGCTCTATGAATAACGCGATCGCGATCGGCAGGGTGAGGCGGACGCGCCGCAGGCGTGCCCTGCGCGCCCTGTTTACCATCTACCTGCCGGTGCTGCCTTACGTCCTCTTCGCGCTGTTCCCGCTCTACTTCATGCTGGTGACCTCGCTCAAGAGCAACGCCGAGCTCTACGACGTCCATTCCGTGCCGTTCTGGATCGCGGAAGGCATCACCGCCAGTCACTACACGCTGCTGTCGGCGGAAACGCCGTTCTGGGATTGGTTCGCCAACAGCCTCATCGTCAGCGTGACCGCGACCGCGATCTCGGTCGTGCTCAGCGTGCTGGCCGCCTATCCGCTGGCGCGGCTGCGCTTCCCTGGCGCCGATTCCTTCGGCGTGGCGGTGTTCATCACCTACCTGGTGCCGCCGTCCCTTCTGTTCCTGCCGCTCAGCTCGGTCGTGAACTGGCTCGGGCTGTCCGACAGCCTCTGGTCGCTGGTCGTGACCTACCCGACCTTCCTCGTCCCGTTCTGCACCTGGCTCCTGATGGGCTATTTCCGCACGGTGCCCAAGGAGATCGAGGAATGCGCCATGCTCGACGGCTGCAGCCGCTTCCAGAGCATGCTGCGCATCCTGCTGCCGGCCGCGGTGCCGGGCCTGATCTGCGCGGCGCTGTTTGCCTTCACGCTGTCATGGAACGAGTTCCTCTACGCCTTGGTGTTCGTGTCGCCGGCCGAGCTCAAGACAATGACTGTCGGCGTTTTCTCGGAGCTGATCCGCGGCGACATCTACTACTGGGGCTCGCTCATGGCCGGGGCCTGCATCGGCTCGATCCCGATCGTGATCGCCTATGTGCTCTTCCTCGACTACTACGTCTCCGGCCTGACCTCCGGGGCCATCAAGTGACGGCGATTGCCAATCGAGCGGGGGCCGCACGCCGGAGGGTCCGGCACCCGCCACACAAGCAGAGGGCTCTCGGTAGGGCCGATCTGTCATCCCGAGCGAAGCGAGGGATGACAGAGGCTGCAGCGGCACCACCATAGCCTGGCGCCAGGGAGGAAACGAGATGGCGACATCCAGCATCGGACAGCCTCGCCGGCAGCGCCGGCGGCAGTTCCTGCGCACCGCGGCCGGCAGCGCCGCCGGCCTCGCCGGCGTGCTCGCCTCGCGCCAGCCGCCGGCCTACGCGCAGGCCCGCGAGCTCACCTTCCTCACCGTCGCCAGCTTCGTGCCCGAGACGGACAAGGAGCTGAAGCGGCAGCTCGAGGAATGGGGGGCGCTGAACAAGGTGAAGGTCAGGCTCGACATCATCGCGCACCTGCAGCTGCAGGCCAAGAAGGCGGCGGAGGTGCAGGCACGGTCCGGGCATGACCTGACAGCGCTCGGTCCCGGACTGGGCGACGCCGAGCTCTATTTCGACCACCTCGTCGGCCTGAACGACGTCGCGGCCGAGATCGGGCGGAAGAACGGCGGCTGGCTCAACCCCGACGACTACCTGATCCGCGGCACCTGGACCCTGCTGCCGTGGTGGCAGCCGCCCTTCCCCATGGCAGTCAGGACCGACCTGCTCAAGAAGCTCGGCGAGGAGAATCCCGACACCTGGGAGGACTGGCTGCGGATCGGCAAGAAGGGCAAGGCGATCGGCCATCCCTTCGGCATCGCGCTGGGCCACAGCGGCGACGCCAACGTCACGCTGCTGTCGATCCTGTGGTCCTACGGCGGCTCCTACGTCGCGAAGGACGGCGAGACCGTGACCATCAACTCGCCCGAGACCCGCGAGGCGATGGAGTTCGTGAAGCGGCTCTACACCGAGGCCATGGACCCTGAGGTGCTGGCATGGGACGACGCCAGCAACAACCGCTGCCTCAACGCCGGCAAGTGCATCGGCATTCACAACCCCATCAGCGCCTTCGAATCGGCGAAGAAGGACAAGGTGCGGGTACCCGGCACACAGCAGCCGATCGCCGAGGTGATCGACCATCTGAACACGCCCCGGGGGCCCAAGGGCCGCAAGGCGACGACCGGGTTCTGGTGCGTCGGGATCTGGAACTTCGCGAAGAACGCCGAGCTGGCCAAGGATTTCCTGCGCTTCCACTTCCGGCCCGAGAACCTGGACAAATGGGTGGAGGCCGGCCACGGCTTCAACATGCCGTTCCTCAACAACCTCACGCGGCATCCGGTCTACGAGAGCGACCCGCAGTACCGGCACATCCCGGACGTGGCCAAGGTCACGGTCCCGCCCTCCTGGCCCGGCCCCACCACCGCCGCCTCGCAGCAGGTGCTGGACCTCTACATCATCCCCGACATGTTCGCGCAGTATGCGACGGGCCGCATGACGCTCGATCAGGCGATCAGCTGGGGCGAGAAGGAGATCACGGAGATCTATCGCAGGCGGCGCACGTAACCGCGACGGCGCCCGAGGTGGCGCACCGGCTCCTGACAAGGGGCTTCGTGGTGCTTGGAGAGGCGCAATTTTTCGGTGAAGCCGAGACTTGCGCCGAGACCGCGAGACCCGGAGCCGGCATGGCCATCGGCCCGATCACGTTGTCGGTGATCGGCGTACCCTACTGACCCAGGGCCGCACCAACAGCGACGGGCGCATCGATCCGCCATTGTTGTCGCGCGATACGTTCCGCGCCGCCCCCTGCGCGCTGGAGCTCGACGCGGCGGCCGGACTCCGGGCCACGGGCGCTCCGATGGCGAGCATCCGGACCAGGATCCCATCCACGTCGAGATCACCGAAACGGCCAGCGATCACCACGTGCCGCTGCCGCTGGCACCGGGCGGGTACGGCACATATCGCGGAAGCTGACATTAGATTGACGTGGGCGCTCACTTTCTGTATGGTCAGAATATCGCATATGGGAGAGAGTTCATGCCCTCGGTCCCGTTTGCAGTGCCAAAGAAGCCTTTAAAATTCAAACCTGTATGGCGTGCGCCTAAGACGTTGATCACGGTCTGGCCGCCGCCGGATGCAGCCAAGCCGTATGACATCATCGACTCGGACAACTGGCAATCGGTTGCCGTCAGGCACGGCTTCTTCGACCCCTGGGACATCATTATCTTCAACTTCCGAACGGATGTTCCCGAGGAAGTGAACTGGTACATGCACCAGTTGCTCGGCTGCACCGAGTCCAACGACGGCAAGAATTTTTCCTTCCGCGGCGCTGAGCGCGGGCGCTTGTTCATCCCACCCGCCGACTGGATTCCCGACCGCGAGTTTCGCCGCGGATCATTCAGCTATCGCCTGCTGCGTCAGTCCGTGCTGCGAGACCTCGATGCCATCATCCCGGTCCTCAAAGCGCTGCGGTACCGCGGATTCACCGTCGAACCGCAAGACTACCGCGATCTGCAAACGGCGATCCGCGACGGGCGCGTGACCGTAAAGCTGGTCACCGATCTCAAGGATTCGGGTGGCCACGCGCTGAACGGACTGTACACGTCGAAGAAGAATCTGCTCCGCCTCAGGTCCTACATGCCCGGGCGCCGGAGCGACAAGGAGACGCTGGTCCATGAGCTGACCCACGCCGTCTACGATCTGCACGCGCATCCTGAGATCCTCTTCCACCACGAGATGATGTGCCGCGTCATGGAGGGCGTCTACCGCTTCTCGCGCCGGCGCTTCTCGCAGGAGATGCTGGCGACGCGGCTGATCGAAGCAGCACGCAAGGGCGAAGCTGCTCACGCGGCGGCATTCATGAGCTACGTCATCTGGACGTGGCATCACGACGACCCCGTGATCGACATCGACGCGCTTGACGCTACCTACTACAACCCCGCCATCATGGCGGACGACAATCCCTACATCCGCATGTGGACCAGGCTCGCGAACTCGCCGGCCTATCAGCAGCCTTCCTATTGGGAATATCTGGAGCCAGACGGAATCTGAGACGGGCATGGATTCGCCGATGACCCCGGCGAGATGTTTCATCAGGCTGCCGATCGCAGCATTGAGCACGGTGGTGCCTCCTCAGCCAGCAGTTCCTTCCGAAGAGGCGGTCACAGGAATCGCGCCGGCGAGCACCTTGCGCAGTATCTGATCGGATTCAGCTCGCACATAATGCGTCGTGTCCGGGACACCTGAACGCAGGAGGCGGGCGTGGCGTATCGGCATATCGAGGTGACGCGCATCGCCGGCAGCTGCTGGCGTTCCTCTACAGCCATGCCGTGCGGCCGGAGTTCACCTGCCGCTTCGTATGGTCGCCCGGTGCGCTCGCGATGTGGGACAATCGCTGCCTGCAGCACTTCGCCATCAACGACTATGCCGGCCATCGCCGCGAGCTGCGCCGCACCACGGTGCTGGGCGAGGCGCCCATCCCAGTCGGCGCCGAGCCTGCCGCGGTGCGCGCCTGATCGCACCGCCTGTCATCCCGAGCGCCCCTTCGACAGGGATCTCCGGCAGGCGACGCGCGGTGCGCCATTCGCAGGAGATCCCTCTCCTGAGCCTGTCGAAGGGGCGCTCGGGATGACAGTCGCGACTTGCTAGCTCAGCAGGTCCAGCATTCGCTTGGCGTCCTGCAGTGCAGGCGTCTCGAAGCCGTCCGAGAAGCCGGCATAGACCGCCCCGAGCAAGTCGCGGCCACGTGCTCGAGCGCCGCGCTCCGACCACAGTTGCGCGAGGCTGTGCGCGGCCTGCAGCTCCCAGAACCTCGCCTCATGACGGCGCGCGCAGGCGAGCGCGGTCTCGAAGCAGTCTTCGGCTTCCTTACGACGTCCCTCGGCCAGAAGCAGCTGGCCTTTGATCCGGTAGGCCTCTGCCTGCCACCAGCGCTTGCCGCTCCGCTCGACCTCGCCGATGGCCTGTTCAGCAATTGCAAGGGCGCGCGCGCCCTCGCCGGCCTGGGCATGCGCCAGCGCCAGATAGGAGATGTTGTACGCGCTTTGGTAGTTCGCCCCGGTCCTCCGCTGAGCCCGAAGACATCATGGCGCTGCTCGCGGAGTATCATGGCGCGGTCGGGCCCTTGATCCGCAAGCACGAGGGCACACTGGATCGCTTCACCGGCGACGGCATGATGGTGTTCTTCAATGATCCGCTGCCCTGCCCGGACGCACCACAGCGCGCCGTTCAGCTGGCGATCGAGATGCGTGACGCGGTCGCGCACCTGGCACGCGGCTGGGCGAAGCGCGGGCACAATCTGGGTTGCGGCATCGGCATGGCGCAAGGCTACGCAACGCTCGGGCGCATCGGCTTCGAGGATCGCATCGACTACACGGCGATCGGCGCCGTCATCAACCTGGCGGCGCGCTTGTGCGCCCAGGCGAGCCACGGGCAGGTGCTGGCCAGCGGCCGATTGGCGGCCGCGGTCGACGGCCTCGCCAAGGTCGAACCGCTGGGCGAGCTGACCTTGCGCGGCATGAGCCGTCCGGTCCCGGTCATCGACCTGATCGGCCTCAGATGAGGTGCCCTGGTCCTCTGCGCACCAGCATGTGCGAACCTGCGATCGCATGCTTGCACCGTGGCGGCACGCCGGCCTAAGACCGCGGTATCACCTTGAGCGCTGATCGGCTGCCGATCAGGGCGTCAATTGGAGGAGTCAAAGTGACCATTCGTTTCGACAATCGTGTTGCTCTCGTGACCGGCGCTGGCGCCGGCCTCGGGCGATCGTATGCGCTCCTGCTTGCCTCGCGTGGCGCCCGCATCGTCGTCAACGACCCGGGTGGCTCGACGGACGGCAAGGGTGGCTCGAATGCCGTAGCGGACAAGGTCGTCGAGGAGATCAAGGCGGCGGGTGGAACGGCGGTCGCGAACTACGACAGCGTCGCCGATCGCGAAGGCGCCGCCCGCATGGTGAAAACGGCCATCGATACATTCGGCAAGCTCGACGTCGTCATCAACAATGCCGGCATCCTGCGGGACAAGACTTTCGCCAAGATGGAGCTGGACGACTTCGACGCGGTGATCAAGGTTCACCTGCTCGGGTCCGTTTATGTCACCAAAGCCGCCTGGCAACACATGATCGATCAGAAATACGGGCGCGTGGTCCTGACCACGTCAGGATCGGGTCTTGCCGGCAACTATGGGCAATCGAACTACGGAGCAGCCAAGGCCGCCATGGTCGGCCTCATGCACAATCTCATGATGGAAGGCGCCAAGCACGACATCAAGATCAACTGCATTTCGCCGGTTGCCGCCACCCGCATGACGCAGGGCGTGATGCCGGAAGAGCTGCTGAAGCGGCTTGCACCGGAACAGATCGCGCCGGCAGTCGCCTGGCTCTGCGCGGAGCAATGCGACGTGACGGGTGAGATCGTCGCCGCCGGCGCCGGCTGGTATTCGCGCATCAAGCTCGTGAAGACAAAAGGCGCGGTGTTGAACGTCGACAAGATCAACACGATCGAGGACTTCGCCGCCGCCAAGGATCAGATCTTCGACATGACGGGCTCGGCGCCTTACGCCAAGACGCTCGACGAGGACGTCCGCAAGCGGCTCGGCATCGCCGTCTAGGCTGGTCGGCCTGCCGCGCAGGGACCGTCAATGGGAGCTTCGTCTTCCGTTGATGTGTCTCCCGTTCCGGCCCAGGCGAGCGCGTTGCCGCGCTCGCCACTGCCGCCAGCTCCCGACGCTGGTGGTGAGCCGCCTACTCCCGCTTGACGCCCGTCACCGCAACCATCGTCTTGTAGCGGGCGATCTCCTTGTCGATGAATTCGTTTGCCGCCTTGACGTCGCCTCCGAGCGGTTGCATGCCGATCTGGTCGAGCCGCTCCTTGATCTCGGGCTTGTTCAGGGCCGCGTTCAAGGCAGCGTTCACCTTGTCGAGCGCCTCCTTTGGGGTTCCTTTCGGCGCAACGAGAGCGGTCCAGACATAGGCGGAGTAGTCCTTCAGGCCGGTCGCCTCGACGACCGTCGGCAGGTCGGGAAATGAGCTCACGCGACTGGGGCTGCCGACGGCAAGCGGAATGATCTTTCCATCCCTGGCTGCGCCGGTCGCGGACGAGAGCGACAGCAGCCCTACGTCGATCTGGCCGGACATCAGCGCGAACAGCTGCGGTGCATCTCCCGGATACTGCACGTCCAGCATGCTTGCACCGGACAACTTCGCCAGATACTCGAACTGAACGTGAATCGGCCCGGCGGCTCCTGCCGAGCCGTAAGCGACCTTCTCCGGGTTGTTCTTCGCAAACTCGAGGATCTCCTTGAGGGACTTCTTTCCACCCGGCTTGGCGGCAAACATCAGATCGATCGTGCTGATGATTGCGACCACATCCAGGTCCTTGACCGGATCGTAGGCCAGCTTCTTGTCGATCAGCGGAATGAGAGCCACCGGACCGACACCAGATACACCGAAGGTGTAGCCGTCCGGCTTCGCTTGGGCCACCACCTGAATCCCGATCGTGCCGGCAGCGCCAGCCTTGTTCTCGACGATCACGTTCTGCTTCAAGGTTGTCGACAAGTCCTGGGCCAGGATGCGCGCGACGACGTCCGTGGAACCGCCTGGAGGAAACGGGACGACCAGACGGATGGGGCGTTCCGGATACGATTGCGCATGAGCCGGGCCGAGCATCGCCAGCACAATCGACAAGATGGCACAGAAACGCATGCCACGAACCATACTCTTCATATCGCTATATCGCTTTCCCTTGACGGTTTTGTGCGCCGCTTCGCTCGTTTGACGACGAAGGAGCTCTCACCCAGTGAACGCGCCCCGCTCGATGGACGCGCCGGATGTCTTCCATGACGGAGCCCACCTGGCGATCTCTTTGCCGATGCACGCATCGGATCGAGTTGTCGGCAGGACGGACACTGTCGCTTGGCGGCGGTTATAGGGTTGCGAATCGCGTTGTGCAACGAGCGGAATCGCTTGTCGATCGAGAGGCATCGCGCGGCATCGCGGCGTCCATCAATACGACAGGCGTTGATCGCTGCGCGGCGACGCTCATGCAAATCGGATGGCGATTGGCTGTGTGGTGATGATGTCGTGCACCAACGTGTCGAGCACGATGCTGCGGCCGGCAAATTGATCCACCGCCAGGGCAAGCGCACGATCGGTTCGCTCGATTGGTGTCACGGCGCCTCTCTCTCTCCACACGATCGCATATGGCCCTTCCGTCTCCTGCGGGAAGACGCACAGCGCAGCCTTGGGCCGCCGCAACCAAAGACAGGGCCTGCCACACGCTCGCTGTCATCCTGAGGGCAGCGAAGGATCTTTTAGACCGTCGTTGCGCACGGGTCCGCCCCGTCGAGGCGCCCTACGCCATCATCGTTCCCGTGCGATGGAACCGCTCAAAAGACCTTTCGCTGCGCTCAGGATGACAGCGAGCAGACCCAAATCGCCGCGGCTCGCGAAGATTCTTGAGGTCAGTAGTACGGTGGGCTATTCGCGGGAGATCCCTCGCCACGCTCGGGATGACGGATGCATCAGCGACCTGCGGTCCCAGCACTCGCCTCGCCGGCCATGAGCTGGTACGTCCGGCGGTCACCTGCGGAAAAAGGTTCCTGAGCACGCGGCAGGCCATCGCCTGCGCCGACTGACGATGGCATGCTGGCCCGGTCCTGCACGACGGAAGCCGGCGGAACGGGAGGAAGCGATGGCGTACCGGCATATCGAGGTTACACGCCTGGCCGGCGGCTGCGGCGCGGAGGTCGCGGGCGTCGACCTGGCGCAGCCGCTGGACGCGGCCGTGGTCGGCGAGATCCGCCGTGCCATCGTCGACAACCTGGTCCTTTTCTTCCGCGGCCAGGCCGGCATGCGCGACGCCGACCAGGTGCGGTTCGCATCATATTTCGGCAGCTTCGGCCGCGATCCCTTCGTCGAGGGCGAGGAGACGCATCCCAACGTCATCAAGGTCGCCAAGGAAGCCGACGAGGGCGCCAAGCCGACCTTCGGCGGCAACTGGCACTCCGACTGGAGCTTCCTGCCGACACCGCCCGCCTTCACCCTGCTGCACGCCCGCGAGCTGCCGCCCCATGGCGGCGACACGCTGTTCGCGAACCAGTACCTGGCCTACGAGACGCTGTCGGACGGGCTGCGCCGCACGCTCGACGGCCTGCGCGCGGTGTACTGGGCCAAGGCCTATGCCCGGGGCGGCGCCTTCCACGACAACAGCAACGCCCGCAGCATGAAGGTGCGGCACGACCCGTCCGACATGGTGGAGACGCTGCACCCTGTCGTGCGGGTGCACCCCGAATCGGGACGCCGGGCGCTCTACGTCAACACCGCCTACACCGTGCGCTTCGAAGGCATGAGCGAGCGCGAGAGCCTGCCGCTGCTGGAATTCCTCTACGGCCACGCCGTGCGGCCCGAGTTCACCTGCCGCTTCGCCTGGTCGCCCGGGGCGCTGGCGATGTGGGACAACCGCTGCCTGCAGCACTTCGCCATCAACGACTATTCAGGCCATCGCCGCGAGCTGCGCCGCACCACGGTGCTGGGCGAGGCGCCGATCCCGGTCGGCGCCGCGCCTGCCGCCCCGCGCGCCTGATCGCACCGCCTGTCATCCCGAGCGTTTGTGATCTTGATCTTCCCCCGGATGGGCAGGGATATCGCATATGGATGGGAGCGTCGGTTTTTGACTACCTTCCCCCGCTTGCGGGGGAAGGTGGCGCGAAGCGCCAGATGGGGGGCGCTTCAACGCAAATGGTGCATCCCATCAAGCACCCGCGGCGTTGCACCACCCCCCATCCGCCCTTCGGGCACCTTCCCCCGCAAGCTGGGGAAGGTAGTCGAAACCCCACATGCGATAGCCCTACCCCTCCGCGGGAAAGGATTAAGTCACAAGCTCCGAGCGCAGCGAGGGATCTCCTGTGAATGGCGCACGGTGCGCCCTACCGCAGGAGATCCCTCGCTGCGCCCGGGATGACAGTGAACGCTCGGGATGACAGTGAAGATGCGCGTCAGCGCGGCGCGAACCGGTAGCGGAACGTGCAGCTGGGGGCGCCGTTCATGATGGTCTGGGCACGCTCCAGGCTGACCTCGCCGCCGCCGGCCGCGGTGATGTCGATATCGGTGGCGCACACCAGCAGCGCGCCAAGCTCGGGCTCGTCGAGGGCGCGGAAGAACTCGGCGAAGCGGCAGTGCGTCACGTCGAACTCGAACGCCTCCTTGTCGTGGCGGCGCTCCTCGACGCTCACTTCCCGGCCGGTCACCTGGAACAAGGCGTCCTGCATGGTGGCCCATTTGCGCCGCTGGCTGCCGTCGATCCCGGCGCCGATCGCGGCAAAAACCTCGCGCGACCAGTCGCGCAACGCTTTCCTGGCCACGGCATCGACTTTGTCCTTGCCGAATTCCGCGCGCAACGCCCGCAGCACCGGCACGAGGACCTGGGCCTGGATGCGTGTCTTGTCCAGGAGCGACATCTCGGGAACAACCATGTAATCGTCGAACGTGCTCATCACGTCACCTGTCGACAGAAACGGTGGGGCAAGGAACCAGCTCTGGCATGGCCATGCATGCGCCCGCCATTCCCAAATGGCAATATCGACCGCGCCGGCCTTTGCCGCATGCTGGACGAAGGGCCCGGTCCGATCGCGAGGTGCGCCTGCCCTCAGAAGCGGAACGACAGGGCCAGCATCGGGCCGTTGAACGCCAGGTCGAGCTTCTTCTTCTCGACAAACAGGTAGCGCCACCCGACCTTCACGTCGAGCCAGTCCGCGGCCCGGTAGTTCACGGTGCCCAGCGCCTGCCAGGTGACGTTGGCGCTGACCCCGAGGCCGGCATCGCCGTAGCCGGCAAGGCTCCAGCGGTCGAACACGCGCCATTCGAAGCGGGCCGCGATGATGGGATCGGCGAAGGTCGTGTCGAGCTTCGTCGACCTGGCCGGCAGGAGGCCGGCGTTGAGGGATGCCTTGCTCGACACCGACCACAACCTGAAGCCGCCGCCGATCTCGATCGAGCCCCCGGGCCGGTCGAGCGCGCGGAAGAAGCCGACCGCGGAGAACTGGAATGTCGACAGATCGCCCTTTCCGTCGTTGAACAGGACATTGCGGGTCTCGATCGGGCTCGAGACCTTGAGCCAGATCATGTCCAGGGCCAGCGCCACCCTGCCCTTGCGCACCTCGCCGCCGAGCATGACCGGAAAGCCCGACAGGTTGCTGAACAGGTCGCTGAAATCCCGATCGAAGTGGACCCTGGAGGCCGGGTTGTCGGTATTTCCCTTGATGCCGGCGACCCAGAGATAGGGCGTCACGGTGAACTGCCACGGCTCCCCCTGAGCTGCCGACGGCATCGGCCAGACCACAGCCATCGCGGCCAGCATTGCCACGCCGCGGCCCAAGAAGCCCCGAAGACGATTTGAAACGACCAGCATCCGTTCCCCCTGCGGTTGATGCGTGCGCAGCGTCACTTGACGAGCGCCGACGATGCCACCTTGATGCGGCCCGAGCGCCGCGCCTTGTCGAGCGTCTCGTGATCCTGCTCGGTCTGCTTCAGATAAGCCATGGCGAACTTGCCGATCGCCTCGTCGAGCGCGGCCGAGCTGCCGCAATAGCCGGCGATCATCGCCGCATCGCCGCTCTTGGCGTGGGCCAGCGCCAGCGCCCAGCCGCACAGGCTGCAATAGTCGTTGAAGCTCTCGAGGCCGGCCTCGTCGTGGTCGCCGAACTTGACGCTGCCCTTCATGTCGGCGAGCTGGCGCACATAGAAGTGCCGCCCGTCGATCTGGCCCCAGCCGAGGAAGATGTCGGGCGAGCCCTGGGTCAGGCGCTGGCCGGTCACGACGCGATGGCCGTGGTCGGCGAACGGAAGCTTGATGTCGACATAGGGCGCAAGGACGGATTCCTGCGCCTGCTTGACCTGCAGGAACAGCGGGTCGTCGCCGTCGACACCCTGCAGCAGCAGCACCCAGCAGCTCGTGCCGACGCTGCCCACGCCCACCACCTTGCGCGCCACGTCGACGATACGGTAGCGCGACAGCAGCACCCGGCGGTCCTCGCCGAGGGAGTCGATATATGCACGCAGCATCTGGTCGATAGCGACATTGGCCGGCAGGCCGCCGTCAGAATGGGTCTCGCGCACGATCAGCGGCAGATCCTCGATCAGGCGATGCTCGCCGTCGACCTGCTCCGTGAGCTTGTCGAGCGCCTGCACATGGCCCTTCTGGCGCGCCTTGTCCAGCACCCGTTCCGCACCGCGCCGCAGCCGCGGCGAGATGGCGTCGAGCACCGCGCGCTCGTCGATATAGTCGTACCAGATCTGCAGGTAGCCCATCTGGGCGTAGCGGCGCATGCGCTTGCGATAGCTGCGCACGATCTCCTGCGCCGCCTCCTCGGCCTTCTTCTTGTCGCCGCCCATGAAACGAGCGGCCACTGCAGCGCTGGCCGCCAGGCGCTTGAGATCCCATTCCCAGGGGCCGGGATGGACCTCGTCGAAATCGTTGATCGAGAAGACCAGGTTGCGCTCGGCCGAGGCGTAGACACCGAAATTGGAGACGTGCATGTCGCCGCAGGCCGCGACGATCATGCCGGTGACCGGCGTGCCCGACAGGTCGTCGGCCATCACCGCCGCCGATCCACGCAGGAACGTGAAGGGCGAGACGAGCATGCGGGCATAGCGCACCGGCACCAGCTTCGGCACGCGCGTCTCGTTCTGCTTCTCCAGGATCGCCACCGGGTCGGGCCGGTCGGCGCGCGGCTCATACCGGGCATGACTGGCGCGCGGCGTCTTCTCGCGCAGGGCCTTGCCGGCGGCCATGCGCTCCGCGACCGACGGGCGCCTGGCCATGAAGCTGTCCGCCACCGAGCCCGCTTCGCGCGCCCGGACCAGGCGGTAATAGCTGTGATCGATATTGCCCCCCAGACTCACGACGTTGCCCATGATCGCCTCCTCCAGGCGCCGCAGCACGGCGCGACAGGCACACCACACGCCACCGCCATCCGGCCGCGGCGCTACTTCTCCCGAAAGACCGTGACACCGTCCCAGTCGTCGGGCACGCCGTCCTTCAGCAGCATCTCGCAGCGGGCGACGAACGTCCGGCACGGACCGTCGTTGGGGTCCTCAGCAGCGAGCGCCCGGAAGGCCTCGCCTGCCACCGCCACGTCGCCGCGCCGGTAGGCCGCCAGCGCGACACGCCAGCGCTCGACGAACGCCTCGATGAGCGCCTGGTCGGCGGCCGCTTCCGGCGAGCGCGCGGCCATCGGCTCGTAGACCTGCAGCATGCGCGTCATGCCCGCCGGCACGACCATGTCGACCTCCCGCCAAATGAACGCATCGCGGGCCGCCTCCGCCACCTGGCCGCTGGCCAGGATCTGCGTGCCGTAGACCTTGTTCAGGGCTTCGATGCGCGAGGCGACGTTCGGCACCGCGCCGACGACAGTGTAGTTCATCCGGTCCAGCGAGCCGATATTGCCGACGATCGCCATGCCGGTGTGCAAGCCGCAGCGCGTGCGGAACACGGCGCGTCCGCGCTGCGTCCATTTCGATTCCAACCGCTCGCTGGCATGCGCCGCCGCCAGCGCCGCCCGGCAGGCGCGCCCGACGTGGTCCGCATCGTCGCTGGGCGCGTTCCAGATCGCCATGATGCTGTCGCCGATATACTTGTCGATCGTGCCGCCATGGTCCATGACCACGCCGCCGAGGCTTTCGAGGTACTTCGACAGCCGCTCGACGAGCTGCTCCGGCTCCATCGCCTCGGCGGTCTGCGAGAAGCCCGCGATGTCGGTGATCAGTACCGTCACCGGCTGGCGGGCGCCGCCGATCACCGCGCCGGCCGGCGATTCGATGACGCGCTGCACCAGCTGGCGCGGCACGTAGCGGCCGAACTGCTCGAGGCCGCCCCGCATCTGCTCGACGGCCTGGTCGAGGCGGTCGATCTCGCTGACGCGGCTGGCGACCCGGCTGGCGTCGGAAAAATCGAGGCGGCGGAAATGGTCGGTCTTGTTGGCGATCCGCGACAATGGCGCCGACATCTGCCGGGCCGCGAACGCGCCGCCGGCCAGCGCCAGCAGCACGGCCACGGCGGCGACGATCGCGGAGCGCCGGATCAGCGCGCCGGTCTCCGCCGTGAGCTCCGCGACCGGCGCCGCGACCGCGAGATAGAGCCGCCGGCCCAGCGCGGGCGCCAGGGCGCGGGCCTCCAGGCGGATCTCCGTGCCCGCCATCGACCGCGTGACCGTCGCGGCCTCGCCGCCGCGTCCGGCCAGCGCCCGGACCTCGGCCAGCGCCCAGCCCACGACATCGCCCCGCATGGATGCGGACTGCAGGTCGGTCCGCGCCAGCACGCCGCCGCTGTCAGTCGCGACCACGATCAGGCTCGATGGCGTGACCTTGTGGGCGACCAGCAGCCGCGACACGGCGGCGAGCGTCAGGTCGGCGCCGATGACCGCCGATCCGTCCGGCAAGGGTGTCGCGATGGTGACGCCGATCCCGCCGGCCCCGGCGAACGTGTAGGGCTCGGTGATGACCGGCCTGCCGCTGCCGAGCGCCTCGGTGAACCAGCTCCGCTCACGTGGATCATAGTCCTGCGGGTGCCACGGCGTGCCGACGACCTCCGCCCCGTTCGCATCGAGGAACGCCCAGCGATCGACGCGCCCGTCGCCGTCGCCTTCAATGGTACGGATGCCGGTGACGGCGTTCTGCGGAGCACCGATCTCTTGCCGCCGCACGTCGGCCAGCCGGTCAAGCTGGGCGGCGTAGAGGAAGCCGCCGTCCCCGAACCCGACATAGCCCGCGGCCATGTTGGGGTGGCGCTTCAGCATGTTGACGAGCGCCAGGCGGCCCGGCGCGTCGTGCCTGGTCATGACCGCAGCAGCGTCGGCGTAGACCCCGCTGTCGGCCAGCGCCTGCTGCGTGTTGGCGAAGCGTTGGAAGCCCTGATCGGCCAGGGTGGATATGGTCGATTCCAGCGCCTGGCTGCGCGCCGCGAGCACGGCTTGCTCGAGCTGCGACGAGGTGTACCGTCCGATGCCCAGCAGCGTCCCCACGAGGGGCAGCAGGATGACCGCCAGGAGGCACAGAAGGCCAACGCCGAACGGAATGGCGAACGGCCTTCGCATCATCAAGGCTCCCATCCGGTCCACGGGCCGGCAACAAGCATTCCCGTCGCCAGACCGCAGCGACGGACTGGGGTGAGCGTTAGGCAGAAGCTGGCGCCGCCGCTATCCGAAAGCCGAACCCGGCTGCCAGGCACGGCACGTCCGCCGGCCGGCCGGGCGATCGCATATGGCGCGACGCCGCGCTGGCGCCTTTCCGTCATCCCGAGCGCAGCGAGGGATCTCCTGCGAATAGCGCACCGTGCGTCTTGCCGCAGGAGATCCCTCGCTGCGCTCGGGATGACAGGAGGGCCATATGCGATCGCCCTGCGCCGGCCGGCGATGCGATGTCCGACGGCCCAGCTGGCGCCGACTGCGGTCAGCCCGGCACGACGCTGCTGCGCTTCGCCCACTGCACGTAAGGCATCGCGACCAGCGCCCCGACCACCAGGTAGAGCAGCATCGCCGGCAGGACGAGCGTGTCGTCGGGGAAGTTGGCATGGGCGAGCGCAATGGCGACGCCGGGATGACGGGCGCCGCTGGCGAGCGCCAGCACGGTGCTCTCGCCCGACGCCGGGCCCGCCAGCGCATGGCCCGCGGCAAGACCAACCGCCACGAGCGCTGCCAGCGCCAGCACCGTGCCATTGCCGATCAGCGACAGGATCGCGGGCCATGCCGTGATCAGCACCGGCACGAGGGCCACCACCAGCACGACGGCCGCCGTCACAATGACCGGCCGTGCGGCCTTCCCGGCGATTGCCGGCGCGACAGCGCGCACGAGGATGCCGATGTCCAGGGGCAGAAGGACGCTCAGCGCGACGACCTTGGCGATCGCGGCGGACGGCATCGCCAGACGCGCCGGAAACAGGGGGTCGATCAGCCGCAGGACCAGCGGAATCAGCACGATCGACAGGAGTGCGGCGGCCACCAGCAGGCCGATGGTGTAGGCGTGCTGCCCGCCTGCCTTCATCGCCTTGAGCGGCAGGAACGGCGGCACCGGCGAGAGCGCGATCGCGACAAGGGCGACCTCCACCGCGTGCGGCAGCTGGAACACCAGGATCACCGCCAGCGCGAATGCCGGCACCAGCACGTTCATGGCGACGATGGCGCGCAGCAAGTCGGCCGGCCGCATGAACAGGTGCAACGCCGAGCGGATGTCGGCCTGCAGGCCGAGGCTGAGGACGAGCAGGAAGATGCTCGACTGCAATGCGATGGGCAGCAGGCTGGCAAGCGTCATGGCGTCACCCGGCGGCCAGGGGCATTCGGGCCAGGAAGAACAACGTGACCACGAGGATCACGACGCTGGCGGCAACCAGCCCGCGGCGCGGCCAACGGCCCTTCAGGACGGCGCTGATGCCGGCCAGGAACAGCACCAGCCCGAAGAACACGGTGATCCGCACATAGCTGTCCGAGGTCCTGTTGGCGTTGTCGGCCGCGGCATAGGCGGCGGCCTGCTTGCGGCGCAGCTCGGCGAGCGCGTCCGCGCCGGGCTGCACATACCCCTCGACCTGGAACGGCGAGCGTGCGGCTTTGGGATTGTCCTTTGGGTGGCTCTCCAGCCAGGCCCGCGTCGCCGCCTGCAGCTCGGGCGACAGCCGCCCGAGCAGGAAGCCGGCACGGCGCTCGTCGCCGTCCTCATGCGCATCCAGGAAGCGTTCGAGCATGAAGAGCTCGAGCACATGCTGCTGCCCGAGCTCGACCTCCTTCACCGCCGCCTGCCGGCCGATGCTGCCCATGTCGGCGAGGCGAAAGGTCTGGATGCCGCCCCACAGCGAGCTTTGATAGCTGCTCCACCCGGTTGCCAGCGTCGCCACCCCCATCACGACGGCGATCAGCATCTCGCGCCAGAAGTCGCTGCGCGCCATCTCCGTTGCGGCAGGATCGGTCTCAGGCACGGGAGCCTCCGGCAGCGGGTGCCGGGCTGCAGCCGCACGGCACGACATGATGGGCCGCGACACCGGGCGGCAAGGGATCGCGCCAGGTCTTCGGCAGCTGGACCGGAACCTGGGATGGTTGCGATGCCCCGGCGTGGTGCATGGCCGCGCGCGCCCCGTGCAGCGTGTCGGATGGGCGCTCGCCGAACAGGCGCGCATACTGCAGGGCGAACCGGCTGAGATTCTCGAACTGATGATCGTAGGCGGCCGCCGTCACCGTCGCGCCGGAGCGGCCCAGCAGCAGATGCCGGCGCGCGCGATTGAGGCGATCGGCCAGGATGTATTGCGCGGGCGTGACACCAATCACCCTGATGAATGCGTATTGCAACGACCGCTCCGTCACCCCCAGGCCCCGGGACAGGTCGCGCACCGTGATGCGCCGCTCCATCTCCTGCTGCACCATCCTCATGGCGGCCACCGCGAGCTCGTAGCGCGCGACACGCACGAGCGGCGGCTGCGCCTCGAGATGCCGCGGACAGCTCAGCACTTCGGCCAGGCGCTCCCTCAAGGCATCCAGAATGGCATCGGGTCGCGTCGCGGCGCCGTCCTGCGCGCCCTCCGACAACGCCGCCTCGAATACCATCCGTACCCAGTCGCGATAGCGTCGGACGGTAGCCGGCTGCGCGACCAGGACACGACACTCAGGATCGGCATCGGCAAGATTCGCGAGCGGCGCCTCCCACGCCGCCAACGTTTCATGGCGGACGAAGACGCCGATCGATTCCCAGGGTTCGTGCGACAGCACGCAGGCCTCGCGGCCCGATGGAACCGCCACGAACGCGCCCGCCGGCAGGTCAATCCCGCACCACCGTTTAGGTGACACGTGCACGATGAGCGCGCGCCAGCCGGGCGCCTCCATCGATCGGACGGCGGCGGCGCGATCGAAGCGCAGATGTGAGAGAACGACATCACCGACATCGAGGCAATCGAGCGTGAGCGACAGGCGACCGGCAGAGAGCTGCGTGGCATCCATGTCCCAGATGCCTTGCAGCTGCTCGCGGCACTGGCCGAAATCACTGAAACTATGCCGAGCGACGTGGTGACTCATCGCCTCTCCCCTGAACTCTCAGGAGACCATCGGCGAAACAGCATTGACCTAACATTGGACCGAAGTCCAACATGCCGTTTCTACTTAAGGGTTTCCAACTCGGCGCACGAGTATTTGCACCAAGATTATTGCGGCACCGTGCTAGGATCGCGCCCTCCAGGATCCACTCTTGGGGGAAGAATGCTGGCGTTCTGCCAGCCCCTCCGGGCCGTCGCTCTGGCGTTGCTGCTGTGTTGTGCGATCTGCCTCGCGCCAGCACGGGCGCAGGTGAAGCACGTGCTGATCATCGGCCCCAACACATATGAACTGGCCGCCAGCGCGATCGTCACCAGCGCGGCCAGCAAGCGGCTCGCGGAGAGCTGGCCAGGAAAGGTCGAGGTCTTCACCGAGTTCCTCGATTCAAGCCGGTTTTCCGGGCAGCGCTTCGAACAGACGATCGCAACCTACCTGAGCGAGAAATATGCGGCGACCCCGCCCGACGTGATTCTCGCTCTGGGTCCGCAGTCATTGCGGTTCGTCATCGGCCAGCGCAGCCGGATCGGCCCCGCCACGCCGCTGGTCTTCTGCTGCATCTCGCCCACGACCCTTGCCTCCGTCGAGCTGCCTGCCAACGCCGGCGGCATCATCAGCGACTTCGATCTCGCCAAGACCATGGAGCTCGCGGCGAGCCTGCAACCTGACGCGCGCAACGTGGCCGTCATTGCCGGGTCGACGGCGTTCGACAAGCAATGGGCGGAAACCGCGCGGCGCCAGCTGGCGGCTTTCGAGCCGCGCTATACTTTCCGGTATCTGACCGGGCTACCGATCGCGCAGCTTCTGGACGAGCTCAGAAGGCTGCCTCGCAACACAATCGTCATCTACACGACGATGTTTGCCGATGGTGCCGGCCGGCCCTTCCCAAGTCCGCGTGACATCGTGCCGGCAGTCTCGGAGGCGTCACGCGCACCGGTCTACAGTCCTTACGACAGCTACCTGGATCTCGGCATCGTCGGCGGCCACATGGACACCTTCGAAGCGACCGGCATCGCGATCGCGGACCTGGCGCTCGAGGCGATGGCCGGTGGAAAGCTCACCGTCCGGCCGAACTCGACCCGCTCGTACAGGGTCGACTGGCGACAGCTGCAGCGCTGGGGCCTGTCCGAGACCAATCTCCCGGCCGGCACCGTCATCCTGAACAAGGATCCTTCGTTCTGGGAGCGGTATCATGATGTCATCATAGCGACCGCGGCCGCCTTCGCCCTGCAGACCGCGGTGGTGATGTTCCTGCTGGTCGAGCGGCGCCGCCGCCTCCACGCCGAAGGCTCGCTGCGGGAGAGCGAGGAGCGGATGGGCTCGGCCGCGGCATCGGTCAATGTCGGCCTCTGGCAGCAGGACATGGGCAGCGGCCGGCTGTGGGGCACCGATCATTGCCGTGCGATGTTCGACATTCCGGCCGGCCTCCCCCTGACTCGCGAGGCGCTGCTGAACGCGGTCCACCCCGACGACCAGGCCGCGGCCCGACGATGGCTGGGAGACATGGAGCAGTCGAGCACGTCATTGACGGGCGAGTTCCGTGTCGTGCTCAAGAGCGGCGACATGCGCTGGTACTTGTGGCGAAGCACGACCCGCCTCGACGACAACGGCAGGCCCGTGAGCGTCAGCGGCGTCTTCAGCGACATCACCGCGCGCAAGACCGCCGAAAGCGAGGCTGACTCCCAGCGCCAGACGCTGGCTCACATCACGCGGGTCACGACGCTGGGCGAGCTGTCGGGCGCGATCGCGCACGAGATCAACCAGCCGTTGACGGCGATCCTGGCCAATGCCCAGGCGGCGCGCCGCATGCTGGGCTTTCGGCCGCCGCCGCTGGAGGAGGTCAGCGAGGCGCTCGACGACATCATCACGGAGGACAACCGGGCCGGCGACGTCATCCGGCGGCTGC
The DNA here is from genome assembly GCF_008039615.1 of Vineibacter terrae. Lineage (GTDB taxonomy): Bacteria > Pseudomonadota > Alphaproteobacteria > Reyranellales > Reyranellaceae > Vineibacter > Vineibacter terrae. The sequence goes on along the minus strand of NZ_VDUZ01000003.1, from coordinate 173,360 downwards.
GCACCATGCTGAAGAAGGGCGAGCCCAGGTCGGAGCCCGTCCTGCTGAACGATCTCGTGAGGTCGGTGCTGCGCCTGCTGCGCAGCGAGCTGATCGATCGCCGGGTCAATGTCGACCTCGACCTCGCCGACGACCTGCCGGTCGTGGCCGCGGACCAGGTCCAGATGCAGCAGGTGCTGACCAACCTCGTGATGAACGCGATGGATGCCGTGACGTCGCCCGGCGCGGCGCGGCGGCGGATCACGATCGCCACGGCCGCGCCGCGGCCGGGCTATGTCGAGACCGTGGTCGCCGACTGCGGTCCCGGCCTCGCCGCCGATCAGCAGGCGCGGCTGCTCGAGCCGTTCTTCACGACAAAGGAGCATGGGCTCGGCCTGGGCCTCGCGATCTGCAAGTCGATCGTCAACGCCCATGGCGGCGTGCTCAGCATCGTCAACGCGGCCGACCGCGGCGTGCGCGCGAGCTTCACGCTGCCGGTGGCGCCGGCGATGGCGGGGGCCGGATGAGCACCGCGCCGTTCACGATCTATCTCGTCGACGACGACGCCGGCGTTCTCAAGGCGCTGGCGCGGCTGCTGACGTCGCACGGCTATGACGCGCGGACCTTCACGTCGGCCCGCGATTTCCTCGACGCGCATGACCCCGCGCTGCCGGGATGCGCCGTCCTGGACGTCGCCATGCCCGACCTCGACGGCCTGCAGCTGCAGCAGGCGCTGGCGGAAGGCGGCGCCGGCCGTCCCGTCATCTTCGTCACCGGCCGCGGCGACATCCCGACCAGCGTGCGGGCCATGAAGGCGGGCGCGGCCGATTTCCTGACCAAGCCGGTGAAGGAAGAAGACCTGCTTGACGCCATCAGCCGCATCAGGGAGCGCGAGGCGCTGCTGCACCATGAGCGGCAGGAGCTGCAGGCGGTCCGCTCCAGGCTCGCCACCCTGACGCCACGCGAGCACGAGGTGCTGACGCACGTGATCGCGGGGCGGCTGAACAAGCAGATCGCCTTCGACCTCGGGACCGTCGAGAAGACCATCAAGGTGCATCGCGGCCGCATGATGGAAAAGATGGGCGTGCGCAGCGTCGCCGAGCTGGTCCGGATGGCCGAGCGCGCCGGGATCCGCCCGCCCGAGACGTGAAGGGGTTCCCCGACAACCATCCCCCGGGCATATTGGCCTTTGGGCCAACTGTCTGCCGCGGCGATCCGGACGGACAATGGCGCATGACGCAAAGCTCGACGCGCGTCGCCGTGGTCGACGACGACACATCCGTGTGCCGGGCTTTGGCGCGCCTGCTGCGCGCCCACGGCCTTGCCGTCGACACCTATGGCTCGGCGCGGTCGTTCCTGGACTCGCTGGGCCGATCCGTGCCCGCCTGCGTGGTGATGGACCTGCAGATGCCGGAAATGACCGGGCTGGAGCTGCAGCAGCAGCTCACCGCCGGTGGCTTCCACATACCGGTGATCGTCATCACGGCGCATGACGCCGCGGACACACGGCAGCGATGCCTGACGCAGGGCGCCGTGGCCTACCTGGTCAAGCCGTTGCGGGAAGAGACGCTGCTGCAATCCATCACCGCCGCGACAGGCATTTCGGGCACGGCCGGCCCTGAGGCGCGCGGGTGACGCTTCGGCCCGGGTCGAAGCATCGGCCGCGGCCGGCCGGCTATCGCTGGCGGCGTGACACGGCATCGATGGCCTGCCCTTCTCACGCTGTGCCTGGCGGTGCTGATCGCGCAGGTCGACACTGCCGTCGTGAACCTCGCGGTGCGGCCGATCGGGCAATATTTCTCGGCCGGCGCCGCGGCGCTGCAATGGACCGTCGACAGCTACAACCTCGTCTATGCCGTCCTGCTGCTGAGCGGCGGCCTGCTGGCGGACCTGCACGGCCGCCGCCGCATCTTCGTGACCGGCGCCGCGATCTTCACCGCGGCGTCGCTGGGCTGCGCGCTGGCGCCGACGATCGCCGTCCTGGTCGCCGCCCGGGCCGTCGCAGGCCTCGGCGCGGCGCTGCTGCTGCCGGCCTCGCTGGCGATCATCCGGGTCGGGTGGCCCGACGATCGCGACCGCGCCCGGGCGCTGGGCCTGTGGGCGGCCTGCAACGGACTTGCCCTGGCCATCGGCCCGACGCTGGGCGGCGTGCTGATGCGTTGGGCCGGCTGGCGCAGCATCTTCTTCGTCGTGGTGCCGGCCGGCGCCGCGACCATCGCCTTGGCGCCGCGGACCCTGGACGAGTCGTCCGATCCGCAGGGTCGGCACGGCGATGCCGCCGGCCAGGTCCTGGGCGCGATCGCCCTGGGCGCCCTGGCATGCGCCGCCGTCGCGCTGCATGACGACGCGCGCCTCGCCGGCATCGCCTTCGCCGCCGCGCTGCTGGCCCTGATCGTCTTCATCCGCACCGAGGCGGCGCACGGGGCGGCGGCGATGGTTCCCCTCGACCTCTTCCGCGCGCCGGTCTTCACCGCCGCGATGATGGCCACGACAGGCATGACGTTCGGCATGTACGGCGTGCTCTTCCTGCTGCCGCTGACCTGGCAGGGCACGCAGCGGCTCGACGTGCTGGGCGCCGGCATCGCGCTGATGCCGATGGCGCTGATGTTCGTGCTCAGCTCGCCGTTCTCGGGCGCCTTGACACGCCGGCTGGGTCCGCGGCCGCTGTGCTGCGGCGGTGTGGCGGTGATCGCAGCCGGGCTGCTGACCATCGCCGGCACTGCCGGCATGCCATCCCTGCTCCCGGCCCTGCTCGGCCTGACGCTCACGGGGCTGGGCATGGGGCTGGCGACGGGGCCGCTGATGGGATTGGCGGTCGGCGCCGTCGCCGCCGCCCGGGCCGGCACGGCCAGCGCCCTGATCAACGTCGCCCGCATGAGCGGCGCCACCATCGGCGTGGCGCTCCTGGGCACGCTGCACGGCCTGGCCGGCGGCGGCACCGCCGGCCTGCGGCTGGCGATGCTGCTGGGCGCCGCGGTCCAGCTGGCATGCGCCGCGACCGCGTGGGTGGCGACACGGCCGCGGCCGTAACGCCCGCCGCGCCGTTTCCTTGGCGGTTTCCACGACCGCTCCCACGCCGGCTCCCGCAGCGCCGGGCTACGGAGGCGCCCTGCGGTTGGCCGACCTTGGGGGCCTCGATGCTGGCAACGTCACTGGCGCGCGCGCTGGCCGCGCGCGGCATTCACTACGGCTGGGTCATGACCGCCCTGGCCCTGGGCTATGGCGTCTGCGCCTCGGCGACGCTGGGGATACCGGGTGTGCTGCTGGTGCCCATGGCGGCCGAATTCGGATGGTCGATCGGCGACCTGTCGGGACCGCTGGCGCTGCGCATGACGCTGTTCGGCCTGGTGGCGCCTTTCGCCGGCGCGCTGATGCTGCGCTACGGGCCGCGGGCCGTGCTCGTCGCCTCGGCGGTGCTGCTGATCGGCGGCCTGCTGCACGCCATGACGATGTCGACGTTGTGGGAGCTGTGGCTGGCGCTGGGCACCGTCCTGGGGATCGCCTCGGGCATGACGTCGCTGGTGCTGGCCACCACGATCGCCACGCGCTGGTTCGTGGCGCGGCGTGGCCTGGTGCTGGGCATCCTCAGCGCCGCCACCGCGACCGGACAGCTCGTGCTGTCGCTGCTGCTTCTGCGGCAGGGGCGCGTGGGGTCGACGGTCGCGGCGCGTCAGGCCCTGTAGCGCGCACGCCATCGCGGCGCATCTGCCGCCGCCCGTTCAAGGAAGGCAGTCGCGGCTGTCGATGTTGGGGTTGAAGCCGGTTTGCGGGTTCTGGCGCAGCTTGAGCAGCCGGTCGCGATCCTCGGCCGTCAGCGACGCCTGCGAGGCGCCGGCGGCGATCAGCGCGTCGGCGGCGACCGGCGATCGCGCCCACGTCGCCTTTTGCAGCGGGGTCTGTCCGGACATCGACGAAGTCCTGTCGAGCTGCGCGCCGTGCGCCGCCAGCATGTCGAGGAACGCCCGCAGCCGGGGTGCCTCGCGCGCGTCCCAGGCGAAGCCGATCAGCGATAGAAGCGGTGTGTCGACCGGCGGGCGGCCGGGCTCCTGCGGATCGCCATTGGCATCGAAGCCCTTTTCCTTCAGCAGCCAGGCCCCGACGCGCAGGGCGGCGCCCGAGGCCGCGGCATTGAGCAGCGTGGCATTCTCATCGAGACCGCTGCCGCGCATGGTCAGCGGCACCCCCGCCTCGAGCAGCCGCTGCAGCAGGTCGAGCCGGTCACGCTGGGCGGCGACCCAGGCGGCCTTCTGCCGTCCCTTGTCATCGGACTTGGCAAGCAGCAGGCCGATCGCGGCTTCATCGCCGCGGGCCACGCTCACGGCCAGGCTATTGAGCGCGCTCAGACGCACGCCTTCGCAAGTCTGCAGGCTCGCGACGGCGTTGGAAACCGGGCCCGGGGTCGGGTTGGCGCCTTTCGACAGCAGATACGCCATCGAGCGGGATGCACCCTCGACCGTGGCGCTGAGCAGGAACGTATCCAGCAACGCCGCGCAGTCGGCGGCGCAGACGTTCAGAGCCTTTTCGACGGCGGCGGGATCATTCGTCTTGATGGCCGGGTAGACCTGGCTGGTGCGCCGGTAGACGTCCGACTCCCGGGAGGATTGGGTCAATGCGCTACCCACGAACCACAGCGCGGTGGCGACAGCCACGAGCTGGAGAAGCAGCACGAGATTGAGCCAGATGACCGCCCATCGCCGGCGCCGGGCATAGAAGAGGTTGGCGATCAGGCTGGGCACATTGAGGAGCGCCCCCAGCACCACGCCTGCCGCGATCAGATATCCGCCATACCTGCCAGCCCCCGCGCCCAGCAGCCATCCGGCGACCGGCGTGGCCACGGTGAGGATGCCGAGGATCCAGCAGAGGATGCCCAGCGCCGTCGGACCCTGACGAGGCGAAGCGTTCATGGAAGCATCGCGAGGACATCCCGACGCAAGGGTGGAGCGTGCACGGCCGGTTGGAGATTTAAGCACCGCGCCGCCTTTGGCCACAACGGAAGTCAGGGCGCACCCTGCCCGCCGCGCCGCGCTCGCTGTCATCGTGAGCGCAGCGAAGGATCCCTTGGACCATAGGCGCGCACGGGCAGGGCCCACCGAAACGCCGTGCGCGATGGATGCTCCCGTGCGACAGCAGGACATTCGCATATGCCCCTACCGTCATCCCGAGCGCAGCGGGGGATCTCCCGCGGTATGGCGCACCGTGCGCCATACCGCAGGAGATCCCTCGCTGGCGCTCGGGATGACTGCGAGGGCGCTCGGGATGACAGCGTGCAAGCCCGTCAAATCGCCGCGGCCCGCAGGGTCCGCTGCTCCCGATCATTGCGCCCCGGCAAGGCTTCCGTTCCATCCAGGCAGGACACTGAAGACGCCGCCGGTCGGCCCGATCGGCATCCACACCTGCTCTCGCTGGAGATCGCCTTGGAGTCCGGATTCCTGTCGGCCGCCTTCTTCTCGTCCTTGTTCTCCATCGTCCTGATGGACCTCGTGCTGGCAGGCGACAACGCCCTCGTCATCGGCCTGACGGCGCGCAGCCTGCCCCGGGACAAGCAGCGCATGGCCATCGTCTGCGGCACGCTCGGCGCCATCGTTGTGCGCGCCGTGATGGCTGTCCTGGTCGTGTACATCCTCAACGTGCCGGGCTTCATGCTGGCCGGCGGCATCGCCCTGATCTGGATCTCGCGCAAGCTGCTCAAGCCCGAGCCTGCCGCCGGCAGCGTCCATGCCGCGCAGGCGCCGACGGTATCCCTCCTCGGCGCGGTGCGGACCATCGTGATCGCCGACGCCGTGATGGGCATCGACAATGTCATCGCCATCGGCGGCGCCGCGCATGGCAGTGTCGTGCTGGTCATGCTGGGCCTTGCCATCAGCGTGCCGATCATGGTCTGGGGCAGCCAGCTCGTCATCAAGCTGGTCGACCGCTATCCGTCGGTGATCCTGCTGGGCGGCGCCGTGCTGGCGTGGACGGCCTACTCGATGATCGCGCGCGAGCCGCATCTGCAGCCGTGGCTCGCCGGCCACGGCGCGACCAGGCCGGTGCTTGCGACGCTGGTCTTCTCGCTGTCGTTGGCGCCCTGGTACATGGCGCGGCTGCCGAGCGGGGTGCGGCCGCTGATGAAGCTGCTGCCGGCCCTGCTGGTCTGGATGCTGACCTTCGAGGCTGCCGCCACCATCTGGAGCGTGCAGGTCGACCACCTGCTGGCGACAGCCAGCGGCGAATACGTCGTCGAGGGATTGCGCTGGATCGGCTGGCTGCCCCTGGCCGCCGCCTTCCTGTGGCTGCGCGAGCGCTTCCCGCCGCACCCCGGACGAACGGCACAGGGCTGAGGCCACATCCCACCGGCAGGGCCGCCGCCGGTGGACTTCGCCCTGCTCAGCGAGATTGCATCGCGGCCGATAACGATCACTAATGCATGGAGGCGCGCAAAGGTGGCTTCAGCTAGCGGCGGGCAATGGCGCCGCCCGCCCGGAGAGGACGGAGATGACGGCTTCGCGGAAGGCAGCGGCAAAACCCATTAAGGATCATCCCTTCGTCATCAAGCTCAGCCGCTCGATCCAGCTCGACGATGCCGACCTGACGGCGCTCGACGCCCTGCTCAGCCGCAACGTCATCGCGAAGAAGGCAAAGGACCTCATCGTCGAGGGCTACGAGTACCGGGTGCTGCATGTGGTCGAGAGCGGCTTCGCGATCCGCTACAAGCTCCTGCACAACGGCAAGCGCCAGATCGTGAACGTGATCCTGCCCGGCGACATCATCGGCTTTCCGGCGTGCTTCTACGAATACGCCGTCTTCTCGGTCACCGCGATCGGCAACATGAGCCTGCACCAGGTGCCGCTCGAAGCGTTCGCCGACCTTTGCCTGAGCCGGGCGAGCATCGCGACGGCGCTGGTCTGGTTCGCGGCGCGCGAGGCCGCGATATACGCCGAGCACATCATCGACACGGGGCGTCGCGAACCGCTCGAGCGGGTCGCCCACTTCCTGCTGGAGATGCTGGCCCGCCTGCAGGCTGCGGGCTGCGCCTCGGGGAATTCCTTCGAGATGCCGCTGTCGCAGGAAGGCATCGGCGACGCCGTGGGATTGAGCGCCCCCCATATCAGCCGGATGCTGGGCGAGCTCAAGAACGAGGGATTGATCGCCGTGAACGGGCACAAGGTGACGGTCCTGGACATGGCGGCGCTGCAGATCCTCGGCGAGTTCCGCCCTGCCTATCTCGGCCGGACACCGGTTCCGGACCGCCGCCGCTAGCGATCCTCGGCGTCAGCCCGGAAAAAAATGCCGGAGCGGCACGGCGTAGCGGCGGGGTGAGGCCTGGCCGACACGCTCCGGCAGGGCTGCGAGCTCCTCGGGAGAGCGAGGAACCACGCCAAGTGGCAGCTTACGGTTCGCGCAGATCCATCATCGCGCCCTCTCTTCGCACGGTGCGACCACGGCCCTGCGGCTATCGGGCTGCGGCGCCTGCCTGGCGGCAGCCGCCCGACGCAAGGCCTTCATCTCCTCGAACCGCTTGGTGACGTCCCGCAGGATGGCCGCGATGCCCAGTATCCGGCCGGTCCGGTCGCGGAACGGCAGGATGGTGAACTCGACCGAGATGCGCGTGCCGTCCTTGCGCTGGGCCGGGACCGCGAGCAGATCGCCGGCGCCATAGCGCGTCTTGCCGCTTTGCACCGTCCCGGTGTAGCCGAGGCGGTGCCGTTCCCGCAGGTTCTGCGGGATGATGATGTCGAGCGGTTGGCCCATGGCCTCCGCTGCCGAGAAGCCGAAGACCCGCTCCGCTCCCTTGTTCCAGAAGCCGATCCGGCCTTCGGCGTCGGCATAGATGATGGCATCGGCCGCCTCGCAGGCGAGGGTCCGGTAGAACCGGTCGACGTCGGGGGTCATGGCCTCACCGGGCGCGCTTGCGTCCCCGGATCGGCACAGGTCGCGGACTGAGCCCGGCGTAGAGCAGGCCCGCCATCAGCGTCGTGGCAAGAACCCACAGGGCCTGGAGCCAGACGGCGACCGGGATGCCCCACATCGCCGGATCGGCCGGGTTCGAAACCGGGCCGGACAGCACGACGCCGAACGGCACGAGAAGCAGCAGCAGCCACCATGCGCTCGGCCGGCGCTCTTTGCCTGTGAATGTCGGCATGGAATGTCTCCTCAGGAAGGACGGCTTACCGTCCTGCGCACACTAGGAGGGGGCCGCCCGGCCCGCCCTGCCGGGAAACATTGCGCCGGCGCAAACCGTCGAGGGTCGTGAGTCGTGACTGTCATCCCGAGCGCAGCGAGGGATCTCTTGCGAAGGACGCACGGTGCGCCATTCGCAGGAGATCCCTCGCTGCGCTCGGGATGACAGATATGTCAGCGGCCGGCGCTGCAAGATATTGGAGGCGCGGCGCGGCGGGTCCGCAATCGTCCTTGTGAACGCTGTGTCATGCTCATCCCGAGAGACTTTGCCGTGCAGCCGGACGTCGCGCAGAGGGCAAATCGGGACAAAAGCGGACATCGCGGTCCGCGGGCGCCACTCGACGACGGTCGAAGCGGCGCCCTATATTTTCCGCCATGCAAAGGGAGGATGGCTCGTGATCAAGCGTTTCCATGTCCTCTATGTCGGCCAGGTCAATCTCGACCATGTCGGCCTCGGCGGCACGCCGGCCAACGACCGCCGCTATGACAACCAGCGCCTGAGCGAGGTCTTCGAGACCGCGCGCGACGTGGCGCGCACCATGGACGAGCTGGGCTACCACGCGCTGTGGACGGCCGAGCATCACTTCCAGCACGAAGGTTACGAGTGCCTGCCCAACCTGGTGCAGCTCGGCCTGTGGCTGGCGACGCAGACCAAGCGGCTGAAGTTCGGCTGCGCCTTCAACGTGCTGCCGATGTGGCACCCGATCCGCCTGGCCGAGGACTACGCGATGGCCGACATCGTCACCGACGGGCGGATCATCATGGGCGTCGGCCGCGGCTACCACAGCCGCGAGGTCGAGACCTTCGGCGCCCCTCTGCTCGATGCCGAGGCCAACCGCGCCTACTTCGAGGAGCAGCTCGAGCTGCTGCTGAAGTGCTTCAACGAGGAGTCGTTCCACTTCAAGGGCAAGTACTTCGAGTGCCCGCCGCCGGTCGACTACCGCGGCTACCGCCTGAAGGAGATCACGGTGGTGCCGCGGCCCAAGCACCTGCCGGTCGAGGTCTGGATGCCGATCGCCAGCGGCAAGACCATCGACATGATGGCGCGCCACGGGCTCAAGGCCATGGTGACGCTGAACGGCGAGAAGATCCTGGACGACGTCGTGCGCGCCTACCACGATGCCTGCGCCCGCCATGGCCGGCCCAAGACGCTGGGCCAGGACGTGATCTGGGGCGCCGGCCTCTATCTTGCCGGCAGCCAGGAGGAAGCGATCCGGCGCGTCGAGCCGGCGCATGACGAACGCTACAAGTGGTTCGCGCCGTTCGGCTTCGTGCGCTACGCCGACGAGCACGGCCGCACCTGGGGCACCCCGGGCGCGCCGGCATCGATCCCGACCATCCGCGAGGGCGTGAAGCAGAAGGCCTGGTTCTGCGGCACGCCTGCCGAGGTGACCGACGGCATCCGCTCGATCGAGGCGAAATATCCCGGGCTGGAGGATTTCATGATCCATTGGGCCGAGGGCCTGTCGCCGGCCGAGTTCAAGGACCAGCTGCGCCGCTTCGCCCACGACGTGATGCCGGCCTTCGCCGGCGCCAGGATGGCGGCGGAATAGAGCCGGCGCTGCCGCTCTCCACAGGCTTTCACACCGCCGTCATCGATCCGTCACAGACAGCCGCTAGGTGGGCGCGGCGGAGGACAATGGCCATGCAGCAGCGGTGGCGTATCGTGGGCGTGCACGCCCTTGTGGACGACGGCCTCGCCGCCGACACGGCGCTGGGCATCGATGGCGACGTGATCGCCGACATCGATGCCCCGGCAGCCGGCGTGCGCGAGCTGCGCTTCGATGGCCTGCTGGCCCTGCCCGGCATCATCGACCTGCACGGCGATGCCTTCGAGCGCCAGCTCATGCCGCGGCCGGGCGTGTTCTTCGCCGACGACCTGGCGCTGCTGGACACCGACCGGCAGCTCGCCGCCAACGGCGTGACGACCGCCTATCACGGGCTCACATGGTCGTGGGAGCCGGGGCTGCGCGGCACCGAGCGGGCGCACGCCATGGCCGAGGCCCTCGACCGGCTGCGGCCGCAGCTGGCCTGCGACACCCGCCTGCACCTGCGCTGGGAGACCTACAATCTCGACGTCGTGCCCGACGTAATGCAATGGCTCGATGCCGGCCGCATCCATCTGCTGGCCTTCAACGACCACACGCCGCCGATGCTGGCCCGGCTGGACGATGCCGCGACATTGCTGAAATACGCCGAACGCGGCGGCACCACCGTGACGGCGTTCCGCGACCTGCTGCGCTCGGTCGGCGCGCGCCACGGCGCGGTGCCGGCGGCGATCGCGACGCTGGCCGGGCATGCCGGCCGGCTCGGTGTGCCACTGGCCAGCCATGACGACGAGACGCCGGCGCAGCGCGCCGCGCTCCACGCGCTGGGCTGCACGCTGTGCGAGTTCCCCAAGAACCGGGAAACGGCGCAGGCCGCGCGCGCCACCGGCGATCACGTGCTGATGGGCGCGCCCAATGTCGTGCGCGGCGGCAGCCACCTGGGCGGCGTGTCGGCGGCGGCGCTGATCGGCGACGGGATCTGCGACGTGCTGACCTCGGACTACTACTACCCTGCCCTGCTGCACGCGCCGTTCCGCCTGGCGCGCGACCATGGCAGCGATGTCGGCCGGTTCTGGCCGCTGGTGTCGGCGCAGCCGGCCCGCGCCGCGGGACTGCGCGACCGCGGCACGCTGCAGCCCGGCCGGCGCGCCGACCTCATCCTGGTGGACGCGCGCGATGGGCAATGGCCGCGGGTCGTCGCCACGGTCGTGGCCGGCCGTATCGTGCATCACGACCGCCGCGCCGACACGCTGGCGGCGTGAGCAGCGACCCTACGCCTTGTACGGACCGCCCTTGCCGGGCGAATAGGTGATGCATGTCGCGCCGTCAGGGCTCCACCGGATCATCAGATCGTGCTTGGTGGCCCCTGTTTCGCTCCAGAAGACCGGACGCATATCGGTCGACATGAGGGCCAATGCCCGCGTGCGCGGGTGGGGCCTCAGGAAATTGCCCGGCAGATTGCCGAGATAGAACTTCGCCCAGCCTTCGACCTTGACCAGTCCGCGCGAGTTGGCGGTCCCTTCCTGCTCGTACTCGTCGTCGTAGTCGGTGAGCCGGTTGCCATGATCGACGACGTCGGTGTCCTTGCGCACCTGCCAGGCCTCCCAGTACTGCACGGCCGGGTCCAGCCTTGGCAGCCACTGCTGGCCGTCCCAGACTTCGAAGCGCCCTTCGACCTCGTCCTCCTTCCTCTGCACGAACGTGCATGTCGTCGCGGTGATCTTCTGGATGATCCATCCGTCCTGCGGCGCGGCGCTGGCCAGCCTGAAGCGCACCGGCCACTTAAAGCGGCCCTGCCGCGTGATCACCGGCGGCACCGTGCCGATCTGCACGGCGATGCCGGCGCTGTGCATGATCGTTGGTGGGCGCCGCCCTTGCGGTCCGGGCGGTTTGGGAAAGGACGTAGCCATGGCGTGCTCCCTCGATCGCGATACCGGCAGGTCCGTCGGTCCGGGCGCTGCAGCCGACATATCGCAGCCGTCAGACATGGCTGATCGCGCAGCCGGCACGGGTCATGCCCTTGCCTTCCGGGAACCTCGGAATCTCATCATGCACGCAACGGGTGCTTCATCGGACAGCGCCACCCGAAGCGCGCAGATCATACACCAGGAATCCGTGCTGGTACATAAAGCTGTATCAAGGGCCGGTGACTCAACTCGTGTCGCGGCGTTCCTGCCAGCCGAGCGCTGTCATCCCGAGCGTAGCGAGAGATCTCCCGCGGAAGACGCACGGTGCGCCATTCGCAGAAGATCCCTCGCTACGCTCGGGATGACAGGTAGTGCTCGGGATGGCAGATGGGGCGTAGGATGACGGGCTGGAATCGGGGCCATCGTGGATCAGTTTCCTGCACGCCGATCGACTTTTCCTCACGCTCATGCCGCTTCCCTCGGGCGAGCCGTGCTGTCATTGAACGGCAGCCCTGCCGGTTCCCGGCCGGGGCGTGTAGCTTGCTTGTGTTCCCGGAATGCCGGGCGGGAGAATCGACAGTTCCGATGATCAGCAACGAGGATTTGCCCGACGGCATCCGCATCCAGCCATTGACGCCGCATGCCGATGATCGCGGCGTCTTCACCGAGATCTTTCGCGAGGAATGGTCGATCGGCTGCGCGGCCGTGCAGTGGAACGCCGTGCACAGCGTGGCGGGTGTGCTGCGCGGCGTGCACGTGCATGCCACGCATCACGATTACCTCGTGGTGCTGTCCGGCGTCATGGTCCTGGGCCTGCACGACATCCGGCCGTCAAGCCCGACCCGCGGCTGCTCGCGCCTGCTGACGCTCGAGGCCGCGGCGCCGCGCGCCATCACCATTCCGCCCGGCATCTGCCATGGGTTCTACTTTCCGGTGGCGTCGCTGCATGTGTATGCCGTTTCCGCCTATTGGAACCCGCAGGACGAGCTCGGCTGCCGGTTCGATTGCCAGGAGCTTGAATTGGCGTGGCCCACCGGCTCCCCTCGCCTGTCGGCACGTGACCGCATGGCCGGCAGCTATCTGCAGATGTGCGAAGCATATCGCGCACGGCATGACGCGCTGGCGTCCGGAGCATCAAGGTGAACGGCGGCGGCATCGCGCAGCCCGCGATCGGCCTGGTCGGCTTCGGGCGCTGGGGGCGGCACATATTCCGCGACCTGCGCGCGCTGGGCGCGACCGTTCACGTCGCTGTTCCCGGCGACGCCAGCCGGCAAGCAGCCGCCGAGGCCGGGGCGGCGTCGGTGCAGGCGAACCTGTCGGCATTGCCGGAGGTCGACGGCTACATGGTCGCAACGCCGACGGCAACCCATGCGCAGGTCATCGCCGCGCTGCTTGCCCGCAACCGGCCGATCTTCGTCGAGAAGCCGCTGACCAACGACGTCGACGCTGCGCGGCACCTCGTTGAGCAGGCGGCGGACCGCCTCTTCGTCATGGACAAGTGGCGCTACCATCCCGGTATCCGCGCGCTGGCGCAGCAGGCCCGCTCCGGCGCGCTGGGCGAGATCCTGGCCGTGCGCACCCTGCGGCTGGGCTGGGACAACCCGCATCGCGACGTCGATGCCGTCTGGATCCTGCTGCCGCACGACCTCAGCATCGTGCTCGAGATCCTGGGCGCGCTGCCGGCAGCGCAGGCGGCCTTCAGCACCGTTCCGGGCAGGCCCGGCAGCGACCTGATCGCCGTGCTGCACGACGGGCCGGGCAGCGCGCAGGTCACCATCGAGGTTTCGTCGCACCATCCGACGTCGCGCCGTGCCGTCGTCGTGGTCGGGACCAAAGGCGTCGCGCAGCTTCCCGATTCCTATGACGACCGCATCCTGACGGCGGCGGGCGTGCCGGGCGAGATGACGTCCAAGCCGACCGACATCGCCGTCGGCGGTGAGATGCCGCTGCTGCTGGAGCTCGAGGCGTTCGTGGCGCATCTGCGCGGCGGACCGCCGCCGCGCTCCTCCGCCCGCGAGGGCCTGATGATCGTCGAGCGCATCCACGCGCTGCGCCGCCTGGCCGGCCTGCCATGAGCCGAGCCGCGCCGCTCTTCACGGTGCTGCTGCCGGTGCATCGGCCGCCGCACCTGCTGCCCTTCGCGATCGACAGCGTGCTGGCGCAATCCGAGCCCGATTTCGAGCTCGTCGTGGTCTGCGACGGCGCGCCGCGCGAAACCATCGATTGCGCGCGCGCCTACGCCGCGCGCGACCGGCGCGTCGTGGTGCGGCCGTTCGAGAAGGGCGAGCGCCATGGCGAGGCGCATCGCCATGCCGTGCTGGCGGCGGCGGCATCCCGGTTCGTGGCCCAGATCGGCGACGACGATCTGTGGTTCCCGGATCACCTGGCGGAGCTCGCCCTGCTGCTGGACAAGGTCGATTTCGGCAACCTGCTGCAGGCCGAGCTGTCGCCGCAGGGCGCGGTCGACATCCATATGGGCGACCTGGCCGATCCCGAGATCCGGCGCCGCATGCGCGAAGGCGCCTGGAACTTCTTCGGCCCGACCTGCGCCGGATACCGCCTCGGCGCCTATCGCTGCCTGCCGACGGGATGGAGCCCGGCGCCGCCCGATGTGTGGAGCGACCTCCATATGTGGCGCAAGTTCCTGCAGCGCCAGGACCTGGCGTTCGGCACGCGCTTCTCGGTGCAGGCGGTCAAGCTGTCGGCGGGCACGCGTGCCGGCATGCCCCTGGAGGACCGCGCCGCCGAACACCGCGCCGTGGCGGCGCAGATGACCCACGAGGCGGAGCGGCGCAATTTCCAGGCGCGTGCCTTCCAGGCGATGTTCAAGGCGCTGTTCGTGACGTCGTGAGATTTAGCGGCGGCGCCCGGCAATGACGTGAAGGCGGCGCGTTCAAGCCGCGACGTAGGGGGCCAGTGTCTGACGATGAGCAGCGAAGCGCGCTGCCGCGAGGTCGATGAAGGCGCGGACCTTCGCCGACAGATGGTGGCGATGCGGGTAGATCGCGTTGATGGCGAACTCCATGGGCCGATAGGCTTCCAACACGTGAACCAGGCGGCCGGCGCGCAGATCCTCGCCGGCGATGAAGCTTGGCGCCAGGAACAGGCCCTGGCCCGCCAGCGCGACGTGCTGCAACGTCTCGCCGCTGGCGCTCAACAGGTTGCCCGACACCCGGACGGCCGCGGGCTTCCCATCGGGGCCGATGAAGCGCCACTCGTCGCCGAACGGATAGAAGGCGTAGCGCAGGCAGTTGTGCCGCGTGAGATCCTCCAGACGCTGCGGCATCCCGTGCTTCTCCAGATAGGCGGGCGCCGCGCACAGGAAGTGCTGCCACGGCGACAAACGGCGGACGATCAGGCTGGCGTCCGACGGCTGCAGCGTACGGATGGCGAGATCGATGCCCTCCTCGACCAGGTCGACCATGCGCTCGCCCATGCCGAGCTCGATCGATACGTCAGGATAGAGCGTCAAGAACTCGGTGATCACCGGCGCCAGGAAACGCACGATGTGCGTGTTGGTGTAGATGCGCAGCGTGCCGCGCGGCATCGACTGCAGGGCACCGGCGACACGGTCGGCCTCCTCGAGCTCGGCCAGGATCTGGACGCAGCGCTCGTAGTAGACCTTTCCGACCTCGGTCAGGCTCACCTTGCGCGTGGTGCGATTCAGCAGCCGGGCTCCCAGGTGGTCCTCCAGCGCCTGCACATGGCTGCTCACCATCGTCGCCGACATGTTCAGCCGCCGCGCCGCGGCCGAGAAGCCGCCGCTGTCGACCACACGGGTGAACACCGTCAAGCTGGTCAGCCGATCCATGGGTCCGATTATCCGCTCTGACCGGATGATATACCCGATTCTGGGTCAATTATCATCCGACTGCCTGGGAAATATATCACCCGCCAAAGGACGGGTAACCTGATCCCGATGAACCGAGATCGCCCGGCCGGAAAGGGTTCAGATGGCTGGGATTTCTCGGATGGCCAACGTCACGGCCTTCCTGGGCGACAAGGCCCGCCTCCCCTCGCTCAGAACGATCAAGCGCGCCGCGCTGGGCGGGGTCATGGCCGTCGGTATCGCCGCGACCGGATATTATGGCCACCAGTTCTGGACGATCGGCAGGTATCTCGAGTCGACCGACGACGCCTACGTCAAGGCCGACTACACGACGATCGCGCCGAAGGTGACCGGCTACATCGCCGACGTGCTGGTGCGCGACAACGAGAGCGTCAGGCGCGGACAGGTTCTGGCCCGCATCGATGACCGCGACTACCGGGCCGCGCTCGACCAGGCACGCGCCGATGTCGCGGCAGCCGAGGCCGCCATCCGCAACCTCGACGCCCAGATCCAGCTGCAGCAATCCATCGTCGACCAGCAGAAGGCAGCGATCGCAGCCACCGAGGCGACGCTGCAATATGCCCGGGAAGACCATGCCCGCTACGCCGATCTGATGAAGACAGGCGCCGGCACGATCCAGCGCGCCCAGCAGGCCGAATCGATCCTGCGGGAAAAAACGGCGCAGCTGCAGCGCGACCAGGCCGGGCTGGCAGCGGCGCGAAGACAGATCGACGTGCTGGTGAGCGAGCTCGGCAAGGCCATAGCGCAGCGTGATCGCAACCAGGCCGCCGAGCGCCGGGCCGAGCTGAACCTGTCCTACACGGTGATCGTCGCGCCGGTCGACGGCACGGTCGGCGCCCGCTCCCTGCGGATCGGCCAGTATGTCCAGGCCGGCACGCAGCTCATGGCGGTGGTGCCGCTGCACGCGGTCTATGTCGTCGCCAATTTCAAGGAAACGCAGCTGACGCATGTGCGCAGCGGCCAGCGCGTGGAGATCGCGATCGACGGCTTCCCGGATGCGACGCTGACGGGCCACGTCGACAGCCTGTCACCCGCCAGCGGGCTGGAGTTCGCGCTGCTGCCGCCGGACAACGCCACCGGCAACTTCACCAAGATCGTGCAGCGCATTCCCGTCAAGATCGTGCTCGACGACAGCGATCTGGCCGGCCTGCTGCGTGCGGGCATGTCGGTGGTGCCCACCATCGACACCAAGGCCGCGGCGCTTGCCGCGCGCGGAGCGCCGCTTCGCTCGACACCACCGGCGAACCCACCCGCGGGCCCGACGACAAATCATCGGCTGAGTGAAAACCCGGTCGGTCACCCGGCAACAGGATCGTGACGACCCGGCCGTCTAGCCGCTCCGTCATCCCGAGCGCAGCGAGGGATCTCCTGCGGCAAGGCGCACCGTGGGCCATTCGCAGGAGATCCCTCGCTACGCTCGGGATGACGGAAAGGGCGGCAGCGCGGCGTCGGGCCATATGCAATCGCCCTGCCTATCCGGAGGGAGAACCCAGCCATGAGCACATCCGCGCCTGCCGACAAGGCAAGCTCCGCCAGGACCTGGATCGCCGTGGTCGGCGCAACGCTCGGCGCCTTCATGGCCGTCCTCAACATCCAGATCGTCAATGCCTCGCTGGCCGACATCCAGGGCGCGATCGGCGCCGGCATCGATGACGGCGGCTGGATCTCGACGTCCTACCTCGTCGCCGAGATCATCGTCATCCCGCTCAGCGCCTGGCTGGCGCAGGTCTTCTCGGTCCGCGTCTATCTGCTGTGCAATGCCGTCCTGTTCCTCCTGTTCTCGGTTGCCTGCGCCGCCGCGCACGACCTGCAGCAGATGATCCTGCTGCGCGCCATCCAGGGCTTCACCGGCGGCGTGCTGATCCCGATGGCCTTCACCATCATCATCACCTACCTGCCCAAGCCGAAGCAGCCGATCGGCCTGGCGCTGTTCGCCCTGTCGGCCACCTTCGCGCCCGCGATCGGCCCGACCATCGGCGGCTACCTGACCGAGAACTGGGGCTGGCAGTACATCTTCTACGTCAACCTCGTCCCCGGGGCGCTGATGGTCGGCATGCTGTGGGCCTCGCTCGAGAAGACGCCGATGCGCCTGGCCATGCTGCGGCAGGGCGACTGGCCGGGCATCATCACGATGGCGATCGGCCTGGGCGCCTTGCAGACCGTGCTCGAGGAAGGCAACAAGGACGACTGGTTCGGCTCGCTCTATATCGTGCGCCTCTCGGCCGTGGCAGCGACGGCGCTGCTGCTGTTCCTGTGGATCGAGCTGACCACGAAGCAGCCGCTGCTGAACCTGCGCCTGCTGCTGCGCCGCAACTTCGGTCTGGGAATCGTGGCCAGCTTCCTGCTCGGCATCGCGCTCTACGGCTCGGTCTTCATCCTGCCGGTCTATCTGAGCCGCATCCAGGGCTACAACGCCGAGCAGATCGGCATGGTCCTGGCCTGGACGGGCCTGCCGCAGCTGCTGCTGATCCCGCTGGTGCCGCGCCTCATGAAGCACTTCGACGCCCGGCTGGTGATCGTCGTCGGCTTCGCGCTGTTCGCCGCCAGCAACTTCATGAACGTCGACATGACGGGCAACACCGCCGCCGACCAGCTGCTGCTGCCCAACATCGTGCGTGCGGTCGGCCAGGCGCTGGTGTTCGCGCCCCTCTCCGCCATCGCCACGGCCGGGATCGAAGCGGCCAACGCCGGATCGGCTTCGGCGCTCTTCAACATGATGCGCAACCTGGGCGGCGCTGTCGGCATCGCCACGCTGCAGACCTTCCTGACCAAGCGCGAGCAGTTCCATTCCAACGTGCTGGTCCAGTCGGTGACGCTTTTCGAGGAAGCGACACGCACGCGCATCGCGGAATTGACCGACTACTTCCTGCGCCACGGCGTCAGCGACCAGGCCACCGCCTGGCACCGCGCAGTGATCGCGGTCGGCCAGATCGTGCGCCGGCAGGCCAACATCATGGCCTTCAGCGACACGTTCTTCCTGCTTGGGGCCAGCCTGCTCGTCGCCCTGGCCGCCGTGCTGCTGCTGAAAAGACCCGATCGCCAGATGGAGGCTGGTGGTGCGCACTGAATCCGCCGTGAGGCCCGTCACCGGCGCGGCCGCGATCCTGGAGATCATCGAATGGCTGAGCGGCGACGAATGCCATGAGCTGGATGATGCCGGCCTGATTGCCGGATTGGGACGTCGCCTGCGGTCGGCCGGCCTGCCGATCGACCGGCTGAGCCTGCACCTGCGCACGCTTCATCCGGAAATCTTCGGGCGCAGCGTGGCATGGGCGCCGAACGAGCCGGTCGAGGTGCACGACCGCGAGCATGGGCTGGTCGTCGCGGCGCCGTTCCTCGGCAGCCCATTGCGGCACGTGATGGAGACCCGCGAGCCTCTCAGCGTCCGGCCGGGTGCGGACGACGGAACGGCCTGGACGGAGATCGACGTTTTTCGGGGACGACGCCTGGCCGAGATTTTCATTGTACCGCTGTGCAATGCCGACGGCCCCGTCAGCGCTGCCGCCTTCTGCACCGCGCGTGCAGGCGGGTTCAGCATCACGGCGCGCGCGGCGTTGGAGCGGATCGTGCCGGCGCTGCGCAATGCCTGCGAGCTGCGCACCCTGCGCCAGACCGAGCTGACCCTGCTGGACACCTATATCGGCGCGACGACCGCGCAGCGCATCCTCGCCGGGCGCATCCGGCGCGGCCAGGTCGAATCGCTGGAGGCGGCCCTGATGCTTTGCGACCTGCGCGGCTTCACGGACCTGTCGAACCGCCTGCCCGAGGCACGCGTGCTGGCGCTGCTGGACACCTACTTCGACCGCGTCGTGCCGCCGATCACGGCCGCCGGTGGCGAGGTGCTGAAGTTCATGGGCGACGCGGTGCTGGCATTCTTCCATCGCGACGACGCGGCGGCAGCGTGCGCCGCCGCGCTGCGGGCCGCGAACGACGCGCTGGACAGCCTCGAGCGGGTCGTCGAGCCCGATGCCGAGCTGCATGCCGGCATCGCCCTGCACTACGGCGTGGTGAGCTACGGCAATATCGGTTCGGGCCGGCGGCTCGATTTCACCGTGATCGGCCCCGACGTCAACCTCGTGAGCCGGATCCAGGCGGTTTGCGGCACGACCGGCCATCCGCTGCTGATGTCGCGGCGCTTCACCGAGCGGCATGCGTCGGGCCAGACGACATCGATCGGCCATCACACGCTGAAGGGCTTCGCCGAGCCCCAGGAGCTCCACGCGCCGCGTGGCTCGTGCCGTAGGCGATTGGCATGACGGGCCTTGTATGTCAGCTTGCCCGCCGGCGCACCGGCGCGTGGTTTGGACGCAATGCCCGTCAAGTTCGACGATATCCTCGAGGCCTATGAGTTCGTCAGCTTCGGCGGCAGGAACGGACAGGAGGCCTATCTGTGCCGGCGGACCGGCACGATTCACCTGTACGGCGACGATGGTGAGCTGGGCGCGCTGCCGGACGATATCGACGACGACGCGAGCTACGTCAGGATACCCGACAAGGACGACCTCCATCTCGGCTTGCCGCTGGTGATGGAGTTCGTCGAGCAGTTCATGCCGGATGACTACCACGCGGTGATGGACATCTTCCGCAAGAAGAATGCCTACCGCCGGCTCAGGTGGCTGCTGACGGGCCGCAAGCGCCTGGAGCAGTGGCAGGCGTTCGAGGCAGAGGCCGCGGAATCGGCGTTGCGGGAATGGTGCAAGGACAGCGGCATCGAGATCGAGGGGTGACGCCTGTCGCTGGCTTCCATGCAAGCGCCGCCGGTGGCGGTGCCATCGCGCCGCGTGATACATCGGAAAACAGATCACCTGAGGGGGAAACAGCATGAAGCTTGGCCTGTCGCTCGGATACTCGCGCGCGCATCTGGATATCCCCGTGGCGCTGGTGCAGCGCGCCGAGGCGCTGGGCTACGATTCCGTCTGGACGGCGGAAGCCTATGGCTCGGACGCGGTCACGCCGCTGGCGTTCCTGGCCGCCCATACCAGCCGCATCAAGCTGGGCACCGGCATCATGCAGCTGGCGGCACGCACGCCGGCCAACGCCGCGATGTGCGCCGGCACGGTCGACGCGCTGGCCGGCGGCGGGCGCTTCATCGCCGGCCTGGGCGTGTCGGGCCCGCAGATCGTCGAAGGCTGGTACGGCGAGCCGTGGGGCAAGCCGTACTACCGCATGCGCGACTACGTGGCGATCATGCGCAAGATCTTCCGCCGCGAAGAGCCCGTCTCCCATGACGGCCGCGAGATCAGCCTGCCCTACACCGGCGAGGGCGCCATGGGCATCGGCAAGCCGCTGAAGTCCATCCTGCATATGAACCCCGACATCCCGATCTACCTCGCCACCAGCAACGAGGCGACCGTGAAGCTGACGGCGGAGATCGCCGACGGCTGGCTGCCGCTGGGCTTCATGCCGGGCTCGATGGCGGAATACCAACCGTGGCTGGAGGAAGGCTTCAAGCGCGCCGGCAACGGCAAGAGCCTGCAGAACTTCGCCATCCATGCCTCGGTGCATGTCGAGGTCTGCGACGACGTCGCCGCCGGGCTGGCGAAGCTGAAGCCGGAGGTGGCGCTCTATGTCGGCGGCATGGGCCACCGCAAGAAGAACTTCCACAACGACCTGATGGTGCGCCACGGCTTCGGCGATGCCGCCGCGCGCATCCAGGAGCTCTATCTCGCGGGGCGGAAGGACGAGGCCATCGCCGCCGTGCCCGACGAATGGGTCGACATGAAATCGCTGGTCGGCCCGGCGGCGCGCATCCTGCAGCGCTACCGCCCCTGGGAGGATTCAGGCGCCGATTCGCTGTCGGTGCGCTCGCGCCAGCCGGAGGCCATCGAGCTGATGGCCAAGGCGGCGCGGCTGAACTGACACGCCGCGCGCGCCAGCGCGATCGCATATGGACGCACTGATGCCGTCTCCTCTCCCCGCAAGCGGCAGGGCATTCGCATATGCTGTCGTTTACCCCTCGCCCCGCGGTAGCGGGGAGAGGGAGGGGCCCATCGCGAAGCGATGGGAAGGTGAGGGGTACGAGCGATCAGTCCCCATTTTTGCTGCATGGCTTGGTCGTTCCTACCCCTCACCTTCCCATGCCTTCGGCATGGGCCCCTTCCTCTCCCCGCTGCCGCGGGGCGAGGAGACGGCGCCGGTGCTCCCATATGCGAATCCCCTGCCGCAAGCGGGGAGAGCGAGGGCATTATGCATGCGAGAATATCGGCTTGCCGGCCACGGGCATGTCGGCGCGCAGGATGACGCCGCCGTCGACCTTGCCGCTGCGACGCGAGACGACGACGAACAGCGAGCCCAGATCGGCGCCGCCGAAGGCGATGTTGGTGCAGAAGATGTCCTCGCCGGCATCCAGCACGTGGGTGGGTCGGCCCAGCGCGTCGAAGCGCCAGACCGAGGTGCTGGGATGCGCCACGACGAGGCCGCCCTCGGCGTCCAGCGCCATGCCGTCAGGGCCGGCATGGCCGCCGCTCATCTGGATGAAGAGGCCGACCTTGCTGGCCGCGCCGTCGCCCATCAACGGCAGCCGCCACACGGCGTTGGCGCGGGTGACGGCGACGTAGAGCACCGTCTCGTGCAGGTTCATCACCAAGCCGTTGGGGCTCGGCACCGTGCCCACGAGCCGGTCCAGCCGGCCGTCGGCGGCGTAGCGGTAGACCCGCCCGGTCGGGTCATGCAGGCCCGTCTGCCCCTGGTCGGTGAAATAGAGATCGCCGTTCTTGGCGAAGAACAGGTCGTTGACGCCCTTGAAGCTCTCCGACTGCACGGTTTCGATCAGCGGCGTGACGGCACCGCTGCCAGGATCGAGCAGCACGATGCCGCGCTTGTAGTCGGTGATGAAGATGCGCCCGTCGCGGTGGATCTTGAGGCCGTTGGGCCAGCCGTCATACTCGGTGACCAGGGTCCAGTCGCCGGCCGGCGAGACGCGAAAGATGCGGCCGAACGGGATGTCGGTGACATAGAGGTTGCCGGCGCGATCGAAGCTGGGCCCCTCCAGGAAGCAATCGAGCGCGGCGCCGGCGGCATTGGCGTCGGCCCATGCCGTGCGGCGCGGCTTGCGGAAAGCGTCCGGCAGGCGCGCGAAGACGGATGCCGGCACGGGCTTGGGTGGCGCGTACATCCCTACTCCCCGCGGTAGGGCTGCCCCCACCGCTCCTCGAACACGACCTCCGACAGCGCCGCCCGGCCCACCGGGCCGAACCTGCCCATCGGATAGCCGATCGGCAGGATGGCGTAGGAGTGCACGCCCCGCGGCAGGCCCAGCGCGGCTTCCGCTTCCTTCTCGTGCAGCAGATGACGCGTGGTCAGGGTCGAGCCCAGGCCCAGCGCACGCGCCGCCAGCAGCATGTTCTGCACCGCGGGATAGACCGAGGCGCCGGCCCAGCGGTTGGGCGTCAGGCCATCCTCAAGGCAGGCCACGATCCAGACCGGCGCCTCGTGGAAATGCTCGGTCAGGTGCTCGACCGCGCGGTGCTGGCGCGCATAGCGCTCGCGATCCACGCCCGGCGGCAGCTCGCCGCTGGCGTAGCGCGGCCCGATCACCTCGTCGTAGGCGCGCTTGTAGAGCACCTGCACCGCCTTCTTGACCTTCGGATCCTTGACCACCAGGAAGCGCCATTTCTGCGCGTTGCCACCGTTGGCGGCAGAGATGCCCGCGATCAGGATCTTGCGGATCAGCTCGTCGGGCACCGGGTCCGGGCGCAGCCGGCGCATCGCCCGCGTGCTGTGCATGATCTCGAAGACGTCGCTGGTCTCGGGGCCGGCCTCGGGCATCGCGTTCCTCCTGCGCACGGGCATCGTCGCGCGAAGCTAAGCAGGGTTCACCGACCACCGCTAGGCTGCATCGCGCAGCGCCGCGTCATCTTTTTTGCGCACCCGCCACAGCACCGTCCCCGTCACGACGGGACCAAGCGCCAGGACCGTGAACGCCGCGGCCCATCCGCTGCGACTGTCAGCCCCGCCGAACCAGTCAAGGCAGAATCCGAACATGACCGAACCGGCGAGGCCGGTCGTGTACCCTGCGAGAGAGTAGATCGCCAGCGCTGCCCCGCGCCGTCGAGGGTCCACCGAGCTGACAGCCCCGACACCAAGCGCTCCCACATCCGCGAAGCTCGAGATCTGCAGCAGGATAAGAAGCACCAGCACGAGGATGATCGGCCCTCCTGCGGTCGCCGCCAATGCAAGGCACACGACTCCCGACGCAAGGCACGTTGCCGCAATCACATGCGGGCGCTGCCATCTCGTGGCCAGCTCGGCGACCAGGATGCTGGCCGGAACGCCCATCAGCGCTGCCAATCCGGAGATCAGCGCCAGGTTCGGCAAATCCAGCTTGTTGCCCGGGACGCGTAACGTCCAAGCAAGACAGGCAACGAACCACACGCGAATGCCGAATACTTCCCAGGTGTTGCCGGCGAAGGCGACGACATAAGCCATGAAGGCGCGGTTTCTGATCGCAGGAACGACCACGCCCTGCTCGGCGACGGATGACGGGTGTGAAGAGCTCCGCGGCAAGCAAGCCACAGCGACGACGGCAAGAAGAGGGCCGAGGCCGCCGGCAACGAACACGGCGCGCCAGCCGAACATCGCATCGACGACGCCGGCAACAAGAAATGAAGCAGCGCTTCCGAGCGCATAGCTGGACGAATAGACCGAAACACAGCGTTGCTGCCGAGGCCCCTCGACGTGCTGCGCAAGAAGCACCAGACCGGGCATTGCGACGCCGGCGAGCGCCGCGCCACCGAGAAATCGAAACACCAGAGCTGCCCAGAACCCGTCGGCAATAGCGCTGAAGGCGAAGCTGACGGCCGCCCCCAGCAGGGACGAGCCTCCCACGATCCATCTCCCGTCGATACGGTCGGTGCTCCTGGACAGAAACGGGACCGCGGCAGCATAGCCGGCAAAGTAGATGCCGCCGATCCAGCCTGCTTCACTGCTGCTGAGATGCCACTCTGCGGTCACGGCCGGCAGCACCGACGGAAAGGTCATCAGCGCGATCAGGTTCGCAACCTGACAAAACGAGAGGATGGCGGTGACGTTGAAAGCTGAGGTGCTGAATGAACGCTTCGTCACGACAGCCTCCGATCCCTCTTGTCCAACGCCGATCTCATGGCTGTCTTTCCGCCAGGCAAGGCGTGCCGGGTCGATGGCAGTCCTGCTGCTGCTGCTGCGGCGGCGGCGTCGACGCCGCCCGCTGCTGGAAGGTGACATGGAAATGGGGCCGATGTTACGGCGCTGATCGAACCATGCCCTTCAACGCGCCAGTCATCGTCATGGTCGCGCCGACGGCCGCAGGTCAGCGCTGTTCACCGGCTTCCGCGGCGGCACATGACGCGCCACGGCATGGTGTGCCTCCAGCGTGGCTGCCGCCGACATCCCGCTACGCCGCGAGCTTGGCCAGCTCGCCGACGATGGTCTTGACGCCGGCCAGACGCTTGCGGTCGTCCTCCCAGGCGCGCAGCAGCACCAGCTTCTGGTCGGGGCGCACCTTCACCACCGGCGCGCGCCGCTGGATGTAGTCGATCAGCCGGTCGGGGCGCGCGAAGGTGTTGTCGCGCAGCGCGAAGACGATGCCCTTGGGACCGGCATCGATCTTCTCGACACCGGCGGCGCGGCACAGCAGCTTGAGCTCGACGGTGCGCATCAGGTTCTCGACCTCGGGCGGGACCGGGCCGAAGCGGTCCACCAGCTCGGCCGCCAGGGAGTCGATCTCGGCGGCATCGCGGATGTTGCCGATGCGCCGGTAGAGCGCCAGCCGCACGCTGAGGTCGGCGACGTAGTCCTCGGGGATCAGCACCGGCAGCCCAAGGTTGATCTGCGGCGACCAGTCGGCCGCGTGCCGCGCCGCCTCGCGCGCCTGGCCGCGCGCCGCCTCGACCGCCTCCTCCAGCAGCTGCTGGTAGAGCTCGATGCCGACCTCGCGGATATGGCCGGACTGCTCGTCGCCCAGCAGGTTGCCGGCGCCGCGGATGTCGAGGTCGTGGCTGGCGAGCTGGAAGCCGGCGCCCAGGGTATCGAGCGTCTGCATCACCTCCAGCCGCTTGGCCGCGGTCTCGTTCAACGCCTTGCCCGGCGGCACCGTCAGATAGCAATAGGCGCGCACCTTGGCACGCCCCACCCGGCCGCGCAGCTGGTAGAGCTGCGACAGGCCGAACATGTCGGCGCGGTGGATGACCAGGGTGTTGGCGTTGCGGATGTCGAGCCCGCTCTCGACGATGTTGGTCGACAGCAGCAGGTCGTACTTGCCGTCGACGAAGGCCTGCATGGTGTCCTCCAGCGCCGTCGGCGCCAGGCGGCCATGAGCCATGGTGAGGCGGATCTCGGGCACCAGCTCGCGCAGGCTCGCCGCCACGCCGTCGAGATCCTCGATGCGCGGGCAGACATAGAAGCTCTGGCCGCCGCGATACTGCTCGCGCAGCAGCGCCTCGCGGATGGAGACGGGATCGACCTCGGTGACGAAGGTGCGCACCGCCAGGCGGTCGACCGGCGGCGTGGCGATCAGGCTCATGTCGCGCACGCCGGTCAGCGCCAGCTGCAGGGTGCGCGGGATCGGCGTCGCGGTGAGCGTCAGCACGTGGACGTCGGCGCGCAGCTCCTTCAGCCGCTCCTTGTGCGAGACGCCGAAATGCTGCTCCTCGTCGACGATCAGCAGGCCCAGGTCGCTGAACTCGATGCTCTTGCCCAGCAGCGCATGCGTGCCGACCACGATGTCGACCGTGCCGGCCTTGAGCGCCTTCTTCGTCTCGGCCGCCTCCTTGGCCGGCACCAGCCGCGACAGGCGGCCGATGCGCACCGGCAGGCCCGCGAAGCGCTCGACGAAGGTGCGATGGTGCTGGCGCGCCAGCAGGGTGGTCGGCACCACGACCGCGACCTGCTTGCCGGTCATGGCCGCGACGAAGGCGGCACGCAGCGCCACCTCGGTCTTGCCGAAGCCGACATCGCCGCACACCAGCCGGTCCATCGGCTTGCCCGAGGCCAGGTCCTCCAGCACGTCGCTGATGGCCGAGAGCTGGTCGTCGGTCTCGTCGTAGGGAAAACGGGCGCAGAACTCCTCGAACATGCCGTCCGGCGGCGCCATGAGGTCGCCCTGCTTCAGCGCCCGCTCGGCCGCGATCTTGATCAGCTTCTCCGCCATGTCGCGGATGCGCTGCTTCATGCGCGCCGAGCGCGCCTGCCAGCCGGCGCCGCCGAGGCGGTCCAGCAGCACGGGACCGTCAGCCGAGCCGTAGCGGCTCAGCACGTCGATGTTCTCGACCGGCACGAACAGCTTGTCACCGCCCTCGTACACCAGCCGCAGGCAGTCGTGCCTGGCGCCGCCGACCTCGATCGTCACCAGCCCTTCGTAGCGGCCGATGCCATGCTCGCGGTGCACGACGAGATCGCCCTCGGCCAGCGCCGAGGCCTCGGCGATGAAGCGTTCCGACGGGCGGCGCTTGGGCTTGGGCCGCACCAGGCGGTCGCCGAGGATGTCCTCCTCGCCGATGATCTCCAGGTCGCCGAGGACGAAGCCGCTCTCGATCGGCAGCACGATCATGCCGACCGCGCCCGGCGGCAGGACCTGCGCCGTGCGGTAGTCCGGCGCCAATGTCGGCGCCGCCACGCCGTGGTCGCGCAGCAGGGTGCGCAGACGTTCGACCGAGCCGTCGGTGAAGCCGGCCACCATCACCCGGCGGCCGGCGCCATGGGCGTCGGCGATGTGCCGGGCGACGGCGTCGAACAGGTTCACGTTCTGCGCCTTGCGCGCGGCGGCGAAGCCCTCGTGGCGCCGGCCCGCGAGATCGATGGATCTCCCCTCTCCGCCCGCGTCAGCGGGGGGAGAGGGAGGGGCCCGTCGCGCGTCAGCGCGATGGGAGGGTGAGGTGGGTGGCGGCACAACCGCGTTGTCGCCCCCCACATCATCACCGGCTCGAACACCCACCTCACCCACCCGCGCTGCGCGCGGGTCCCCCCTCTCCCCCCGCTGCGCGGGCGGAGAGGGTTCAAGGGGCGCATCGAAGCTCGACAGCTCGACCACGGTGCGGTCGGCCAGGTGGTGGCGCCATTCCTTGGCGTCGAGGTAGAGGCGCTCGGGCGGCACCGGGCGGTAGTCGGCGGCGCCGGCGAAGCCGCCCTTGCTGCCCTTGGCGTCCATCGTCTGGCGCGCCTGGTAGTAGTCGCGGATCAGCTCCAGGCGCGCGTCGCGGGCCTCGTCGGCCTGCTGGTCCAGGCTCACCAGCGCACCCGGCATGTAGTCGAAGAATGTGTCCAGCCCGTCATGGAACAGCGGCAGCCAGTGCTCCATGCCGGCATGCCGCTGCCCGGCCGAGACCGCCTCGTAGAGCGTGTCGTGGCCGGCGACATTGCCGAACAGCTCGCGGTAGCCGGCCCGGAAGCGCTCGATCGCCCCGGGCGTCAGCACGATCTCGCTCACCGGCTTCAGCACCACCTGCTCGCGGCTGCCGGTGGAGCGCTGCGACATCGGGTCGAAGGTGCGGATCGCCTCCAGCGTGTCGCCGAACAGGTCGAGCCGCAGCGGCTCGCCGGCGCCGGGCGGGAACAGGTCGACCAGGCCGCCGCGCACGGCATACTCGCCCGGCTCCATCACGGTCTCGCCGCGGCCATAGCCGTTGTCGGCGAGGAAGCGCTGCAGCGCGTCGAGATCGAGCGTGGCGCCAACCTTGAGCGCGAAGCCGATATCGGCATAGCCGGCGCGCCGCGGCACGCGCTGCACCAGCGCGCCGACCGAGGCCAGCACGATGCGTGCCGGCGAAGCCGCCGGCTTGGGCGCCGCCAGGCGGGTGAGCGTGTCCAGCCGCTCGCCGACGATGTCGGGATGCGGCGACTGGCGGTCATAGGGCAGGCAGTCCCAGGCCGGGAACACCAGCACCTCGCGCTCGGGCGCGAAGAAGCGCAGCGCCTCCTGCAGGCGCTCCAGGCGGTGTCCGTCGCGCACGACGTGCAGGATGTCCTGTCCGCCCGAGCCGCGCGCCAGCTCGGCCAGGATCAGCGCGTCGGCGCCCTCGGGGGCGCCGAACACCTTCCAGCGCGCCTGCCGCGCATGGATGCGCGCCAGCGTGTCGCCGAGGCGGGTCATGGGCGCACGCTCCTCTCCCCGCGGCCGCGGGGAGAGGAAGGGGCCCATCGCGCAGCGATGGGAAGGTGAGGGGTACGAACGGACACACCCTGCCCTTTGCAACTGAAAGCCGGCGATCGCGCGGATCCTGCAAGCATCGGGGCCGATCGTCCGTACCCCTCACCCTCCCATCGTGCTGCGCACGATGGGCCCCTCCCTCTCCCCGCTGCCGCGGGGCGAGGGTATGCTCGTTGGGCGAATGTCATGCTCATCAGAACCGGACCTTGAACGCCAGCACCAGGCGCAGCACGGGCGTATCCTTCCCGGGCGGCACGGCCTGCTTGCCGGCGGCCCAGTCGAAAATGTCGTTGTCGCTTTCCTCGAGCAGCGCCTCGTACTGGTCGAGCTGGGCGGCGGTGAATTCCATCACGTGCGCGCGCGCGAACTGGCCGAGCAGGATGTCGTTCTCCTTGTTGCCGCGATGCTCGCTGCGATAGAGCAGCCGCCGGCGGCGAACGGCAAGCGGATTGTCTTGGTCGCGTGACATGTCATTCCCGGCCGAATCGACGCCCTCCCGCCAGGGCCGGAGGATATCCCCCGCGGCCCGGGCTGGGATCGCGCAAGGGCTGCGGTATAAAGGACCGATGCGCCTTCAACAACTTGAAATGACGCGCGAATCCTGATGCGTCCGCCGATCCTCAACCCGCTGTTCGCAGCCCCGACCGCGCTGCCCGGCATCGGCGACAAGCTGAGCCGCCTCGTCACCAAGCTGACGGGGCCGCATGTCGTGGACCTGCTCTGGCACCTGCCCTACGGCGTCGTCGACCGGCGCTATGCGCCGACCATCGCCGAGGCGCGGCCGGGCTCGGTGGCCACGATCACGGTGACGGTGCGCGAGCACGCCGCGCCGCGCACGCCGCGCCAGCCCTACCGCGTCTGGTGCGAGGACGACACCGGCAGCCTGTCGCTGGTGTTCTTCCACGCCCGCACCGCCTGGATCCAGGGCCTGCTGCCGATCGGCCAGCAGCGCGTGGTGAGCGGCCGCATCGAGCTCTACAACGGCCAGCCGCAGATCACCCATCCCGACCATGTCGTGACGCTAGGCGAGCGCGACAAGCTGGCGCGGGTCGAGCCCATCTACGGCCTCACCGCCGGCCTTTCGCCGCGGCCGCTGGGCAAGGCGATCGAGGCGGCATTGGAGCGGACGCCGGCGCTGCCGGAATGGCTCGACCCGGCGTGGCAGAAGCGCCAGGGCTGGACCGACTGGCTGACGGCGCTGAAGGCGGCGCACCATCCGCAGTCCGAGGAGGAGCTGCACAAATCGACACCGGCGCGGCAGCGGCTGGCCTTCGACGAGCTGCTGGCCAGCCAGCTCGCCATCACGCTGGTGCGCAACCATACGCGCACGGCCCAGGGGCGGTCCGTGCGGGGCGACGGCCGGCTGCGCGCCAAGGTAACCGCCGCCCTGCCCTTCACGCTGACAGCGAGCCAGCAGGCGGCGGTCGGCGAGATCGTGGCCGACATGGCCACGCCGCAGCGCATGGCGCGCCTGCTGCAGGGCGATGTCGGCAGCGGCAAGACGATCGTGGCGCTGATGGCGATGCTGAATGCCGTCGAGGCCGGCGCGCAGGCGGCGCTGATGGCGCCGACCGAACTGCTGGCGCGCCAGCATCACGCGACCATGGCGCCGCTGGCCGAGGCAGCAGGCGCGCGCCTGGCCCTGCTCACCGGCCGCGACACCGCCAAGCGCAAGCGCGAGATGCTGGCCGGGCTCGAGGACGGCAGCGTCAGCCTCGTGGTGGGCACCCATGCCCTGGTGCAGGACGACGTGGTGTTCCGCGACCTGGCGCTGACGGTGATCGACGAGCAGCACCGCTTCGGCGTCGAGCAGCGCCTGGCGCTGGCCGCCAAGGGCGAGGCCGTGGACCTGCTGGCCATGACCGCGACGCCGATCCCGCGCACGCTGATGCTGGCGTTCTACGGCGACCTCGACACGTCGAAGCTGACCGAGAAGCCGGCCGGCCGCAAGCCCATCGACACGCGCACCATCGGGCTCGACCGCCTCGACGAGGTGGTGGCGGGAATCGGCCGCCGGCTGGCGGCCGGCGCCCGCGTCTACTGGGTATGCCCGCTGATCGCCGAGTCGGAGATCAGCGACCTCGCCGCCGCCGAGGAGCGGCACGCCCTGCTGGCCCGCCAGTTCCCGGGCAAGGTGGCGCTGGTGCACGGCCAGATGAAGGGCGCCGAGCGCGACGCGGCGATGGCGGCGTTCGCCGAGGGTCGGGCGCAGATCCTGGTGGCGACCACGGTGATCGAGGTCGGCGTCGACGTGCCGGCCGCCACCATCATGGTGATCGAGCATGCCGAGCGCTTCGGCCTGGCGCAGCTGCACCAGCTGCGCGGCCGTGTCGGGCGCGGCAGCGAGGCCTCGACCTGCCTGCTGCTCTACGCCACGCCGCTGGGCGAGACGGCGCGGGCGCGGCTGGCGATCATGCGCGAGACCGAGGACGGCTTTCGCATCGCCGAGGAGGATCTGAAGCTGCGCGGCGCCGGCGAGCTGCTGGGCACGCGCCAGAGCGGCCTGCCGGAGATGCGCCTGGCCGACCTGTCGCTGCATGGCGAGCTGCTGCAGGCGGCGCGCGACGATGCCCGGCTGATCGTCGAGCGCGACCCGACGCTGGCCTCGCCGCGCGGCGAGGCGCTGCGCATCCTGCTCTACCTGTTCGCGCGCGACGCGGCGGTTCGCACCTTGCGCTCCGGCTGACAACAAGGCAAAGGGCGCCATGTCCCTCGCCCCGTCCGCCCTCCCTGTCGGCGTCCTGATCAACCGCAAGAGCGGCCGCAACCGCGCCAACCTGACCGACCTGCGGAACCTGATCGTGCAGTCGCCCGGCGTGGTGGCGCGCGAGACGCTGGGCCAGGCCGAGGCCGTCGAGGCGCTGCGCGAGTTCGCTGCCCTGGGCGTGGAGGTGCTGGCGATCGCCGGCGGCGACGGCACGCTGCAGCACGTCTTCAGCCTGATGCTCAACGAGCGCATCTTCCAGAAGATGCCGCTGCTGGCGGTGCTGCCGGGCGGCACCACCAACATGATCGGCTACGACATCGGCGTGGCGCGCAGGCCAGCCAAGGAGCTGGCGGCGGTGCTGGCGCGTGTCCGCGCCGGCCGGCTGAACGAAGGGCGCGTGCCGCGCCGCCTGATCGCCGTGCATCGCCCCAACAAGAACCGCCCCGCCTACGGCCTGTTCGGCGGCGGCGCCGGCGTCCACCAGGGCACGATGATCAGCCGCCGCTCGGTCAACCGGCTGGGCATGCGCGATGCCGCCGGGCCGCTCGCCGGCCTGCTGAGCCTTGCAGGCCCGCTACTGCTGGGCCGCAACCCGATCAAGCCGGTGTCGGCCGGCATCACGCATGACGCGGTGGCGGAGCCGCGCCGCGACTACATCGCGATCGCCGTCACCACCATGGAGCGCCTGATCCTGGGCCTGTCGCCGTTCTGGGGGAGCGGCCCGGGCCCGATTCGCTTGACCACGGTGACGGCCAAGCCGCGCCGCTTCTCGCGCGTGCTGCTGTCGGCGCTCAGCGGCCGCACGACGCCCGATCTGACGCCCGCCAACGGCTATCACAGCGTCAACGCCGCGCATGTCGAGATCGACATGACCGGCGGCTTCGTGCTCGACGGCGAGATGTTCGACCTCGAGGCCGGCCGGCCGCTGCGGCTCGACGCCGGGCCCGAGATCACCTTCGTGCGCGGCGCCGACAACGGCGGCTGATCCAGCCCTATTGTCCCGGGAATGCACCGTCATCCCGAGCGCAGCGAGGGATCTCCCGCGCATGGCGCACCGTGCGTCCTCCGCGGGAGATCCCTCGCTACGCTCGGGATGACGAAGGGGGGACGGGTTGCCACCACGCTTCATATCCCCTCCTTCGTGCGCTGGGCGGTCACGAAGCCGGGGCCGCAGGCGAGCTTGCGGGTGGTGGGCGTGTCGGCGTCGAGCACGCGCCAGAACGGTGTGATGGTGTCCATGGCGGCGCCCTGCTGCAGGGCTTCGCAGGCCGCCTCGGCCACGGTGCGCAGGTGGAAGCCTGTCGTGATCGGGCAGGCCACCTCCGCCTTGAAGCGCCGCGCCAGCTTATGGCGCAGCGTCCTCACATCCATGCTGGCGCCGGGCGGGATGGCGCGGATGAAGGCATCGATCATGTGCGGTGTCGGCACCAGCATGATCTCGCCCTTCTTCATGCCGGCGATGTCGATCGGCACCGGCTTGACCTGATGCCGCGCCGGCGCGTTCAGCTTCTCGGTCCAGGTCTTCTTCATCGCCCTCTCCCTCAAGCCTCGCGCAGCGGTTCTTGCGGTCTTGCCCCTCACTGCCCGAAGAACGCCAGCATGGCATCCAGCGTCTCGCGCGGCGCCTCCTCGGGCAGGAAATGGCCGCCCGGCACGGCCTGGCCGCTGACGTCGTCAGCCCAGCCGCGCCACACCTCGAGCGGCTTGTACATGCGTCCGACGCCACTGCTGGCGCCCCACAGCACCAGCAGCGGGCAGGTGATCTTGCGGCCGTGGTCGGCTGCATGGTGCTCGAGGTCGATGCTGGCGCCGGCGCGGTAGTCCTCGCAGGTGGCGTGGATGCGCGCCTCCTGCGCAAAGCAGCGGCGGTACTCGGCGAAGGCCTCGGCGGTGATCGCCTCGGTCTGGGTGAGCCCGCCCAGCAGGCGCTGCAGGTAGAAGTCCGGGTCGGCGCCGATCATGCGCTCGGGCAGGTCGGCTTTCTGGATCAGGAAGAACCAGTGCCAGTAGGCCGTGGCCAGCGTCTTGTCGACATGGGCGAAGACATGCGGCGTGGGCACGATGTCGAGCACCGCGGCCCGGCTGACGCGGTCAGGCCAGTCGAGCACCAGCCGGTGCGTGACGCGCGCGCCGCGGTCGTGGCCTGCAACCATGAACCGGCGATGCCCGAGCCGTTCCATCACCTTCACCTGGTCGGCCGCGGTGGCGCGCTTGGAGAAGCTGAAATGATCGTCGCTCGACGCCGGCACGCCGCTGTCGCCATAGCCGCGCAGGTCGGTGGCCACGACCGTGAAGCGCTCGGCCAGCGCCGGCGCGATGCGGTGCCACATCACATGCGTCTGGGGATAGCCGTGCAGCAGCAGCAGCGGCGCGCCCGCGCCGCCGACCAGGGCGTTGATCATGGTCTCGCCGACATCGATCGTCTGGCTCTGAAAGCCTTCGAACATGGGCACTCCTTGGCAGCAAGTGGCCGGACAGGCTTAGCATACCCAATGCGAGCGGTCCGGTCGGGGCATGCTGTCTATGGCCGACGGTGCGTCAGGGATGGGACTTGTAGAAGAGGGTAGCCTGAACGAAGTCGCCGCCTTCGGGCGGGAAGAGCTCGGGCATCGTGCTGTTCTGGACGTCGAAGTAGATGTTGTGTCCGTTCAGGTCATGCCGACTGACAACCACCATATGCCCCGTGCCATCGGGGCGGGTGTAGCCGAAGCCAACAGCGTCGCCGAAGGTGAGGCTGCGCATGAAGACGCCGATCTGACCCTCAAGATCGGGCGCAAAGAATGTATGCGAGACAACCTTCGCCGCGTCACGGGGCGAAAGCGCCTCTGCGAACAGCAGGTTGACATCACGCAGCGTGCCGGAGTCCTCCTGCATGATCTGGCTGCGCCTGAATAGCGCCTCCGTCGTCATGTTGAGCAGGTAGGCGACACAGCAGTAATAGCAGTTCGTCGTATGGCCGCTCCAGCTGTTGACCCATCCGCTGCGCGTCACGTCGAAGCCGCCGCACATTGCCCCTCCCCATATCGGCCTGACTCCAGCACGGCACTGTCGTCATCATATTTTTGAATACGCTATGCGATTTTTCTTGTCGACTCAACCTTGACGATGGGATGCTGCCAGCCTCGCTCGCTGAGGGACGGGAAACAGTATGCCGCCTCGTCCGCGGCAAGCGGGATTTCGCGCTCTGTCCCATCGAGGTAAAGATGTCCGTCAGTCTGCTGCCTCTGCTGTCACCGAGTCAGGCGCCATGGCAACTTCCCATGCCGGCCGAGCTTTCGCCGCTGAGCTCCTATGGCGTGCGCAATCCGACGGGACTCGTGTTCCCGCCGCCCTCGGGGGGCAACTACCAGAACCAGCAGATCAACGTGTACTCCCTGAACGCGTCGCTGGCGGCGAGCCTGGGCTATTCCACCTACTTCCAGGCGAAGGCCTCTGCCACACTTCAGTTCTTTGTCTACGAGTACATCTACTACAGCGCGCTGCCGATGACCGACCAATCGCAGTTCGATCCCAACGGCGTGGTGGCGAACCTTTATGGCGGGTACGGATTCCGCATCGTCCTGGCCTTCGCCAGCGCCAGCGCCTCGGCAAGCTCGAGCATCTCGGAGTTCGCCGCCAACGTAGAGGTGAACGGCGCGGCGCTCTACGCCAACGTCTCCTCGCTGGGATTCAACGAGGGCTCGGCGCTCGCCGCCGATATCGCCAGCATTGGCGATACCTTCACCGCGGGATCGCAGTTCAACGTCGATGCCTATGCCAGCTACAAGCTGGCGCTCACGAAATTCATCGACGATATCGCCGACACCGGCAATGCCAGCAACATCTCGCCGGTGCTGGTCGGGGCGGACGTCAATCAGGCGGTGATCGAGAGCATGTGCGGCTACGATTATCCTGCCTCCGTCGCCTATGCGCTGTGGAACATCAATCATGGTCATACGGCGGACGACGCGGTGAAGGCCATCGCCACCCAGAAGCTGCCAACGAGCGTGCCTGCGATCGCGCTCAACGCCTCCGTCATCTACGCCATCTATGCTCAGGTCCTCTCCTCCAGCAGCACCAGCCTGGTGCCCACGTCGGATCAGAAGGACTTCGCGCATCAATTGGTGACGCTCAGCTCATGAGGTGATGGACTCCCGCCGGAACGCGTTGACGGGCGAAGAGGTGCGCTGGCCCAAGGCCGCGTGTCCGCGGGCCCGGTGCTGCAGCCCCGGCGGGATCGTGCGCATCGGGCAAGCGTGGGAGCGGCGATAGACGCCTGCGAACTCGGGCGTGATCTGGTCGACGGCATCGAGGTGGCGCCGGCCGCTCGCTGCGCTCGGGATGACGTGAATACCGTAGAGCCCGGCAGGGAAGGATGGGCTCACAACATCGAGGCGTCGGTGGGCAGGCGGACCAGGACGCGGCCGGCCAGCTCGTAGCTGGGCGGCGCCACCATCATGTGCTGGGTCACGACGTGCACGTCGCGGAAGCGGCGCTGCAGGGAGCTGGCGCGATAGACCGACGTGCCGCCAGCCAGGGTGTAGCAGATGTCGACCGCCTTCGCCGCCGCCTCGGTCGCGTGCGTGGCGGCCAGGCGCAGCGCCATGCGGTCCTCGACGCCGATCCCGGTGCCGCGCGCCGCCTGCTCCCAGGCCACGGTGATGGCCTCGACCACGAAGGCACGGGCCGCGCGCACCAGCGCCTCGGCGCGCGCGATATCGCTTTGCGTGCCGGCGCGCTCGGCCAGCGGCCGACGGCTGAGCGCCGGCACCTTGGCGCCGGCCAGGGTGCGCAGATCCTCGATGGCGCCGCGCGCGATGCCCAGCGCGACCGCGCCGCAGCCCAGGGCGAGCAGGCCGAACACCGGAAAGCGGTAGAGAGGGCCATCGATGCGCGGCCTGTCGCGGGTCAACGACACGGCGTGCGATGCCGGCACGACAACGTCGTCGATGCGCATGTCGCACGAGCCGGTGCCGCACAGCCCGGACGTATGCCAGTTGTCATCGAACGTGATGCGCTCGCGCGGCACGTAGACGGTCAGCACCTCGGGCACGCCCTCGCGCACCATGCGCGGCCTGCCCTCCTCCCACGCGACGCAGCCCGCCTTCATCCAGCGGCAATGGCTGTTGCCGCTGGCCCATTGCCAATGGCCCGACACGCGCCAGCTGTCGCCGTCGCGCACCGCCTTGCCGCGCGGCGCGAAGATGCCACCGGTCACGGCCTTGGCGTCGCCGTGAATCAGCTGCGCCGCGTCGGGCGCGAGATAGGCCGCGGTCGTGCCCGACGTGGCGCCGATCATCACGTTCCAGCCGGTCGAGCCGTCGGCGCTCGACGCCGCCTCGATGGCGCGCATCAGCACCAGCGGATGCGCCTCATGCCCGCCCAGCGCCGCCGGCACGCACAGCTTGAAGACGCCAGTCTCGATCAGCATGCGGGCGATCTCCGCCGGCAGCTGCCGCGCGCGCTCGATCTCCTCGGCGCGCGCCGCGATCCCCGGCAGGACGTCGTTCAGGGCATCGAGCACGGGATGGCCGCCCGGCGCGGCCGCCGAGGCCGTCACGACGCCAGCCGGGCCAGCGCCCGGCCGAAGATCTCGCCGCGCATCTGGGCGCAGAACAGCGCGGGCAGCGCCTCCAGGCCGTCGACGATGTGCTCCTTGAACTTCAGCCGGCCGTCGCGGATCCAGCCGGTCATGGCCGTCGTGGCTTCGTCGAAGCGGTCGGCGAAATCGAACACCACCAGGCCTTCCATGCGCAGCCGCTTGCTGATGAACGAATCGACCCGGCGCGTGCCGTAGCGCTGCTCCGGCGCGGTGTTGTAGTCGGAGATCTGGCCGGAGATCACGATCCGGCCCTTGAGCCGCAGGTTGGCGATCGCGGCATCGAGCAGCGGGCCGCCGACATTGTCGAAGTAGAGATCGACGCCGTCGGGTGCCGCAGCGGCGATGCGCGCCGCCAGGTCGTCGGCCGTGGCGGCGCCGGCACGATCGACGACCGCGTCGAAGCCCGCGACCTCGCGCAGCCATCGCAGCTTCTGCGCCCCTGATGCGATGCCGATGACCCGGCACCCCATTAGGCGCGCGATCTGCCCGGCCGTCGCGCCGACCGGCCCGGCCGCCGACGATATCAGGACGGTCTCTCCTGCCTTGGCCGCGCCGGTGTCGCGCAGGCCGAAATAGCCGGTGAGGCCGGGGATGCTGAGGATCCCGGCCCAGGCGCTGACCGAGGGTGTGTCGGCAGGCACGCGGCGCAGGCCGCGGCCGCTCACCTGGACATGCTCCGCCCAGCCGAACGGCCCCGACACCAGCTCGCCGGCCTGGAAATCGGGATTGCGCGACTGCACGATCCGGCCGACGGCGGGCCCCTCCATGGTCTCGCCCAGCGCCATGCCGCGGGCGTACGACGCCTGCCCCGACAGCCGGTTGCGGCTCCCCGGATTGGCCGTGGCGTAGAGGACCTCCACCCGCACGCGGCCCGCCGGCAGGTCCGGCAAGGTGCGGGCCTGCACGGCGAAGTCCGCCGGCACGGGCTGCCCCTGCGGCTGGCGGGCGAGAACGACATGTCGGCTGTTCTGCATGGCTGTCCTCATGGTTGCCGGCGTCACCACTTGATCACGGGAACCGACCAAGACCTGCACCGGCTTTGCAGCTAACGTCGAATGAATGACCGACATTATTCACGCTATTGATATTTCCGCACCGACCATTTCGGATGAACCAAGGCGCATCACGCAAGTGCGTCCGTGGCTGGGCGAGGCCGAGATCGATGCTGTCATCGATGTCATGCGCGATGGCTGGATCACCGAGGGCAGGCACGCCCAGGCGTTCTGCGAGAAGCTCAACGGCCTGATCGGATCAACCCATGGCGTGCTGGCGCCCAACGGCACGCTGGCGCTGGCCCTGGGCCTGATGGCGCTGGGCATCGGCCCCGGCGATGAAGTGCTGGTGCCCGACACCACGTTCATCGGGTCGGCCACCGCGGTGCTGATGGTGGGCGCGGCGCCGGTCTTCGTCGATGTCGAGGACCAGACGTTCCAGATCGACATGGGCCGGGCCGGCCAGCATCTGTCGCCGCGCACGCGCGCCATCATGCCGGTGCACCTGTTCGGCACCGCCTGCGACATGACGGCGGTCCTTGAGTTCGCGCGCCGGCATAAGCTGGCCGTGATCGAGGACGCCGCGCAGGGCATCGGCGTCACGTTCGGGAACCACCATGTCGGCAGCCTGGGTGACGTCGGCTGCTTCTCGTTCTTCGCCGACAAGACGATCACGACGGGCGAAGGCGGCTACGTCGCATGCCGCGATCCGGCCGTGCACGAGCGGCTGCGGCTGCTGCGCAACCAGGGGCGCCTGCAGCGCGGCTCCTTCATCCACGAGGCGGTGGGCTACAACTTCCGCATGACCGACCTGCAATGCGCCATCGGGCTGGCCCAGCTGGCGCGGCTCGACATGGTGATCAGCCGCAAGGCAAGGCTGTGGCGCCGCTACCGCGACCATCTCGCCGGCGTGCCGCAGGTGCGGGTGCTGGGCGC
Organism: Vineibacter terrae; assembly: GCF_008039615.1. Classification (GTDB taxonomy): domain Bacteria; phylum Pseudomonadota; class Alphaproteobacteria; order Reyranellales; family Reyranellaceae; genus Vineibacter; species Vineibacter terrae. The sequence goes on along the minus strand of NZ_VDUZ01000003.1, from coordinate 134,581 downwards.
GGCGCCGCATGCTGGGCATGTGCCGTTCCGCTGCGTGCTGATGGCCCAGAACGTGCGCGCGCTGATGGCGCACCTCGAGGCCGCCGGCGTCGAGACACGGTCGTTCTTCTATCCCATGCATCGCCAGCCCGGCCTTGCCGCGCATGCCGGCGCGCCGCCGGCCGACGACGCCGCGTTCCCCAATGCAACCTATGGCTGGGACCACGGTGTCTGCCTGCCGATCCACCCCACCTTGTCGATCGCGGAGGTCGACGTCATCTGCGCCGCCATCGCCGATTTCTATGGCGCGTGAGGGCGTTGCCTCCCCCAACGCAAGTTGGGGGAGGTGGCCGAAGGCCGGAGGGGGAACCGACGGGATCTTCGTCACAGAGACCACGTCGCCTCCCCTCCGCCCTTCGGGCTCCTCCCCAGCTGCGCTGGGGAGGAGGCTTCGCGCTATTCCGCGCCTGAGCCGATCACGCCGCCGTCGGCGATGATCACCTGGCCGCAGACGAAAGCGCCCGCCTTCGAGGCCAGGAAGACGGCGACGCCGCCGATGTCATCGGGCTCGCCGATGCGCTTGAGCGCCGCCTTGTTCTCCTGCGCCGAGCGGATCTGCGGGTTGTCCCACAAGGCACGGGCGAAGTCGGTCTTGATCAGGCCGGGCGCGATGGCGTTGATGCGGATGTTGTGCTTGCCCCACTCCATGGCCAGCGACTTCACCAGCGACAGGTCGGCCGCCTTGGACATGTTGTAGGCGGCGATATGGGCCGAGCCGACCAGGGCGCCGATCGAGGACACGATGATGACGGCGCCGTCGCGCCGCTCCGCCATCTCCGGGCCGACCGCGTTCATCAGCCACAGATTGCTGAGCACATTGTTCTGCATGATCTTGTGGAAGACGTCGTCCTTCAGGCCCGTCAGGGGGCCGAAATACGGGTTGGCCGCGGCGTTGCAGACCAGGATGTCGATGCGGCCATAGGCCTTGCGCGACTCGGCGACCAGGTTCTCCAGCTGCGTCTTGTCGGAGATGTTGGCGGCCACCGCCACCGCCTGACCGCCCTTGGCCTTGATGCCGGCGACGACCTCCTCGCAGGCCGGCAGCTTGCGGCTGGACACCACGACCTTCGCGCCATGCGCCGCCATCTGCTCGCAGATGGAGCGGCCGATGCCGCGGCTGCCGCCGGTCACAACCGCCACCTTGCCTGTCAGATCGAACATCGACATCGCTGCCCTCCACGCGTGATCCTGAACCCTGACTGATCTATCGGGGTGGCGCGGGAATGTCACGGGGGTGGGGCGATCGCGCAGGCTGGGGTTCGCCCCGCGGCAGCGGGGCGAGGAGGCGCTATCGCCGGAACAGGGCGGCGAGCTCGACGTGCGGGGACCACAGGAACTGGTCGACAGGCATGAGACGCTCCAGCCGGTAGCCGCCACCCACCAGCATCTGGGCGTCGCGCGCGAAGCTCACGGGATCGCAGGACACCGCGATCACGGTCGGCACGCCGCTGCGCGCCAGCTCGGCCGCCTGCGCCGCGGCGCCGGCGCGCGGCGGGTCGAAGACAGCGGCATCGAAGGCATTCAGCTCCTCGGCCGGCAGCGGGTCACGCGCCAGGTCGCGCATCTGCGCCGCCGCGACGCCGCTCAGCGCCGCCTTGCGCAGGCCGGCCTCGACGGCGGCGACCGCGGCACGGTCGCCCTCGACGACGGTCACGCGCCGTTGCGGCACGAGGCCCAGCGACAGGGTGCCGACACCGCCATAGAGGTCCACGACACGCATCGCCGGACCCAGCCAGTCGCGGACCGCTTCCTGCAGCGCGGCTTCGCTGGCCAGGCTGGCCTGCAGGAACGCCCCCGGCGGCGGCTCGATATCGACGGCTCCCAGCCGCAGGCGCGGCGCGCGCCTGGCGGCCACCACCTCGGCCGAGCGCCGGCCGCCCCACGCGACGCGCGCCGCATCGGTGGCCTCGGCAAACGCGGCCAGGGCCATGCGGCGGTCGAGATCCAGCGGCAGCCGGTCCTCGGGGACCAGCAGCACATCGGCGCCGGTATCCGTCCAGTTGACGACAGCCTCGGCGGCGGCGGCGCGCGGCAGCACCGCCGCCAGCAGCGTGCGCAGCGGCGGCACCAGGGCAACCAGGGCCGGCATCAGCACCGGGCATTCGGCGAGATCGACGATGTCGTGCGACGCCCGACGCGCGAAGCCGGCGCGCACCCCGTCGGCCGTGCGCCTGAGAGCGATATCGGCGCGCCGCCGGGTTGCGGGCCCGGTGCGCACCAGCGGCAGGACCTGCTGCGCCGTGATGCCGCGGTGGCGCAATGCCGAAACAGGCGCCTCGGCCTTCCAGGCGGCGTAGGCGTCGTCGGGCCAGTGCTGGACAGCACAGCCGCCACAGGCGCCGAAATGCCGGCACGCCGGAGGCTGCCGCTGCGGCGCTGGCGCCAGGATCCGCACCAGCTCGGTATCGAGCCGCTCACCCCGCGACCGCAGGGCGCGGACCTCGACCGTCTCGCCGGCCAGCACATAGGGAATCGACAGCGTGCGCGGCGTGCCGTCGACATCCGCGCTCGCGCGCCCCGTGCCGCCGGGACCGACCGCGTCCACCGTCACCGTGATCGGCGCCGATGGCGCGGCCGCCGCGGCGGCCCGGCGCGGCGTGCGCGCTACCGGCTGGCGGCGCCGAGCCATGAGGCGGCCGGACGGATGTCGCCGACCTTGAGGCCGACGACGTTGAGGACCGGCGGCGTCACCGCCGCATCGAACTGGGCATCGGACAGCACGCCCAGATGGCGCAGGATGGCGGCCAGCGCCACTTCCGACGCGCGCGCCGTGCCGTCCCAGATCTTGAGCGCCACGCCCAGCCCCAGGGTCGGCAGCATGGCGCAATAGACGCCCTCGGCGCCTGTCTTGATCTGGGCCACGCCGGCCAGCGTGCCGTTGATGCGGGTGCAGAAGCGGCCGGTGCCGGCCATGTAGAACGGCTCGGCGTTCATGGCAGCGCGGATGCGCCGGATCGCCGTGACACGTGCTTCCGGCAGGCGGGCCGGGTTGGCCATGTTGGCCATCGCCAGCGCCATGTGCCGCAGCGGCACGCCGATGGTGGGGATGCCGCAGCCGTCCGTGCCCATCGGCGCGCGCGACAGATCGCATTGCGCCAGCTGCTCGTAGACGCCCAGCAGGCGCTGCTGCACGGGATGATCGCGCCGGATATAGCCGTGCGTCGGCTCGCCCTTGTGGACCGCCGTCGTGAGAAAGCCGGTGTGCTTGCCCGAGCAGTTGTTGAAGGCCGCCGTCAGCGCGGCGCCGCTGCGCAGGAAGGCTTCGTAGACCGGCAGCCGGCCCGGCGCATGGGCGCCGCATTCGAGGTCAGCCTCGGACAGCCCGACCCGGGACAGCCACGCCCGCACGGCCTCGACATGGCGCGGCTCGCCGTTGTGCGAGGCGCAGGCCAGCGACAGGTGCATGTCGGAAAGGCTGAAGCGCTCGGCGGCGCCGCTCTCGACCAGCGGGATCGCCTGCAGCGGCTTGATCGCCGACCGCGCCATGACGGGCGAGTCGATGTCACCCCATGACGCCGCCACCGTGCCGTCGATCTTCATGACGGCGCCAGCGCCGACATGCCGGCTCTCGATCATGGCGCCGCGCGTCACCTCGATGACGATCGGCTTGTCGCTGCTCACGCCTTTTCCCTTCCGTCATTGCGAGCGCAGCGAGGAATCTCCTGCGAACAGGAACGCCGTTCCCGGGAGGTGCCTCGCTGCGCTCGACATGACGGACTAAGCGGTCGGCCGCAAGTCCCTTGTCGTCACCCCCACGCGGCCGGCAGCGTCTTCAGGCCGCGCAGGGTGAAGCTGGGGCGCCATTGCGGCGCGTCGATCCCGGGCAGGCGCAGATCGGGCAGGCGCGTGACCAGCGCCTTGAACGCCAGCTCGCCCTCGAGCCGCGCCAGCTGGGCGCCCAGGCAGTGATGGATGCCGCCGCCGAAGGACAGCGGCCGGACGTTCTGGCGCGTGATGTCGAGCCGCTCGGGATCGCTGTAGATCGCCGGGTCGCGGTTGGCGCCGCCCAGCAGGCACACCACCTGCTCGCCCTTCTTGACCGGGAAGCCGCCCAGCTCGAGGTCCTCGTGCGCGACGCGGCTGGTCATCTGCACCGAGGAATCGTAGCGCAGCAGCTCCTCCACGGCGCCGACCGCCAGCGACGGATCATCCCTGAGCTTCTGCCACTGCTCGGGGTTGCGATGCAGCGCCAGCAGGCCGTTGCCGATCAGGTTGGCGGTGGTTTCATGGCCGGCAGCGAACAGCAGGCTGACATTGGCGCGCAGCTCCAGGGGCGACAGCCGGTCGCCCGCCTCCTCGGCCTGCACCAGCAGCGTCGTCAGGTCGTCGCCCGGCTCGCGCCGGCGGCGCTCGAAGAGCTTGTCGAAATAGGCATCGGACTCCTCGGTGCGCTTGTTGGAGTCGTCGATCTCCTGACGGCTCATCGGCACGGGATCGATCAGCCGGCCATTGACGTAGGATTGGTCAAGGAACTGGCCGCGCTCCTCCTCGGGGATGCCCAGCATGTCGCAGATCACGATCACCGGCAGGCGGTGGGCGAAGTCCCAGATGACATCCATCCTGCCCTGGTCGTGGACGCGGTCGATCAGGGAATCGATCAGGGCCGCGATGCGCGGGCGCATCTCCTCGACGCGGCGGGCCGTGAACGCCTTGGTCACAAGACCGCGCAGGCGGGTGTGGTCGGGCGGATCCAGCACCAGCATCGTGGCGCCGAGATTGGCGAAGGCGCGCTCCTGCAGCCCCTGCTCGCCGTAGCGGCGCACGATGCCCGCGGCATAGGCCTTGCCGAACCGCTTGTCGCGCAGCACCAGGGCGATGTCGGTGTAGCGGCTGGCGATGCACATCCCCAGCGGCGTGCGGAACACCGGCGCCGTCTCGCGCAGGTAGCGGTACGTGGGATACGGATCGGCGATGAAGGCCGGATCCAGCGGATTGAACACGGGCGCCTGCGGCGCCGTCGTCAGGGTATCGGGCATCGCACTTCCTCCGCGAGTTTGCCACACCCTAGCGGAACCCGGCCGCCACGCCAAGCAGTTCGATACACAATTGTATCGAAACTCTGCCTTCCTTTCGCACAGGCTGGAATCAAGACCGTCATCCCTCGCTGCGCTCGGGATGACAGTCCTGATTTTCCGAGGGTGGAAAGATGCACCCTAGCGCTTTCGCGGGGAGATGGGTCGACTTGTCACGCACCGGATGCGGCCGTCGGCGATGAGGGTGGCGCTGACGGCCTTGATGGCGGCGACCATCTCGCGGGTGGCGCGGCTGGTGGGCCGGTCGCGCGGCAGCGCCAGCACGCGCCGGGCACGGATCCACGGGATCTCGACGGCGGCCAGGGTGCCGGCGGCCAGCTCCTGGTGGATGCCGGAATACGGCAGGAAGCCGTAGCCGAGGCCGGCCATCACCATCTGCTTCAGCGGAATCATGTTGTCGACCCGGAAGGCGCAGGCCGGGCGCTCGGGCAGCAGCGCGCGCCCGACCTCGCTGAGCGGCAGGATCAGCGGCAGCGCCGCCACGGCGCCGGGCGTGAAGCTGCGCGTGCGCATGCGCGGATCATCCGGCGCGCCGATCAGGTAGACCCCTTCCGTGAACAGCTCGACATAGTCGAGATGCTCGTTGCGCTGCGGCGTCGTCACCAGCGCCAGATCGAGCGCGCCGCGCAGCACGCGCCCGCACAGCTCCTCGGTCAGTCCTTCGCTGAACTGCACCCGCACGCGCGGAAAGCGGCGCGCGACGTGCTGCGCCAGCGGCGCGAAGAGAATGTCGGCCAGGGTCGACGGCGCTGCCAGCCGCACCGTGCCGCCAGGCTCGCGGTTCTCCAGCGAGACCTCGGCCCGGATGTTGTCGATCTCGCCCAGCATGTAGCGTGCGCGGTCGAGCAGGATCTTTCCCGATTCGCTGATCGCGATGCCGTGCCGGCCGCGCTCGAAGAGCAGTCCGCCCATCTCCTGCTCGAGCGCCTTCATGTGCCGGCTGAGCGCCGACTGCGCGACATTGAGCGCGCTCGCCGCGGCGCTGAAGCTGCCGCGCTCGGCGATGGCGACGAAGTAGCGAAGCTGCCGCAGATCCATGCGCTACCTATCTCAAAGCGAGATGGAAAGGATATCAAACATATATTTGCTAGATGGAAGGCGCCACTGCAGGCTCAGGGCCAACAAGCAATGGGGAAACGCATGACGGAAGCCAACACGACATCGGTGCTCATCGTCGGTGGGGGCCCGGTCGGACTGGCCATGGCGCTGCTGCTGGATCGCTTCGGCATCGACTGCGCCGTCGTCGAGAAGAGCGCCACCACCACCGATCATCCCAAGTCGCGCGGCTGCTGGGTGCGCACGATGGAGATCTTCCGGCAATGGGGGATCGAGGACGCGATCCGCGCTCGCGGCCTGCAGGACAAGTCCGACATGTTCGTCTTCGTGGAGAGCGTGGCCGGACGCGAGATCGGCCGCACGCGGCCCGAGCCGAACCTGGGCCAGACCCCGGCCTGGAAGAGCCTGGTGGCGCAGGACGCCGTCGAGGAGGAGATCTACCGCGTCGTCAAGGCGTCGCGGCATGCGCGGGTGCTGTTCTCGACCGAGTTCCAATCGTTCACGCAGACAGAGGATGGCATCGAGGCGACGACCCGCGCTGCGTCGGGCGAGACCACGACATGGCGTGCCCGCTACCTCATCGCCGCCGATGGCGCCGGCAGCGCGACACGGCGTTCCGCCGGCATCGATATGGTCGGCCCCGCCAACATGGCCACGATCTGCAACGAATACTGGCGCGGCGACCTGTCCCGCTTCCCGCTGGCACGCGAGGCGGCGGGCTACCGCGTCATCCCGCAGGATCCGCACACCGTCGCCTCGACCATCCTCAACACCAACGGGCGTGACCGCTGGCTGACCCTGCTGCCGGTGGGCGGCGCCACCGATGAGCGTCCGCGCCCCTGGAGCGATGCCGAGATCATCCAGATCATCCGGGCCCAGACCGGCGTGCCGGACCTCGAGGTGACGCTGCTGAACCGCTCGGTGTGGCGCATGACACGGCAGGTCGCCGCATCGTTCCGGCGCGGCCGCATCTTCCTGGTGGGCGATGCCGCCCACCGCTTCCCGCCCACCGGCGGGTTCGGCCTCAATTCGGGCGTGCAGGACGCGCACAACCTCGCCTGGAAGCTGGCCTATGTGCTCAAGGGCCTGGCATCGGAGCGGCTGCTGGACAGCTACGACCTGGAGCGCCGCCCGGTCGCCGAATCCAATGCCGATTTCAGCACCGGCAACATGCGCCGCTTTCCGCTCACGGAGGACGCGATCCGCTCGGGCACCCCCGACCGCATCCGCTTCTGGATCAACGACATGGACAAGCACCTGCACAGCATCGGCCAGGCGCTGGGCTTCTCCTACGAGCAGGGCGCGGTGATCGCCGACGGCACGGTGCGCACGGGACACGACACGCGTGTCTACACGCCCAGCGACCGGCCCGGCGGCCGCTTCCCGCATCTGTGGCTCGACCTCGCGCGCCAGCAATCGACGCTCGACTGGTTCGACCGTGACTTCGCCGTCGTCGCCGGGCCGCTCGGCCAGGAATGGCTCGAGGCCGGCAGGAGCGTGGCCAGATCACTGAAGCAGCCGCTGGGCCTGCACATGCTGCCGACGGCCGATCCCGCCGACGGCTTCCAGATGGGATTGCGCGGCGCCGCGCTGGTGCGGCCCGACGGCCATGTCGCCTGGCGCATGCCATGGCTGCCGTCGGATCCCGCCAAGGAGCTCGGCAACGCGCTGCAGGCGCTGTTGCGATAGCGCTTCTCACAAGGAGAACGTGATGCAGGTCGTGCAGGCCAACGGCACGGAGACCGCCTATGCGCAGACCGGCAGCGGGCCGCCGCTGGTGCTGCTGCACGGCGCCGAGGCCGACCATGCGATGTTCGATGCGTTCGCGCCGCTGCTGGCGCCGCATGCGACGGTGATCGCCTGCGACCAGCGCGATTCCGGCCGCACCCGCAACCCGCCGCAGGAATACTCCCTGCTCGACCTCGCCGACGACGTCGCCGGCGTGATCGAAGGCCTGGGCCATGCCCGCGCCCACGTCTTCGGCACGTCGCTCGGCGGCGCCATCGCGCAGGTCCTGGCCGCCCGGCATTCCGACAAGGTCGACCGGCTGGTGCTGAGCAGCACCTTCCGGGTCGGGGCCAACCTGGCAGCGCTCAATCCCGAGGCGATGCAGGCCATCGCGGCCCTGCGCGCCGGGCTGCCGGCGAGCGCCGGCCGCATCGCGGCCTGGTTCTTCACCGCACCTTATCAGCAGGCGCATCCCGAAGTGGCCGCCATCTTCGCCGGCAGCACGCGCGATGAGGCCCAGAAGGCCCGCCGCGCCGCGCTGATGCGCCATCCCGTGGCGATCGACCTCGCCGCGATCCGCGCCCCCACCCTGGTCCTGGCGGCGGCCGAGGACCGGCTGATCCCGCCGGCCCACACCTTGGCGCTGGCAAGCGACATCGCCGGCGCCCAGGCCGTGACGATCCCCGGCATCGGCCATGTCGGCACGATCCAGGACCCGGCGGCGGTGGCGCAAGCCGTGCTCAGGTTTCTGTCGGGCTGAGCGAGGGAGCTGCCATTCGGACCGCGGGCGTCCACGCCCGCATTCGCGCGTAGCGAAGCGGAGAGCGAAACGTCGGCGCGGGCACGCCGATGCGGGCGTGGACGCCCGCGGTCCGCATGAAATGAAGGGAGGAAACAATGTCCGGAACCAAGGACCTGGTCTCGATCTACGACGAAGCCCCACTGAACTGGCGCTATTGGGTGAGCCTGGGCCTGGGCATCGCGACCACGATCTTCGACTTCTTCGATTTCTTCATCGTCGGCTTCCTCGTGGTGGTGCTGGCGCCGCAATGGCAGCTCACCTTCGGCCAGTCGTCGATCATGCTGATGAGCGCCGGCATCGGCGCCATCGTGGGCGCGCTGTGCTGGGGCGCCCTGGCCGATATCTGGGGCCGCAAGAAGCTGCTGGTCGCCGGCGTGCTGCTCTGCGCCGTCGCCTCGGGCTCGGTGGCCTTCGTGCCCGACGGCGCCTGGGTGCTGTTCTCGGTCCTGCGCTTCGTGGTCGGCTTCGGCGTCGGCGCCGCGGCGGCCGTCGGCATGCCGCTGATCGTCGAATACACGCCCACGCGCCATCGCACGCTGATCACCAGCGCCGCCGTGATCCCGGTCTCGTTCGGCATCCTGGCGGCCTCGCTGTCGGCGGCGGCGCTGCTGCAGGTGCTGGGCTGGCGCGGCCTGGCGGCGCTGGGCTTCATCCCCATCCTGCCGGCGATCGCGATCGTCCTCATCATGCCCGAATCCGTGCGCTGGCTGGTGTCGCGCGGCCGTATCGCCGAAGCGCGCGCCACGACGGCGCGCTTCTTCGGCCTGCCCATCGAGTCGCTGCCGCTGCCGGCCCCGCCGCCCGCCTCACCCGCCTCGGCCAGCTTCCGCGACCTGCTGGCCGACCCGCGCCGGCTGTGGCTGACGCTGCTGGTCTGGTTCAGCGCCAGCACGGCGAACTACGGCGTCTTCCTGTGGGGACCGACGATCGTCGCCCTGCTGCTCGGACTGGCGCCCAAGGAGGCGGCGCATCTCTTCGTCTATGTCAGCCTGAGCGGCATCCTGGGCCGCGTCCTGTTCACGGTGATGCCGCTGCGCATCGGCCGGCGGCGCAGCGGCGAGATCATGGGCTACGGCATCGCCGTGACCCTGGGCGCCGCCGCCCTCTTCCATGACCAGTTCGCGGCCGGCTGGCCGCTGTTCATGATCATGATCGTGCTGGGCGCCCTGTTCTTCGACGGCGGCTTCTCGAACATCGGCCCCTACTCGGCCGAGATCTTCCCGGTGCGCCTCGCGGCCCGCGGCGTCGGCCTGGCCCAGGCCGCCAACGGCGTCGGCAAGATCGCCGGCCCGCTGTGCCTGGCGCTGATCGCCGGCACCGGCAATTTCGTGTCGCCCAGGGCCACGGCCGACGCCGTGATGCCCGCCTTCCTGTTCCTGGCCGGCTGCGGGCTGCTGCTGGGGCTGGCCTTCACGTTCCTGGGCGTCGAGACCCACGGCAAGGCGCTGGCGCTCACCGACGCGCCGCCGGAGGCGGACAAGGCTTCCGCCCAGCAAGCCGTTCCCGCGCGAACGTCCTTGACGTGAGCCGCCAAACGCAACTCCATATCCGGGGAGTGGAACGCAGATAGGACAGGCGATGTATCTGACACAGGGGTTGCGGCGTGCGGGCCAGATCCGGCCCAAGGAGAAGTCCACGGTGTTCCGGGGACGGCGGCGGATATGGTCGCAGACCGTCGAGCGCGTGGCGCGGATCGCCGGCGGCCTGAAGGCAGCGGGCGTGCAGCCTGGCGACCGGATCGCGATCCTGGCGCTCAACAGCGACCGCTATTTCGAGCTGATGTACGCCATCCCGTGGATCGGCGCTGCCATGGTGCCCGTCAACACCCGGCTGGCGACGCCGGAGGTACAGTACATCCTCGAGGATTCAGGCTCGCGGCTGCTGTTCATCGACGGCGCCATGAAGGCCCATGCCGAGGCGCTGGCCGGCCACATGCCGACGGTGACGGCGGTCTACTACCTCGACGATGATGCGCCGCCCGCCGGCATGCGGCCCTACGAGGATCTCGCGGCCGCGCCGGCGATCGCGGATGCCGGCGCCGGCGGCGAGGCGCTGGCCGGGCTGTTCTATACCGGCGGCACGACCGGCAAGTCGAAAGGCGTGATGCTGAGCCACAACAACCTGGTGTGGAACGCGATGAACGCCATCGCCGGCTTGTACTTCGATCACGATACGACCTACATCCATTCCGGCCCGATGTTCCATCTCGCCGACGGCGCCTCGACCTTCGGCGTCACGGCCTGCGGCGGCTTCCACGCTTTCGTGCCGCGCTTCGACGCCACCGACTGCCTGCAGACCATCGCGCAGGAAAAGGTGACGCACGGCCAGTACGTGCCGACCATGATCAACATGCTGGCCAACCATCCCAAGGTGGCGGACTTCGACGTCTCCAGCCTCAAATACATCCTCTACGGCGCCTCGCCGATGCCTGAAGGCGTGCTGCGCAAGGCCCTGCAGGTCTTCCCCGGCTGCCAGTTCATCCATGCCTACGGCATGACCGAAGCGGCACCGATCCTGACCCTGCTGCCGCCGCGCTACACGACGCTCGAAGGACCCTATGCCGGCCGCATCAAGTCGTGCGGGCTGGCGGCGCATACGGCCGAGCTGAAGATCGTCGACGAGAACCGCCAGGAGGTGCCGCGCGGCACCGCCGGCGAGGTCGCCGCCAAGGGGCCGATGATCATGCTGGGCTACTGGAACAAGCCCCAGGAGACGGCGGCCGTGCTCAAGGACGGCTGGTACTACAGCGGCGATGCCGCCTACATGGACGACGAGGGCTTCGTCTTCATCGTCGACCGCCTCAAGGACATGATCATCTCGGGCGGCGAGAACGTCTATTCGGCCGAGGTCGAGAATGCGATCTCGCTGATGCCGGGCGTCGCCGAGGTGGCCGTGATCGGCATCCCCGACCCCAAATGGGGCGAGACCATCCACGCCGTCGTCGTGCCGCGCAGCGGCGCCAACCTCACGGCGGAAGCGGTGATCGCGCACTGCCGGACCCAGATCGCCGGCTACAAATGCCCGCGCTCGGTCGAGTTCCGCGATACCTCGCTGCCGTTGTCCGGCGCCGGCAAGGTGCTCAAGCGCGAGCTGCGCGAGCCGTTCTGGAAGGGCTACGAGAAGCGGGTGAACTAGGGGCCTGTCGTTCGGGCGAACGACCCGTCATCCCGAGCGCAGCGAGGGATCTCCTGCGTGAGACGCACGATGCGCCATTCGCAGGAGATCCCTCGCTGCGCTCGGGATGACAGCACGTTGTAATGACAGCGCGTTGAGATGATGCCGGATCATGCCCGGCGGCGGGCCATGAACAGGCAGGCCAGGCCGGCGACCACCGACGCGATGCCGGCGATGGCCGGGATCGGGATGACGCGCTGCTCCTTGGCCTCGACCGACAGCGGGCCGAGATCGATCACCTGCCTGGTGTCGGTGAAGACGATATAGGGCACGACCAGCGCGATGATGCCGGCGACCACCAGCACAATGCCGAGAATGAGCAATGGGCGCATGGGGCTCCTCTGTCATGCCATGGCGTCATCAGCCGCCGCTCGGTCCAACGCCCGGCGCTGACGAAGGTTCCGTCAGCACCATAATCCGCCTACTCTCGGTGACCTGACCACCCCGCAGCCGTGACCATGACCGCGACCATCCCCTACTACGACTGGATCACACATCACGCCGACCGTCGCCCGGCCGGGCTGGCGATCCATGACCTGCACACCGGCCGCAAGCTCACTTATCGCCAGCTCGACGAGCGCGCCCGCCGGCTGGCCGCCCACCTGCAGACCAACGGCGTCGGCAAGACCGACCGGGTGGCGCTGCTGGCACCGAACTGCCCGGAATATTTCGAGCTGCAATTCGCCTGCGGGCGGATCGGCAGCGTGATGGTGCCGCTCAACTGGCGGCTGACCGTGCCGGAGCTGACCTACATCCTGGGCGACTGCGCCCCCAAGGTGCTGATCCACGACTCCAGCTTCAAGGCGCAGGCCCAGGCGCTGCAGGCGCAATGCACCATCCCGCACCTGCTAGAGATCGACATCGACCGCGCCGACAGCAGCTACGAGCGCGCCGTCATGGCCGCCAGCCCGGCGCCGACGCTGGTGCCGCTGACGCACGACGATACCAGCACCATCATGTACACGTCGGGCACCACGGGTCATCCCAAGGGCGCGATCATCACCCACGGCATGACGTTCTGGAACGTGGTGAACCTCGGCATCCCGGCCATGATCTCGCCCGCCACGGTGCAGCTCGTGGTCCTGCCGCTGTTCCATACCGGCGGGCTGAACTGCTACGCCAACCCGGTGCTGCATGCCGGCGGCGCGATCCTGATCATGCGCGCCTTCGAGCCCGGCGCGGCGCTGGATCACATCTGCGACGAGGCGCTGGGCATCACGCATTTCTTCGCCGTGCCAGCCCCCTACCAGTTCATGATGCAGCACCCGAAGTTCCAGGACGCCGACTTCTCACGCCTGCAGATGGCGGGCGTCGGCGGCGCACCCTGCGCGCTCGCCATCCTCGAGGCCTGGGCGGCGCGCGGCGTGCCGCTGGTGCAGGGCTACGGCATGACCGAGACCAGCCCCGGCACGTCGATGCTGGACGCGGCCGATGCCATCCGCAAGGTGGGCTCGGCTGGCAAGCCGTTCATGCATACCGAGCTGCGCATCGTCGACGAGGCCGGGCGCGACGTGCCGCGGGGCGCGATCGGCGAGTTGTGGACCCGCGGCCCCAACATCACGCCGGGCTACTGGAACAACCCCGATGCGACCCGCAAGGCATTCGTCGACGGCTGGCTGAAGACCGGCGACGCCGCGCGCCGGGACGACGAAGGCTTCGTCTACATCGTCGACCGCTGGAAGGACATGTACATCTCGGGCGGCGAGAACGTCTATCCGGCCGAGGTCGAGAACGTGATCTTCCAATTGCCGCAGGTCGCCGACGCCGCCGTGATCGGCGTGCCCAGCGACCGCTGGGGCGAGGTCGGCAAGGCGGTGATCGTCATCAAGCCCGGCGAGACGCTGAGCGAGCCCGACGTCGTCACCCATTGCCTGGCGCGGCTGGCGAAATTCAAGGTGCCGCAGACGGTGGAATTCGTCGAGGCGCTGCCACGCAACGCCACCGGCAAGGTGCTCAAGCGCGAGCTGCGCACGCAGTTCGTCGGGACGTCAGCGCCGGCGATCACGTGACTGCTTTCGCCCCTATTGTGCTTCATGTCGTCCTGAGCGCAGCGAAGGACCTTGCGGTGGTTGGTGCGGACACTGGTGCCGATTATGACGGGTCGGACCGCGTCGCTCCAGCGACGCTCATGGACAAACTTCAGAGAAGAGCGCCGCTGGAGCGGCGCGGTCCCAGCCGTCACCAGGACTGTCGTTAACCCGCACCAACCACCGCAAGGTCCTTCGCTGCGCTCAGGACGACATGAACTTCAAATCCGGCTGAGGATGCGCACCGAGTCCTGGTCGCCGCCCTCGCTGAAGACGACGACGCGCTCGCCCACTCTCTGGAAGACCAGGTCGATGCGCGCGTCGCCCACGGCCAGGCCCTGCAGCGCCATCCGGTCGATGCCGATGGGCAGCGACGGGCGGTCGATATGGATCTCGCGGCGCCAGGCATCGATCTGCAGTCCCAGGCATGCCTGCAGGATCATGAACACCGCTCCCGACGACCAGGCCTGCGGCAGGCAGGCGACGGGATAGGCGATCGGCGACTCGCCGGGCGAGCGCGGGAAGCCGCAGAACAGCTCCGGCAGGCGCATGCCGAAATGCACCGCGGCCTCGAACGCCTCGCTCAGCAGGCGCACCACGCCCCGGCGATGGCCATAGCGCGCCAGGCCGGCGGCGCAGATGGCGGTATCGTGCGGCCACACCGAGCCGTTGTGATAGGACATCGGGTTGAAGCGCGCCGCGCCATGCGCCAGCGTGCGGACGCCCCAGCCGGTATTGAACGGCGCCGACATGAGCTGCTCGGCCACGCGCGCGGCGCGGTCGTCGCTCGGCAGCCCAACGAAGAGCAGGTGCCCGGCATTGGAGGCCCGCACCCGGCACAGCTCACCATGCCCGTCCGTCGCCAGGCCGTAGAAGCCCAGCTCCGGCATCCAGAACCGGTCCTCCACCGCCGTCCGCAGCGCCTGCGCGCGCGCCAGCCAATGCGCCGCCGACTCCAGCTCGTTGCGACGGCGCGCCAGGTCGGCCATCGCGCGCAGCGCGGCGTAGACATAGCCCTGCACCTCGACCAGCGCGATCGGACCGTCGGGCGTGCGGCCATCGGCATGGAAGATCGAGTCGCTGCTGTCCTTCCAGCCCTGGTTGGCAAGGCCGGTCTCGGCGCCGCGCGCGTAATCGAGGAAGCCATGGCCGTTGGCGCCGCTCTGGTCCTCGATCCAGCCCATGGCCGCCTCCAGGCTGGGCCAGAGCTGATCGATGAAGGCAAGATCGGCGGTGCGCGTGGCATAGGCGCCGGCCAGCATGACGAAGAGCGGCGTGGTGTCGACGCCGCCGTAGTACTTGCGGAACGGCAGCTCGCCCAGCGCGGTCATCTCGCCCTTGCGCGTCTCGTGCATGATCTTGCCGGGCGCCGAATCCTGGAACTGCGAGGTCTCGTAGGCCTGGTTCTGCGACAGGAAGGTGAGCACGCCGCGCGCCAACGCCGGATCGAGCCACACGGTCTGCAGCGCGGTGACGATCGCGTCGCGGCCGAACGGCGTCGAGAACCACGGAATCCCGGCATAGGGATACGGGCCGGTCGGCAGCTCCGTCGTCAGCAACGCAAGGTCGGCGCGCGACTTGTCGATCCAGTTGTTGAACAGCCGTCCCGAGCTGCGCAGCCGCCCGCCGCGCCGGCGCCCGGCGCGCATGCTGAAGCGGGCGCGCGCTGCAGCGGCCCGGAAGCGCGCACGCCCGGGCAGCGCCGGCCGGTCGCGGCCGACCTCGATATAGAGCTCGACACAATCGTGCTTGCGCACCGCGATCATGAAATCGGCGCGGCCCGCGGTCAGCTTCTGCGGCGCCGCGGAAAAGGCGATCACCGAGGTGCGCACGAGGTCGTCCAGCCCTTCGTAGCGCAGCAGCACCGAATCACCGCCGACCTGCGGCGGCGCGATATCGCCGCGCATCGGCCGCGAACTGCCGCGCACCTCGAACATGTCGCGGAAATCCGCGGTGAAGCCGATGGTGAGCGGAACGGTGGTGTCGAAATCGCTGTAGTTCGACACCGCCAGCCGCTCGTACAGCCGCTCCTGCCAGAGGAAGCGCGCGCGCTCGATATGGATGACGCCTTCGGGGATCGAGCGCCCGCCCAGCGGCGGCAGCGGGCGGTTGGTGACATGCGAGGTGAAGAAGACGTTGTCCTCGCTGACCGCGGCGCCCAGCAGCGACGGCGGCTGGCCGGCCAGGGTCAGGTCGAAGCGCGACAGCACGCGCGTATCATCGCGGAACAGGCCGTCGCCGGCGCCGCGGATGTCACCGAAGGCATCGGTCACCAGGAAGGTATCGCCATGCTTCAGCGCGAAGTGATGGGCCGCGCCGCGCGGGGCCGGCACCGCCTCGAGCGGTGGCAACCCATCGCTCGCGCCGGTATCGGGAGCAAGCACCTGTTCCGTCATTCGCCCGCTATCTGCATGATCGGGTGGTCGAGATCGTCCTGGCCCGCCAACCGCTGGTAGAGCGCCAGGTATTTGCCTGCCATCGCCTGCGACGAGAACCGCCGCTCGAACACGCGGCGGATGGCGCGCCGATCGAGCATGTCCAGGCGACGCACGGCGTCGATCGCCTCATCCTCGGACGCCACCACGAAGCCGGTGGCGCCGTGGTCGACAACCTCCGTCACCGCCCCGCCCTTCCAGGCGATCACCGGTGTGCCGCACGCCATGGCCTCGATCATCACCAGCCCGAAAGGTTCCGGCCAGTCGATCGGAAACAGCAGCGCCCGGGCATTGCCCAGGAAGTCGGCCTTCTGCGCATCGCTGATCTCGCCGATGAAGTCGATGCCGGGCTGATCGATCAGCGGCGCGATCGTCTCGCGGAAATAGGCGCGATCGACCGCGTCGACCTTGGCGGCGATCCTGAGCGGCAGGCCGGCGCGACGCGCGAGCGCAATGGCCCGGTCGGGCCGCTTCTCGGGCGAGATGCGGCCCAGGAACGCGAGATAGCCGCGCTGCGACGGCTCCGGCGGCTGATAGAGATCAGGCGGCAGGCCGTGCTGGATGGTCGCGGTCCAGTTGCCGAAAGGCAGCGGCTCGCGCTGCTGCTCCGAGATCGACACCAGCGGATAGCGCGGCCAGCGGCGATAGGCCGCCGGCAGGTCCTTCAGATCGAGCCGGCCATGCAAGGTGGTCACGGTGCGCTCGGCCAGGTGCTCGAAGAACGGAAAATGCAGCAGGTCGATGTGGAAGTGCAGGATGTCGAACAGGTCCTCGCGCCGGCGAACTTCGTGCAGCATGCTGAGATGAGCGGCGAGGTCCGACTTCAGCGGGCTCGGATCGAGACGGATCGCCTGATCGCGCATCGGCACCAGCGTCGCCTTCGTGCGCGCCTCGCGGCTTGCGAACAGCGTCACGTCGTGACCGAGCTCGACCAGCGCATCGGCCAGATGGGCCACGATGCGTTCGGTGCCGCCATAGAGCGCCGGCGGCACCGCTTCGTACAAAGGAGCGATCTGCGCAATTCGCATGGCCTCGCCCGATGTCGCAGACAGAACCGTTGAAATCTGGGCCAGCGCGGAGACAGTTTCAAGGCCGCTGCTCCTTGCGGTTTCCCAGGCGCAGCACCCGTCATCCCAAGCGCAGCGAGGGATCTCCCGCGAGACGCACGGTGCGCCATTCACGGGAGATCCCTCGCTGCGCTCGGGATGACGGTGACTCGCAATGCCAGTGGTCCGGCCCCGACGACAGCAACGCTATACCGCCAGCATCATGCGCTCGACGGACGGCGCGAAGCCGAACGCAGCGTAGAAGCGGATGGCGTCGGTGTTGAACTCGTGCACGGCCACCTCGACATGGGTGGCGCGGCGCTGGCGTGCCCATTCGACGGCGGCCGACAGCAGGCGGCGCCCGACCCGGCGGCCGCGGCAGGCCTCGCGCACCACGAGGTTGTCGAGCTCGATCACGTGGCGCGGCGCGGCGCCGGCGAATGCCGATGGCGGCCGGGTCAGCAGCACCGCGAGGCCGGCCAGGCCGTCGGCGGCGCCCGCCACCAGGATGGTGGATTCGCGATCGGACAGCAGCCTGGCGACCTGCTCCTGCGAGCGTGCCGGCCCGTCGAACGCCTGGAACATCTCCGGCCGAGCTGCGCGGTGCAGCGCATCCAGCTCGTCGAACAGGCCGCACAGCTCGCCGTAATCGCGCATCGCCGCCGTGCGGATGCGGATATCAAGCGCGGCCGGCGGCCACGCTTCGATCGTGCTTTCTGTGGTGTGCAACATCAGGCTCTCCTCTCGCAGCTTCCTCTGCCGCGGGCCGGAGGCCCTTCTCTAAAACGATGATGCCGCCGGACCGCGGCGGCATCCTGTGGTCATGACCAATCGGCGCCGCCCTATGGGAGCGACGTAAAATACCAACACGCGTGGCAGCGATTGCTCATGGCGGCTTCTATACAGGCGCAGGCTCGGCGCGTCAATCGTCATGCCCCTCGCCCCGCGGCGGCTACAAAAAGCTTGCGTCCCGGAAAATTAGGATCGTCATCCCGAGCACCAGCGAGGGATCTCCTGCGAATGGCGCACCGTGTGCCTTTCGCGGGAGATCCCTCGCTGGCGCTCGGGATGACAGTGAAGATGTGTGAACACCGTAGCCCGCGACAGCGGCGAGAGGCGCTCCCTCTCACTCCGCGGCCTGCGCCATGGCCTGGCGCAGGCCGGGCATGGTGAAGCCCAGGGCGTCGAGCTTGCTGACCGACTCCCGGCCCTGCGCCTCGCTGACCTCGATCAGCGGCGGACGCACCTTGTTCCAGGCCGGGTCAGCGCCGTAATGAGCGATGACATGCTTCATCGCCGGGATCATGACATAGCCCTGCATGACGGCGCGCACGTCGTTGATCTTCTTCTGCAGCGCCGCCGCCTGCGGCGAGCCGACGGCGCGGAAGGTCTCGGCGATCGCGCCGGGATTGATGTTGGCCGTGGCGCTGATGCAGCCGACGCCGCCGGATGTCACGTTGTCGACCAGCGGCTTCTCGTTGCCCGAGAACACGTCGAAGCCGTCCTTGGCGAAGGCGTCGATCATGCTCCTGGTGTGCGGCCAGTCGTCGGAGCTGTCCTTCATGCCGGCGATCTGCTGCGGATAGGCCTTCAGCAGGCGCTCGACCAGGGCATGCGTGATCGGCACCTGGGCGACCGGCGGGATGTGGTAGAGATAGATGCGCAGGCGCGCGTCGCCGACCCGCTGCACGACCTCGGAGAAGTGCCGGAACAGGCCCTCGTCGCTGACGCCCTTGTAGTAGAACGGCGGCAGCATCAGCACGCCCGAGGCGCCCAGCCGGGTGGCATGCGCCGTCACCTTCACGGTCTCGGTCAGCGAGCAGGCGCCGGTGCCGGGCATCATGCGCGCCGGATCGACACCCGCGGCCACCAGCGCCTCGAGCAGGTCCATGCGCTCCTCGGCGGCCATCGAGTTGGCCTCGCTGTTGGTGCCGAAGACCGCCAGCCCGCAGTCCTGGCTGACCAGCCACTTGCAATGGGCGATGAACCGGCCCGTGTCGGGGCTGAGATCGGCCTTGAACGGCGTGACGACGGGCGAAAGCACGCCCTTGATGCGAGCCTGGGGCATGGTATCTCCTGCACGGCTCATCGCTGGATGCCACGAACGCGGCAACCCGTCCAGTGCCGCCACCGGAGGAAACCCATGACCGACGCCCATATCTGGCAAGACTATCCCATCCTGCCGGATGACGGCACGGCGGGCACGCTGATCGGCCGCGTCTGGCGGCCGGGACGGGGCGGCGACATCGGCGGGCCCAGCGTCGTTGCGATCCGCGCCGACGGCGTGTTCGACATCACGCATGTGGCGCCGACCACGTCGGCCCTGCTCAACCTCGCCGACCCGGCAACGAAGGTGCGCGGCGGCGCCGGCGAGCGGCTGGGCGCGCTCGACGATATCGTGGCCAACACCACGGCTGACGCCCGCGACACCGCCCTGCCCTGGCTGCTGGCGCCGATCGACCTGCAGGCGGTGAAGGCGGCCGGCGTGACCTTCGCGGTCAGCCTGCTGGAGCGCCTGATCGAAGAACAGGCCAAGGGCGATCCGGCGCGTGCCGACGGCGTGCGCCGGGAGCTGAGCGCCGCGGTCGGCGCCGACATCGCGCGCGTGAAGCCCGGCTCGCCGCAAGCCGAGCAGCTCAAGCAGACCCTGATCAAGAAGGGACTGTGGTCGCCCTATCTGGAGGTCGGCATCGGCCCGCATGCCGAGATCTTCACCAAGGCGCCGCCGATGGCCTCGGTGGGCTATGGCGTCGAAGTCGGCGTGCGTGCCGATTCGGACTGGAGCAACCCCGAGCCGGAGGTGGTGCTGGTGGTCAACGCGCAGGGCCAGATCGTCGGCGCGACCCTGGGCAACGACGTCAACCTGCGCGACATGGAAGGCCGCTCCGCCCTGCTGCTGGGCAAGGCCAAGGACAACAACGCCTCCTCTGCCGTCGGCCCCTTCATCCGGCTGTTCGACGCGACGTTCTCGATCGACGATGTGCGCAAGGCCGAGGTGCAGCTCGACGTGCTGGGGCCGGACCAGTTCCACCTCAAGGGCCGCAGCGATCTGGGCCAGATCAGCCGCGACCCCACCGAGCTGGTGCAGCAAGCCATGGGCCAGCACCATCAGTATCCGGACGGCATGGTGCTCTACACCGGCACGCTGTTCGCGCCCAGCCAGCCGCGCACGCCCGGCGGCGCCGGCTTCACGCATGTGCTGGGCGACCATGTCGTGATCCGCTCGCCCAAGCTGGGCACCCTGATGAACCGGGTCAATCGCTGCGACGCCATCCCGCCATGGACGTTCGGCACCGGCGCGCTGATGCAGAACCTCGCGGCCCGCGGGCTGCTGTGACAACGAAAGAAAGGCAACGGCGATGACGGAACTCTGGCAGCTCTCGGCGCAAGACCTGCGGGACAAAATCGCAGGCAAGGAGGTCTCGCCCGTCGAGGTCACCAAGACGGTGCTGGCGCGCATCGAGCGGCTGCAGCCCAGGCTCAATGCCTTTATCACGATCTGCCACGACCAGGCGCTGGCAGCGGCGCAGCGCGCCGAGGACGCCGTCATGAAGGACGAGCCGCTGGGCGTCCTGCACGGCGTGCCCTATGGCGTGAAGGATCTCGTCAACACGGCCGGCGTGCGCACCACGTTCGGCTCCCTGCTCTACAAGGACAACGTCCCCACCGAGGATGCCGTGGCGGCGGCGCGCATGAAGGCGGCGGGCGGCATCCTGATCGGCAAGACCACCACGCCCGAGTTCGGCCACAAGGCCTTGACCGATGCGCCGCTGTTCGGCCGCTCCGGCAACGCCTGGGACCAGACGCGCAGCTGCGGCGGCTCCAGCGGTGGCGCGGCGGCGGCGGTCGCGGCCGGCCTCGGACCGGTGGGCATCGCCACCGACGGCGGCGGCTCGACGCGCATCCCGGCGGCCTGCAACGGCCTGGTCGGCATCAAGCCGACCCTGGGCACCATCCCGCACAGCCAGGTGCAGGACGCGTTCGGCAACTACACCTATGTCACGCCGATCTCCCGCACGGTGATGGACACGGCGCTGCAGATGCAGGCGATGGCCGGGCCGCATGCCAGCGATCCCTGGTCGATCGGCGTGGCGGCGCAGGACTACGTCGCCGCCGCCCGGCCCGAGGGCGACCTGAAGGGCAAGCGCATCCTGTGGTCGCTGACGCTGGGCAACACCGTCGTGTCGCAGGACGTGCGGACCGCGTTCGAGGCGGCGCTGCAGCGGCTGCGCGCGCTGGGCGCCGAGCTGGTCGAGCTGGGCGAGGCGCTGCCGCCGATGGAGCCGGTCTGGCGCGTGATCAACCACGTCACGTGGCGCGCGCGGTTTGCCGACATGATCGCCAAGAACGGCAACCAGATGACCCCGTCTCTGGTGCGGCAGGTCCAGTCGGCGGCGGACTGGAGCGCCATCGACTACCAGAAGGCGATGTTCACGCGCGCCGAGATCTTCCGTCGCATCCAGGGCTGGCTCGAGACCCATGACTGGTTCGTGACACCCACCCTGACGCGCACGGCGCTACCGATCGACCAGGACCTGTTCGACCCGATCACCATCGACGGACAGGTCGTGGGCGAGTTGCGCAGCAACCTCTTCCCCTACACCATGCCGTTCAACATCACCGGCCATCCGGCCATGAGCCTGTGCTGCGGCTTCGGCAGCGACGGCCTGCCGATCGGCCTGCACATCGTCGGCCGCTTCCGCGACGACGCCTCGGTGATCCGCCTGGGCGCGCTCTACGAGGCGAGCGAGGCCTGGATGCAGCGCTGGCCGGCGCTGTGACAGACACTTGTTCCGCCAGGCGAACTTGACACCTCGCACGACAGAAGTGCGACGTTTGATGGTTCGACAGGATCACGATGGCGACTACACTGCCGTCCAACGTTTTCATTGATTACTTTTGACGGACGGGAGCGACGATGCCCGACACAGTGACCCTGCCCCAGGCAGCCCGCGCCGACGCCGCTGACGGTCCGGCGACCGAGCATTTCGATGTCGTGATCGTGGGCGCCGGCATCTCCGGCATCGGCGCCGCTTATCACCTCGCGACGCAGCGTCCCGGCACCAGCTTCGCGATCCTGGAGTCGCAGGAGAGCTTCGGCGGGACATGGCTCACCCATCGTTACCCGGGCATCCGTTCCGACAGCGACCTCTACACCTTCGGCTATCGCTTCAAGCCCTGGACCAGCGCGCCGATCGCGACGGCGGCCGAGATCCGGACCTACATGGGCGAGGTGATCCGGGACAACGACCTGGAGCGCCATATCCGCTACGGCCACAAGATCGGCGCGGCGCGCTGGTCGAGCACCGACAGCCAGTGGACCCTGGAGGCGGTGCGCGCCGACACCGGCGAGACGGTGCGCATCAGCGCCAACTTCCTGTGGATGTGCCAGGGCTACTACCGCCACGACGAGGGCTACACGCCGCAATGGCCCGGCATGGAGTCGTTCCAGGGCCGCATCGTGCACCCGCAGACCTGGCCGCAGGACCTCGACTACAAGGGCAAGAAGGTGGTCGTGATCGGCTCGGGCGCGACGGCCGCCACGCTGGTGCCGGCGATCGCCGAGGACGTCGAGCACGTCATCATGCTGCAGCGCACGCCGACCTACTTCATCCCGGCGCGCAACGCCAACCAGCTGGCCGACACGCTGCGCGAGCTGCAGATCGACGAGACCTGGATCCACGAGATCGTGCGCCGCAAGATCATCTACGATCAGGCCGTCTTCACCCGCCGCGCCTTCGAGGAGCCCGACGCGGTGAAGAAGGAGCTGCTGGCTGGCGTGCGCGCGCACCTGGGGCCCGACTACGATGTCGACAAGCACTTCACGCCCAGCTACCGGCCGTGGCGCCAGCGCATCGCCTACGTGCCCGACGGCGACCTGTTCAAGGGCGTGCGCAGCGGCAAGGCCTCGGTCGTCACCGACGAGATCGAGCGCTTCACCGCCAAGGGCATCCTGCTGAAATCCGGCCAGGAGCTCGAGGCCGACATCGTCGTCTCCGCCACCGGCTTCCACCTCAACGTGCTGGGCGACATCGACTTCGCCATCGACGGCAAGCCATTGGTGTTCTCCGACACCGTGACTTATCGCGGCATGATGTTCACCGGCGTGCCCAACATGGCCTGGGTGTTCGGCTATTTCCGTGCCAGCTGGACGCTGCGCGCCGACCTGGTCGGCGACTTCGTGTGCCGCCTGCTGGCGCACATGAAGGAAAAGGGCGCCCGCCGCGTCGAGGTGGCGCTGCGCCCCGAGGACAAGGACATGAAGCTGCTGTCCTGGATCGACACGGAGAACTTCAATCCCGGCTACATCCTGCGCGGCATGCACCTGCTGCCCAGGCGCGGCGAGAAGCCGGAATGGCAGCACACCCAGGACTACTGGGGCGAGAAGGACATCTTCCCGGCCATCGACCTCGACGACCCCGCCTTCGTCTACCGCTGAGGCCGTGCGAGCCTCCAGTCATCCCGAGCGTTTGTGATTTCAACCTTCCCCCGGAGGGGGAAGGCAATCGCATATGGCGCCATGAAAGCTAACCACAGAGACATAGAGGCACAGAGACAACACAGAGAACAAGGAGTTGCGCGCCTTCGGCGCGCCGTGGCGTCTTCCTCTGTGTGACCTCTGTGTCTCTGTACTACTAACCCCAAGAATCTTCGCGAGCCGCGGTGATTTGGTAGCCTTCATGGTGAGCCTGTCGAACCATGAAGGCGTCGCACGGGCAGTGGTGCGGCGCCTCATGGTTCGACAAGCTCACCATGAAGCGCTTCCTCCGCCCTTTGGGTTGCGGCCAAAGGCTGCGCTGTGCCTCTGTGGTTCGCCTTCTGACGGTTTGGCCGATACGGTGCGCCATTGGCGAGAGAGCCTTCGCTGCGCTCGGGATGACAACCGGCCGCCGCTTCCGCGCGGCATTTGCCGGCGCTAGAGTCAGCGGCCCAACGATAGGAGCAAGGCTCATGGAGCTCGTCATCCCCAGCGCCGCCAGCATCGGCCTGTTCGCCGCCGCGGCGCTCGTGCTGCTGCTGACGCCCGGCCCGGCCGTCCTTTTCATCGTCGCCCGCTCCGTCGAGCAGGGCCGCCTCGCGGGCTTCATCTCGGACCTCGGCATCCACACCGCGACGCTGGTGCATGTGGCGGCGGCGGCGCTCGGCCTCTCGGCGCTGCTGGCGTCCTCGGCCCTGGCGTTCAGCATCGTCAAATACGCCGGCGCCGCCTACCTGATCTGGATCGGCCTCAGGAAGATCTTCGGGCGCGCCGAGGCGGCGGACGAAGGCCAGGCCCTGACACGCTACAGCTACCGCCGGTTGTTCCGTGACGGCTTCATCGTGAACCTGCTCAACCCCAAGACGGCGCTGTTCTTCCTGGCCTTCCTGCCGCAGTTCGTCGAGGTGAGCCGCGGCCATGTCGCCACACAGATCGCCTTCCTCGGGATCCTGTTCGCCGCCATCGGCTTCGTGACAGACGGCTGCTACGCGCTGGCCGCCGGCACCGCCGGAAGCTGGCTCAAGCGCAGCCGCGGCTACCTCAAGCTCGAGCGCTATGTCACCGGCAGCCTGTTCATCGGCCTGGGCGTGACCGCGGCGTTCACCGGCAACGGCAAGAAGTAGCGTCGGCAGGCTTAGACCGCCAGCGGCGCGAGCTTGTCCCAGAGCAGGCTCACGCCGTGGCCTGGGCGCTCCGGCGCGATGGCGTTGCCCTCGACGATGCCCATGGGCTCGGCCATGTAGCGGTCGAGACCGAAGCCGTGGACCTCGAGATAGGACCGGTTGGGCGCGGCCGCCAGCAGGTGCACCGTCAGGTCGTGCACGCCATGCGAGGTGACGGGCAGGTTGAACGCCTCAGCCAGGCGGCAGACCTTCATGAACACCGTGACCCCGCCGCAGTTGCTGACATCGGGCTCGGGATAGGTGACGCCGCCGGCGCTGATCATCTGCTGGAACTCGTAGAGCGTGTGGAGGTTCTCGCCGGTGGCGATCGGCACCCCACCCTGGGCCACGATGCGCGCATGGCCGGCGACGTCGTCGGGTATCGTCGGCTCCTCCAGCCACACCAGGTTGAACTCGGCCAGCGCCCGCGCCGCGGCGACGGCTTGGTCGACTGACCAGCCCATGTTGGCGTCGGCCATCAGCGGGAAGCCGTCACCCAGCTTCCGGCGCATGGCGCGCACGCGCTCGACGTCCTCGCTCAGGCGCGCCCGGCCCACCTTCATCTTGATGGCGCGGAAGCCCTGCGCCAGGAAGCCGTCGCTCTGCGCCAGCAGCTTGTCGAGCGGAAACTGCAGGTCGATGCCGCCGGCATAGCACGGGACGTTCGGATCGAAGCCGCCGAGCAGCCGCCACAGCGGCTTGCCGACCCGCCGCGCCGCCAGATCCCACAGGGCGATGTCGACGGCGGAGATCGCCAGCGCCGAGAGCCCGCCGCGGCCGCCGTAATGCGTGCCCCACCACATGCGCTGCCACAGGGCTTCGATGCGCTCGCTGTCCTGGCCCAGCAGCAGCGGCGCCAGGTCGTCGCGCACCACCGAGGCAACAGCGCGGCCGCCGTGGCCGACGGTGTAGGTGTAGCCCAGCCCCTCGCCGCCGTCGGCGTCGCGCAGCCGCACGGTGATGAGGGCGAAGTGATGGATGTCGCCGTGCGTGCTGTCCGACAGCACGACCGGCAACGGCACGTGATAGCAGCCGACCTCGAGCGCAGCGATCGCAGTCATGGTGTCCTCCCCACCGATTCTGGACGGCCCAGAAGACGCTTCATGGTGAGCTTGTCGAACCATGAAGCGCCCGCATCACCAACTGTACGACGCCTTCATGGTTCGACAAGCTCACCATGAAGGCTACTGGGCCGGTCCCATTCATTTCAATCCATGCACCGCTTCGCACATAGCTGCCGCGACGCGAGCGCGGATCGGGCGACTCGACGGTGTTCGTGCAGTATGGCCAAATTCTACAAATGCGCTCGTGGAAGCGTAGCTACGGAGGAAGCGACCCATGCACGATCTGGTAATCCGCGGTGGCACGATCGTCGACGGCAGCGGTGCCGAGGCGGCCGAGGGTGACGTCGCGATCGACGGCGGCACCATCACGTCGGTCGGCGGCAAGGCCGGCAGCGGCCGCGAGGAAGTCGATGCCCGCGGCCTCGTCGTGACGCCGGGCTGGGTCGACATCCATACCCACTACGACGGCCAGGTGACGTGGGATCCGCATCTGACGCCGTCGGGCTGGCACGGTGTCACCACGGCCGTGATGGGCAATTGCGGCGTCGGCTTCGCGCCGGCGCGGCCGGACCGCCACGACTGGCTGATCGGCCTGATGGAAGGCGTCGAGGACATCCCCGGCACGGCGCTGTCCGAAGGCATCCGCTGGGACTGGGAGACGTTCCCGGAATATCTCGATGCGCTGGAGAAGATGCCGCGGTCCCTCGACGTGGCGACGCAGGTGCCGCACGGCGCCGTGCGCGCCTATGTGATGGGCGATCGCGGCGCCGACAACGAGATCGCGAGCGCCGACGACATCGCGCAGATGGCCGCCATCGTCGCCGACGGCGTGCGCGCCGGCGCGCTGGGCTTCTCGACCTCGCGCACCCGCCTGCACCGCGCCATCGACGGCCGCGAGGTGCCGGGCACCTTCGCCAATGCCACGGAGATGATGGAGCTGGGCCGCGCCGTGAAGCGCGGCGGCTATGGCGTGGTGGAGATCGCCTCCGACCTGACGCCCAAGCAGGACGAGTTCGCCTGGATGACGGCGCTGTCGCGCGAGACCGGCCTGCCCATCACCTACGCCCTGGTGCAGAACGAGCTGCAGCCGGGCAAGTGGCGCGAGCTGCTCGACCAGACGGCGCAGGCGCGCGCCCAGGGCGCCAACATCACGGCCCAGGTCGGCTGCCGGCCGGTCGGCATGCTGCTGGGCCTGCAGAGCCGCGTGCATCCGTTCGTCGCGCACCCGTCCTACATGGCGATCGCCGACAAGCCGCTGGACGAGCGCGTGCGGCTGATGCGCGACCCGGCGCTGAAGGCGCGCATCCTGGCCGAGACCACCACCATCACCGACCGCTTCCGCCGCCGGCCGATGGAGCAGTTCGACAACATGTTCGCGCTGGGCGATCCGCCCAACTACGAGCCGCCGCCGGAGCAGTCGATCGGGCGCCTTGCCGCTACGGCCGGCCGCGAGCCGAACGAGTACGTCTACGAGCTGCTGCTGCAGCGCGGCGGGCGCGAGTTCCTGTATTTCCCGTCGCTGAACTATGCCGACCGCAACTTCGATGCGCTCGACACCATGCTGCGCCATCCCAACACGGTGCTCAGCCTGTCGGACGGCGGCGCCCATTGCGGCATCATCTGCGATGCCAGCGCCCCCACCTTCCTGCTGACGCACTGGGTCAAGGGCCGCACGCGCGGGCCGCGGCTGACGCTGGAGCAGGCCGTGCACCTGCAGACCCGCCGCACGGCCGAGGTCTACGGCCTGCGCGACCGCGGCCTGCTCAAGGCCGGCCTGAAGGCCGACATCAACGTCATCGACTTCGACAACATGCGGCTGGACCCGCCTGTGATGGCCTACGACCTGCCGGCCGACGGCCGCCGCCTGCTGCAGCGCGGCAGCGGCTATCGCGCCACCATCGTCTCCGGCCAGGTGACATGGCGCGACGGCGAGGCGACGGGCGCCCTGCCCGGCCGCCTCGTCCGCGGGCCACAGGCGGCGTGACAGGCGCTTCTACGCTCCGCGCGGCGCGAGCTGCGCCTCGTTGCGCTTCGCCGACAGCAGCGCGAGCTGCTCCTGCGCCGGCTGGCTGGCGGCTCGGGCCACCGTCGCATCGCGCAGGTCGTTGGCGGCGCGCGCTCGCGCCGCGGCGATCTCCAGCTCGATCTCGCGCGTCATCAGGCGCGCCAGCACGATGCTGTTGGCGACAACCGCGTCACCCGGCTGCACCGATGATGCGTCGAGCACGCCGTCGTAGGGCGCGGACACCACCTGCTGCCAGTCAGGCTGCAGGGTTGCCGGCGCTTCGACCACCGCCGCCCGCGGCAGCACCGCCAGCACGCCGATGACCGCGGCAATGCCAGCCATGGCAATCAGCCATGTACGGCGCGACCGCGGGTTCAGCCGCGGCGGCCGTGGCGACAGGGTGCGCTCCAGCAGGGCCAAGGCAGATGCGAGGCCGGGCGCTGCTTCGGCGGGCACCGCGCCTTCGCGAAAAGTCGTGGCAAGTCCCAGGCGGTGGTTGGGTCCCATCAGCGCCAGCAGCGGAGAGGCGCCGAACCGCGCGGCATAGGCCTGCTGCGCCGGGGTCGGCGGACCATCGGCGGACGTCGCCAGCGGCTCGTCGTGATCGCCTCTGTAGCCGCGGAGCTCGCTTGCGCACACTACAAGACGCTGTTCCAGTGATCCTGCCGTAGTCACCCCGGAAATGCGCAAGGCGACCGAGGCTGGCATAGTGCCAGGAACGCACCAGAGCAGGCGCAGGAGATCGAGGGGGGAGCGATGTCTCAGGACCGTCAGGCCAAGCTGTTGGCTATTTTCTTTGCACTTGTGACAGTATCCCTCATCCTCGTTCTGGCCTGGGATATGAGCACCCCAAACGGTCTCGCCACCGCGACCTTCGAGCCGCGGCTTGGAAAGTGACAGGTATTTACGACGAACGGCGGATGAGAACGGGCTGTCGAAGTGTTCTCGCCATCCTTGGCAAAAGATGGCCTCGGCGCGACTGCGGTCCGCGGCGCCTGACGCAACGCCTCCCTCTGCTCACTCCGGGAAGAGGAACGTCACGAGCGCGCGCACACCTACGCCATGCGGACCAGTATCCGGACTGGATGCCCAGTAGCGCATGCCGACCCCGAGGCTCACGGGCTGATGCCCGACATGAACGAGCTTGGAGATGAGGAAGTTCACCGGCACGGACCACTTCTCGGCCTTCCAGTCGTAGGTCGTCTCCGTATCTCACCATCATAGTTGAACTGGAACGGCACGCTGATGAGGCTGGCGACGGGATTGCTGAGCTGCTTGGCCAGATCCTCGGCGGACTTGCTGCTCTGGGCCATCGCCGGCGCACCTGACAGGGACGCAAGCAGGCAGCCTACAGCGGCCCATTTCCGATCACGGCAGCGCTGCGCGCTCCTCCGCACGCCACGCTCGATTCGAGTTTGGCCGCCCGCCGGCATGCTGACGTTCTGCTGGCGGTCGACAACGGACAATGGCATGGCGGGGCTCCGGAAGAACTGTGGCGGCAGGCCTGGATGTTGTCGCCGAAGCGCGCCATGGGCGTGAAGTCGGGAATCGTCGCTCGCCTAAAACCAGGTCATATCTCAGCACGCCCTTTGACCATGACAGGCGGCAATGCTGCCGAACCGAGGATGTTCGTCTAGCCGAAATGCGAATGCCTTCGGCAGGCTGAGCCGCAATTCGGCACGTGCCACTCGAACATGAGCTTCCCGCCGCTGCGCAGGCGGTGTAATTGTTCCCGGCAAGTCGACGTATTCCCCGGTTGTGGGAGTGTGGGAAGTTGCAAGCCATCCTTTCGTTGCCGGCAGTCGTCGCTGTCGGTCTGTTCCTGATCACCATCGCCGCGTTGGAAGTGGGGTATCTCATCGGCCGCAGGAGCGGTGCCAGGGATGAGGACTTCACGTCACAGCTGAGCGTGATCCGCGGCGCGGCATTGGCGTTGCTGACCTTCCTGATCGGCTTTGCCTTCTCCGGTGCCGGCTCCCGCTATATCGACCGGCTGGACATGATCGTGAAGGAAGCCAACGCGATCGGGACCGCGTATTTGCGCACGATGGTCCTGCCCGAGCCGCAACGCTCGGATCTGCAGGAGACCCTGCGGCAATACACGGCCGATCGTATTGCCATCATGCAATCGCAGGATCAGGCCGAGATGGATCGGGTGATCGCCAGGGCATCGCAGCACCATACGAGGATGTGGGATGCCGTCTTGAAGGGGGTGGCCGGAGATCCACAGCTCATGCTCGTCGTGCTGCCGCCGTTCAACGACCTCATCGACCTTCACACCACCCATTTGTCCGCATCGCGACGGCACATCCCGATGCTCGTCCTGGGCCTGCTCGTTGCAATCGCCGTGCTCGGGTTTGTCCTGGTCGGCTACGGCAACGGCCTGAAGAAGCGTCGCTATCCGGTCCTCAACGGCCTGTTCTGTGCCATAACCGCGACGGCCTTCTGGATGACCATAGATTTGGATCGGCCGCACTACGGGCTCATCCGCGCCAGCTACCAGCCGTATATCGATCAGCTTGCGTCAATGAAGCCGTGATTTCAGGACACCGGTTGCACCCGGTGCAGGGTTCCTTACACCGGCCGGTCGCCCGCCAGCGTGATGCGATGCAGGATGCGGCGATAGCCGTGGTAGTCGTTGATCGGGTTGTGCATGGCGCAGCGGTTGTCCCAGAGCGCCAGCGAACCCGCCTGCCAGCGGAACCGGCAGGTGAATTCCGGCCGCACCTGATGCTGGAACAGGAAGTCGAGCAGCGGCTGGCTTTCCTTCACCGTCCAGTCCTTGAACTGAGTCGTGTGGCCGGTATTGAGATAAAGCGCCTTGCGCCCGGTTTCGGGGTGGGTGCGCACGACGGGATGCTCGGCGATCAGCGTCTTCTGCGCCTCGCCCGCCGCCTTCAATCGGTCCTCGCGCGTCTTGGACGCATCGGCCTTGAGCGAGGAGCTGATGCCGACCAGGCCGTCGAGGATGCGGCGCAGGCCGTCGGACAATGCTTCGTAGGCCAGGTACTGATTGGCAAACTCGGTATCGCCGCCGTAGGGCGGGATCTCCTTGGCGTAGAGCATGCTCGCCATCGGCGGGCGCTCCAGATAGGTCGTGTCGGAGTGCCAGACGCCGCCGAAATTGGTGCGCTCGTGCTCCAGCTTCATCACCGGCGTGATCAGCGGCTCCTCGGGCAGGCCCTTGAGCTGCGGATACTCCATCGGCTCGCCCAGGCGGCGCGCGAACGCGACCTGCTGCGCCGGCGTCAGCGCCTGGCCGCGAAAGAACACGACGAGGTGGTCGAGCCACGCCTGGCGGATCTCGGCGACGACATCGTCGTCGAGGTCGCGCGCCAGGTCGACGCCATGCAGCTCGGCGCCCAGGGCGCCGGCGATCGGCTGCACCTCGATATGCCGGAAATTGCGCAGAACCCGTTGGGTCATCTCATTCCCTCCCATCGCCGGGCGGCACATCGGCTACGGCCCATGGCGGTGTCTGCTTGCTCAGGAACGCCTGCATGCCGGCCTGCGTGTCGGGCCGGCGCAGCAAGGCGACCAGCTCGACGGCGGCCGCGTCGAGCACCTCGGCATCGGTCCTGGCCGCGCAGGCCATCACCAGCCGCTTGACCGCGGCCAGGGCCGCCGGCGAGTTGCGGCGGATATCGGCGATCACGGCGTGCAAAGTGGCATTGACCTGATCGTGCGTCTGGCACAGATGGCGGCCGATGCCGAGCGCCAGCGCCTCCTGGGCGTCGATCACGCGGCCGGTGACGGCCAGCTCGCGCAGCGGCCCCTCGCCGATCCGGCGCGCGATGAAGGGCAGCACCTGCGACGGGATGAAGCCGGTGCGCGGCTCGGGAATGCCGAACCGGGCGCTCTGCAGCAGGATCACGACATCGGCGCAGCAAGCCATCCCGAAGCCGCCGCCCACCGCCGGCCCTTCGACGATGGCGATGACCGGGATCGTGAGCGCGTTGAGCGCCAGCAGCACATCGCCGAACAGCCGGTACGGGGCCACCAGGGGATCGGCCTGCCCATCCGGCGGCGGGGGCGGCATGGCGGTCATGGCGCTGATGTCGCCACCGGCGCTGAAGGCGCCGCCGCTGCCGCGCAGCACCAGCACGCGGATCGAGGCGTCGGCGGCCACCCGGGCGACGGCGTCGCCGATCTCCTGCATCATGGCATGCGTGAGCGCGTTGCGCCGCTGCGGCCGGTTCAACGTCAGCCGCGCGACATCGGCGGTCCGTGCCAGCAGGATGGTCTCGTAAACGGGAAACTCGGACATGGCCGGAGTCTAGATGACCGGTCATACCGAAGCAATTGTGGTCCCTGTTTTCAACCACTTAGCAGCTATGACCCGCTGCGGTGGCGTCAGCGGCGACGCCACCATCCGATGCGCTTCGGCCGCCCGGCCTGACGCGACATGATTGGCTTCCCTCAGTCCAGCGACCCAAACCCGGGCCGTAGAGGGGAGCACTCGTTCGAAATCGGCAACCGACGGATAGGCTCTGCCAGGACTGGATAGACGCCGCGGGCGGCGCGTGCAAACTCACCTGGCATGATCGTCCACCGAGTTCTGCAACCGCCGGATCTATCGCGTGCGATCGGTCGGGTCGCGGATGAGAGCCGGATGGTCGATGAGGCCGCGTGGAGGAGCAGTCATGATGTTCTTTCAGGACGCGCAGTTTCCCAGATGCGCCTCCGTCATTCGATTGCGAATCGTAGGCGGAAAGCTCTCCGAACGGGTCCGTTCAGCACTGCTGGAGTGCATCGAGAGTGATGCGCTCGGTACGAAAGCTCTGAGTGCCGGCACCTATCCCAGAGTGAATATCGTCAAGCTGGTAAGCAACGGCGTATGGGATCGTCGTGTCGGCGGACTGTATTCAGGCGACTGCGATCCTGCCGACCTGAACAAAGTCTTCGTCAACTGGAATGTTGCTCAGGATCTGGAGCGATACAACGCCCCCTACAACGCCCGCAATTTCGAGAGAACCCTTTTGCACGAAGTCGTGCACTGGGGTCGCAAGATCGCCGGGAAATCTGGAACAATCGGCGGCATAGAGGCAGGAGACGTATTCGAATTCAAGGCCGGCTACACCAAATTCCAGGGAGATCATGACGACAGGGCATGTCCCTGAAGGGCGTGTGCTCGTAACTCAAGGCGCCGCGGATCACGGCGCGTTTGATGTCCGCTATGCCACCGACAACGCCGCCATGTCCGACATCGCCGATGGTCCACCACATATCGTCAGCGTGCCGCTGCTTGTGACGCCGATGCCGAGTGTGTCGGCATCTGTCCAGGACGATCCTGGCCATCCACTGTCACGACCGCGGTCGGGCCGGAAATGCCAATGGAGGCCGGACTGCTTGTGACGGCGCCGCCGTTCTGGACCGTCAGCGTGCCGGCGGCGCCGTTACCGACCAGGAGCGGTCCAGCTCGGCGTTCCCGCGTCCTCGACGATACCCGGCGACAGCTCAGCAGCCTCGTCGCGACCTTCCGGTCCGACGAGTGCGCCAACTGCTTCGCCAACGCCGGGTACGCTTCCATTGAAACGTGAAACACTCCAGACCTTGCGCTCCGATCGTCCTGACGCGGTCTTTCAGACTGGAAGGCTACCACACGAAGCTCAAATGCTGATGCAGATCCGGCAGGATGGTCACAGTCTGTGTCTTCACTTGACCGTTGAAAGAGGCGCGGATGGTGTAGGTGCCGGTCAGCAGGTCAGCCAGCAGGAACGGCCCCTCTGCGACGGTTTGCAGCACCGTGCGTCCGCGGTTGTTGATCACGCTGACATGCACATCTGCCAGGAAGGCGCCATGGGGTGCGCCCGCCCGCGCAAACTCAAGACCCAGCGCATAGCGCGACATGGACGCCCGAAAGGCGGCGGCCTCGTCCCTGCCAACACCCCCGGTGATGAACGTCACGCTGCCCTGCCGGTGTTCGATCGGGCGGGTGCGCATGGCTTCATACTGGTCGTACCCTCGGTAGTCTCGGTCCATCTGACCTAGCGCCGGCACCGTTGGCGCTGCCAGCAGGCCGACAACCATCGTGAGCTGCGCTATCTTGGTCATGTTTTCCTCCTTCACGCCGTGCGTGCAGGCTTGCCGGCATGACCGCCACGGCGCGTCGAGACGGTGATAAAAACGTGCTCCGGCTGGGAAGGTTCCGAGATGACCGAGGAAACGAGCGGTCGTTCGACCCCAAGCGTGTCTGCCGCGACGCCCGTGAGGCCCCACAAGGACGTGACAGGGTGGGTGCCTGGAAGCCGGGTTAGGCTAAGACTAGCCCTTCGGCAGAACGATCAGCGAAAAGTACGCGCATTCCGCGGACCACCGACTTCGCCGCGACCCGGATGACTGCCTCCTCCGAGGGGGCCGATCGAGGCGCAAGGGCGGCTGGTCGGCAAGGTGACTTCGTTGGAGGTTTGTGGTTTCCACGCGCGTCAGGCATGTTGGCCGAACGGGTGAAAGGTGCAAGCCGACGCGATGCCCTGCCGCCAACGGCGCGGCGCGCCGAAATGTGCGGGAAGAAGCGATCGCAGCCAAAACCCATACCGGAGGGTCGGCCATGCCAATGTCACTGGATGCCGCCGCGGAAGCTTTTCGGGAGGCGATGCGCGAAACCGTCAAGCGGCACTCGCTCTGGTATCTGATCCAGGGAGCGATGCTGGTCGCGGCCGGGGCCCTGGCGATCATCTACCCTGTGATCTCATCCGTGGCGGTGATCGTCCTGCTCGGGTGGCTTTTGGTCATCAGCGGAATCGTTCAAGGCGTCAGCCTGATCGGCGCCCGCCATGCGCCACATTTCTGGCTTCAGCTCATCTCCCTCATCCTTGCCGTGCTGATCGGCTTGCTGTTCCTGCGCGACCCGGAACAGGGGCTGCTGACGATCACCCTGCTCCTGATCGTCTTCTTTATGATCGAAGGCATCTCGAAGGTGGTCTTCGCGCTCACGATCCGGCCGTTTCCCAACTGGGCCTGGGTGCTGGCAAGCGGACTTGTCGGCATTCTGCTCGCGGGGTTGCTGTGGGCCAGTCTGCCGGTGACGGCGCTGTGGTTGATTGGGCTCATGCTTGGGATCAAGCTTATCAGCGTCGGCGCAGCAATTGGATACCTCGCCTGGCAGACAAGGCGGAGTGGGCCCGACCAACCTTCTCCTCCACCGCCCACATGAAAGCAATCGCCGCCTTGCACGATTTCCCAAAGTGGATGCTCATGGGGGGCGCCGCACCTTGTGGTAGCTGAAAACGGCACCAATCGACGTTAGTTCCATAGCCGGCCCGAAGCCACCCGCGGGAAGACAGGCCGTCGCCACAGAGACGACGGCCTGCTGCATGATCATCGTCAATCATGAAGGCGCGGCCTCTGTCCGTACCACCTGTTGGATAGTCGGCCCACCCGCCAGCTCATCGACCTGGAACCCGTCTGCTACCCAACCCGGACAACTCCTCGGCCTACGACACGCCGCCGCGACCCTGTGGCCCCCCTTGCGGCCTTCCGCTATACTGGCCGGCGGTCGCAGCGGCATGGCGCGCATGCCGATTTCCAGGGTCGCCCATGATGTCGCGTACAGTTCGGGTAGTTCTTGCCTCGATCCTCGCCTTGGCCTGTCCGGCCGCTGCCTCGGCCCAGAGCGAGCTTTCCTTCGCCTCGCTGTCCGCGCCCAGCACCGGCCCGGCCCGCGTCATCGGCAGCTATGCCGCTGGCTGCATCTCGGGCGCCGTGCCCCTGCCTTTCGAGGGGCCGGGCTACGAGGTGATCCGCATCAGCCGCAACCGCTACTGGGGCCACAACAGCCTGATCCGCTTCGTGCAGGAGTTCGGGCAGCGGGTACAGGCCAGCCGGCTGGGCCCTGTCTATATCGGCGACATCTCACAACCCCGGGGCGGACGCATGGGCTTCGGCCATGCCAGCCACCAGGTCGGGCTCGATGTCGACATCTGGTTCGAGCTGTCGCCCAAGCCGCGCCTGGCCGCGGCCGCGCGCGAGCAGCCGGTGCTGCGCTCGCTGACCCTGCCGGATGACAGCGGCATCGACGAGTCGGTATGGCAGCCTGGCCATGCCACGCTGCTGCGCCTGGCGTCGGAGCATCCCCTGGTCGACCGCATCTTCGTCAACAAGTGGATCAAGCGGCAGCTGTGCCAGACCGTGACGGGCGACCGATCCTGGCTGCACAAGATCACGCCCTGGTACTTCCACAACGAGCATTTCCATGTGCGCCTCGTGTGCCCGCCCGATAGCCCGGAATGCGTGCGCCAGGCACCGGTGCCGGCCGGTGACGGTTGCGGCAAGTCGCTCGACGACTGGTTCGTGCCGCCGCCGCCCCGGCCGCCCGTGACGACGCCGCCGCCCAAGCCGCGTCCGCCGCGCTATCCCGCTTCCTGCCTGTCGGTGCTGCACGCGCCTTGATTTTTCGGACCGCGGGCGTCCACGCCCGCATCGGCGCGAAGCGGCGAACAGCTGAAATCGCCCTCCGCTTTCGCTCCAGGCGAGTGCGCGCGTGGACGCGCGCGGTTCACAAAAGTCACTCCCCCTGGGTCGACAGCAGGCCCTTGCGGCGGGCGCCGTTGAAGAGCCACATGAAGCAGCCGAACCCGAGCACGAGGTACACCACGCTGAGCGCCAGCGCGCCGGCCAGCAGCTCCGGCCGCACGGCGTGGTTGGCCAGCACCGCGCGCATGCCTTCGAAGACATAGGCCGGCGGCAACGCCCAGGCGACCGGCTGCAGCCAGGCCGGCAGCACGGCGATGGGGTAGTACACGCCGCTCACCGGCAGCAGGATGAAGACCGCGGCCCAGGCGAAGGTCTCGGCGCCCAGCCCCTTGCGCAGCACCATGCCCGAGATCGCCAGCCCCACGCCCCAGCCGAACATCTGCAGCGCGAAGAAGAACACCAGCAGCGGCCAGCCCAGGGAGTAGATCGAGAAGCCGAAGAAGGCGATGGTGAGGATCGTCACCGGCACCATGCCGACGACGGTGCGGATCAGGCTCATGGTAACGATGCCGGCAGCGAACTCGATCGGCCGCAGCGGGCTGGCGAAGAGATGGCCGAGATTGCGCGACCACATCTCCTCCAGGAACGAGATCGAGAGCCCGAGCTGGCCGCGCACCAGCACATCCCACAGCAGCATGCCCGACAGCAGGACGCCGAAGGCCTGGGCCACGTAGCTGGTCTGCCGCGCCAGGAACTCGCTGAGGAAGCCCCACATCACCATCTGGACGGCCGGCCAGTAGGCGAGCTCCAGGATGCGCAGCCACGAGCCGCGCAAGATATACCAGTGGCGCAGCACCAGGGCCGCCACCCGGGTCAGCGGCGATCCGCTCGCCGCCGCGGCCGTCGTCATCGCACCGCCTCCACCTTGCGCAGCGCCTCGATGCTGCGGCCGCGGCCGCGCGCCATGTCGAGGAACACCTCTTCCATGCTCTCGCGCCCGAAGCGCGCGATCAGCTCGGCTGGCGAGCCGCGGTCGAAGACCCGGCCGGTCTGCATCAGGATCACGTCATCGCACAGGCGCTCGACCTCCTGCATGTTGTGCGACGCCAGCAGGATCGTGGCGCCGGTCTGGCGCTGGTAATCCTTCAGCAGCGTCCGCACCCAGTCGGCCGTGTCCGGATCGAGCGACGCGGTCGGCTCGTCCAGCAGCAGCACGGACGGGGTGTTGACCAGCGCCTTGGCCAGGGTGACCCGCGTCTTCTGCCCCGACGAGAGGTGTCCGAACGGCCGGTCGAGATGGTCCACGAGGTCGAGCTGGCCGGCCAGCGCGTCGATCCGCCTGGCGAGGTCAGGCACGCCGTACAGCCGGCCGTAGACGGTGAGGTTCTGGCGCGCGGTCAGGCGGTGCGGCAGGTCGACATAAGGCGACGACAAATTCATGCGCGGCAGCACGCGGAAGCGATGGCGCAGCATGTCCTCGCCCAGGATGCGGATCTGGCCCGAGGTCGGCACCAGCAGGCCCAGCAGCATGGAGATGGTGGTGGTCTTGCCCGCACCGTTGCCGCCCAGCAGGCCCAGCACGGCGCCGCCGGGCACGGCGAACGTCAGATCGTCGACGGCGACGATCTTGTCGTACACCTTGCGCAGGTTGCGCACATCGAGGACGGCGTACATGGGTTCATCCAGTTCCGAGCAGCCTGTCATTCCGTCCGATAGTGTCATCCCGAGCGCAGCGAGGGATCTCCTGAGGATCGAGGCTCCGCTCGCGGGAGATTCCTCGCTGCGCTCGGGATGACGGTATTGGTGTCACGAGGCCGCGCGGATGCCGGCCTCGATGCGGTCCATCGCCGCGCTCAGCCGCTCGGTGCCGGAGGCGAAGCACAGGCGGAAATTGCCCTCGCCGCCCGGGCCGAAGGCGACGCCGGGCGCGATCCCGACCTGGTGGTCGGTGACCAGCTTCTTGGCAAAGGCCAGGCTGTCGCTGATGCCGTCGACCGAGAAGAAGGCATAGAACGCCGCCTCCGGACGCGCCACCTTGACCTGCGGCAGCGCCGACAGGCGCTGGAAGACCAGCTCGCCGCCGGCACGGCAGCGGTCCACCATCGACCTCACGAAGTCGTCGCCATGCTCGATCGCCGCCACCGCGCCGCGCTGCAGGAAGGCCGGCGAGCCGCTGAGGTTGAACTGCAGCAGCTTGGCGATCTCCTCGCCGAGGCTGTCGGGCGAGGTGATCCAGCCCAGCCGCCAGCCGGTCATCGCCCAGGGCTTGGAAAAGCTCTGCAGCACGATCAGCGGATCGTCGGGCGCGGCGTGCTCGAGGAAAGACGGCGCGTGCGGCGCGTTGTAGACGATGCGGGCATAGACCTCGTCGGCCATCACCCAGATACCGCGGGCACGCGCGAACTCCAGGATCGCCTTCTGCTGCGCCGACGGCATGGTCCAGCCGGTCGGGTTGCTGGGCGAGTTCACGAAGATGGCGCGCGTGCGCTCGTCGACGGCGTCGAACAGCTTGTCGAGGTCGAGCGACCAGTTCACCCCGTCGGCGCGCTCCAGCAGCACCGGCTTGCTGATGCCGCGCACGATGCTGAGCGCCGAGACGATGTTGGGCCATACCGGCGAGACGACCACGATGTTGTCGCCGGGGTCGATCAGCGCCTGGCAGGTCAGGATGATGGCCTGCATGCCCGAGCCGGTGACGGTGATGCGCTCGGCGCCACAGTCGATGCCGTAGAGCGCGCCGGTGTAGCGCGCGATCGCGTCGCGCAGCTCCGGGATGCCGCGCTGCCAGGTATAGAAGGTCTCGCCGGCCTGCATGGCGCGCTCGGCGGCATCGCAGATGAAGCGCGGCGTCGGCAGGTCGCCCTCGCCGAACCACAGCGGGATCACGTCGGGATTGCCGCGCCCGACGGCCGCGACATCGCCGATCCTCGAGGTCGGGATGTCGGCGATGTGGCCGCTGATCGGGGCCTTGGCGCCGGGCAGGAACGCACGCGAGGGGAGCATCAAAAAATCTCGCTCTATCAATGACTTGGCCTAAGCCTCGTCGAGGCGAAGGGCCGCACTATGTCAGGGGTCGGGGGTTATCTCAAGGCAGGCGCACAACCGCCGGGGCCATGGGCGCCCTTGCACAGAAAAATTGATCTCCAGTCGAGAATGGTGTATGGATATCATCAGAGCATCGAGTGCTGCGAATCGCAGGTCGCTGATACATCCGTCATCCCGAGCGCAGCGAGGGATGACAGTCGCCCGACTCACCTTCCACCGATAGCCGACCCAGGTTTCCGGTAATTTCCGGTAGTCGGCAGCAGCCGGCCAAGCCTCTGCAAACGCTGATGAATTGCGTTCCCGGTAAATCCGGCATCAACTTTTCTCCCGTGCGTCGGGACACAAGCTGGCACAGCCGGCTGGCACCCCCTCGCTCACGTGCTAGCGTATGAGGACAATGATCGACCCCGAACAACGCTTCACCTACTCGCCGATCATCGAGCGGCCGAAGCTGGCATGGCCCGACAATGCGCGCGTCGCGGTCTGGGTCGTGCCCAACATCGAGCACTATGAGTACATCCCGGCCGAGGTGCGCGTGCGCGATCCCTGGCCGCGGCAGCCGCATCCCGACGTGCTGGGCTATGGCGGGCGCGACTACGGCAACCGCGTCGGCCTGTGGCGCATGTTCGAGGTGCTGGACAGGCACGCCATCCGCTGCACCGTGTCGCTGTCGCTGTCCGTGATCGAGATGTATCCCGAGATCCTGGAGGCGATGGAGGCGCGGCGCTGGGAGTACATGTCGCACGGCCTCTACAACACGCGCTACCACTGGAACTACGGCGAGGACGAGGAGCGTGCCGCGATCGCACGCTGCTGCGAGATCCACGAGCGCCTCACCGGGCGCAAGCTGCGCGGCTGGTTCTCGCCCGCCGTGTCCTTCACCGCCAACACGCCCGACCTCGTGGCCGAGGCCGGCATCACCTACTACTGCGACTTCTACCACGACGACCAGCCGACGCCGATCCGCGTGCGCAGCGGCAACCTGATCAGCATCCCCTACTCGATGGATATCAACGATGCGCTGATCTATCGCCAGCCGCTGGAGGCCGCCGAGTTCGCGCAGATGATCATCGACCATTTCGACACGGTCTATCGCGAAGGCGCCACGCAGCCGCGCGTGATGTGCATCGCGCTGCATCCCTACATGATGGGCGCGCCGCACCGGGTGAAGCATCTCGACCGGGCGCTGGCCTATATCCGCAGCCACAGCGACGCCTGGATCACCACGGGCGCCGAGATCGCCGACTGGTACATCGCGCACGGGCTCGCCCCCTACCGCCAGCACCTGGGAGGCGAGGCATGAGCGGGTCGGACTACATACGTCCCTCCCCACGCGACAGCGTGGGGAGGTGCCCCGAAGGGGCGGAGGGGAGCCGACGCGGTGTCTCCTATCGAGAGACCACGTCGGCTCCCCATCCGGCCTTCGGCCACCTTCCCCGCAAGCGGGGAAGGAGTGATCTGCCATGACCGACCGCATCCCCTCGGGCATGGACAACCCCTACTACACGTTCTCGCCCATCGACCGGCGGCCGGCGCTGGCGTGGCCCAACGGCAACCGCATCGCGTTCTGGGTGATGCTGGCGATCGAGCACTGGGAGCTGCAGCCGCCGCCCGGCGCGCATCGTGACCCGCGCTTCGTGGGCGAGTACGGCAGCTACGAGCCCGACTACCGCACCTGGACGCAGCGCGAATACGGCAACCGCGTCGCCATCTTCCGTGTCCTGGATGTGCTCGACCGCCACGGCATCAAGGCGACCGTCGCGCTCAACAGCGCGGCAGCCAAGCGCTATCCCTACCTCGTCGAGCAGTGCCGGCGGCGCGGCTACGAGTTCATCGGCCATGGCAGCCATGCCACGCGCATGCTGACCGCCAGGATGAGCGAGGAAGAGGAGCGCGCCGCCATCCGCGATGCGCTCGACACGCTGGGCCGCACCACCGGCAAGCGGCCGCGCGGCTGGCACGGGCAGGACCACGGCGAATCGCAGCGCACGCCGCGGCTGCTGGCCGAGGCAGGGCTCGATTTCGTAGCCGACTGGCCCAACGACGACCAGCCCTACACCATGACCCTGGACAGGCGGTTCGTCTCGCTGCCGGCGCAGCCGGAATGGGACGACGTGCAGCTCCTGCTGCTGCGCCGGCTGACGATGCCGCGCTATCCCGACATCGTCGGCGAGGCGTTCGACGGCCTGCATGCCGAGGGCGGCCGCGTCTTCTGCCTGGCGCTGCATCCCTGGCTGATCGGCATGGCCCACCGCATCGCCTATCTCGACGCCGCGCTCGAGCGGATCACGAGCCGGCCCCAGGTCTGGCAGGCGACCGCCAGCGAGATCGTCGATGCCTTCAACCATGCCGCGCCGCGGTAAGGAGGTCGGCATCGCTTATAACCTGGCACGTAATTGAAGCCGCCGCATCGGGGTCCAATATGCCGGCAGCCAGGTCGTGAGCTCACCCGATGCCGCAGATCGCCTTCGCCGGAACATTCGCCGCCAGCCTTGCGCCCCAGGTGCGGCAGCGCCTGGGCGCCGGCTACGACATCGTCGTCGATGACGAGGCCGGCATCGTGGCCCACCTGCCGGGTGTCGACATGCTGGTGACGTTGGCCTTCAATCGCGCGATGGGCGCTGCCGCAAGCCGACTGAAGCTCGTTCAGGTGCCCGGCGCCGGCCTCGACCGCATCGACCGCTCCGCGCTGCCGGCCGCCACGTGGCTCGCCAACGCCTATGGCCACGATACCGGGATCGCCGAATACATCATCGGCGCGATGCTCGCCACGCAGCGCAGCTTCGGCCGGCTCGATGCGCGCCTGCGCACGGGCGCCTGGGACAGCCAATGGGCGACGGACGCGCCGCCGCCACCGCCATGGCCGGAGCTGGCCGGCAAGACGCTGTGCATCCTGGGCTACGGCCATATCGGCCAGGCCCTGGCACGGCGCGCCCGCGCCTTCGACATGGACGTGCGCGCGCTGCGGCGCGACGTGTCGGGTGGCGCCGACGAAACGCTGAGCTTCCTCGGCGGCCCGCAGTCGCTGCCCGAGCTGCTGGCATGCGCCGACTACCTGGCCGTCACGCTGTCGCTCAACCAAGAGACGCGCGGCCTGCTGGGCGCGCCCGAGCTGGCGCTGATGAAGCCATCTTCGATCCTGATCAACGTGGCGCGCGCCGAGATCATCGACGAGGACGCGCTGTACCGCGCGCTGGCGGAAGGCCGCATCGCCGGCGCCGCGCTCGATGTCTGGTGGCGCTATCCGGCCGGCGCCGGCCCAACCTTGCCCAGCCGGCAGCCGTTCCACACCCTGCCCAACGTGCTGATGACACCGCACGTGTCGGGATGGACCGAGGGCATGCTGGATGCGCGGGCCGCGATCATCGCGGAAAACATCCAGCGTGTTGCGCGAGGCGAGAGGCCGGTGAACTTGATCGCGCCGCAAGCCGCCTGATCGCCGTATGATGACGACAAGCGAATAGGAACCCCATCGTGCGCCTGCCCTTCTTCTACGGCTGGATCATCGTCGCCGTCGTCTTCGTGACCATGGCGCTGGGTGTCAACGCCCGCACCGCGTTCTCGCTGCTGCTGCCGCCGATCCTGGGCGAGTTCGGCTGGCAGCGTGGCGTGGTCGCCGGCGCGTTCTCCTTCGGCTTCCTCGTCTCGGCAGCGCTCAGCCCGGCGCTGGGCTGGCTGATGGACCGGCGCGGCCCGAAGGTGGTGATGGAGCTGGGCGTCGTGCTGATGGGCGCCGGGCTGCTGCTGGCCAGCTACGTCACCCAGCCCTGGCATCTCTATGCCACGCTCGGCGTGCTGGTGGGCGGCGGCAGCATCTGCCTGGGCTACACCGGACAGTCGTTGTTCCTGCCCAACTGGTTCGTGCGCCGCCGCGGCCTGGCGCTGAGCCTGGCGTTCGCCGGCGTCGGTGTCGGCTCGATCGTGCTGCTGCCCTGGATGCAGGCGTTCATGGACCGCACCGATTGGCGCACCGCCTGCTGGACGCTGGGCGTGGTGGTGCTGGTGGTGCTGGCGCCGCTGAACCTGCTGCTGTGGCGCCGGCCCGAGGATCTCGGGCTGCGGCCGGACGGCGACGCCCACAGCCCGGGCGCGACCACGGCCGGGCCGGCGGCCAATATCGTCGACCCGGCCTGGGCCGCCATCGACTGGACCCTGGCGCGGGCGCTGCGCACCAGCCGGTTCTGGTGGATCGCCGTGGCCTATATCAGCGGCCTCTATGCCTGGTACGCGGTCCAGGTGCACCAGACCAAGTACCTGGTCGAGATCGGCTTCTCGACCTCCGACGCCGCCTGGGCGCTGGGCGCCGTCAGCCTGGTGGCCGTGCCCGGCCAGATCGCGCTGGGCCATATATCGGACCGGATCGGCCGCGAGTGGGTATGGACGGTGGCCTGCGTCGGCTTCGTGATCTGCTACCTGGCGCTGATCGCGATGGAGCACCTGCCCTCGCCGGCGCTGCTGTGGCTGATGGTGGTGGCCCAGGGGGCGCTGGGCTACGGCTACACCTCGGTGATGGGCGCGATCGTGGCCGAGATCTTCCAGGGCCGCCATTATGGTGTGATCTTCGGCACCGTGATGCTGCTGATGATCGGCGGCGGCGCCGCCGGCCCGTGGCTGACCGGCATCATCTACGATGTCGCCGGCAGCTACGCCCCGGGCTTCTGGATCTCGGCCGGGCTGAGCGTGATCTCCGCGATCGCGATCTGGTTCGCTTCCCCGCGCAAGGTGCGGGCGGTGGCCGGCCAGATCCACCGCATCGTGCGCCCGAAGCCGGCCTGACCCGGGGCGTCTTATGGCCGGGCCTGTTCACCCCCATAGGCGCTTGGTGGCGATGCGGGCGCCCTCGGCGGCGGCCTGCAGCTTGGCCCAGACCACGTCGGGTGCCACGAACTCGTAGCCGGCGAAGGTGCCGAAGCCGCAATCCGTGCTGGCGATGACCCGCGTGCGGTCGCCCACCGCCGCCACCGCCTCGCAGATGCGGTTGGCCACCACCTCGGGGTGCTCGACGTAGTTGGTGGTCGAATCGAGCACGCCCGGCAGCAGCACCATCCCGGCCGGCAGCTTCTGCCGCTTCAGCTCGGCATACTCATGCTGGTGCCGCGGGTTGGCGAACTCAAGGCTGAGGCCGCCGACACGCGCCTGGTAGAGCAGCGGCAGGATCTCGCCCACGGGCACGTCGTGCACATGCGGGCCCTCCCAGTTGCCCCAGCAGCAATGCAGCCGCACGCGATCGCGCGGGATGTTGGCCAGGGCCTCGTTCAGCGCCGCGACATGCAGCTCGACGACG
The DNA here is from genome assembly GCF_008039615.1 of Vineibacter terrae. Lineage (GTDB taxonomy): Bacteria > Pseudomonadota > Alphaproteobacteria > Reyranellales > Reyranellaceae > Vineibacter > Vineibacter terrae. The sequence goes on along the minus strand of NZ_VDUZ01000003.1, from coordinate 89,787 downwards.
GCCAGGAACTCGGCCAGCGGCTTATCCTGGAACAGCACGACCCGCTCCATCGCCAGGTCGGGTGCATCGAGCTGCAGCACATAGCCCCGCGCCACGATCAGCTCGTATTCCTTCCGCATCTCGCGGGCGAGCGCGAACACGTACTTCTCGTGGCTGTCATACCAGGCGTTCAGCATCGTGGTGGCGATGATGCCGGGCGACGCCGCGGTCATGAAGCGCTCCACATAGCGGCCGGCATGCTTGGCGCTCGCGGCCTCGAACAGCGCGCATTCCGCTTCGGCCGCCGACAGATCGTCGTAGCGCACCTCGGCGATGGCCTGCGGCGCATCGCGCACCTTCGAGCGCCGCGCGAAACGCGACGCCATGGCCTTGGCGAAGTCCGGGAAGTCGCGGTAGTCGGTCGGGAATGGCCGGCTCGAGGCGCCGCCGAAGCCCTTCATGCGCTGCGGCACATAGGTCTGGAAGCCCACCCGCGGCTGCTCACCGTCATTGATGATATCGACGCCGGCCGCGATCTGCCGCTCGACCACCGCCGCGACCGCCGCTTGCGCCTCGCGCGCCAGCAGCGCCGTGTCGATCGCCTCGTCGCGCTCCTGGCGGATCAGCAGGTCGGTGAGCGCCGGCGATCGCGGCAGGCTGCCGACATGCGTTGTCAGGATGCGATCGGTGCTGAGGTGCATCGCTTTCTCCCTGGCGTGTGTCGCCCCAGCGTATCATGGCGCTTGCCGTTGAGCCGCGGCCGGCGCGTGCAGGCCCTGCACCGGCGATCCCAGCAGGGCTTTGCGCCGATCGCCGGCCTCGCGCATGAAGGGCTGCGGCCGCGCGAAATAGGCGCTGGGCGACATGTCGAGGAAATAGTGGAAGTCCCGGATGAAATGCGACTGATCGACATAGTGATCATCGATCAGTCCGCTCCAGCCGCCGGCCTTGACCTCGCGGATGGCCGCCAGGGTGCGCAGGAACCGCTGACGCCGCAGCAGGCGGCTGGGACGCAGGCCGAGATAGCGCTGGCACAGCCGCTCGAGCTGCCGCGGCACCACGCCGACCTGGTCCGCCCAATCCTCGACCGAGCTTGTCTCCGCGTCGACCAGGACGGCATGGATGTCGCGCACGATCGGCGCTGCCGGCGACGGCCGGCGCCGCTTGCCCGTGAAGAAGCGATCCAGGATCGCCAGCGCATCGCCGTCCGATGCTGCCGCACGCAGGGCCGGCAGGAGGTCGTCAGCACCGCTGCCCAGCGCGTCTGACAACGGCCGCAGCCGATTGGCGAAGGCATTCGCCGGCTGATCCGTCAGCTCGACCCAGCCCTGCGGCAGGAGGCCCGCCCCGATCAGGATTCCCGGCGTTCCCCGGACCACGGCGCCGCGCTCCAGCGCGCCGCTCATCGCGGCCGGCGGCACCGGCTGCGCGGCCTGGCCAATCAACCGTGCCCGCCATTTTCCCGACAGGACCAGGCGCACATTCGCCCATTCCGGATGGACCATGTCCTCGACCGGCTCCGATCCCGCGACACGCAGGATGTAGTAGGTCGAGATCGCATGGCGCAGCTCCGGCGCCGGCAGATGAAAGCTGACTGTCGCCTGCGACATCATCATCCCCGGCTTCGCGGCGCGGCAGGGAACACGCCATCTTGTCGCGTTTGTACAATCGCCACCGGCCGCCCTCCACTACAATCCACGAATCTGCCCGTCTTGCGCCGCATCCGGCAGGCCCTGGAGGTCACGATGTCCCCGGCTCCGTACGTGATCGACGTCATCAACTGCGACAACACCGACACGGCCAACTACTGGACCGACCTGCTGAAGCCCCATTCGTCGCGGATCATCCCCATCGGCCCGATGTCCAACGCCGTCTCGGCGATGCTTGACCTGGTCCATGCGGCCGTCGGCGGCAGGACCGGCAGCATACGCTGCCTCGCGCTCTGGGGGCACGGGCTGGTCGACCGGGACCACAAGGGCATCGGCGTGCACGCCGTTTCAAGCGGCTGGGACGGCGATGTGCACCGCTCGACCTTCCGGCTCGACACCCTGACCCAGCTCGGCAGCCGCCTGGAGCGGCTGTCCGGGATCTTCGCGCCGGGCGCCCGGGTCGAGCTGCGCGGCTGCGGCGTGGCACGCGGCGAGGGTCCGAGCGTGATGAAGAAGCTGGCCGCGGCCTGGGGCGTCGAGGTGCAGGCCGGTGAAGGCAACGGCCAGGCGCTCGACTGGGCGCCACCGGTCCAGGCCGCCTTCCCCGACGGCTCGGTGCGCGTCGTGCCGGGCATACCCTACGACAGGCGGCGCTGAGCTCAGCGCGCCGCGGCAGCATCCTGCGGCGCGGGATAGCCGGCAAACAGGTCGCCAAGCCCGTCGAACAGCCCGATCATCCGCGCCCGCCAGGCGTGCACGGCGCTGTCTTCCGACAGGATCTCGCCGGGGCTTCCCAGCCGCGCCCATTGGAAGAAGGAGAACACGGCGTAGTCGGCATAGGTCGGCGCCGCGCCGCCAAGGAACGCCTGTCCGGCCAGGGTCCGCTCCAGCGGCCCCATCGCGCGGCGAAAGCTCGCCATCGCCGTGGCGCGATCGGCGCAGGCCTCCTCCAGCGTCATGCCCAGCTCGCGCTCGCGCGATTGGCGGAAATAGGCGCGATCGCCGGCATCGAGGCACCAGACGAAATCGGCGTATATCAGCCGCCGCATCAACGGCGCCAGCGCGGTATCGGCCCAGACCGTGATGAAGCGCGCCATGCCGCGGGCGGCCTCGTTGCCGAACAGCGGCGGCCGGTCCGGGAACCGCTCTTCCAGGTGCACGGCGATGTTCCAGCTGTCGTGAACGACGCGGTCGCCGTCGACAAGGACCGGGACCATGTGCTGGCCGCTCAGGCGCCTGACCGTCTCGACATCCGCGAACCGCATCGGCACATAGTCGACGGCCACCCCCTTGTGACGCAGCGCGTAGCGGATGCGCCAGGAGAACGGGCTGGGCCGCCGCCCTTCGTGACCAACGCGCTCGTACAGGATCAGGCTCATCGTGCGCTCCTCGTGTGATGGGCCGCAAACCAACCGTATAACCTCACCCTCGGCAAGCGCTCTTCACCGACTTCCCGCGCTTGGCACGCGCCGTGCACGGCTTGAGCCGCCTTGGCCGATGTGCTTCGCTCGCGGCTCGGCTTCACCGGGGGGATACGATGCGCCATTCCAACCCTTCGCTGGCGATGCTGGCCGCAGCCGGGATCAGCCTGCTGCTCGTCACGCGCCTCGCCATGGCCCAGACCGACAAGCCGATCACCGTCGGCCTGGACGGCACGTTCGCGCCGCATGCCATGCCCAAGGTCGGCGGCAAGCCGGGCGAGGTCGAAGGCTTCAATGTCGACCTGGCCACCGAGGTCGCCAAGCGGCTGAAGCGGCCGATCAACATCGTGGCGCAGGAGTTCTCCGGCCTGATCCCGGCGCTCAATGCCGGCCGCTTCGACTGGCTGGCGGCACCGACCACCGTCACCCCGGAGCGGGCCAAGAACCTGCTGTTCACCGAGGGCTACCTGAACACCTACTATCAGCTCGTGCTCAAGAAGAGCGCCCCGGATATCGCCGGCCTCGATGCCCTCAAGGGCAAGAAGATCACCGTCAACAAGGGCTCGGCCTATGACAAATGGGCCGACACCAACAAGGACAGGTATGGCTTCGAGGTGCTGGCCTTCCCGACCCAGACCGATGCGGTCCAGGCGGTGATGGCCGGCCGGGCCGATGCCAATCTCGGTGGCAACACCGTGGTGGCATGGGCGGCCAAGCAGAACCCGACCCTGAAGCTGGGCGCCAGGATCGACGAAGGCCTGATGTGGGCGGCGCCCTTCCGCAAGGACGACGTCGCCGGCCGCAACCTGGTCGAGAACGCGATCGAATGCATGAAGCTCGACGGCACCATCGCCCGGCTGCACGAGAAATGGTTCGGCATCAAGCCGGAGCCGGGATCGGCGGCGGTCACCGTCTTCAAGGGCTACGGCGTGCCCGGCACGGATGGCTACGACCCGACCGAGCACAAGCCGCAGTGCGGGTGAGGTGCCGGCAGAATCTCCGACCATGGCGGCTGCTGGGCGCCACATCCTCGATGTGCGCGGGCTGCACAAGAGCTTCGGCACCTTGGCGGTGCTGAAGGGAATAGATTTCCGGCTGCGCGAGCGGGAGCTGGCCTTCGTCATCGGGCCTTCCGGCTCGGGCAAGAGCACCTTCCTGCGCTGCTGCAATCGGCTCGAGGAGCCCACCAGCGGCTCGATCCATGTCGACGGCACCGACATCCTGGCGCCGGGCGTCGACATCAATGCCGTGCGCCGCCGCATCGGCATGGTGTTCCAGTCGTTCAACCTCTATCCGCACATGACGGCGCTGGGCAACGTGACGCTGGCCCTGCGGCTGGCGTCGCGCAAATCGAAGGCCGAGGCGCTCGAGATCGGCCGCGCCGCCCTGGCGCGGGTCGGCCTCGCCCACAAGGCCCAGGCCCATCCCGGCGAGCTGAGCGGCGGTCAGCAGCAGCGGGTCGCCATCGCGCGGGCGCTGGCGCTGGAGCCCAAGATCGTGCTGTTCGACGAGCCGACCAGCGCGCTCGATCCCGAGCTGGTGGGCTCGGTCCTGCAGGTGATGCGCGATTTGCGCGAGACGGGCATGACCATGCTGGTGGTGAGCCACGAGCTGCAGTTCGCGCGCGCCGCCGCCGACCGGGTCGTCTTCATGGAGGACGGCGTGATCGTCGAGCAAGGCCCGCCGGAGCAGGTCTTCGGCGCACCGCAGCAGGCCCGCACCCGGGCTTTCGTGGCCCGCATCGACGGACACCGGTGATGCCCTTCGGACCGCGGGCGTCCACGCCCGCAATCGCCCGCAGCGCAAGCGAAGGGCGGTCTCGTTTCGGTTCGGCGCGTTGCGCCGATGCGGGCGTGGACGCCCGCGGTCCGACATAGGATGCACCATGGACCGCTTCCTCTTCACGTTCTTCAACGGCGAGGTGATGTGGGAGTACCTGCCCAAGATCCTCTCGGGCATGTGGGTCACGACCTATCTCGCCGCTTTCGTCATCGCCACGGGCCTGGCCCTGGGGCTGCTGCTGGCGGTGCTGCGCTCGACCCTGTCGCAGAAGATGCCGGCGCCATTGTCATGGCTGGCCGAAGCGCTACGGCTGCTGATCATCTTCTTCGTCGACGTGATGCGCTCGGTGCCGCCACTGGTCCTGATCGTGCTGTTCTTCTACGGCCTGCCGGCGCTGGGGCTCGATATCGCCGGGCTGGGCGCGACGTGGCTGGCGCTGTCGCTGGTGCTGGCCGCCTTCGCCGAGGAGATCTACTGGGCCGGGCTGATCGCCGTCGCCAAGGGGCAATGGGAAGCCGCGCGCTCGACCGGCCTGGGCTTCCTGCAGACCTTGATCTACGTGGTCCTGCCGCAGGCGATCCGGCTCACCGTCCCGCCGCTCACCAACCGCACGATCGCCATCACCAAGGGCACGGCGCTGGGCCAGGTCGTGGCGGTGCAGGAGATCCTGTACCAGGCCTATAGCGGCCTCTCCTTCTCGTCGAACCCCTCGCCGCTGACCCTGGGCGCGCTCGCCTACCTCGTGCTGTTCCTGCCGGTGGTCGTCGCCGGCCGCTGGATCGAGACACGCTTCGCGTGGCGGCGATGAGGCCCGGAGCATGAGCGACGTCACCGCCCTCTTCTTCAATGCCGAGATCATGGCCAAGACCGCGGGCTTCCTGCTCGACGGCCTGTGGATGACCGTGCTGCTCTGCCTGGTGGTGATCCCCGTGGGCGCGCTCGGCGGGTTGGTGGTGGCGGTGCTCGCGGCGCTGAAGCGGCGCTGGCTGAACATCGCGCTGGTGATCTATGTCGACGTCTTCCGCGCCCTGCCGCCGCTGGTGCTGCTGGTCTTCGTCTACAACGTGCCGCCGTTCGCAGGCTACAAGATCTCCGAGCTCGAGGCGGTGGTGATCGCCTTCCTGCTCAACACCTCGAGCTACTACGGCGAGATCTTCCGTGCCGGGATCGAGAGCGTCGGTCGCGGCCAATGGGAAGCCGCGCGCTCGACCGGCCTGGGCTGGTGGCAGACCATGGGCTGGGTGGTGTTGCCGCAGGCCGTGCGCAACGTCCTGCCCGACCTGGTCAGCAACACCCTGGAGGTTGCCAAGCTGACATCGATCGCCAGCGTGATCGCGCTGCATGAGCTGATGTTCGCGGCCCGCTCGGCGCAGCAGGCAACCTTCAACTATTCGCCCCTGATCCTGGCCACGGTGATCTATTTCGTGCTGCTGTGGCCGGTGGTACGGTTGCTGAGCCGCCTGGAGCACCGGAAGATCGCGGCACGCTAAGTCCCGGGAGTCCTGCATGGCCGAGCGTATCCTGGTGATCAACCCCAACTCCACCGAGGCCTGCACGCAGGGCATCGACGAGGCGATGGTGCCGCTGCGCATGGCGGGCGGGCCGCAGATCGAGTGCATGACCCTGAAGGAAGGTCCGCCCGGCGTGCAGAGCCAGGCCGATGTCGAGCGGGTGGTGCAGCCGCTGGCACGCACCGTGGCGGCACGCGACAACGACTGCGACGCGTTCGTCATCGCCTGCTTCAGCGATCCCGGCCTGCATGTCTGCCGCGAGGCCACGCGCAGGCCGGTCCTGGGCATCGCCGAGAGCGGCATCCTGACGGCGCTGACCCTGGGCCAGCGCTTCGGCGTGATCGCGATCCTCAAGACCTCGATCCCGCGGCATCTGCGCTATGTCGGCCAGATGGGGGTGCAGGCCCGCTTCGCGGGCGACCGCGCTGTCGGCCTGGGCGTCGTGGAGCTCGCCGACGAGGCCCGTACCCTGTCGCGCATGATCGATACGGGCACGGCGCTGCGCGACCAGGACGGCGCCGACGTGCTCGTGATGGGCTGCGCCGGCATGGCGCGCTACCGCGACCGCCTGCAGCAGGCAGTCGGCGTGCCCGTCGTCGAGCCGACCCAGGCGGCGGTCGCCATGGCCATCGGCCAGGCGCGGCTGAAATGGGCCGCGTGAGGGCCTTCCTCCTGGGACCGCGGGCGTCCACGCCCGCAATCGCCCGAAGCGAAAGCGCAGGGCGAGCCACCTTCCTCCAGTCGGCGCTTCGCGCCGATGCGGGCGTGGACGCCCGCGGTCCGAAGGCACCATGAGATTGAAACGGCGCACCTTCCTCGCCGCCTCCAGCGCCACCGGCTTGCTGCAACCACCCTACCCCGCCGTTGCGCAGCCCGGCCCGACGATAGGCGGCCAGCTCTACCAGCTGGTCACCGGCTACAGCCAGTGGCCGCACCATCGCACCGGCACGCCGGAAGGCAAGGCGACGGTCGACTGGGTCGAGGCCCAGCTGCGCGAGCGTAGCGCGGCGACCAGCCGCTGGTCGTACGGCTATGAGCGCTATGACTGGCAGGCCTCCGTCACGGTCGACGGCCAACCTGTCGAGGCCCTGCCCCTGTACTACGAGGGCGTCGGCGAGCTTGCGACCGACGCGCCCTTCGTGCGGCCGGTGACGCTGGCCAACAATTTCGACACGGCGGACCTCGAGCAGGCGCTGGCCGAGGCCAAAGGCAGCGACCTGCGCCTGTGCGTGCTCCTCACCTTCGGCAAGTTCGGCGCCCTGCCGCCGCGTCCCGGGCTGGTGGGCATCAACGTCGATCCCGACAAGCCGACCTCAGGCCTGCCGACCCTGCTGGTGTCGGGCGTGCATCTCGATGCGATGGCCGGCGGCACGGTGGGCGCCACGATCAGCGCCAAGCGCGTGCCCGACCGGGCGGAGAACCTGATCGCGCGCTTCGGCAGCGGCATCGGTGCGCCGCTCGTGATCACCACCCCGCTCACGGGGTGGTTCACATGCGCCGGCGAACGCGGCACCGGCATCGCCGTGGCGTTGGAGCTGGCGCGTGAGATGGCCGCCGCGATGCCGGTCGTGGTCATCGCCACGACAGGACACGAGCTGGAGAACTACGGCATCCGCCAGCAGCTCACGGCCGGCCTGGACTTTGCGCCGCTTGCCGTCGTCCATATCGGCGCCTCGCTGGCGGCCGGCTGGTTTCCGCCCGGCTCGGCCGCGCTGCAGCTCTCTCCCGGGCGGCTGGCGTCGGCCAACCGGCCGCTCGATGCCGACACGCCGCTCACCGCCGCCATGAAGGCCGGCGGCTTCCAGCTCGTGCCGCACTTCTTCGGCGAGGCCAAGGCCTGGGCCAAGCACCTGCCCGCGACCACGCCGCTGCTCTCCTTCGCCGGCAGCTTCCCGCTGTTCCACACGCCGCAGGACACGCCCGAGGCGGCGACCACGCCCGCGTTGCTGCAGGCCGCCTACGCCGCCGTGCGCGACGCGGTGAAGGCGGTGCTGTAGCCCTTCTCCCCGCCTGCGCGGGGAGAAGGAATTCATGCCGGCCCTTCGGCCGGCGGGAAGATGATCCGATCGTCAGTGCGGCAATAGCGGTCGGCGAACATGCGGCCGACCGGGCGATACTTCTCGGTATGGACGCGCATCGCCTTGGGGTCCCACAGATCATCGCGGACGTGGAAGCGCAGCCCCTCGCCGATCACGAGCTGGCGGTCGTCCTTGACGTTGATCACCTGCCAGATGCGGCACTCCATGGCCCACGGCGCCTGGGCGATGCGCGGCGGCACCACGTCGACCGACGGCGCCAGGCTCAGCCCGAGATAGTTGGGCTCGCCGATCTCGGGCGGGAAGTCGCCGCTGGACTGGTGCATCTTCTCGGCCAGGGGCTCGTCGGTGAGGTTGACGACGAACTGGCCGGTGCGCTCGATGTTCACCCAGGTGTCCTTGATGCGCCCGTCCGGCCGCTTGTTGATCGCGAACATGATCAATGGCGGATCCTCGGCGAACGCGTTGAAGAAGCTGAAGGGCGCGGCATTGACCACACCCGTCGGCCCGACCGTCGTCACCCAGGCGATCGGGCGCGGCAGGATGAAGGATATGAGCAGCTTGTAGCGCTCGTGATGGCTGACCTCGGACGCGGCGTATTGCATGGGACCCGGCTGGCATGAGGAGACGAAGCCGCGACTATACCGTTGCGGACCGCAGACGGAAGCGATGCGGGGCTATTTCCGGGTCGGCGGCGGCGGCTCGGCCCCGGCGCGCTCGGTGATCAGCCGGTAGTGCTCCGGCCGGCGGTGCCTGGCGAAGTTGAAGACGTTCTGGCGGATGCTCTCGCCCAGCGACAGGTCGCAGTCGAACATGATCACCTCGTCGGCCTCGCTCATCGCCTGGGCGGCGATCTCGCCAGTGGGGGCCACGATCACCGAGGCGCCGTACATGCCGAACCCGTCCTCCTTGCCGGCCTTGGCCGTGGCCACGATCCAGGTGCCGTTCTGGTAGGCGTTGGCCTGCACCGACAGCAGGTGGTGGAACACCCGGCGATAGGGCGGCTCGTGGAAATAGATGTTGTCGGTCGGCGTGTTGTAGCCCAGCGCCACCATCTCGACGCCCTGCAGGCCCATGACGCGGAAGGTCTCCGGCCAGCGCCGGTCGTTGCAGATGCACTGGCCCATCACGACGTCCTCGTCGAACATGCGCCAGACGTTGAAGCCGAGGTCGCCGACCTCGAAGTAGCGCTTCTCCAGATGCTGGAACGGCGCCTGCGGCAGGTGATCGCTGTGTCCGGGCAGATGCACCTTGCGATACTTGCCGATGATGCGTCCGTCCGGGCCGACCAGGATCGACGTGTTGAACCGCCGCGTCCGGCCCCCGTCCTCGGTCAGCTCGGCATAGCCCAGATAGAAGCCGACCTTCTTCTCTCGCGCCAGCTCGAACAGCGGCATTGTCTCGGGGCTGGGCATCTGCGCCTCGAAGAAGCGGTCGATCTCGGCCTGGTCGGCCATCCACCAGCGGGGAAAGAAGGTCGTCAGCGCCAGCTCAGGGAACACCACGAAGCGACAGCCGGCATCCGCGGCCTGGCGCAGCATCGTCATCATGCGCTTCACGGCCGAGGCCTTGCTGTCGGCGAGATGGATCGGCCCCATCTGGGCGGCGGCGACTTTCAGTCGGCGGGACATGTCGTTCCTCGGCGTTGAAGACGGGCGTCTCTTGCAGCGCGAATCACGTTCTCCGCGTCCTCAACGCGAAAGTGACTCATATGATCTTGTGATCTTGCTCGTGATGCACGATCTGCACAACTCTTGCGCTCCGCAGGGCATTCTTCCGGTTCTCAGGGGAAAGCAGGTTTCAGCGCCAAGCCTTCATGGTGAGCTTGTCGAACCATGAAGGCCTTGCACGGCCGTCCGCGCGGGGCGCTTCATGGTTCGACAAGCTCACCATGAAGCGCTACTGCATCCCGAACGGAGCGCGGCATTCTTCTTACCCGACGATTCGCCTCCGACTTGATCCGTGCCGGATCCCACGCCACAGGTGCACCGCTCCTATCGCCCTCCCGTATCAACGCCTTCAGCCGGGCCTTCTGCTCGGCTTTACACTCCTGCAATGCAGGCAGCACCTTGCGATCGGAGCGCACCCGCTGAGCCCTGTCAAAACAGCGGCCGTACCCCGAACGCCCCCATCTTCGCCATCTCCGGTGCCGGCTTGCCCAGCGGCCGCGACGCATCGGGCGACTCGCAGCGCAGGAACCGGCCGCTGCCCCTGGCGGCGTCGAGCTTGCCGTTCTCGACAACGACCCGGCCGCGGCTGATCACCGTGGTCGGCCAGCCTGTGATCTGCCGGCCTTCGTAGGGACTGTAGCCGACATTGTCGTGCAGGTCGGCCCAGCGCACGGTGACCTGCCGCTGCGGATCCCAGATCGCGAGGTCGGCGTCGCTGCCCACGGCGATGGTGCCCTTGCGCGGGTAGAGGCCGTAGAGCCGGGCGTGGTTGGTCGACGACAATGCCGCGAAGCGGTGCAGGTCGATGCGGCCCGTCTGCACGCCCTCCGAGAACAGCAGCGGCAGCCGCAGCTCCAGGCCGGGCACGCCGTTGGCCATCTCCTTGAAGGTGGTCGTGAGCCCCTTGGGGATCTTGCCGCCCTCGTTGAACTGGTAGGGCGCGTGATCGGACGAGAAGACGTCGAACGTGCCGTCCTTCAGCCCGGCCCACACCGCCTCCTGCGCCGCCGAATCGCGCGGCGGCGGGCTGCAGCACCACATCGCGCCCTGCACGTCGGGCTTGTCGAGGTCATCGCCGGTCAGCGCGATGTACTGCGGACAGGTCTCGGCGAAGATCTTGAGGCCCCTCGCCCGCGCCTGGCGCACCGTGTCGATCGCCTCGATCTCCGACATGTGCACGATCAGCATCGGCGCATCGACCAGCCGCGCCAGCGCGATGGCGCGGTTGGTGGCCTCGGCCTCGGCGACGCGGGCATGGGCGATGGCATGATAGCGCGGCGCCACGTGGCCCTGATCGACCAGATGATGCGCCAGCCACTGGATCATGTCGTGGTTCTCGGCATGCACCATCACCAGCGCGCCCTCGCGGCGCGCCAGCGCCAGGATGTCGAGCATCTGGTAGTCGCTGACCTTCAACGCCTCGTAGGTCATGTAGATCTTGAACGAGGTGTAGCCGTCGCGGATCAGCGCCGGCAGCTCCTGGCCCAGCACCTGCTCCGTCGGATCCGAGACGATCAGGTGGAAGGCATAGTCGATCACCGCCTTGGGCGTCGCCGCCTCGTGGTAGTCCTGCACGACCTTGCGCAGCGACATGCCGCGATGCTGCGCCGCGAACGGGATGATGGTGGTGGTGCCGCCATACGCCGCCGACACGGTGCCGGTGTAGAAATCGTCGGCGCACATGATCCCCATGCCCGAGCGCTGCTCGACGTGCACGTGGCTGTCGACGCCGCCCGGCAGCACGAACTTTCCGGCCGCGTCGATCTCGCGTGCGCCGTCGCCGGCGACGCGGCCCAGCGCGGCGATGGCGCCGTCCTTGATCGCGATATCGCCTTCGGCGGCGTGCTCGGCGGTGACGATGCGGGCGTTGCGGATGACGAGGTCGTAGGCAGGCACGGTGAGCTCCGGATCAGATCAGGATCTGTCATTCCGCCGCCAGCGGCGAGGACCGGCCGGCGGCGGCCAGGCGCCGTTCCAGGCGGCGGATCAGGTTGTCGAGCTCGGCGAGGTCGGTGGCACCCAGCGACGAGCCCGGCGCGCGTTGGCGAGCGCTGCGGATCGCGCCGCGGCGGCGCAGCACCTCCTTGCGCAGCGCCAGCCCCATGCCGGGCTGCTGCTCGTGACGCACCAGCGGCAGGTAGAGGTCGTAGAGGTCCTCGGCCTCCTCCGCCTTGCCTGACGCGAACAGCGCGTGGACCTGCACCAGCATCTCGGGCCAGGCAAAGCCGGTCATGGCGCCGTCGGCGCCGCGCCGCAGCTCCTGCACGTAGTACAGCCCGCCATTGCCCACCAGGATGGACACACGGCGACGGCCCGGCCGCTTCTCGTCCTCGCGCACGCGCGTGACCTTGCCCAGGCCGGGGCAGTCCTCGTGCTTGAGCATCACGAGCTGCGGAAAATCGTCGACCAGGCGGCCGAACACCGGCACCGGCAGGAACACCGACGTCGCCTGCGGATAGTCCTGGAAGACCACGGGCACATCGGGCCCGAGCGCCGCGAAGACCTGGGCATAGTAGCCATAGAGGCCGTCGTCGCCCTTCAGGCCCGGCGTCGGCGCCACCATCACGCCCGCCGCGCCGGCGCTCATCACCTCGTGCGACAGCCGCCGCAGATTGTCGATGCCGGCGTGGCTGGTGCCCACGATCACCTGCCGGTCGCCGGCACGCGCGATGACGCGCCGCACCACGGCCAGCGACTCCTCGCCCGAGAGCTTGTGCGCCTCGCCCATCATGCCCAGCAGGGTGAAGCCGTGCACACCGCTGCGGATGTAGAAATCTGTCAGGCTGTCGATGCTGTCGTAGTCGACCGCGCCGTTTTCGGTGAAAGGCGTGGCAGCGATGATGAACACGCCCGTGGCGGATTCGTCGAGGCGCTTGGCGGCCATGGCGCTATCTCCTGCAGGGTCAAGACCATCTTGCCACCGGGCGCCCGCACCGGGAAGCTGTGGTCTGGGCAGCCTGCCCTGCAATGGAAGCAGGAATCATGACACCCAAGACGACGCATATCCGCAACCTCGATGTCGCCGTGGCCTGGGACGAGGCCGAGCAGTGCCATGTGTATCTCCAGGGCGCCGACCTGGTGTTCCGAGGCAACGAGATCGTGCATGCCGGGCCAGGCTATGCCGATGCCGCCGACACGGTGATCGAGGGCGGCGGCATGATGGCGATGCCGGGCCTCGTGAACATCCACAGCCACCCCTTCTCCGAGCCCGGCAACAAGGGCCTGACCGAGGAGGTGGCCAGCGACAGGCTCGGCCAGAGCTCGCTCTATGAATACCTGCCCGTGTTCGGCATGGAGGCCGACGCTGCCGGCGCGTCGTCACGGTTCGCCCTGTCGGAGCTGCTCAAAAGCGGCGTGACCACCATCTGCGACCTCTCGATCAACCGCGACGGCTGGATCGACGACCTCGCCTCGACCGGCATCCGCGCCGTGCTGTGCCCGATGTACCGCTCCGGCCACTGGTACACGAAGAACGGCCATGCGGTGGACTACGCCTGGGACGAGAAGGCCGGCGAGCAGGCATTCGCCGCGGCGCTGCAGACCATCGACCACGCGGCGCAGCACCCCAGCGGCCGCCTGTCGGGCATGGTCGGGCCGGCGCAGATCGACACCTGCACCGAAGGCCTGTTCAAGGACAGCCTGGCCGAGGCGCGCCGGCGCGGCATCCCGATGCAGACCCATGCCGGCCAGGCCATCGTCGAGTTCAACGAGATGGTGCGCCGTCATGGCAAGACGCCCATCGAGTGGCTGGACCAGATCGGGGTGCTGGGGCCCGACCTCATCATCGGCCACGGTATCTTCCTGAGCGACCATCCGCAGCTGCACTGGCCGCACAGCGACGACTTCGCGCGGCTGCGCGCTTCCGGAGCCGCGGTGGCGCACTGCCCGACCGTGTTCGCGCGCCGCGGCATCGCGCTCAACACGATCGGCCGCTACATGGATGCCGGCATTCCCCTCGGCATGGGCACCGACACCTTCCCGCACAACATGTTGGATGAGATGCGGCTGGCCTGCTACGTGGCGCGTGTCGTCTCCGGCAACTACAAGCACGGGCAGACGCGCCATGCGCTGGAGGCCGCGACCGTGGGCGGCGCCGGCATCCTGCGGCGCCCCGATCTCGGCCGGCTGCTGCCCGGCTGCAAGGCCGATTTCGCGCTGATCGACCTCCACCACCCTTACATGCAGCCGCCGCTCGAGCCGATGCGCAGCCTGATCTACTCGGCCAGCGACCGCGCCGTGCGCCACGTCTATGTCGACGGCATCCAGGTGGTCCGCGACGGCAACGTGCTCACCATCGACATCGATGCCGCCGTCGCCGCCATGAATGACGGCCAGCGCCGCCGCCTGGCCACGGTGCCGCAGCGCGACTGGGCCGGCCGCACGGCCCAGCAGCTGGCGCCGCCGGTGCTGGCCGCACGCGACCGCCTGCCGCAGAGCCGGCCGGCGCGCTGAGCCAGAATCGGGTGGGGATAACATCCATCTAACGATGGTGGCCTCAGCCCAGATTCACGCAATATATTGCGTTGCAGGGATCGGACCGGAGGCCATTGTGGCGACGCGGCAAAACGGCAATCGCAGCGGGCGAGGCTCGCGCAAGGCCAAGCGGGTCATCGACCGGGCGCCAAGCCTGCAGGGCTGGCACTCGACGGACACGGAGGAGATCGAGCGGCGGCGCTGGCGCGGCCGGACCGAGATCACCGCGGTCGAGGCATGCGAGGCGTCGCTTCCCTATTTCGGCACGTTCCGTGTCGCGTCGGGCTCGGGCGGCAGCTACGACGTCGAGATCCGCTCGCTGGATCGGCTGGAGAACAGCTGCGGCTGCGCCGATCACCGCGTCAACGGGCTCGGCACCTGCAAGCATATCGAAGGCGTGCTTGCAGTGCTACGCCGCCGCGGCGTCCGAGCCTTTGCCGATGCGGCCCGGACGGGCAGCCCGCGCGTGGAGCTCTTCCTGTCCCGCGCGCAGGAGGCAACCCCGTGCCTGACCTGGCCGTCGGGTGGCGCCGCCGCCAATGCCGTCCGCCACGACCTGGCGCCCTTCCTGACCGACGACGGCGCATTGCGGGATCCCTCTCCTGCCGGAATCGAGGCGCTGCTGGCCGCCGTCAATGCTGCCCCCAGCAACGTGCGGCGGCACATCCGGGCCTCGCGGTATCTGCCCTCTTGGACCGAGGCCGCCAAGCGCCGCGAGGCGCGCGCCGAGGCACGCACGCGGTTCCTGGCCGAGGTCGAGGCCGGCCGCCAGACACTCGACCTGCTGCGCCACAAGCTGCTGCCCTATCAGCGCGAGGGCATGCTGCACCTGGCGTTCGGTGAGCGCGCGCTGCTCGCCGACGACATGGGCCTGGGCAAGACCATCCAGGCCATCGCGGCATGCGAGCTGCTGCGCCATCTCAAGGGCGTCAGCCGGGTCCTGGTGGTCTGCCCGGCCTCATTGAAAGGCGAATGGCAGGAGCAGATAGCGCGCTTCAGCGGCGCCGACACGCTGCTGGTCCACGGCGGACGGCCGCAACGCCTGGCGGCGTACACGCAACCACCCTTCTTCACCGTCGTGAACTACGAGCAGGTCGTGATCGACGCTGACGAGATCAACGAGCGGGTGAAGCCCGACATCGTGATCCTCGACGAAGCCCAGCGTATCAAGAATTGGCACACGAAGACGGCGGCCGCCGTGAAGTCGCTGGTGTCGCCTCATGCCTTCGTGCTGACCGGCACGCCGATCGAGAACCGCATCGACGAGATCTACTCGATCGTCCAGTACCTCGATCCCGGGCTGCTGGGGCCGCTGTTCCGTTTCAATCGCGACTTCTACCAGCTCGACGAACGCGGCCGGCCAGTCGACTACAAGAACCTGGAGGAGCTCCAGCGCCGCCTGAAGCCGGTCATGCTGCGGCGGCGCAAGCACGATGTCGAGACCGAGCTGCCGGGACGCACCGTCACCAACTACATCGTCGGCATGGCCGACGAGCAGCGCACCCGTTATGACGAATACAAGGCGCAGGCGGCGAAGCTGGCCGCCATCGCCAAGCGCCGGCCGCTCACGCCCAAGGAGTTCGACAGGCTGCAGCTCCTGCTCGCCTGCATGCGCATGCTATGCGACACCCCTTTCATCCTCGACCCGGGCTGCCGATTGAGCCCGAAGCTCGAGGAGCTGGAACGGGTGCTGACCGAGGTCCTCGCCGATCCGGAGCGCAAGGTGATCATCTTCTCGGAATGGGAGCGGATGCTGACCCTGGTGCGCGAGCTGGCGCAGGAGATGGAGGTGGAGTTCGCCTGGCACACGGGCTCGGTGCCGCAGGAGCGCCGCCGCGCCGAGATCGCCCGCTTCAAGCGCGATCCGGATTGCCGGCTGTTCCTGTCCACCGACAGCGGCAGCGTCGGGCTCAACCTGCAGGCCGCGAGCGTGGTCATCAACCTCGACCTGCCGTGGAACCCGGCGCGCCTGGAGCAGCGCATCGCGCGCGCCTGGCGCAAGCATCAGCACCGGTCGGTCGACGTGATCAACCTGGTGACCGAGGACAGCATCGAGCACAACATGCTCGGCCTGCTATCGCAGAAGCAGGCCCTGGCCGACGGCGTGCTGGACGGTGCCGGCGATCTCAAGGGGCTGCGCATGCCCTCGGGCCGCGGGGCGATGGTCGAACGCATCGCCGCCGTCCTGGAGCCGGCCGCAGCGCCCACGGCGCCTCCCGAGCCGCCTGCGCCGGACATCCAGCTGCGGGACGACCTGGTGGCCCGCCATGCCGGCACGCTGATGCTGCTGGAAGCGCACCGCGGCGCCGACGGTGTCGATCGCTTCCTGGTCGTCCTCGACAGCGAGGACGCTGCAAGCCGGGAGCGGGAGCGCTTGTCGGCAAACGACGGCAATGCGCCGCAGATCGAGGTTCTCGACCGGTTCGCCTACGACGCCATGCAGCGGCTGATCGCGTCGGGCATCCTGCGGCCGGCCGACGACGCGCGGCGCGAGCTGGTGCGCTCGCCAGCCCTGGCCTCGACAGCCGGCGCCCGCGACCAGGAACGCGCCGCGCGCGGTGCCGAGCTGCTGGGCAACGCCGAGCGCAAGCTGCGCATGGCCCTCCTCCTGGCGGAACGCGGCTTCGCCGAGGAGGCGGCGCCGGTGCTGACCGAATGCCTTGGGCTCGCTGCCCAGGCGCGGGCCATGATCACGGGCAGCACCCCGCCCGATGAGCCAGTGCCCGAGCCCGTATCAGCACCGTCGGCCATGGCCAGGCCTGCGCAGGAGGCGCCGCGTTCCGAGCCGGAGACGCTGGCAACCGTCACCAGCTCGATGGAGCGGCTGCTTGCCGATCTGCGCGGCAGCCTGCAAACATTCGCCCGGGCCGCTTGACCTCACTGCAGCAGCTTCAGCACGCGTGCGATTGTCGCGAACAGCCGCTCGATCTCCGCGTCCGAGATCACCAAGGGCGGCGACAGCACCAGCGCATCGCCGGCCGACCGCACCAGCACCCCTTCGTCGAAGCAGCGGTTCGCCGCCTCGATGGCGCGCACAGCGCCGCCGTCGGGCCGCGGCGCCAGCTCGATGGCAGCGAGCAGGCCGATGTTGCGGATGTCGATGACGTTGGGCAGGCCCTTCAAGGCATGCGCCGCCGCCTCCCATAGCGGCGCCGTCCTGGCGGCGCGCTCGAAGATATCCTGGTCGCGGTAAACGTCGAGCGTCGCGATGCTGGCGGCGCAAGCCAGCGGATGGCCGGAATAGGTGTAGCCGTGGAACAGCTCGATCATGTTCTCCGGCCCGGCCATGAAGGCGTTCCATACCTTGTCGCCGGCGATCACGCCGCCCATCGGCACGGCGCCGTTGGTCATGCCCTTGGCGCAGGTGATGAGGTCGGGCGTCACGCCGAACGCCTGCGCGGCGAACGGCGCGCCGAGCCGGCCGAAGCCGGTGATGACCTCGTCGAAGATCAGCAGGATGCCATGGCGGTCGCAGATCGCGCGCAGCCGCTCGAGATAGCCCTGGGGTGGCGGCAGGACGCCGCCGGAGCCCGTCACCGGCTCGATGATCACGGCGGCGATGCTCGAGGGATCGTGAATCTGGGCCAGCGCCTCGAGCTCGTCGGCCAGATGCGCCCCCCAGGCCGGTTGGCCGCGCGAGAACGCGGTGTGCGCCAGGTCCAGCGTGTGCGGCAGGTGATCTGTCTCCGGCAGCAGGGGTCCGAAATCCTTGCGGTGGCGGCCGATGCCGGCCACCGACAGGCCGCCCCATCCCATGCCGTGGTAGCCCTTGGCGCGGCCGATGAAGCGCGTGCGGCCGACCTCGCCTTTGACGCGAAAATACGCACGTGCGATCTTCAACGCCGTATCGACCGCTTCAGAGCCTGAATTGGCGAAGAAGACATGGTCCATGCCGGCCGGCGCGATGCTGGCGATGCGCGATGCGGCCTCGAAAGCCAGCGGGTGCGCCATCTGGAACGACGACACGTAGTCCAGCCGCTCGGCCGCGTGCTTGATCGCCTCGACGATCGGCCGCTGGTTATGGCCGGCGTTGACGCACCACAGGCCGGCCATGCCGTCCAGGATCCGCTGTCCGTCCGCGGCCGTGTAGTACATGCCGTCGGCGCCGACGAACAGGCGCGGATTGGCCTTGAACTGGCGGTTGGCCGTGAACGGCAGCCAATAGGACTCCATCTCGCTCTGGTTCGGCACCGTCATGATGGTCATCGAAAGCCTCGTCTGCTTCTCATCGCGATAAAATGCACTCGATCTGGATGCCCTGAAAGGGTCAACCTTGAGATACTGCAAAATTTTCTGTTTCATGACGGCATAAAGTGCATTAGCGTCGGAACGTGTTGTTTGCGAAGGAACGCGGGCGATGGCTGAAGCCTGTCCTTTGATCGAGCTGGCCGGGCCGCCGTTCGAGCGTGGCCGCGACTATGGCCGCAAGGCGCGGCCGCGTATCATCAAGGGCATCTCGCACTATTCCGGTCAGCTCGCGGCGATGTCGGTCGATGCCGGCCAGATCCATCGGCTTGTCCGCGACTACCTGCCCGTGATCGAAGGCTTCGAGCCGGCCTACATCGAGGAGATGCGCGGCATAGCCGATGGCGCCGGCGTCGATTTCGACAGCATCGCCCTGCTCAATGCCCGCACCGAGATCCTGAAGCTCGGCCAGCGGCCCGACCTGCGGCGCAAGCTGATGACGGCCGATGAGCCCGACGGCTGCACCGGGGTGGTGGTCCTGCCCGGCGCCAGCCGTGACGGCACGCTTATCCACGCCCAGAACTGGGACTGGAAGATGGAATGTGCCGAGACCGCCGTGGTGCTGCGCATCCGCAACGACGAAGGGCCCGACATCCTCACCTTCACCGAGGCCGGCGGGCTGGCGCGCTCGGGCTTCAATTCCGCCGGCATCGTGATCACGGCCAACTATCTGGAATCCGACCGCGACTATTGCCAGATCGGCGTGCCCCTGGCGCTGATCCGCCGCAAGGTGCTGGAGCAGACGCAGCTGGCGCTGGCGATGCGGGCCGTCTACGTGACACCCAAATCGGCCGCCAACAACATGATCGTCAGCCACAAGGACGGGGTCGCCATCGATTTCGAATGCGCGCCGGACGAGACGTTCCAGGTGCACCCGCAGCAGGGGCTGCTGGCGCATGCCAATCATTTCGTGAGCCCGGTGGCGCTGTCCAAGCTGAAGGACACCGGCATCGTCAACACGCCCGACAGCCTCTACCGCGACATCCGGGTGCGCGACCTGCTGGCGCCGCAGATCGGCGCGATCACGCCTGATGCGGTCAAGTCGGCGTTGTTCGATGATTTCCAGGCGCCCTGGTCGGTTTGCCGGCCGCCGCGCCCCAACCTCACCAGCAACCTCAGCGCCACGGTGGCGATGATCGTGATGCAGCCGACGCAGGGCACGATGGATGTCGCCATGCTGCCGGCGCTGGACCGGACGTTCACGACCTATCGCCTGGATCGCGCCGAGCCCACAATGCGCGCCGCCGCCAGCGACTGAGAGGACCAAGACGTGCTCCGACGCCCTGCGCTGGCTGCCGCCGGCATCGCGGCAGCCGCAACGCTCGCCCCGCTCTGCGCCGCCGATGCCCAGAACACCACCATACGGCTGCGGATGAAGACCGACATCCGCTCGACCGATCCCGGCACCAACCGCGACGGCCCGACCGACGGCGTCGTGCAGCATATGGTGGAAGGTCTTGTCGCCTTCCGCGAGGACACGTCGGTGGGTCCGCTGCTCGCCGAGCGATACGACGTCTCCGCCGACGGCAAGACCTACACCTTCACCTTGCGTCCCGACGTGCGCTTCCACAACGGCGCGCCGCTCACGGCCGATGACGTCGTGTGGTCGTGGCAGCGCTATCTCGATGCGGCAACCCAGTGGCGCTGCCGGCCGGAGTTCACCGGCGGGCTGGCGAAGCTCGAATCGATCGCGAAGACGGACGACCACACCGTCGTGTTCACGTTCGACCGGCCATCGGCCCTGATCCCGGCGACCATGGCCCGGGTCGATTGCGGCGGCTCCGGCAGCACCCATCGCGACTCCGTGGGTCCCGACGGCAAATGGCGCGACCCTATCGGCACGGGTCCGTTCAAGATGGGCGAGTGGCGGCGCGGCCAACATGTCGAGCTCGTGCGCTTCGACCAGTACGCCTCCCGCGACGAGGCGCGTGACGGCTACACCGGCGGCAAGAAGGCCGCCGTCGACCGGATCCGCTTCGTCGTCATACCCGACGCCGCGGCGGCCAAGGCAGCCTTGATGAGCGGCGCCAGCGACATCGATCCCGACATCGAGCCGGAAGATTTCGCCGAGCTGAAGGCGCGCCCTGGCCTGAAATTTGAATCGGCCACGACGATGTCGATGGCCACCGTCATCTTCCAGACCCGGGACAAGGTGATGCAGGACGTGCGCATCCGCCGGGCCCTGGCCCTGGCGATCGACACGGCCGAGATCACCGACGCGGTGACCGCGGGCACGGCCAAGCCGAACAACTCCGTGATCCCGATCAGCAGCCCCTACTACACCAAGGTGCAGGCCGGCGGCTACACGCGCGACCTCGCCGCGGCGCGCAAGCTCCTGGCCGAGGCCGGCTATGGCGGCCAGCCGATCAAGCTGCTGGCCAATAAGCGCTTCAAGAGCTCCTTCGACGTCGCCGTGCTGGTCCAGGCCGCCGCCCAGCAGGTGGGCCTGAAGATCGACATCGAGGTCCTGGATTGGGCGACCCAGCTCGACCGCTACACCAAGGGCGACTTCCAGATCCAGTCGTTCCCCTACTCGGCGCGGCTGGATCCGGCGTTGAGCTACGAGATGGTGACCGGACCGAAGGCGACGCAGCCGCGCAAGGTATGGGACAACCCGGAGGTCGAGGCGATCCTGCGCCAGTCCATGCAGATCGCCGACCGCGGCAAGCGCCAGGTCCTGTTCGACACCCTGCATCGGCGGCAGATCGAAGAATTGCCGCTGATCATGATCTACAACGAGGTCCAGATCGCAGCGATGCGCACGGCGCTCAACGGGTACAAAGCCTGGCCGACCGGCCAGCCGCGCCTGTGGGGCGTCACGCTCAACTGACGCCGGCGACCAGCAATCCATGCTCAGCTACGTCCTGCGCCGACTGGCCTTCACCATCCCGACGCTGCTGCTGGTGGCGATGGCGGTCTTCACCCTGGTGCGGCTGATCCCGGGCGATCCCGTGCAGCTGATGCTGGGCGATGCGGCCGACCCGGCGCAGGTGACCGAGATGCGCCGTGCGCTGGGCTTGGAAGAGCCGCTGCCGGTGCAGTTCGTGCTCTGGCTGGGCAAGGTCGCCGTCGGCGATCTCGGCAAGTCGATCAGCAACGGCCTGCCGGTGCTGCCGCTGATGATCGAGCGCTTCCAGGTCAGCGGGCTGATCGTGCTGGTCGCCGTCTTCTTCGCCGCGCTGCTCGCCGTACCGGCCGGCCTGCTGGCAGCGTGGCGGCAGAACCAGCCGCTGGACCTGGCGATCGTGGCCGGCGCCACGATGCTGCTGTCGATCCCGACCTTCTGGCTCGGGCTCCTGCTGCTGCTGCTGTTCGGCCTCAAGCTCGGCTGGCTGCCGGTCGTGGGCTACGTGCCGTTCTCGGAGAATTTCGGCCAGGCGCTGCTCTACATCGTGCTGCCGATCGTCACCCTGACCATGGTCGAGATCGGCGTCATGACGCGCATGTCGCGCGCCGCCGCCATCGACGTGCTGCGCCTCGACTACGTCACGCACGCCCGCGCCAAGGGCTTGCCCGAGCGGCGGGTGCTGATGCGCCACGTGCTGCCCAACGCGTTCGCACCGACCTGGACGTTGATCGGCCTGATCCTGGGCCATCTGCTGGGCGGCATCGCCGTGCTGGAGACCGTGTTCACCTTGCCCGGGCTGGGCCGCCTGCTGGTCGATTCGATCTTCGCGCGCGACTACCCTGTCGTTCAGGGCTGCCTTCTGTTCACGGCGCTGATCTACGTGCTGGTCAACCTGGTGGTCGACCTGTGCTACCCGCTGTTCGATCCCCGCGTGCAGGCCGAGTGACATCG
This sequence comes from Vineibacter terrae, assembly GCF_008039615.1. Classification (GTDB taxonomy): domain Bacteria; phylum Pseudomonadota; class Alphaproteobacteria; order Reyranellales; family Reyranellaceae; genus Vineibacter; species Vineibacter terrae. The sequence goes on along the minus strand of NZ_VDUZ01000003.1, from coordinate 67,222 downwards.
CGATGAAGCTGCGCGGCAACACCCTGGTCGGCGGCACGCTCATCGGCATCGTGCTGCTGACCGCCGCCACTGCCACGGTGTGGACGCCGTACAACCCGCTGCAGGTCAACCTCAGGGCCCGGCTCAAGCCGCCGTCGGAGCTCTACTGGCTGGGCACGGACGAGTTCGGCCGCGACGTGCTCAGCCGCATCATGGCCGGCGCCGGCACCAGCGTGCTGGTCGCGCTGCTGACGGTGGCGTTCGCCGTCGTCGTCGGGGTCATCCTGGGCGTCGTGGCCGGCTATGTCCGCGGCTGGACCGACCGCATCCTGATGGCCGTCAATGATGCGCTGCTGGCCTTTCCCGGCATCCTGCTGGCGCTGGGCGTGATGGTGGTGGTGGGCGCCAACAAGTACGGCATCGTGCTGGCGCTGGGCCTGGCCTATGCGCCCTCGGTCGTGCGCGTGGTGCGCGGCACGGTGCTGTCGGTGCGCGAGCGCGAGTATGTCGAGGCCTCGCGCATGATCGGCAACGGCGAGATCTACTCGATGGTGCGCCACGTCATGCCCAACTGCATCGCGCCGATCGCGGTGCTGTCGACCAGCATGTTCGGCTGGGTGCTGCTGTCGGAAAGCGCGCTGAGCTTCCTGGGCCTGGGCGTGCCGCCACCGGCGCCGACCTGGGGCAACATGCTGGCGGCCAGCCGGCCCTACATGGAAACCGCGACATGGCTGGGCATCGCGCCGGGCCTGTGCATCGCCTTCACCCTGCTGGGCATCAACCTGCTGGGTGACAGCCTGCGTGACCGCCTCGACCCACGGATGGCGCACGCATGAGCGGCCCTGCCCTGCTCACCGTCGACGGCCTGAAGCTGCGCGCCACCGGCATTGGCTCCCTGGTGGTCGATGATGTTTCCTTCAGCATCGGCCGTGGTGAGTTCCTCGCCGTCGTGGGCGAGTCGGGCAGCGGCAAGACCATGGCGGCGCGCGCCATCCTGGGCCTGCTGCCGCCGGCCATCATCCGCGTCGACGGCCGCATCCGGCTCGACGGCGAGGATCTCACCCAGGCCACGCCGGAGCGCCTGCGCCAGCTGCGTGGCCCCGCCATCGGCATGGTGTTCCAGGAACCGATGGTCTCGCTGAATCCGGCGCTCACCATCGGCACGCAGATGGCCGAGGGGCTGAAGCTGCATCGCCGCCTGTCGCCGCAGGAGATCCGCGCCAAGTCGGTGGCGATGCTGCAGCGCGTGCAGATCCGCGATCCGGAGCGCTGTCTGGCCGCCTTCCCGCACGAATTCTCCGGTGGCATGCGCCAGCGCATCATGCTGGCCTCGGTGATGCTGCTGCGCCCCAGCCTGCTGATCGCCGACGAGCCGACCACGGCGCTCGACACCCTGGTGCAGCGCGAGGTGCTCGACCTGATGGTCGAGCTGGCGCGCCAGGAGGGCACCGCGGTGATGCTGATCACCCACAATCTCGGGCTGGTCGCGCGCTATGCCCAGCGGGCCGTCGTGCTCCAGCGCGGCAAGCTGGTGGAAAGCGGCCCGGCACAGCGGATCCTGGCGGCGCCGACGCATTCCTACACGCGCCAGCTCGTCGATGCGTTGCCCCGTCGTGAGGCAGCAACGCATCGTGATGCGCCGGGAGAACCCGTGATCGCCGCACGTGGGCTTGAGGTGACGTTCGGCGGCCGGCGTCGCTTCTTCGGCAGGCGCCCCTCGGTGCGCGCGGTCGACGGCGTGGATCTCGAGGTGCGCGCCGGCGAGACGGTGGCGGTGGTCGGCGGCAGCGGCTCCGGCAAGACGACCCTGGGCCGCGCCATGCTGCGGCTGATCCCGGCATCGGGCGGACAGGTGCTGTTCCGCGGCAGCGATATCCTGTCGGCCGACCGCGCCACCCTGCGTGCCTTCCGCCTGGGCTGCCAGCTGGTGTTCCAGGACCCCTATTCGTCGCTCGATCCGCGCATGCGGGTCGGCCAGACCGTTGCCGAGCCGCTGCGCCATGTGCCGCAGCTCAGCGCCGCGGACAGGGAGCGCCGCGTCGAGGAGGTGCTCGAGGAGGTCGGCCTGGGCGGTTTCGGCCGCCGACTGCCGCACGAATTGTCGGGCGGCCAGCGCCAGCGCGTGGCGATCGCGCGCGCCATCGTGCGCCGGCCGGTGTTCGTGGTGGCCGACGAGCCGGTGTCGGCGCTCGACATGACCATCCAGAAGCAGGTGCTGACCCTGTTCCGCGACCTGCAGCGCCAGCGCGGTTTTGCCTGCCTGTTCATCTCGCACGACCTGGCGGCGGTCGAGGAAGTCGCCGACCGCGTCGTGGTGATGCAATCGGGCCGCATCGTCGAGCAGGGTTCGCGCGACGACATCTTCGATCGGCCGCAGCACGACTACACCAAGGCCTTGCTTGCGGCGTCACCGGCGCTGGACATGCCGAAACCCCGATCGAGCACCATCCCTGTCACGGATCTCGTGACATGACTGCAAGCCACATCATGGTGAGGTTGTCGAACCATGAAGTGGCCGCACCACGGCTGTGCGTAACCTTCATGGTTCGACAGGCTCACCATGAAGGCCACCAAGGAGTTGATGATGCCCCTGGGCTACTACGACGTCGGTGCCACGCCGTTCTTCGCGCTGCAGGCTGACCAGCGTGTCTCCTACTGCCTCTACGTGCCCAGGGCGCTGGCTGAAGCCCAGGACCGCTCGGCCTGGCGGCTGATTGTGGCGATGCACGGCACCGGCCGCACGGCCACCACCTACCGGGACAAATTCGCCGACCTGGCAGAACGCGAACGCTGCATCGTGCTGGCGCCACTGTTCCCTGTCGGCCTGATCGAGCCGGAAGAGCTTTCCAACTACAAGCGCCTGAAGTTCCACGACATGCGCTTCGACCTGCTGCTGCTGGCCATGGTCGACGAGGTCGGACGCAAGTACGGCATCGATGTCAGCCGCTTCCTGCTGTTCGGCTTCTCCGGCGGCGGCCAGTTCGTCCACCGTGTCTTCCTGCTGCACCCGCACCGGCTGGCGGCGGTGTCGATCGGCGCGCCAGGCAACGTGACCCTGCTCGACGACACGCGCGACTGGTGGGTCGGCACCCGAAATCTGCAGGCAGAGCTCGGCGCCGATGTCGATCTGGCGGCCATGCGCCGCGTGCCGGTGCACATGGTGGTGGGCGCAGAGGATACCGAGACCTGGGAGATCACGCTGAAGCCGCACCACAGCGCCTGGATGGAAGGCGCCAACGACGCCGGCGCGACCCGCATCGACCGCCTGGCGACGCTGAAGGCGAACTACGAGCAGCACGGCATCGCCGTGCGGCAAGATATCGTGCCCGGCATCGGGCACGAGGGTTGGAAGACGCTCGAGCCGGTCATCGCCTTCTTCACGGCGGTGCTGCAGGACGGCGCGAAGCGGAGCGTAGCGTGAAACTCTTCCCCGCGTGGCGGGCGGGCGGCTCACCTGTGGCGCGGCATCGCGCTGCCGTCCTTCCCGTCATCCCGAGCGCAGCGAGGGATCTCCCGCGGATAGCGCACCGTGCGCCCTGCCGCAGGAGATCCCTCGCTGCGCTCGGGATGACGGGAGGGCGGAAGATCATCATTCTCGCCGCCACCCTGCTGACAGTCGGCGGCGCGCTGGCGCAGGAGGGACGCCGCACCGATGCGCTCACCGTGGCGCTGATCTCGGACATCCGCAGCAGCAACCCCGGCGTGAACCGCGATGCCAATTCCGACACGGTGCTGCACCACGTCGTCGAAGGCCTCGTGGCCTATCGCGAGGATCTGTCCGTCGCGCCCATGCTGGCCGAATCCTGGCTGGTCGAGGATGGCGGCCGGACCTATCGCTTCCGCCTGCGCGAAGGCGTGTCGTTCCACAACGGCGCGCCGCTCACATCGGCAGAGGTCGTCTGGAGCTGGCGCCGGTATCTCGATCCCAAGACCCTGTGGGCGTGCACCCGCTTCTTCGACGGCACGCAAGGCCCGAAGGTGCTCGATGTCGAGGCCCCGGACCCGAGAACGGTCGTGTTCCGCCTGCAGGAAGCTTCCGGCCTGTTCCTGATCGCGATGGCCAACCTGCAGTGCAACGCCGCGATCCTGCATCCTGACTCGGTCGGGCCCGACGGCGCCTGGCGCGCGCCGATCGGCACCGGCCCCTACGTGCTTCGCGACTGGCAGCGCGGCCGGCAGATCGAGCTGGCGCGCTTCTCGGGCTACCGCCCGGCGGAGGGGACACGCGACGGCATGGCCGGCGCCAAGATCGCCTACGCCGAGCGGCTGCGCTTTCTGGCCATCACCGATGCCTCGGTGATGAAGGCGGCCCTGCTCACCGGCAATGTCGACGTCGTGCCGGTGCTGTCGCCCAACGATGTCGATGACGCCAAGGCGCGCGGCGTCCAGGTTTCCGTGCAGTCGACATTCGCTTGGCAGGTGATGTTGATGCAGACGCGCGACCCACTGCTGGCCGATATGCGCATGCGCCGCGCCATTGCCCACGCCGTCGACCTGCGCGAGGTGGCGCAGTCGCTGTCCTTCGGCCTCGCCGGCCCGAACCCTGCTGCCGTGCCCCTGGCCAGCCCCTATTACGGCAGCGCCTTCGCGGCCTGGCCGGCGCATGATCCGGCTGCCGCCAAGCGCCTGCTCAAGGAGGCCGGCTATGCCGGCCAGCCGCTCCGGATCCAGACCAGCACGCGGCCCGGCGGCTATTTCGATGCCGCCGTCATGATCCAGGCCATGCTGGCCGAGGCCGGCATCAATGCCAAGCTCGAGACGCTGGAATGGGCGACCCAGCTGCAGAACTACAACACGGGCAAGTTCCAGCTCTCCTCCTTCGTCTATTCGTCGCGCCTCGACCCGGCGCTGGGCTATGCCTCGCTGATCGGCGACAAGACACGCTTCCCCTTCGCGCAATGGGATGACCCGCAAGCGAAGGCGCTGCTGGATGCCGCCAAGGCGTCCAGCGAGCCGGCCGAGCGCGGCCGGCTGTTCGCGTCCTTGCACCAGCGCATGGCCGACGCCGTGCCGATCCTCGGCATCTACAATCCGGTCGAGGTCTCGGCAGCCGGGCCGCGCGTGCGCGGCTACAAGACCTGGCCGGCCGGCAACGAGCGGTTCTGGGGCGTGTGGAAGGAATGACCGGTTCGTGCGACGTGCAACGGGAGTTGATCGATGAGTGAGCTCTGGGCGCTGGACGCCGCCGCGGTGGCGGATCTGACACGCAGCCGCAAGGTCTCCTGCCGCGAGGTCATCGTCTCGGCGCTGGCCCGGCTCGATGCGGTCAACCCCGCGATCAACGCGGTGGTGCGGCCGTTGCACGAGGAAGCGCTGGCCGCCGCCGATGCCGCCGACCGGGCTGCCGCCGACGGCAAGGCGCTGGGGCCGCTGCATGGCGTGCCGGTCACCACCAAGGTCAACCTCGACCAGGCGGGTTGCGCCACCGACAACGGCGTGACGGCGTTCAAGGACCTCATCGCCGCGCAGGACAATCCCACGATCGCCAACCTGCGCCGCGCCGGCGCCATCGTCATCGGCCGCACCAACACGCCGGCCTTCTCCATGCGGTGGTTCACCGACAATGCCCTGCACGGGCTGACGCTGAACCCGTGGGACCGCACGCGCACGGCCGGCGGCTCCAGCGGCGGCGCCGCCGCGGCCACGGCCGCCGGCATCGGCGCGATCGGCCAGGGCAACGACATCGCCGGCTCGGTGCGCTATCCGGCCTATTGCTGCGGCCTGGTGGGGCTGCGCCCGACCTACGGCCGCATCCCGGCGCACAACTTCACGGCGACCGGCAAGCGGCCGATCTCGTCGCAGCTCATGGCCGTGCAAGGCCCGCTGACACGGCGGGTGCGCGACGCCCGGCTGGCGTTCGCGGCCATGGCGGCCGGCGACGGCAACGATCCGCGCTGGGTCGATGTCCCGCTCGAAGGACCACGCCCCGCGGCGCCGATCCGCATCGCGATGGTCGTCGACCCGGACGGCCGCGGCGACATCGCTCCCGAGGTCGAAGCGGCGATCCGCCAGGCGGGGCGCTGGCTGCAAGACGCCGGCTATCGCGTCGAGGAAGCCGAGCCACCGGCCTTCGGCGAGGTGATCGACCTGTGGGCGCGGCTGGCCATGGACGACGTGATCGCGGCGCTCGAGCCGGCCGTCGCCCAATACGGCGACGACGGCATCAAGACCGCGCTCGGCTACTGGCGCGACGTCTTCCCCGCGGCCGAGCCGCGGGGCATCCTCGAAGCCCTGGCCGACCGTGACAGGCTGCTGCGGCTATGGCAGCTCTTCCTCGATGAGCGGCCGCTGGTCCTCACCCACACCTCCGCGGCGCTGCCGTTCGAGGTCGGCCAGGACGTGATCGACGCCGCTACGACGGCGCGCCTGATGAAGGCGCAATCGACCCAGCTCGCGGTGCCGGCGCTGGGGCTGCCGGCGGTGTCGGTGCCCACTGGCGCCACCGGACGCGTGCCGGTCGGCGTGCAGCTGATCGCCGGCCGCTACCGCGAGGACCTCTGCCTCGATGCGGCCGAGGCGATCGAGCGGCGCGCCGGCGTCTTGACGCCGGTCGACCCGACCGCCTGAGGCGGCGGCGTGGGCCCGCCGCCCGCTCCGCCATAGATGCGCACCGTCAGGTCGAGATGACGGTGCAGCAGCGTCGCCGCCCAGTCGCGGTCGCCGGCGATGAGGGCGTCGAGAATGCCGATATGCTCGCGTGTCGACTGGGCGATGCGCTCGGGCGACAGCCGCGGGAAGGTGCTGTATTCGCCAAGCTGGCGCAGCGCGTTCTGCCGGCGTACCGCTTCCACCAGGTAGCGGTTCCCCGACCACACCGTGAGCGTCTCATGGAACTGGCGGTTGGTCTCGAACCAGCGCCGTGGATCGGTGTCGCTGCCCTCGCGCAAACGCTCGAGGTGCGCCTCGCGCAGGCGGTGCAGCTCGGCCGGGTCCGGCGTGAAGCCGGGCTCGCGCAAGGCGGCGCACTCGACGATCATGCGAAAGCGATAGCTCTCGGTCACCGCCTCGCGCGAATCGAGCGCCTCGACGAAGCGCCAGCCGTGACCGCGCTGGCGCCGCACCAGGCCGTCGTCCGCAAGCTTCATCAGCACGCGCCGCAGCGCGCCGCGCGACACGCCGTAGCGCGGCATCAGCTCCGCTTCCGACACTTCGGCCGGGATACGGTTGCGCGCCCGGTCGGTCATCAGCGCGGTGAGCAGCTCGTCGAACGGCGAGCGCGGCAGCCGGGCCGATGCCCGCCCCGCGCCATTGAGCTTCTTGGCCAGGACAAATCCCCGGCCGGGCGTGCGGCGGACATAGCCCAGCCCTTCGAGGACGCCCAGCGCCGCCCGCACCGGCGTGCGCGAGACCCCGAAGGCCTGCGCCAGCGCCAGCTCGCGCACCGGCGCGCCGGCCTGCAGATCATCCTTTTCGATACGCGCCAGGATCTGCCGGGCGAGCTCGCTTTGCAGCGGTGTCGCCTGGCTGCCTTGGTGCCGAACCTTGGCCACGCGTGTCTCCCGAGCAAGCTGTCCCAACGGCGCGCATATTGCACGGCACGGATTGCCCCAGAAAGTGCTTTTCGTCGCAACAAAAATATGCGTCACTTTCGCGCGGGCTTCCTGCCACGCCAACGAACCGGGGCGGCTGATACATGAAGAAGACCATCCTCATCCTCGCCGCCTGCGCGGCGCTGCCGGCCTCGGCGCTGGCGCAGCGCAACGGCGGCACCCTCACCATCGCGCTGAACGCCGATATCAGGAGCCTCGAGCCTGGCATCAACCGCGACGCCAACACCGACACGGTGATCCAGGTCCTGTTCGAAGGGCTCGTGGCGCATCGTGCCGACCTCAGCGTCGGCCCGGCGCTGGCCGAGTCATGGACCGTCTCCGATGACGGCAGGACCTACACCTTCCGCCTGCGCGAAGGCGCGAAGTTCCACAACGGCGCGCCGCTGACCGCGACCGAGGTCAAGTGGACCTGGGACCGCCTGATGGCGCAGACGGGCTGGAACTGCCGTCGCACGTTCGATGGCAGCTCCGGCTTGAAGGTGCTCGAGGTCGCGGCGCCGGACGCCCGCACGGTCGTCTATCGCCTCGCCGAGCCCCAGGCCGTGTTCCTGAAGCAGCTCGCCAATGTGCAATGCCACGTCCTGGTGGCGCACCCCGACAGCGTCGGCGCCGACGGCAAATGGATGACACCGATCGGGTCCGGCCCCTACAAGCTGAAGGAATGGAAGCGCGGCGAGCTCGTCACCCTGGAGCGCTTCGCCAGCTACCAGGCCAGCAAGGATCCGCAAAGCGGCTATGCCGGCGCGCGCAACGCCTATGTCGATCAGGTCGTCTTCCGTGTCATCCCCGACCCCAACGCGGCCGAGGCCGCCCTGCTGACCGGGGCGGTCGACATCCTGCCACAGGTCGATGCGCCGCGTGTCGCCGAGCTCAAGAAGCGGCGCGACGTGACGATCCAGAGCACGCCAGGCCTCAACTGGGGGCCGCTGCTGATCCAGACCCAGGACCCGCTGCTGTCGAACGTGAAGCTGCGCCAGGCCATGGCGCACGCCATCGACATCAACCAGATCGCCGAAGCGCGCACCGAAGGCCTCGTGAAAGGCAACCCCTCGGCGGTCAGCGAGTCCAGCAGCTACTTCGACAAGCGCTTTCTGGAGTGGCCGGCCTATGATCCGAAGAAAGCCGCGGCGCTGCTCAAGGAAGCCGGCTACGCCGGACAGGTGATCAAGATCCAGACAAACAAGCGCTACACCGGCATGTACGAGCGCTCGGTGATCGCGCAGGCGATGCTCGCCGCGGCCGGCTTCAAGGTCGAGCTCGAGACGCTCGACTGGGCGACGCAGCTCGACAACTACCTGAAAGGCACCTTCCAGGTGCAGTCGTTCGGCTACTCGGCGCGGCTCGATCCGGGCCTGATGTACATGGCGCTGATCGCCGACAAGTCGAAGTCGAAATGGGCGCAGTGGGATGACCCCAAGGCGATTGAGCTGCTGGCCGAGAGCGCGCGCACCATGGACGAGACCAAGCGCAAGGACATCTTCCTCAAGCTGCATGCGATGATGGCCGAGCAGGTGCCGATCATCGGCATGTACTACGATCCCAATATCGATGCCGTGCGGTCCAACGTCCACGGCTACAAGACCTGGGCGGCGGACCGGCCGGTGCCCTGGGGTGTCTGGAAGGAATAGTGCCTGGAATCACGGACCGTGACACACCTGTCATCCCGAGCGCAGCGAGGATCTCCCGCGAATGACGCACCATGCGCCTTGCCGCAGGAGATCCCTCGCTGCGCTCGGGATGACAGTTGTGCCCTTGCCTTCGACGATATGCGATTGATTCGCAACATCGAATGCTTTTAGGATCAGTGAAAGGCAGCACCGCTGGCCGCAAGTCAGGAGCCTCACATGCCCGATACGAATGTCGGTCCCCTCGCCGGAGGCCTGCCGTCCGACCCCGAGCTGCTGGACGAAGCCGGCGCCCGCCATCTGGTCGAAGCAGTCTATCCGCAGCCGAGCCCGGGCGTGCTGGCCAAGGATATCGGCCGCATCGATCGCCATATCCGCCGCTTCATCGAGATGTCGCCGTTCTGCTGCCTGGCGACATCCGACAAGCAGGGCCGGCTGGACGTCACGCCGCGGGGCGACAAGCCTGGCTTCGTGAAGGTCCTCGACGAGAAGACGCTGGTGCTGCCCGACCGCCCCGGCAACAACCGCCTCGACAGCCTGCGCAACATCCTCAGCCACCCCGAGGTCGGGATGCTGTTCCTGATCCCGGGGTTCGAGGAGACCGTGCGCATCAACGGCACGGCACGGCTCTCGGTCGACTCCCGGCTGCTGGCGGCGATGGCGGCCGAAGGCAAGAACCCGCGCTCGGTGATGGTGATCAAGGTGCGCGAGGCCTACCTGCATTGCGCCAAGGCCTTCCGCCGCAGCCGCCTGTGGGACCCGGCGGCGCAGGTCGAGCGCTCGCTGCTGCCGTCGCTGTCGGTGATGATCGGCGAGCAGCTCAAGCTGCCGCCGGAGCAGAACGCCGAGCGCGAGCAGCGCCTGGAGGAAGCCTACCGCAAGACCATGTGGTGAGGCGGGCAGCTGTCATCACATGACGATTGGGCTGGCAGCGTGCGCTGGTCGCCCGCCGGTGATAGCCTGCCCGCGCTGACGCAAAGCGAGGGAGGCATGCGATGCCGGTTGTCCTGGGCAGTGGCGAGCATCGCTACAGCGTGGTCGAGAACTGGGCGAAGCTCCCGGACGGCTGGGAGTTCAGGGATGTCGCCGCGGTCGCGGTCGACAGCAAGGACCAGGTCTATGTGTTCAATCGCGGCGAGCATCCGATGATGGTGTTCGACCGCGACGGCAACTTTCTGCGCTCCTGGGGCGAAGGCCTGTTCCGGCGCGCGCACGGCATCCATATCGATGCCGACGACAATCTCTACTGCACCGACGACGGCGATCACACGGTGCGCAAATGCACGACCGAGGGCAAGGTGCTGCTGACCATCGGCGTGCCCGAGGCGCCTGCCCCGTTCATGAGCGGCAAGCCGTTCAACCGCTGCACCCACACCGCCCTGTCGCCGCGCGGCGACATCTACGTCTCGGACGGCTACGGCAATGCCTGCGTGCACAAATACACGCCTGACGGCCGCCACCTGATGTCCTGGGGCACCTCAGGCACCGGGCCGGGCGAGTTCAACCTGGTGCACAACATCGCCTCCGACCCCGATGGCTGGGTCTATGTCGCCGACCGCGAGAACCATCGCGTGCAGGTCTTCGACGGCAACGGCAAGTACGAAGCGCAGTGGAACAACCTCCACCGGCCGTGCGCGCTCTATTGCTGCAATGGCGCGCACGGGCCGCGGTTCATCGTCGGCGAGCTGGGCCCGGGCATGCCGGTCAACCTGAAATACCTCAACCTCGGGCCACGCCTGAGCGTCGTCGACAAGACCGGCCAGCTGCTGGCGCGGCTCGGCGGCGAGGACGGTCCGGGCACGCAGGCCGGCCGGTTCCTGGCGCCGCACGGGCTTGCCGTCGATTCGCGCGGCGACATCTATGTCGGCGAGGTGAGCTACACCAACTGGTCGACCAGCTTCCCGGATACGCCCATGCCCCGCCCCCTGCGCTCGCTGCAGAAGCTCGCCAAGGTGGCGTGATCGGCCGCCGTTCTTCTACGTCCGCCGCTGGGCGACGGAGAACGCGAGCTGGGAGACGAGCGACGCGGCCAGCAGGATGCAGGCGGCAGGCCGCGCCGAATCGGCATGCCAGATCCCGACCAGCAGGGTGCTGAGCGCGCCGAAGCCCATCTGCAGGAAGCCGTAGAGTCCCGATGCCGCCCCGATCGCGCGCGGATCGACACCGATCGCGCGCGCCGTCGCCACCGGGCTGGCCAGCCCGACGCCCAAGGCGAACACGCACATGGCGGCCATCACCGAGACCACCGAGAGCCACCCGGCGAGATCGATCACCAGCAGCGCCGCCGCGCCGGTCGAGCCCAGCGCCGCCGCCACGGGCAGGATCATGCCGGCCCGCGCGCCGACGGTGACGCGGCTGGCAATCCAGCTGCCCAGCATGACGCACAGCATCATCGCGATGTAGTACCAGCCGATCTCGGAGGTCGGACGGTGCAGGACCTCGATGAACAGGAACGGCGAGGCAGCGAAGAAGGCATACATGCTGGTCGACATGCAGGCGCCGCCGACCGCCAGCAGGCGAAACTGCCGAAGTGCCAGCAGCCGGCCGTAGACCCCGACCATGGCGGCGGGATTGGACAGCGTGACGCGCTGGCGGTTGGTCTCCGGCAGCGCCGTCACCGTGAGCACCAGCACTGCCAGGCCGGCCATGCCGAGAAAGGCGAAGATCGCGCGCCAGCCGAACCAGTCGGTGATCGTCCCGCCGACCAGGGGCGCCAGCGCCGGCGTGATCGTCATCGCCATGACCAGGAAGGCGATCTGCCGCGCCGCCTGGTCCGGAGGCACGCCGTCGCGCACCATCGCGCGGCCCAGCACCAGGCCGCCGCAGGCGCCCAGCGCCTGCAGCACCCGGGCCGTGATCAGCCATTCGATGCGCGGCGCGATCCCCGCCAGCAGCGTGCCGATGAGGAAGATCGCCAGGGCCACGATCAGCACCGGCCGACGGCCGAACCGGTCCGACAGCGGCCCATACAGCAGCTGGCCGGCGGCGATGCCGATCAGGTAGAGCGTGAGCGTGAGCTGCGCCGTGGCAGGATGCACGTCGAACTGGCGCGCCACGGCGGGCAGCGCCGGCACGAAGATGTGCATGGACAGCGTGCCGCTGGCCGCGATCGCCGCCAGGATGGCAAGGCTGGGCCGCGCCGCGCCGGCGGCGATGGCCTCCGGCGGCTGTTCCGGCCCCGGCGCCATCTCAGGACGCGACGGCCGGCTGGGGCGGGCGCGTCGACGGTCCGGGCGGCAAGCCTTCGAGGAAGCGCACGACCTCCTGTGTGAAGACGTCGTTGACGTCGCCTGCCACCATGTGGCCGGCGCCGCGCACATCGACATAGGTCGCGTGCGGCACCAGGTCGATGAACGCGCGCGCCGCCTCCTGCGACACCAGCTCGCTGGAGCCGCCACGGACCAGCAGCACCGGCACCTCGATGCGCGCCGCGGCGATGGACAGCCGCTGCTCGCGTCCCGAGTCGTCGCGGGTCTGGCGGTCGTGCACGAAGGCAGGATCGTAGTGCCACCGGTAGCGGCCGTCGTCGCCCAGCCGCAGGTTCTTGCGCAAGCCCTCGACGCTGCGCGGCCGCGGCCGGTGCGGCAGATAGGCCGCGACCGCGTCAGCCGCCTCGTCCACCGATGAGAACCCGGTATCGATATGCGAAGCCATGAAGCCGCGGATCCGCGCCACGCCCTGCGGGTCCACCTTGGGCGTGATATCGACCAGGACCAGCGCCGCCGCCACCGACTGCGGCGCATCGCCCTCCGCCAGCAGGCTGGAGATGCCGCCCAGCGAGGCGCCGATCAGGATCGGCTTGGCCGCCTGCATCTGCGCCAGCGTGCGCACATCGGCCGCGAAGCGATCCATGCCGTAGTCGCCATCCGCCGACCAGCCGCTGTCACCATGGCCGCGCAGGTCGACGGACAGCGCATGGTAGCCCTGCGCCGCCAGCGTCTGCGCCGTGCGCTTCCAGGCATGCCGGGTCTGGCCGCCACCATGCAGCAGGATCGCCGGCGGCGCGTCCGGCGCCCCCCAGGCATCGGCAATCAGCTCGACGCCATCGGACATGCGGAACCGCTTCATGCTGGCCTCAGCCTCATCGTCACTGCGCATCGCTACCCTTCTCCCATGGCCGCACGGCCTGCTCGACGTCGTCCAGGGCCTGCTCGATGGTGCGGAAAGCCCGTTCGCAGGCCGCCAGATCCGCCGGCGCGATCGCAGCGAGCATGCGCCGCTGGATGGCGCCGCTTGTACGCGCGGCCCGCTTCTCCAGATCCCGGCCAGCCGGCGTCAGATAGATGCCGCGCGCCCGGCGATCGGCATCGGTCTCGCGGCGTTCGATCAGCCCGCGCCGTTCCAGGCCGTCGAGCAGCCGCACCAGCGACGGCCCTTCGATGCCCAGCGCCGCAGCCAGCTCCTTCTGGCGCACGCCCTCGCCCAGGCGGCCGACATAGACCAGCGGCCGCCACGTCGCCTCGGTCAGCCCCAGCACCCGCAGCTCGGCGTCCACGGCCTGCCGCAGCCGGCGTGCGATCCGCGCCACCTGGAACCCGAAGTCGATCGGGCGCGGCTTGCCCGTGCTCGTCATGGCATAAAGATAGCAAGCTACCTATTTAACTGCAATGTGCCGTTGCCGACGGCAGGCAAATCCGCCCCGTCACTGCCGTCAATTTTTCTATCCGTCACGCCAAGTTCTTTTTTGCAGACGGCTGCCATGGCGAGGCGATAAGGTCGCCGCCCTTGCGATCAAAAAGAGGATGGAAACGGCCAATGACAGCGGTCAAGCGTATGGCAGGCGGCGCGGTGGTTCTGGGGCTGGCGCTGGCAGTGGCGGGCACGGCGCAGGCCGGCGCGGTGCTCGACAAGATCAAGGAGCGCGGCGAGATCGTCGCCTGCATCAAGGTCGATTACCGTCCCTTCGGCTTCCGCGACCCGTCCGGCACCATGATCGGGCTGGAGCATGACCTTGTCGATGACATCCAGGTGCGGCTGACGGCAGCGCTGGGCAAGCCGATCAAGGTGCAGCGCATCCCGGTGATCGCCGCCAACCGCGTGCAGTTCCTCGAGCAGGGCAAGTGCGACATGCTGATGGCGACGATGACCGACACGCCGGAGCGGCGCCGGCTCATCCATATCGTCGAGCCCAACTACTATGCCTCGGGCATCACCGTCATGGCCAAGAAGTCGACCCCGATCAAGAAGTGGGACGACATCCGCGGCCAGACGCTGTGCACCAGCCAGGGCGCGTTCTGGAACAAGGAGTATGAGCGCAAGTACGAGCTCAAGCTGCTGGCTTTCGCCGGCATCGCCGAATCGGAGCAGGCGCTGCGCGATGGCCGCTGCATCGGGTCGCTGACCGACGACTCGCTGGCCGCCTCCCGCCTCACCGACAAGGAGATCTGGGGCGACTACGAGATCAAGCTACCCACCCAGGACACCAAGCCCTGGGGCCTGGCGGTGCAGCACGGCGACAACGAGCTGTTCAAGATCATGACCGACGCGTCGATCGACTGGCACAAGACCGGCAAGATCGTCGAGCTGGAGAAGAAATGGGGCATCGTGCCTACCGACTTCGTCAAGGACATGCACGAGAAGTACAAGGCGAAGTAGCCTTACACCGTCATCCCGAGCGCAGCGAGGGATCTTCCGCGAGCGGAGATCCGCAGCCGGGAGATCCCTCGCTACGCTCGGGATGACGGATCGGTCAGCGAGGGCTTGAGCGCGTTCGGGGGTGTGCGTGGAGTCGATCCAGGCGTGGTTCCGCCGGCTGTACGACGAGACCGGCATCAATCTCACGATCTTCTATGATCCATGGGACGGGCTGAAGTACCTCAAGGGCATCGGGCTCACGATTGAGCTGGCCGTCCTGTCCGTCCTGCTCTCGCTGGTCGTCGGCGTCGTCGGCGCCTGGCTGCAGGGCGTGCGCTTCGCGCCCTTGCGCTGGCTGGTCTACGGCTACATCCAGTTCTTCCGCAACACGCCGCCGCTGGCGCAGCTCTACTTCTTCTACTTCGGCCTGGGCGCCCTGGTGCCCACGACGACCAACGCTTTCGGCCTGGCCGAGCCGATCCTGAACAACTTCCAGTGGGCGGTGATCGCGTTGTCGTTCTTCGCCGGCGCGTTCAACGTCGAGATCTTCCGATCGGGCATCGAGGCCGTGCCGCACACCACCGTCGAGGCGGCGCGCGCGCTCGGCTACAGCCGGCTGAAATCCTACATCCACATCGTGCTGCCGCTGGCGATCCGCATCTGCCTGCCGTCGCTCAACAACAACCTCGTGAACCTGGTCAAGACCACGGCCATCGCCTACGCCATCGCCGTGCCCGAGGCGCTGTACGTCGCCAACCAGCTGTGGAGCGACAACCTCAACGTGCCCGAGATGATGAACGTGGTGCTGGTGACCTACCTGACCCTGGTCGGGCTGTTCGTGTTCGGCGTCAGCCGCATCGAGCGGGCGCTGCACGTGCCGGGATACACGCCATCATGAGCGGATCGAGGTTCTTCTCCTCGCCCCGCTGGGGGAGCACGCCCCGTGCCACCCTGTTCTGCCGCGACACCGGCCTGCCTTTCGTCGATCTGCGCTGGCCGGCCGGCATCCTGATCGTGGCGACGTTCCTGCTGGTGGCGTTCAATGCCGACGCCCAGAGCGGCGCCGCGCGCAGCAGCGTCTACGCCATCCTGTGGAAATGGACGCCGCTGCTGTTCCAGGGCTTCTGCCTCAACCTGCTGATGAGCGCGCTGGCGATGGCGTTCGGCACCATCCTGGGCGCGCTCCTGGGGCTGGCGCAGATCTCGCTGCTGCCGCCGGTGCGCACCGGATCATGGGCGCTGACCCAGGTCCTGCGCAACTCGCCGTGGCTGGTGACGATCTTCTACATCATGTACCTCGTGCCGTTCGAGGTGAAGATCGGCGGCACGGTCATCCCCCTGCCCGACTGGATCAAGGCCACCTTCGGCTTCACCCTGCCGGTGATGGCCAATGTCTCGGAGATCGTGCGCGGCGCGATCCGCTCGATCCCGGCCACGCAATGGGAAGCCGCCCGGTCGCTCGCCTTCACGCGCCGCCAGACGCTGTGGATGATCATCATCCCGCAGTGCCTCAAGCGGATGCTGCCGCCGTGGATGAACCTGTACTCCATCCTGACCATGGGCACCGTGCTGGCCAATATCGTCGGCGTCTCGGAGTCGCTCACCATCGTGCGCGACGTCCTGGCGTCGGAGCGCCGGACCGACCTGCTGATGCCGATGTATGCCTACATCCTGGTCTGGTTCTTCCTGTACATCTACCCGATCAGCGTCGCCACCGTGCGGCTCGAGCGCAAATGGTCGGTGAAGGGGTGATGGCGATGGACAAGGCCCTCAAGGAGCCGCAGGTGGTCATCACCGATGTGCACAAGTCCTTCGGCACGGTGCAGGTGCTGAAGGGTGTGTCGATGTCGGTGCGCAAATCGGAGGTGGTCTGCATCATCGGTCCCTCAGGATCGGGCAAGTCGACCCTGCTGCGCTGCATCAACGCCCTGGTTCCGATCGACAAGGGCTCGATCAAGGTGGACGGCATCGAGGTCAACGACCCCAAGCTGGACGAGCTCGCCTTGCGCCGCCGTGTCGGCATCGTGTTCCAGAGCTACAATCTTTTTCCGCACCGCACGGCGCTGCAGAACATCATGATGGCGCCGGTGCACGTGCTGCGCCAGGACAAGGCCGAGGTCGAGGCGCGTGCCCGCAAGCTGCTGGCCAAGGTGCGGCTCAGCGAGAAGGCCGATTCCTATCCCGGCGAGCTATCGGGCGGCCAGCAGCAGCGCGTCGCCATCGCCCGAAGCCTGTGCATGATGCCCGACGTGATGATGTTCGACGAGGTCACCGCCGCGCTCGACCCGGAAACGGTCAAGGAGGTCCTCAACACGATCCGCGAGCTGGCCGCCGAGGGCATGACCTGCATCCTGGTGACCCACGAGATGGGCTTCGCACGCGAGGTCGCCGACACGGTCCACTTCACCGATCACGGCCGCATCGTGGAATCGGGGGACGCCAAGGCGTTCTTCACCAGCGCCTCGGACCCGCGCACCCGCGAGTTCCTGACCCAGGTGCTGTGATGGCGCGCGGCTACTCGCTGGCGGCGCTGCTGCGCCATGCCCTATCCGGACACCGCGACTGGCCGGCGGCCTGGCGCATGCCGGAGCCCAAGGCATCCTATGACGTGATCATCATCGGCGGCGGCGGGCATGGGCTGGCCACCGCCTACTACCTCGCCAAGAACCACGGCATCACCAACGTCGCCGTGCTCGAGAAAGGCTGGATCGGCGGCGGCAACACGGCGCGCAACACAACGATCATCCGCTCGAACTACCAGCAGGACGGCAACGCGCGGTTCTACGAGCATTCGGTCAAGCTGTGGGAAGGCCTCAGCCGCGACCTGAACTTCAACGTGATGTTCAGTCAGCGCGGCATGATCAACCTCTTCCATACGACGGCCGAGCGCGACAGTTGGGTGCGGCGCTACAACTCGATGCGCCTGAACGGCATCGACGCGGCGGTGCTGGGCACCGCCGAGATCGCGGCCCTCGTCCCCGACCTGGACCTGTCGCCGCACGGCCGCCATCCCGTGCTGGGCGGCGTGATCCAGCGCCGCGCCGGCGTCGCCCGCCATGACGCCGTCGCCTGGGGCTTCGGCCGCGCCGCTGACCAGCGTGGCGTGGACATCATCCAGAACTGCGCCGTGACCGGCATCGTGCGCGAAGGCGGCCGCGTCGTGGGCGTCGAGACCACGCGCGGCCGCATCCTGGCTCGCAAGGTGGCGTCATGCGTCGCCGGCAACTCCTCGCGCATCGGCGAGATGGCCGGACTGCGCCTGCCGATCGAAAGCCATCTGCTGCAGGCCATGGTGAGCGAGCCGGTCAAACCGTTCCTGAACGTCGTGCTGTCGTCGGGCGCGCACCGCGTCTATGTCAGCCAGACCGACAAGGGCGAGGTGCTGATCGGCGGCCGGCTGGACGGCTACAACTCCTACTCCCAGCGCGGCAGCCTGCCGGTGATCGAGGAGATCGCTGCGGGCGCCGCCGCGCTGCTGCCGCGGCTGAAGCGGCTGCGCCTGATGCGCAGCTGGGCCGGCCTGGTAGACATGACCATGGACGGCAGCGCCATCATCTCCAAGACGCCGGTCGAGGGCTTCTACCTCAACGGCGGCTGGTGCTACGGCGGCTTCAAGGCCACCCCGGCGTCGGGCTGGTGCTTCGCGCATCTGATCGCCAACGACGCGCCGCATCCCCTGGCCGAGCGCCACCGTCTGGACCGCTTCACCACCGGCCACACCATCAACGAACGTGGCGCCGGCCCGGCTCCGCACCTGCATTGAGAGGCTGAGATGCTCTCCATACGCTGTCCGGTATGCGGCCCGCGTGATGAGGACGAATTCGTCTTCGGCGGCGATGCCTCGGCCGTTCGTCCCGCCGACCCGATGGCGTGCGACGACCAAGCCTGGACCGCCTTCCTCTATCGCCGCGACAACCCTGCCGGCCCGCATGACGAGCTGTGGTTCCATCGCTTCGGCTGCCGCCGTTGGCTGAGGGTGCGGCGCGACACGCGCAGCCACGCCATCGTGGCGCCACCGCTTCTGGCCGAGGATGCAGGCGCGCCGTGACCCAGCCCTTCCGCCTGCCCGGCGGCGACCGCATCGACCGCTCGCAGCCGCTGGCCTTCACCTTCGACGGCCGTGCCTATGAAGGCTATGCCGGCGACACGCTGGCCTCGGCCCTGATCGCCAACGGCGTGCACCTTGTGAGCCGCAGCTTCAAGTACCACCGCCCGCGCGGCATCGTCGGCCTGGGCGCCGAGGAATCCAATGCGCTGCTGCGCATCGGCACCGGCGATCGTGCCGAGCCCAACATGCGTGCGACCACGGTGGCGCTGACCGACGGGCTGGTGGCGCAGAGCCAGAACCGCTGGCCGTCATTGCGCTTCGATCTCGGCCAGGCCGCGGACCTGCTCTCGCGCCTGCTGCCGGCCGGCTTTTACTATAAGACCTTCATGGGCCCGGGCGACGCCTGGATGGTCTACGAGCCCTACATCCGGCGCGCCGCCGGCCTGGGCCGGCCGCCCGATGGCGCCGATCCGGATCCCTACGACAAACGCCATGCGCACGCCGACGTGCTGATCGCCGGCGGCGGCTTGGCTGGCCTGGCAGCGGCGCTGGCCGCGGGCAGGCGCGGCGAGCGCGTGATCCTGGCCGACGAGGATATCACTCTCGGCGGCGCCCCCTTCGCTGGCGGCGAGATGGTCGAAGGGCTGCCCGTCGCCGACTGGATCGCCGGCACTGCGGCCAAGCTGTCGGCCATGGGCAATGTGCGCGTGCTGACCCGCACCACCGTCGTCGGCACCTATGATCACGGCTTCGCCGTCCTGGTCGAGAGCACGGAGCGTGCCGGCCTGCGCTGCCGGCTCTGGAAGGTGCGCGCCAGGCGGCTGGTCCTGGCCACCGGCGCGATCGAGCGGCCGCTGGTGTTCCCCGGCAACGACCGGCCCGGCGTCATGATGGCGTCCGCCGCCCTGGGCTACATCACGCGCTACGCCGCCGCGCCCGGCCGGCGGCTCGCCATCGTCACCAACAACGACGGCGCCTACCGCACCGCCGCTTCCCTGCACGATTCAGGTGTCGCGATCGCCGCTGTCCTCGATATCCGCAACGACGTCGATCCTGCGGCGCAAGAAGCAGCGCGGCAGCGCGCGATCCCGATCCATGGCGGCGCCGTCATCACGCGGGTGGACGGCCGGCAGCGTGTCACCGGCCTGCGCTGGAGCGCCGCGGGCGGCGGCGGGCGTCTGGCCTGCGATGGCCTGTGCATGTCGGGCGGCTGGATCCCGACCATCCACCTGCACTCGCAGACCCGCGGCACGCTGCGCTACGACGAGGCCGCGCACGCCTTTCTGCCCGACCGTCCCATCGAGGGCGTGCGCAGCGTCGGCGCCTGCGCCGGCACGTTCGATGCGGCCGACGCCGTGGCGCACGGCACCGCCGCGGGCAACGACGCCACGCCGGCGGCGCCATTGCGGCGCGCGGCGCCAGCAGCGCCGATATCAGTCGAGCAGGCGTTCCAGGGCGGCGGCCGCAAGAGCTTCGTGGATTTCCAGAACGACGTGACCGCCGCCGATATCCGGCTGGCGGCGCGCGAGGGCTATCGCTCCGTCGAGCACCTCAAGCGCTACACCACGCTGGGCATGGGCACCGACCAGGGCAAGCTGGGCGGCCTCAACGGGCTCAGCCTGCTTGCCGCCGAGCTGGGCTGCGCGCCTAGCGACGTCGGTACAACCACCTTCCGGCCGCCCTACACGCCGGTGCCGTTCGGCGCCCTGATCGGACGCGACCACGGCGAGGGGCTGCAGCCGTCGCGCTACACGGCTCTGCACGACTGGCACGCCGCGCATGGCGCCGTGTTCAACCAGGCCGGATCCTGGGTGCGGCCGCTGTTCTACCGCCGTGACGGCGAGAGCGACCTCGACGCCGTCAATCGCGAGGTGATGGCGGTGCGCCGCAATGTCGGCGTCATCGACGTGGCGACCCTGGGCAAGCTGGATATCCAGGGGCCGGACGCGGCCGAGCTGCTGGACCGCCTCTACACCAACAGCTGGAAGAAGCTCGCGGTCGGCCGCAGCCGCTACGGCATCATGCTGCGCGAGGACGGCATGGTGTTCGATGACGGCGTCACTGCGCGCCTGGGCGAGCAGCACTATCTGATGAGCACCACGACCGGCAATGCCGAGGCCGTGGTCGAGCATATCGAGCTGCTGCTGCGCACGGCATGGCGCGGCCTGCGCGTGTTCGTGACACCCGTCACCGAGCAATGGTTCGCAGCCGCGCTGGCCGGCCCCAACGCGCGCCGCGTGCTGGCGCGCGTCGCCGACGGCATCGACGTCACGGACAAGGCAATGCCGCACATGTCGGTGCGCTGCGGCCGTGTCGCCGGCCTGACGGCAAGGGTCTTCCGCCTGAGCTTCTCGGGCGAGCTGTCCTACGAGATCAACGTGCCGTCAGCGGACGGGCCGGCGCTATGGCAGCGCCTGCTGGATGCCGGCCGCGTCGATGACCTCATGGTCTATGGCACCGAGTCGATGGGCGTGCTGCGCATCGAGAAAGGCCATGTCGTGGTCGGCCGGGAGGCGGATGGCCGCGCCACGCCGGACGACCTGGGCCTGGCCAAGCTGTGCGCCACGACCAAGGACTATGTCGGCCGTCGCTCGCTGTCGCTGCCGGCGCTGATCGAGCCGGGCCGCAAGCAGCTCGTCGGCCTCGTGGTCGAGCGCGCGGATGACCGGCTGCCCGTGGGCGCCCATGTCGTGGCCGAGGGCCGCGCCGGGCCGCAGGAGTCGCTGGGCTTCATCACCTCGCAGGCCTACAGCCCGACCTTGGGCCGGCCGATTGCCCTGGCGCTGGTCAAGGCGGGCCGCGATCGCATGGGCCAGCGTCTGTTCGCGACGTCACCCACCGCCAGCACCAGCGTCGCGGTGATGGTGAGCGAGCCCGTCTTCGTCGATCCGGAAGGAAAGCGCCTCCATGCCTGAGTCCCCTGTCGCGGGCGTGCGGCTGCAAACGGTCGAGGGCATTGCCCTCACCGTGCTGCGCGGCCGTGGCGACGATGCCGCCTTCATCGCCGGTGCGGCACGCTGGCTGGGCCAGGACCTGCCCGACTCCTATAACGAGATGTCGCGCCGCGGCGACGCCAGCATCTGCCGGCTGGGGCCCGATGAATGGCTGGTGATCGGCGTCAGGCCAGAAGGCGACCCGCCATCGCCCGTGATCGCCGTCGATGTCTCCTCGGCCCGATCGGTCCTGCGGCTCGACGGTCCCGGCGCCGCCGACCTGCTGGCCACCGGCTGCGCGCTCGACCTTGACGGTGGCGCGCTGTCCCGCGGCCGCTTCGCGCAAGCCCGGCTCGGTGCCTTCGCCGTGCTACTGCTGGCTCCGCGCGACCGTGATGGCGCCATCGACATCCTCGTCGCCCGCAGCTACGCCCGCAGCCTGACGGCGTGGCTCACACCCGGCTCCTCTCCTTAGATAACAAAAATCAGCCCCGCGGCGTGGCGTTGCGGGTTCCCGGCGCCGGGGGCGTTTCCGGCGGACCGGCGAAGCATTGCGCGATGCTCATCCAGTGCCGCGCCACGTCGCCGCTCACCACGAGGTCGGTGTCGGCGACGTTGCGGGTCTGCGTCACGACCTGGCAGAACGCCAGCACGCTGCCGCTGACGGCATTGCCGGTATCCGGCGCCGGCCATTCCCAGGCCGGACCGAAGCCGTTCTCCAGCCGCACGGACGGCATCGTCTGCGGCACGTCCAGGCCGCGGTTGCGATAGGCCCAGCCGAAGGTGCGCACACCCAGCTCGGCGATGTTGCGGATGCGCGGCGACGGCGCCGGCCGGGTGATGCCGAGCAGGTCGTAGATCGCCTGGGCATGGGACCAGATCTCCATCTGCCGCGCGGTCGCGAACATGCGCAGGCCCATGTCCGGCCCGACCCATGTCAGCCGCGCATCCGGCGCCTTGGCTCCCAGGGCATCGCACAGGTCCGACAGGACCTGGCGCCAGCGCGCCAGCAGCGCGGCGCCGGTCAGGCCGTCCATGCGCTGCCGCGTCTCCTCGAGGCGGCTGAGCCCCGCTTCCCGCCGGGCCCTGATCTCGGCATGCAGCGCCGCGAAGGCGGCGGCATCCGTGGCCGATGCCAGTCCCAGGAGGTCGCTGACATGCAGGTGCTGAACGATGTCGTTCACCGTCCACGCCTTGAACTGCGTCGGCCGGCTCCAGTCGTCGGCTGCCAGCGGCGCCAGCAGGCGGTGCAGCTCGTCCGCCTCGTCGCGCAGATCCGTCACCTGTTGCAGCATGGTCCGTCCCCTCAGCCGTCGCCACCTTGCCTCTTACGCAGGCGCAAGGCGCGTGGCCAGCGTCTTGCAGCCGGGCATCCGCATTGCGACGTTGACAGTTTCGATCTGCAAGCCACACTCGCGCGGCAGGCTCCCGCGCGGTAGCCCGCACGGGGGCGCCTTCCGCTGCGCCGCTCTTCTTGCGCAAGACGGGGGTGCCGTGAGCCTGACCGACCTGACACTGACCGAGCTGGCCGCGGCGCTGGCGCGCAAGCAGACTTCGGCGCGCGAGATCACCGATGCCTTCCTGGACCGCATCGAGAAGGCCGACAGCACGCTGCACGCCTTCACGGAGGTCTATGCCGCCGATGCGCGCGCGATCGCCGACGGCGCCGACCGGACGCGCTCGGCCGACCTGCCGCACGGGAAGCTGCTGGGCCTGCCGACCGCGATCAAGGATCTGTGCGACATCAAGGACCGGGTCGGCACCACCGGATCGCGGATGTGGGCCGAACGTCGCGCCACCGAGACATCGGCCACCGTCGAACGCCTGCTGGCTGCCGGCATGGTGCCGCTGGGCAAGCTCCACATGGTGGAGTTCGCATTCGGCGGCTGGGGCACCAATCCGCTGATGGGCGCGCCGCGCAATCCCTGGGACCTCGCCGTGCACCGCTGCGCCGGCGGCTCCTCGAGCGGAACCGGCGTGGCGGTCGCGGCCCGGCTCGCACCCGCCGGCATCGGCAGCGACACCGGCGGCTCGGTGCGGATCCCGTCGGCCTTCAACGGCCTGATCGGGCTGAAGGTGACGTTCGGCCGGATCTCGCTGCACGGCACCGGCCTGCTGAGCTGGACGCTGGACTCGATCGGGCCCATGGGCCGCTCGGTCGAGGACTGCGCCCTGCTGCTGCAGACGCTGGCAGGCCCCGATGTGCGCGACCCGGCGACCCTGCACCAGCCGGCCGATGATTTCGTGGCCGCGGTCGGGCGTCCGGTCAAAGGCATGCGTGTCGCCCTGCCGGATGCGGATCAGCTGCCGGCCTTCATGCACGCGGGCGTCGTCGCCGCCTGGCAACAGGCTGCGCGCACGTTCGAGCAACTGGGCGCGGTGGTCGAGACGGTCCGCCTGCCCGACTGGTACTTCGACCTGTCGGTCCCGGCAGGCACCATCATCGCCTCGGAGGCGTTCTCGCTGCACCGCGGCTGGATCGAGGATGAACGGCAGCCGATCGGTCCGGTGGTGCGCCAGCGCGTGCTCAACGCGAAGCATTTCCCGCCGGCCGCCTATGCCGAGACACTGCGCGACATGCACCAGCGCCGCCGCATCTTCGCGCAATGGCTCCATCCCTTCGATGCGGTCCTGCTGCCGACGGTGGCGATCCCCGCGATCTCTCTGACAGAGATCGAGGAGATGTCGCCGATCCCGGGCTACCTGACCCGGCCGGCGAACTATCTCGGCCTGTGCGGCCTCGCGATGCCGTCCGGCTTCGTCGATGGCCTGCCGGTCAGCATCCAGATCGTCGGCAAGCCCTACGCCGAGGCCACCGTGCTGGCGCTGGGCAAGGCGTTCCAGGACGCCACCGGCTTCAACAGCCGCAAGCCCGACCTGGCGGCACTCGGCCTCTAGCGCACCGCACGAGCCGCTGCCATGGCGACAGCCACGCCCTCGTCGCGAACCGCCGACCGCGAACGCGCCGACCGGATCTACTTCACGCTGGCGGCGCTGCTGGGCGGCATCGTCATCGTCTACTTCGCCTGCGTGCCGCTGCTGGGCGGCAACCTCGCCTTCCACTTCTACCTGATGCTGTGGATCACCATGGCCTCGGGCTTCAACGTCTCGTCCGGGTTTTCCGGATACATGCCCTTCGGCTACGTCGCCTTCTACGGCGTCGGCGCCTTCACCACCGCGATCCTGGTCAAGAAGGTGGGCATGCCCGTGCTGGCCACCTTGCCGCTGGCCGGCCTTGCCGGCCTGATCCTGGCGCTGCTGTTCGCGCCGACGCTGCGCCTGTCAGGCATCTACTTCGCCATCGTCAGCCTGGCGCTGGCGGCGATCTGCCGGCTGGTGATCACCAACATGCCCGAGACGATCACCGGCGGCAGCTTCGGGCTGCAGCTGGGCAGCCATGCCGAGCCGGTGCTGTCGTTCTACGTCATGATGGTGGTGATGCTGGTGGCGCTGGGCACCATCCTGTGGCTGTCGCGCTCGCGGCTGGGCAAGGCGCTGCGCGCGGTGCGCGACGACGCCGAGGCCGCCGACATGATGGGCATCAACATCGCCCGGGTCCGCCTGCAGGGCTGGCTGATCGCAGCCTTCTTCCCCGCGGTCTGCGGCGGCGTCGAGGCCTGGTACACCAACGTCGTCGATACCGAGACCGCCTTCAACACGCTGATCACCGCCAAGACGGTGATCTACGCCGTTGCCGGTGGCCTGGGTACCGTCACCGGGCCGGTTGTCGGCGCCATCGCCATGGTCTGGCTGGACGAGCTGATCTGGCGGCGCTTCCCGCTGCTCAACCTGCTGATCCTCGGGCTGGCCACGGTGCTGCTGGTGCTGTTCCTGCCGCGCGGCATCGTCGGCACGGTCCTGCGCTGGCGCCCCGGCTGGCGTCGCTTCGTGCCCTGAGGCGCCGCCATGGAGATCCTGGTCCTCAACGGCATCGTGAACGGGCTGGTCGTGGGCGGCGTCTATGCCCTGATCGGCATGAGCCTCACCCTGCTCTACGGCGTGCTGCGGGTCGTCAACTTCGCGCACGGCGAGATGGTGATCGGCGGCTCGTTCCTGGCCTATGTGCTGTTCCATGCCGCCGGCATCCCGCCGCTGCTGGCCTTGCCGGTCGCGGCGGTGTCGTTCTTCGCCCTGGGCTATGTCGCCTACTACCTGCTGATCCCGCGGCTGGCGCGCAGCGACGATCCGGAAAGCATGTCGTTCCTGATGATGTACGGCGTGTCGATCGCGCTCGCGGCGCTGATGCTGCTGCTGTTCGAGGCGGATTCCCGGTCGATCGACTACACGTTCAACCCGATCTCCATGAAGATCGGACCTGTGTACGTCTCGACCGCCCGGGTCGTGGCGCTTGCCATCACCATCGTCGTGTCCGCCGCCGTCGGCCTGTTCCTGTTCGCCACCCTGCCTGGCAAGGCCTTGCGCGCCGCGATCATGAACCGCGAGGCGATCCAGATCATGGGCGTCGACATCGTGCGCCTGTCGGCCTTCGCCTTCGCGCTGGCCACCGGGCTGGCGGGCATAACGGGCGTGCTGGTGGCCCTGGTCTTCCCTGCCTTCAACGCCTTCTCCGGCCCGGAATATTCCATCATCGGCTTCATCGTCATCGTGCTGGGCGGGCTGGGCAATCCCATCGGCGCCCTGCTGGCCGGCGTGGCCTACGGCCTGGTCGAGCAGCTGGCGACGGTGTTCCTGCCGCAGGCACTGGCCCAGATCGTGGGCTTCGGCCTGCTGGTGGCGGTGATCCTGTTCCGCAATGCCGGGTTCATGCGCTGGCGGGTCGGCCGATGAGCAAGCTCGACGTCGACGGGCTCGTCAAGCGCTTCGGCGGCCTGGTGGCGCTCGACGGCGTCGCCTTCGCCGCCGCGCCGGGCGAGGTGCTGGGGATCATCGGCGTGAACGGCGCCGGCAAGACCACCCTGATGAACTGCATCTGCGGCATCTATCGCCCCGACGCCGGCACCATCCACCTCGATGGCGCCGTCGTGACCGGCATGGCGCCGCACGACATCGCCACGCGCGGCGTGGGTCGCACCTTCCAGGTGCCGCGCGTGTTCC
The DNA here is from genome assembly GCF_008039615.1 of Vineibacter terrae. Taxonomy (GTDB): domain Bacteria; phylum Pseudomonadota; class Alphaproteobacteria; order Reyranellales; family Reyranellaceae; genus Vineibacter; species Vineibacter terrae. Next base: position 40,458 of record NZ_VDUZ01000003.1, on the reverse strand, counting down.
GCCGCATGTCGCTGATCGACAACCTGCTGGTGCCGGTCCTCAAGCGCCGGGCACCGGACAGGACGCTGATCGAGGCGGCCGAGGCGATGCTCGAGCGCATGCGGCTCATCGACCTGCGCCACAACTTCGCCGAGGAGCTGTCGGGCGGACAGCAGAAGCTGCTGGAGATGGCCCGCATGCTGATGCCGGAACCCAAGGTCGTGATGCTCGACGAGCCGTTCGCCGGGGTGCATCCGACATTGTGCCGCTTCATGATCGAGCAGATCGAGGCCATGGCCGCGGCGCACACGACCGTGCTGCTGATCAGCCACGACCTGACGTCGATCTACCGGCTGTCGAGCCGCGTGCTGGCCCTGAACCAGGGCCGCGTGATCGCCGACGGCGGCGTGGACGCGATCCGCGGCAACCCCGCGGTGATCGAAGCCTATCTCGGATCGTGAGGCGCCGATGCCCGACGACATCGTGATGGAGCTGCGCCAGGTGAGTGTCGCCTACCACGGCGACATACGGATCCTGCAGGAGCTGTCGCTGGCCGTCCGGGCCGGGAAGATCACCGGCATCATCGGCCCCAACGGCGCCGGCAAGTCGACGGCGCTCAAGACCCTCTATGGCCTGCTGCGGCCGATCGAGGGCGACGTGCTGATCGACGGCGCCGTCGTGACCGGCCTGCCGCCATGGCGCTTCATCGATCGCGGGATCGCGATGGTGCCGCAGAATCGCAGCCTCTTCAACGAGCTGTCGGTCGAGGACAATCTGCGGCTGGCCTGCTGGTCGTTCCGGCGTGACCGTGCCCGCGTCGAGGCGGCGCTGGAGCGCGCCTACACGCAGTTCCCGATCCTGAAGGAGCGCCGCAAGCAGCCCGCCGGCGCCATGAGCGGCGGCCAGCAGCGGTTCCTGGAGCTTGGCCGGGCGCTGGCATTGAAGCCCCGCGTGGTGCTGCTCGACGAGCCCACGGCGATGATCGCGCCGCGGCTCAGCACCGAGATCTACGAGTTCATCCACGGCCTGCCGGCGCAGGGCATCACCGTGGTGCTGGTCGACCAGAACGTGCGCCAGTGCGTGCGCATCGCCGACCACCTCTACGTGCTGGAGCTGGGCCGCAACAAGGTCGACGGCGCGACGGCGGACTTTGCACAGGACGAGCAGCTCCGTAATCTGATCGCCGAATGGGTCGATTACCGCATCGATGCCTGAACAAGAACCTATCCACGGGAGGACGTCATGAAGCGGCGCACATTTCTGATGACGACAACAGCCTCGGCCCTGGCGACCGGCGCCGGCGCAGCGCTGGCGCAAGCCGAGCCGCCGATCCGGATCGGCATGACGGTGTCGTCGACCGGCACGTTCGCCCTGGCGGCGCAGTCCGGGCTGCGCGGCGTCGAGATCTGGGTCGATGACGTCAACGCCCGCGGCGGCATCGAGATCGGCGGCAAGAAGCGCAAGGTCGAGCTGGTGAAGCTCGACGACCGCAGCGACAAGACGACCGTTCCCAAGGTCTACGAGACGCTGATCAAGGACGAGAAGGTCGACCTGCTGTTCGGGCCGTTCGGCTCGACCCTGACGGCAGCCGCGGTCAACGCCACGGAGACCGCCGGCAAGTTCATGGTGATCTGGTCGGCATCGGCCGATTCGATCTACGCCCAGGGCTTCAAGCACATCATCTCGGCGACCCAGATCGCCGGCTCGCTGCTCGGCCAGCCCGGCGTGCGGGCCATCCATGCCCTGGGCGCCAAGAAGATCGCCTTCGCCTATCTCGACGAGCCGTTCCCCGCCTCGCTGACGCAGGGTGCCGCCGACCTCGCCAAGCAGCTCGGCATGGAAATCACCATGAACGAGAAGTTCGCCAAGGGCACGAAGGACTTCAACATCCTGATCCAGAAGGCCAGGGCCAGCGGCGCCGATGCGTTCTACCCGACCGCCTATGAAGGCGACCAGATGACCATCGCGCGCCAGCTGCGCGAGGCCAACGTGAACTTCAAGGCGGTCTATCTCGTCTACGGCTCGCAGCCGCAGTTCCTGCAGCAGGCCGGCAAGGATGCCGACTACATCCTGAGCCAGACGCTCCTGCACGAGAAGATCAACTGGAAGGTGACGCACGGCCTGAACCGGGCGCAGATGATGGAGCGCTACGGCAAGCTGTTCCCCAACGCGCAGTACGCCGCCGACTTCCAGACCGCGCTGGCCTACGGCGCCGGCGTCGTGACGGAAGAGGTCATCAAGGCCGCCCAGTCGCTGGAGGCCGCCAAGCTCAAGGAGGCGGCGCTCAAGCTCAACGACAAGATCGTGACGGTCACCGGCGAGTACCAGATCGACCAGACCGGCAAGCAGTTCAAGAACGCCTTCTCCATCATGCAGAACCTGCCGGGCGGCGGCCTCGAGGTGGTCTACCCGCCGCAGGTCGCCACGGCCAAGGCGGTCTACCCCGCCCCGGCCTTCGACCAGCGCAAGTAGCCTCAACATCATCCCTCCCCGGCCTTGCTGGGGAGGTGCCCCGAAGGGGCGGAGGGGAGCCGACGTGGTCTCAGTTACCAAGACCTCGTCGGCTCCCCCTCCGGCCTCCGGCCACCTCCCCCAACTGCGTTGGGGGAGGGCACGATGCCTCAGAGGCTCACGAACACCTTGAAGCCGCCATAGACCATGCGCTTGCCGTCGAAGGGCGGGTTCTTCGGATCCATCATCGATGCCAGGCGTGGGTCCTTCATCACCTTGGCGTTGATGCGGTCGCGCTGGGCGCGCGACTTGTAGACGATCCAGGCGAAGACCACGACCTCGTCGGGCTTCAGCTTGACGCCCTGCGGAAACGACGTGACCTTGCCCGGCTTCACGTCATCGGCGACGCATTCGCGATACTCCAGCGCCCCATGCTCGCGCCACACCTTGCCGGCCTTCTGCGACATGCGCCGATAGGCTGCCAGGTTCTTCTTCGGCACCGGGACAACGAATCCGTCGACATACGCCATGTAAATCCCTCCAGTGAACGCGCGACCAGGACCGTCGCCGACCCGGCGCTTCTCCAAGGACGCTCGCGACGCTGGCCTCCCGACAGGGACGCCTGCTTTTTTTCAGGCACGCCGCGGCACGTTGAGGTTGACCGTGACGTTCTTGCGCTGGGTGAAACTGTCGAGCATGCCCTCGAGCGAGAACTCGCGGCCGATGCCGCTCTGCTTGTAGCCGCCATAGGAGTGTCCCGGCGTCTGGCCCAGGCCCTGGTTGACCTGCACCCAGCCCGACTCGATGGCGTGCGCGGCGCGCAGGCCGACGCCGATGTCATGCGTCCAGACATAGGCGGCCAGCCCGTAATGGCTGTCGTTGGCCATGCGAATGACCGCGTCCTCGTCGGTCCAGCGGATCGCCACCAGCACCGGTCCGAAGATCTCCTCGCGCGCCAGCCGCCAGTCGTTGGATGCGTCGGCGAATACCGTCGGGATGGCGTAGTAGCCTTCGCTCAGCGGCCCGCTCTTGGGCGGCAGCCCGCCGAACACCAGCCGCGCGTCGCTGCGCCTGAGGCCCTCCTCGACATAGCCGCAGACCTTGCCGAACTGCCTGGCGTTGATGATGGTGCCGATGTCGCTCGCCTCGTCGAGCGGGTCGCCGAGCTTCAGCGCCGCCGTCTTCTTGCCCAGCCTGTCGAGGAACGAATCGAAGATGTCGGCGTGCAGGAAGAGCCGCGATCCGGCGGTGCAGGACTGGCTCTGGCGCGTGAAGCGCATGGCCGCGATGATGCCGTCCACCACCCAGTCCTCCCCGGCATCGGGGTAGACGATCGACGGGCTCTTGCCGCCCAGCTCGAGCGACACCGGCACGATGCGCTCGGCCGCGGCGCGCATCACGATCTTGCCGACCTCGGTCGAGCCGGTGAACGACAGCTTGCGGATCGCGGGATGGTTGGCGAGCGGCCCGCCGCATTCGTCGCCCAGTCCGGTCAGGACGTTGAGCACGCCCGGTGGCAGGAGCTCCTGGCAGATCTCGGCCATCAGCAGCACGCCCAGCGGCGCGTCCTCGGCCGCCTTCAGCACCAGCGTGTTGCCGGCGCACAGCGCCGGCGCGATCTTGAGCGCGCCCAGCAGCACCGGGGCGTTCCACGGGATGATGGCGCCCACCACGCCCAGGGGCTCGCGCCGCGTGTAGCTCAGCACATGCTCGCCCAGCGGGATGGTCTCGCCCTTCAGCTCGCTCGCCAGGCCGCCGAAATAGCGGAAGATGTCGGCCGCGCCGCGCGCTTCGGGCCGCGCCTGCGTGCGCAGCGCATTGCCGGTCTCGAGCGCGATCAGGCGCCCCATCTCCTCGGCGCGCGCTTCCATCGCGTCTGCGATCTTGAGCAGCAGCTTGCCGCGCTCGCGCGGCACGACCCGGCTCCAGCCCGGGAAAGCCTTGCTGGCCGCCGCCACGGCGCGCTCGACATCGGCCGCGCCGCCGCGCGGCACCTCGGCGACGGCCGTGCGCCGGGCCGGATTCTCGACCGCGATCCGGCCGTTCGACGCCGCGCCCACCCATTGGCCGTCGATCAGCATGCCCTTGGGCTGCGGCGTCGGGACAGGCGGGAGGGACTGCGGTTGCGCGATCGCGGACATGGGGACCTTCCTTGCGTGCCGGACAGGCGCCGCGACCATGCCGCAGCGCCCTGTCCATCAGGATGTCATGATGCCGCCAGTGTGGTCCGGCCGCGCCGTGGAGACAAGAGGCCCAGGTCGATGCCGCCTACGCCACCATGTCCCGGTCGATCGGGCGCCACGCCAGGGACCGGGCCTGCAGCCGCTCGAGCAGCATGTCGGTGCCCAGCACGACCACGGTCACGATGACGATGCCGGTGAACACGCCGACCGTGTCGGCCTGCTGGCGCGCATTCTCGATGTAGAAGCCCAGGCCACGGTCGCCGACCAGGAACTCGCCCACGATGGTCGCCCCCAGGGCGCGCGGCAGCGCCAGCTTCAGGCCGGCGAACAGATAGGGCTGGATCCCGGGCCAGTAGACCTTGCGCACGATCTGCAGCGGCGCGGCCCCCATCACGCGCGCCATCGTGATCAGCCGGCCGTCGACGGCGCGCAGGCCGGCGAAGACGGCGATGAAGATGATGTAGAACACCATCGCCGCGCCGATCACCACCTTCGGCGCCATGTTGATGCCGAACCACAGGATCAGCAGCGGCACCAGGGCGAAGAGCGGGATGCCCATCGACGTCATGACGTAGGGCTCGATCGCCAGCGCCAGGCGGCTCGACAGCCGCAGCATCACCGACAGCAGGACGCCGCACACGGTGCCGATCACGAACCCCAGCCCGGCCGCTTCGCCGGTGATGGCCAGGTGGCCGAAGATCTCACCCCCGGCGGTCACCTCGTACAGGCGCTGCAGGACCGCCAGCAGCGAGGGGATGAACAGGTCCCCCAGCGCCCAGTGGCCCCACTGCCAAGCCGCCAGGACGCCCAGCAGGAGCAGGACACGCCCGGCCAGGACCGTGCGGCGCGCCGTCATCGCACCTGCTCGCGGATCGCATCGTGCAGGGCGGCAAAGCCCTCCTGCCGGGCGGCAGCGTGCACATCGCGCGGCCGCGGCAGCGCGATGCTGTGCGCGCCCGCGATGCGCGTCGGCGGCCGCGACAGGATCAGCGTGCGGTCGCCCAGCACGATCGCCTCGGCGATGTCGTGGGTGACGAAGATGATGGTCTTGCGCCGCATCGACCACAGGCGCAGCAGGTCCTCCTGCAGCTGGGCCCGCGTCTGCGCATCCAGCGCCCCGAACGGCTCGTCCATCAGGATGATCGGCGGATCGTACAGCAGCGTGCGGATCAGGGCGCAGCGCTTGCGCATGCCGCCGGACAGCTCATGCGGATAGTGCCGCTCGAACCCGGCGAGGCCGACGGCCGCCATCAGCTCCCCGGCGCGCGCGCGGCCCTGCGCATCGGCCCCGCCCCGCAGCTCCAGGGGAAAGAGCACGTTGTCCAGCGTCGTGCGCCAGGGCAGCAGGTTGTCCTCCTGGGTCACGTAGCCGATCTGACGGTCGAAGCCCGGCCGCAGGACCGTGGACCGCGGCGAGGAGATCGTGCGGCCGCGGAACGCGATCTCGCCTTCGCTCGGGGTGTCGACCTGCGCGATGAGGTTGAGCAATGTCGACTTGCCGGCGCCCGACGGGCCGATCATGGTCACGAACTCGCCTTCGGCGACCGTGAACGTCAGCCCACGGATGATCCAGAACGGCTGGGCGTTACGCTCACGCGGCGGGAAGAATTTCCCGACGTCCTGGACCCTCAGCAGCGGCTCTTCCATCTAGAACTCTCCGGACGCCGCGCCGGCGGCGAAGCCCGAGCGCGGGCGCCAGCGCAACAGCCACCTCTCGAGCGCATTGACCACTGAATTGGCGCCGACGACGATGGCGGTCGTGGCGACCACCGCCGCGATCATCGTCCTGGCATCGAAGTTCGACGCGCCGAGCTGCACCAGGTAGCCCAGCCCGCGATTGGACGAGATCAGCTCGGCGATGACGGCGGCGCCGATGGCGTAGGGCGTCGCGGTGCGGATGCCGGCGAACACGAACGGCACCGCCCCCGGCAGGATGACATGCCGCGCCACCTGCATCTCCGAAGCACCCAGGATCTGGGCCATCCGCACCAGCTTGAGGTCGAGCGCGCGCACGCCCGCTTCGACGTTGAAGAACACCAGGAAGAAGGTGGCGGCGGCCACCACCGCGACCTTGGATTCGATGCCGATCCCGAACCACAGGATGAAGAGCGGCGCCAGCGCCAGCTTCGGCAGCCCGTAGCCCGCCACCATGAACGGCATGATGGTGGCGGACACGATCGGCAGGCGCCGCAGCAGGAACGGCAACAGCAGGCCCGGGACGCCGCCCAGCACGAAGCCGTAGCCGGCCGCGCGCAGTGTGTAGGCGGCATGGCGGGCCAGCTCGCCGCTGGCCGCCAGCTCGCCGAGCCGCTGCAGCGTCTGCCACGGCGAGCTCAGCCAGTAGGTGCCGGCCGCCATGTGGGCGACCTGCCAGAGCAGCAGCAGGCCGACACCAACGACGACGCGATCAACGACGGTCCGCACCCGGCTAGTCATGACAGCGGACCGTGGCGCCGAACCGACGGCAGCGCATCACTTGGTGAAGTCGTTGGTGTAGATCTTGCTCAGCGGCTCGATCCGCTCCGCCGGCGTCATCAGCCCGGCACCGATGCTGTACTCCTGGGTGTTGCGCATTGCCTGCTCCGACACCGTGAGCGACGGATTGGAGGAAGCGGCGATCAGCTTGAAGGAGGCCGCCAGCATGTCCGGTGGCACCTGCGCGAAGCGCGGCTTGATGACCGCGAGCATGGCGTCCGGCTCCTTCTGCATCTTCTCGACCGCGGTCTTCAGCGAAGCGACGATCTTCTGGCAGATCGAGCGCTTCTCGGTGCAGAAGGTCTGCCGGGTGATGATCAGGTTGAAGGCGAAGGGGTTGAGCTCAGGCGCATCGAGCTCGGGGTTGCGGATCAGGACGATGCCGCCGTCCTTGACCGCCATGGTGGTGAACGGATCGGTGAAGATGAAGGCATCCACCGTGCCCGACTTCAGCGCCGACAGCATGTTGGGCGGCTGCATGCTGGTGACGACCACGTCCTTCTCGGGATCCAGCCCCACCTTCTTGGAGATGTAGCGCAGGTAGCCGTGCGGCAGGCCGTTGACGGTATCGACGGCCACGGTCATGCCCTTCAGCGCCATCACCCGCTTGGCGAAGTCGCCCTCCGCCGAAACCTTGTGCTTCTCCAGGCTCGCCTTGCTGACGATGGCCTCCAGCAGCAGCTTGTCGATGGTGTTGGCGATGGCCAGCATCGGCTGGCCGCGCGCCGCCGTGCGCAGCACCGAGCCGCCGGCGATGCTGGCGAAATCGGCGCTGCCCGCCAGGACCGCGTTGGCCGCGCCGGGGCCGGCCACCATCACCAGCTTCACGTCGAGCTGGTTGGCCTTGAAGATCCCGGTGTCGGCCGCGATGTAGATGGGCGCGAACAGCACGGCATTGGCCGGGATGGCCATCGTCGTGCTCTCCACCTGCGCCGCCGCACGTTCCCCCGGTGCCGCGACCGCGAGCAGCACCGCCAGTGCCGCAGCGGCACGCGTCAATCGATTGATCACCCCATCCTCCCGTTGCAATGGATGATTTGTGCAGTGGATGACTTGCGCAGGGTGCGCGCCACGCACTGGCGCGCACCGGGCAGTCAGCGCTCCGCCACGATCTCGTTCTTCAGCACGCCGATGCGCGAGATCTCGACCTCGATGGCGTCGCCCGGCTTCATGAAAAGTGGCGGCTTGCGCGCGAAGCCGACGCCTTCGGGCGTGCCGGTCGAGATGACGTCGCCGGCGACGAGCGGCGTGAAGGCGGACACATACGCGATGAGCGCCGGCACATCGAAGATGAGGTCGTCCAGGCGCCCGTGCTGGACCTCCTGCCCGTTCAGCCTCGTCGTCAGCGTCAGATCGCCGACATCCGGCACCTCGTCGCGGGTCACGATCCACGGGCCGATGCCGCCGGTGGCGACGAAGTTCTTCCCCGCCGTGACGGAGTGCTTGAGCTGGATGTCGCGCACCGAGCCGTCGTTGAAGCACGTATAGCCCAGCACGTGCTGCATCGCGTCGGCGGCGGCGATGTGGCGGCCGGGCTTGCCGATCACCAGCGCCAGCTCACCCTCGAAGTCGAACGCCGTCGAGATGCGCGGGCACACCATGCCGCCGCCATGCGGCACCATGGTGTTGGCAAGCCGCAGGAACAGGCTGGGCTGCTCCGGCACCTTGAGTCCCGCCTCCGCGGCATGCTTGCGGTAGTTGAGGCCGACGCAGATGATCTTGTCGGGATCGGTGATCGGCGGCAGCAGCGTGGCGTCGGCCAGCGCGATATCGGCAGCGCTGCCCTCCAGGTCGCGCAGCTGCGGCAGCGCCTGCGCCACGGCAGCCCGCAGCGTGGGATAGCGCTCGCCCAGGCGCCGACCGACATCGACGATGCCGTCGCCCTGCACCAGCCCGAAGGATGCGCGGCCCGCGGCCGAATAGCTGACAAGCTTCATGATCTCACCGCCGGCGGAACATCGGACGACCGGCCATCTTGGCGAAGCGCCAGCTGCCGTCAACGCGCACCAGGCTGGTCTCGAACCGATAGATGGCCATCGGCACATCCAGCGGCGCCGGTCCCTCGCCTGCTTCGCCCGTATGAGCGAACACCGTGTTGTAGAAGCTCACCTCGGCATGGTCGGCGTCGGCGGCATCGACCACCAGGTTGCTCACGATATGGCACGTCGAGAGATCCTTGGGGCGCTCCCGCATCGCCTGCCGCACCATGTCAGGCCCCTCGAGGGCCTTGCCCTGGCGGTGCCACACGCCGTCGGCGGCCATCAGCGCCGCCAGCTTCTCGAACTCGGCAGCGTCGAGATGCTGGAAGAACAAGGAGATCGTATCTGAAGGTGTCTGCATGGTCACGCTGCTCCGGCCCAGCTCAGCCGTCGGCGCCCTCGCCGACTCGAAGCCGACGACCGCTGTCGTTTCCTCCCGCATCCTTCCCGAGCCTCTCAGATGCACCGAAGTGCCAATTTCTAGCCGGCTCCAGCTATAGAAAGATAATACAAGTTTACGGCAGGGTTATTCATTGGTGGATAGATATGCGCGGTCACCTATTCGGCGCCGAACATCGTGATCGGGGTGGACAGGGTCAGGAACACGGCCTGCCCTTCGGGACGGTTCTGGGTGTTGAACTCACTGAAGAACTTGATCCGGGCCGAGACCGGGTGGCTGGCGATCAGCATGTTGTAGGCCATGGTGGCGCCCACCGCCGTCACCCTTCCCTTGAAGCCGCCCAGGCGCGCGCCTGAGCCGCTGTCGTTGGAGAGCTGCTGGTAATGGTAGCCCAGCAGGCCGACCGAGAACTGCTTGCCGATGTTCTTCGAGACTGACCACTCGAGATGGAACTCGGTGCCGGTCTTGTAGTTCGTCACCGGGTTCTTGCCGTTCACCGTGACGCCGATCGCCATCGACAGGTCGAGGCCGAGCTCGGGGTCCAGCCATGTGAGCGAGCCCGTGAAGTCGGCGCCCCAGTGGTGGAACGCGACGTTGGCCAGCTGGCCGGGATGGTAGTCGCCGGTCGGCGTGTTGACGAGGGCGGTGACATTCCAGTGGAACTTGCCGGCATGCCAGCCCAGCATCGGCCCGAAGACCAGATCGCCGATCGTGAAGGTGCTGTCGGAGACCGACCGGCTGAACTCGTTGCCGCGCGGTCCGACGACAGACGCCAGCGCCGTGATGCTGGGGCCGCCGACCGGGATCACGATGGTGAAGCCGAGATTGCCGCCGGCGACGTCCCATGGCGCCACGGCAAGGAACGTCAGGAAATCGCCGTAGAGCTGCGCCTTGACGCCGGCGACGATATTCCCGTTCAAGGGCAGGCCCTTGGAGCCGCCGAAATGGCCGTCGTAGAAGTAGAAGTCGTTCTGGAAGAACACGCCGGGCGGCGGCAGCACACCCGCGCCCGGCCCCTTGTTCCCCAGCAGATAGAACCCGGCGCCGTTCTCGGCCGCCTGTGCGCCGCCGGACATCGCAATAGCCGCCACCGCCGCGGCGGCCAGCCGACGGATCCGGGTGAAGCCCAGGCGCCGCCGCGGACTGCCGGCATGGCTGGACGACCTGTCAAAACGCTGATTCTTCATAAGGCTCCCACGGGATACAGCCTCCATCTTCACGGCTGCGGCAGCGGCACGACTATCCGAAAACCGAACCGTCCATCCTGAACCTGGGTGGCGACCGGGGAGGCATTCCAACAGGGCGCTATCATGAAGGCCTTCCATCGGCGCTTGCCGGGACGGCTCGCGGGGGTGGTCCGGCGGCTGCGTCCTTCCCGCCCGGCAGCATGCGCACGAAGCGCTCGGTCAGGATCGGCCCCAGGACCGAGCTGACCACGACCAGCACGAGGATCGTGTTCAGCATGCGCTCGTCGATCAGCCGCACGCCGGCTTCATTGACGGCCTGGTAGCCGACCAGCGCCGCCGCCAGCGTGGCCGCCACCTGCGGCATGGTGAGCGACCCCATCAGGCCGCGGTCGATCGTCGAGAAGCCCCAGCGCCAACCCACGATCTGCGCCGCCAGCCACTTGCTGGCCAGCAGGCCCAGCACGACCGCGAGCACCAGCGGCGCGTTGTCCAGGATGGTGGCGACGAACACCTTCAGATCGATAAGGAAGCCGGTCACCAGGAAGAAGGCCGGGATGAAGAAGGCATCGCCGAGGAACTCCAGCTTCTCCTTGGCCGGCGATTTGCGCACGACCGCATTGACCGCGAGGCCGGCCAGGAAAGCCCCCAGGATGCCTTCGAGCTTCATCAGCTCGGCGATCGAGGACATCGCCGCGACAATGAGCAGCATGAGGGTGAAGGCACCGTTTTCCGTATTGCCGAAACGATCGAACAGCCACTTGCCGGCGTAGCCGAGGCCGACCACGGCGATGGCGATCAACGCCGCCAGCTCGCCGAGCTGAAGGGCGAGCGCCGCAATGTCGAAGCCGGTCTGGTGCGTGGTGAGACAGACGGCCAGCACCAGCAGCGACAACATGTCGGTGAGGATCGTGGCGCCCACGGTGATGGTGACCGACGGACGCGACACCAGCCCTGCCTTCTGGATGATCGGGTAGGCGACCAGCGTATGCGATGCCATGAGCGAGCCGATCAGGATCGCCGAGATCGCGCCATAGCCGAAGGCGAAGCCAACAGCCATGCCGGCCGCCATGGGCAGGGCGAAGGTCGTAAGGCCGAAGGCCAGCGAGCGGCGGCGCGCGGCCTTGAACTGCTGCAGGTCGATCTCCAGCCCGACGAAGAACATCAGGAGCAGCTTGCCCAGCTCGGCGATGAAGTTCGCCGCCTCGGCATGGCGCGGCATCACGCCCAGCCCGTGCGGACCGACCAGAACGCCGGCGATGATGAAGGCCACGACACCCGGGATTCGCAGCCGCTCCGTCACGCGCGGCAGGAACAGAAGGACGAAGGTGATCACCACGAACCGCGTCAGCGGCGGCAGGTCCAGGCCGGCGGCAGGAATGATGTCCATGACCGTGGTCCCCCATTGAAGTCTGCCCCGCTTTCCGCCAGGGCATTCGCAAATGACCTCTCTGTCATCCCGAGCGTCAGCGAGGGATCTCCTGCGGCAAGGCGCGCGGTGCGCAATTCACGGGAGATCCCTCGCTACGCTCGGGATGACGGCAGGGGCATATGTGAATGCCCTGCGCTTTCAGCGGAGAGAAGGCTTCACGCTTCGTCTTCCTTCAGCAGCTCCTCGCGCGCCTTGGCCAGCTGACCGCGCGCGGCGTCATCGAGCGTGGGATATGCCGGACCCAGCCGCTCCAGCGCCTCGACCAGCGCGCCAGCGACGATCAGGCGCGTGAACCACTTCGCATCGGCCGGCACGACATACCAGGGCGCCTCCGGCGTGCTGGTGTTGCGGATCATGTCCTCGTAGGCGGCCATGTACGCATCCCACAGCTTGCGCTCGGCGATGTCGCCCATGGAGAACTTCCAGTTCTTGGACGGCGTGTCGATGCGCTCGAGAAAGCGCTTCTTCTGCTCCTTGCGCGACAGCTGCAGATGGAACTTGAGGATGATCGTGCCGCTACGCGCGAGGTGGCGCTCGAAGGCGCGGATGTCCTCGAACCGTTCCTGCCACAAGGCCTCCTCGCCCGCCGGGTTGCCGGGCAGCCGCTGCCGCGCCAGCATCTCGGGATGGACGCGCACGACCAGCACCTCCTCGTAGTAGGAGCGGTTGAAGATGCCGATGCGGCCGCGGTCGGGCAGCCGCAGCGTGGTGCGCCACAGGAAGTCATGGCGCAGCTCCTCTTCGGTCGGGGCCTTGAAGGAATGGACGTCGCAGCCTTGCGGATTGACGCCCGACATCACGTGCTTGATGGCGCTGTCCTTGCCTGCGGCATCCATGGCCTGGAAGATCGCCAGCACCGCATGGCGCTGCTGCGCATACAGCCGCTCCTGCAGGTCGGCGAGGCGCTTGATGCCCTCCTCCAGCAGGTCCTTGCCTTCCTTCTTGTTGATGTCGAGCCCGCTGGTGTCGCCGGGATCGCGGTCGGCGAGCCGGAAATGTTGCGGGTCAGCGACACGGAAGCGCCGGACGAACTCGGCGAGATTCATAGCGGATCCTGCGCGTTCAACGGGCGACCGGACGCAGCGCGCGCAGCGCGGCGCCGGATGCACCCGGATTGAGGGTGGCAGCCAGTGACGGCATCCTACGCCTGCTCCGTGCATCCCGGCCACGCAGCCGCCGGCGCGCCATCGTGACGCGGCGCAGCAACGATGCCGGTGACCAGACGCCCGTGTCGGCGTCGGCACTGAACAGCCGGGCCTCGATCAGCGCCAGCTCCCGGTCGAGCATCGGATCCTGCACGGCCGCCCCCAAGGCGGCGATGGTATGGCCTGGCGCCACCGGCCCGAACCGCGCCAGCCAGCCTTCCAGCGCGAAATAGGTCGCGCGCGCGTCGCCGCGGCGCGCGATCTGCCTGAAGCGTGCGAACGACCAGGCTTCGGACTGCAGATAGGCGGCCTGCCGGCCGGCATGCCACCGCTTGCCGTATGCCGCCGCGCGAGGCGCGATCCATCCCAGTCCAGCCAGGATCGCCGCGACGAGCACGATCCAGGGCCAGTGCGCCAGGATCGTGCTCACCCAGGCACGCCATGACATGGCGACGGAGCGACCGCCTTGCGCGCTGCCCGGCAGGGTCGGATTTGCCAGGACATGCAGCGTGACCGCATCGACCCGCACACGCTCGACCTTCTGCTCGGCCAGGTTCCACCACGCGATCTCGATCGCGGGCAAGGCGTAGTCGCCCGGCTTCTGCAGGATGTAGCTGGCGCGATCGACGCGCGTGCCGGTCAGGACGCCCGAGCGCTGGTCGGTGTGGTCCTGCAGCGTCGGCTGATCCGGGTAGACGGCCAGCCCGTCGGCCGCCGGGAACGACGGCGGCGGCAGGACCATTGCCGGCAGGCCCTGGACCTCGATCGTGATCGTGCGGGTCACGGCATCGCCCACCTTCCTGTCGCCGGATGGCGGGTCGACGGCCTGACGCACCGCGAGGCCGTTTGCGGCGATGAACGGATCGAGCGACTGCGCAGCCGCCGGGATGAATGCCTCGAAGGCCAGGGCGGGCAGCGTCACCTTGCCCTGCCGCCCGGCCGGCGGCTCGGCGGCGTAGGTGAAGGCGATGCTGTCCGGCGCGATCGCGTAGCGCCCCGCCTCCTGCGGATGGATGGCGATCTCGTGCCGGATGCCGGCATAGGTGGCACCGTCCTTCTGCTCGGAAAGATTGATGTTCCCCAGAGGCCGGCTGACGGCATTGCGCACCTGGATGTCGGGGAACTCGGGTGGCGCGGTGAAGTAGTTGGGCGCCATCAGCTCGATGCGCAGCGTCACCGGCTGGCCGACCACGACACGCTTGGGCTCGAGCGTCACGCGCAGGATCGGCTCGGGTCCCGCCGCCGGCTGCGCCGCGGCTGTTGCGCAGCACAACAGCCAGGCGGTGATCACGCAAGATGGCGCACCGAAGGCCGTGACAAGAATGACAAAAAGCACAGAAACTATTTTCCTCATTGATTTCAAATACTTGCTCCAGACCGAATCGAGAGCGGAGATTGACAGAAACTGACAAAAACTCGCGTCGATATTGATCACGGGCATGCTCATGGGCACCACCACGGTTGCGTGTGGAGCGTGGTGCTGCCTGACGTCGGCAACCGGCGACAGCGCCCGAGACAGCAGCCCGGCGGCGGCTTGCCCTGTGACGGCCGGGCCAGCGGAACGCCCGAAACCCCGGCGGCGGGTATGCGTGGTGTTGCTCTGGCCGGTATATAAGGCGTTCTGAATGGTTGCAAGAGTACGAAACGAGGCGAACCATTTTTCTTTGGACCGCGGGCGTCCACGCCCGCATCGGCGCGAAGCGCCGACCATGTCGCCCTCCGCTTCGCTCCGGGCGATTGCGGGCGTGGACGCCCGCGGTCCGAAAGAATGAACACCCTCATCATGGCTTCGCGGCCTGGATGGCGAACTTCAGCTTCAGGAAGTCGGCCGGCGAGGTCTGCACGGCGCGCATCCACGCCTCGGCGGCGCCCTCCGTGGTGACGTCCTGGGGCTGCACCTCGACCCGCTTGCCGCCCTTCTGCTTGGGATCGACCTTCGTCTCGTCGGCCTTCATGTCCGGCGGCTGCTCACCCTTCTCCTCCTTGCGCCGCTTGGCCTCGGCCGCCTCGAGCGCGGCGCGCACAATCGCGAGGTTCTGCTTGGCCGCGGCATGGCCGGGCTGCGCCGCCAGCACCTCCTCATAGGCCTTGATCGCCTTCTCCCAGGCGTGGTTATGCGCCTCCGCATTGCCCAGCGCGAAGTGCCCCTCGACCGTGTCGATCTTCCGGAACGCCTCGGCTGCCGCCAGATAATCGAACGCGCGATAAGCCGCGATGCCGCGCCACATCGGATCGGTAAACAACTTGGCAGCCGCCGCGTTGTCGCCACGGTCGAACGCCAAGCGCCCCTGCTGGTCCAGCGTCAGCCACAGGTCCAGGAACTTCGGCGCCGCCTGCTCCTGGGCGCGCGCCGGCGGGGCCGGCGCCAGCGCGAACGCAACCAGCAGCACCCACGGCACGGTGGAACCGCGGCGGAACCAGAACAGCCCCAGCAACGCCACCGGCAGCACCAGCCAGTAGCCCTCGTCGCGCCAGCGCGCGCCGACCTGCTCGGCCTGGGCCGCCTGGTAGTGGGTCTCGATGCGGCCCTCCAGCGTATGAATATCATCGTCATCCACGGTGACCGCCACGGATTGTGATCGCAGGCTCGAATCCATCTGGCCTGCCGCGCCGGGCTGCATCACCCGCAGGATCACCACGCCGTTGCGGCCGGCCGCCTGCTGCACCGCGGCCGCGTCGGCGCCGACGACATCGTCGGCGACCAGGAGGATGGTGCCAGCGACCGGCTCCGGCGCCAGGGCGCCGGCCGCGAGCGTCAGCGCCGCCACGGCCTTCTTGCCCTGCACGGGCATGAGCCCCGGTGCCAGCGCCATCAGGAACGGCTCGATCACCGCCCTGTCGTCCGTCAGCGGCATCACCAGATGGGCGCTGCCGGCATAGGCGACCAGGCCGGTGCGTGCGCCGGCACGCGCACCGAGCAGATCGCGGATCTTCTGCTTGGCGCGTTCCAGGCGCGAGGGGGCCACGTCCGTGCCGCCCATCGACGCGGAGACGTCGAGCGCGATCATCAGCGGCGCCTTGTCTTCCACGAAAGGCGGCAGCTCGCGGCGCCAGCTCGGCCCGGCCAGCGCGATGGTTCCGATCACCAGCGCCGCCGCCACGAGGTGCGCCGGGCGGACGAGTCCCAGCCCTTGAGGGCGCACGACAAGGTGCTTCAACAGGTGCGGCTCGATCGCGCCGCGCCATTGGGCTTCGGCACGGTCCCGCCGCAGGATCTGCACCAGCATGGCGATCGCCGGCAGCAGCGCGATCAGCCACCATGGCCGCAGAAAATGGAAGGGAAAGGCGTCAGGCATGGCGAATGCGCCCTTCGCTGAACGCTTCATGGTGAGCTTGTCGAACCATGAAGCGTTTCGCACCACCATCGTGCAGGGCCTTCATGGTTCGACAAGCTCACCATGAAGGCCTTGTTCGCGCTCCCCTCCCCGCCTTCGCGGGGAGAAAGATAAAATCACATCGCGCGCCAGCAGCAGCGCCCACAGGCCCAGCACCAGCACGATAGCGACACCGAGCGGCCAGTGGAACAACGGCAACCTGGGCCGCCAGGACAGCGTCTGCAGCTTCACGGGCGCGAGCTTGTCGATGTCGCCATAGATCGTCTCGAGCTGGGCTGCATCCTCGGCGCGGAAGAACTGCCCCTTCGTCGTGTCGGCAACCGTCTTCAGGGCATCGAGGTCGACGCGGTTCTCGCCCTTCGCGTGCGGATCACCGATGCCGATGGTGTAGATGACGAGGCCGCGCTGGTGGGCGATATCGGCGGCATGTGCCGGCGGCACCCGGCTTGCGGTGTCGTTGCCGTCGGTCAGCAGGATCAGCACCTTCTGCTGCGCCTTGCTCTGCTCGAAGGCTTTGATCGCCAGTCCGATCGCATCGCCGATTGCCGTCTGCTGACCCGCCATGGCGACCTGTGTCTGATCGAGCAGCATCTGCACGGTGGCCAGATCCTGCGTGAACGGGACCTGCACATAGGCCTTGGTGCCGAACAGGATCAGCCCGATGCGATCACCGTGCCGCCGGGCCACGAACGCGCTGACCACCTGCTTGACGCCGGCGAGGCGCTGCTGCATCTGCCCGTCCGGCGCACGGAAATCGGCTTGCTCCATCGACCCCGACAGGTCGACCGCCAGCATGAGGTCGCGTGCCGAGACGTCGCGCGTGATCGGCCCGCCCACCCATTGCGGCCGCGCCAGCGCCGCGACGATCAGCACCCAGGCGATGGCCGCGACGATGGTCTGGACCGCCAGCCGCCGCATGACAACCGCGCCGCGCTGCGGCGTCTGCCCGACCGCCGCCGCGAGCTGACCGAAGAACGGCACCTGCACCGAGGCCCGCCGCTCGCGGTAGGCCGGCAGCAGCCACCATGCCAGCAGGGGCAACGGCAGCGCCGCGAACACGTAGGGCCAGGCGAACTCAAGCATGGTGCGCACGGATCCAGTGCCGGACCAGGCCGGGCAAGGTGGTGTCCTCTTTTCGGACCGCGCGCGTCCACGCGCGCTCATGATCCGGCGCCTCCGCGCCGGTGCGCGCGTGGACGCGCGCGGTCCGAAACATGACGTCGTCAGACGAAGGCTCGTATGGTCCGGCCGCCAGCGCGCGACCGGGGCCCTGCGTGAAGCCGGTGCCGCCGTAGCTGCGGTCGAGGAACGCGAGCCAGGCCGTGCCCGACAGCGCGGCCACATCGGCACGCGGGAAAGCCGACAGGGCCGTGCGGCGCACCAGCAGCGCCAGGGCCCCGGCCGTCGGTTCCGCAAGGGCATCGAGCTCGGCCAGCGCCGCGCGGCGGTAGCGGTTTGCCCACCAGCGGTGTGCAAGCCACCAAACCGCCACGACCAGACCAATGGCCAGCACGGCGATCACGATGCGCGACGGCCAGGTCTGCGGCCACAGGCTGACCACCGGCGGCAACGGGATGTCGGCCAGGCCGGCAAGCGGATCGGCGGGCGCGTCCTTATCCATGGCCCGCTCCACCAGCAGGACCGGGCCGGCCGCCCCGCCCGCCCGGCAACCGATGGCCCATGAGGTGAGCGATCTGCTGGGCAGGGTCTTCGGCGGTGCTGAGCGGCAGCACCGGCACGCCGAAATCGTGCGTCCACTGAAACACGTCACGAAGCCGGTTCTCGGCCAGATCCAGGATTCCCTGCCGCGCGCCGGCGCGGCCGACATCGAGCAGGATCTGCAGCTCGCCGTCGGTGACCGTCATGCGTCCGGTCGAGGGCAGCTGACTGCGCACCGGGTCATGCACGAGCACGGCGACGACGTCGTTGTGCGCGGCCAGGGCGCTGACGGCATTGCGGGTGTCGTGGTCCGCGCCGTCGAAGTCGCCGATGATCACCACCACGGCGTCATGCAGCGCCAGCCGCCGCGCCTGGTCGAGCGCGCGGTTGAGCATGTCAGGGTTCGGCACGATGCCGCGGCCGACCCCGAGCTGCCGGTTCTGGGTCGCCAGCACCTCCAGCAGATGCAGCGCGGTGCGCCGGCTGCGCTGCGGCCGCACCACGGCAAGGTCGCTGTCGTTGAAGATGATCGCGCCCACACGGTCGCCGGCGCCCAGGATGCGCCAGGTGCCGATCGCGGCGGCTTCGGCAGCGGCCACCGATTTCAGGGCGCGGCGGCTGCCGAAGAACATCGACAGCCGCTGGTCGACGACCAGGATCCCTGGGCGATCGCGCTCCTCGTTGAACACCCGGACATGCGGCTTCTGCAGGCGGGCCGTCACCTTCCAATCGATCGACCGGACATCGTCACCCGGTCGGTAGTCCCGGATCTCCTCGAAATTGAGGCCCCGCCCACGCATGCGCGAGGCAAAGCGCCCCGCCAGCAGGCTGTGCACCGGCTGACGCGAGAGGAACGAGACCTTGCGCCCCCGGTGCTCCAGCGCGATCAGCGCCGCCAGGTCAACATAGATGCCGGTATCACCGCTCGGCTGCGCACACATCGGCGACCACGTACGAAGACATGTCCGAAGCGGTTTAGGCCCTCCCGCATCCCTCGCCTATCCGAAAGCCGAACACTCCCGTGGCCCTGGCGCGCTGCGTATTGCGCCGTATGGCCGCCGGTTCGACGGTTCCCGCTGCTCTTGACATATTAGCATACGGACGATATGTTTTGACATATGGTCGAGCGAACCACGGTCCGTCTTCCTGAAGATCTGATACGGCGCGCCAAACGCAAGGCTGCCGCCGAAGGCCGCTCCCTGACCGCCTTGATCGAAGAAGGACTGCGCCGCGTGTTGAACGAGAACGCAGCGACACGCAAGACGAGACGGGTATTGCCGCCGGTGAGCACGTCCACCGGAGGTTTGATGCCGGGAATCGACCTGAAGGACATGGCTTCGTTGGAGGAGTTGGACGACCTGGACTATGCGCGGCGACTCAGATGATTCTCGCTGACGTAAATGTGCTGATCTATGCGTTTCGCCAGGATTCGGAATATCATGCCGTCTGCAAACCCTGGCTCGACAAGATCATCGGCAGCGACGCGCAGTTCGGCGTATCTCCACTTGCGCTCAGCGCCGTGGTGCGGATCACGACCAATCCTCGAATTTTCAAGAATCCCAGCCCGTCGCGCGAAGTTTTCGCCTACTGCAACAATCTTCTAAGCCAGCCGCACTGCCAGGCCGTGCGGCCCGGCGATCGCCACTGGAAGATATTCACCCGCCTGTGCCTCGAGACAAGCACCCGAGGGCCTCGCGTTGCAGACGCCTGGTTTGCGGCCCTGGCGATCGAGCACGCGTGCACATGGATCACCTACGACCGTGACTACGCCCGCTTTCCGGACCTGGACTGGCGCGAGCCGGTCGCATCAGCCTAGCATCCGGAGCTGACACCCGTCATCCGGAGCGTCTCTTCGACAGGCTCAGGAGAGGGATGACGGTAGGGACATATGCGAATGCCCTGCCCTCCGGGGAAGGATTAAGTCACACACTCTCGGGATGACCGGTGTGTGATCGCAAGTGCCGCGAGATCGCCTCACATCGACGGCTCCCGGTGCTATTGCGCCGCGACCTTCTCGACGTCGGGCAGCACCCAGCCCTTGTCGAAGAACGTCTTCGTCGGCGCATAGACGCGGAACATCAGGTCGAAGCCGCGCTGCGGGGCGGCCGGCACCCAGTCCGCCTCCTTTCCCGCCGGCGCTTTCGGGCCGAAATGGACATCGATCGAACCGTCGGCGTTCTTCTGCATCGCGGGTATCTGCGAGGAGCGGCTCGGCCTGGGCATGTTCTTGATCAAGGCATGCGTCTGACGGTCGTGCATCCATAGGACGTTGCACGTCATCCCGACGATGGTCGCGAAGGTGCGAACAGGTTGTGGTCGATGGAGAATATCGCCGTTATGATTGACGCAACCCAGCGAAGCGCGGCCCGTACGCCGGCCTAATCAGGACTCGCCAGCGCCGCCGAAAGGTGCGCTTATATCTCACCATCGGCAGCGTGCTTTGCCACAGGCGCCGGCGGCTGAGAGACGGTTCTTGCGCTCCCGCCTGTGTTCCAGCGGAGCGCGTCAATGGTCACCAATCCACGCATATATTCCATTCCTGGCATGGAGCAGGCCGCCGATACTATCGCGCGCGCTGCCGTCCGCGTGACCGAGAGCCAGGGTCGCCTGACGCGATCGCATGAGCTGGGGCTGGCTAGTGACAGAATGTGCGCCAAGTCGGCAGAGAGGCTGGCGCGCTCCCGCGCGAGGCTGGCCCGGCAGGAGAGCAAGCCTCATAATTCGAACTGAGGCACCATCCACCAAGCCGTCTGTAGGATCAACAGCTCCAGCGATCAGCATGCAGTGGCGCTCACGGCATTGAGGCAGAGCTTCGAGGATCCGCGCGGAGTCGGGTTTGCAGGGGCCCTGTTCGTGCCTTTCCTGCGCCACGCGATCTTTCCGCAACGCTCTTGGTGGAAGACACCCTGCGCGTCCTTGAGCACTGGCTGGCGCATCCCCGGGGCTCGGGTTGTGCATCCCGGCGAGCGGCACTTCGAAATACTCGGGCGATTAAGGTCCGCCAGCACGGGCAATCTGACAACGGATGCCCGTCTTGCGGCGCTGGCATCGGGCATGGCGCAACCGTCCCCCGCGCGCTTCGACGACCTGCAATGCCCTGCCTGAGGACGAGCGATCCTCGCATGCGGGATCGTCCCTGGGCCGGTCATTCAATCAAGCCCTGCTTTCACTCGTGGCGACCCCATGCCGTGGAACGACTGCCGCGCCGCACGCAACGTGTCGGATGGGCGCTCGCCGAAAAGACGGGCGTATTGCTGCGCGAAGCGGCTCAAATTCTCGAATTGATGCTCGAAGGCAATGCTCGTGACCGAGCCAATGCCGATACGCAGGCAATGGCGAGCGCGGTTGAGGCGCTCGGCGAGCATGTATCGAGCTGGGCTGACGCCGACGACGTGCGCGAAGGCGTATTCCACGGCGCGTGTCCCAACGCCGAGCGCGCGCGCAACGTCGGTCACGGTGGTGCGGTCCTCGTCTTGCCGATGGATGACGCGCAGGGCGGCCAGAGCGAGGTCGTAGCGGGCGACCCGGTGGATCGAAGAGACGGGCGTGGGATCGGCAGGGCATCCCAACATCGCCGCCAAGTGCTGCCGCACGTGCGCGCGCAGCGCCGCGATCCAGAGCGCGGTGTCGGCGCCGGCGCCGGCCGGCATGCGGGCGGCGAACAGCGCCTCCACCCAGCCTGCAAACCGGGCCACGGCGCCAGGATCGGTCGCGTACACGCCCTGCTCCGGGCCGAGGTCCGCCTGGAACGGCTCGGACAGCCGCGTTCCCCACGCCGCCAACGTGTCATGTCGGATGTTGATGGATATCGAATCCCAGGGGACATGGCTGATGGCCACGGTCTCGCGCCGCGGCCCGATCGTGCGCAACGAGCCCGCCGGAAGGTCCATGCCGCACCAGAGCTTGGGCGACAGGTCGAGGGCAAAGCAATGCCATCCGGCATCCCGCGCCGATCGGAAGATCGCATCGCGATCGAACCTGATGTGCGTCAGGATCAGGTCACCGGCATTGAAGCTGTCGAATGCCATGGACAGGGGGCCGGCCGACAGCTGGACCGCTTCCGACTGCAACCCGCGGCAGTGTTCCTGGTATTCATCCAGGCCGCTGATGTGCTGACAGTCGAATGCGTATTCCACGGTCATCCTGGCATGATCAGGCCCTGACAACTGTACAGCTAAAAGTCGTTTGTCTGTAAACTCCCAAACGTGCATGGCCGACGCCACGAACGCGTACCTGCCAAGGATTGCCGGACACGTTCGCTGATATGGTGAGGTGATAAAGCCGCGCCTGGGCCGCCGCACCAAGAACGACGGATCGCGAGCTCGACATATGGATTCCCTATGAAGACCACACTCCAGATCGACGACAAGGTCAGGGTGCAGCTCAAGCGCGAGGCCGCGCGTCAGGGCCGCACGAAGTCCGAGCTGGCGGATACCGCGCTGCGCAACCTGCTCCAGACGCAGAAGGAGCCCGGGGCTGCGGGTCCGTTGCCGGTGTTCCATAGCGGCGGCGCGCTGATCGACATCGCGGACCGGGACGCTCTGTACCAGGCCATGGAAGGGCGATAGCGGGCGTTCGTCTCGGCCCTGCTCGGCTCACCTGGGCTTGGAGTGCTCGTCCCGACACGGCGACACGCTGATGTCGCCGCGCAGGTTCTCAGGGAAGTCCCTCTCTGTCAGGAAACCTGCTTCACGGCAGACGGCCCGTGCATATCGGCAGTTCAAGAGATCCTTCGCTCCTTCCCCGGAAGGGCAGGGCATTCGCATATGCCCCTACCGTCATCCCGAGCGTGGCGAGGGATCTCCCGCGAATTGCGCACCGTGCGCCTTGCCGCAGGAGATCCCTCGCGACGCTCGGGATGACAGCGAGGTCATATGCGAACGCCCTGCCTTCACGCCGCCGCGACCACGGACGCGATCTTGTCGATCGCCTGGTCGGCGGTGATGCCCTCGGCCAACGCCTCGTAGGTCAGGATCAGGCGGTGGCGCAGGCAGTCATGCATGACGGCGCGCACGTGATCAGGCGTCACAAAGCCTTTGCCGTCGAGCCAGGCGCGCACGCGCGCGCAGCGATCGAGCCCCAGGCTGCCGCGCGGGCTGGCGCCGATCTGGATCCACTTGCTCAGCGGCTCGCCGTAGCGATCGGGGAAGCGGGTCGCGAAGACCACGTCGACGATGTAGCGCTGCGCCAGATCCGAGACGAAGATGTGGTCGATCTCGCGCCGCGCGTCGAGGATCGCCTGCTGCGGGATCGGCTTAGGCGGCGGGGGCGCGCCCTCCCCTGACCTGGGCGCCTGCGCATTCTCTTCGCGCACGAGCTTGATGATCTCGCCCTCGGCCGCCTCGTCGGGATAGGTGATCACGACATGCATCAGGAAGCGGTCCATCTGCGCTTCCGGCAGCGGGTATGTTCCCTCCTGCTCGATCGGGTTCTGCGTTGCCAGCACCATGAACAGCGCGGGCATCTTGTACGTCTTGCCGGCCACGGTGACCTGGCGCTCCTCCATCGCCTCCAGCAGCGCCGACTGCACCTTGGCCGGGGCGCGGTTGATCTCGTCGGCCAGCACGAGATTGGCGAAGATCGGCCCCTGCTGGAAGCGGAACTCGCCGCCCTTCTCGGTCTGCAGGTAGATCTCCGCGCCGGTCACGTCCGACGGCAGCAGGTCGGGCGTGAACTGGATGCGCGACAGGTCGGCGGCGAGGTTCTTCGCCAGCGTCTTGACGGCACGCGTCTTGGCCAGGCCCGGCAGGCTCTCCAGCAGCAGGTTGCCGTTGGCCAGCAGCCCGATCAGCATGCTCTCGATCAGGCGGTCCTGGCCCAGCACGGCACGGCCGATGCGCGCCTTGAGCTCGAGCACGGCGTCGCGCGTGGGTGATGGGGCGGGTTGAGTCGGTGTGCTTACGTCGGTCATATCTCGCTCGGTCTTCTCTTACCTTGGACCGCGCGCGTCCACGCGCGCACTCGCTCGAAGCGAAGCGAAGAGCGGATCCTCGTCGGCGCTGACGCGCCGATGCGCGCGTGGACGCGCGCGGTCCGAATGGAAAGACATGCCTACTTTGGCGCCGGGAAGACCGTGCGCCAGTCCTTCTTCATGTCGACCACCGTCCATTTCCGGGCGATCGCCTCGTCCAACGCCTTGTCGAGCTTGCCGACATGCGACTTCCGGTCGTAGGCGAACTCGCGCTCGGCATCGGTGTGGTGCACCAGCCCCATGAAACGCGCGCCCTCGCCCGCTGCCGTGTACTGAAGCATCTGCTGGTCGCCATCCGAATTGCCGAAGGCGAAGATGGGACGCCGGCCGATGAAGCGGTTGATGCCGACCGGCTTGCCCGGCCCATCGTCGATGAACTCGACCTTGGCCTCCTTGGTGAGGGATGGCTTGCCGTCCTTGCCGATCTGGAACTTCACGACGCCCGACGAGCCGACCACCTGCTCCGGCGGAATGCCGTAGGTCCGTTCCGCGAAGACGCGCATGAACTCGACGCCGCCGCCGGACACGATGAACGTCTTGAAGCCGTTGGCACGCAGCCAGGCCAGCACTTCCAGCATCGGCTGGTACACGAGCTGATCATATGGCCGGTTGAAGCGCGGATGGCGGGCGGTGGCAAGCCAGTCGGCGACAGTCTTGGCGAAGGCCTCGGTCGTCATCCCGGCGTGCGTGGCAGCCACGATCTGCAGCAGGCCTTTCTCACCCGCAGCGGCCAATGCCCGCTGGTCGCCCTCGAGCACCGCCTTGAAGGGCTGCTTCGTCTTCCACTCCGGATGCTGCGGCGCCATCGCCTTGACCCGATCGAGCGCGAAGGCGAGCTGGAAATAGGCCGGCTGTTCGGCCCACAGGGTGCCGTCGTTGTCGAAAACAGCGATACGCTCGGCGGGCTTGACATAGTTGGCGATACCTTCGTGTGTCACCCGCTCGACGAAGTCCGTGATCGCTTTCTTCGCATCGCCATCATTCCACGACGGCAGCGGCTCAGCCTGCGCCCGGACCGGCACGGCACCCATGCCGCAGAGCGCAGCGACCAGGCCCGACCTCAGCAAGGCGCGACGACCATGCATATCGGATTTCTCCTATTTCCCGTGCGCCGCGTCGAAGCTGCGCTGCATCTTCTCGACGATCTGGTCGATGCTGAAGCTCGAAGGCCGCTGGCTGGGAGGGTATTCCTTGAACGTGGCGAGGAACTGGCCCACGATGGCGGGCGCCGCCAAGAACACGCCCGCCCCATCCGACATGAGCCAGTCGTAGTAGGTATTCGAGGTTATGTCGGCGCGCTCGAACGGGTCGGCCCGCAAATCGAACAGCTTAGGGGCACGCAGGGACGTGAATGGCTCGGCCCAGATCCGCATCGTGCCGGTCGCCCGCTGCTCCTCGAAGACGACCTTCCAGTTCTCGTAGCGCAAGGCCACGAGGTCGCCATCGTCGTTGAAGTAGATGAACTCCTTGCGCGCGCCCTTCGGCTGCTGGCCGGTGATATGGGCAAGCTGGTTGTAGCCGTCGAGATGGACCTTGAAGGTCTTGGCGCCGGCCTGGTGACCCTTGAGCAGCTTTTCCTTGATGTCGGCCTCGCCCGCCGCCGCCATCAGAGTCGGCACCCAGTCGAGGCCGCTGATCAGCTCGTTCGAGACGGAGCCCGGTTGAATGCGGCCGGGCCAGCGGATCATGCAGGGGACGCGGAAGGCGCCTTCCCAGTTGGTGTTCTTCTCGCTGCGGAACGGCGTCGTTCCCGCATCGGGCCAGGAATTCTGATGCGGACCGTTGTCGGTGGTATAGAGGACGATGGTATCGTTGCCGATCCCGAGGTCGTCCACCGCCTTCAGGATCTGGCCGATGGTGGCGTCATGCTCGACCATGCCGTCGGCGTACTCGGTTCTGGCGGTCAGGCCCGGCGGGCTGCGATGCGATTCGCGCACATGCGTGCGGAAATGCATGCGGGTGGAATTGAACCAGCAGAAGAATGGCCGGTTGGCCTTTGCCTGGCGCTGCATGAAATCGATGGCCGCCGCCGACGTCTCGTCGTCGATCGTCTCCATGCGCTTGCGGGTCAGCGGACCGGTGTCCTCGATCTTGCCGTCGGCGGACGACCTCACGACACCGCGCGGACCGAAGCGCTTGCGGAACTCG
Source organism: Vineibacter terrae (assembly GCF_008039615.1). Classification (GTDB taxonomy): domain Bacteria; phylum Pseudomonadota; class Alphaproteobacteria; order Reyranellales; family Reyranellaceae; genus Vineibacter; species Vineibacter terrae. The sequence goes on along the minus strand of NZ_VDUZ01000003.1, from coordinate 14,117 downwards.
GGATCGCGCGGATAGAAGCGGTTCTCCGGGTCTTCCTCGGCGTTGAGATGGTAGAGATTGCCGAAGAACTCGTCGAAGCCGTGATTGGTCGGCAGGAACTCGTTGCGATCGCCGAGATGGTTCTTGCCGAACTGGCCGGTGGCATAGCCCAGCGGCTTGAGAAGCTCGGCCAGCGTCGCATCCCGCGCCTGGAGCCCGACGGTGGCGCCCGGCATGCCCACCTTGGAAAGACCGGTGCGCAGCGTGCACTGGCCCGTGATGAAGGTCGACCGGCCCGCCGTGCAGCTCTGCTCGGCGTAGTAGTCGGTGAACATCATGCCTTCGCGGGCGATGCGATCGATGTTGGGCGTCTTGTAGCCCATCAGGCCGAAGGAATAGGCGCTGAGGTTGGTCTGACCGATGTCGTCACCGAAGATCACCAGGATGTTCGGCTTGCGCCCGGAAGGCGGCGTGGGTGCCTGCGCCCGGGCTGGGGCGGTGGATTGCGCCACCAGCACCGACGCGACGGCCGCCGACGCTGTCGCCAGGGTCGTGCCGCCCAGCAGCACGTTGCGCCGGTTGACACCGGGATGTTCAGGATCGGACACACGGTTGCCGCCCGCAGCTTCGGGCTCGACGGATTTCCTGGACATCCACGCCGCTCCTTTCGTTGACGACAGGCCGCGACAAGGCCCGATAATGCGCCGCTGTGGCGACATCTTCCTGCGGCGGGTGGCCGGTCCTCTATCCGAAACCCGAACCGCGTCGCTGGTATCCGGGGTGCGAAACGACCGTCATTCCGCGGCGTCGCGGGGCGCGTCTTCCCGGCTGGTCAACCAGGCCGGCATCTGCAGGCTCCAGTAGAGCGCACAGCTGCGCAGACCGCCGATGAACGCCAGCGCGGCCAGGCCGCTGTAGGCAAGGCCGGGGGTGGCGTGCCGCAGCAGGACCAGCAGGACGCAGCCCAGCAGGATGGGGGTTGCATAGATTTCGCGCGACATGAGCAGCGTCGGCCGCCCGGCCAGGATATCGCGCAGCAAGCCGCCGCCGATGCCGGTAAGCACCCCCATGGTGACAGCCACGGGCGCGCCGAGCTGGAGGGCAAGCACCTTGTCCGTGGCGACCACGGCAAACAGCGCCGCGCCCCATGCGTCCAGGTAGAGCAGAGGCCGGTGGCGCAGCGATGGGCGCTTGAAAAAGAAGGCCACGAGCGCGGCTACCACGGCGACCCAGACATAGTTGAAGTCCCTGATCCAGAAGACCGGCGCGTCGATGGCCATGTCGCGCACCGTTCCGCCGCCCAGCGCAGCCACGACCCCCAGGATCAGCCCACCGATCACATCCAGGCCTTGACGCTTGACCGCCAGCACGCCCGTGGCGGCAAACACCGCGGTTCCAATCATTTCAAGATAGTAGAGAAGCATAGGTCGACACCCGATCACAGCCAGGGGATTCGCATATGACCTCGCTGTCATCCCGAGCGCCCCCTTCGACAGGCTCAGGAGAGGGATCTCCTGCGGCAAGGCGCACGGTGCGCAATTCGCGGGAGATCCCTCGCTACGCTCGGTATGACGGTAGGGGCATATGCGAATGCCCTGCCCTCTCCCCGCTCTCGCGGGGCGAGGGCTGACGCTATTGGCGTGCGCCTCCGCTGAACCAGGAATAATAGGGATTGAGGCTGTCTTCCTTCATCACCTGCTGGATCTGGCTGGCCCAGAGCGCACGCTCTCCCTTGTAGGCGTGCAGGCCCGCGCCGTAGAAGGCCAGCAGCCGGTCGCGCTCCCGCGCCAGCGCGGCCACGAACGCCTCGTCGGCGCCACGCAGCGGCGGATCGCTGCGCAGATCGAGCAGGCGCGGCAGCACGCGCGCGAATTCCTGCTGGCGCACCCAGGGCGCGTATTCGATCCGCGGCTGGTCGTCGGTGACCGGCGACGCATCGCCGGCGTAGCGCTCCAGGCCGCCGCGGCCGGTGACCCAGGTCGCGAGCAGCGCGGCCGGCGACGCGACGCCGACCTCGCGCAGGGCGGCGGCCACACCGGGCTGCGCGAACCGTTGCGCGATGCGCGGCACATCCAGCACGACCGGCTCCTGGGAGCCGATCAGCAGCATCTCGTGGAACTCCGTCGTCCACAGCGAGGCGTGCGGAAAGACGTCCAGGAAGCTGCGCACCAGGGAGCGGGAATCCTCGTCGTTCTGCGTCGCCAGCGGCAGCCATTGGGCCATGAGGCCGCCCTGCCCCAGGCGTGCGGCGGCGAGCCGGTAGAAGTCGCTCGAGTAGAGGTTCACGACCCCGGCAGCCGATGGCGGCGGCGGCTCCAGGGTGATGAGATCGTAGGTGTCGGCGCTGCGCAGCAGCTCGCGCCGGCCATCGCGCAGCCGGATATCGAGCCGCGGATCCGAGCCGGCACCGAAATTGCCACGGAAGATCGGTGCGGAGCGCCGCACCGCCGGCAGCAGCTCGGCGACGACCCGCCGCTCCAGGCCGGGGTACGGCAGCAGCGCCCCGGCCGTGATGCCGGTGCCCAGGCCGATCACCAGCGCCGAACGCGGCTCGCCGCCATGGATAATCAGCGGCAGCAGGGCCTGCAGGCGCATGTAGCGCAGCGAGGGCATGGCATCGCCGGAGTTCGAGACGCCCTGGATGTAAAGACGCTGGAACCGGGTGCGTCCCAGCGACTGCTCGATCACCGCGACTGTGGCGCCACGGCCTTCTTCGTAGGAGACCAGCCTGCCGCCGCGCGACCCTGCCAGCAGGCTGGCGAGGCGATCGGACGGCGTCACGACCGCGGCGATCACGGCAGCAATCCCGAGGCCGACCACGGCCCAGCCGGCGCGTGCGTTCGATGCCTGGCCGCGCATCACCGCCACGATGCCCAGCGCCGCGGCCGCGATCGCCAGGGCCGCCAGGGTGCGGACAAGCCCGAGCTGCGGCACCAGGACAAAGCCGGTGAGGACCGTACCGACAATGCCGCCGATGGTGTTGAACGCGACCACCGCGCCCACGTCGCGGCCGACATGCCGCGGATCGACCGCCAGCCGCAGCACGGCCGGGAAGGCCGCGCCGAGCAGGAGCGTCGGCAGGAAGACGAAGCACGCCGCCGCCACGGCGAAACGCGCGCACATGCCGGCGAAGGCGCTGTCCGTCCAGGCCAGGATCGCGGACTCGACGGCGGTCTGCAGGATGATCACCCAGCGTCCCAGGACCGCGATCTCGAGCAGCGCGACAAGCCCGGCCGCCGCGATCAGCAGGCCGAACGCCGCCCAGGGATCGCGCACGCGATCCACCCAGCGCGCGAACAACGCGGCGCCGGCCACCAGGCCTGTGAGGTATGTCGCCAGCACGACGGAGAACGCGAAGCTGCGGGTGCTGACGAACTGCACGATCGCCTGCGACCACACCACCTCGTAGCCCAGCGCGATGCCGCCGGCGAGCGCATAGAGGATGATGGCCGCGCGTGCGTCGCTTGCCGGCCTAGCCAGCGCAGCGATGCGCACGGCCGGCGGCGCGCGGCGGACGAGCGCCAGGGCGCCGACGGCAGCGACCAGGTTGGCCGCGGCTGCCGCGTAGGCCGAGCCCCGCACGCCGAGCGCCGGGATGAGGAGGAAGGACGCCAGCAAGGCCCCGGCGATCGCGCCGGCGGTGTTGGCCGCGTAGAGGCGCCCGCCCCCGCCGCCGACCTGCCCGGCCTGGAGGCGCAGGGCCCGGACCAGCACGGGAAGCGTCCCGCCCATCAGGAAGGGCGCCACGCCGACAAGCGCCAGCAGCGGCACCCAGGCCAGCAGCCCGCCATGCGCCTCGAGGGTGGCGAACAGCGGCGCGGCGTGGGCCAGGCCCAGCGTCGTCGCCACGCCGAGCACGGCGACACCGGCCTCCAGCACGGCGTAGAAGAACAACGGCCGCGCCACGCGGTCGGCCCATCGCCCGAGCACGAAGCCGCCGAGCGCGAGGCCGGCGAAGAAGGCGCTGACGCCGGCCGCCACGGCATGGACATCGACGCCGACGACAAGGGAAAGCTGCTTGATCCAGAGGACCTGGTAGACCAGCGCCGCGGCGCCGGACAGGAACAGCAGCAGCGCCAGCGCGGCGAGCGCACGGCCCTCGACCGCCGCGCCGCCGGGAGCCGTCTCCGCACGTGGCGCCTTGCGCGGCGCACCAACCGGACGCTTGCGGGATGGCATTCGCGTTGATCCTACCGGTCCGGACATGATCGTACAGTCACTCTCGCCCGCAAATCGGGCTGAATCTTCGCCGGGAGCGCGCCACTCCAGTGGCGCACCGGCGCGCAGCGCCGGATCATGGTCGGCTCGAAGACAAGAGCCGGCCCTCCGGGCCGGTGCGCCACTGGAGTGGCGCGCTCCCGGCTGTCCTTCGCTTCGCTCGGGACGACCGAGAACACGCTGACCGCCCCACGATGAGGCGGTCAGCGATATGGGTCAGACGGCCGCCCTACTCCACGCCGCGCTTCTTGAAGGACTCGTCGATCTTCTTGTCGACCTGCCGGCGGATCTGGTCGATGCTGAAGCTCGCCGGCCGCTGGCTCGGCGGGTACTCGACGAAGGTCTGCAGGAAGGCAGCCGAGCTCATCACAGCCTTGGCGAACAGATACGCGTTCTCCACCCGCCACTGATCGTAGCCACTGCCTGAGATCTCAGCGTGCTCGTACGGGTCCATGCGCAGGTTGAACATCTTGGGCACCCGCAGACGGGTGAAGGGATGTGCCCAGACGTCAAACTGGCCAGGCTGCTCCTGCTTCTCGAAGACGAACTTCCAGTTGTCGAAGCGCATCGCGACGAGATCGCCGTCGTCGTTGAAGTAGAAGAACTCGTCACGCGCGCTTTTGTCGGTCTTGCCCATGAGGTAGTCGAGCTGGTTGAAGCCATCCAGATGATTGCGGAAGGTCGTCGGGTTGCCCTGCGGCTGCCAGCCCTTGAGCAGCCGGTCCTTCACCGCGGTGTCTCCCGCCGCAGCGAGCAAGGTCGGGAACCAGTCGAGGCCGGAGACGATGCCGTTGGCGATTCCCCCCGGCTTGATCTGGCCTGGCCAGCGGATCATGGCCGGCACGCGGAACGCGCCCTCCCAGTTCGTGTCCTTCTCCGAGCGGAACGGCGTCGTCGCCGCGTCCGGCCAGGTGAACGCATTCGGGCCGTTGTCGGTGGTGAAGATGACGATCGTGTTGTTGGCGATCCCAAGGTCTTCGAGCGTCTTCAGCAGCTTGCCGACGTTCATGTCCATCTCGATCATGCCGTCGGCGTATTCGTTGCCCGGCATGCCGCTCTGACCGCGCATCGACTCGCGCACATGCGTGAAGATGTGCATGCGGGTGAAGTTCATCCAGGTGAAGAACGGCCGGTTGGCGCGTGCCTGGCGGGTCATGAAGTCGATCGCGGCACCCGTGGTCTCGTCGTCGATGGTCTCCATGCGCTTGCGTGTCAGCGGGCCGGAGTCCTCGATCTTGCCGTCGGCGGATGACTTGATCACGCCACGCGGCGCGTAGGCCTTGACGAACGCCGGATCGTTCTTCAGCCAATATGGCCGCTCCGGCTCCTCCTCGGCATTGAGGTGATAGAGGTTGCCGAAGAACTCATCGAAGCCATGGGCGGTCGGCAGGTACTCGTCCTTGTCGCCCAGGTGGTTCTTGCCGAACTGGCCGGTGGCATAACCGAGCGGCTTCAGCGCCTGCGCGATGGTGATGTCGCCCTTCTGCAGGCCGACCGGCGCCCCAGGGATGCCGACCTTGGAAAGGCCGGTGCGCAGCGGCGTCTGGCCGGTGATGAACGACGAACGTCCCGCCGTGCAGCTGTTCTCCGCGTAGTAGTCGGTGAACAGCATGCCTTCCGTGGCGATGCGGTCGATGTTGGGCGTCTTGTAGCCCATCACGCCGTGCGTGTAGGCGCTGAGGTTCGCCTGCCCGACATCGTCGCCGAAGATCACGAGGATGTTGGGCTTGGCCGGCGCCTGGGCCTGCGCAGGCGCCGCGTCGAAGGCCGTGCACGCGAGGGCCAGCACGGCGGCGATTGTCGTGCCGGCGAGCAGGCTGACGCGACGATCAGGATCAGTTCGAGGGGGGCCGCCCTCGATCATGGCCCGAGCCAGGCCCGGTGCGAATGCTTTCGAAGCTTCCATGAAGCGGTCCTTTCTTCGACGGCGCCATGCGTGGCGTGAAGAAGCTTCCGGCGGCCAATCGCCGGGAACCGCATCCTCAAATGGCAAGCTTCGGCCCGGCTATCCGAAATCCGAACGGTCCGCGGCCAATTCCAACGGCACCCCGACCGTCACCCAAACGCAACGAGGGATCCAGGAACAGTGCCTGGATCCCTCGCGACGATCTGGATGACTGCTTGTGCCGAGCCTACGGGCTACCCGGCTTCATTCAGTCAGGATAGCGCTAGCGTGGCCGCAGCCCTTCCATGTCCTTCAGCCGCTTCAGCGCCGCCTGCTGCTGCAGCAGGCCGTAGTTGATGCCGGCGGCGTTGAGCGAGCTGCCCGCCTGGTAGGGGAACTGATCGAAGTCGACGAAGAACTCCTTGACCTTCGCCTGGATCGGCACGAGCAGCCAGATCTGTCGGGCGAAGAAGTCCATGGCGTTGCCGCCCTCCTTCAAGCCGCGCTCGTAAGGATCCATGCGCAGATTGGTGATCATGGCCCAGGACGTGACCTCGCGCGTCGCAGTTGCGATGTTGCCCTCGGAGGCGACGGCGAAGCTCACCTTCCAGTCGTTCCAGCGCACGGCGTTGAGGTTGCCGCCCTGGTCGAAGTAGTACATCGCGTCGCGCGGTCCCGCCTTGGCCTCGCCCTTGAAGTAGGGCAGGAAGTTGTACCCATCGAGATGGACCTTGAAGGTCTTGGATCCGGCGGCGAAGCCGGTCTTCATCTTCTCCTTGATGTCGGGGATCCCGGCCGCGGCGCAGAACGTCGGGAACCAGTCCATCGTCGAGATGATGTCATTGTACTGCGTGCCCGGCTTCACCACGCCGGGCCACCGGACCATCATCGGGATGCGCAGGCCGCCTTCCCAGGTCGTGCCCTTCTCGCCATGGAACATGGTCATGGCGCCGTCCGGCCACAGCGCCAGCTCGGCGCCGTTGTCGGTCGTGTAGAGCACGATCGTGTTGTCGGCGATCTTCAGGTCGTCGAGCTGCTTCAGCAGCTCGCCGACCATAGCATCGTGCTCAGCCATGCCATCGGCATGGATGCCCTTGCCGGTCTTGCCCATCGATTCCGGCTTGAGATGGGTGAAGACGTGCATGCGCGTGGAGTTGAACCAGCAGAAGAAGGGCCGGTTGGCCTTCGCCTGGCGATCGATGAAATCCTTGGCGGCGCCGAGGAACTCCTCGTCCACCGTCGGCATGCGCTTGGTGTTCAGCGGCCCGGTGTCCTCGATCTTGCCGTCGGCCGTCGACTTGATGACGCCGCGCGGGCCGTACTTCTTCTTGAACTCAGGATCCTTCGGATAGAAGTATCCTTCGGGCTCCTCCTCGGCGTTGAGGTGATAGAGGTTGCCGAAGAACTCGTCGAAGCCGTGCTTGGTCGGCAGGTGCTCATCACGATCGCCGAGGTGGTTCTTGCCGAACTGGCCGGTGGCATAGCCTTGCGTCTTCAGCGCATCGGCGATCGTCGGCATCCAGTCCTGGATGCCGTGCGGATCACCCGGCATGCCGATGGTCAGCAGGCCGGTGCGGAACGGCTCCTGCCCCAGGATGAACGAGGCGCGCCCGGCGGTGCAGCTCTGCTGGCCATAGGCGTCGGTGAAGATCGCGCCTTCGCTGGCGATGCGGTCGATATTGGGCGTGCGGTAGCCCATCAGCCCCATCGTGTAGGCGCTGATCTGCGGAATGCCGATGTCGTCGCCGAAGATGACCAGGATGTTGGGCTTGCGTCCGGATGCCGGCGGCTGCTGGGCGCGCGCCGTCGGCACGATGGCGGCGGCGGCCAGCGCCGACGCGGTCATGATCGACGTGCCGCCCAAGAGCAGATTGCGTCGCGGAAGGCTCGCCGCGTCGGATGATGCGACGCGCGCCGGCTCCTTGGATGTATCACGTTCGCTCATGAAGTTTTCCCTTCTCGTAGGACGCAGCGAAAGCCGACATGGCTCATGGACGTGTCCACGGGCTGCGCATGCCGCGCTGCCGGCCGGTAGCGGCGGCAGTAGTTGGGGGCGCACAGGTGCGAACCGCCCTTCAGCACCTTGCGGGGAATGCGGACCGCGGGCAGGCGGGGGTCGTAGCTCTCCTCCTGGCGCCCACCGCGCGGGTTCTCGGGAATGCAGCAGGCCTTGGGCGCATCGGCTTCATGCCGCGGCGTGTACCAGTCTGTGGTCCACTCCCAGACATTGCCGATCATGTCGTACAGGCCGTAGCCGTTGGCCGGGAACGCGCCGACCGGCGTGGTGCGCCGCCGGCCGCGGCCGCGCTTGCGGTTCTTGTGCGGGAACTCGCCTTCCCATGTGTTGGCCATGCGCTTGCCGCGCGGCATGAACTCGTCGCCCCACGCGAATTCGGCATCCTCCAGCCCGCCGCGGGCCGCGAACTCCCACTCCGCCTCGGTCGGCAGGGCCTTGCCGGCCCACGCCGCGTAGGCCTCGGCATCGGTGTAGGCGACATGCACCACCGGGTGATCGTCGAGCCCGTCGAGCGTGCTATGCGGGCCGTCGGGGTGCCGCCAGTCGGCGCCCGCCGTGAAGGACCACCACTGGCTCCAGTCACGCAGATCCACGGCATGGTCCGGCGGCGTGAAGACCAGCGAGGCCGCCTTGATCATCTCGGGCAAGGCACCGGGATAATCCTTCGGGTCGGGCGGCTGCTCGGCCATGGTGACGTGGCCGGTGGCCTCCACGAAGGCACGGAAGGCACGGTTGGTGACCGGCGCCGGGTCGATCCAGAAGTCGGACACCGTGACGCGATGCACCGGCGCCTCTTCCGGATAATGCCGATCCGAGCCCATGCGGAACGTGCCGCCGGCGATCCGGATCATGCCGCTGGACACGGCGCTGCCGGCCGCCGTCGGCGGCACCACGTCGATGACGCTCACGCCCGTTCCTCCACGCGCATGCTCCCTCTTAGGAGATGCTGCAGCAGTTCATCTAGCCGAAAGCCGAACTCGCAGCGGACATGACAAAGCGCGCCGGCGCTCACGCCTTGTGTCGGCGCAAGCGCAACGAGAACGCGATGGTGATCACGCCGTGCACGATGGCAAAGGCGGCGATCAGCCAGATCAGCGCCAAGGCGCCGGCGCCGGGCATGACGAACAGCACGATGCCGACCAGCACGGACAGCACGCCGCTCAGGATCAGCAGCCACTCGTTGTCGATCTCCTTGCGCAGGCGGATCGCGCCGATGATCTGGAACACACCGGTCGCGATCGACCAGCCGGCGATGAACAGCAGGATCAGCAGCGCCGTCATGCCCGGCCACAGGAATGTCAGGACGCCGGCAGCGATGCCCAGGAGCCCGACGATGGCCAGCCACCAGCGCGGCGCCATCGACACCCGGCCGGTGATGGCAGCCACCAGCGCCGAGATGCCGTCGACGAGCATGAAGGCACCATAGAACAGCACCAGGGTTACGAGCGTGAGCCCCGGCCATGCAAAGGCCAGCACGCCGAAGATGATGGCCGCGATGCCGCGGATCAGGAACAGCCACCAGTTGCGCGCCAGCCCGTGCAGCAGCAGCGGCCCGGAAAGCGTCGAGGTATCGGCGGACATCGCATGGCCTCCATCGGTCGAGGCGGCCAGCTAAGCACATATGTCCGCGGCGACTATCCGAAAGCCGAACGAGGGTGCGATCGCCGATCTCGGCTCACGCAACCGCAAGTTCCCTACGGCGCCTCGCCGGTCCAGCGGCAGCCCTCGCGCGGCTCGCGCACCACGAGGGTCTTCGGCGTCTTCGACAGATCGGCGACAAACTCGACCTTCACGCGCCCCAGCTCCAGCTCGGTGCGATAGGTGCCCGGCGTCACCTGCTTCATGTCCTCGTCATTGCCGCCAGGGAACTTCAGGACCGCTTTGTCGCCGGCCGGCGTCACCGTGTGCTCGCGCGACATCGCGGCGTCCAGCCCATTGCAGACACCGGTATTGGATGGGCTCTTGGTGAGCCGGAACGTCGCCGGCTGCTGCGCCGCGGCGGTGCCTGTCAGCAAAGCAGCCGCGACGGCCAACAACGCATATGTCTGTCGCATGACAACCTCCATCATCAGCGGATAGTGGTAGCGACAACCATGCAGCGCGCCTATCCGAAAGCCGAACCCGTCACGGTGCGATGCGTTTCATGGCTCACGTTCGGTTTTCGGATAGCCGCCCCGTTCGGTTCCATGGTTGCTGGTCGCATCGCGTGGTCCAGGGGGAGTTGCGTGCGACGCTGGCATTCCGACAGGGCCCGACGGCTGCAGCTCGCAATCCTGGTGCTGGCCGCCGGCCTCGCGGCGGCACCGGATGCCGTCCTGGCCCAGGCGCCCAAGCCGAAAGCGGCCCCGAGCGCACCAGCGGCGCCGACACTGGAACCAGCCTCGGTCGAGGCGCTCAAACGGCTGGGCGAGCATCTGCTGACGCTGCAATCGTTCGAGATCACGTCGGTGATCGCGTTCGACTACGTGCTGGACAACGACCAGAAGATCCAGATCGGCGGCACCGTGCGCCATCGCGTGCGGCGGCCCGACAGGCTGCGGGTCGACCTCGCCACCGACGTGCTCGACCGCGTCTTCCAGTATGACGGCAAGACGCTGACCGTCACCGCGCCCAAGGAAAGCTACTACGCCCAGGTCGACGCCAAGCCCACGATCAAGGAGACGCTGGCATGGGCGGCGCAGACGTTCGGGGTCGAGATGCCGCTGGCCGACCTGTTCGACTGGGGCACGCCCGACGCGCCGCATCGCCGCGTGCGCGAAGGCTTCCGGGTCGGCAAGGCCCGCATCGGCGGCATCGAGTGCGATCATTGGGCATTCCGCGGCCCGGGGCATGACTGGGAGATATGGATCCGCGCCGGCGATGCGCCGCTGCCGCTGAAGCTGTCGATCGTCAACACGTCGGATCGGGCGCGGCCGCGCTATGAGGCGATCCTGACCTGGACCGAGAAGGCCGACGTCGCCGACGACGTCTTCGTGCACGCGCCGGCCGCCGACGCCAGGCGCATCGAGTTCCAGCCGGTCGCGCCGACACGCGGCCCCGCAGCCCCGGCGCCCAAAGGCCCGGCGACGAAGGGGACGCCGAAATGAAGCGCCCCCTCCCCGCCATCGCGCTGGCGACGCTCTTCACCGGCATCTGGGGCATGACCGCGCTGCAGCCGGCCGACGCACGGCCCGGCTTCGGCGGCGGGCGCATGGCCCACTTCAACGTCGGCCCTCACTTCAACGGACCGCGCGAGTTCGGACAGTTCCAGCCTCGGCCACGGCCGCCGGAGCCGGGACCGCGGCCACCTGGTCCCCCGCCGCGGCCACCCGGCCCCGAGCCGAAACCCGGGCCGGGACCCAAGCCGGGTCCCGGTCCGGGTCCCGGGCCGCATCCGCCCGGCCCACCCGGTCCAGGCCCTGGCCCGCATCCGCCGGGCCCGCCTGGCCCCGGACCGGGCCCCCACCCGCCCGGACCGCCACCGCCGCCGCCACCGATCTACCCCGGATACTGGCCGGCGCCGTATCCCTGGTACGACGACTACGCTCCATGGGCGACGGCAGCCGCCGCCGCGACCACCGCCTTGGCTGTCGGCACGCTCATTTCGGCGCTGCCGGCCGATTGCCGCGCCGTCGCGGTCGGCGGCATCACGTATCAGCTCTGCGGCACGACATGGTACGCGCCGCGCTTCCAGGGCAACCAGATCGTCTATGCCGTGGTCGCACCGCCGACGTGACATGTTCGGCTTTCGGATAGCGGGCTGCACTGGCCGCGGCCTATGACAGCCGTAGTGAGGGAGACAATCATGGTCCGCATGCTTGCAGCATTCGCGCTCGCCGCTGCCTTCCTGAGCGGCGGTTGCGAGAACATGTCGTCCGGCCAGAAGGGCGCGGTGGTCGGTGGCGCGGTTGGCAGTGGCATCGGCCTGGTGGCCGGCGGCAGCTTTGGCGAGGTTCTCGGCGCCGGCCTGATCGGCGGCGGCCTCGGATATGTGGCCGGCAGCGCGGCCGGCAAGTGAACGCCAGCCGCTGCCAACAGGAGATCATACCATGCCCCTAGTCTTTCGCGCGCTGTGCATCGCGGCCTGCGCTGCCATGACGAACCTCAGCGCAGCGCACGCACAGACCTGGCGCTTCGACGATGCCGCCTACATCTCCTGCCGCGAGGCCCAGGCGATGCAGCCGCCACAGCGCCGTTCGCTCGCGATCTTCCTGGGCGAGCACGCGGCACGCCACCGCGGCGTGCGCCTGCCGGAAGGCGATCAAGGCGGCCAGCTTGCCATGCTGGTGCGCGGCGGCTGCACGCTGTCACCCGACTCGCATCTGTTCGCGGTGATCGACCGCGCGATCCTGGCCGAGCGCGACAAGCTGGCGAAGCGCTGATACCGGCTATCGGTAAAAGGCGAGTCGTGACCGTCATCCCGAGCGCAGCGAGGGATCTCCCGCCAATGGCGCACCGTGCGTCCCTCGCAGGAGATCCCTCGCTGCGCTCGGGATGACAGGTGTATTGGGCGTTTCAGCGCACCAAGGTCTCGTCGGCCGGACGGATCGGCAGGCGGCCGCCGCGCACGGCGCGCAGGAACAGCGCGTGGTCGCGCTCGACCTGGTCGGCATAGCGCACGGCGTAGCGGCTGACGGCATCGCCCATGGCATCGCCGCTGCCGAGATAGCCGGCGATCGCGGCCGCATCGCCGGCCTTGGCGTGGGCCCGCGCCAGGCAACGGCCGCAAAGATCGGCGTAGAGCTTCAGCAGCCGGCCGTTCATGCGGGTGATGTCGGCAGCCGTCTTCATGTCGCGCAGCTGGCGGATGTAGAAATCGCGGCCATCGCCATCGCGCGCCCAGCCCAGGAAGATGTCGCTGGCCGCCTGCATCAGGCGCTGGCCGGTGACGACCCGCTCGCCGTTGCTGGCCCAGGGCGACGGACCCGCGAAGCCTTCCAGCACCGAGGCGCGCGCCTCCTTGACCTGCAGGAACAGCGGATCGTCCGCATCGGCCATCAGGAGCGCGATCAGGCATCGCGTGCCGACGCTGCCGACGCCCACGACCTTGTGGGCGGCATCGACCAGAACCCAGCGGTCGAACAGCGCCCGCCGGTCGCTGGACAAGGAGTCGCGATAGGCCTTCAGGAACGGCGCCGCCAGCTCGCGGGTCTCCTGCTCGTCGCCGGTGCCGTGAAAGAGCAGCGGCGGCTGATCGACGATGCGCGGCACGCCGTCCACCGGCCGGGTCAGCTTGTGGTAGATCTGCTCGCATGTCTGGTGGCGCGCCTTGTCGATCAACGCGTCGAGCTGCCGGGCGCCGACGGCGTCGTCCTGCAGCGCCGCACGCAGCGCGTCGAGGGGCAAGTGGTCGTACCAGATCTCCATCGTCTTCATGCCGGCATAGCGGAGCTGCGCATCCTTGTAGGCCTCGACGGCACGAAAGGCTGCCGCGGCGGCGTCGGCGCTGCCCAGCGCGCGCCAGCGGGCGGCGAGCACGAAGCTGGTCGCCAGGCGCTTGAGGTCCCACTCCCAGGGCGCAGCGAAGGTCTCGTCGAAGTCGTTGACGTCGAAGACCAGGGCCCGCTCGGGCGTGGCGAAACCGCCGAAGTTCAGCAGGTGGCAATCGCCGCACGCCTGGACGGTGATGCCGGATGACGGCGTGCGCGCAAGGTCGTGGGCCTGGATCAGCGCCGTGCCGCGGAAGAAGGCGAAGGCCGATTCCGCCATGCGCTCATGGCGGATCGCAAGCAGGTGCGGCAGCCGGCCGACATTGGAGGCCTCGATCAGGGCCACGGGGTCGCGGCCCTGCAGGTCGGATCCGGGCTCGGCATGCGAGGCGCGCGGGCAGGCCTTGCGCAGCGCCTTGCCATGCTCGCGGCGCGCCTGGCGGGAAGGAATCTGGGAAGCCATTGCCGGTCCGCCTCGCTAAACCGAAGTTACCCCTGACAGAGTCAGGTAAGTATTTGGCTTTGTTGAAAAAAGCGGCGATTTTGCGTCCAGTATGTAGGCATGTAAATGGTGTTTTTGAGTAGCAATTATGGATATATTGTGCTACGG
>NZ_VDUZ01000002.1 GCF_008039615.1 Vineibacter terrae | reverse complement strand
CCGTAGCACAATATATCCATAATTGCTACTCAAAAACACCATTTACATGCCTACATACTGGACGCAAAATCGCCGCTTTTTTCAACAAAGCCAAATACTTACCTGACTCTGTCAGGGGTAACTTCGGCCTAGCCTATGTCATCCGCGCCATGGCTGAGGCCGGTCTTGGCGGTATCGGGCCCGGCAGGGCACGGCTCGAGCTGCGGGAGGTCTTGCACGAACGGACGATCGGCGGCGATTTGTCCGAAGTCGTGTTCGCGGGCGCGGACTGCTGTCGCGCGGTCTCTCCGGTCAGCCCCGATCCGGAGCCGCCGCAACGGACGATCAGGGTTGAGCTGCGCACACCGCTGCGTCTCAAGATCGATGGCGACCTGATAACCCCGGACCGCCTGGAAGCATCTCATATCATCGGTGCGGCCGTGCGGCGCGTATCGGCCCTCGCTGCCTTCCACGCTGGTGCTCCCCTCGACATCGACTATGTTCGCGTGAAGATGCTGGCGATGGCGAGCCGGATTCGTGACCGGCAGGTCGAGTGGCGTGATTGGCAGCGCTATTCGGCTCGCCAGGGCACGCGCATGAAGATGGGCGGAATCGTAGGAAGCTGCACGGTCGATCTGGCCGAGGGCGCGGCCGAGCTCTTCCCTTGGCTGTCGATAGGCCAATGGGTCGGGGCCGGCAAGAGCGCGAGCATGGGTCTGGGCCAGTACCGCGTCGCTGCAGCCGGGCATGCATGACCAGCGAGCCTGCCGCGTATCCCAGGCGCCTGTTGTTGGCCGTCGTCGGACTGACCCCCCAGATCGTGACCGAGACGCTGTTCGCTCTGGTGAAGCGCACCGACCCGCCCTTCATCCCGACCCACATCCGGCTGATAACGACGATGGATGGGGCGGAGCGAATCCGCCTGCAGCTTCTGGACAGCCGTTCCGGTGCCTTTGGCAGCTTCGCACGGCAGCATTGCCGGCAGGTTCTGAAGGTCACGAAGGCGACCCGGATCGATGTGCTCGATGGCGCGTCCGGCACCCCGCTCGTGGACATCACATCCGCGGAAGACTCGATGGTCGCGGCGGACCGCATCGTCGAGATCGTCAGGGCCGAGACGGCCCGGCGGGATTCGGCGATCTGCGCATCGATTGCCGGTGGCCGCAAGACCATGGGCTTCCTGCTGGGCTATGCCCTGTCGCTCTATGGCCGCCCGCAGGACCGCCTCACGCATGTCCTGGTCGCGTCGCCCTTCGAGAACCATCCCGAATTCTTCTTCCCACCGGCCAGGCCGCGCGTCCTGATCGCGCCACGCGACAACCGGCCGATCTGCACGGACGATGCGCGGGTGGTTCTCACCGACATCCCGTTCCTGCGCCTGCGCGCGGGGCTGCCGCGCCTGCTGCTCGACGGCGGCCGCGGCTTTGCCGAGACGGTCGCGGAAGCGCAGGCAGCGCTGGGCCCACACGCGGTGCGCATCGTGCCCGCCAGGCTGGAGCTGGTTTGCGCTGGCCGCGTGCTCCGGCTGCCGCCGGTGGATTTCGCCTTCTATCTGTGGCTGGCGCGGCGGCGCCAGCGGGCGCCGGCGCAGGGCGCGATCGTGTATCCGCAGAATGTCCCGGTCGCCGAGTTTCTTGACAATTTCGATTCCCTCCCGGCCGCGGCGCGCCGCCAGTCCGGGCGCGTCCGGCGGGCGCTCGCCGACGGCATCGACAAGGACTGGCTCGAGGAGCGCGTCTCGCGCGTCAACAAGCTTGTGGTTGATGCGCTGGGCTATGCCGCCGCGCCATACCGCATCGTCCGGTCGGGGCGCCGGCCAGCATCGCGGTATGGACTGTCTGACACCCTGACCGATATCGTGATCGAATCTGCCTTGTCGAAGTGATCCAATCATGGCGCCGAGTGATACCCCGAACCTGAACGAAGTGGCCCTCGGTGCATTTCTCGAGGACATCGGCAAGTTCATGCAGCGTGCCCATGATGGCTACGACGCCCTGCCGGAGCAGGTGCGCAGCCGCGCATCCGTGGTGCTGCCTGGCTTCAAGGGCCGCTCGACGCACTGGCACGCGCTGTGGGCCGACGCCTTCTTCCATGCCCTCGAGCAGCGCGGTGTCGCCTTTCCGGCTGGCATCAACGCCAACCGTGTGCGCGATGCCGCGGTCTACCATCACAACCCGGCGACGTCGCTCCATTGGCTCTCGGCCGAGGCCGACCGGCTGTCGGCCGGCATGGATCGCAAGAAGAAGGACGAAGCCGCCGAGGAGGAGGATGGCGGGGCTGTCGGCAGGCCGGCGCTGCGGCGGGACGGCTTCCGGCGCACGCCGCTGCGCAGCATCTTCGCCGGCATCGACCTCGGGCGCGGCGATCCGCCGGACAGGCGGAGGCTGAACCACAAGGTTGCGGAGCTTGGCCCGGCGACGCTGGCGCCGGAGCCAATCGCTGGCGAGGTGCAGAAGGCGGCCTACGCCGAGGCTTGGCCGAAATTCTTCGATGCCTTCGTCGAGCTTTGCCGTGCCGAGCCCGACCCGGAGTTGTTCCACGCGGGTCTGCTGTCGTTGTCGGAGCGTTTCACCTGGGCGATCCCGTCCTCGACAATCGACCAGCCCGACGTGCCGCTGCACGACCACAACAAGTCGGTGGCTGCGATCGCCAGCTGCCTGCACCGCTTCCACGAGGCGCACGGCGAGTTGCACGACGCCGCCGCCATCCAGGACCGCGCGCGCCGCAAGTTTCGCTTCCTGACCGGCGATCTTTCGGGGATCCAGTCGACGCTGTTCCGCCTTGCGGCGCAGCAGGTCAAGGGCAGCGCCCGCATCCTGCGGGCCCGCTCCTTCCTGATGGGTGCGCTGGTCGAGACGGCTTCCCTGCTGTGTCGGCGCAAGCTTGGCCTGCCGCCCTACTGCGAGCTGATGGCCGCCGGCGGGCGCTTCGTGCTGCTGGTCCCGGCTCTGGCGGAAACCGAATCCGCCGTCGCCGACATCCGTCGGTCGCTCGATTCATGGCTGCGTGCGCGCTACTACGGCGACCTTGTGTTGAACCTCGGCCTCGGGCCGGCGTTCTGCGGCCACGATCTGCTGCAGGATCGCTTCGGCGCCACCTGGGCTGAAGCGCAGCGTGTCGCGGAGGATGCCAAGCATCGAGCCTTGTCGACCCAGGCGATGGGCACGCTCGCCGTCACCTATGGCGCCGACGGTGCCTGCCCGGCCTGTGGCGTCCGCCCGGCCTCGCGCGTGGTCGACGACGTCGTGCGCTGCGAAGCCTGCTCGGACGAGTACGAGATCGGCCGGGCGTTGCCCAGGACGCACACGGTCCTGTGGTGCCATCGTCCGTTGCCGGAAGGCAAGGTGCTGCGCCAGATCAGCGTGCCCGGGGATCTGACCCTCGCCCTCCTCGAGGACTCTCTGCCGGCTGGCGATGTCGAAGCGTGGCGCCGCGTGGTCAGCGGCTGGCGGGTCGCCGATCCTGCTGAGGCCGGGAACGCGAGCACCCGTCCGGCGGCGCGCCGGTTCGTCGCGAACTATGTGCCTCGGCTGGCGGAGAACGATGCCCAGGATCGGCGCTTTGCCGATCTGAGCCCTGACGCGCGCGACCTGGACACAGGCGACATGATGACCTTCGAGCATCTCGCGGCGCTGTCGCGCGAGGCTGACGGCAAGGATGGCGCCCTCGTCGGGCGCCCCATGCTGGGGGTGCTGAAGGCGGATGTCGATCGCCTCGGGCAGGTCTTTTCGGTCGGCCTTGGCAGCGGCCTGAGCCTCGGCCGCCTTGCAACCCTGTCCCGCATGATGGACGCCTTCTTCACGGTCGTGCTGCCGGACCTGCTGCGCCGGGAGTTTCCCGATACCTATACGGTCTACGCCGGCGGCGACGACCTGCTGCTGATCGGCCCGTGGAACAGGATCGTGACGCTCGCAGCCGCGCTGGAGGTGGCGTTCAGGGCGCATGTCGGTGCCAATCCGAGCGTCACGCTCTCGGCGGCGATCGAGCTGTGCGGCGTCTCCGAGCCGCTGCCCCGCGCCGTCGCGCGGGCGGAGGGGCGGCTCGACCAGGCCAAGGACGGCGGCCGCAACAAGGTGTCCCTGATCGACGAGCTGCCTCTCACATGGCCGGCCCTCGCGCGGTCGATCGCGGTCGCCGACCAGGTCAGCACGCGTATCCGTGGCAACACGGTCAGCACGGCTTTCCTCTATCGATGCCTTTCGTTTTCCCGGGAGAAGGCAGCCGCGCAGGGCGAGGTGCTCTCGCTGCGCGCCGCCGACTGGCGCGCGCGCTGGGCCTATCATCTGCGCCGCCAGTTTCCGGGGCGCGATAACGAGGGCGAGCTGCGGTACTTCGACTCGCTCATGGACAGCGGCCTTATGGCCGGCGGCGGCGAGGCATTGCCGTCGGCGGTCGTGCCGCTGGTCATCGCGCTCTATCGCAATCGCTAGGGAGACACGCATGGTGGGACCGTATGACAGGCAGCCGCAGAATCATGGACCGCGCGGCGGCTCGGGGCCGCGCGGTCCCGGTGGTCCGGGCGGCGGCGAGACGGTGACGATGCCGAAGCCGGACGACATCAGGTACTTCGTCGACGCGGACCGACGCCGGCCCAATGCGGCGCTGGTTGGCGAGCAGGCGGAAGAGCTCGCACAGAGCATCGCGGCGACGCCTGCCAGCCAGATCCGCCGCTTCTACGGCGATGTGCTGGCGATCGGCCGACGATCAGGCATCTCTGACGAGGCAATCTGCACGCAGATGGCTTTGCTGAAGGCCAAGGCGGCCTATGCGAGCGGCCGCAAGCAGATTCCGCGGGAACTCTTGAAGTTCTTCGTCAGCCATGCTGCTGCCGTCACGGACCGGACGAGCTACGAGGCGTTTCGGCGCGTGTTCGAAGCGGTCATCGCCTACCACAAGTTCTACGAAACCAAGCGACCCGGGAACTGACCATGACCGACCTCGCCTTGCTCGGACGTGCCGCGATCACGGGCAAGATCCTTCTTCTATCCGGCCTGCATATCGGTGCGGGAAAGGATGTCATCGAGATTGGTGGCATCGACAATCCGGTGATCAAGCACCCGCACACCCAGGAACCGTACATTCCCGGCTCCAGCATCAAGGGAAGGCTGCGCTTCCTGCTGGAATGGGCGTTCGACAAGATCCGTCAGGACGGCCAGCCGTGGGGCGCCAACGAACGCAGCGAGAACGCCACGGCCGACGAAGCGGACCCGATCCTGCGCATCTTCGGTTCGCCGATCGGCAAGGAAGTGTGGAAGGGCGGGCCCACCCGCCTGCTGGTACGCGATGCCATGCTCGACGGCGAATGGCGGCAGCACGCCACCGACCGCGGACTGCCCCTGACCGAGGAGAAGACGGAGGTGGTCATCGACCGTATCGCCGGCAAGGCCCATGACCGGATCGGGCCGCGCCAGACCGAGCGCGTGCCGGCCGGGGCGAAGTTCGACCTCGACCTTGTCTTCCGCGTGTACGACACCGGCGATGGCGGCGCTCGTGACGAAGAGTGCCTCAACTGGCTGCTGGCCGGTCTTTCGCTGCTGGAGCAGGACGCGCTCGGCGGCTCCGGGTCGCGCGGCTACGGCCGCGTCCGCTTCGAAGGCCTGCAGTACCGCGACCTTGATGGTAAGCAGCACGCCATCGACAACCGCTTCCGCGTCGAGCGCTTCGATCCGCACCAGGCGCCGCGCCTCGTCACGCTCAAGGCCGCGTGATGCCTCCGCCGCTGTATCGCGTGCGTCTGCGCCTGCGCGCGCCGCTGGGCACACCGCTTACGTCGGGCACGCTGTTCGGTCATTTGTGCTGGGCCGTGCTGGAGCGCGAGGGCGACGCACGGCTGCAGCGCTTCCTGGAAGACCAGAACGAGACGCCATGGGTCGTTTCGGACGGCTTCCCGGCCGGGCTGCTGCCGCGGCCCCTTCTCTCGCCGGCGTTGCGGACCCCGATGCCGACCGGCGCATCGCCCAGCGCCGTCGCCGACGCGGCCGCCGCGCGCAAAAGCCAGGCGCGGCGGCCCTGGGTCAAGGTCGAGGATTTCCAGGCGATCCGCAACGGGCTGAACGAGAATGCCCTGGTGCCGCGGCTTGCCATTGAGCCGTCGTCGTCGTCGCTGGCCGATGTGCGCGTTGCTCACAACCGCATCGACCGGCGAACGGGAACCACCCCCAAGGAGGGCGGCCTGTTCTTCGTCGGCGAGGACTGGCGCTTTGCCGACGAGGCGGACGGCGGGTTGCGCGACGTCTATGTGCGCACGCCGGCGTCTGCCGATGCGGTCAGAAATCTGTTCCAGAGCGTGGGCGAGATGGGTTACGGGCGCGACGCTACCTGGGGGCGCGGCCGCTTCGACGTCGCCGATGTCAGGCGCGATGCAATGCTGGACAGCCCGACCGGCAATCGTTGGCTCAGCCTGTCGCACGGCGTGATCACGGACGGGATGCGGTCGCCGCGCTACCGGCTCGTCACGCATTTCGGGAAGATCGGCGAGGGCATGGCGCGGCGCGGCCGCCGGCCGTGGAAGCGGCCGATCCTGTTGGCGCGTCCGGGCGCGACGTTCGCCGCCGAGGGTGACGAGCCGTTCGGTATCCTGCTGCGCGACGTGCACGAGGAAGACGGCAGCATCCGTCACGACGCGCGCCACGTCGCCGTGCGCTTCACGGAGGCCCTGCAGTGACCCTCCTCCCCTTGCATGCGGTGGCCATGGTGCCGGTCCATGTCGGCGATGGTTCGACCTGGACCCCCGAAGCCTTCCGGCTTCGCGGCACCCGCCTGGAACGGTTCGAGCCCGCCGTGGTGGCCGCCAGCCTCACAGCGAAGGATCAGGTCCGTTTCCGCCAGGCCGTGGACAACGGCGAGCTGAAGCAGGCGCAGCAGCTCCTTCACAACGTGGTCGGCGACCGGCACGTCCTCGACCGGATCGAGGTGTCGCCCGACTCCGTCCGCGAGATAGGCGATGCCGTCGCCAACCCGCTCCGGGCAGGCCGCATCCATGCCTTCATCCGCAGCGGCGGCCGGCCGTTCCTGCCCGGCAGCGCGGTGAAGGGGGCCATCCGCACGGCGCTGCTGAGCGCGCGCGCCAGCAGCCGGTTGCCGGCGCTTCGGCAGATCGCCGCGCGCGCCGACGTCAGGGGTGGACGGTGGGGGCGCGTCTCCGACCAGATCCAGGCGGAGCTGCTTGGGGCCGGGGGGAGGCTGGAGACCGACGCCGACCCGTTCCGCTTCATCCGGGTGGCCGATACGCTGCTGCCGCCCGAGGCGACGCGGATCGAGCACGTGAAGAACCGCCGCCGCGACGGCAGGTCGAACGACATGCAGATGCATTTCGAAGCGCTGCGGGCGGGGACGATGTTCCCACTGGAATTGCGGGTTGACGTCGACCAGGCCGTGCGGGCGGCGCGCAGGGATGGACACAAGGCGCCCGGATCGCCGATCGCCGTCAATGAGCTCCTCGACGCCGTCGACGGCTTTTTCCGCGGGCGCTGGGCGGCGGAGAAGCAACGCTTCTACGCGCGAGCGCCCGTGCGCGACCTGCCTTCCGGCCGCCCGTCGCGGTACCCGATCCTGTTGCGCGTGGGGCGGTTCAGTCATTTCGAGAGCGCTTCCATTGACGGGTTGCGTCGCGGATGGTCACCGCAGAACCGGCAGGACATGGACGAGGGGGGGACACGGGCCGTGGTCGGCAGCGAGCACGAACCTTGGGGCTTTGGCTGGCTCGCCCTGTTCGATGGCGAAGACGCCGCTCGGACGTTCGCGGCCGGGCTTGCCAGGGCGGCGGCGCCCGCCGCCGGCCGGCGACCAGGTGTGTCGGCACGGACATCCCGGCGCGCCACGGTCGACGGCGAGGCCGTCGAGGTGCTGGATGACAAGGGCAGCGAAGTCCTTGTTCGCTGGCTCGACACCCGCGATACCGAGTGGGTTTCACGCCACCGATTGAAGGTCGAGGACTGACGATGGGACGGGCACTGGTTCTCACCGTCGGCACCGGCGATCGCAACAACCTGGAGGGATCGCTCCTGGCGCCGCTGCGGAAATCCATCGAGACAGGCGAATGGGACACGGTCGTTCTGCTGACCTCGACGTTGACCGCGGCGAACGCCGCAGCGCTCGACCCGGCCCGCTGTTACGACATCCGCCCGCTGCCGCAGGCGGGCCTCGAGGACGATGCCGACGCCTGCTTCCGGCACTTCGACGCGGTGATCGAGACGCTGCGGCGCGGCGGGTGCGCGCCTCAGGACATCCTGGTCGACTTCACGCGCGGCACCAAGGCGATGAGCGCCGCCCTCGTGCTCGCGGCCATGCGGCACGAGCTGCCGCGGCTGCGCTACATCACCGGCGAGCGCAGCAGTGTCGGGTCCGTCGTCCCGGGCGCCGAGATCATTCGCGAGGTCCCCGCGAGCAAGGTCGCGGACCGGCGTCGCGTCGATCTGGCCTGCGGCCTGATGCGGCAAGGGGCTTTCACGGCGGCCGCCGACCTGCTGCCCGACCCCGATGCGCCCCTCGCCGTCGGGTTGATCGAGGCGTCGGAAATCGGTGCCCTGCGGGCCATGCGGGCGATGGCGCGGGCCTTCGCGGCCTGGGATCGCCTCGACTACAGGGCCGAGGCGGTGCGCGACCTGGCCATCGATACCGACGCGCTGCCGGCGGCCTGGAAGCTGCTGGTGCCGCCGCCCTCCGTGCGGGCATGGATACGAACGCTGGCGGACCAGCCGGATCAGGCCGATTCCGCGGCGATGGCGCGATGGCTGCGGCTGCTCAGCATCGACCTGCTGGCAAATGCCGGCCGCCGGGTGCGCCATGGCCAGTTCGAGGATGCGCTGGTGCGGGCGTATCGGGTCCTCGAGCTGGTCGGCCAGGCGCGCCTGTTCGACCTCGGCATCGACAGCAGCCGGGTGCCGGCCGACGATCCCGACGTCATTGCCTTGCGCCAACGGCGGCGCGATATATCGGAGAGCCGCGGCGGGACAGTGAGCCTGGCCCGTGAGGCCGCCGCAAGCCTGCTCAAGCAGAAGAAGGATCCGCTGGCCCAGCGTTTGCTGCAGCTGGGCAACAGCGAGGCTCTGGGTGTGAGGTCGCGGAACCTCAGTGTGCTGAATCACGGCTTCACCGCCCAGGCATTGCGCGACCATGGCGCCTGGCGTCGGCTGCTCGAAACCTTGGAGGATCTGCTGCGCCACGATCACGCTGATGACGCGGCCTTCCGGCGCGACCAGGAAACGGTGCGCTTCCTCGATTTCGCCGGTGCTTGACAAGCTTGTGACGATCCCCGCGGCCGCGAAGCGGTGCTTTGCTGCCGGCATGTCCAGATCCCGCCCTCTTCACATCGTCAGCTACGATATCGCCGAGCCGGCCCGGCTGGCCCGCGTTCACGACGCCGTCAAGGAATACTCGACCGGCGGCCAGAAATCGGTCCACGAGTGCTTCCTGTCGCCGGGCGAGCTGGCCGGGCTGCGCCGGGTGCTCGGGTCGCTGGTTGAACCACGCGAGGACTCGGTCTTCATCCTGCGGCTCGATCCACGCATGGGCGTGCATGCGCTCGGCATCGCGGTGAAGCCGCGGGACGAGCCCTTCTTCTATGTCGGATGACGAGGCCGCGATGCCCGCCATCTACATTGACCGCAAGGAACCGCATCTCGATGTCGACCATGGCGCCCTGGTCGTGCGGCTCGATGGTGAGCGGGTCGCCGGCCTGCCGCTGGCGGGCGCCGACCGGGTGGTGCTGCGGCGTGCCGGCACCGTCAGCGTCCGGCTTCTGGCGGAGTTGGGCGAGCGCGGGATCGGGCTTTTCGTCCTGGGCGGCAGGACGGGCGCTCCCCGCGCCCACCTGCTTGGCTGCCCGCATGGCGACGCGTCCGTCCGCTTTGGACAGATGCGCCTGGCCGCACGAAGCCAGCGGGTGGTCGACCTCGCGCGGCACGCCGTCCACGCCAAGGTCACGGGGCACCGGCGGCTGATCGCGCTCGCGATGCAGCAGCGGCCGGACTTGCGCAAGCCCATGTTCGATGCCCTGGCGGAGATCGACGGGATCCTGGCGCGCCTGCCCGCCGTGACGGCGTTGGAGGCATTGCGCGGCAGCGAAGGTGCCGCGGCCGCGTCCTTTTTCCGGGCCTACATGACGCTGTTCCCGGACTCGCTTGGATTCATTGGGCGCAACCGGCGCCCGCCCCGCGACCCGGTCAATGCCTGCCTGTCGCTGGGCTACACCCTGCTGCATGGCGAGGCGGTCAGGGCGGCGTGGACAGCAGGCCTCGACCCGCAGATCGGCTTCCTGCATGCGCTGCTGGCCGGGCGCGAATCGCTGGGCTGCGATCTGGTCGAGATGTGCCGTCCCGCGGTCGACGAGCTGGTGTGGTCGCTGTTTCGCGACCGCACGCTGCGCGGCGACCACTTCCGCATGGTCGAGGGGGCCTGCCTGCTGGGCAAGACGGGCCGCGCCGCCTACTACGAGGCGTTCGAGGCGATCGCTGTGCGCGAGCGGCGGCGCCTGCGCCATGTCACGGCCGGGCTTGCGCGGCTGGCACGCAGCGCCGCCGGTGATGGGCCATGACTCGCCCACTCTATCTCGGCGGCGAGGCGCGTCAGGTCTGCCTCGATGGTCCGGCGCTGCGGGTGGCGACCAGCCTGTCGCCGCTGGACGCCCGCGTGCCGCTGCGCCTGGTATCGCGAATCACGAGCCGCCAGGGCACCGAGTGGTCGACCGAGGCTCTGGCCCGGTGCCTGACGCTCGGCGTGCCGGTCACCTTCGTCTCCACCGATGGCGATCCGGTCGGCTACTGTGTGCCGGCACGACAGCGGGCGGTGAACCTTTCCCGGCTGCTGGCAGCCTTCGAGAACGATGTGCGCAGCATCGGTGCGTTCGGCGATTGGGCCCGTGCGGAAGAGCGTCGGGCTATTCTTGATCTGTTGCGGCGCCATCCACGGATGATGCCTGCTCGCGACCTGCGGCCGGCGTTCCTGCGCGCCGCTTTCCTCGCGGCTGCCGGCGAGGATCAGCCCTGGGCGACCGCCGTCTTGCGGCGGCTGGAAGGGCTGCTCGCGGCGCACATGGTGCAGCTCCTGAAGGATGCCGGGGTCGGCATGCCCTGGGTAGCACCGGCGCCAGACCGGCAGGCCGATGTGTTCGGCGCCTGCGCCCGGGCTGCCGGCTGGCTGCTGCTGCCGGCGCTGTCCCGGGTGCTGGCGCATCGGCGTCGCCACCCGCGAGCCTGGCGCAGGGCAGGCGACGGGCAACGCCGCGTGGCGCGGGCCTACGAGGCAGTCGGCCCGGCCGTGGCCGCTGCGACGTCGCGCCGGCTGCGGCGCCTGGAAATCTGGCTGTGGGATCGCAGGCAATGACGGCCGTGAGGACGCGCTACCTGGTCTGCTACGATGTCAGCGACCCCAGCATCCGCCGCATGGCGCGGCGGTTGACCCGGCTGCGGAACGCCCTCAAGGAGGACTGCCTGCCGGTCCAATATTCCGTGTTCCTCGGCGACTTCACGCTGGCCGGATGCCGCGGCGCGCTCACGCGCATCGCGCGCATCATCGATCCGTCGCGCGACGATGTCAGGCTGTATCCGCTTCCGGTCAACCTCCAGGTCCATGTCATTGGCCGCCCGATACTGCCGGACGGTATCTATACGCCGATCAGACACTGGACAGAACCGGAGGGTAATGCTCCAAGATGACGGATGAGGCTGTGAAGAGATCGCGTCCATGTGCCGCCTGTGCCGGTCAACTCGACATGTGCGTCAGGTTCCGTCAACGGTGGCGCCAGTCTGTTGATGTATATGGAGATTTGGATCAGCTCGGATGAGCAGCAGACCCGATGAAAAGGGGATCAAGACATAATCGGAAATGTAGTGGCGCATGGCCTATGGATGAGCAGCAGACCCGATGAAAAGGGGATCAAGACTGATTTGTCGGGGCATGTTGATGCCATCCGTCGATGAGCAGCAGACCCGATGAAAAGGGGATCAAGACCTCGATCAGATTGAAATGGTGATTGGATTACCGATGAGCAGCAGACCCGATGAAAAGGGGATCAAGACAACGGAAGCGCAAAACCATTCGACGTCGCCGTTGTGATGAGCAGCAGACCCGATGAAAAGGGGATCAAGACCACAACGTACTGGGCGTTGATGGTCTGATAGAGGATGAGCAGCAGACCCGATGAAAAGGGGATCAAGACCTGTCATCTGGACAATAGAGCGGGACTGGAACCCGATGAGCAGCAGACCCGATGAAAAGGGGATCAAGACGGGTCTGGGCTTGCAAACCGATCACCAACGTCAGGATGAGCAGCAGACCCGATGAAAAGGGGATCAAGACCCCTGCCCGTGGCGGGGCGACCGGGACCCTTTCGGATGAGCAGCAGACCCGATGAAAAGGGGATCAAGACGCTCACCGGCTAGGTCCATCTGCGAGCGGGTCTGATGAGCAGCAGACCCGATGAAAAGGGGATCAAGACTCGGCCAGGCCGATCATGTCGGTCTTGACCGCGGTGATGAGCAGCAGACCCGATGAAAAGGGGATCAAGACGCGCGTAACGGACCAGATGTACCAGTCGCCCCCGATGATGAGCAGCAGACCCGATGAAAAGGGGATCAAGACGGCCGGACAAGGCACAGGGTGCAAGCCGTCATCCAGGATGAGCAGCAGACCCGATGAAAAGGGGATCAAGACCAGGCGATCTGGGAAATGTGGTCGGCGCGGTTGGGGATGAGCAGCAGACCCGATGAAAAGGGGATCAAGACCGCCCACTTGGGCGCAATGCCGATTCGGAAGTGGATGAGCAGCAGACCCGATGAAAAGGGGATCAAGACGTCAGCGATTACGCCATGCCTCAATCGCTACCGATGAGCAGCAGACCCGATGAAAAGGGGATCAAGACCACGGTAGCGCCATGGCCTATGCCTCCTGCCCCGATGAGCAGCAGACCCGATGAAAAGGGGATCAAGACGCCAAGCGTCGTACGGAGAAAGTTTCCACGTACGGATGAGCAGCAGACCCGATGAAAAGGGGATCAAGACCCGGACAGAGCGAACATGTCCGCGGCGAGCGATGAGCAGCAGACCCGATGAAAAGGGGATCAAGACGCTTGTGGTCACCGCGTGCGATGGCGCGGAGATGAGCAGCAGACCCGATGAAAAGGGGATCAAGACCCCAGCCATTGTCCACGAATTGGTGGATCGACAACGATGAGCAGCAGACCCGATGAAAAGGGGATCAAGACTGAAGGTGGGCATGGTCATCACTCCGCTGCCGATGAGCAGCAGACCCGATGAAAAGGGGATCAAGACGGCAGGCGAGGCCGCGCATGCTCTGCTTGGGATAGGATGAGCAGCAGACCCGATGAAAAGGGGATCAAGACTCCGCGGACTCCGCAACGACCTCGACCCAAGGCGCCGATGAGCAGCAGACCCGATGAAAAGGGGATCAAGACCCCAGACAGGGCGAACATGCTCGCTGCGAGCTTGGATGAGCAGCAGACCCGATGAAAAGGGGATCAAGACCGCGCGACCCTACGCGTCGTCGTCGACTTGCTCGAGATGAGCAGCAGACCCGATGAAAAGGGGATCAAGACGCCGTCGCGAATGTTGTATGTGTAGCCTCCCAAGATGAGCAGCAGACCCGATGAAAAGGGGATCAAGACGCCTCACGATACCCCATGCTACTCCTGCGGTGAGATGAGCAGCAGACCCGATGAAAAGGGGATCAAGACGCCGTCGCGAATGTTGTATGTGTAGCCTCCCAAGATGAGCAGCAGACCCGATGAAAAGGGGATCAAGACTTTTCTCGCCGTTGTAGCGAATTTCGTCCGCAAGGATGAGCAGCAGACCCGATGAAAAGGGGATCAAGACGCGGGTTAGGCGAACGTCGCGTGTTGCCCCGCCGATGAGCAGCAGACCCGATGAAAAGGGGATCAAGACATCGTGCCGAGGCACATACAGTCTAGTCATGTTGGATGAGCAGCAGACCCGATGAAAAGGGGATCAAGACCTGGTGAGCGGCGTGCAGCCGATGGGTGCCCTCAGATGAGCAGCAGACCCGATGAAAAGGGGATCAAGACGCATTCACGTCTGGCTGGACCTTCGCCTCCGGATGAGCAGCAGACCCGATGAAAAGGGGATCAAGACGTCAGTACTGCCCGGCATCGAACCGGATGCAGGATGAGCAGCAGACCCGATGAAAAGGGGATCAAGACTCCCGAAGCCGAAGGACGGCGAGCCGGGTAAGGATGAGCAGCAGACCCGATGAAAAGGGGATCAAGACTCAATGTACTGACGCACCTTCGCAACCATGGGGTGGGATGAGCAGCAGACCCGATGAAAAGGGGATCAAGACCCAACCAGCGCGGTCGCCAGTGCAACGCCACCACCGATGAGCAGCAGACCCGATGAAAAGGGGATCAAGACCTGACCCTGATCTTGAGGGTGGGGCCGCAGGTGCGATGAGCAGCAGACCCGATGAAAAGGGGATCAAGACGGATCGCTTGCCGGGCATGGCACTGGAGCGCCAGATGAGCAGCAGACCCGATGAAAAGGGGATCAAGACATGTGGTGGCGGGCAAGGGACTTGAACCCTTGATGAGCAGCAGACCCGATGAAAAGGGGATCAAGACTAGAGCGGTCCGAATGGGCTGTCGTAGCTCACGAAGATGAGCAGCAGACCCGATGAAAAGGGGATCAAGACTGTAGCGGCCTCCAGGAGGCAGTAGATCTCCGGGCGATGAGCAGCAGACCCGATGAAAAGGGGATCAAGACTACGGGTCAGACGGGACTTCTTAGGGTCAACCGACTGATGAGCAGCAGACCCGACGAAAAGGGGATCCAGACTGTGCGATATCCGCGATCTTGTCGAGCGTGTACACGGATGAGCAGCAGACCCGATGAAAAAGGGGATCAAGACGTCCGGGCCGTAGCCCTTGAAGATCACGTTCTGGATGAACAGCAGACCCGATGAAAAGGGGATGGACGCCCGCCAAGGGAGCGGTTCTGATAGGTGACGAAGTTCGTCCACAAGCTTGTGGCCGTTCCCACGTGAGAGGCGGACCCGATAAAAGGATGCCTCGATTCATGCCCGTCGGTCGGCTCAACCACCGGCATGAATCCCAACCCTGCGTTCGCCGCCAAGAACCGCCCGTGCTTTCGACGATGGTGCGAGATGAGCTTGTTCGACTGGTTCCGGAGAAGGAAGCCGACGGCCTGGGAGGCGCTGCAGCAGAATCCAATTTTCCAGGAGCAACGGCAACTGTTTGAGATGTTGAGCCGCCTCTGCGAGGCGGTCGGTGTCGACGCCGATGAATTGCCGAACGGCCACGGTGAATTTGGCCTAAGCCCTTCCAACCCCATCCCGTGCAAAACGGTCTTTGGCAGCATCGCGTATCTTGCTCGTCTTCGAGCCGCAGACGGAGGCAAGGTCGTCTATGAGCGTGCCTTTTCTGTCGTGTCCGACACGGTTGCATATCCGGTGGATGCCTACGAGATATCTCATCCGAACGGCGGGAAGCTAGCGACGCTGTACATATCACCCTATCAAAAGCGCATCTCGGGCAAGGCACCGTCTGGTTTCAAGCTGGTCTGAGATATGACCGTCGCGCCGGCCTGCGAAAGCTCGCGCGGCTCCGCATGCCCGGGCAGGTGCGTTCCTGTCGTTCCGAGAGGACGAATCGGAATGTGATTGCCCTGCTCATTGCGATGTCTTGTCTTGACTTTTTCTTGAATTCGTGACAAAAGAAGCGATCCTCACCACAGTCGAATCCGTCGTCGGCGCAGTCATCGCGCCGGCCAGTCTGTGCATGCTCACATCGTTACACGCGAGGAGGAGCCGAATTTCCGTATTTTCCGACGTTTGCGTCACGCCTTCCCGAGGGTGAAAATCCGTATGTGCCTGAAATACCGACATCTTTTCTTACGGGGTCGGCCCGCGCACCAGGCGGCGCACCGGGAAGAAGTCGAGGTCGAAGCGGTCGGCGACCAGGCCCCACAGGCCCTGCGGCGCCTTGAGCATGACCACGACCGCGACCGCCCCCAGCACGATCATGTACCAGGTGCCGTAATCGGCCAGCAGCGCGCGCAGCGCGAAGAAGACGAGGGTGCCGACGATCGGTCCTTCGATGCGGCCGATGCCGCCGATCACCACGATGAAGATCACGTTCGCCGTCCAGTCGCCGACGCTGAAGGCGGCATCGGGCGAGATCCGCAGCTTCTGCAGGAAGATCAGTGCGCCGATCATGCCGGTGCCCAGCGCCGCCACGATGTAGACCCACAGCCGCGTGCGGAAGCTGTCGACGCCCAGGCTCTCGGCCGCGCCTTCGGCGTCGCGCAGCGCCGTCAGCGCCAGGCCGTGGCGCGAGCGCAGCAGCAGGAACACCAGCGCCGTGGCGCCGACCGCCAGCGCGATGCCGGTGAAGTAGATCAGCCGGTCGCGGCCCTCGGCGCTGGCGGCGATGGCCCGCACGATCGCCGCCGGCAGGCTCTGGCCGGTGCCGCCGCCCAGCGCCGTCACCTGCGCCAGGCTGAGGCGGAACACCTCGGCCACGACCCAGGTGCCGATGGCGAAGTAGGCGCCGCGCAGGCGGAACACCACGAACGCCGTCGGCACCGCCACCAGCGCCGCGATCAGGCCGGCCAGGGGCAGCGCCAGCAGCGGCGGCACGCCACCATGCATGGCCAGCGCGAACAGCGCGTAGCCGCCGATGCCGACATAGGCCTGCTGGCCGATCGAGACCAGGCCGGCATAGCCCGCCATCAGGTTCCACATCTGCGCCAGCGCCAGGAAGCAGGCCATCTCGACGATCAGGCGCATGTCGGCGCGGCCGGCCCAGAACGGCACGCTCAGCAGGCCCAGCAGGGTCGCCGCGCCGAGCAGGGCGCCGAGCCGGCCGGCGCGCGTGCCGGCATGCACCGTGTGCGGGCTCGCCATCGCCTTCAATCCACCGCGCGCGGGAAGAGGCCGCGTGGCCGCATCACCAGAACCAGCAGGAACGCGACATGACCGGCCAGCAGCTGCCAGGCCGGATCGATGCGGGCACCGACGCTCTGCGCCACGCCCAGGATGATGCCGCCGGCGAGCGTGCCCCACAGGCTGCCCAGGCCGCCGATGATCACCGCCTCGAAGGCGAACAGCAGCCGCGCCGGCCCGACGGCGGGATCGAAGTTGGTGCGCACCGCCAGGAACACCGCCGCGATCGACACGACCGCCAGCGCCAGCGCCATGGCCAGCGCGAACAGGTGCCGGTTGTCGACGCCGTAGAAGCGGGCCGCCTCGGGATCGTCCGACACGGCGCGGAAGGCGCGGCCCAGCCGGGTGCGGTAGAGCAGCGCCTGCAGGCCGGCGATCACCGCCACGGCCGTCACGAAGATCAGGAGCGGGAACCACCCGACGGCGAGGTCGGCGCCGAGCCGCAGGCTCGCGGTCTCGAAGGCGCCGGCCTGCAGCTTGCGGCTGTCGGCGGAGAAGCCTTCCAGCAGCACGTTCTGGATGATGATCGACAGGCCGAAGGTGACCAGCAGCGGCGGCAGGATGCCGCGATCCAAGGTCAGGTTCAGCAGCCCGCGCTGCAGGACATAGCCGATCGCGAACATGACAGGCACCACGACCGCCAGGCTCTCGATCGGCCCGATGCCGGTGGCCTGCACCACCACCAGCGCGATGTAGGCCGCCAGCACGATCAGGTCGCCATGCGCGATGTTGACCAGGCGCATGATGCCGAAGATCAGGCTCAGCCCGGCCGCGAACAGGGCATAAAGCCCGCCCAGTAGCGCGCCCTGCAGCACCGTGTCGATCGCCGCGGTCATGGGTTTCGTCTCCTCCGTGTCGTTCTGAGCGCAGCGAAGGACCTTGCGGTGCGTCGATCGAACGCGCTGGTGCGTTTGAGAGAGGAAGGCTTCACCACAGAGACACAGAGGTCACCGAGGTACACAGAGAGAAGAAATGATTGCGCGCCGCAGGCGCGCGACAAGCCGTTCTCTGTGTCGCTCTGTGACCTCTGTGTCTCTGTGGTGGAGTCTTTCAACGGTGCTTCACCCGCACCACCGCGGACAGTTGGCGCACCGCAAGGTCCTTCGCTTCGCTCAGGACAACAGAGAGTCACAACGCTACATCCCGAAATAGGCGGCGCGGATCTGCTCGCGCGACAGCTCTTTGGGCGTGCCGCTCAACGTCACGCGCCCTTCCATGAAGCAGTAGACCCGGTCGGCCACCTGCAGCGCCTGGTTGATGTCCTGCTCGACCACGACGATCGCCGTGCCCTCGGCGCGGATCGCGGGCAGGGCGGCGTACAGGTCGCGGATCACGACCGGCGCCAGGCCCAGCGAGACCTCGTCGCACAGCAGCAGCTCGGGGTTGGTCATCAGCGCCCGGCCGATCGCGGCCATCTGCTGCTGGCCACCCGACAGCGACGTGGGCGCGGCGCGGCGCCGCTCGGCCAGCACCGGGAACAGGCGGTAGAGCCGCTCCAGCGACCATGGTCCCTGGCGGCCGACATCGGCGCCGATCCGCAGATTCTCCTCGACGCTGAGCGAGCTGAAAAGCCGGCGCCCCTCGGGCACCATGGCGATGCCGCGGGCCACGATCCGGTCGGGCGGCATGCCGCCGATCGCGCTGCCGCGATGGCGGATGCGGCCGGGCTCGGCGGCGAGCACGCCGCAGACGGCGCGCAGGAAGGTCGACTTGCCGGCGCCGTTGGCGCCGATGATGGCGATGGTCTCGCCCGGCGCGATCGCGACATCGATGCCGAACAGCGCCTGGAAGTCGCCGTAGAAGGCTTCCAGCCCATGCGTCTCCAGCAGTGCCGCCCTCACGCCGCCGCCTCGTCGATGCCCATGTACACCGACTGCACGCGCGCATCGTTCATCACCGCCTGCGGCTCGCCGTCGGCCAGCAGCCGGCCGAAATTGATCACCACCAGGCGGCTGGCCACCGACAGCAGCGCATGCACGACGTGCTCGATCCAGATCAGCGACACGCCGCTGCGGTGCACGGCGCGGATGGTCTCGACCAGCGCCTGGCATTCGCCCTCGGTGAGGCCGCCGGCGATCTCGTCCAGCAGCAGCACCTTGGGGCCGATCGAGAGCGCGCGCGCCAGCTCCAGGCGCTTGCGCTCCAGCAGGGTGAGCGAGCCGGCCAGCCGGTTGGCCTTGCCCAGCAGGCCCGTTGTCTGCAGCACCGCGATGCACGAGTCGTGGCAGTGCCGCTCGGGCCGCCCGCCGCCGAACGTGGCGCCGACCAGCACGTTCTCGAACACCGTCATGCCGGCGAACGGCTGCGGGATCTGGTACGAGCGGCCGATGCCCAGCCGGCAGCGCGCCGGCGGCGCCAGCCGCGTGATGTCGCGGTCCGCGAACAGGATGCGTCCGGCGCCCGGCGCCACGCCGCCGGTGATCAGGTTGAACATCGTGCTCTTGCCGGCGCCGTTGGGCCCGATCACGCCCAGCGCCTCGCCTTGCGCCAGGCTGATCGACAGATCGTCGATCACCTTGAGCGCACCGAACGATTTGGAGACGCCGTCAAGCCGCAGGATCGTGGTCATGGCTTTCTTCCTCCCCAGCTTTGCTGGGGAGGTGCCCCGAAGGGGCGGAGGGAAGCCAAGGTGATCTTGGTTGCAGAGATCACGTCGGATCCCCCTCCGGCCTTCGGCCACCTCCCCCAACTTCGTTGGGGGAGGGATTCACCCGATCGCTTCCATCTTGCCCGCGATCGGGATGTTGGGCGCGGTCTGGTTGTCGGTGATCACCAGGTCGTACTTGAAGGTGCCGCCGCGGCGCCATTGGCCGCCTACCAGCGGCGTCTTGGCGACGTTCTTCACCGGTCCCGCGCCCCAGGCGATGGGGCCGACAATGGTGTCGAGCCTGGTCTTGGCGGCGGCGTCCAGCACGCTGGCGCGCTCGCCGGCGCCCTTGGAGCGCTTCATCACGTCGACCGCGACCTCGAACAGCGCATGCACGAAGCCGATCGGCTGCGTCCACTGCTTCTTGCTCGCCTGGGTGTAGCCGTCGGCGAGCTGCTGGGCGCGGGCGCCGGTCAGCGACGACTTGAACGGATGGTGCGGCGTCCACCACACCTCGGTCGAGAGGTTGTGCCCGGCATTGCCCAGGCCCTCGAGCACGACCGGGAACAGCAGCGCCTTGCCGATCGACACGGCCTTGGGCTTGAAGCCCTGCTGCTGCGCCTGGTTCCAGAACGTGGTGAGGTCGGGCGGGATCACGACGCCGGTGACGACCTCGACATTGGCCGCCTTGAAGGCCGAGATCTGGGCCGAGAAATTGTCGTTGAGGTTCTGGAAGCGGCCGGGATCGGTGAGCTTGTAGCCCAGCTTGCCCAGCACCGGCGGGAAGCCGCGCTCCTTGTCGCCCCAGGCGTTGCCGTCGCCGTCGTTGGGGAACAGCCCGCCGACCGACTTGTTGGTCGGCACCTGGCCCCACATGTTGGTGTAGACCGCGATCACGTCCTCCAGGCCCCAGAAGAAGTGATAGGTGTACTTGAAGCCGGTGTCGGGCTTGCCGCCGCGCGCGAAGAACCAGGGCTGCCACGGCGCCACCGACGACACGCACGGCACCTCGTTGACCTCGCACTGGTCGCATACCGGGTTGGTGGTCTCCGGTGTCGAGGCCACCAGCATCAGGTCGACCTCGTCCTTCAGGATCAGGTCGCTCGCCACCTCGGCGGCACGGTTGGGGTTGGACTGGCTGTCCTTGACCAGGATCTCGAACGGCTGGTTGCGGCCGCCGATCGACAGCCCCGCCTTGGTCGCCTCGCGCACGCCCGCGATCACGAAGTTGTCGGCCTCGGCGAACGGCGCCAGCGGCCCGGTCTGCGGGCTGACATAGCCGATCTTGATGCGCCTGGCCTGGGCGATCGCCGGCGCGCCGATGACGCCGGCCGCGGCAAGGCCGGCGGCGGAGCCTTTGAGCGCCCCGCGGCGTGTGATCTCCCTCATCGTGTCCTCCCTTGTTATGTACGTTTCTCAGGCAGACGGCGGCGCGCCCGACCAGGCGTCCTGCAGCAGCGCCCGGATGGCGGCGCGATCGATCGGGCGCGGGTTGGGGTAGGGCTCGCGGCTGGCGATGTCGGCGGCGCGGTCGAGGTCGGCTTCCTGCACGCCCAGGGTGCGCAGCGCCGTCGGCGCGCCCAGCCGCTGCGCCAGCGCGTGCAATCCCAGCGCCGCGTCATCGGCGCCCAGGGCGTGCGCGATGCGGGCCATCGCCTCGGGCGCCGCGTCGCGGTTGTAGGCCGTGGCATGCGGCAGCACGATCGTGTGCGTCTCGGCGTGCGGCAGGTTGAAGGTGCCGCCCAGCGTGTGGCACAGCTTGTGGTGCAGCGCCATGCTGACCGCACCCAGCGAGGCGCCGGCCAGCCAGGCGCCATAGAGCGCATCCGAGCGGGCGGCAAGATCGTCCGGCCTGGCCATGATGGCGGGCAGCGCGGCGGCCAACGCGCGAATGCCCTCCGCCGCCCACATCGACACAATCGGATTGGCGTCGACGGCGTAGAGCGCCTCCACGCAATGGGCGATGGCGTTCATGCCGCTGGTGGCCGACAGCGCCGCCGGCAGGCTCAAGGTCAATGTCGGATCGTAGATCACGGTGCGCGGCAGTACGCGCGGATCGCGGCCAGTCTTCTTCAGGCCACCCTCGGTGAGGCCCCAGATCGGCGTCATCTCCGAGCCGGCGTAGGTGGTGGGCACCGCGATGATCGGCAGGCCACTGTCGAGCGCGATCGCCTTGCCCAGCCCGGTGGTCGAGCCGCCGCCGACAGCGATGGCGCAGTCGGCGTTCAGGCGCCGCGCCTCGGCACGCGCTTCACGCGCCGTCTCGATCGGCACATGCATGACGGCCTTGGGGAAGATTCCGGCGCTGCGCGCGCCGAGATGGCGAGCGACGTTCTGCGCCACGGCGGTCTGCTCGGGCGTCGACAGCACGATGGCGCGCTCGGCGCCCAGGCGCACGACCTCGTCCGGCAGGCACGCAAGCGTGCCGGCGCCGAACACCACCCGGCCGGGCAGCTGGTCATAGGTGAAGGGACGGATCATGGTTGATTCAATCCATCATGCCAGCTGTGCAAACTGTCATCCCGAGCGCAGCGAGGGATCTCCTGCGAAGCGAGACCCCACTCGCGGGAGATCCCTCGCTGCGCTCGGGATGACGGGATCATCGCGGGTACCAGGGCGGCAGGCGGGCGTCGACGTTGACCCACACCGACTTGGCATCGGTGTAGTCGTGCATCGCCTCGAAGCCCATCTCGCGGCCGTAGCCCGAGGCCTTGACGCCGCCGAACGGCGAGCCCGGATTCACGCGCTTGTACGAGTTGATCCACACCATGCCCGCCTGCATGGCGCCGGCGACGCGGTGGGCGCGCTGCAGGTTGGCCGTCCACAGGCCGCCGCCCAGCCCGTAGTCGGTGCTGTTGGCGATGCGGATCACCTCGTCCTCGTCCTTGAAGCGTGTGACGCTGACGAACGGGCCGAACACCTCCTCCATGCAGATCCGGTCCTGCGGCTGTGCCGTCACCACGGTGGGCTTGACGTAGTAGCCCTTGCTCAGCGCCGCATCCGCCGGTGGCCCGCCGCCGGTGAGGATCTCGCTGCCGGCCTGGTGCGCGATCTTGCAGTAGGCCAGCACCCGGTCGCGATGGCCGGCCGAGGTCAGCGGGCCCATCTCCGTCGCCGGGTCGAGCGGATCGCCCACGCGTATGGAGCTGGCGAGCTTCACGAAGCCGTCGAGGAACTGATCGGCGATCTTCTCGTGCAGCAGCAGGCGGGAGCCGGCGATGCAGGCCTGGCCCTGGTTGTGGAAGATCGCGAAGGCCGAGCCGCCGATCGCCGCCTGCAGGTCGGCGTCGTCGAACACGATGTTGGCGCCCTTGCCGCCCAACTCGAGCTGCACGCGCTTGAGATTGCCGGCCGACGCTTCGACGATCCGCCGGCCGGTGACGGTCGAGCCGGTGAAGGCGATCTTGGCGACGGCCGGATGCTCGGCCAGGCGCTGCCCGGCCGTGGCGCCGTAGCCGGGCACGATGTTCACCACGCCCTCGGGGAAGCCGACCTCGGCCATCAGCTCGGCGATGCGCAGGGTCGACAGCGGCGTCAGCTCGGCGGGCTTGAGCACCACCGTGTTGCCCGCGGCTAGCGCCGGGCCCATCTTCCAGCTCGTGAACATCAGCGGGAAGTTCCAGGGCACGATCTGGCCCACCACGCCCAGAGGCTCGCGCTGCACGTAGTTCAGGAACCCCGCCTCGACCGGCACCACCGAGCCCTGGACCTTGTCGGCCATGCCGCCGAAATAGCGGAAGGTCGCGGCCGTGCGCGGCACGTCCAGCACGTGCGCGTCCTTCAGGGGGTGGCCGGTGTCGATCGCCTCCAGCCGCGCCAGCGCGTCGACATTCTCCTCGATCTTGTCGGCCAGCTTCAGCAGCAGCCGGCCGCGATCGGCCGCCGGCATGTCGCGCCAGGCCGGGAATGCCTTGCGCGCCGCCGCGACGGCGCGGTCGACATCGGCGGCCTTCGCTTCCGCCACCTCGGCGATCACCGACCCGTCATGCGGGTTGAGCGTCGGGAACGTGGCGCCATCGAGCGCCGGCACGAAGTCGCCGCCGATGAAGAGCCTGGTCTGGTAGCCCATCGCGTTTTCTCACTCTTGATCTCCTCTCCCGCAAGCGGGAGAGGAAGGGGCCCATCGCGTCAGCGATGGGAAGGTGAGGGCGTCACACGGGGGTGCCGTGCGTGAAGCCCTCACCCGCCGCGCTTCGCGCGCCAACCTCTCCCGCTTGCGGGAGAGGTTGGGAACGGCTCAGAACTTCACCGGCGTGACCGGCGCCTTGCCGCTGGCGATCAGCTCGGGGATCTTGCCGGAGTTGTTCTCCCACACCAGCAGCATCGAGCGCTTGGCCGAATAGCCCTGGTGGCGGATGTCGGCCGGCATGGCGGCGATGTCGCCCGCCCGCATGGTGACGTTGGCGCGCGGCGCGCCGGTCTCCTTGTCCTTGACCACCCAGGTGATCTCGTCGGACATCTGCAGGAACCATTCGACGCGGTCGTTGCCATGCTCGACCGGCAGGATGAACTCCTCCGAGGTCGGGCAGTACAGGCTCTCGCGCACGACGGAGCAGACGCTGGGGTTCCAGGTCACGTCCGAGCGCGAGAGGTAGCCGAACAGGTTGAAGGCCCGCACCTCGTCCTCGAAGCCCTGCTCGGCATGGATCTCGGGCTGGTCCTGCGGCACGTCGGCGAAATGCCGGTTCACGGGATAGCCGTTGGCGTCGGTGCGGACCGGCGTGTCGCCGGCGCAACCCACCATGCGCTGCGCCGTCACGCGCTGGCGGCTGATGGCGTCGACGTTGCTGCCGTTCTTGCGGCCGTAAGGGTTGGCCGTCTCCTCCGGCGCCGCGAACGGGTCGTAGCCCTTGTTGGTCCAGTCGTCGAGGACGGCCTTGAACGTGGCCATCAGGTCGTCCGACGAGAACGTCTCGACGTAGTCGAGGCCGGCATTGCGGTAGGCGTCGTTGAAGCGGCCGGCGAACATGTCGACCGTGCCGTAGTGGTTCAGCGTGCCGAAGACATGGTCGAAGTTGACCGTGCCGTAGAAGAAGTTCCAGGCCACGTCGCGCTGCAGGGCGCGCAGGAAGACGTCGGCCGGCATCAGGTGGCTGCCCTTGGGCCACTTCACCTTCACGAAATACTCGTCGCGGCTGAACTCGAACTTGCCCTTCTTGAAGCTGCGATAGCCGTAGTAGTTGTCCGGCTCGGAGGCCTGGACGGCGATGGCGCTCGACATCTCGGATCTCCTTCAGATCGACCTGGTCTCGCAGATCTCGGCCCAGCGCTCGATGGTGAGCGGGCCGTGCACGGTCTGGATGGTGATGACGCCCGGCGCGTCGGCGTGGAACTGGTAGGCGGCGCCCTTGGGCAGCAGCGCCATGTGGCCGCGCCGGCAGACCATGCGTCCCATCCGGGGGCCGCCCGGCGCGTCCTTCATCTGGATCGCGCCGTCGCTGCCGGCCGGCGCCGCCTGGCCGGCACCCGGCTTCTGCAGCCGCACCTCCACGGTGCCGTCCATGACCAGGGCGAACTCGTCATGGTCGCAGGTGAACCAGGGCGAGGTGCCCTCGGCGCGCAGGCACTCGATCACGTACTCGAAGTTCTTGCCGACGGCGATCCGCTCGTAGGGCCTGGCCTTCGACGCCACCTCGAAGACGTTGGAGAACACATAGTTCCGGGGGTCATCGTTGATGACCTGGATGCCGCCCTTCTGGTAATCCGCCAGAGAGCCGAAGACGGTCTTCACATCGGGCATGGTTTCCTCGTGGGCTCTTGTTCTTGAACGCCATGCTATCCGGACGGCGGCCGTGCGGCCTGCACGAAACCCGGACGGTTCTGCACGAAATCGAGAAAACGTTGCGCCAACCCCACCTGCCATCCCGAGCGCGGCGAAGAGCGCCTCAGCTGCCGTCGCGCCGATAGCGGCCGGGTGTGCTGCCTGTGAAGCGGCGGAACATCCGGCTCAGGTGCTCCTGGTGCGAGAACCCGCAGCGCGCGGCGATGTCGGCCAGGCTCGAGCCGGCCTCCTCGGTCAGCAGCCGCTTGGCCCGCTCGACGCGGCGGGTGAGGACGTACTGGTACGGCGAGACGCCGGCGGTGGCCTTGAACGTGCGCAGGAAATGATCGGGGCTGACGCCGCAGGTCCGGGCCATGGCGTCGAGACGGATGTCGGCGCCGATATTGGCCTCGACGAAGTCGTGCACGCGGCGCAGCTGCCGGCCGGTCAGCTGGTAGCGCCGGCGCGGCTCGGCCGGGCGCTGCCTGAAGTTCATGTCGATGAAGCGCCCGGCAAGCGCGGTGGCGATCGGGTCGACCGCCAGCGAGGGGGCCGCTTCGGCGATGATCGTGCCGACCGCCCCGGCCAGATGCTCCAGGACGGGATCGCGCTCGCCCAGCAGCGGTGCCAGGCCCGTCAGGGCGGCGATCGGTCCGTTCTCGCGCTCGAACAGCGACGCGCGCAGGTAGATATGCGTGGTGTCGAGCGGGCCGCGCAGGTGGACATGGCACTCCTGTCCCGCCGGCAGGAAGAAGACGCCGCCTTTGGGGATGTGCCGGGACACGGCGTGGCGTCCCGTGTTGTAGATCATGTCGACGGGACCGCCGCGATGCAGGACCATCAGGCAGTCGGCATGGGCGTGGAAGCGCGCTTCGAAGGGCTGCTCGCGCTGCGTCGACGCGAACGCGGATGTCCACCCCAGCCCGTCGCTGGAGGCGCTCACCTGCGCGCCGACCTGCTGCAGGATTCCGTGCGTTTCACCTGCCCCGAAGACCGACCTTGCTTGCATCGTGTCTGACCATGATGAGACAGACGATGGTCGCCCAGTGAACTCCAAAGCCCCGGTCAATTCAATCGCCGTGTCGGAAGGTTGTCACTGCAGGAACTGCTGCACCGCCTTCACCGCCTCCGGCTTCTCGTCGAGGACCAGGTGGCCCGCCTCGGGGAAGGTCCTGACCGTGGCGCCCGGGATCAGCCTGGCCCAGTGCGGGCCCTGCGCCGCCGGCACGATACGGTCCTGCTCGCCGTAGACCAGCATGGTGGGCACGGTCACCCGGTGCAGCCAGCGCGGCAGCTTGGGGTCATGTGACCGCTCCCAGGCCACGCGCGCCACGGTCGTGATCTCGCGGAAGCGGTCGACCGTAAAGTCGACGTCGAAGCCGGCCGGGAGGTGCGGCTTGATGACGTCGAAATTGTGCACCAGCATGGCCGGGACCTGCTCGCCGGGGATGCGGAAGAGGTCGGCCGTGGGCGCCTCCTTGACGCGCAGCCCGGCGGGCGCCACCAGCACCAGCTTGCGGATCCGCCGCGTGTGCTGGGTGGCGAAGCTCGCCGCCAGCCAGCCGCCCAGCGAGAAGCCAACCAGGTTCACCTTGTCCAGGCCGAGCTGGTCCAGCAGCTCGATGTAGTGCATCACGTAGTCCTGCATGGACGACAGCCCGGGATCGTCGTCCGATTCGCCGAAACCGGGGTGGTAGGGCAGCAGGACACGGAAATGCTCGGCCCAGGGCTTGGCGAACTCGAAGCCGTGGAACGTGCCACCGCCATGGAGGAAGAGCAGCGGCTCGCCCTTGCCGGCCGTCAGGTAGACGGTCTTGACGCCGCCGACGGTGATTTCCTCGCGCGTGAAAGCGGTCATGGCGGCGCTCCTACTCGGCGGCCTGCGGCAGGGACTGGCGCATGTCGGGCGCCTTGCTGCGCAGCCTGGGGATCACCTCCTCGGCGAACAGCGTCATGTTCTTGACCGTCATCCAGTGCGGCATGGTGCCGAGGTGAAGGAAGCAGTTGATGCGGCTGGAGTGGGCCTGCTCGGACCAGGCCGCGATCGATTCGGCCACCATGTCGGGCGTGCCGCAGACCACGAAGAACTGCTCGGTGAGCCCCTCCCAGGTCAGCTCGCCATGCAGGTTGGGGCCGGAGATGCGCTTGCGGAACTCGGCCGGCGTCACGTAGCCGGGCGGCACGAGATAGCGCGGCGTGGTGCGCAGCGCGTCCTTGAAGAAGAAGAACAGGTGCTCCATCCACTCCTGCTCGGCCTTCTCCTTGGTCTCGGCGACATAGGCCATGATGCCGATGATCGCCTTGTCGCGCGTGAAGGTGTGGCCGTATGACGGCGAGCGCTCGCGCAGCTCGGCGAAGGCCTGCATCTGCTTGCTGATCGGCACGAACACCGACGAGTAGCCCAGGCCCAGCTCGGCCGCGAGCTGCACCGTCTCGGGGCTGCCGGTGCCCACCAGGTACATCTTGGGATGCGGCTTCTGGTAGGGCTTGGGCCAGA
Organism: Vineibacter terrae; assembly: GCF_008039615.1. Taxonomy (GTDB): domain Bacteria; phylum Pseudomonadota; class Alphaproteobacteria; order Reyranellales; family Reyranellaceae; genus Vineibacter; species Vineibacter terrae. The sequence continues at coordinate 265,947 of NZ_VDUZ01000002.1, read as the reverse complement.
CGTTGAGGTAGCGGTAGGTGTAGAAATCGCCCTCGTAGGCCAGCGGCCCGTCCTCGCGCCAGGCCTTGAGCAGGATGTCGATCGATTCGCGGAAGCGGGCGCGGGCGGTGGCGGGGTTGATCGGGTTCACCCAGTACTCCATGCCGGTGCCCAGCGGCAGCGCGACCTCGAGGCGGCCGCCCGACATGACATCCAGCATGCCGTACTCCTCGGCCACGCGATGCGGGTACTCGAGGTTGAGCGGCGTGCCGAAGACGCACAGCTTGGCGCGGCTGGTCTGCGGGATCAGCGCCGCGGCGATCAGGCTCGGCGCCGGCATCATGCTGTAGCTGGTCGAGTGGTGCTCGTTGACGACCAGCCCGTCGAAGCCCAGCTTGTCGGCCAGCGCCATCTCGCGCAGGTAGCGCGTGTAGAGCTGGTTGCCTTTCACCGGGTCATAGATCGTGTTGGGGAAATCGACCCACACCGACTCGTATTTCTTGTGATCCTCCGGCAAGTGGATGTACGGCATGAAATGGAACATATTGAACTGCAGGTCGTCCGGCCTCGGCATTGCGTCCTCCATCCCGGCGCTGGTGCCGTCGACATTCGTGCCGCGGCCTCTTTGTGCGCATTGCGAACATTTGTACGATTTTGCATAATATGCTCTGCGGCCCGAGATCGAGTCAATATCGGCGCCGCCGCGGTCCAGGAGAGAAGCACATGTCGGGCGTCGTCGAATTCGTCAGGCCGGCCGCTGCAGCGGCCAAGCGTCGTGCCGCTTCGGGCGCGCGCCGGCAGCCGGACAGCGGGCGCTATTTCGTGCAGGCGCTGGCGCGCGGGCTGGCGGCGATCGAGGTGTTCCACGATGCCCGGGCGCTGACGCTGAGCGACGTCGCCAAGCGTGCCGGCATCACACGCGCCACGGCGCGGCGCCTGCTGCTGACCTTGTGCGATCTCGGCTATGCCGCCACCGATGGCAAGCTCTTTACCTTGCGGCCGCGGGCGCTGCGGCTGGGCTATGCCTACCTGTCGTCGATGGGCTGGTCGGAGGTGGCGCTCACGCACCTGCGCGAGCTGGCCGAGATCCACGGCGAGACCTGCTCGGTGTCGGTGCTCGACGGTCACGACATCGCCTATGCGGTGCGCGTGCCCGCGACACGGCACGGCGTGATGCTGGTGCCGGCCGGCGGCCGGCTGCCGGCCTACTGCACCTCGCCAGGCCGCATCCTGCTGGGCGGGCTGCCGCCCGACGCGCTCGATGCCTATTTCGAGACGGCGGTGATGCGGCCGCTGACCAAGCACACGGTGCATACGCCGGCCGGCGTGCGCAAGCTCGTCGACCAGGCGCGGCGCGACGGCTACGCCTTCACCGACGAGGAGCTCGACTACGGCGTGAACTGCATCGCCGTGCCGATCCGCGACGCGACGGGCGCGGCGGTGGCGTCGCTCAATCTCAGCGCGCCCAGCAGCCGCCTGCGCCGGCGCGACGCGGTGGGCAAGATCCTGCCCGACCTGCGCGAGGCGGCTCGCAACATCGAGATGGCGATCCGCAATCTGCCCGGTCGTCCCATGGCGCGGTGATCTTGGGCACGTACCCGTCATCCCGAGCGCAGCGAGGGATCTCCCGCGATTGACGCACCGTGCATCATGTCGCGGGAGATCCCTCGCTGCGCTCGGGATGACGGGCGCGTCGATTGTTTGATTTCAACCATTCATTGACAGGAGGCGACGGCCACAGTTACGCTCTTGTGCGTGCGCAATGCGAACAATTGTTCGACAAAACAAACAAGCGCAACGTGGGAGAGACGCCATGCAGAGGCGAACCGTTCTGAAGGGTGGAGTGTCCCTGCTTGCCGCTGCCGGCGCGCCGATGGTCGCGCGGGCGCAGGCGCCGAAATCGATCCGCATCGGCTATGCCGTGTCGCTGTCGGGCCCTTATGCGCCCGGCGCGCAGTCGACGACCTGGTCGCAGTACAAGCTCTGGGCCAAGGACGTGAACGACGCCGGCGGCATCTTCCTGAAGAAGCATGACCGCAAGGTCCCGATCGAGCTGATCGACTACGACGACCGCAGCCAGATCGAGGAAGCGATCCGCCTGGTCGAGCGCCTGATCCTCAACGACAAGGTCGACCTCGTGCTGCCGCCCTGGGGCACCGCCACCAACCTCGCGACGGCGCCGGTCTTCAACAAGCACGAGTACCCGGCGATCCACTACACCGCCTCGGCGATGCGCGTGCGCCAGCTCGGCCCCCGCTGGCCCTATTCCTTCTGGGCCCTGGTGCAGCCCGACAACGGCACCGAACCGCTGGCGGCGATGTGCGCGCAGCTGAAGAAGGAAGGCAAGATCAAGGGCCGCATCGCCATCATGCATGTCGCCGACCAGCTCGGCGTCGAGATGGCCACCGCCATGGTCGACGCCTGCAAGAAGGCCGCTGTCGAGGTCGTCTACAACAAGAGCTACCCGCTGGGCGTGTCGGACCTGCAGCCGCAGATCCGCGAGGTGATGGCGCTCGAGCCCGATGCCTTCTTCTGCTTCAGCTATCCGACCGACACCTTCATGGTGACCGAGCAGGCGCAGGTGGTGGGCTTCAGCCCGCCGATCTTCTACACCGGGGTGGGCACGCCGTTCCCGGCCTATGTCGCCAAGTTCGGCGCCAAGAAGAATGGCGTGCTGCTGTACGGCGCCGTCGACACCACGGCGCCGGGCCAGAAGGAGTACATCGAGCGGCACAAGGCGATGTTCAATCGCGGCGTCGAGATCGGCTCCATCGGCACCTATGGCACCCTGCAGATCCTGCAGAAGGCGATCGAGCAGGTGGGCGAGATCGACCGCAAGAAGATCCGCGACGCCATCGCGTCAGGCACGTTCGAGACCATTGCCGACGTGTACACGTTCAAGGACCAGGTCCATCAGACGGCCTGGGCCGTCGGACAATGGCAGGGCGACGAGGTGGTTGGCATCTATCCTGCCGACAAGCGCGGCGCCAAGCCGCTGATGTTCCCCAAGCCCAAGTGGTGATTTCGCGCGTCCCGCCTTCCCCCGGAGGGGGAAGGGCGATCACATATGAACGCGCTGCTGCCGTCTCCTCGCCCCGCGGCAGCGGGGAGAGGAAGGGGCCCATGCCGAAGGCATGGGAAGGTGAGGGGTAGGGACGATCGAGCCATGCGGCAAGAACAGGGACTGACCGCGCGTACCCCTCACCCTCCCATCGCTTCGCGATGGGCCCCTCCCTCTCCCCGCTGCCGCGGGGCGAGGGGGGAACAGGAAGGACTCGGTTAAGGGCGCCGCGCCGTGGTCCTGTTCGAAGCCATCCTGAGCGGCGTGCTGGTCGGCGGCATGTACGGCCTGATCGCGCTGGGGCTGAACCTGCAATACGGCATCGCGCGCATGATGAACCTCGCCTATGGCGAGACGCTCATGGGCGGCGCCTTCACCGCCTTCTGGTTCCTCACGCTGTGGCGCATCGATCCCCTGGCCAGCCTGCTGTTCAGCGTGCCGGTGGCGTTCTGCGGCAACTGGCTGATCTACCGCTATCTGCTGACGCCGCTGGTGCGCCGCGCCGCCAACCGGGACGTGCTCGAGGCCGACACCATCCTGGTCACTTTCGGCCTGCTGTTCGTCTTCCAGGGCGTGGCGCTGGTGCAATGGGGCGGCGAGTACCGCGGCTACACCTACCTTGCGGTGCCGGTGCATGTGCTGGGCGCCACCGTGGCGCTGAACCGCGTGCTGGCATTCGTGGCCGCGGTGGCGCTGGCGCTGGCCCTGTACTGGCTGCTGCGCGCCACCAGGCTTGGCGGCGCATTGCGGGCGATCGCGATCGATCCCGTCGCGGCGCAGCTTGTCGCCATCGACGTGCCGCGCCTGTCGGCGCTGGCCTTCGCCGCCGGCGGCGCGATCATGGCGGTGGCCGGCACGCTGGTCAGCATGTTCCTGTCGTTCAATGCCTCGATCGGCATCGTCTACACGCTCAAGGCGCTGATCGTGGTGATCATGGGCGGTGTCGGCCGCATGCTGGGCTGCCTGGCCGCGGGCCTGATCCTGGGGGTCGCCGAGGCGCTGGGCGCCTACCTGGTCGACCCCGGCCTGACACTGGCCATCAACTTCGCGCTGTTCCTCCTGGTGCTGCTCGTGCGCCCGCAGGGGCTCTTCAGCCGTGGCTAGGCTCGCGCTTGTCGCCGTGGGCGTGGCCGTGCTGGCGGCCCTGCCGCTGGTCGTGTCGGCCTACACCGTGTCGCTGCTGATCAGCATCCTGGCCTATGTCTCGCTGGCCACGGCCTGGGCCTTCTTCTCCGGCCGCACCCGCTATATCTCGCTGGCCACTGCCGCCTTCGTCGGCATCGGCACCTATACCGTGGCCCTGCTGGGCGACCACCTGCCGCTGCCGCTGGTGCTGGCCATCGCACCGGTCGTGGGCTTCGCGGTGGCGTTCGGCGTCGGGCTCTCGACCCTGCGGCTGAGCGGCGTCTACTTCGTGATCTTCACCTTCGGCCTGGCCGAGCTGATCAAGCAGCTGGTGATCTGGTTCGAGATCAACCAGACCAAGACCCTGGCGCGCTACATCTTCGTCAATGCCGGCGGCACGCTGATCTACGAGCTGCTGCTGGCCATCGCGGCGGTGGTCATCGGCGGCGTCTGGTGGCTGTCGCAGGCGCGGCTCGGCTACGCGCTGCGCGTCATCGGCGAGGACGAGATGGTGGCGCGCCATGCCGGCATCGACACGACGCGCGTCAAGGTGCTGGTCTTCGCCGCGACCTCGGCGGTGATGTCGCTGGTAGGCGCCGTGCTGTCGCTGCGCTACACCTATGTCGATCCCAATATCGCCTTCAATTCGCTGGTCGCCTTCCAGGTCCTGATCATGGCCTTGCTGGGCGGAGTCGGCCGGCCCTGGGGGCCGGCGCTGGGCGCCGTGCCGCTGGTGCTGCTGTTCGAGCTGCTGTCCGGCACCTTCCCGCATCATTTCGGCATCGCCTTGGGCCTGTGCTTCGTGATCATCGTCTACTATCTGCCGGGCGGCCTGATGGGCCTGGTGGACCGCGTGCGCGGGAGGGCACCGTGACGGCCGAGCCGCTGCTGGCGATCCGCGGGCTTCGCAAGTCGTTCGGCGGCCTGCAGGCCGTGCGCGGCGTCGATCTCGACGTCGCCGACGGCGCGATCGTGGGCCTGATCGGTCCCAACGGCTCAGGCAAGACGACGGTGCTGAACCTCGTCACCGGCGAGATCGCGGCCGACGGCGGCTCGGTCCGCCTTGCCGGCCAGGAGATGATCGGCCTGCCGGCGTTCCGCGTCTGCCGGTCGCGCATCGCGCGCACCTTCCAGCTCGTGCGCATCCTTCCGGGCATGACGACGCGCGAGAACGTCATGGTCGGCCGCCTCTTCGGCGCCGAGCCGACGACGCCGGCACGGGCCCGGGATGAGGTCGGTGCGCTGCTGGAGTGTGTCGGGCTGGCGGCGCGGGCGGACCAGGCCGGATCGCAGCTCACCTATATCGACCAGAAGCGCGTCGAGCTCGCCCGTGCGCTGGCGACGCGGCCGCGAGTGCTGCTGCTGGACGAGTGGCTGGCGGGCCTCAACCCCAGCGAGCTGCAGATCGGCATCGCGCTGATCCGGCGCCTGCGGGACGAGGGCGTGACGATCGTCATGATCGAGCATGTCATGGAGGCGATCCGGGCGCTGTGCGACCATGTCGTGGTGATGAGCGCCGGCGCCTTGATCGCATCCGGCGCCCCCGATGCCGTGCTCAGCGATCCTGAGGTCGCGCGCGTCTACCTGGGAGAGGACGATGCTTGAGGTCGAGAACCTCAGCGTCGCCTACGGCAAGCACGAGGCGCTGCGCGCGGTGTCGCTGCGCGTCGAGGCCGGCCGCACGGTGGTGATCCTCGGCGCCAACGGCGCCGGCAAGACGACCTTGCTCAACGCGGTTGCCGGCATCATCCCAGCCCAGCCGGGCGCCCGCATCACGTTCGACGGCGCGACGCTGCAGGCCGCGCCGCCGCATCGCATCGTCGAGCACGGCATCGCCCTGGTCCCGGAGGGCCGCCGGCTGTTCGGCGAGATGAGCGTGCTGGACAATCTGCGCCTGGGTGCCTATGCGCGGCGCGCGCGACAGGCGGAAGCGGCCGGCCTGGAGCGCATGCTGGCGCTGTTTCCGCGCCTGGCCGAGCGGCGCCATCAGCTTGCCCGCACCATGAGCGGCGGCGAGCAGCAGATGCTGGCGATCGCGCGCGCCTTGATGTCGTGCCCGCGCCTGCTGCTGCTGGACGAGCCGTCGCTGGGCCTCAGCCCGCGCCTGGCCAAGGAGCTGTTCGCCACCCTGCGCCGCCTGGCGGCCGAGGGCCAGTCTATCCTGCTGGTCGAGCAGGCTGTCCATCTCAGCCTCGGTCTCGCCGATTGGGTCTATGTCCTTGAGAACGGCGGCATCGCCCGATCCGCGGCGCCGGGCGACATCCGTGGCGACGACAGTCTGCGCAAGGCCTATCTCGGGCTGTGAGGCGCGCCGGCCCAGGGTTGGCAGCCGGTCCCCGGCGGTGTACGACACCTGCGAAACTGCGTTGCAGCGTTCCACCGACACGAGGCGATGCGTCATGACAGGGCGCGCTCCATTGACCGGTGCCAGCGTCTGGCTCGGTCCCGAGATGGCATCTTCCACCCGCTGGATCCGCGACCTGCCAGCAGGCGCGGCGGATGAGATCGACGCGGCGCTGCAGGCGGTGCGCCGCAAGGGCCTTGCCTGGCATCAGATCACGCGCGCCGACTTCCCTTTGCCGACGCTCGACGCGCTGTTCGAGGACATTGCCGAGGAGCTCGAGAACGGCTGCGGCATGGTCAAGCTGCGCGGCGTTCCGGTGGCTCGGTACGATGAAGCGGCGCTGCAGCAGATCTATTTCGGCATCGGCACCCATGTCGGCGCACCCGTCTTCCAGAACCGGCGCGGCGAGCTGATGCGCGGCATCCGCGACGAAGGCGGCGACCTCGGCCAGCGCTACGGCCAGATCGAGGGCAAAGGGGACGGCAAGCCGTTCCTGTCATCCTACGCCCGCACCCTGAGCAACGGCCGCCTGCGCTTCCATACCGATCGCACCGACGTCGTGTCCCTGCTGTGTGTGCGTCAGGCGAAATCGGGCGGCGTCAGCAAGATCTGCAGCTCGGCCGCCGTGCACAATGCCTTCCTGCAGCGGCGACCCGATCTGCTCGAGGTGATGTTCCAGGATTTCTGGCGCAGCCGCCTGGGCGAGGAATCGGACAAGGCCGAGACCGTCTACCCGCTGCCGATCTTCGGCGTGCGCGACGGCCGCTTCACCAGCCACTACTCGTTGACCTACATCGAGGCGGCCGAGCTGGTCCCCGGCGTGCCCAAGCTGACGGCGGCGCAGCGCGAGGCCATCGACATGCTGATGGCGCTGTCCGAGGAGCTGTGCTTCGAAATGACCCTGGCGCCGGGCGATATCCAGTTCCTCAACAGCCATGTCACCTACCACGGCCGCACGCCGTTCGAGGATGACAAGGCCGCCGGCCAGGACCGGCTGCTGCTGCGTCTGTGGCTGTCGATGCCCAACAACCGCGCCCTGCCGGCCGGCCACGAGGTGCTGTGGGGCAGCATCGATGCCGGCGTGCGACGGGGTGGTATCGCTCAGGTGACCTGACGGATACGTCGCCACAGTCATCCCGAGCGAAGCGAGGGATCTCCTGCGAATGGCGTACCATGCGTCATTCCCGGGAGATCCCTCGCTGCGCTCGGGATGACAGCGTGACGCGATAGCTCGACCTCTTCGGCAATCTCAGGGCTGGCGTGCTGCGGCGAGGCTTGTCGCCAGCATCGGTCTCGGCCAATTTCAGAACACGACAACGGCGAGAAGTGGTGCTCGTGGCCGAGGAAACGGGTTCGGCGTGGCGGCGCGACGCGCGCGTGATCGGTCTGATCAGCGCCGCGCATTTCGTCAGTCATTTCTACATCCTGCTGCTGCCGCCGATCTTTGGACTGGTGAAAGCGGAGTATGGTGTCAGCTATACCGCGATCGGCCTGGCGCTGACGGCCTTCAACGTCGTTTCCGCGGCCCTGCAGACGCCGACGGGCTTCCTGGTCGACCGGGTCGGGCCGCGCGCCATCCTCACAGGCGGCCTGCTGCTGGGTGCCGGTGCGATCGCGGTCGCGGCCCTGGTGCCGGGCTATTGGCTGCTGGTGGTCGCGTTCGCCCTGCTGGGGCTGGCCAACACCGTCTACCATCCCTGCGACTACGCCATCCTGTCGGCCACGATCGAGGGCAAGCGCATCGGCAAGGCGTTCTCGATCCACACCTTTGCCGGCTTCCTCGGCAGCGGCATGGCGCCGCCGATCATCCTTCTCTGCGCCGCGATGTGGGGGTGGCGCAGCGCCTTCCTGCTGGCCTCCGCGATGGGCATCGCCGTTGCGCTGCTGCTGATGCTGCAGGGCCAGGTGCTGATGCGCCCGGCGACGCCGGCGGCCCGCCCTGGGGCCGCGACCGCGACGGCCGGCTCCGATGGCTGGCGCCTGCTGTTCTCGGCGCCGATCCTGCGCAACCTGGTGTTCTTCGCGCTGCTGGCGATGGCCAATGGCGGCTTGCAGAATTTTTCGGTGGTGGCGCTGGGATCGCTGCACGGCACGCCGGCATCGACGGCGAACTTCGCCTTGTCCGGCTTCCTGCTGCTGAGCGCGGTGGGGGTGCTGGTCGGCGGCATCATCGCCGATCGCACGTCGCGCCATGAGCGCGTGGCGGCGCTGTGCTTCGCCGCGACCTCGACGATGGTGGCGCTGGTCGGCTGGGTCGACCTGAACGCCGTCCTGCTGATCTGCACCATGTCCATCGGCGGCCTGCTCAACGGCATCATCCAGCCGTCGCGCGACATGATGGTGCGCGCGGTGACGCCGCCGGGCGCTTTCGGCAAGGTGTTCGGCTTCGTGTCCACCGGCTTCAATATCGGCGGCATGGTATCGCCGCTGCTCTATGGCTGGCTGATGGACCGCGGCCAGCCGCACCTGATCTTCGCCCTGATCTGCGGCTTCATCCTGCTGTCACTCCTCACGGTGATCACGCGGCCGGCACCGGCGGCGCCTCGACCTGTCGCCGCCGAGTGAGGCTGGCACGCGATCGCGTGCGGCGGTCTTTTTTCGTGGTCGTGCATGCGTCCACGGGATGTCGACGCGCCCGTTGCGGTACGTGCACATCACCGGCAAGCTGGGCTATCATGGTAGGGTAGCCTTATGTATCAACCCGTCTCCCCGAAGCGGAGCTATGAGCCTCGGTATGTGGAAGGTGCAGGTCAAAGGTATTGTCAGCCGCTGGGTCGAGGGCGGGCGCTATCCCGTGACTGAAGCGGAATGGAAGATGGAGAAGCTCGAGGGCGACAAGTTCCGCTTCACGCGGTTCGGCGAGGACACGTTCGAGCTCGCCGGCAGGGAAGTCAGAACCTATGTCTATGCCAAGACACTGGTGATCGTCGAAGGCGAATGGCCGTGACATCGCCCTGTCAGTGATCGCCTGCATCGAAGGATTTCACCAATCGCCGCGGCGCCTTGATGCGCCACACCCGTTCCAGTCGATGCGCCAGCATTCGTCGCGCCATGCCGCCGCTTCCGGTGTGTCACCGCCGATGTGTCGCGCGGTAGGCGGCCAGCCGGGCCTCGGGCGTCATCGCGGGCGCCGGCGCCGGGATCCGCGCGCCCAGGCCGCGCCATAGCGCCACCCAGACGGTGGCGCCGGCGAGCACGGCCGTGGCCAGCAGGCCGCCCTCCGGCCCCCAGGCGCCGCCGGTCAGCACCGCCGGCCCCGACAGGTGCCAGGCCATCGCCGAGCCGCCTTCGGGCTCGATGCCGCTCAGCGGCACGCCCCACAGGTTGGACAGCGACCAGTTCCAGCCGGCGTGCCAGGCGCAGCCAGCCCACAGCCCCCCGGTGCGCAGCGTCAGCAGCGACAGGAACACGGCGAACAGCACCAGGTTCACACCCGGCAGCAGGCTGAAGCCCGGGTTGCGCGAATGCGCCCAGGTGAAGGCCACGGTCACGATGAGGATGGCCAGGAACGCCCCCTGGCGCACGGCGATGACGTTCTGCATCCAGCCGCGATAGAGCATCTCCTCGGTCGAGGCCTGGACCCCGAACATCACCGCCGCGACGACGATGCCCTGCATCGCGGCCATGCCGATCGGGTCGTTGCCCGGCGGCCGTGGCGTCGCCATGCCGAAGGCGCTCAGCCCGCCCATGATCAGCGTGGTGAACAGCAACGCCAGCCCCAGCCCCAGCGGGATGCCCAACAGGGCGCCGCGGATGCGGAAGCCGATGGTGTGGAAGGGCCTGCCTTCGACCAGCCGCACCCACAGGAACAGCACCAGGGCGGTGAAGGCGAAGGCAAGGATCGTCACGATCGACGAGAAGTAGGTCGCGTAGACCGGCTCGGATAACGCCTTGAGCAGCCGGCCCAGCGGCGGCACCGCCAGCGGCGCCAGCAAGGCCGTGACCACGATCAGCAGTCCGCCCCCTAGGGGGATCGCCAGCCACAACGGGGTGATCAGCCGGGCCTGGCGCACGTCGGCCACCAAGCTGTTGTCGCGCGACAGGTCAGTGCGCAGCATGTCCCCCTCGTGGCACGCCGGCCTGTCCGGCCCACGTATCTTGCCCCGAGGGTGGATCATATACATGAAGTGAGCGTCCGCGCGACTCCCTTCCGGTCCATCGCAGACCAACCCCCGTGTCAGGCGCTGCGGTTCATGCGGTTGCTGACCAGGTCATCGACCACGGCCGGATCGGCCAGTGTCGAGGTGTCGCCCAGGTTGCCGTGCTCGTTCTCGGCGATCTTGCGCAGGATGCGGCGCATGATCTTGCCCGAGCGGGTCTTGGGCAGGCCGGGGGCCCACTGGATCAGATCGGGCGCGGCGATCGGGCCGATCTCCTTGCGCACATGAGCCACGAGCTCCTTGCGCAGCTCCTCGCTGGGCTCGATGCCGGCCTTCAAGGTGACGTAGGCATAGATGCCCTGGCCCTTGAGGTCGTGCGGATAGCCGACCACCGCCGACTCGGCGACCTTGGGATGCGCCACCAGCGCCGATTCGACCTCGGCCGTGCCCATCCGGTGGCCCGAGACGTTGATCACGTCATCGACGCGGCCGGTGATCCAGTAATAGCCGTCCTCGTCGCGCCGGCAGCCGTCGCCGGTGAAGTAGCAGCCTTTGTAGGTCGAGAAGTAGGTGTCGATGAAGCGCTGGTGATCGCCGTAAACCGTGCGCATCTGGCCCGGCCAGCTGTCGGTCAGCACCAGGTTGCCGGTGCCGGGGGCCTGCAGCTCGGCGCCGTTGGCGTCGACCACTGCCGGCTTGATGCCGAAGAACGGCAGGGTGGCGGAGCCGGGCTTCAGCGGCGTGGCGCCGGGCAGTGGCGTGATCAGGATTCCGCCGGTCTCGGTCTGCCACCACGTATCGACGATCGGGCAACGCCCATCGCCCACCACGCGGTGGTACCACAGCCAGGCCTCCGGGTTGATCGGCTCGCCGACCGAGCCCAGCAGTCGCAGGCTGGCGCGGCTGGCCTTCTTCACCGGCGCCTCGCCCTCGCGCATCAGGGCGCGGATGGCCGTGGGCGCGGTGTAGAAGGTGTTGACCTTGTGCTTGTCGATGACCTGCCAGAAGCGCGAGCTGTCCGGCCAGTTAGGAATGCCCTCGAACATCAGTGTCGTGGCGCCGTTGGCGAGCGGGCCGTAGACGATGTAGGAGTGGCCGGTGACCCAGCCGACATCGGCCGTGCACCAGTAGACGTCGCCGTCGTGGTAATCGAAGACGTACTGGTGCGTCATCGCGGTGAAGACCAGGTAGCCGCCCGACGTGTGCAGCACGCCCTTGGGCTTGCCGGTCGAGCCCGAGGTGTAGAGGATGAACAGCGGATCCTCGGCGTTCATCGGCTCGGGCGGGCAGTCGGCGGCGGCCTGGGCGCAGACCTCATGGTACCAGAGGTCGCGGCCGGCGACCCAGTTGATCGCGCCGCCGGTGCGCTTCACAACGATCACCGTCTTGACGCCCGGGCACTTCTTCAGCGCCGCGTCGGCGTTGGCCTTCAGCGGCACCTTGCGGCCGCCGCGCAGGCCCTCGTCGGCCGTGATGACGATGCTCGATCCGCAATCCTCGATGCGGTTCACCAGCGAATCGGGCGAGAAGCCGCCGAACACCACCGAGTGGATGGCGCCGATGCGGGCGCAGGCCAGCATGGCGTAGGCGGCCTCGGGGATCATCGGCAGGTAGATGGTGACGCGGTCGCCTTTCTTGACGCCCTGGGTCTTGAGCGCGTTGGCCAGCCGGCACACCTGCGCGTGCATCTCGCGATAGGTGATGTGCTTGCTCTCGGCCGGATCGTCGCCTTCCCAGATGATCGCCGTCTGGTCGCCGCGCCTGGCCAGGTGCCGGTCGATGCAGTTGGCCGCAACGTTGAGCACGCCGTCATGGAACCAGCGGATGTGCACGTCGCCTGTGAAGTCGACGTCCTTCACCTGGGTATAGGGCTTGATCCAGTCGACACGCTTGCCGTGCTCGGCCCAGAACGCCACCGGATCGTCGATCGACGCCTGGTACATCTGCCGGTATTTGGCTTGGTCGACATAAGCCTTGGCCGCGAACTGCGGCAGCACGGGCAGTACTTGCTCGCTCATCCTTCCCTCCCGCTGGGCATCCATGTCAGCGCGCTGCTTGTTGCTCCGGTTGTAGCGAGCGGGGGAGCCGCCTGCCAAGCTGTGTTGCGCCACAGCAGGAAAATGTCGCACGACGACGGCAACGAGCACACCCATCGCGTGGCGGCCCGGAAAAGGCCACGGCACCCCGCGACCCCGGAAAAACCGGCCGTGGCGCCGGCAACGGATTGAAGTCGCTGATCATTTCCGGCCCGGCAAGGGCAGGGGGCGAGGCGCCGCCTGGGCCGCATGAACTGCGAGCATGGCGCGGCCCGGATCGTGTCGGATTCGGAGCGTGCCTGCGCCTATTACGGACTGGTGCCCGGCACCCCGCGCTACGAGCGCTGTGTGCGGCACGAGAGCGAGCTGCGTTCACCGCAATAGCCACTGCGTCCGCACCTTCATGGCGAGACATCCGTGTTGCGCCATGAAGGTGGGGTTGATCCTGATGCCGGAAGGGTTTCGGCATCATTTCGCCCTGTACAAGCCACAGTGATTTCGCATTAGATGCCGAGCATAAAGACGTGTCTGTCGGACGTCTCGCGAGGGCGCGGTTGCTTGCGACAAGCATTGCGCGGCGGGCATCCCGCGTTGGCACGCACTATTTATTCACTCCCAGGCGCCTCGCGCCTGGCCGTGCATCCCCGATATTCCGGTGCGCGGGCAAACATTGGGACGGGATGTCGTGGGCGAGGCCGCCGCAACTTTGCAATCGGATTCAGTACTGGAGTCTTTTGTCGAGGACTGCGCCGCGATCTGGCGCAGCTGGCTGCAGGACGGCTCGCCGGGCAGCGCCGCCAGCCGCAAGCAGCGACGGGAACGCCGCTTCAGGGCCACGGTGGGCCGGCTGACGACGTTCATGGTACGGCCCAGCGTCGAGTTCGCGACCAGCGGCGGCTGGGGCGCCTTCAACTGGACGCGTTGGAAGCTGCGGATCAACCAGTGCTACACCGGCCAGGATGCGATCCGCTACAACGACTTCGTCGAGCTGTGCAGCACGGTCTATCACGAGACGCGGCATGCCGAGCAGTTCTACCGCATCGCCCAAGGCCTGGCCGCCGGCAATCTGCGGTTGCCGGACGCGCGGGCGGTGGAGGTCACGCAGCGGCTTCCGGCCTGGGGCGCCATCAAATCGTGCGTCGTGACCTCGTGCATGGACGCCATCGACGACGATCCACGGTACCTGACGGCGACGCAGCGGGCGCATCTTATCGCCGATCGCATGCGCATTCCGCTGGCGGTCGCGCAGCATGCCGACCGGCAGCGCGACGGCTTCGCTTGCTATCTGCAATCGGCCACGCCCGCGTGGTTCCGGCGCCTGCCGCTCGACGAGGTGAACGACTGGCTGCGCGCCACCTACGGCCAGCGCTTCTCCGAATCCGGCGCCTGGATGCAGCGGTCTCCCGGGGTTTATCGCGGCCACCGCAACCGGCCCGAGGAGAACGACGCGCGCAGCCTCGAGGAGCTGGTGCAGGCCGCCCTCTATCGGCGCATCGGGCACGACACGCCGCGCAACCGGCGCAAGCGGCGCACGGACATCGTCCTGTTCGGCGCCTGAGGCGCCGCCGCGCCCGGCGGGTCGCGTCATGGCGCTGCCGGTGCGGCGGGCGCGCGGACGACAAAATGCGGTCCGCCCTGGCCGTCGTCGATCGCGGCCAGCGACACACCGTACATCGCCGCCAGGCGGTCGGCGACGAGCGTCTGGCGGGTCGGGCCGCAGGCGATCAGCGCGCCGCGGTCGAGCAGGGCGACACGGTCGCAATAGGCCGCCGCCAGGTTGATGTCGTGCAGCACCACGATGGCGCCCACGCCACTGCTGACGAAACGGCGCACCGCGTCGAGCAGCCCATGCTGATGGCGCAGGTCGAGGCTGGCGGTGGGCTCGTCCAGCATCAGGAAGCGGCAAGGCGCGTCGTCGGTGGCCATCCATAGCTGTGCCAGCGCCCGCGCCGCCTGCACGCGCTGCTTCTCGCCGCCCGACAGGCTGGGATAGACGCGGTCCGCGAGATGGGGCACATCGGCCAGCTCGAGCGCCGCGGCCACGACGCGCCGGTCCTCGGCGGCGCTCGAGCGGCCGGCGTGCGGCAGGCGGGCCAGCGCCACCACCTCGCGCACCGTGAAGTCGAAGCCGACGCTGGCCGACTGGGTCATCACGGCACGGACGCGGGCCAGGGCTTCGGCCGGCCAGCGCCGCGGATCGCGCCCATGCAGGCGCACCGAGCCCGAGTCGGGCCGCCGGTCGCCGGCCAGCAGCGACAGCAGCGTCGACTTGCCGGCGCCGTTGGGGCCGAGCAGGCCCAGCACCTCGCCCGGCTGCGCCGCGAGCGACACCGCCCGCAGCAGCGTCGCGCTGCCGACATGCACCGATACGGCATCGGCGGTCAGCGTCATGAGTCGGCAAGCCGCAGGCGGCGCACCAGCAGCCACAGGAAGAACGGACCGCCGACCAGCGCCGTGACGACGCCGATCGGCAGCTCGGCCGGCGCCACGGCCAGGCGTGCCGCCAGGTCGGCGGCGGTCAGCAGCGCCGCGCCGAGCAGGGCGGCGCCGGGCAGCACCAGCCTGTGGCCCGGACCGCACGCCAGCCGCAGCAGGTGCGGCACCACCAGCCCCACGAAACCGATGATGCCGCACACCGACACCGAAGCGCTGGTCGCCAGCGCCACCAGGATCAGCAGGCGGCGCTTCAGGCGCTCGACGTCGACGCCGAGATGAGCGGCCTCGCGCTCGCCCAGGGCGAAGGCGTCGAGCGCCCGCGTCGTGCGCATGATCAGGATGGTGGGGATCACGATCAGCGGCAGGGCCAGCGGCAGCGCCGTCCAGGTCGCGGCACCCAGGCTGCCCATGGTCCAGAACACCAGGCTGCGCAGCTGCTGCTCGTCGGCGACGAAGGTGAGGAAGCCGATGCCGGCGGCGCACAGCGCGTTGATCGCCACGCCGGCCAGCAGGATGGTGGCCACCGACGCTTGCCCGTCGCGCAGGCCGAAGCGGCGCACCAGTTCCGTCGCCGCGAGTCCGCCCACAAAGGCGGCCGCCGGCAGCGCCCAGGATCGCGCCGCGGCATCGAGCAGGTGCAGCACCTTGTCGCCCAGCACGATGGTGGCCACGGCCGCCAGCGCCGCGCCGCTCGACACGCCGACCAGGCCGGGATCGGCCAGCGGGTTGCGGAACAGCCCCTGCATGGCAGCGCCCGATGCCGCCAGCGCCGCGCCGACGGCCAGCGACAGCAGCACGCGCGGCAGGCGGATGGCGAACAGCACCGCCTCCTCCTGCGGCGCGACGCCGGCATCCGCCAGGCCAAGGCGATGGGCGACGGCCGCCAGCATGTCGGCGAGCCCGATGCGCAGCGGGCCCAGCGCCAGCCCGACGAGGCCGGCCACGGCGGCCAGCACCGCCAGCGCCAGCAGCACGGGCACGACGCCCGGCCGCCGCGCGCCGCCACCCGCCTTCAGCACCGCGACGGTCATGGGCTGAATTCCCTGCCGTCTTTACGCATCTCGTCATCCCGAGCGAAGCGAGGGATCTCCCGAGGGTCGAGGCTCCGTTCGCAGGAGATCCCTCGCTTCGCTCGGGATGACAGTCCTGACCGCGGGTCCTTCATGGCGCCTGCGCCGGGCCGTGCCCGGGATGCAGGAAATCGGCCAGCCGCCGTGCCGCCTCGGGCGTGCGCGGGCCGAAGCCCAGCAGCAGCAGCGCATCGAGCGCGAAGACACGCCGGGCCTTGCCGGCGGGCGTGAGCGCCAGCGACGCGGCCCCCAGCAGGCCGTCGAACCCGCCCAGCGCCTCCAGCGTCTGCGCTGCGACCATGAGCGCGTCGGGCGCCAGCGCCAGCGCGCCTTCGGCCGTGATCGGCCGGTAGCCTTCGTAGCTGGTGATGGCATTGACGCCGCCGGCGAGCCGGATGATGCCCTCGGCGGCGGTGATGCGTCCGGCGGCCTGCGGCGGCCCCTGCGAGACCGACAGCAGCGACAGCACCTTGGGGCGCCCGCCGATGGCCGCCAGCTTGCCGGCGAGGTCCGCCATCTCGGCGCGGCGCGCCGCGATCAGCGTGCGTGCCGCCTCGTCGCGGCCCAGGGCGTGGCCGATGCCCTCGATCTTGCGCAGCACGCTGTCGATATCATAGTCGTCGGCCAGCACCAGCGTCGGCACCCCGGCGCTGCGCAGCTGGTCGAACGCCGCGGCCGGACCGGCGGCCGTGGTCGATATGATCAGCGTCGGGCGCAGCGAGAGCACGCCTTCGGCCGAGATCTGCCGCATGTAGCCGACCCGCGGCAGGCGCGTCGCGGCCTCGGGGTAGAGGCTGGTGGTGTCGGCGCCGACCAGCCTTCCGCCGGCATCCAGCGCATAGATGATCTCGGTCACCGAGCCGCCGACGGCGATGACGCGCGAGGTGTCGCGGATCTCGACCATGCGCCCGGCATGATCGGCCACCGACACCTGCGCCGCCGCGCGGCCGGCGATGGCGATCGTTGTCGCCGCCGCCAGCGACGCGACGAACGGCCGCCGGCGCAAGCTCACGCTCCAGGCGGCCTTCATGGTGAGCCCGTCGAACCATGAAGGCTTCGCACGACGATGGTGCGAGCCGCTTCATGGTTCGACTCGGTAAATGCGCAGCATTTACCTGTGCTCACCATGAAGCGGTTTGCCGTGGGTGCCACCCGCCTCATGCCGCTGCCCGCGCCTCGGCGATGTCGCGCCAGGCGCCGCGCTCTGGCTGTCCCGGTTTGCGGGCGCCGAAGAACAGCGCGATGGTCCGCCCCGCCGTGTCGAAGGCCTCGACCGACGTCACGACGCCGTCATCGGTGGGCTTGCGCACGATGAAGGTGTGCACGATCGCATCCTCGCGCAGGTGCAGGTTGAAGGTCGGGTCGAGCACGTTGAACCACGGCCCGGTCGGCACCAGCTTCTGCACCGGCCCGGTATGGATCTGGATGCAGCCGGGGCTGCCCACGAACACCATGATCGGCGTTTCGCTGGCCGCCGATGCGTTCAGCACCGCGCGCACGCTGTCCGTCGGCAGCGCCTGCGCCAGGTCGTCGCCGGCCAGCCGCAGGGCCTGCACGCGGCCCACCTTGTGCTTCTGCAGGATGCCGAAGAACTCGTGCGTGTCGCGCATGCCGCGCCAGGCGCTGCGCAGCGCCTGGCGATCGATGTCCGCGTCAGGGCGGTCGGTGGCGGCGGCCGGGCGCGCCGTCACCGCGAGCTCGGTGCTCTGCGCCGCGGCGCGGAATTGCGCGATCAGGGCATCGAAGGCCGCCATGTCGGTCTCGGCGGTGGCGTAGATCTTGTGCACCGCGGTGCCGTGCGCATCGAAGAACTGCAGGCTGCGGCGCGGGCCGCTGCGAGTCTCCTCGGCGACCGCGAAGCCGGCATGCCATTGGCCGAAGAAGATGCGCAGGTCGATGTCGGGGCCCAGCACCAGCCCGTGCGGTCCGTTGGCGCTCACCTGCTCGAAGCGGCCGTGGCGCTCGTGCACGCAGTGGTCATTGCGCGTCAGGCACATCACGCGGCCCAGTGTCGGCATCGCGCCCAGCATGTCGCGCCAGGCCGTGCTCAGGCATGTCGCGGTCTCCTCGACGCCGCTGGCGACCAGCTCGGCCTCGCTCACGCCCAGCGCCTGGGCGGCATCGCGGGCGCGCACGCCGGGCTGCCCGGCACGCAGATCGCGCAGCCGCTGGCGCAGATCGGAAGCCTTCGTCATGGTGATCTCCTGGAATTCGTGGCGGGCTGGCTGGGTGCCGCGAGAGGAAGCAAATGTGCGGCGACCTGGCTGACTGGCCACGCGACCGGCAAGGGATGTCGGCCGCTTGCGGACCTCGGGAACTACTTGGTGAGGATCAGCTTGCCCTTGCTGGTGACGCGCAGGCGGTAGTCGTCGCCGGCATGCCGGATGATGAGCTGGCCGCTGGGGCCCATCAGCTCGCGGCTGCCGATGCGTCGGATCTGCGGCGCCCGCGGCGGGCGTCCCTGATAGCCGCCGCCACGCGATGGCGGCGCGCTCATGGGCGGGTTGCCCTGGTGCATGCTGTCGTCCTCTCGATGCGAGTCTTGCGCATCCATGCGTGCGGCGCGGCCTCTGAGGGAGAGCTCCGGTTGCCGGTCGCCTGCGTGCATGGTGGTTCTCCGTGCGTCCGTCGGCCTAGAACTGGAAGCTTGCGGCCAGCTTGAAATTGCGGCCGGGATCCAGGTTCGGGGTGAGATGGTCGCGGTAGCGCTTGTCGGTCAGGTTATCGATGCCGAGATCGAAGCGGGCGCCGCGCAACGGACCGTCCGACGGCTGCCAGCTCAGGAACAGGTCGAACAGGGCATAACCGTCGGTCTTGCGGACCCCGGTGGGCACGCGGTTCTGCGCTGCCACGAGCTTGCTGCGGCCGCCGATCACGAGATCCCATTCCGGGAACTGATAGCCGACGGTGAGCGCCACCTTGTCGCCCGGGATCGAGGCCAGCGGCTGGTGCGTCGACTTGTTGTCGCCGCGGATGATCGATGCGCCCAGCGTGCCGAACCAGTTGCCGCTCATGTAGCCGCCTTCGAGCTCCACGCCCCAGATGGTGGCGCGGGTGACGTTGACCGGCGTCGTGGTCGTGGCGGTGACAATGAGGTCGATGAAGTCGCGGTAATTGGTGTGGAAGCCCGAGACCCGGAAGCGCAGCTTGTCGCCGGGCTGCACCGCGTCGTCGAGCTTCAGGGTGACGCCGACTTCCTTGTTCTTGCCGATCTCCGGCTTCAGGTTGGGATTGGGGATGAAGCGGTTGCCGGGAAAATGCGTGCCCGAGACGTAGAGCTCCGACAGCGACGGCGCGCGGAAGGCCTCGGCGTAGAGCGCATAGGCCGAGAACCACTTGGTGGCATCCCACTGCACGCCGATCCGCGGCGAGACACGCGATTCAGACAGCGACGGGCCGACGGCCGCTGAATCGGGCTTGCGGTAGTAGTAGTCGAAGCGCAGCCCCGGGGTCAGGCTGACGCTGTCCCACAACCGGATCTCGGGCTGCACGAAGGCGCCGGCGACCCGCCCATGCGCGTCGGGGAACTCCGGACGCGGCACGTTGTTGCGCTCGCCGTCGGTCGACTCCACCCGGCCGTCGACGCCGTAGGTCAGCGCCACCGCCACAGCATCCGATATGGCGAACCGGCTGGTGTTCTGCACGTCGGTGCCTGAAGTGCGCATCGCCGTCTCATCCAGGCGCGGGCCGGTGAACGGCGACGGCCGCAGCAGCTTCTCGCGGATGTAGACGCGGTTGTGATAGGCGACCGCCTTCAGGTCGAGCCAGGGCAGGTTGGGATCACGATGGTCGTAGGTGACCGACCCGGTGAGCTGCTGGGTGGTGCGGTCGGCCGGCGCCGTCGTGGCGGCGGTGTTGGGCGCCGTCGTCGAGATGTCGCGGTCGTCGAAGGCGATCAGCGACAGGCCCAGCCGCTGCCCCGGCTGGAAGGTGTAGCCGCCCTTGACCAGGCCGCTCACCACCTCGGCGCCCGAGTTGGCGAGGTGGCCCTTGCCGCCGAACGAGTAGTCGCCGCTGTTGCGATAGGTCAGCCCGCCCAGCAAGTCGAAGCCGGCGACATTGGCGAAGCCCACGACCTGCGCCATCACCATGTCGTTGACCGACTGGAAGCCCGTCTTGACGCGGTAGCCGGCCTTTTCGCCGGGGCGCAGGAAATCGGTGGCGTCCCGCATCGTGATGTTGATCACGCCGGCCAGCGCGCCCGACCCGTACAGCACCGAGTTGGGGCCGCGCACGACGTCGACCTGCTTGATCAGGTCGGGGTCCAGGAAGATGCGGCCTTTGTGGCCCGACTGGAAGTCCTGCCGCGCGCCGTCGAGGCGGATCAGCACCCGCTCGCCCTCGAGGCCGCGCACATTGGGCTCGCCGGCGCCGGGCCGCGGGCCGCCGCTGATCTCCACGCCGGGAAGGTCGCGCAGCAGGTCATCCAGCCGCTGCGGCTGGCGCTGGTCCACGGTCTGCCTGGTGACGGTCGAGGCCGAGCCGGGCACATCGTAGAGGCTGCGCTCGGTGCGCGTGCCGGTCACGGTGATCGGATCGAGCGGCGCGATCGGCACCTGCGCCTGGTCCGGCATGCCGGACGGCGTCATCTGCCCAAGCGCTTCGCTGGCCGACATTGCCGCCATCACCATCACCACGGCCGAACCACACCGCGCCATCCCCGAACCCCAACCTTGTCGCGTGGCGCCGTTCTGGCGCCGACTTGGCTGGCGGGAAGGTTTCCCGGCTGGCTCTGCTTCGGCTCTAGCAGACGGCTGTCGGCAAATCAATGCAATTGCGAATCATTATCATGATTGAGGCAGGGCGATGGGACGACCGGCTCGAGCTCGGCCGCGCAGCAGGCAGATGCCGCGGTCAATTGTGGAATTCGGCCAGCACCAGCCGGTTGTCCTTCACCGGCCAGGTCCGCGTCGGGATGGTCTCGAGGTTGAACGCCGCGACCACGGTGCGGGCCGGCCCTTCCGGCAGCAGCAGCTTGCCGGTCGAGGTGCCGGGCACGCCCTCGTTGATGCCGGAGGGCACCTTGCCGTCGAGCGTGAACTTGTCGCGCCCGTGGCCGAAATAGCCGCGCGGGCGGGTCATGACGACGACCGCGCCGGCCTTGTCGTCGTCCTTGCCGAACACGCCCGGGCGCAGGTGGATCACGTCGCTGGAGCGCAGGAAGGGCGAACGGTAGATATGCGTGATGGGGCTGCCGCTGACGGCGATCACGAACTCATAGTAGGCATCCTGGCGGCCCTTGAACGGCCCCCAGACGCCGTCGGCACCGGTCGTGCGGCGATGCACCGGCCCCAAGGTCTTGCGCTCGCCGGTGCGGCCGTCGACCTCCCAGACCTCGACCGTGGTGCCCGTCACCGGCAGGTTGGTGTAGACGCCTTCGTCGGCGACGCCCGTGACACGCCCGTTCAGCACCGGCTCGCGCTCCGGCGCGATGAACAGCGTCGTGGGCGGACGCCCGATGATGAACTCGTACGTCTTCTGGAACGCCAGCTTGTCGAAGGCGATCTCGCGATGGTCGAGGCCGGGCAGCACCAGGTTGGTGGCACCCTTCAGCGCCGGCGCGTCGTAGGAGATGCCGGTCGGCTTGCCGGGCATGCCGATGAACTGGCCGTCGGGCTGGGCGTACTTGTCGAGCTTGTCGCTGCGCAGGGTCAGGAAGGCCACGCCGGGCACGGTTTCCGTCGGCCCGTCGTTGAGCTGGCGCAGGAACGGCGCCGCGCCGTTGAACTCGCTGCCCTTGAGCACCGTGTCCGAGATGATCACGCCGTGGTTGGTGCAGCCGCACAGCACGGCATGCGACGTGACCTCGGCGCCGCCGCCGTTCTTGAGAAAGTTGCGGATCGGGTTGCCGCCGCGCGAGCTGCCGATCAGCACCACCTTGCGCCGCCGCGTCTCCGCCAGCGCCTTCTTCACGAAGGCGGCCAGCTCCTCGCGCTGGTCGCTGGTCGACGAGCGGAAGGGCTGCGGCCGCGAATCGTCGCTGCGGGCGGTGGGATAGCTGAAGTCGATGGCCTGCAGCAGGTTGCGCGGCCAGCCGTTGGATTCAAAACGCCAGATCGTGGTATGCCACAATGCCGCGGTGTCGCCGTTGCCGTGCACGAACACAACCGCCGGCAGCTGCGACGCCGGCGGTGCGCCGCGCTGCTGCTGGCGTTGCTGCGCCTGCGCCGTGCCTGCGACCGCGGCTGCGAAGCCCGCGGCCACCACGCTGCGTCGGCCGATTCGAAAGGGCGTGTCTGCGCCGGCCATGACTCCTCATCTCCTGTCGCGGCCATGTTGGCAAATCGCGACCGTCCAAGCTAGCGTTGTGGCATGACATCGCTTCCGGATCGCCCTGCGGCACCGACAGTGCTGCAGCCCGCGCCACAGATCGACGTCGCTGCCGGCACGCAGCGCGTGCGCGTCGGCAGCCCGGTGGGTGGCCTCGAGATCGAGGCCACCTCCGATGCCATCATCGCCGTGCGCTGGGTCGATGACACAGCCGACGCCGTTGCCGCAAGCGGCCTGCTGGCCGAGGCGCGGCAGCAGCTTGTCGCCTATTTCGCTGGGCGCTTGAAGGTCTTCGATCTGCCGCTGGCACCTGCCGGCTCGCCCTTCGAGCGCGACATCTGGCGGCTGATGTGCGACATCCCCTACGGCCAGACCATGACCTACGGCGAGATGGCCGATGCGGTCGGCGGCGTCGCGCGCGCCGTGGGCACGGCCTGCGGCTCCAATCCGATCCCGCTCATCATCCCGTGCCATCGCGTGCTGGGCGCCGGCAACCGCATGGTGGGCTACTCCGGCCGCGGCAGCGTCGAGACCAAGCGCTGGCTGCTCGTGCACGAGGGCAAGCTGCTGCTGTGAGGCCAGCTCTACACGCCGCCGAATCCGGCCACGCGTGCCAGCAATCGCCGGACCGGGCGATCGAAGCGCGGCCAGCCGTCGGCGACGAGGTCGAGATGCAGGCTCGGATCGCCTACATGGCGGAAAGCGGCGACGCCGGCGCGCAGGCGTCGCGGCAGCGTGTCGCTGACGCGCACGCCGGCCAGCCCCAGGGCGCCAAGCGAGCGGGCCAGCGCCTGTGTCACACCCGCCGACGCATGCGCATGCTCCCGTCCGCCGGTATAGACGGCGGCGATGAAGGCGTGGCGGTGATGGGCCGCGAACCACGCGGCGAACGCGTCGGTCTCGCCGTAGATCGTGTCCAGGCCGATGAACCCGATCAGGCGATCGGCGACGCCGCCCACCGTCAGCACCTTGGCCGCGGCGCGATAGCCGCCGCTGAACGACATCAGCAGGAGCGGCGCGCGCCGGTAGGCATCGACGCCGTCGCCGCGTCGCTGCGCGATCTGCGTCAGCGCCTCGTCGAGATAGCGTGCGAAGGCGCCGGGCACGGCGAACCCGCCGGGATGGCCCGGCATCGCGGCGATGGCCGTGTCGGCATCGCGCGCCAGCTGCGGCGCGACCACGACGGCGTTGAGGCCGGCGGCGTCGACCTGCTCGATCAGGCGATAGGACTCGACGACGTGATAGCGGTGCCCGCCGATGCGCCGGGTCAGGGTGGCGCACCAGCCGTGCAGGAAGGCGATCGCCACGAACGGCCGGGCCGGGTCGAAGCGCGGCGTCACATGCAGCAGCGTGCGCGCATCGCCGAACACGCCGTCAGGGCCCTCGACGCCGGGGCAGGGGAACGGCCCGTGCCGCAGCACCTCGATGCGTGGCCAGGGATGTCCCGGAACCAGCGCGCCGACGAAATCGCTCTCATCCATGGCGCGCCTACCGTGACCGGGGCTTTGCCGCCGCAGGTCTCTTGACGGGCGGGCGCGCCTTGCTGGTCGTGGCCGGCGGCTTGCCCGCGGCCGGCTTGGTGGCGACCGGCGGCTTGGGCGGCAGTGGCGGCGGACGCGTCGCCGTCAGCACGACACGCATCGGATCGTGCGGCGGCCCGTCCAGCACGAACCGGCCATGCCGCATGATCGAGCCGCAGGGCACGAAGGCAGCGGTGCCTGCCTGCACCGTGGCCGGCAGGGCGGTGCCGATGCCGACGCCGCGCTGGCGCAGCCTGTCGATCAGGATGGCCTGCCGCGGCGCGGTCGAGTCGGTGTACAGGCTCACCAGGAAGCCGCGCCGGCGCGCCGCCCCGAACCAGCGGGCGTAGCGGTCCTCCTCGTCATAGAGCGCATCCAGCAGCAGCACCCCCACGATCCGGCCGGTGGCGCCGCCGCGGTCGAGCACGAAGGCCGCCGGCTTGTAGCCGCCGCTGAAGGCCACCAGGATCACCGGCGCGGCGCGCAGCGCCGCCGCGACGACCGGCCGGTCGGCGGCATTGACGGACGCCGCGTCGGTCAGGCGCACCGCCGCCTCCTCCAGGAAGCGCGCCAGCGCGCCGGGCTGCCAGAACTTGCCGGCGCTGGAGTCGGCGGCCAGGCGTGCGAACTGCGGCGCGATCAGCACGGCGTTGATGTCGGCCTGCGTGACCTGCCGCACGATCTCCATGTCCGACACCACGCGGTCAATGGAGCTGCCGTGGCCATGGAAGAACACGACCAGCCGCACCGGCTTGCGCGGGTCGAACGATGCCGGCACGTGCAGCAGCACGCCGGCATCGGCGTAGGTGGTGTCCTCCCACAGGACCTCGCCGCTGGCCATGCTGCGGCCGCGCCGCCTGCCTTGCGCGACGTTGAAGAACGGCGAGCGGCCGTCCTCGCCCGGGCCGCGATAGGGAAAGGGCGCGGTGCGGAACGGCAGGATGCGGGTGATCGCCTGGCGCGGCGGCGCCGGCGCCGGTGGTGGCGGCTTGGGCCTGGCAGAAGCCGGCTTGGGGCCGGTGGGCGCCTTCGAGCGCGACGGCGTCTTGGTCGGCGGCGCCGCGAGCGCGCTGGCGGGCAATGCCGCCAGCCCGATCAGCAGGCGCACAAGGCCGCGTCGATCCAGGATCGCCCGCGGTCCCCCCGGCATCGCGCCCTACGCTGCGACCGGCTTGCCCGGCAGGGGCAGCAGGACGCGGAAGAACGCGGGGATGGCCACCAGGTAGGCGATGCCGCCCACCATCAGCACGGCCGGCAGGCCGAACGAGGTGGCCACGACCGGCACCAGGGCGGCGCCCAGCACCGAGAACGAGCCGTTGATGCCCCAGGCCCACAGGAACATGTGGTCCTTGCCCAGCCGGCCCAGCATGGTCATGCCCGTGGGCATGGGGAAGCCCATCAGGAAGGCCGGCGGGAAGATGATCGCCAAGCAGGCGGCGATGCGCACCAGGTAGGGCAGCGTGCCGATGGCATCCAGCACCGGGTCGAGCAGAAAGCCATAGCCGATCAGCAGCGCGCCGATCGCCAGGAACACCTTGGGCATGAAGCTGCGCGTGCGGTCCAGGAACCGTTCGGACATGAAGCTGCCCAGCCCGGAGAAGACCAGCATGCCGGTGATCAGCACCGAGGCCGAGACCGTGGCGTTGCTCAGGGCCAGCATGAAGTGGCTGATCAGGCCGACCTCGGTCACGATGTAGCCCAGCCCCAGGCACAGGAAGTAGATCATGGCGCCGAACTTGCCGGGGTAGCGGCTGAAGATCGTGCGCCAGCCGAACACCACCGGGAACAGCACCAGCGCCAGCGCCGCGACCCCGGCGATCGCCAGCGTCGCCCAGATCAGCAGGAAGCCCCACTCGTCCTGCACCAGCTCCAGCCGGTCGGTGAAGCGCAGCAGGTCATGCACCTTGATGTAGGCGGCGAAGTAGGGCTGGTGGTTGGTGAGGATCCGCGAATCGAAGACGTAGCGGTCCGCCACCTTCTCGATGCCGCCGTTGATCAGGTGGTGCCACCACAGGCGCCCCAGGTCGGTGGCCGGCACCTTGGGCCTGGCCGGCCCGGCATCGCTGGCGCCCTCCTGCTTATCGTCGGCGGGCGCGCCCGGCGGCGGCGAATCGCTGGCCTCCTTCTCCTCGGCGCCGGGGCCGGTCGGGTCGGGTGGCGGCCCTTCGTAGAAGAACTGGTCGTGGTAGCCCTGCAGCGTCGGCTCCAGCAGCGACAGGTCGGCCTTGAAGCCCGGCGAGTAGATCTCGTCGAACGACATGGCGGCGGTGTGCTTGCGCAGAGTCTCGACCTCGGCCGCCGTGAAGCCGTCCTTCTTGAACAGCACCGTGGCGGTCGACAGGTAGTTGGCGCCGACGAAGAAGCGGTTGGCGACGTCCTGGCCCTCGACGTCGCGCGCCGCCGCCACCATGGTCGAGTACAGCTTCAGCACCGACTTGGGCGGCTCCTCCTTGTTCCACAAGGTCACCGCCAGCACGCCGTCCGGCTTCAGCGCCCGCATGTAGTTGCGCATCGCCTCGCGCGTGTAGCTGAACTTCTCGACGATGGCGAAGCCGCCGGGCTGCGACAGGCCGGCCGAGTCGGCCAGCGCCAGGTCGATGACGTCGAACTTGCGCTGGGTGCGCGCGGCGTAGAGGCGGCCGTCGTAGTCGATGACCTCGACCCGCTTGTCGCCCAGGATGTCGCCGGTGAACGCCTTCAGCTCGGCATCGGTGAGGAAGGCGTTGAGCACCATCGGGTTGCCTTCGGCAACGGTGACGCTGCTGGCGCCGGCGCGCAGCGCGAGGGCAGTCGACAGGCCGCCGCCGAACTGCACGACGAAGGTTTCCGGGTTCTTCTTCAGGACGTACGGGTAGTACATCATGAGGTAGCGGAAATAGGCGGTCTGCGTGTCCGGCAGCGTCTTGATGATGCCGCTCGGGCCGTCGCTGTCGATGTACAGGCCGCGATAGGCCCGGCTCGGCATCTCCTTCAGGTTGAAGGCGGCGTTGTCGGACTGCCCGGGCGCGAAGTGCAGGTAGGAGCTGTCGTAGATCTCCATGTACCCGAACGGTGTCGCGCGCTCGTAGACGCGCTTGGCGTCGGGGAACTTGCGGGCATAGGAGACGCCCTTGTAGTCGCTGACCGCGAGCTTGGGGATGCCCAGCACCGGCGGCAGCGCGAAGTGGCCGGCCACGGCCAGGGCGGCGACGATGATGGTCTGCGCCAGGCCGCGGCGGTCCGACACGGCGACGAACCACAGCAGCGTGCCGGCCAGCCACAAGAGCAACGGCGCCACGATCAGGTCGTCGGGCTTGAGGACGTACATCGCCAGCAGGAACAGCAGGCCGCAGGCGCCCGAGCCGGCGAGGTCGGCGAAGTAGACGCGGTTGAAGGTCTTCTGCGCCTTCAGGAACACGACGCCGAGATAGAGGGCGCCGCACAGGAAGGGCAGGAAGTAGAGCACGAAGTTGGCGAACAGCCGCCATTTCTGCGTCGGGTCGGAGACCAGGAAGATGGCGTTGAACGGCACCTGTTGCGCGATCAGGTTCGACGCCACCATCACCGGGCCGAACAGCAGCAGGGCGGCCTTGACGGCGCCGCGCCAGCGCTTCTCGAACCACGTCTTGCCCACGCACATCACGGCGCTGGTCAGGCCGAAGCCGAACATCGCCAGGCTCACCACCAGCGAGCCGAAATGCGCCCAGCTGCCCACCGAGAAGATGCGCATGATGCCGATCTGCAGCGCGATCACGCTGCCGGCGATCAGCGCCACCGAGAGATAGAAGCTCAGGGTCGGGCTGTTGTCGAAGTCGACGTCCGGCAATGCGCCGGCGGCGGCCTTGAGTGCCATGCGAGGGGGATCCGTTTTTCAGTGGCGGGGGATGGCCCCGCAAAAGCAGAGTGTATGGCGGGAATGTGGAAAGACAAAGGCCCCCAAAATGCCTTCTCCCCGCGCAGGCGGGGAGAAGGTGGACGCCGCGTAGCGGCGGCCGGATGAGGGGCTTCGCGGTGCTGAGGCAGGCAATGCTTCAGGACCATGTGCACCTATGGCATCGATTTCCATATTTCTTGGATGAGGGAAGCCCCTCATCCGCCCCTTCGGGGCACCTTCTCCCCGCCTTCGCGGGGAGAAGGACAATTACTTGTTGTGCGTGCCCTTGACCTCGCCGTCCACCAGCTTGGTGAAGGGCACGAACGGCACGATCTTGCCGCCGTAGATGTCCTCACGGGTCACCGACACGGCGCCGTCGGCGGCGACCTGCTTCACCACCTTCAGCACGCGCTGCGCGCCGGGCGGGCCGACCGGGATCACCATGATGCCGCCGGGCTTGAGCTGCTGCAGCAGCGGCGGCGGAATGTGGTCGATGCCGGTGGTGACGATGATCTTGTCGAACGGCGCGGCTTCCTGCCAGCCGTAGTAGCCGTCGGCGTGCTTGGTGTTGATGTTCTTGAATTCCTCGTAGCCGGCCGCGATCGCCTTGTCGTAGACGCCGCGGGTGCGCGCGGCCAGCGGCGCGATGATCTCGATGGTGTAGACCTTGTCGGTCAGCTCCGAGAGATAGGCCGACTGGGTGCCTGAGCCGGTGCCGATCTCCAGCACCTTCTCGCCGCGCTTGACGTCGATCACCTCGGTCATGCGGCTCTGCAGGTGCGGGCCGGACATGGTGACGCCGTAGCCCATGTCGAGGAAGGCGTGCTCATAGCCGCGTGCCGCCACGGGCGGGTTGGCGGCCGCGAACACTTCGCGCGGCGTCAGCAGGAAGGCGCGCTTGGTCTTGTCGGTCCACAGGTCCTTGTTGCGGACGACGTGCACGAAACGGTCCCAACGCTGGCCGAGCCACTTGTCGCTCTCGCCGCGGTTGGCCTTCATCCAGGCGATGTAGCTTTCCTTGGAATCCATCGGCGGACTTTGGTCAGGCCGCAGGGGCTTGAACTGAGCCAGTGCCGGAACTGCGAGCAGGGCAACGAAGAGGGCTGCCACCCCGCCTTTGATAGCGCGCCGCATGGGCGGGCCTCCGTGACAACGGGTTGCGTGAACTGACGGCAATCTGCGCGATTTATTGTGATTAAACGGCACCATCAGCATAAGTTTATTTACGGGAGAGGGCTGCCCGGCGCCAGCGCAATTGCGCCGCATCACGCGAATTCCATGCCGGCTGGGTCGGCTTCCGTCGACTGCGCGGGCGTGCGAGAATCCGGTGTCGGCTTGCCGGCGCAAGGGCGTCGCGACAAGCGCCCTGCTTGTTCTTGGAGGTAACGTCCATGGTTCGTTCATCGCGCGTGTCGCGCCGGCTGGTCCTGGCCGGCGCGGCTGCCTTGCCGTCGCTGGCGGCGCCATCCCTGGCAAGGGCAGACGGCTGGCGGCCCAAGCAGGCGCTGCGCATCGTCGTGCCGGCCGCGCCTGGCGGCACGACCGACATCGTGGCCCGCCTGCTGGCCAGCCATCTGCAGCAGCGCTGGAGCCAATCGGTGGTGGTCGACAACAAGTCGGGCGCCGGCGGCGTGGTCGGCTCGACCGAGGTCGTCAGGGCTGCGCCCGACGGCCTCACGATGCTGATGGGCAACATCGGGCCACAGTCGATCGCCTATTCCTTATACCGGAACCTGCCCTACAAGCCGGAGAACCTGATCCCGGTGTCCAACGTGATCACCGCGCCGAACGTTCTCGTGACGCATCCCGCCGTGCCGGCCAAGACCGTGCCGCAGTTCGTGACGTGGCTGCGTGGTCGCAACGGCGAGGCGTCCTATGCCTCGTCAGGCACCGGGCAGTCACCGCATCTGTCGGGTGCGCTCTTCCTGCAGCTGGTCGGCGCCAAGGCGACTCATGTGCCGTATCGCGGCGCGGCGCCGGCGCTCAACGACCTGGTGGCCGGCGTCACGCAGTACTTCTTCGACAACCTGACGACGGCGATCGAGTTCGTGCGTGCCGGCAAGCTCAACGCGCTGGGCCTGACCTCGGCGCAGCGCAACCCGATGGTGCCCGACCTGCCACCGATCCGCGAGACGATGCCTGAGCTGAAGGATTTCGATGTCTCGACATGGTTCGGCGTGTTCCTTCCGGCGGGAACACCCAGGGACGTCGTCGACGCGCTGAACGGCGAGATCAAGAACTTCCTCGAGCAGGACGCCACCAAGGAGCGCTTCAGGACCATGGCCGGTTTCCCGGCCTACGGGACTCCGGCCCAGTTCAACGACTTCGTCCGGCAGCAGATCGCGCGTTGGCGCGGCGTGATCGAGAAGGAAGGGCTGAAGCTCGACGTGAACTGACGCGGCCGTGTCTCAGGCCGCGGGCATGCCGTCCAGCAGCGCCGCCGTGCGCTGATTGATCCGCTGCGCCATGCTGCGGTCCGTCAGCACGTAGAGCCGGTCGTTCTGGACGGCGTCGAGCACCATGGCGCCGACCGCGTCCGGCTGGACGCCGTCGGCCAGCAGCTTCGTCATGACGGCGCTGCGCGCGATTGCCCTTTCCCGCTGCTCGGCGCTCATCGACCTGACCACGCTGGGCTGCAGGCGCCGTGTCCGGGCAATGATGCCCGTCGCCACCGGGCCGGGGCACAGCACGGTCACGCCGATCCCCTGCGGCTTGAGCTCGGAATGCAGCGCCTCGGACATGCCGACCACGGCGAACTTGGCGGTGGCGTAGAGCACGCCCGATGTATCGCTGCCCACCAGCCCGGCGCCCGAGGCGGTGTTGACGATGTGTCCGCCCTCGCCGCGCTCGACCATGCGCGGCAGGAAGGTCTGCACGCCGTTCACCACGCCCTCGAGGTTGATTCCCAATCCCCAGTCCCATAGCTCGTAGGTCAGCCTGGCGGCGGGCGCGCCGCCGGCCACGCCGGCATTGTTGACGACCAGCGACACCGGACCCAGCCGGGCCTCGATCCGGTCGGCGACACCGGCGAACGCGGCGCGATCGCGCACGTCGAGGACCACGGTCTCGACCTCGGTGGTGGCCGCGAGCTCGGCCTTGGCGCGCGCCAGGGCCTCTTCGTCCTGGTCGATCAGCGCCAGCCTGGCGCCGGCCCGGGCGAAGGCACGGGCCATCCCAAGCCCGATACCGTTGGCGCCGCCGGTGATGAACGCCGTGCGGCCGGATACGTTGGTCATCGCAGCTCCCTCGCGTGGCGATCATGCGCCTATGCGAAGCAGCGTGGCCGACGCCCGGTATCGCCGCAATGCGCGCGCCGCGCGCCTGTTTCACATGGCGGGAAGGATGCGTTTTTCGACGCCGGCGCGACAGTCTCTTCTGCCTTTGCAGCCAAGGGGACCTGCGGTGGTTCGGCCAGTTGTGAGCGGGGCTGGTGACGGCTGGGACCGCGCCGCTCCTGCGGCGCTCATGATTCTTGAGCCGGCGCTACGCGCCGGTGCGTCGCTGGAGCGACGCGGTCCGACCCGTCACCAGCAGCAGTTCCGGCGCTTGGCCCTACGTGTACTTGCGCACGTCGTCGATCACCTTGCCGTCGTTGGGCAGGCTGCCGGGCGCCACGAGCTCCACCTTGCCGCGCACCTTGCACATGTTCTGGACCGTGCCTTCGACGGTCTTGGCGAGGTCCGCCGATCCGCCGGCCAGCTCGGCCTTCAGGGTCATCACGTCCTGCTGGTCGATCCAGTCGATCACCAGCCGCAGGCGGCCGAGCTCGGGATGGCGGCGGGCGATCTGCGCGATCTGCTCGGGGTCGACGAACATGCCCTTGACCTTGGTGCGCTGGTCGGCGCGTCCCATCCAGCCCTTGATGCGCATGTTGGTGCGGCCGCACGGACTGGTGCCGGACAGCACCGCCGACAGGTCGCCGGTGCCGAAGCGCACCAGCGGGTAGGCCTTGCTGAAGGTCGTGACCACGACCTCGCCGACCTCGCCCTCGGGCACCGGATCGCCGGTGCCCGGCCGCACGATCTCCACGATCACGCCCTCGTCGACGATCATGCCTTCCAGCGCCCTGGACTCGTAGGCGATGGTGCCGAGATCGGCGGTGCCGTAGCTCTGCTGGGTCCTCACGCCGCGGTCCTGGAACATCTGGCGCAGCGACGGCGGCAGCGCCTCGGCGCCGACGAACGCCTTCTTGACGGACGAGACGTCCTTGCCCAGCTCGGCACCCTTCTCCAGCAGGATCTTCAGGAACGACGGCGTGCCGACATAGCCGGCCGGCCGGATGGCCTCGATGGCATCGAGCTGCAGCTCGGTCTGGCCGACGCCGGCGGGGACCACGATGCAGCCCAGCGCCCGGGCCGCCGTCTCCATCATGATGCCGGCCGGCGTCATGTGATACGAGAAGGTGTTGTGCACGATGTCGCCGGCGCGGAAGCCGGCGGCGTGCATGGCGCGGGCGCCGCGGAAATAGTCCTTGTCGGCGGTGTCGACCTCGAAGATCGGCCCCGGCGACATGAAGATGTGCAGCGCCTGCGACAGCGGCACGGCCAGCAGGCCGCCCATCGGCGGGTTCTTCTTCTGAACGGCGCCGAGGTTGCTCTTGCGCAGCACCGGCAGCCTGGCCAGCGCCGCGCGGCTGCTCACCGCCGTCGGATCGACGTCCTTCAGCCAGTCGGCGAAGAACGGCGCGTTGGTTTTGGCGTGCGCGATCTGCGCCGGCAGGGCGGCGGCCAGGGCCTGTTCGCGCTCGTCGGCTGAGCGGGTTTCCAGCTGGTCGTAATGCTCGGACATGTGCGTTCCCCCCGGGGAGCCGCCGCAGGTGGCGGCAGGCATGGCTGCTCGTCATGATTCAGCACGCCGCGATCGTGCTGCGCAAGCCGGTCGGCCGTGCCGGGACCGCACCGCAGGGGCGCGCGGCGGACGCCGCGGCGATTGCCGGCTCGGCAATGGAACCCTGGGACGGCAGCGCCGTTGTTGCAGGCGAGACAGCCTGGAGGAGGGAGCCATGGCGTTACGCCGGAGCGCGGCGACGGACGATTTCACAACCGAGGTGGCGGCGCTGAAGAAGCAGCTGGCGCAGCTTGCGGCCTCGATCGAGGCCTCGGCCAAGTCCGAGGGCGGCGATGCCGTGCGGGCGGTCGGCGATCGGGCGCGCGATTTCCTGGCCCAGGCGACGTCGTTCGTCGACGGCTTCGGCCGTGACGTGCGCGACATGGCCAGCGATTCGGCGCATGCCGCCGCCTCGCATGTCAGGACGGCGGCCCGTGAGGGCACGGAACGCCTGGAGGACACGATCCGCGATCGGCCGCTGACGTCGGTCGCCGTTGCCCTGGGGATCGGCTGTCTGGTGGCGCTGCTGATACACCGCCGCTGACGGGCGGCGTCAGCCATGCTGCTGAGCCTCGCCCGTTCGGCCAGCCTCTACGGCCTGGCCATGGCCGCTGTCGCCGCGCGGCGCACGGCGGCGCGGATTTGCCTGTACCTGGTGATCGTCGTCCTGGCGCTCGTCGGGCTGGGATTCCTGACGGCCGCCGCCTTCCTGGCGCTGGCCCAGTCACTGGGTGCTGTCTATGCGTCGCTGATCGTCGGCTGCGTCTACCTGGTGGGGGCGTTGATCGCCTTGCTGGTGGCGCAGATGCGCCGGCGGCGCTGGTAGCATCCCGCTCAAGGGAGGATCTCATGCTCAGATGGACCATCGTCTTCCTGGTCGTGGCCATCGTCGCCGCCTTGTTCGGCTTCGGCGGCATCGCTGCGGCGGCGACCGATTTCGCCCGCATCCTGTTCTTCATCTTCCTGGTGCTGTTCGTGATCAGCCTGGTGATGGGGATGATGCGGCGAGGCTAGTGCAGCACCGCTCGAGCGGATACGCCTCTCCTGAGGCCCTGCCGCCACGCGCGTGGCGACATGCCTTTCCACGCCAGGAACGCCCTGGCGAAGTGCGCAGGATCGCCATAGCCGAGATCGTACGCGATCTGCGATATGGAGCGATCCGCGTTGGCGAGCAGCGCTTCGGCGCGGCGCTCGAGTGTCGTGCGCATGACGGCGTCGAACGTCGTGCCGCGCTCCGACAGGCGACGCTGGAAGGACCGCCGTGACAGGCCCAGCCGGTGGCTTATCCAGTCGATCGAAGGACGGTTCTCCAGGAGCTTCAATTGTATGAGGTGCTCGACGCAGGCGAGGAAGTCGTCGGCGATCGGGCCGTTGTCGGCGCAACCGTCGTTGGGGCATGCGGATCTGGCCGGATTTGGCGTCGCCAGCTGCGGCGCCGGAAAGCACAGGCCCGCGACGGCGTCGAGCGACAGGTCGGCGCCGAGGGTCATCTCCAGCGTTGTCCTCGCCTGCAGCATCGGGCCCGACACGACGCCGCGGGTCGGCGCCCATGACCGACCCATGAACTGCCGCCCCAGGTCGAGCATGTAGCCCAGGGCGAGGATCTCGTTCTTCTGCCGTCCGACGGTGCAAGCGTCGGTGACGACGTAGCTCCACTTCGCCACGCCGCCACGGACGGTGAGCTGCAGATGTGTCGAGGATTGCAGTAGTGAGCTGATCAACACATTTGCCCATGAGATCGCGGCGTCGAGCCGGGCGGCCGACAAGACCCGCTGGCCGTAGAGCCCCAGTCCCGCGATCCCGCAGTCGAGCGACAGTCGCGCCGACAAGGCCGGATCGCCGATCTCGCGGGCCGCGTGCTCGACGAGGCAGAGCTGGTCGCGCAGCGGGATCAGCTGGTCGGGCTGATCGATCAGCTGGAGCGGCAGATCGGCGTGCCGGAACACGCGGGCGACGTTGCCGCCGGCCCGCTCCACCGCGTCCGCGACCGGTCCCATGGACCGCACCTTGGTCAGGCCCAGCATCGCGCTTCCTGTTTCACCAGGAAGGATCGGGCAGCTGGCACCAAATGGCAAGCAAAGCGCAGCGGCACGTCCGACTATCCGGCGGCGAGGACGCACGGCCGCGAAGGCCGCCGCGGTGCCGATCCGGGAGGAATGCCGATGAACACGCTGATCGAGCTCGAGGACCACGACAGGGTCGAGGCTGCTCTGGCACACGCGCTGGAGCGGGCACGCGATGGCGTCAGAGCCAGCGTGATCACGCGGCTGCCCGCCAAGGATGCCGACTGGCGCGAGACCGGCATCTACCTGCTCAAGGGCCAGAGCGTTTCGCTGCTGTCATGTGGCGTGCTCTGGATTTCGCGTGACCTCGATGTCGGTGTCCAGGGCAACCTGGCGCTGTGGTATCGGGTTGGCGATGGGCCGATCGCGAAGGCGCTGGGCGCCACCACGAGCTTCACGGCCGACCGCGATGGCCCGCTCCGGCTGATCAACCACCTCGCCGGGCAGTGGGAAGACGACAGCGGACGCTTCGATCCGGCGTCGGTGCTCGATGACGGCGCCCTGTCGGTTGCCGTCGTCGTGTGGGTCGGCGATCCGGTGGTCGGCCTGAGCGCGCTCGCGCGCCAGGACGCGAGCGGCTTGGCTGCGGCCGAAGCAGCGCGCCTCGCCCAGGCGCGCCCAGTGCCGAAGGGATGGTCCGCGCTGTGGCGCGTCGGCCAGACCGGCATCTTCAGCGAGGCCGCCGGAAACGGCGAGCCGGCGCGCATCGTCTGCCGCTGCCGGGCGGATGCAGGCATCCTGAAGCACCCGGTCGACCTCGCCCTGGGTGACGGCGTCGACCTCGCGTGGGCATGGCGCGTCCAGGAGCTGCCATCCGGCGTCGCCGAGGACCAGGTGCCGACGCATGACTACCTGTCCATCGCCGTCGAGTTCGACAACGGCCAGGATCTCACCTATTTCTGGAGCTCCAGCCTGCCGGTCGAGACGGCTTTCCGGTGCCCCCTGCCATGGTGGGACAGGCACGAGACCCATGTCGTCGTGCGCTCGGGAACAGGCGAGCTGGGCCGCTGGCTCGAGGAAAGGCGGCCGATCCTTCAGGACTATCGCCGGACGGTCGGCGGGGATGACCCCAGGCGGATCGTGGGTGTCTGGCTGATCGCGCTCAGTCCGTTTCAGCGTGGCAACGGCGCCTGCGACTTTGCCCGCATCCGGTTCACCGGGGGCGGCGCCGACGTGGTGATCGGTCCATGAGGCGAGCCGCGGCGGTCGACAGCTAAAGCCAGCGCTTGCGGCGGCGGTAGTGCTTGACGTCCTTGAAGCTGCGGCGGCCTTCGCCCGCCATGCCGAGGTAGAACTCCTTCACATCCTCGTTCTCGCGCAGCGCCGCCGCGTCGCCGTCCAGCACGACGCGGCCGTTCTCCAGGATGTAGCCGTAATGCGCGAACTTCAGCGCGACATTGGTGTTCTGCTCGGCCAGCAGGATCGAGACGCCCTGCTCGGTATTGAGCCGCTGCACGATCTCGAAGATCTCCTCGACCAGCTGCGGCGCCAGGCCCATCGACGGCTCGTCGAGCAGGATGGTGCGCGGCCGGCTCATCAGGGCGCGGCCGATCGCCGTCATCTGCTGCTCGCCGCCTGACGTGTAGCCGGCCTGGCTGGCGCGGCGCTGCCTGAGCCGCGGGAAGTAGTGATAGACCTTCTCGAGGTCCTCGGCGGTCTGCCGGCGGTTGTTGCCGTGGATGAAGGCGCCGGTCAGCAGGTTCTCCTCGACCGTCAGGTGGCCGAAGCAGTGACGCCCTTCCATCACCTGGATCACGCCGCGGCGCACCAGCTCGTTGGGCGTCAGCTGGTCGACCCGCTCGCCGCGATAGGTGACGGTGCCCTTGGTCACGTCGCCGCGCTCGGCGCGCAGCAGGCAGGAGATGGTCTTCAGCGTGGTCGACTTGCCGGCGCCGTTGGCGCCCAGCAGCGCCACGATGCCGCCGTCCGGCACCTGCAGCGACACGCCCTTCAGCACCAGGATGACGTGGTTGTAGATCACCTCGACATTGCTGACCGCCAAGATCGGTGTTGCGGCGTCGGCAGCGGGCGATGCTTGGGCGACAGTCATGATCCACTCCAATTTCCTCGCCCCGCGGGAGAGGGGAGAGGAAGGGGCCCATCGCGAAGCGATGGGAAGGTGAGGGGTACGAAAGACCAGACTCCGTTGCCGTGAGCAGAGCCTGGTCGTTCCTACCCCTCACCCAGCCTCTCCCCGCTGTCGCGGGGAGAGGGGCATGATGCTCAGTTCTCCTTCGAGCAGTCGCGCGGTGTGATCTTCTTCTCCTCGGCGTATTTCTTGGCCGCCGCCTCGACCATCGGCTTGAGCACCTTGTCGTCCGACTCGTACCAGTCGGAGACCACCTTCCACTCCTTGCCGTCCCATTGCTGGATGCGGCCGGCGCGGGTGCCCTCGTGGTCGGCGCACGACACCTTGATCGGCCGGATCAGGCCTTCGAAGCCCAGCCGCTTCACGTCCTCGGCGGTCAGCGTGAGGTTCTCGAGGCCCCAGCGCGCCTGCTCGCCGGTCATCGGCTTGTTGCCGAACTTCTTCTGGGCGATGCGCAGGGCCTCGATGTTGAGCATGGCGTTGATCATGCCGCGGTTGTAGAGGACCTCGCCGACCTCATCCCACTTCGTGGCGCCCTTGCCCTTGTCGTACACGAACTTCTTGATGTCGTCGTGGATGGCGAACTTGCCGGCGCCGTGCTGCAGCATGGCGGCGTTGTAGCCCTTGGCGCCGTCCTCCGCCGGCCGCACGTCCGGCTCGGCGCCCGACCACCACACGCCGTACATCTTCTCGCGCGGGAAGCCCACGGCCGCCGCCTCCTTGATCGCGGTCGAGTTCATCACGCCCCAGCCCCACAGCAGCACGTAGTCGGGGCGGCTCTGGCGGATCTGCAGCCACGTCGCCTTCTGCTCGACGCCGGGATGCGTGACCGGCAGCGGCGTGAACTCGAAGCCGTGCATCTTGGCGCGTTCCGTCAGCAGCGCGATCGGCTCCTTGCCGTAGGGCGAGTCGTGGTAGACCAGCACGATCTTCTTGCCCTTCAGCTTGTCCAGGCCGCCTTCCTTCTTGGCGATATGCTGCACGATGATGTCGGCGGCCGACCAGTAGGTGCCGAGCAGCGGGAAGACCCAGGGGAAGACGCTGCCGTCGCGTGATTCCGAACGGCCGTAGCCCATCGAGATCACCGGGATCTTGTCGACCGGCGCCTTCTCGATCAGCGCGAAGGTGATGCCCGTCGACAGCGGGTTGACGAAGGGTGCGCCGCTGCCCTTGCCCTTCAGGCGCTCGTAGCATTCCACGCCGCGGTCGGTGGCGTAGGCCGTCTCGCACTCCTCGTAGAGGATCTTCACGCCGTTGATGCCGCCGTCGCGCTCGTTGATCAGGTTGTAGTAGTCGGCGACGCCGTTGGCCCACGGGATGCCGTTGGGCGCGTAGGCGCCGGTGCGGTAAACCAGGCCGGGGATGAACTGCTCGTTCTGCGCGCTGGCCGGTCCGGCGAACGTCAGGCCGCTGGCGGCCAGCGCCGCGCCGACGAACGCCAACTTACCCCATCTCATCACGTTCCTCCTTTGGTACGCCTGACGGCTGGGCCGTCCTGCCGGTACGGTACTGCGCTCCGATGCTGCCCGCCAGTCATCAGCACAGGCGTGCAACAATCCTTGGTGCCGGCGCGGGCCGCCGGACTGTCTTGCCCGCGTCTCAGTGCGGGAACGGCCACAGCCGCAGCTTCTCCTTGGCGATCGCCCACAGGCGGGCCAGGCCATGCGGCTCGACGATCAGGAAGAAGACGATCATCACGCCGAAGATCATGAACTCCAGGTGGCTGATCAGCGCCGTCGACATGTGCAGGCCCAGCCAGCCGGGCAGCTGGTTCAGCATGATCGGCGTCAGCACGATGAAGGCGGCGCCCAGGAAGCTGCCCAGGATAGAGCCCAGCCCGCCGATGATCACCATGAACAGGATGGCGAAGGAGCGGTTGATGTCGAAGGCCAGGGGTTCCCAGGCGCCCAGCCGCAGGAAGCCGTACATGGCGCCGGCGACGCCGACATAGAAGGAGCTGACGGCGAAGGCCAGCAGCTTGGTGCGCAATGGCCGGAAGCCGATGATCTCGGCCGCGATGTCCATGTCGCGGATCGCCATCCACGACCGGCCGATATGGCCGCGCACCAGGTTCTTGGCCACCAGGGTCAGCACCACGACCACGGCCAGGATGACGAGGTAGCGCGCCATCGGCGTGTCGATGGGGATGCCCAGGACGGTGAGGTTGCCGACGGCGACCGAGCCGGACGACGAGTAGTTGGTCAGCCATTTCACGCGCGCGACGATCCAGTCCAGGAAGAACTGGGCGGCCAGCGTGGCGACGGCGAGGTAAAAGCCCTTGATGCGCAACGACGGCAGGCCGAACAGGATGCCCACCGCGGCCGCCATCAGGCCGCCGAACAGGAACACGATGATGAGGTCGTTCACCAGCGGCACGCGCAGCCACAGGTTATAGGCGGCGTAGGCGCCCACCGCCATGAACCCGCCGGTGCCCAGCGAGACCTGGCCGCAATAGCCCACCAGGATGTTCAGGCCGACGGCGGCCAGCGAGAAGACGAGGAACGGGATCAGGATCTCAGTGAAGAGGTATTGCGCCAGGCCCGGCGCGGCGGCGGCGAGGGCCACGGGAGCCAGGAACGCCAGCACGATGAGGGCGATCACGAACAGCCGGTCCTGCAGGATCGGGAAGATCGCCTGGTCGGCGCTGTAGCTGGTCTTGAACTGGCCGGCTTCGCGGTACAGCACGATACGACTCCTCCGCTCAGACCCGCTCGATGATCCGCTCGCCGAACAGGCCCTGCGGCCGAACCATCAGGAAGACCAGGGCCAGCATGTAGGCGAACCAGTTCTCGATGCCGCCGCCGGCGAGGTCGAAGGTCTTGGCCAGCACCGGGCTGAGGAAGACTTCCGACAGCTTCTCGCCGGCGCCGATGATCAGGCCGCCGATGATGGCGCCCGGCACCGACGTGAAGCCGCCCAGGATCAGCACCGGCAGCGCCTTCAGCGCGATCAGCGAGATCGAGAACTGCACGCCCAGCTTGGCGCCCCAGATCATGCCGGCGACCAGCGCCACCAGGCCCGACACCGTCCACACCACCAGCCAGATCTGGTTCAGCGGGATGCCGACCGACTGGGCGGCGGCGTGATCGTCGGCCACGGCGCGCAGCGCGCGGCCGGTGCGCGTCTTCTGGAAGAACAACGCCAGGCTGATCACCAGGGCGCCGGCGATGCCGGCGGCGATGAGGTCGGTGGGCTCGACCAGCAGCCCGCCCTCGAACACGCCCGACAGCAGGAAGATCGGATCCTTCGGCAGCCCGAGATCGACCTTGTAGATGTCGCTGCCCCAGATCGTCTGGCCGGCGCCGTCGATGAAATGCGCGATGCCCAGCGTCGCCATGAACAGGATGATGCCTTCCTGGTTGACCAGGCGGCGCAGCACCAGGCGCTCGATGCCGTAGGCCAGCGCCACCATGACCAGGGCGGTGGCCGGCAGCGCCAGCCACATCGGCCAGCCCCGGCCGCTGAAGGCGGCCGCCAGCACCCCGCCCAGCACGGCGCAGGCAAGGCCGATCGACACCTGCAGCCGGGCGCCGGGCGGTCGCGACTCGCGCGCCGCGCGGGCGCGGTGCCAGCCGGCCAGCGCCAGCAGCCCCGCGGTGCCGGCCACGACGGCGCCGGCGCCGACGAACGACGCCGTGGCCACGTCCTTGGCACCGGACAGCTGCGCCAGGGTCAATGCCGCGAACAGCACCATCGCGCCCTGGGCGAAGTTGAAGACGCCCGAGGCCTTGAAGATCAGGACGAAGCCCAGCGCCACCAGCGAATAGAGCACGCCGGTCAGCAGGCCGCCGAGCAGGGTTTCGAGCCAGTCCTGCAGCCGCACGCTGTCGCGCAGCAAGGGCGTCAGCATGAGCACGACGAGGGCGGCACAAAGCGCGGCGATGATGGTGTGTTCGCGCGAGGCTCTCATGTCAGTGGCTGGTCCCGAGATAGGCGGCGATCACGTCGGGGCTCGCCTTGACCTCGTCCGGCGTGCCGTCGCCGATCTTCTTGCCGTAGTCGAGCACCACGACGCGGTCGGAGATGTCCATCACCACGCCCATGTCGTGCTCGATCAGGCAGATGGTGGTGCCGAACTGGTCGTTGACGTCGAGCACGAAGCGGCACATGTCCTGCTTCTCCTCGAGGTTCATGCCCGCCATCGGCTCGTCGAGCAGCAGCAGCTCCGGCTCGGCCGCCAGCGCGCGGCCCAGCTCGACCCGCTTCTGCAGGCCGTAGGGAAGGCGGCCCACCGGCACCTTGCGGATATGCTGGATCTCGAGGAAGTCGATGATGCGCTCGACGAAGGCGCGGTGCTCGTTCTCCTCGCGCTGCGCCGGCCCCCAGTGCAGCGCCTGGGCCAGCAATCCCGTCTTCATGCGCAGGTTGCGGCCGGTCATGATGTTGTCGAGCGTCGACATGCCCTTGAACAGCGCGATGTTCTGGAAGGTGCGGGCGATGCCCTGCTCGGCGGCCTGGTGCGGGCGCATCTGCCGGCGCGTGACGCCCTTGTAGGTGATGCGGCCTTCCTGCGGGTGGTAGAAGCCGTTGATGCAGTTCAGCATCGACGACTTGCCGGCGCCGTTGGGGCCGATGATGGCGCGGATCTCGCCCTTGCGGATGTCGAAGCTGATGTCGGTGAGCGCCTTCACGCCGCCGAAGCGCAGCGAGATGTTCTCGAGCGACAGCAGGACCTCGCCGGTCGCGTGGGCGGCGCGCGCCATGGCGCTCAGGCCGCCCGTCGCGCCGGCGCCGGCCGGGCGGTGTCCATGTCGCGGATCGCGACATCGCCTTCGACCATGCCCTTGCGGCCGTCCTCGAACGTCACCTCGGTGCGGAAATGCACGGTCGTCCTGCCGCCGTAGAGCGCCGCGATCAGCGCCGCATAGCGCTCGGCGATGAAGCCGCGCCGCACCTTGCGCGTGCGCGTCAGCTCGCCGTCGTCGGCGTCCAGCAGCTTGGGCAGGATCAGGAAGCGCTGGACCTGCGCGCCTTCCATGCGCGGATCGTGGGCGAGGTCGCGGTTGACCTGCGCCACCGCGTCGGCGATGAGGTCGTAGACCTCCTTCTTGCCCGCCAGCTCCTGGTAGCTGGCATAGGCGACGTCGTGCCGTTCGGCCCAGTTGCCGACCGCCGTCAGGTCGATGTTGATGAAGGCGGTGACGAAGTCGCGCGTGTCGCCGAAGGCCACCGCCTCGTTGATGTGCGGGAAGAATTTCAGCTTGTTCTCGATGAACTTGGGCGCGAACAGCGTGCCGTCGGTGAGACGGCCGACATCCTTGGCGCGGTCGATGATGTGCAGATGGCCGTCGTCGTCGACATATCCCGCGTCGCCGGAATGCACCCAGCCGTCGGCCGTCTTGGTCTCGGCCGTCGCCTCGGGGTTCTTGTAGTATTCGTGGAACACGCCGGGGCCGCGGAACAGCACCTCGCCGTTGTCGGCGATGCGCAGCTCGACGTCCGGCACGGTCTTGCCTACGGTGTCCAGGCGCACGTCGCGGTTGGGATGGATGGTGACGAACACGCTCGCCTCGGTCTGGCCGTAGAGCTGCTTCATGTTGATGCCGAGCGAGCGGTAGAAGTTGAAGATGTCGGGGCCCACGGCCTCGCCGGCGGTGTAGGCGATGCGCACGCGCGACAGGCCCAGCGTGTTCTTCAGCGGGCCGTAGACCAGCAGGTCGCCGAGCCGGTAGAGCAGGCGGTCGGCCAGGCCCACCGGCCGGCCGTCGAGCAGGTCGCCGCCGACCCGCCGCGCCAGCGCCATGAAGGCGCGGAACATCCAGCGCTTGAGCGCGCCGGCATCCTCCATGCGGATCATCACGTTGGTGATGATGTTCTCCAGGATGCGCGGCGGCGCGAAGTAGTAGGTCGGGCCGATCTCGCGCAGGTCGGTCTGCACCGTGGCCGCCGATTCCGGGCAGTTGACGGTGAGGCCCGTGATCAGCCCCTGGGCGTAGGAGAAGATGTGGTCGCCGACCCAGGCCATGGGCAGGTAGCACAGCAGCTCGTCGCGCTCGCCGAGGCCCTCGATGCGGGCGGCGTTCTCGGCGCTCCTGCGCAGGTTGTCGTAGGTCAGCACCACGCCCTTGGGGCGCCCGGTGGTGCCCGAGGTGTAGAGCATGACCGACGAGTCGCTGCCCTTGCCCTTGGCGATCTCGGTGTCCAGGAAATCGGGCTTCGCCGCCATCAGCGCCCGGCCGTTCTGCTGCACCTGGTCGTAGGACAGCAGCCCGTCATAGCCGCCCAGGCCGCGCCCATCCTCGTAGATCAGTGTGCGCAGGCCCGACACCTGGGCCCGGATCTCCAGCAGCTTGTCGATCTGCTCCTGGTCCTCGGCCAGCGCGAAGCGGGCCTCGGCATGCTCCACGACATAGGCCATCTCGGCCGCCACGGAGTCCTG
Organism: Vineibacter terrae; assembly: GCF_008039615.1. GTDB lineage: Bacteria > Pseudomonadota > Alphaproteobacteria > Reyranellales > Reyranellaceae > Vineibacter > Vineibacter terrae. Next base: position 222,795 of record NZ_VDUZ01000002.1, on the reverse strand, counting down.
GTAGACCGGCACCGGGATGCCGCCCAGCATCTGCGCCGCGTTCATCGCCCAGTACAGCCGCGGCCGGTTGTCGCCGACGATGATCAGCTTGTCGCCGCGCCCGAAGCCCAGCGACGCCAGGCCGGCGGCGAAGGCGCGCGTCTGGTCGTGGACCTGCCGCCACGTATGAGTCTGCCAGATGCCGTAGTCCTTCTCGCGATAGGCCGGAAGGTCGCCCCATTGCCGGGCGTTGCGCGCGAGGATCTGCGGGAACGTCTCGGCCGTCGCGGCGGCGGTCGTCTCCAGCCTCATGCCCCTGCGTCCTCCCTAGGACACGCCAGCTTCTTGTTGCACTGCGTCAAGTGTTTTTGCAATACGGCTTTGCTTTGTTGACGTAGGTACCCCCGGCTTCAGCCGAGGGTCAAGCCGAGTCTTTGCCGCAGGTCTTGGCATGGGGCAAGATGCGCCCAAGGAGGACGCCATGCAGGGCAGCAGCCTGCGCGGGAATCGCGGCCCGCGCTACAAGCACCGCGCCGGCGACGCTACAGCCTATGAAGGCATCGTGGTGCGCAAGCTGACGCCGATCATCGGGGCCGAGATCGGCGGCGTCGACCTTGCCCAGCCGCTCTCGAACCGCATCCAGGACGAGATCCACCGGGCGCTGGCCGAGAACCTGGTGATCTTCTTCCGCGACCAGGTGCTGACGCCGGACCAGCACCTCGCCTTCGGCCGCCGGTTCGGTGATCTGCATGTGCATCCGGCGGCGCCGCACGAGCCGGGCCGGCCCGAGCTCATGATCGTGGCCGCCGACGAGAACTCGACCCGGGCCAACGGCGAAGGCTGGCATTCGGACGTGTCGTGCGAGGCCGAGCCGCCGATGGGCAGCATCCTTTACATCAAGCAATGCCCGGCCGAAGGCGGCGACACGCTGTTCGCGAGCATGTATGCCGCCTACGAGGCGCTGTCGGAGCGCATGAAGGTCTATCTCGAGGGGCTGACCGCGATCCACGACGGCGAGCATGTCTATCGCGGCACCTACGCCAATCTCGGCGTCGCCGACAAGCCGTCCTATCCCCGCGCCGAGCATCCCGTGGTGCGCACGCATCCAGTGACCGGCCGCAAGTGCCTGTACGTCAACCGCGGCTTCACGGTGCGCATCAACGGCATTCCCCGCGACGAGAGCGACGGCATCCTGCGCTACCTCTACGAGCACATGGAGAACCCGCTGTTCCAGTGCCGCTTCCGCTGGCAGCCCAACTCGATCGCCTTCTGGGACAATCGCTGTGTCCAGCACCGCGCCATGTGGGACTACTGGCCGCACCGGCGCTACGGTAACCGCGTCACCGTGGCCGGCGACAAGCCGCGCTGAGGCGGGCCGACGCTGGGCGTCGTTGACCGGCCGCGGGCAAGAACCTGGCGTCCGGAATTGCTGGTCGCTGACACACCTGTCATCCCGAGCGCCCCTTCGACAGGCTCAGGAGAGGGATCTCCTGCGAGGGACGCACGGTGCGCCATGCGCGGGAGATCCCTCTCCTGAGCCTGTCGAAGGGGCGCTCGGGATGATGGTCACGATTGGCCGCAACTCCAAGCGCGCCAGCGGCCGCTACGAACGCGTCCGCGACGACGTCCGGCGCGGCATTACCTGATCGCAACGCTCCCTTCGCCCCGGCTGCCTTGCGCCGCGGGCGCCTGTCGTGCTGTGACAGGCGCAAGCCTCACAACAAGGTATTCCGAGCAACATCATGCCGCTTCCGCTCGACAGCCGACTGCAGGTCGGCATCCAGACCATCCATCGCCGCACCGAGCCCGCCACCGGCCCCTGGTTGCCCCGGATCGACGAGCTGGTGACCCTGGCCCAGCGCGTCGACCGCTGCGGCTACGACTCGCTGTGGGTCGGCGACCACATCGCGTTTGCGATTCCCATCCTCGATCCGCTGCTGCAGCTGGCGCAGGCGGCGGTGGCGAGCCGTCGCCTGGTGCTGGGCACGTCGGTCTACCTGCTGCCGCTGCGCCATCCCGGCCCCGTCGCCAAGCAGGTCGCGACGCTGGACCACATGACCGAGGGCCGGCTGATCTTCGGCGTCGGCGTCGGCGGCGAGTTCCCCAAGGAATATGCGCTGGCGGGCGTGCCGATCAGCGAGCGCGGCGCGCGGCTGAGCGAGGGCATCGCCGTGCTGCGCAAGCTGTGGACCGGCGAGAGCGTGGCGCATGACGGCAAGTTCTACCCGTTCCCCGAGGTGCGCATGCAGCCGCCGGCGCGCCAGGCCGGCGGCCCGCCGATCTGGTGCGGCGGCCGCTCGGAGGCGGCGCTGAAACGCACCGGGCGCCTGGCCGACGGCTGGATGTCCTATGTCGTGACGCCCGACATGTACCGCGCCAGCCTCGAGGCGATCGCGGCGGCCGCCGACTCGGCGGGTCGCACGCTGACGCGGTTCGGCACCAGCCATCTGCTCTTCATGCGCCTGGACGACACCTATGAAAAGGCCCTCGACGCGGCGACCAAGACGCTGAGCGTCCGCTACGCCATGGATTTCCGCAAGGCGGCGCAGCGCTACTGCGCGCTGGGCCCGGCGCCCCAGATCGCCGAGCGCATCCGTGAATTTTACGCCGTCGGCGTGCGGCACGTGATCCTCGACCTGGTCGGCCCCTACGAGGAGCGCGATGCGCAGATCGAGCGCGTCGCGGCCGAGGTGCTGCCGCTGCTGCGGGATCTGACAGGCAGCGGCGGGCACTGAACTGCGTGCAGGTTGTGCTCGGAATCTCCGATCGCTGATACATCCGTCATCCCGAGCGCAGCGAGGGATCTCCCGCGAGGGATGCACGGTGCGCCATTCGCGGGAGATCCCTCGCTGCGCTCGGGATGACAGTGAGGATGTGTGTGGATACCGTAGACTGCAGGAGTTGCTCGCGACGCCCGGGACGACGAAGCGCGCTTGACGGCTTGTGCTGCGCCGACGCACGGTATCGCCGCGATGACCATGGTGGTTTTCCTCGAGCGACTTACGATCGCGGCCTCCTGAGCGGAGGCCGTCGCGGGCGTGACGCCCGCTGTTCGCCCCTCGGGCTGCTCCTGCGCCATCGTTTCCGGAATCTCCGATGTCCTTCATCCGCAATGCGGGCCGCCTGCTGTGGCGCTCGCCCGCCGTGCTGCTGGTCCTGACCGCGCTGTTCTGGTCCGGGAACTTCGTCGTCGGCCGCGCCGTGCACGGTAGCGTGCCGCCGGTGGCGCTCGCCTTCTGGCGCTGGAGCATGGGCTTCGTGATGGTGATCGGCTTCGCCTGGCCACACCTGCGCCGCGACCTGCCGGAGCTCGCCCGGTGCTGGCGCCTCGTCCTGCTGCTGTCGGCGCTGGGCGTCGCGGCCTTCAACACCATGGTCTATATCGGCCTGCAGTCGACGATGGCGATCAATGCCCTGCTGATGCAGTCGGCGATGCCGCTGGTCATCCTGCTGTGCTCGTTCGTGCTGTTCGCCGAGCGCACCGGCGCGCGGCAGCTGCTGGCCGTGCTGGTGTCGCTGGCCGGCGTGCTGGTCATCGCCAGCCGCGGCGCGCCGGCGAGCCTGGCCTCGACCGCCTTCAACGCCGGCGATGCCTGGGTGTTCGGCGCCGTCGTGTCCTATGCGTTCTATTCGGCGCTGCTGCGGCGGCGGCCTGCCGTCCATCCGCTCAGCTTCATCGCCGCGACCTTCGCGCTGGGCGCCCTGATGCTGGTGCCGTTCTATGCCTGGGAGACGGCGTCGGGCGCGCCGATGCGCTGGAGCGGCACGTCGGCCCTGGCGGTGGCCTATGTCGCGCTGTTCCCGTCGCTGCTCGCCTATCTCTGCTTCAACCGCGGCGTCGAGCTGATCGGCGCCAACCGCGCCGGCCAGTTCGTCCACCTGATGCCGGCCTTCGGCACCGGGCTGGCCATCGTCTTCCTCGGCGAGAGCGTCCATGGCTACCACGCCGTCGGCATCGCCCTGATCGCGCTCGGCATCGGCCTTGCGATCGCGCGCCGGGCGCCGCCGGCCCGCGCCCCGGAGTGATCAGCGCGGGCCCCAGGGCCGCAGCCCCAGGGCGCCGGCGATCATCGCGCCGTAGAGCAGGATCGCCAGCCCGACCAGCCAGAACAGGTCCGGCAGGCTGCCGTGCCAGGCGGTGATCAGGAAATAGCCGCCGACGCCGGCGATCAGGGTGCGCACCACGCTGGCGGCCAGCGGCACCATCTGGCGGTTGGCGCCCTGGGCCGCGAAGTTCAGCGACATGCCCAGGCCGAACAGGGCGTAGAACGGCGCGGCGCGCGTCAGGTAGTGCGTCGCCGCCTGCAGCACCGCGGCGTCATGGCTGAACAGCCCGGCCCAGGCCTGCGGCAGCAGCGCCACCGCGATGCCCAGCGTGCCGGTCAGCGCCGCCGCCATCAGGCCGCCGATCCAGGCCACCCGCCGGGCGCGCTGCCACTGGCCGGCGCCGGCCGCGATCCCGACCAGGGTGGTGAGCGCCGAGCCGATGCCGAACGACAGCGGCACCAGGATGAACTCCAGCCGCGCGCCGATGCCGTAGCCGGCGATGGCGGCGTCGCCGAACGGCTTGATCGCGAAGTTCACCAGCATGGTCGTGAGGTTGGCGAGCACGGCCGACAGCGAGGAGATCAGCCCCACCTTCAGGATCGGCCGGAAGGCGGCGCCGGCCAGCCCATGGCCGCCCAGCGTCGGCGTGAAGCCGGCCCGTCCCGACCACAGCCGGCGCGCCAGCAGCGCCGCCGCCAGCAGGCTGCTCACGTTCATCGCCGCGGCCGAGCCGGCCAACCCCATTCCGTGCCAGCCGCCCAGGCCCCAGCCGGCCGGGCCCAGCACCAGCAGGCCGGAGATCGGGATCTGCAGCAGCGAGGCCACCAGCATGTACTTGCCCGGCGTCGCCGCATCGCCGGTGCCGCGCAGGATCGATGCCAGCGCGAACATCGCCCACGGCGCCACGGCACCGGCGAACAGCACCGTGGCGTAGGACACCGCCGCCTCCAGCGTCGCCCCGGTGGCGCCGAAGGCGGCGAACAGCGACGGGCCCAGCCACGACATCGCCGCCGTCCACGCCAGCGCGAAGCTGGTCGCGATCAGCATGGCATGCACGGCCAGCGACGCCGCCCGGGCGCGGTCGCCGGCCCCCAGGGCGCGGGCCACGGCCGAGGCGATGCCGCCGCCGATGCCGCCGGCGGCCATCATCGTCATCAGCATCAGGAACGGGAACACGAGCTGGAAGCCGGCCAGCGCCGATGTGCCCAGTCGGCCGACGAAATACATGTCGGCGATGCTGACGCCGCTCTGTACGAACATGACCGCGGTCGTCGGGCCGGCCAGGCGCAGGATCGTGGGCAGCGGCCGGGCCGCCAGCAGGGGATGGGGCGCGGTGCCGTGCATGGGCAATCCCATTTGGTGTATATGCACACATAAGGGCGGCCCGGCCGCCTGTCCAGCGCCCTTCGGCGTTGCGGTTCCTCAGGGCGATCCGGCGCGCGCCGCGACAAGCGCGCCATGGTCATGTCCTGCGGCGACGTCGGCTTCAGCCTATACGCGTGCAGCGGACGATCGCAAACGGCGGTGGTGCCGCGCTAGCCGGCCGGTCGCTTGCGGTCCTGCATCGGCGCCGGGCTCAGCACCCAGGCCAGCGCACGCCATCCCAGCGGCAGCAGCAGGGCAGCGGCGACGATGCCGGTGGTGCTGGCGGCGAAGTCGATCACCGACGCGCCACGGTCGGGCACGTAGATCTGGCCGATCTCCAGCGCGGCGGCGAAGGGCACCAGCACCAGGACCAGCGCCAGGCGGCTGAGCTTCGACTGATAGGCCAGGCCGATGATGGTCGTGGCCCCGAAATAGGCGATGACGTGCTCGAGCTGCTTGCCGTAGCCCAGCTTGGCGATGTCGGTGCGAACGAGCTCGCGGCCCGGCAATTCCGACAGCAGCACCAGCGCGATTACGCAGCCCCAGGCGGCGAGCTTGAGCAGGGTCGACAGGCGGGCGTGGACGGTCAGGCGACCCATGCGATCGGTCTCTGGCGGGCGGTGCCGTCTTTTACACGATCGTGCGATTATTGGCATGACAAAACGGTTGCTCAATTTCTTCTTTTTGTCGCCACTTTGCTCAAGCCTAACAGGCGTCGGGGCCCGGTGCCGAGCCGCGGCCTGCTTCACAAGGAGTGCCGATGACCCGTATTGTCCTGCTCTCGTCTGTCGCCTGCGTGATGTCGTTGGGGCTGGCGGCGCACGCCGAGGAGCTTCCCACGCGCAAAGCCGGGCTGTGGGAATCGACAGTCACCGGCAGCACCCTGCCGGCGCCGCAGGTCATCAAGCAGTGCATCGACGACAAGACCGACTCGCTGGCCCAGAGCGCGGCCATGGGCGGCGGCAACTGCAAGCAGACGCGCCTGGAGAAGACCTCGGCCGGCTACGAGATCGACGCCGCCTGCCAGATGGGCCAGATGTCGTCGACCGCCAAGTCGGTGATCAGCGGCGACTTCAGCTCCAGGATCACGGCCAAGATCAGCAGCTCGGTGGTGATGGCGCAGGGCCAGCCGCCGGTGACGTCGACCACCACGGTCGAGGCCAGGTATGTCGGCCCGTGCGCGGCCGGCCAGAAGCCCGGCGACATCATCATGCCGGACGGCAAGGTCGTGCGCACGCCCGGCACCACCAAGTAGCCTGCGTTTGCGTTGCCGCCCAGTGTCCGGGCGGCAACGCCTACGGCGCCTGGCGGCCGAAGATCTGGTCGAGGCGCTTGCGCGCGCCGTCGCTCAGGAAGTCGCGGTCCATGCGCATCGGATCGCCGAAGAAGGCCTGCGCCAGCGCCCGGTCCGTCACCACCGTGCCCAGCAGCGACAGCGCCCCGTCGCGATCGAAGATGCCCTCGGCATAGAGCAGGCGCCGGTCGCGCTCGGCCCGGCCCATCACGCGTTCGAAATACTGCATCGCGAGGTTGTCGGCGCGCGGCATCTTTGGGCCGAGCACCAGCACGTGCAGCTGCCGCCACTGCGCGGCGGTCAGCGCGCCGCGCCAGCTTCCGACCACCGCGTGCAGCCCGTCGATCTGCAGGGCGGCGGCGTCATCGCCGTTGGCCAGCACCGGCGCCGCCATGGCCTGCGCGAACGCTGCCAGCGCCGCCTTGTCCGGCCGTCCCGCCGCCAGCGTCGCCTCCATCAGCGCGATCGAGCGGTCGAAGATCTGCTGCTGCCGGCCCAGGCGGTCGGGCGGGAAGCCGACGCCCTCGAGCGTGGCGCGGGCGGCGCGCGCCCGCTCGAGCAGCGCCTGCAGCGGCGCCCGCCACGCCGTCTGCCCGGGCCGGTCCACCCACGGCGCCAGCGTCGACCACAGGCCCAGCGGCAGGTGCGCGACCTCCTTGTAGCGATGGTAGAGCGGCGGCGTGAACGACTCGGTCTGCGCCGGGGCGTCGGCGCGCAGCAGCGTGGCGTCGTCGAACGCCACCACGATCGCCGGCCGCGCCCGCAGCAGCATCTCGCGCTTGCCGTCGGCGTAGTTGGCGCGCGCCTGCTTGTTCAGCGCCATCAGGGCCTGCTGGGGTGCCGGCGCCGGGTCGGCGGCCGCCACCGGTGGCGATTGTGGGCCGGCGGCGCAGCCGGCTGCGGCCAGCGCCGCCAGCAGGGCTGCGATCGTCGGCTTGGTTGCGATGCGGATCATCGTTGCGTTCCCCCCGGAGTGGCCGTTGCCGGCAAATCAAAAGGGCTTAGCGGTCGCCCGCTAAGCCCTTGATTGTTTTGGTGGAGCCAAGGGGAGTCGAACCCCTGACCTCTACAATGCCATTGTAGCGCTCTCCCAACTGAGCTATGGCCCCGAAACTCCTGAACGCGCCCCGTGGGTGGTTCGCGCCGAACGCGGCGGAACATATGGACGCGCCGCGCTCGTGACAAGGCGAAAATGACGTCTCAGGTCTCTTCGTCGTTGCCCTTGTCCTCGATCTCGACCTCGAGCTCGGCATCGTCCTCGGCCAGGTCCTCGGTATCCTCCAGCGCCGCGTCGTCGTCCTCGGCCCCGTCCACGGCGGGCAGGTCGTCGTCGGCGATCGGCACGCCCTCGATCAGGTCCTTCTTCTTGGCGGGGGCCGGGATCTTGCTGGCGGCGGCCGGCGTCGAGCGGCTGCGGCGCGCCTTCACGAAGTCCTCGGGATCGTGCGAGTGGCCGCACTTCGGGCAGATGATCGGATTCTTGGCCAGATCATAGAATCGCGCGCCGCAGCTCTGGCAGCTACGCTTGGTTCCCCAGGCGGCCTTCACCATTCCCAAATCCTCATTGCAACACCGCGGGCAGCGCCTCGGGCGCCTGGCCGGCGCGGAAACCGGGCGTTTGCCATGCCCGGTCCGGCTTGTCAAAAGCCAAATCGCTACGTCCCGCCGCCGGCCGCTGCCGCCAGCACGGGCGGGGCCGGCGCCAGGCTGCCATGCAGGACCAGATCGATGGCGCCCTGCGCCAGCTTGTCGCGCGGCACGTCCGGCGCCCCCATCAGGCCGCCGCGGATCATGCCCAGCAGCAGCGCCGGCAGCACGTCGGGGTCGACGGCCCGGAACTCGCCGCCTTCGATGCCGGCCGCGATCACCGCCCGCAGCGCGTCCTGGATGGTGCGCCGCCGGCCGCGGTATAGCATGCGCCAGCGGTCGGCCAGCTCGGGCTGCTCGCCGGTCAGCACCCGCAGCGACACCATCTGCTGCGCCAGCACGTCGACCAGCCGCGCCAGCATGGCGCCCAGCGCCGCCTGCTGCGAGCGCGCCTGGTGGCGGATGGCCTCGAGGTCGGTCTCCAGGCCGGCCAGGGCATCGCCAAAGACCTGCAGGAACAGCTCCTCCTTGGAGGCGAAATAGCGGTACAGGGTCGGCTTCCCGATACCGGCGGCACGGGCCACGTCATCGACCTGCACGCCGCCGTAGCCCCGGCGTCCGAACAGGTCGGCGGCCGCGCGCAGGATGTCGGCGCGGCGGCGCTGGCGCCACTCGGGCGCATTTTCGCCATGGTCTCGGGGCATTGAAAACAGAACTCCTTGGTTCTAAATATGGAACGGCAGCATGCCGGCTTCAAGCATTTGCCGGCGGACACGATATCGTCGGTAACCTGCATCAGGCGGCATGCGGGACGCTGCGTCCCGCGGGGGCCCATTCGTATGATCAAAGCGCGTTTTCTGGCGGTGGCGGTGCTTCTCGTCGTCGGGGCGGTGGGCGCCTGGGCGTTCCGCGCCGCGGGCCCGCCTCCGTCGCCCGGCGCCGGCCGGCCGGCGGAGGCGGCCAAGCCCGTGTCGGCGACCGACGCCGTGGCGCGGCCGATGCCGGTGCTGATCGATGCCATCGGCCATGTCGAGACGCAGCAGAGCGTCGTGGTGCGCTCGCGCATCGACGGCGTCGTCGCCAAGGTCTGGGTCGAGGACGGCCAGGAGGTCAAGGCCGGCGACAAGCTGGTCACGCTCGATGCCCGCCAGGCGCAGGCCTCGCTGGCGCAGGCCGAGGGCGCCGTGCTGCGCGACAAGGCCCAGCTCGAGAATGCCCGCCGCGACCTCGCCCGCCTCGAGCCGCTGGCGCGCGCCGGCGCGGTGTCCAGGCAGCTGCTCGACCAGGCCGTCGGCAATGTCGCGGCGCTCGAAGGCACGCTGGCGGCCGACCAGGCCCAGGTCGAGAGCTTCAAGGTCCAGCTCACCTACACCGAGATCCGCGCCCCGATCGGCGGCCGCATCGGCACCATCGGCACGCGCCTGGGCACGTCGGTGCGCGCGGCCGACGCCACGGCGGTGGTCACCATCAACCAGCTCGATCCGATCTACGTCAACTACGCCGTGCCGCAGCGCGAGCTGGCGGCGCTGCAGGACGCCATGGCCGTCGGGCCGGTGCCGGTGCGGGTCGTGATCGCCGGCCGTGAGAAGCAGCCCCTCGAGGGCAAGGTCGCCTATATCGACAACACCATCGACACCACCTCGGGCACGCTGTCGGTGCGCGCCACCGTCGCCAATTCAGACCGGCGCCTGTGGCCGGGCCAGTTCGTCAACACCACCACCACGGTGCGGATCGACCAGCAGGCCGTCGTGATCCCTGCCGAGGCGCTGCAGACCGGCCAGAACGGCACCTTCGTCTTCCTGATCAAGCCCGATATGACGGTCACGACGCGCCCGGTCGTGGTCGACCGCGTGCTCGGCGACAGCGCCGTGATCCGCTCCGGGGTCGCCGCCGGCGACAAGGTCGTCACCAGCGGCCAGCTGCGGCTGAGCGAGGGCAGCAAGGTCGAGATCCGGCCGCCGGCGGCGCCGGCCAACACCGCGCCCGGGGCCAAGCCGGAGAAGCCGTCATGAACCTGCCGCAGCTGTGCATCCGACGGCCCGTCATGACGACGCTGCTGATGCTGTCGTTCATCGTCGGCGGCCTGTTCGGCTACGCCCAGCTGCCGGTGGCGGCCCTGCCGCGGGTCGACTTCCCGACCATCTCGGTGACCGCCTCGCTGCCCGGCGCCAGCCCGGAGACCATGGCCTCGTCGGTGGCGACGCCGCTGGAGCGCCAGTTCGCGACCATCCCCAACGTCAACTCGATCATCTCGATCAACGGTCAGGGCACGACGCAGATCACCCTGCAGTTCGACCTCGACCGCAACATCGACGGCGCGGCGCTGGACGTGCAGTCGGCGATCTCGACCGCGGCCCGCCTGCTGCCCGACGAGATGACGACGCCGCCCAGCTTCCGCAAGGTCAACCCGGCCGACTCCCCGGTGCTGTTGCTGGCGCTGAGCTCCAGCACGCTGCCGCTGTCGACGCTGAACGAGTATGCCGAGACCCTGCTGTCGCCCAGCCTGTCGACCCTGGGCGGCGTGGCGCAGGTCTCGATCTACGGCGCCCAGAAATATGCCGTGCGCATCCAGGTCGACCCGCGCGCGCTCGCCTCCACCGGCATCGGCGTCGACCAGATCCAGACCGCGGTCGCGGCCGCCAATTCCAACGTCCCGGTCGGCGTCATCGACGGCAGCCGCCAGAGCGTCACCCTGCAGGCCTCGGCGCAGCTCGAGCGCGCCGCCGCCTACCGGTCGCTGGTGGTGGCCTACCGCAACGGCAACCCGGTGCGCCTGGGCGAGATCGCCACGGTGGTAGACAGCGTCGAGAACGACAAGATCGCGAGCTGGATGAACGGCACCCGGGCCATCGTGCTGGCCATCCAGCGCCAGCCCGACGCCAACACGGTGGCCGTGGTCGATTCGGTCAAGGCGATGCTGCCGACTTTCCGCAGCCAGCTGCCGGCCGCCATCGACGTGCGCGCCATCATCGACCGCTCGCAGTCGATCCGCGAGTCGGTGCACGACGTCGAGTTCACCCTGCTGCTGACCATCTGCCTGGTCGTGCTGGTGATCTTCCTGTTCCTGCGCAACCTGCGGGCCACGCTCATTCCGGCGATGGCGCTGCCGGTGTCGCTGATCGGCACCTTCGGCGGCATGTACCTGATGGGCTACAGCATCGACAACCTGTCGCTGCTGGCGATCACCTTGTCGGTCGGCTTCGTGGTCGACGACGCCATCGTGATGCTCGAGAACATCGTGCGCCACGTCGAGGGCGGCATGCGGCCGTACGAGGCGGCGCTGAAAGGCTCGCGCGAGATCGCCTTCACCATCCTGTCGATCACGCTGTCGCTGGTCGCCGTGTTCATCCCGGTGCTGTTCATGGGCGGTATCGTCGGCCGGCTGTTCAACCAGTTCGCCGTCACCATCAGCATGGCCATCCTGATCTCGGCCTTCGTGTCGCTGACGCTGACGCCGATGCTGTGCAGCCGCATGCTGAAGCACGTCGATCATTCGGCGCCGCAGGGCCGGCTGATGCGCTGGTCGGAATCGGTGTTCGACGGCATGCTGGCGGTCTACGAGCACAGCCTGAAATGGGCCCTGGCGCGGCGGCGCTTCATGCTCGGCGTCACGGTGATGACGCTGATCACCTCGGTCGTGCTGTTCCAGACCATCCCCAAGGGCTTCTTCCCGACGGAAGACACCGGCATGATCCTGGCCATCACCGAAGGCCCCCAGGACGTCTCCTTCCGGGGCCTGTCGCGCGAGCAGGCGCGCGTGGCGGAGATCGTGCTCGCCGATCCGGCGGTCGACGTCGTCAACTCGACGGTCGGCGTCGGCGGCCCCAACACCGCCACCAATGCCGGCCGCATGTTCGTGGGCCTCAAGCCTCTGGCCGTGCGCAAGGTCTCGGCGCAGGAGGTGATCCGCCGCCTGCGCCCGAAGCTGGCGGCGCTCACCGGCATCAACGTCTTCCTGCAGCCGATCCAGAACATCAATGTCGGCGGCCGCCTGTCGAAGGGGCTGTACCAGTACACCCTGCAGGGCACGCAGTTCCCCGAGGTCGAGCGCGCCGCGCCGCTGGTCGAGGCCAAGCTCGGCACGCTGCCGCAGCTGCAGGACGTCACCAGCGACCTGCAGGTGCGCAGCCCGCAGGCCGTGGTCGAGGTCGACCGCGACCGCGCCGCCACGCTCAACGTCACCGCCGACGCGGTGCGCAACACGCTCTACTCGGCGTTCGGGGCGCGCCAGATCTCGACCATCTACACGCCCAGCAACAACTACGAGGTGATCCTCGAGGTCGACCCGCGGTTCAAGGGCGACGTCGCCGCCCTGGGCTCGCTCTACGTGCCCACCACCACGGGCTCGACCGTGCCCCTGGATGCGGTGGCCACCGTCAGCCGCAAGGCCGGGCCGCTCAACGTCAACCACCAGTCGGCGCTGCCGGCGGTCACCATCTCGTTCAACCTGGCGCCGGGCGTCGCGCTGGGGCAGGCGGTGGCGGCGATCCAGGGCGCCGAGCGCGAGCTCAACCTGCCGGCCACCATCACCACCAGCTTCCGCGGCACCGCCCAGGTGTTCCAGGATTCGCTCAAGGGCCAGGCGCTGCTGCTGCTGGCGGCCGTGTTCGTGATCTATGTCGTGCTGGGCATCCTCTACGAGAGCTTCATCCACCCGCTCACGATCCTGTCCGGCCTGCCCTCGGCCGGCATCGGCGCCCTGCTGACCCTGATGCTGGTGCGCATGGACCTCAGCGTCATCGCCATCATCGGCGCCGTGATGCTGATCGGCATCGTCAAGAAGAACGCGATCATGATGATCGACTTCGCGATCGAGCGCCGCAGCCAGGGCAACGTCACGGCCGACGACGCGATCTACGAGGCCTGCGTGCTGCGGTTCCGGCCGATCATGATGACCACCATGGCCGCGATCATGGGCGCCGTGCCGATCGCGCTCGGCATGGGCGCCGGCGCCGAGCTGCGCCAGCCCCTGGGCGTCGTCGTGGTCGGCGGCCTGATCGTATCGCAGCTGCTGACGCTCTACATCACGCCGGTGATCTACCTCTACCTCGACCGGCTGCAGACGCGCTGGGGCCACGGCCGCGAGGCGGTCGGCCACGATGCGGCACCGCACGCGGCTGAATGATCTCTCGCTGAGCCTGTCATCCCGAGCGCAGCGAGGGATCTCCCGCGAGTGGAGTCTCGATCTTCAGGAGATCCCTCGCTGCGCTCGGGATGACAGTCCAATGAGTCTCCCTACGAATACGGGATGGCCTGCGGCGCGAAGATCTCGATGGTGCCGCCGCCGGGGCCGGCGCCCGATGTCGCCGTGAGCTTCGTCGGCGTGCCTGACGAGTTGACCTGCAGGTCGCACTTTGCGGACAGCCCGTCGACGTTGAAGCCGATGCCGTTGGTGATGCAGGTCAGCTTGTTGAGGTAGGCGCCGGCGGACGGCACGAGCTGGATCTGGATGCCGGTGCCGGCCGGGATCTTGGCGTTCAGGTGGTCGAGGCAGATCTCCAGGCCGAACTTGATGCCGTCGATCGTGAAGATCGATCCGCCCATGCGCTCGTCGTTGAACTTGCTGGACGTGCCGCCGCCGACATCGCGCGACCCCGGCACGGGCAGGGCCTTCACCACGCCGCCCTTGAGCTCGATACGGCGGTCGTCGTCCCAGTCCTTGAGGATGGCGACGCCGTCGTAGCCGGTCTTCTTCTTGCCTTCCTTGAGCATCTGCGGGCTGGCGTGGCGCCGGAAGTCGATATGGGAGACGTACTCCTTCTCGATGACATAGCTGTTCTTGAAGTCGCTCTCGCCGCCTTTCTGGATGAGCGCCACGTTGTCGATCCGGGCGCCCAGCCTGCCCTCGGCCACGCTGCCGGGCGGGCAGCCGGTGCATTCGAACGTCTTCGGCCCGGTGCGCACGAACGACTTGGCACCCATCTTGCCGCAGCTCTTGCAGAACAGCCGGTCGTCGAACGAGGCGCCGATCACCGTGCCGAACACGAACAGCCAGTCCTTGAACCTGGCGTCGCTGGTGTGCGTCCGCAGGTTGGTGAAGATGTCGGATACGCGCGATATGTCGTAGGCGCCGTTCAGGCCGCGGAAGAAGAATTCCGGCGCCATGAAGATCTTCAAGGTCTTGGCGTCGTTCTTGTCGGCCCCGTGGGCTGCCTGGTACTGGGTGTGGGCATCGTCGATCGCCTGGCGCAGCGCGGCGCACCGCGCCAGGCTGTCGGCCGCGTCGGTCGAGGCGCCGGCATATTCGACCAGGCCGTTGTACTCATACTTCGCGCCCGTCCATGTCGCCTTGAAGCGATGCGCGTCGAACTTGCCGGTCGTCACGCCGTAGCCGATGCAGCTGACATAGTCGTACTTGTGCCCGGAGACGGTCATCTCGGCCTGCGTGCGCGCCGCCGCCTCGAGGTCGGCCAGCGGCCTGGGCAGAGGGGCGGACGCATAGGCGCGCTTCCACGCCGCCTGGAAGTCCTTGATCCGCTCGACGATGGACATCGCGACGTTGCGCTTGGCCATGGGCAAGAACGCCTGGTCGTGGAGCTTGACCTCCTCGTTGATCTTCAGCAGGGCGCCGGTGAGGGCTGACGACCAGCCCTTGCCGATGCCGCGGATCTGCTCCAGCCAGACGCCGTAGCGCGGGATCTCGGCGTTGGCAGGTGTCCGGGAGACCGGCTTGAGGGTCGACAATGGCCCCGACATGACGCCACCTCGCAACAGAGGAATTATTCAAATAAACGGCAACCTTGTCGCTCGATAATGCGGCGATGGGTCAGCAACCGGCAGTTAAAAATTCTTAAAATCCGCGGTGAGGCCGGTGCGCTTCGATGACCTGCGATGCTCGCGCATCTTCACTGTCATCCTCGCTGCAGCGCCAGATATTTGCGTGGCTGCGGCATCCATGTTTCGCCTTGATTTGTGAGCAAATCTTCACTTATTTTACCACGACGCGACCGCGCCCCACAGGATCGATCCGGTGACAGGTCCTGGGGCGTCGGCGTGTCAGCAGGAGGCATGGTGTCCGGCGTACCTTTGATTTGCTACGATCTGCCCACGGTCAGCCGCTTTTTCCGATCGGTCGCGTTGTCGATGGCGTTCCAGCGTCACACCTCGATCGAGTGGGTGCCATATCGCGATAGCGCCGTGCTCAACGCGATCTATGGCGTGCTGTTCTGGAAGGAAGGCCCCGGCACCGCCGAGGTGAGGCAGGGCAGCGGCGCGAAGATCATGCAAACCACCGACGAGCTGCACGAACGCTTTCTCGCAGCCTGGGTGGACAAGCTGTTCCAGGGTGGCCCGACGGCGGGCAACACCTACGTGACCGAGATGGCGGGGCTGCGCGAGTACGCGCGCCAGGCGGTCAGCGACGTCTTTCGTGAGGCGCAGCAGATCAACGCCGCGGTCATCAACCAGACCCAGGATGCCATCGTCACGCTGGCGCGCATCAAGCTTGCCTCCACGGTGGGCGTGGCGGTGATCGGCGGCGCGGCGGGCGTGGCCTTTGCCCTGGGCGCCGCTGGAGGCGCCGCGGCGGGCGGCGTGACCGTGCTCGGCCTGCAGGCCGGCACGTCGGCGGCCGGCTTCGGTCTTGCAGGGCTGGGCTACTCGGCCACCAGCAACATCATCAAGACCTGGGAGCAGGGTCCTGTCGCCAAGGTGGCGGCGGTCAGCGTCGATGTCGGCAAGTATGCCGCCAGCGAGGCCGGCGGCCATCTCGCCGGCAAGGCGGTGGAGAAGGCGGTCACGCAGCAGGGGCGCTCAGCCCAGATCATCAAGTCAGCCGAAGGCCAGGTGCGCAAGTATTCCGAGAAGCTGGCGCAGGAAAGCCTGCGCCGGGCCCAGGCGCGCAAGGCCACCAACATCGTCCGGGGCTCGCAGCAGCAGATCGCGCGGGCAAGCGCCAATCTGGCCAAGGCCGGCACGGCGGCCAGGCTGGCGCGCGGCGCCGGCGCCGGCATTCCCGTGCTCTTCGCCGCCTGGGACATCATCGACGCCTGGGGCGACTATCAGGACACGATGAAGACGGTGCGTTGACACCGACTATCGGAGGAAGGTGAGTCACGACTGTCATTCCGAGCGCAGCGAGGAATCTCCTGCTGATGGCGCACCGTGCGTCCTACGCGGGAGATCCCTCGCTGCGCTCGGGATGACAGGAGGGCTTACGTGATCCTTCAGCTGGAGGCCGCGACTCTTGCCTCACGTCCGGGCGGCGCTGCGGCGCGATGCGGCACCGCCGACCAGCGCCGCGACGGCGAGCGCGAGCGGGCCGAACGACACCCACAGCACCGTGTCCCAGCCATAGGCCGTCAGCAGGCCACCCGAGGCGAATGAGCCGAGCGCCATCGTCCCGAACACGACGAAGTCGTTGAGCGATTGAACCCGCGTCCGTTCCTCCGGCCGGTGGCATTCCAGCACCAGCGACGAGGCGCCGACGAAGCTGAAGTTCCAGCCGAGGCCCAGCAGGATCAGGCTCCACCAGAAATGTGCCACATCCTGGCCGAGCAGCCCGGCGAAGGCGGCGACGCCGGTCAGCGCCAGGCCGGCGGCCACCACGCGCGGGGCGCCGAAACGGGTGATCAGGCGGCCGGTGAAGAAGCTCGGCGCGTACATCGCGATGACGTGCCATTGCAGGCCGAGATTGGCCGCCTCCTGCGACAGCCCGCACAGCCGCATCGCCAGCGGCGCGGCGGTCATCAGGAAGTTCATGAGCAGGTAGGAGACGACGCCGCAGATCACCGCGATGACGAAGCGCGGCTGGCGCGCGATGACGGCAAGCGGCCGCCCGCCGTCGATCTCCTCAGCCGTCGGCATCGGCAGCCGCACGCCGATCAGGATGAGAGCGCAGAGCGCTGCCACGCCCGCCTGCGCCAGGAAGGTGGCGGCGAAGAGGTGCGGCAGCCACAGGTCCATGGTGTGCGTCACGAGCTGCGGGCCGATGACGCCGGCGAAGACGCCGCCCGCCATGACGAGCGAAAGAGCGCGCGGGCGCTTCGCGGCCGGGACGCAATCCGCCGCCGCGAAGCGGAAGGACAGCACCACCGCGGCATAGGCGCCGCCGAAGAAGGTCGCCGCGCAGAACAGCCAGAAGGACCCGAGCACCACCGCGAGCGCCGCGAGCAGCCCGACCAGCACCCCGCACCCCGTCCCGGCCAGGAAGGCGGCGCGGCGCCCGTGGCGCCGTGCGATGGCGCCGGCCGGCAGCGTGCAGGCCGCCATCCCCACCACGAAGATGGAGATGGGCAGGGTCGCCAGCGCCTTGTCGGGCGCCAGCGTGTTGCCGACGATGGCGCCCGTGGCATAGACGACCGTCGAATTCGCGCCGGCCAGCGCCTGGGCGATGGCCAGCCTGGCGACGTTCCCCGCGGCGTATTGCGGCTGCGCTGCGAAGGCGGGTGCAGCCGGGGCGGTTTCTGCTTGGGACATGATGCTCGTTCTCAGGCAGTGGGCTGGCGAGCCAGCCCATGGAGGGGTCCTCGTGCTGGCATGGTGGTCGGTGGTGCCCGATCAGGCAGGTGCGGGACCGGCACGACTGATCAGCCACGTCATATCGGCTTCCCGTATGGCCGTCTTTCGACGAACAGACAGATTATGTAGAACAAAAGACAAAGGAGGCATGGACCCATGCGATGGGAGACGATCGCCGCGCCGCCCGGGCTGATGCCGCCCCGCCCGATGACCGTGCGGGCGCAATCGATCCCGGCGCGCCATCATTTTCCGGAGCACGCGCATGCCTGGCACCAGATGGTCTACGCGATCTCGGGGGTGCTGACGGTGGCCGTTGAAGGCCAGTCCCTGGTGATCTCGTCAGAGCAGGCCGTGTGGCTGCCCACGGGCCTGCGGCACCGTGTCGGGTCGCTGCTCGGCGCGGAATTCCGCAGCCTGTGGATCGCCGACGAGGCCGGCAAGGGCCTTCCCGCGAGCCCGACCGTGTTCGGCGTCTCGCCGCTGCTGCGGGCCCTCGTCGTCGAGGCGGTCGCGATCGAGGGCCAGGAGGATCATGACGGCTACACCGCCCGTGTGACGGACCTGATCCTCGACCAGCTGCGGCGCGCGCCGCCGCTGGCCGGGGCGCTGCCCTGGCCGCGCAGCGGCGCGCTCGGCAGGCTTTGTGAGGCTCTCTACATGGATCCGGCCGACCCGCGCGGCCCGCAGGCATGGGGCCGGGAGCTTGGCATGTCGGGACGGACCCTGGCGCGCCGCTTCGAGGCGGAGCTGGGCATGAGCCTCCGCTCCTGGCGACGGCGGCTGCGGCTGTTCAAGTCGATCGAGCTGATGGGCGGCGGCCTGAGCGTGACGCAAACGGCGATGGAGCTCGGCTACGGCTCGACATCGGCCTTCGTCTACGCGTTCCGCAGCGACATGGGGGCCAGCCCCCAGGCCTACATTCGCGGCAATGCGGCGGACCGGCCGCGTCGCGCACAGTCCGCGCTCGCGCGCCCTGAGACACCACGGTCCATGGCGGCGGTGGATGAATCCGGGTACTAACGGCGCGCGTTTGCCCTCTGGCTCCCGGAGTCGTCCCGTGTCGTCCTCGTCCGTTCCGCAGAAGCTCGTCTCCGCGCCCGTGGCGCGGCTGGAAGGCCGCGTGCGCGCGCCGGGCGACAAGTCGATCTCGCATCGCGCTCTGATGTTCGGCGCCGTCACCGTCGGCGAGACCACGATCGAGGGTCTGCTCGAGGGCGAGGACATCCTGTCCAGCGCCGCGGCGCTGCGGCTGCTGGGCGCCGACGTGGTCCGCCTCGGCGATGGCGCCTGGCGCGTGCGCGGCGTCGGCGTCGGCGGTTTCCGCGAGCCGCCCGATGTGCTCGACATGGGCAATTCGGGCACGTCGGCGCGCCTGCTGTCGGGGCTGATCGCCAGCCACGCCTTCACCAGCTTCATGACCGGCGACGCCTCGCTGCGGCGGCGGCCGATGCTGCGGGTGATCGAGCCGCTGTCGCGCATGGGCGCGCGGTTCGTGTCGCGCGACGGCGGGCGCCTGCCCATGGCCGTCACCGGCGCGCCGACGATGATGCCGATCGAGTACCGCCTGCCGGTCGCCTCGGCGCAGGTGAAGTCGGCGATCCTGCTGGCCGGGCTCAACACGCCCGGCGAGACGACGGTGATCGAGCCCGAGCCGACGCGCGATCACACCGAGCGCATGCTCGAAGGATTCAGCGCCGCCGTGCGCACCCGGGCGCTGGATGACGGCGCGCGTGCCATCACCATCGTCGGCCAGCCCGAGCTGGCCGGCAACCGCCACATCGTGGTGCCGGGCGATCCGTCGTCGGCCGCCTTCGCCGTCGTGGCGGCGGCGGTGCGGCCGGGCAGCGACGTCACGGTGGAGAATGTCGGCATCAACCCGACACGCGCCGGCCTCTACGAGACCTTGCGCGAGATGGGCGCGGCGCTCTCCTTCGAGAACCGGCGCGTGATGGGCGGCGAGACCGTGGCCGACCTGCGCATCAGGGGCGGCGCGCTCAAGGGCATCGACGTGCCGCCGGACCGCGCGCCCAGCATGATCGACGAGTATCCCGTCCTCGCCGTCGCCGCCGCCGTCGCCGAGGGCACGACGCGCATGCAGGGCGTCGCCGAGCTGCGCGCCAAGGAAAGCGACCGCCTGGCCAGCGTCGCGGCGGGCCTGCAGGCCAACGGCGTGCGCTTCGAGATCGGCGCCGACTACCTGCACGTCCAGGGCGGCGCCGTGCCCGGCGGCGGCCTGGTAGCGACGCATCTGGACCATCGCATCGCGATGTCGTTCCTGGTGCTGGGCCTGGCAGCGCAAAGCCCCGTGGCCGTCGACGACGGCAGCCCGATCAACACCAGCTTCCCCGGCTTCGCCGACATGATGAACGACCTGGGCGCGAAGATCACGAACGCGTAGGCCATCCCGTAGTCGGTCGGGCCGCGCCGCTCCAGCGGCGCTCTTCCATCGGTCGCGCAGCACCGCGCCGATGGACGTGGGCCTGACCTTGGCCGGCCACCGACAGTCCGTTCGTGTGGATCCCACGCGCGCCTACGTGGGCGCGCGCGGGCCGGTGCCGACAAGATAGATGGCATTGGCGTCGACGCCGTCCTTGACCAGGAGCTCGGGCGTTGTGTCCTCGGGGATATCCTCGAGCATCAGGGCCGCGATACCCTGGTCGAAGGCTTCTTGAACGGAGCGTCCGAAGCCGATGGCGCGGTAGAAGGATGCGGAGAATGTTATAGCGGCATTGTCGCCGATCGCCCGCTTCATCCCGATGGCGCAGTCCACCACTTCCGTGATGGCTTCGGCCTGAGGCCGCGAGAAGCATGCGTTGAGCACGACGACGCGGATGTTGTCCTTCATGGTCCGCAGGAGCTGCTTCAAGGCCGCCTTCGAAACCGGCTTCGCCAGCTCGCGGCTGTCGTGAAGAATGATTTCCTCCGTTGCGTCGCCGTGGCCGCTGAAATGAACGATGTGCGGCCGGAATTGATTCAGATACTGCAGCAGGTCATCCGGACGGATCGCCCACTTCGTGATGAGATCCAGCGAGTCGCGGTGATCCGAAGCCCGGATCTTCTGGTCCATCTCGCGGCTCTCGCGATCCAGGGCCAATTGCGAGGTTCCGCTCGGGTTGGCGGCCAGGAAGAGCAGCCTGCATTTTGCGGGCATTTCACCACCTCGCGTGTCGTTCTGCTCGGCAGCCAGCGCATTCCTGCGCCGCGGGACATAGGCGTTGGGATCGTGGCCGGCGGCCAGGTTCTCCCAGCGGCGCTGTTGCCGATCGGCGGCCGATTCGACGCCGTTGAGCAGATCGGCAACGCGATACCGCTTCTTCGATCGCTCGGGCCGAACCCATTCTTCGGCCTCATCTTCGAGTATGAGCAGGTGCTCGTAGCTGACGGTCAGGTCGGGTTCATCCGGCAATGGCACGCGTTGCTGAACCGGCAGGCCGCTGAAGTCGCTGTGAATCGCATCGAACTTCTCGCGGATGATGGCGAGAAGGCTTCGCCGCAGGTTTGGTGGTCCATGGACCGAGATCCCGACGGTGCGCTTGTCGCGGTCGGCGCGGACCACGGCACGACACCGGTCGCGCTCCAGCACGACCCCGGTGCGCCAGCGCGGCGTCTTCTCGCTCATCGCGTGGGTCTGCACGATGAACCGCGGCAGCAGGCCTTCCGGCAGCGCGTATTCGTATTCATAGCGGAACCCCAGATCCGGTGGCGTCGGATCGACGCCGACGCCTGCCTCGCTCAGCAGCTCGGGCACGAGGTACCGCTCGGCGCGACCGCCCAGACGGAAGCAGAGCTCGAATTTTTCCATGAGGCGCAGCAGGAAATCGTGTGTGTCGGCCGGGTAGCGCCGGGCATCGAGCGCCTGCCCGAGGTCTGCCTTTGTGAGGATCCCGCCGACGTTCGTGCGCTGGCTGGCGCGAAGGACCGAATAAATCCCGTCCGTCACCCAATGCGGGTTGAGCACGTGCGTGTCCTTGAGGCGTGGATCGTCGCGGTAGTTGAGCGCGATCCCCAGCACGTGCAGGAAGCCCGCCAGCTCGCGCTGCGCCGCGGGATCGGTCTCGCCCAGCTCGCGGCAGACGTCCTGGTAGGCTTCCCAGGCGATGAAGTTGTCCTTCATCGTCGCCAGCCGCTCCTTGATGGCGAACCACTCGGCCGGGAACTTCGTGCGGCGATGATCCAGCTCGTCGGTGTACCTCAGGATCTGCTCCTTCAGGTCCGCGATGCCGGTTCCATCCGCGCAATCAGTGGCGATCACGCCGACGATGAAGGGATACTTCGTCAGCAGCAGGCCGCGATCGAGGTCGAAGCGATGGGCGCTCGACTTGTTGAGGACGATCAGCACGCGCGAGTCGCCGCCGAAGCTGCGAATCAGCTGGAGCCAGTATTCGGCATCCGGCATGGCGCCGCCTTCGCGGCCCGCCAGCACCAGCAGGTACAGGGTTCGCTCGGTCAGGAAGAACTGGTGCGTGGCATGGAGGATCTCCTGCCCGCCGAAATCCCAGATATGCAGCCGCACATCGGCGCCGCTCGGCACGTTGACAACCCACTGCTGGATCTCGATGCCCGGTGTTTCCCTCTCGTCGGCATCGAACTGACCGGCCACCAGGCGGCGGCGAAGGCTCGTCTTGCCGACGCCGCCGCGGCCGACGAGGATGAGCTTGGCCTCGTTCAGCGCCTGCGCGCCGCGAACGGTGCGGAAATAGTAATCGAGGATGCTGGCTGCGGACTCGGGGCGGCGGCCCTTCTCGACATCCTGCCACGTCGGTCCGAGAATCTCGGTCGGCAGGGCGAGGTCGGGGTTGCCGTGCAGAAAGAACATCGCGACCCGCGAGAGATTGGTCATCGACTCCGGGAGCGCTGTCAGCCTGTTCCCCGCGACGTTCAGGTATTCCAGTTGCGCGAGGTTTCCGACGCCGTCCGGCAGCCGCGTCAGCGCATTCTCGGAGAGATTGAGCGTCTCCAGCGCGGTCAGGCTTCCCAGGTCGTCCGGCAGCACGGTGAACAGGTTGCGGGCGATGTCGAGGTATCTCAGCCGGACGAGCGGGGACAGCTCGGTCGCCAGCGCCGTCAGCCGGTTGCCCGCCAGGTCCAGCTTGGTGAGGCTGGCAAGCCTGCCCAGCCCTTCCGGCAACCTGCTCAGCTGGTTGTCCGCGGCGACGAGCACCCCGAGCCGGACCAGGTTGGCCAGGCGGCCGGGCAGCGCTGTCAGCCGGTTGCCTTCGACGGCGAGGTAGCGCAGCTGGACAAGGTCTGCCGTGCCGTCTGGCAGGTTGGCCAGCTGATTGCGCGAGACCCTGAGGTGTTCCAGCCGTGCAAGCCTGGAAAGCTTGTCCGGGAAGGCGGTCAGGCGATTGTCGGCCAGGTCGAGGGTGTTGAGCTGCCCCAGCTCGGTCAGACCAGCGGGCAGCGTGGTCAGCTGGTTCAGCTCGGCACCAAGTAGCCGCAGCTGCGTGAGCCCGGCCAGGCTGTCCGGCAGCGCCGCGAGCGCGTTGCCGCCGACCATGAGATGCTGCAGCGATGCGAGCTTGCCGAGATCCTCAGGCAGCGCTGTCAGCTTGTTGAACGAGACATCCAGCCACTGCAGCCGGACGAGATTGGCGATGCCGTCCGGCAAGGCCGTGAGGTGGTTGTTCCTGAGGCTCACGTGCTGGAGCTGCACGAGGTCGGTCATCGTCTCCGGCAGTGCCGTCAACTGGTTGTTCCAAAGCATGAGGCTCTGGAGCCCTCGCAGTGCGCCCAGGGCGTCGGGCAGCACCGTGAGCTGGTTCGCTGTCACATCCAGCGCGCGAAGCTGCGTAAGATTGGCAAGGACATCCGAGAGCGCCGTCAGCCGGTTTCGCGACAGGTCGAGCCTCTGAAGATGTGTCAGCCGCGCCAGGGAATCCGGCAGGCGAGAGAGACCGAGATCCACAAGATTGAGCTCTGTCGCCCCGGTCGCCGCCACATGCGCGATCCGCCGCTCGGCCACGGCCGTCGCGTCACTGGGCATCAGGTGGAACTGGACCATGACCGTGCCAGGAAGTTCCGCCGACTGGATGTCGGTCACCCATCGATCGCGCATGGTGCAGTCTGCGCGCAAGCGGGGCAAGCGCCAGTCCTGAGGTCCCGAGCTGCACGGGCGCGACGCCTGATTCCTATGCGGTTCTTATGGGCCGGGGCAATCGCCCGTCTCGAATTCCTATCCGCCGGCAGCCCATATCCCGGCGCGCGTTCCCTCCGGAACCGCGCTGGAGTCCCTCTATGCTCGACATCCTCTTTCTGGGCGGTGGCTGCGCGCTGATGCTGCTGATGGTCGCGTACGAAGCGCTGTGCCGTCGCCTGTGAGGTCACCATGACGCTCGATTATGTGCTGGGCGGTCTGCTGACCGTCTTCCTGCTTGCCTACCTGACCGTGGCGCTGACGCGGCCGGAGAAATTCTGAGGCGCGCCATGACCGTCAACGGCTGGATCCAGATCCTCGTCTTCATCGCCATCGTCGTGGCGCTGGCGCGCCCGATCGGCGGCTACCTCGACCGCGTCCTGGAAGGCGAGAGAACCTTCCTGTCGCCCGTGCTGGGGCCGGTCGAGCGCGGCTTCTACTGGCTGAGCGGCGTCAAGCCGACGGAGAACCAGAGCTGGTGGGCCTATTGCGGCGGCATGCTGATCTTCCACCTGTTCGGCTTTGCCCTGCTCTACGGCCTGCAGCGCCTGCAGGGGATGCTGCCGTTCAACCCGCAGGACATGGCGGCCGTGGCGCCGGACCTTGCCGCCAACACCGCCATGAGCTTCGCCACCAACACCAACTGGCAGAACTACGGCGGCGAAAGCACCATGAGCTATCTGGTGCAGATGGCCGGCCTGACGGTGCAGAACTTCACGTCGGCGGCGTCAGGCATCGCGCTTGCCGCGGCGCTCGTGCGTGGCTTCGCGCGCGCCGAGTCGCGGGGCATCGGCAATTTCTGGGCCGACCTGGTGCGCGTCACGCTCTACGTGCTGCTGCCGATGTGCATCGTGCTGACCCTGTTCTATGTCTGGCAGGGCGTGCCGCAGAACCTGTCGCCCTATGTCGAGGCCACAACCCTGGAGGGCGGCAAGCAGGTGATCGCGCAGGGCCCGGTGGCCTCGCAGCTCGCCATCAAGATGCTGGGCACCAACGGCGGCGGCTTCTTCAACGCCAACTCGGCGCATCCCTACGAGAACCCGACGGCGCTCTCCAACCTGGTGCAGATGCTGAGCATCCTCGTGCTCGGCGCGGCGATGACCAACGTCTTCGGCCGGCGCGTCGGCGACGAGCGCCAGGGCTGGGCGATCCTCGCCGCCATGGGCGTGCTGTTCGTGGTCGGCGTGTTCATCACGTACTGGGCAGAGGCTGGCGGCAATCCGCTGCTGACGGCGTTGGGCGTCGATCCGTCTGCCGGCAACATGGAAGGCAAGGAGGTGCGCTTCGGCGAGGCGTTGTCGGCGCTGTTCGCCGTCGTCACCACGGCGGCCTCGTGCGGCGCGGTCAATGCCATGCATGACAGCTTCATGCCGCTGGGCGGCGCCGTGCCGCTGGCCAACATGCTGCTGGGCGAGGTGATCGTGGGCGGCGTCGGCGCCGGCCTCTACGGCATGCTGCTGTTCGCCATCATCTCGGTGTTCGTCGCCGGCCTGATGGTGGGCCGCACGCCGGAGTATGTCGGCAAGAAGATCGAGGCGCGCGAGGTCAAGATGACCATGCTCGCCATCCTGTGCCTGCCGCTGGTGGTGCTGGGCTTCACGGCGCTCGCCACGGTGATCCCGGCCGGCCTCGCCGGCCCGGCCAATGCCGGCCCGCACGGCTTCTCCGAGATCTTCTATGCCTTCACCTCGGCGGCGGCCAACAACGGCAGCGCCTTCGGCGGCCTCACCGGCAACACCATGTTCTACAACTCGACCCTGGCGGTGACGATGGCGGTGGGGCGCTTCGCGATGATCGTGCCCATGCTGGCGGTCGCCGGCTCGCTGGCGGCCAAGCGCAAGACCGCGGTGTCGGTGGGCACGTTCCCGACCCATGGCGGCCTGTTCATCGGGCTTCTGGTCGGCGTCGTCGTGATCGTCGGCGGCCTCACCTACTTCCCGGCCCTGGCGCTCGGCCCGATCGCCGAGCACCTCGCCATGCTCGCCGGGTCGGTGTTCTGATTTTCCCTCCCCCAACGAAGTTGGGGGAGGTGGCCGAAGGCCGGAGGGGGACCCGACGTGGTCTCAGTTGCACAAGCCACGTCGGCTCCCCTCCGCCCCTTCGGGGCACCTCCCCACTGCGTGGGGAGGAGGACGTAACGGAGATCCAACTATGTCCAGTGGTCCGCGCGCGGCTTCGCTGTTCGACCCCGCGCTCATCAAGCCCGCCATTGTCGAGAGCTTCCGCAAGCTCGACCCGCGCGTGCAGATCCGCAACCCCGTGATGTTCGTGCTCGAGATGGTGGCGCTGGTGGCCACCGTCCTGATGGTGCGTGACATCGTCGGCGGCGCCAAGGGCGTCGGCTTCACGGTGCAGATCGTGATCTGGCTGTGGGCGACATTGCTGTTCGCGAACTTCGCCGAGGCGGTGGCGGAAGGCCGCGGCAAGGCGCAGGCCGACGCCCTGCGCCGCACCCGCACCGAGACGGTCGCCAAGCGCCTGCTGGGCGTCTCCGACATGTTCGAGCAGGTGCGTGCGCCCGAGCTGCAGGTCGGCGACGTCGTGCTGGTCGAGGCCGGCGACACCATCCCCGGCGATGGCGAGATCATCGAGGGCGTGGCCACGGTCGACGAATCGGCGATCACCGGCGAGTCGGCGCCGGTGATCCGCGAGGCCGGCGGCGACCGCTCCGCGGTGACCGGCGGCACGCGCGTGCTGTCCGACCGCATCAAGGTGAAGGTCACGGCGGCGGCCGGCTCGAGCTTCCTCGACCGCATGATCGCCCTGGTCGAAGGTGCCGTGCGCCAGAAGACCCCCAACGAGATCGCGCTCAACATCCTGCTGGCCGGCCTCACCATCATCTTCATCTTCGCGGTGGCCAGCATCCCGAGCTTCGCCGACTACGCCGGCGGCGCGGTCTCGGCCGTGGTGCTGATCGCGCTGTTCGTCACCCTGATCCCGACCACGATCGGCGCCCTGCTGTCGGCCATAGGCATCGCCGGCATGGACCGCCTGGTGCGCTTCAACGTGCTGGCCACCTCGGGCCGCGCCGTCGAGGCGGCGGGCGATGTCGATACCCTGCTGCTGGACAAGACGGGCACCATCACCCTGGGCAACCGCCAGGCGACGGCATTCCTGCCGGTGCGCGGCATCACCGAGCGGGAGCTGGCCGAGGCCGCGCGCCTGGCCAGCCTGGCCGACGACACGCCGGAAGGCCGCTCGATCGTCGTGCTGGCCAAGGAGAAGCACGGCCTGCGCGGCATGGAGATGGGCGAGCTGAAGGCGCGCTTCGTGCCGTTCTCGGCCAACACCCGCATGTCCGGCGTCGACCACGAGGGGGCCGTGATCCGCAAGGGCGCGGTCGAGGCGATCATCGAGCACGCCCAGGGCCTGGGCATCGGCAAGATGATCCCGCCCGACGCCGAGCGCATCGCCAACGACATCGCCCGCCAGGGCGGCACGCCGCTGGCGGTGTCGAGGAACGGCCAGATCCTGGGCATCGTGCACCTCAAGGACATCGTCAAGGGCGGCATCCGCGAGCGCTTCGCCGAGCTGCGCAAGATGGGCATCCGCACGGTGATGATCACCGGCGACAACGCCGTCACCGCCGCCGCCATCGCCGCCGAGGCCGGCGTCGACGACTTCCTGGCGCAGGCCACGCCCGAGGCGAAGCTGAAGCTGATCCGCGAGGAGCAGGCCAAGGGCAAGCTGGTGGCGATGTGCGGCGACGGCACCAACGACGCGCCGGCGCTGGCGCAGGCCGATGTCGGCGTCGCCATGCACACCGGCACCGCCGCGGCGCGCGAGGCCGGCAACATGGTCGACCTCGACAGCGATCCGACCAAGCTCATCGAGATCGTGGCCATCGGCAAGCAGCTGCTGATGACGCGTGGCGCGCTCACCACGTTCTCGATCGCCAACGACGTCGCCAAGTACTTCGCCATCATCCCGGCGATGTTCCTGGCCTTCTATCCCCAGCTCGACACGCTCAACGTGATGTCGCTGGCGACGCCGCAGAGCGCCATCCTGTCGGCCATCATCTTCAACGCGCTGATCATCATCGCGCTGGTGCCGCTGGCGCTGCGCGGCGTGCGCTACACGCCCGGCGGCGCCGCCGCCCTGCTGCGCCGCAACCTGCTGATCTACGGCCTGGGCGGCATCATCGTGCCGTTCATCGGCATCAAGGCCATCGACCTCGTCGTGTCCGCCGTCGGATTGGCGTGACCGTTTGCCTCCCCCACGCAGTGGGGGAGGTGGCCGAAGGCCGGAGGGGGACCCCACGTGGTCTCAGTTACGCGGGCCTCGTCGGCTCCCCTCCGCCCCTTCGGGGCACCTCCCCAGCAGAGCTGGGGAGGAATTCAAGGAGAAACTACAATGCTTCGCGACATCCGCCCGGCGCTCGTGATGATGCTGCTGATGACGGTGCTGCTCGGCCTCGTCTATCCGCTGGGCATGACCGGCATCGCCGGCGCAATCATGCCGCAGCAGGCCAAAGGCTCGCTGATCGAGCGCGACGGCAAGGTCATCGGCTCGACCCTGATCGGCCAGAATTTCACCGGCGACAGGTATTTCCATGGCCGGCCGTCGGCGACCACCGACACCGACCCCAACGATTCGGCCAAGACAGCGCCGTCGCCCTACAACGCGGCAAGCTCGCTGGCGTCGAATCTCGGCCCGACCTCCAAGGCCCTGGTCGAGCGGGTGAAGGAGGACGTCGCCAGGCTGGGCGGCAGCAAGGAAAAGCCTGTGCCGGCCGACATGGTGACGACATCCGGCAGCGGGCTGGATCCGCACATCTCGCCGGCCGCCGCCGCGCTGCAGGTGGCGCGCGTGGCCCAGGCCCGCGGCCTGCCGGAGGCGCGCGTGCGCGCGCTCCTCGCCGCCGCCACCGACGACCGCACCTTCGGCGTGCTGGGCGAGCCGCGCGTCAACGTCCTGCAGCTCAACCTGTCGCTGGACGCGGTGAAGTAGCGCCGAAACCTCCTCCCCCAGCTCAGCTGGGGGAGGTGCCCGAAGGGCGGAGGGGGAGCCGACGCGGTTCCTGTAACTGAAGCCACGTGGGGTCCCCCTCCGGCCTTCGGCCACCTCCCCCACGCGTGGGGGAGGGCAGTCATCAAACCCAGAGGAAAATCACACATGCACAGGGGTGTTCTCGCGGCCGGATGCCTGGCCGCCATGATGGCGGCCGCGCCGGCCTTGGCCCAGACGACACCGGCGCCGGCCTCGACACCGGCGCCGGAGCCGCCGAAGCCGGACCCGACCGGCCCGTTCGGCGGCAGCATCACCGGCATCGTGACCTTGACGTCCGACTACCGCTTCCGCGGCATCTCGCAGAGCAAGAACGACCCGGCGATCCAGGGCGGCCTCACCTACGAGGTGCCGCTGCCGTTCATCGGCTTCGCCCCCGTCTCCATCTACGGCGGCTTCTGGGGCAGCAGCATCAACTTCTCGCCCGACGTCGACGAATCGATCGAGCTCGACATGGTGGCGGGCGTGAAGTTCAAGTTCCTCCAGGAGAAGCTGGTGCTCGACCTGGGCTGGATCGGCTACCGCTATCCCGGCTCGATGAAATCGGCGCACCTGGCCTACGACGAGTTCGGCGGCGCGCTGAGCTACGACTTCGGCTTCGCCACGCTGGCCGGCCAGGTGCGCTACAGTCCCAACTTCTTCGCCCGCTCGGGCGATGCCTGGTACAAGCAGGCGATGCTGACCGTGCCGCTGGACTTCATCAAGATCAGCGAGAAGGTATCGTTCAAGATGTTCGGCGGCATCGGCCACCAGGCGGTCCAGCGCAACGCCCGCTTCGCCAACCCCGACTACTGGGAATGGCAGATCGGCCTGGTCGCCACGATCTACGGCGTCGATTTCGGCGTCACCTATGTCGACACCGACATCTCCAGGCGCCGCTGCAACGGTGGCGGCTTCAACTACTGCGCCCCGCGCGCCATCTTCAGCATCAGCAAGTCGTTCTGATCCAAGCCAGACCTGGTAGAATCGCGCAATATCGGCCGTTACGACCAAGTCGACGTCGAAGCCCGGGTTCTTGAGACAGACCGACCATCGGTCGGCTGAATCTGCAATCGAGGGCGAGCCATGGAACGCCGGCGGCGCACGATTTTTGCGAAGAGTGGATAGTGCCAGCAATCGGCGGACAGCAGGCTGTGCGCGCAGCATTACATTCCCGCTTGTCCGGGGCGCTCCCGGGTGGAGGGGACAACCATGGAAAGCCTGGGCAGAAGGTCGGCTCTTGGCGTTGCCACGACGTCGACGCTGGCGCTAGCCTTGCCGACGGCGGCGTCGCGTGCCGCCGGGAAGAGCGAACCGGTCGAGCCCCGGGCAGGGAGCTGGAAGACCTGGGTCGTTCGCTCTGGCGCCGAGCTCAGCCCGCTGGCATCGCCGGACGCAGCTGCCACCGGCCGCGAGATCACACAGCTTAAGGAGCTGACGGGCAAACGCGATGCCGCCGCCAAGGATCTGATCGCCTGGTGGGACACGGGTGCGCCGTCCTATCGCTGGCACGAAATCGCGCTCGCCGAGACGTTGCGGGCCAACATGGGCGGAGCGCCCGCCGCGCGGCTGCTGGCCCTGGTGCATGTCGCGATCTACGACGCGATGGTCGCCACGTGGGCAAGCAAGTACGCCCACGGCCGCAAGCGGCCCAGCGAAGTCGACGCGACCCTGTCGACCGTGCTGCCCAATCCGCCGAGTCCTTCCTATCCGTCCGGGCACGCGGCTGCGGCCGGCGCCGCCGCTGCGGTGCTGTCGTATGTCTTTCCGGATCGCGCGCAGATGTTCGCCCAGAAGGCCGAGGAAGCAGGCCGCTCACGCATGCTTGGCGGCGTCAACTACCCGAGCGATGTCGCTGCTGGATTCGATCTCGGGCGCCGGGTTGCCGCCCTGGTCATCGAACGCGGCAAGGCCGACGGATCGGACGCCAAATGGACCGGCACGGTGCCGTCCGGCGCCGACAAGTGGTTCGGCACCAACCCGCTGGGCCCGGCGTTCGGCACTTGGAAGACTTGGATACTGTCTTCGCCGGGCGAGTTCCGACCCGGGCCACCATTGCCGCATGATTCATCCGAACGGGGGGCCGAGCTCGCCGAGCTTCGGAACTTCAAACGCACCCCGAAGACCAACAGCGAGGCCCTGTTCTGGGAGGCGGCGGTCGGCGGTCCGCGTGGTCACCAGTATTGGAGCAATCACCTCGGTCGCTTGCACTTCGAATACGGGCTCAACGGCAACTCTCCGCGCGCGGCGCGCGCCTACGCGATCTGGAGTGTCGTCTATTACGATGTGCAGATCGCCTGCTGGGAAGCCAAATACATTTACTGGGACATCCGCCCCATGCAGCTTGATCCCGAGATCAAGCCGCTGTTCAACACGCCGAACCATCCCAGCTATCCCTCGGCCGGCGCAACCATCTGGACGGCTGCCGCGGTTATTCTCGGCCACCTCTTCCCTCGCGACGCAGCAGCACTTTCAGCGCTGGCTGATGAAGGTGGTCAATCCCGCATCGCCGCTGGTATCCACTATCGCAGCGACGTCGTCGCTGGCAATGCGATGGGCCGCGCCGTCGCCGGCAAGATGATCGAACGGGCGCGTGACGACGGGGCGTCGTAGTCAACCCCCCGGACTCATTCGAATTTCGCTCAGGCGGGGAGAGAGGCGGATCAACTATGGCCAGGCGCACCATGCGAAGCCGTCCCGGCGGCATCCATGGCGGCCCTGATCTGGTCGATTTCGGGTCGTGCCACCACATCGCGCCGCGGATGCCACGTTGGGCCAGACCATTGTATTTTGACGGCGGCGTTCTGGTTTCCCATGTGGGCGAGGACGTCCCCCTTCCAACGCTCGCCGGAAGGTGCAAATGCCAGTCGCCTTAGTATCAGCCGTCCAGCCGCTGGCTCGGGGCTGTGAGAACTGCCATTTCCTTCAAGTGACGGAAGAGTTTTCCTATCGGGCGGAAGCCGCTGCCGGATATGACCCCGCTTTCTCTCATGTCTCGAACTACTTTGTGCCCTTCTTGCTGCGCGCGGCGCGGCTCGGATCAGGCCAGAACGTCTGCCGGGTCCTTGAGGAACCAAGCTGGCGGCAATCGTCGCCGTCGATGTCGTCGGGCAATCACGTCGGGGCTGGACGAGAATGGCACGCCACCGGCAGCGCCCTAACCAGTTTGTAGCCAAGATAGGGCGCGCGCCCGCTCGCTGCTGCTGAAGACCCTGATCTCCGGATGAGCGAAGTGCTCAGCCAAGCGCGGCGCGATCTGCAGAAACGCGCTGTCAGTCACGGCAGCAACTCTCTCGATCCTCTTGTGATGGTCCCGAACGAACTTCAGATGTTCGACGAGCGCACCGAAACTGTCCCAACCGGGAAATGACGGCGCCTCGATCAACAACCCTGCCAGCATTCCCTGTTCGACAAGGTAGGGATCGATAACCTCCGCAACCTTCGTGAAGTCACCGGCCTCGATCGTTCCTTGTGGGCGGACGATCAAGATTGCCTTGTCGCGCAGCAGCTCAAATTGAATCAAGGCTTCCTCCTGCACTTGTCTATCAGCATTCCAAGCGCCGGACCCCACGATACCGCCTGCGCTGCTCACCGTCACCGACGCGCAAGCGGCTTGGCCATGTCCGCATTGGGTCAATCTCTGACGAACCGCTTGACATTCGTCGATGTTTTGGAATCCGGCCGGAAGCAGGCACGGCATGGCCGGCTTTATGGGTTTCGACTGTAGTCACCCCTATGCGGTTCCTATGCCGAACCGGCCCCAGCCACATGGCGGTTCCAGGCGCCCGGTGCGATCTACCTGATCGGTGATCGTAGAGGAGGCACCCCGTGCCACGTTCGACTGAGACTGAATGCGGACCGTGTACGACGGCCGAGCGCGAGGCGGCGCTCGGCGAGGATATGATCGCAGCGGCGCCGCCGCGGCCGGAAACCCACGCCGTGGTGATCGGCCACCGCACCTTGCCGCTGGTGCTGACCCTGATGCATCGGGGCTGCGCCGCCGTCGCCGGCCTGCAGCTGGGCACGCGTGCGCCGGATAGCGAGCCGGCCGACCTGGCCTGGATCGCCGATCCGCGCACCGACGCCGAGCTCCACGCTGCGATGGAGGCCGCTTGCCACCGCATCGGCCCGCAAGGCCGTGTCGTCCTGGACGTGACGTCGCTGGCGCAGGCCGGTGGGCTGGCTGCCGTGCAGCGCCTGATCACCGCCTTCGGCCTCAGCGTCGCCTCGATCGGCGACAGCAGCCTCCACCTCATCCTGGTGGCCACGCGCGCGCCCACCATGGCCCGCGCCGCGTAAGCTTCTCCTCGGCGCCATTGTCACAGGAGCCCATCATGAACGCCTCACGCCTGCGGCTGCGCGGCTCGATTGTCGCGCTGGTGACGCCGTTGCGCGACGACCGGGTCGACGCCGACGCCTTCGCCGCGCTGTGCGCCCGCCAGATCGACCGCGGCACATCAGCCCTCGTGCCCTGCGGCACGACCGGCGAGGCGCCGCTGCTGACGGCGGACGAGCATCGCCGCCTGATCGAGATCGCCGTCGCCACGGCTGCCGGCCGGGTGCCGGTGATCGCCGGCGCCGGGACCTGCAGCACGGCCACGTCCGTCGCCCTGGCGCGGCAGGCCGAGCATGCCGGCGCATCGGGGCTGCTGTGCGTCACGCCCTATTATCTGCGGCCGACCCAGGAAGGCGTGATCCGACATGTCCGTGCCATTCACGACGCGGTCGGCCTGCCGATCGTGCTCTACGACGTGCCGGCCCGCACCGCCTGCGCCCTGAGCGACGAGACCGTGCGGCGCCTCGCCGAGCTGCCGCGCGTGATCGGCCTGAAGGACGCTACCGCCGACTTGCGGCGGCCCGGTCGGCTGCTGCGCCTGATCGGCGACGACTTCACGCTGCTGTCGGGCGATGACGCGACCCAGGCCGATTTCCGCCTGGCCGGCGGCCATGGCTGCATCTCGGTGACGGCCAATGTGGCGCCGGCGCTGTGCGCGGCCCTTCATCATGCATGGGACATCGCCGATCTGGTCACCTTGCGCAGCGTCACGCAGATCCTGGCGCCGCTGCATGCGGCGCTGTTCCTGGAGAGCAACCCGATCCCGGTGAAGCGCGCGCTGCATCATCTCGGACTGATCGCCGACGAGCTGCGCCTGCCGTTGACGCCGCTGGCTGCCGACGCCGATGTCCGGCTGCGCGCCGTGCTCGAGCCCGTGATGGCCGCCGAGGGGAGGGAAGCGCGCCGTTGCGCTGCTGTCATGCCGCTGGTGTGGCAGGAGAGTCCGTTCACCGGCTTCGCGGCGTGAGGTTTCGACCACCTTCCCCCGCTTGCGGGGGCTACCGGATTCACACATCGCGCCGGCTATCTGAAACGCTGCGTGTTGACCCTTCCCCCGGAGGGGGAAGGTGGCGCGCAGCGCCGGAAGGGGGAGGTTGCAACCGCTTCGATGCTGCTGAACGGCCGCCGAATCTGTTCGAACATCCCCCTTCCGCCCCTTGCGGGGCACCTTCCCCCTCCGGGGGAAGGGACGCATAAGATGTGTGAATGTCGTAGCTTGCGGGGGAAGTAGAAGACATCGCGGATCTGTCATCTTGTTCTCCAAAAGAGAACGTGCTATAGGTCCGGGGGTGCTTCGGAGGAGCCGGCCGATGCTGCCGCTGTGCGTTTCCGTTCCCCATTCCCAGGCGTCCACCCGCTGCGGACGCCTGAGACGTTGCAATCGAACCCGGGGAGTTTCCGTATTTTTCGACGTTTGCGACGTGGCCTTTGCGGGATGAAATTTCGTAAGTGACTGAGATCGTTGTCTTCTTTGTGTGATGGCCATCCCATCTCCGGACCGCACCATCGACCGCCCCTCGCCCGAGGCGTTGCTGGCGGCGGCCAACCGTGAGCTGCGCGGCAAGCTGAAGATCTTCCTCGGCGCCGCGCCCGGCGTGGGCAAGACCTACGAGATGCTGTCGGCGGCGCGCCAGCGCCGGGCCGAGGGCGTCGACGTCGTGGTCGGCGTGGTCGAGACGCATGGCCGCGCCGAGACCGCGGCGCTGCTGGAGGGCCTGGAGGCGGTCCCGCGGCGGCGCATCGACTACAAGGGCCGTTCGCTGGAGGAGATGGACATCGATGCCGTCCTCGCCCGCCGCCCGGCCCTGGTGCTGGTCGACGAGCTGGCGCACACCAACGCGCCCGGCAGCCGCCATCCCAAGCGCTACCTCGACGTGCTGGAGCTGCTCGCCGCCGGCATCGACGTCTACACCACGCTCAACGTGCAGCATGTCGAGAGCCTCAACGACATCGTGGCGCGCATCACCCGCATCCGCGTGCGCGAGACGGTGCCCGACTCGATCGTCGACGGCGCCGACAGCGTCGAGGTCATCGACCTCACGCCCGAGGACCTGATCAAGCGGCTGGGCGAGGGCAAGGTCTATGTCCGCGAGGCCGCCGAGCGGGCGCTGAAGCACTATTTCTCGCCCGGCAACCTGACGGCGCTGCGCGAGCTGGCGCTGCGGCGCACCGCCGAGCGCGTCGACGAGCAGATGCGCAGCTACATGCGCGAGCATGCGATCGCCGGCCCGTGGGCGGCCGGCCAGCGTGTGCTGGTCTGCATCGATCCCTCGCCGGACGCCGAGAACGTGGTGCGGGCGGCCAAGCGCACGGCCGACAGCCTGCGGGCGCCGATGCTGGCCCTCTATGTCGAGACCGACCGCCACGCGACGCTCGGCGAGGCCGAGCGCGGCCGGCTGGCCGAGACCATCCGGCTGGCCGAGCGGCTGGGCGCCGAGGCCGCGACCATCCCGGGCCGGCGCATCGCCGAGGACGTGCTGGCGTTCGCGCGCGAGCGCAATGTCACGCGCATCGTCGTCGGCAAATCCAACCGCTCGGCCTGGTTCGAGCTGCTGCACGGCTCGGTCGTCGACGACCTGGTGCGCACATCGGGCGGCATCGCGATCGAGGTTGTGGCCGCCACGCACGCCACCGCCGATTCGAGCTGGGCCGGCTGGCGCCCCGAGCGCGCGCCGACCTGGGCCTATGCCGAGGCGGCGCTGTCCGTGATCGTAGCCGGCATCATCGGCGTCGGCATCGACCGGCTGGTCAACCTCAGCAACATCTCGCTGGTGTTCGTGGTGCCGGTGCTGCTGAGCGCGGCGCGGCACGGCATCTGGCCGTCGGTGTGGGCGGCGGCGCTGGGCGCGGTGGCCTACAACTTCTTCTTCCTGCCGCCGCTGTACGAATTCACCATCACCGACCCGGCCAACGTCGTCGCGCTGTTCTTCTTCCTGCTGGTGGCGGTCTTCACCAGCGCGCTGGCGACGCGCTCGCGCTCGCGCTCGCTGGCGGCGCGGCGCGAGGCGCAGGTGACGGCGGAGCTCTACTCCTTCAGCCGCAAGATCGTCGGCCTCGCCGATCTCGACGACCTGCTGTGGACCATCGTGGCGCAGATCGCGCGCATGGTGCGGGTCGAGGTCGTGGTGCTCATGCCCGAGCACGACCGGCCCGGCCGCACCGCGCTCGACATCAAGGCTGCCTTCCCGCCCGAGGACATGCTGGAGGACGCCGACCTCGCGGCGGCGCTGTGGTGCTGGGACCATGACCAGCCCACCGGCAAGGGCAGCGATTCGCTGCCCGGCGCGCGCCGCCTGTTCGTGCCGCTGTGCACGGCGCGCGGCAAGGTGGCGGTGCTGGGCGTCATCAACCGCGACAACGACGCGCCGCTGACGCCCGAGCAGCGCCGCCTGCTCGATGCGCTGGGCGACCAGGCGGCGGTGGCGATCGAGCGCGTGCTGCTGGCGCGCGACATCGATGCGGCGCGCCTGGGCGCCGAGCGCGAGCGGCTGCGCTCGGCCATGCTGACCTCGGTGTCGCACGATCTGCGCACGCCCCTGGCCTCGATCCTGGGCGCCGTCTCCAGCCTGCGCAGCTACGGCGAGCGCTACGATCCCGCCACCCGCGACGAGCTGCTGGCCACGGCGCAGGACGAGGCCGAGCGCCTGAACCGCTTCGTCGGCAACCTGCTCGACATGACGCGGCTGGACGCCGGCGCCGTCAGCGTGAAGCGCGAGCCGGTCGATGCCGCCGACCTGATCGCCACGGCGCTGCGGCGCGCCGAGCCGCTGCTGCGGGCACACCGGGTGGCGACGACGGTCGCGCCCGACCTGCCGCCGGTGGAGCTCGATTTCGTGCTCGGCGAGCAGGTGCTGTTCAACCTGCTGGACAACGCCGCCAAGTACACGCCCGAGGGCACCACCATCGCGATCGAGGCACGCGCGGAGAACGGCCACGTGCTGCTCGCGGTGCGCGACGAAGGTCCCGGCCTGGCGGCCGCCGACCTGCCGCATGTGTTCGAGAAGTTCTATCGTGCCCGCGAAGGCGATCGGCGGCGGGCCGGCACCGGCCTGGGCCTGGCGATCGCCAAGGGCTTCGTCGAGGCGCAAGGCGGCCGGATCGTGGCCCGCAACCGCGCCGACCGGTCGGGCGCGGAGTTCGTGATAAGCTTTCCGGCGATGACGGTGGCAGGATGAGGGCGGTATCTGAGACTTCCCTCCCCCAACGCAGTTGGGGGAGGTGGCCGAAGGCCGGAGGGGGAGCCGACGCGGTCTTCATGATCAAGACCACGTCCGCTCCCCTCCGCCCCTTAGGGGCACCTCCCCAGCGAAGCTGGGGAGGGAGATGACGCCATGACCAGCGACGCCGCCGCCATCCTGGTCGTCGATGACGAGCCGCCGATCCGCCGCCTGCTGCGCACCACCCTGGGGGCGCAGGACTATCGCGTGATCGAGGCCGCCACCGCGCGCGATGCGCTCGCCATGCTGCGCCATCATCAGGTCGACCTGATGCTGCTCGATCTCGGCCTGCCCGACATCGACGGGCTCGATCTGATCGGCCAGGTGCGGCGCGACAACCCGGTGCCGATCGTCGTGCTCTCCAGCCGCGGTGAGGAGCCGGCGAAGGTGGCGGCGCTCGATGCCGGCGCCGACGACTATGTCACCAAGCCGTTCGGCGCCGAGGAGCTGATGGCCCGCATCCGCACCGCGCTGCGCCACCGCCTGCAGCAGCAGGGCACCCGGCCGGTGTTCGAGAGCGGCGACCTGCGGGTCGACCTGGTGCATCACCACGTCGCGGTCGGCGGCCGCGAGGTCAAGCTGTCGCCCAAGGAGTACGACATCCTGGAGCAGCTCGTGATCCATGCCGGCAAGGTGCTCACCCACCGCCACCTGCTGCGCGAGGCCTGGCGCGACGAGAGCGTCGATCCGCAGTACCTGCGGGTCTATATCCGCCAGCTGCGCCAGAAGGTCGAAGCCGAGCCGGCCTGCCCGCGGCATTTGATCACCGAGGCCGGCGTCGGCTATCGGCTAGTTTGACCCGAAGGCCGGCGGTCCGGGCAGCAAGAGGTTCATGAGCGTGCAATTAGTTCGTCCCCAGGTCATTGCGCTGGACGGCCCATCGGCGGCCGGCAAGGGCACGCTGGCGCGCCGGCTGGCCAGCCACTACGACCTGGCCCACCTCGACACCGGCTCGCTCTATCGGGCTGTGGGCCGGCGCATCCTGAGGGAAGGGCGGGACCCGAAAGACGCAACGTATGCTGCTGAGACTGCTGCCAACCTACAACCGGTTGATCTCAAGGATCCCGAGTTGCGCAGCGAGGCGACCAGCCAGGCGGCCTCGATCGTGGCCGCGATCCCGGCGGTGCGGGCCAACCTGCTGGCTTGGCAGCGCGAGTTCGCCAAGGCGCCGCCGGACGGCAAGCAGGGCGTGGTCCTCGATGGGCGCGACATCGGCACCGTGATCTGTCCCGACGCCGACGTGAAGCTGTTCGTCACCGCCAGCCCCGAGGCGCGGGCGGAGCGGCGCTTCCAGGAGTTGCAAGCGGCCGGGGCGAACCCTATAAGACGCGCCGTTCTGGATGAGATGGCGTCGCGCGACCGGCGTGACAGCGAACGGGCCACGGCCCCCCTGTTGCCGGCTGACGGCGCCTTCGTGCTCGATACGAGCGATCTGGACGCCGACGCGGTCTTCGACCGGGTCGTCGCCTTCATCGAATCCAAAACACGTCCGCGCCGGGCCTGAAGCCGTCGGCGGCGCGAACGATCCGGGTACCGGCGGCTGGACCCGCGGGCACATCGTGCCACGCGGTCGTGGTGTGACCAGGCACTGGATCCGCCGGATGAACCGGCTGGCCGACGGGCTGCGACCCACGCCCGGGATCGTTGTTGAGGAGAAGAGATCGCATGGCAAGACGTTCTGCCCTGAGGGAGGCTGATCCCTCGACTGCCGATTTCGCTGCGATGCTGGACGAGTCGCTGAGCAAGTCGCAGGGCTTCGAAGGTGCCGTGATGCGCGGCACGATCGTGAACATCATCGGCGATTTCGCGATCGTCGATGTCGGCCTCAAGTCCGAAGGCCGCGTCCCCCTCAAGGAATTCGCCGTCGGCGGCACCGGCGCCGAGCTGCGCACCGGCGACACCGTCGAGGTGTTCGTCGACCGCATGGAGAACCGCGACGGCGAGGCGATGCTGTCGCGCGAGAAGGCCCGCCGCGAGGAATCGTGGACGGCGCTGGAGAAGGCCTTCCAGGACAACCAGCGCGTCACCGGCACCATCTTCGGCCGCGTCAAGGGCGGCTTCACCGTCGACCTCAACGGCGCCGTGGCGTTCCTGCCGGGCAGCCAGGTCGATGTGCGTCCGGTGCGCGATGTCGGGCCGCTGATGGGCTCGCCGCAGCCGTTCCAGATCCTCAAGATGGACCGCCGCCGCGGCAACATCGTGGTGTCGCGCCGCGCCGTGCTCGAGGAGAGCCGCGCCGAGGACCGCAACCGCCTGATGGGCCAGCTGAGCGAAGGCCAGGTCCTGGACGGCGTCGTCAAGAACATCACCGACTACGGCGCGTTCGTGGACCTGGGCGGCGTCGACGGCCTGCTGCACGTCACCGACATCGCCTGGAAGCGCATCAACCATCCGTCCGAGGCGCTCAACATCGGCCAGCAGGTCAAGGTGCAGGTCATCCGCTTCAACCCCGAGACGCAGCGCATCTCGCTGGGCATGAAGCAGCTGATGGCCGATCCGTGGGACGGCGCCGCCGCCAAGTACCCGGCCGGCATCAAGGTCAAGGGCCGCGTCACCAACATCACGGACTACGGCGCCTTCGTGGAGCTGGAGCCGGGTGTCGAGGGCCTCGTGCACGTCTCCGAGATGAGCTGGACCAAGAAGAACGTGCACCCCGGCAAGATCGTGTCGACCTCCCAGGAGGTCGAGGTCATGGTGCTGGACGTCGACATGTCCAAGCGCCGTATCTCGCTGGGCCTCAAGCAGTGCCTCGACAATCCGTGGGACACGTTCGCCGACAAGTACCCGGCGGGCACGGAGCTCGATGGCGAGGTGCGCAACATCACCGAGTTCGGCCTGTTCGTGGGCCTGCCCGGCGACATCGACGGCATGGTGCACCTCTCGGACCTGTCGTGGGACAAGGCCGGCGAGGACGCGATCCGCGACTACAAGAAGGGCGATCAGGTCAAGGTCAAGGTGCTCGACGTCGACACCGAGAAGGAGCGCATCTCGCTGGGCGTGAAGCAGCTGCTGAACGACCCGTTCGAGAAGGCCGGCAACCTGAAGAAGGGCGAGGTGGTCACCGCCATCGTCGCCGGCATCCAGGAGAACGGCCTGGACGTCACGGTCACCGACGGCATCCCGGGCTTCATCCGCAAGACCGAGCTCAGCCGCGAGCGCTCCGAGCAGCGGCCTGACCGCTTCGCCATCGGCGACAAGATCGACGCCAAGATCACCAACATCGACCGCGCCTCGCGCCGTGTCGTGCTGTCGGTCAAGGCGCGCGAGGTCGACGAGGAGAAGCAGGCGATGGCCGACTACGGCTCGTCCGACTCGGGCGCCAGCCTCGGCGACATCCTGGGCGCCGCCCTGCGCCGCGCCAAGGACAACGGCGAGAAGTAGTCCTGCCGCCATCGGCAGCAGCATCGGCCGGCCCGCTCCCCAGGAGCGGGCCGGCTTTCATTTGGCCGCCGGCGAAGGCAGCCCGCGCTCGGGGAACAGGTCGTTCTCGGGCCAGGCGGTGATGGTCGCCGGCAGCGCCGCCAGCCGCTCCACCAGCGCGTCGGTCGCCGCCTTGCCCGGGCGCGGCGTGTACCACACGAACCATGCCGCGCCGTCCTGGTGCTGCATCGCCGTCATGCCGAAGGTGCTCGGCGGCACGCCCCAGGTGCCGGTATGCCAGGCGATGCGCGATGAAGACGTGATGTCGGCCATGAACTGGCCCAGGCCGTACCACGCCGACGGCCATGGAATCGGCGCGCCGTCGGCCGCGTGCCGCGCGTCCGGTTCCGCCAGCAGGCCACGCCACGGCAGGTCACGCAGGCGATCGCGCGCCAGGAACGCCAGGTACTCGGTGCCGCTCAGGGACCAGCCGCCGAACGACGAGAACGAGCGCCATTCGGAGTCGAGCCGGGGGGCCCGGATGCCGGCGGCCTCCAGCATCTCGCGGCCGCAGAACCGCTCGTAGCTTTCGCCCGTGATGGTCTCGATCGTCACGCCCAGCGTCAGGTAGCCGATATTGGAATAGCGGAAGGCCTCGCCCGGGGCCGATGCCAGCGGCGCCGTCAGCGTGGCCGCCAGCAGGTCGGCGGGCGTGGCCGTGGCCGGCGACTTCTTCGTCTGCAGCAGATCCATGGCGGCCGTGGTCATCAGGTCGCGCGGCGCCGCGGCGAAGCCGGCGCGGTGCACCAGAAGCTGCTCGACGGTGGCATCCTTCAGCCGTGCGTCGGCCGGATCGCCGGCTTGGCGGAAGAACGGCGCCAGCACGTCGCCGACCTTGCCGTCGAGGCGCAGCCGGCCGTCCGACACCAGCCGGGCGATGCAGCGGCCGGTGATCGCCTTGCTGAGGCTGGCCAGCAGCACGCGCTGGCCCGGGTCCTGGCCGCCATAGCCGCGTTCGAGCACCAGGCGCCCGCGATAGGTGACGGCCAGGGTGCCCTTGTCGACGCCGTTCGTCTGCATCCAGTCGCGGAAGGCGGCGTCGAAGGCATCAGGTGTCTGCGCCGACGCGGGCGCCGCGGCGAGAGCCAGCGGCGGCAGCAGGAGCACGCGGCAGAAGACACGAAACGCGGCACGGAGCATGGGTGACTCGCCTTCGGACGGGCGATTTGTAGCCCACGATCCGTCGCACTGCCTATGCGATTTGGGTTCGTCCGGCGCCGTCCGTGCGGTACAATTGAAGCTGATCTGCGCTCCGTGTCCGTCTCGTTTGAACAGACGCTCATGGTGATGACTCCGACACCACCGCCTGACCCGCCGCGGCGCAATGCCGTACAGCGCTTCGCCGACTGGCTGGTCGACCGCTCGTGGCCGGGGATCGCCCTGGTCTGGCTGGCGCGGCGGCTGGCGACGCCGTGGTGGGCGATATGTGATGCAGCGCGGGTCTTCTGGGCCTGCCGGGCATCGCTGCTGGCCGTGGTGGTCGGCGGCGGCCTGATCGTGCTCACCGACCAGGCGCGCGACATCGTCATCAGCAATGTCGATCCGCGGCGCGGCTGGTCGGAGCTGATCGGCATGACCGCCTACGCCTTTCTGTGGGCGGTGGTGTCGTGGTACTGGGCGCGGGTCACCCTCAACTACAGCTTCGTCCTGGAGCCCGTGGCGGCGGCCGAGGCGCTGCCGCGGGGCCAGGAGCCACCGCTGCCGACCTTCCAGGAGGAGTGGCGCGACTTCTGGGTCGACCAGGTGCCGCGTCTGATCGCCTTCGGCGCCGTGGTGTCGTTCGGCTGGGCGTTCCTGAACGCGGCGGAGGTCTACCAGCACGCCGGCGACCTCGACGCCGCCAGCACGTTCCGGCGGTGGTTCTGGATGTATCTCGGCGGCGCGTGCGTGCTGTACGCCGTGCTCTGGATACGCAAACCGCTGCTCAAAGGGCTGATCGTCGGCAAGCCGGACCAGCCGCCTCGGATCCCGCCGACGTCGCGCGCCCACCATCTCCTGGCCGGACGGGCCCACTACGACCGGTTGCGCGACTACCTGTCCAACCCGCTGGCGGCCTCAGTGCTGTCGATCTCGCTGATCGCCCCGCCATGCCTGGCGATCGCCTTCGCGCTCGATCCCGTCGGCACGAGCGCGTTCTTCGGCACCGCCGTCAACGCCACGCTGCTGGGCCTGGCCGCCATGGTGCCGATCACCAGCTTCCTGGTGCTGCTGTCCAGGCGCACCAGGCTGCCGATCTTCGCCGGCACGGTCGCCTGGATGGTGGTGGCGACCCAATGGGCCGGCGACAACCACGACGTCCGCACCCTGAAGGACAGGCCGCTGGCCCTGCGCCCGCATGTCGATGCCGTGTTCAAGGCATGGTGGGCGGCGAATGTCGACCGCCAGACCGGCATCAACGCCGCGGTGGCGCCGTCGGTGTACACGCCGCCCTTCATCGTCGTGGCGACCGCCGGCGGCGCCAGCCGCGCCGGCTACTGGACCACGCAGGTGCTGGGCGAGATCGCCGAGCGCGAAGCGCATTTCGCCGATCGGGTCTTCCTGATCAGCGGCGTCTCGGGCGGCTCGCTGGGCGCCGTTGCGTTCCGCTCGCTGGTCGAGGCCGAGCGGCGCAAGCCCGGTGGCGGCGCGGCCAGGATCGCGCAGGCGGCGCCGATGGCCGCCGAGTTCATCAAGAGTGATTTCCTCGGCCCCGCCATGGCGGCCGGCCTCTATGTCGACCTGCCGCTGCACGCCTTTCCTGGCCTGTCGCCGGACGACCGGGCGGCGGCATTGGAGAAGGCATGGGAAGCGGCCTGGGCCCGCACGATCAAGGACAAGGGCCGGGCGCCATTCGCATGGGATGCCGGCTTCGTCGATACCTTCGCCGTGCCGCCGGCAGGCACCGACCGTGACCGCGTCTGGCCGATCCTGGC
The DNA here is from genome assembly GCF_008039615.1 of Vineibacter terrae. GTDB lineage: Bacteria > Pseudomonadota > Alphaproteobacteria > Reyranellales > Reyranellaceae > Vineibacter > Vineibacter terrae. The sequence continues at coordinate 179,057 of NZ_VDUZ01000002.1, read as the reverse complement.
GCTCAACGGCACCTCCGTGGAGAAGGGCAAGCGGATCGTCACCGCCAATGTCCGCTTCCACACCGCGCCCCGGGGGGCGCGGGAGGACCTCGCCGGGCAGGTGAACCGCTACGACGCCTTCGACATCCTGGGCCGCGACATCCGCATCAGCACCGCGGTCACGATGAGCGCCCGGTTCCCCGTGATCTCGCCTACGGGCGGCATGCGCGACGACAAGGGCGTGCTCTGGGCCCGCGTCACCGACGGCGGCCTGTATGAGAACTTCGGCGCCGTCACGGCCGATGAGGTGCTGCGCTACGTCGTGGAGCGCCGCGCCGACACGCAGGGCGTGGGCGGCAGGCCGGTGCAGTATCCGGTCTGGCCGATGGTGATCCTCATCAGCAGCGATCCGTCGCTTGACCGCCTCGAGCCGCCCGGGCGGCGGCGCGCGGGCGCGAAGCCCGAATGTGCCATCGTGGACGCGGCGCGATCCGAAGCGCGCCGGCGCGCCCGCGGCCTCGTGCCGCCACCGCCTCCCTTCAAGCCGGACGAGCCGCCGCTGCTGGCGCATCCCGGCAACGACTGGCTGGAGTGCGAGAAGGATGCATCCAACGCGGCGCTGGTCGTCGTCGACCCGGGGCTGGCGCTCTACAATGGCCGTGTCGCCCGTGGCGAGGCGGCGGCGACGGCGCTGTATGACCGGATCATCGAGAACAAGATCATCGTGCGCGACCGCATGGAGGATGCCGTCCGCTATGCCGGCGGGACGATCGACGAGGTCAAGGACAGGCTCGGCGCGCTCGGCAGGCGGCTGCGGACGGACTCCGAGATCGATGTCTTCCACTTCCGCCAGTGCAAGGTGGCGATGCGCAAGGGTCCCACCATGAGCTGGCACGACTCCGAGGACGCCTGGGACGTCATGAACAAGATGCTGGGGCTGGACCCCGGCGCCGGCGATCCGTGCGGCAATCGCGCCGAGTTCGTGCGGCTGTGCGTGCGGCTGGCGACGGTCTCCGGGCTGGAGGCGCAGGAGGCCGCGTCAGCGCGCTGTGAAAGGGACTGGGCGCCGGCGCCGCCGCCGCTGGCGCCCCTGGCCGGGGCGTCGAAATAGGATCAGCTGCCCGCCACCCGGCGCCCGTGGCCGACCCAGAACGGCTCGCGCAGCTCCTTGCGCTTGATCTTGCCCACCGGCGTCTTGGGCAGCGGCTCGGCCCGCAGCACGACCTTGCCTGGCCGCTTGTAATTGCCCAGCCGCTCCTCGCAGAGCTGGATCAGCTCCGCCTCGGTCACGCTGGCGCCGGCCTTCACGGTGCACACCGCGCACGGAGTCTCGCCCCAGCGCTCATGCGGGATGCCGAACACCGCCACCTCGATCACGTCGGGATGGTCCGAGATCGTGTTCTCGAGCTCGGCCGGGTAGATGTTGAAGCCGCCCGACACGATCATGTCGCCGACCCGGTCGACCATGTAGAGATAGCCGTTGGCATCGAGGTAGCCGACGTCGCCGGTCTTCACCCAGCCGTCGACGAGGCGCTCGGCCGTCGCCTTCGGATCGTTCCAGAACGCCGTCATCTGGCCGTCGGTCTTGGCCACGATCTCGCCGGGCGTGCCCGGTGGCACGGGCTTGTTGCCCTCGTCCCAGATCTGCAGCTGCGCGAACGGCAGCGGCAGGCCGCAGGCGCGCAGCGGCGTCGAGCCGGGCACGTCCGTGGCGAACCACTGGGCCGGGCCCATCATCGCCACCGGCAGCACCTCGGTCTGGCCGTAGCCCTGGTACATAGCCTTGCCGAAGATCTCGTAGGCCTTCATCGCCGTGTCGTCGGCGATCGGCGCCGCCGCCACCAGCATGCATTTCAGGTGGGGGAACTTGCGCTGCTCGATGCCGGGGATGCGGTTGATGGCGTTGAGCATGGTCGGCACCATGAACAGGTAGCCGATGCGCTCGCGCTCGAAGGTGTCGAGCACGGCGGCCGGATCGAAGCGGTCCATCATCACGTTGCAGCCGCCAGCCAGCCACACCGGCGTGAACAGGTAGCCCGAGCCGTGGCTGATCGGACCCAGATGCAGGGCGGTGTCGCCCGGCTCGACCGGCGGATAGAGGTAGAACCAGTCGCGGCCGGCGGCGAGCCAGGCGCGGTGCGAATAGGCGACGCCCTTGCTCTTGCCGGTCGTGCCGCCGGTGTGGCGGATGATGAAGTTGTCGTCGGGTGCGATCTTGGGGTCGGGATCGACGGCCGACTGCTTTGCCAGCCAGGCTTCGTAGCCGGCGTCGCGCACGATCACGTGCTGCAGGTCGGGCAGCTCGGCCTGCAGGCCCTCGATCTCGGGCAGGTGCTTCTCGTCGACCACCAGGACGCGGCAGTTGGTATGGCCCATCATGTGCAGGTGGCTGTCACGGGCATTGCGCGGATAGAGCGGCACGCGCACGAGGTTGGCGATGGCGGCGCCCAGGAACATGTCTGCCGATTCGAGCCGGTTGTCCTCCAGCACCGCGACGCGGTCCTGCGCCTGCAGGCCCAGCGCCAGCAGGCCGTTGGCGAGGCGGATGCCGCGTTCCCAGGCCTGGGCGAAGGTGAGCCGCCGGCCTCCGGCGACGATCGCCTCGCGCTGCGCGTAGTAGCCTGCGGCGCTGCGCATCTGCGTGCGGACATCCATGACGTATCTCCCAACTGGTTCGATTGGTGCGCGAGTGTCGATGCGGCAGCATTGAAGTCAAGGATTACGCCGTCCGGGGTGTGGCGCTCCGGCCGGCGTCGTGGCACGCTGCGCGCCACGCTTGAGGAGCGTGATCATGGACGAGGTCCTGCTGTTGACCCGGGCCTTCGCTTTCGCCGCTGAGAAGCATGTGCATCAGCGGCGCAAGGGCGCTAACGCCGAGCCCTATGTCAACCACCTGGCCGAGGTCGCTCACCTGCTGGCGGTGGCGGTGCATGGCCGCGACGCGAACCTGGTCGCGGCCGGCCTGCTGCACGACGTTCTGGAGGATACCCAGACGACGCGGGACGAGCTGGCGGCGACCTTCAACGAGGATATCGCAGCGCTGGTGAGCGAGGTCACCGACGACAAGTCGCTGCCCAAGCAGGAGCGCAAGCGCCAGCAGGTCGTGCATGCACCGGGCAAGACCGACCGCGCCAAGATGCTGAAGCTGGCCGACAAGACGTCGAACCTGCGCGACCTCGCCGCCAGCCCGCCGGCCGACTGGTCGACCGAACGCCGCCTGGACTACGTCCGCTGGGGCCGCGACGTCGTCGCCGGCCTGCGCGGTGTGCACCCATGGCTGGAGACCCAGTTCGACGACGCCGCTGCGACGGCCGAGCGGGCGCTGGCAGGGAAGTAGCAGCCCATCCCGGAACCGACGCCAGGCCCTGGAAACCGGGCGGTCTGCAACAGCTTGCATCCAAAGGTAACGTCGTTATTATTCTGTAGAGGCGATATTCGCACGGGGAAAATCATGCCGAAGGTGCTTTATGAAAAGGATGGCCGGATCGGGCGCATCACCCTGAACCGGCCCGAAGTGTTCAATGCGATCGACGATGAGCTGCCGGGCGAGCTTGCCGAATGCGTCGCCCGCGCCAATGCCGACCCGGGCGTGCACGTGATCATCCTGTCAGGGAACGGGCAGGCGTTCTGCGCCGGCTACGACCTGACGCACTATGCGCAGACCAAAGGCACGAACGCCGCGACCCAGGACATGCCTTGGGATCCGATGAAGGACTATGCCTTCATGATGCGCAACACCGAGCTGTTCATGAGCCTGTGGCGCTCCTACCGGCCGGTGATCTGCAAGGTGCAGGGCTATGCGATCGCCGGCGGCTCGGACATCGCGCTCTGCAGCGACATGATCGTCATGGCCGAGGATGCCCGCATCGGATACATGCCGGTGCGTGTGTGGGGCTGCCCCACGACAGCCATGTGGGTCTATCGCCTGGGCGCAGAACGCGCCAAGCGCATGCTCTTCACCGGCGACAAGATCGATGGCCGCGAAGCGGAGAAGCTGGGCCTCGTGCTCAAGGCGGTGCCGGCGGCCGAGCTGGATGCCGAGGTGGAGGCGCTGGCCGAGCGCATGGCGACCGTGCCCACCAACCAGCTCATGATGCACAAGCTGATGATCAACCAGGCGATCGAGGCCATGGGGCTCAAGAACACCCAGATGCTGGCCACGATCTTCGACGGCATCACGCGCCACACCCCGGAAGGGATGAACTTCAAGAAGCAGGCGGAGGCGATCGGTTGGAAGGAGGCGGTGCGCCATCGCGACCAGGGCACCTGGGACTGGACAGCCAACCGGCCGATCAACCCGGTCGGCTAAGGAGAGCGGTGGCAATGCCAGGGGCGACGCCGGCGCGCAGCCGGCACGATGACCCCAGGGTCCGCGATCGCCTCGGGGTGATCCGCGACATCAAGCGCCAGCTGGTGATCGACGCGGCACGCCGCGTGTTCGAGGCTCATGGCCTGGAAGGCGCGTCGATCCGGCTGATCGCCATCGAGGCCGGCTGCACGACGGGGGCGATCTATCCCTATTTCCGCGGCAAGGAGGAGATCTACGCCGCGATCCTGTCGCAGACGTTGATCGCGCTGAAGCAGTTCATAGAGCAGCATCTGGCGCGGCACCGCCGCCCGATCGATCGGGCGCGGGCCGCCCTGGCGGCCTTCTATGCCTACTACAAGGCGCACCCGGCCGAGCTGTCGCTCGGTCTTTATCTTCTGCGCGGCGCCGGCGTGCGTCCCGTGGGCTTGAGCCGCGACCTGGACCGCGACCTCAATGGCCAGCTGCGCACCGTCTTCGACGCGATCATCGCCGCCATCGCCGATGCCGGGTTCGATCGCGCCCAGGCACTCACCGTCGACGGCGTCTCGCACGCCATCGGCTTGCTGGTCATGGACGGCACCGGCCGGCTGCGGATTTTCCGCGAGCCTGCCGATGGCCTCATGATGGACTACCTGGAGCGGCTGCTGCCGCAACAGTGATGGCGCCGGGTCGCCCGCATGGCTAGTCTTGGCCCGTGCAGTCGCTTGCGCTCCTGGGGCAGGTCTTCGCCATTATCGCGCCCGTGCTGCTGTGCACCGGCGTCGGCTACGTCTGGGGCTGGCTCAGGCGGCCGTTCGATCCCGGCATCACCACGGCGCTGGTTTCGGCCATCGCCGCGCCGTGCCTGATCTTCAACGCCCTGACGCGGCTGGAAGTGTCGGCAGCGGCGCTGGCGCAGCTGGCGGCCGCAACCCTGGCCTGCTTCGTGGCCATGGGCGTGCTGGGCTGGGTGGTGCTGCGCCTGGCGCATCTGCCGGCGCATTCATACCTGCCGGCGCTGATGTTTCCCAACGGCGGCAATGTCGGCCTGCCGCTGTGCTTCCTGGCCTTCGGCGCCGAGGGGCTGGCGCTGGGCATCGCCTGGTTTGCGGTCGGCGCGGTGGGGCAGTTCACCGTCGGCATCAACATCGCCGCCGGCAGCTTCGCGATCGGCAAGCTGGTGCGCCAGCCGATCATCTACGCCATCGCGCTCGCCTTCGTCTTCATCCTGACAGGTCACCGGCCCCCGGTCTGGCTCGGCCGCACCACCGAGATCCTGGGCAACATGCTGATCCCGCTGATGCTCCTGTCGCTGGGCGTCTCGCTGGCGACATTGAAGGTGACTCGGCCGGGACGCGCCGCGGCGCTGTCGGCCCTGCGCCTCGTGGGTGGCTTCTCGGTCGGGCTCGCCGTGGCCTGGGCGTTCGGGCTGGCGGGTGCCGCGCGCGGCGTGCTGATCATCCAGTCGGCCATGCCGGTGGCGATCTTCAACTATCTGTTCGCTCTGCAATACAAGCGCGAGCCGGCCGACGTCGCCGGCATGATCGTGATCACCACGGTGGTCTCCTTCATCAGCCTGCCGGCGCTGCTGCTCTACGTCCTGCCCTGAAGATCAGCGTTGCGCGCCCTCGCATGGCGTGGCTGCCGGATTGGAGGCATCCTACGCCGGCAAGACGGAGGAAACGCATGCTGCCGTTGGAAGGCATCAAGGTCGTCGAGCTGGCGCAGAACCTGGCCGGGCCGTTCTGCGCCCAGATCCTGGCGCATCTGGGCGCCGAGGTCATCAAGGTCGAGAAGCCTAACGGCGGCGATGACGCGCGTGGCTGGGGCAGGGTGCTGTCGCACGCGGCCAGCTCGTCGTTCAACGCCGTCAACCTCAGCAAGAAATCGGTGGTGGCCGACCTCAAGGACCCGGCCGATGTCGAGAAGGTGCGCCGGCTGGTCGATACGGCCGATGTGCTGGTGCAGAACATGCGGCCAGGCACATTGGAGGGCCTGGGGCTGGGTCCCGAGACGTTGATGGCACGCAATCCGCGGCTGATCTACTGCTCGGTCAACGCCTATGGCGCGAGCGGTCCCAAGAAGATGGATCCCGGCTACGAGCCTATCGTGCAGGCCTTTGCCGGCATGATGATGATGTCGGGCTTTCCCGGAGGGCCGCCGATGCGCATGGGCACGCAGGTGCTGGATCACGGCAGCGCCATGTGGGCCGCGATCGGCGTGCTGGCGGCGCTGGCCGAACGGCATCACACGGGCCGTGGTCGCAAGGTCGATACCTCGCTGCTGGAAACCGCGATCGGGTGGTGGACCAACCCCTATGCCGGCTACGCGACCACCGGCGAGGTGCCGGAACGGCATCCGACCGGCAGCCGCGGCGTTGTGGTGTTCGAGGGCTTCGAGACGGCGGACGGCCCGATCATTGTCGCGGCCGGCAATGACGGCCTGTTCCGCAAGCTGTGCCCGGTGATCGGCAAGCCGGAATGGGCCAGCGACCCGAGCCTGGCAACCAACCGCCAGCGCGTCGATCGGCGCGAGGAGCTGGTCGGCGAGATGCAGCGCGTGCTGAAGACCAAGCCGCGCGCCCACTGGCTCGAGGTGATCGCCGCGGCCGGCATCCCCTGCACGCCGATTAACGCCTTGCCCGAGATGCTGGCCGAGCCCCAGACCCAGGCCGTCGGCATGCTGCAGAAGGTGCCCGGCCTGGAGCGGGATGTGCCGCTGATCGCCCTGCCGCTGCAGTTCGATGGCCAGCGTCCGCCGATACGCCACCGTGCGCCGACGCTCGGCGAGAACACGAAGGACGTGTTCGGGGAGTGAATCCTCCCCAACGCAGTTGGGGAGGTGCCCCGAAGGGGCGGAGGGGAGCCAACGTGGTCTCAGTTGCAGGCACCACGTCGGCTCCCCATCCGCCCTTCGGGCACCTTCCCCGCGAAGCGGGGAAGGGAGGAATTACGACGCCATCGGCAGCCGCAGCGTGAAGCGCGCGCCCTGAACCTGGCCATCGGGTAAGCGCAGATTGCCGGCGGCGATGGAGCCGCCATAGGCATCGACGATCTGCCGGCAGATCGACAGGCCCAGCCCCGAGTGCTTGCCGAACTGCTCGGCGTTGGGGCGCTCGGAATAGAAGCGGCGGAAGATCGATTCGAGATTGGCGTCGGGAATGCCCGACCCCTGGTCGTCGATCGTCACCACGACCTGGTCGCGCTCGCGCATGAGGCCGATCGAGATGTTGCCGCCCTGGGGGCTGAACGAGATTCCGTTGTCGACGATATTGCGGAACACCTGGCCGTAGCGTCCCTCATGCCCCAGCGCCAGGAATGTCCCGCTGCCCAGCACGTTGAGCTGCACCCGCACGCCGACCTCGGCGGCTGCCGTGGCGTTGTAGGCATCGGCCATCGATGACAGCAGCCGGCCGACATCGACGATCTGCGGGTCGCTGCGCAGCAGCTCGGCATCCAGCCGCGAGGAATCGGCGATGTCGCTGATCAGGCGGTCCAACCGCTTCACGTCGTCGAGCACGATCTCCATCAGCTTGGCGCGTTTCTCCTTGTCGTCGATGCGGGCGGCGACCTCGACGGCCGAGCGCAGGGACGTCAGCGGATTCTTCAGCTCATGCGCCACGTCGGCCGCGAAGGTGTCGATGGCGTCGATGCGCTGCCACAAGGCGTCGGTCATGGCGCGCAGCGAGTCGGCGAGATCGCCGATCTCGTCGTTGCGCGCGCCGAAATTGGGCATGCGCGGCGTGCCCTCGCGCGCGAAGCGGATCTGGTCCGCCGCGCGCGCCAGCCGCTGGATCGGCCTTGCGATGGTGCTGGCCAGGAACAGCGACAGCAGCACCGTGGCCGCCAGCGCCACGGCGGCGATACGGAACACGTCCAGGCGCACCTGGCGGATGCGGGCGGCAATGGCGGCATCGTCATGCGTCAGCATCAATGCGCCCAGCACCTGCTTGTAGCGCTGCACCGGCACCGCCACCGACAGCATCAGCCGTCCGTCCGGCGTGCGCCGTGCGGTGCGTGTGTTGATGCCCCGCAGCGCCTGCTCCACCCAGGGATAGTCGCGCGCCACCGGATCGGGCAGCTCGATATACTCGCCGTCGGAACGGGCCACGCGCAGCCGAGCATCGATCCAGTCGCTGATGCGCGTGAGAACGCCGCGCTGCGCCGGCGCTGCGTTGGGCGGCGGCAGCGGCTGCGACGTGATGCGGCCGGCGCGGTCGCGCAGCGTGCGGGTGTCGCCGAGCATCTCGCCGGTTTCGGCGAACAGCCGGCCGCGGATGCCGATGGGCGCGGTCAGTCGCGCCATCAGCTGATTGGCATGATCGCGGTCGAGCCTGTTGATCGTGGTCTCGCCGCCGCGCACGGCGCCCTCGCCCAGGCCTGTGGCGACGATCTCGCCATGCACCGTGAGCGCCGCGAGCTCGGCCTCGATCAGCGTGTCCTCGTAGTCACCCAGGAAGACCACGCCGGCGGCGAGCAGCGCAATCGGCAGCATGTTGAGCAGCAGTACGCGTCGCGTCAGCGGCGAGAAGCGGCGTCCACGATGGCGGCGGCGCAGGAGCGACGATGCCGAGCTTGCCGGCGGCTCGGCGGCAGCCGCACGCCGATGCGCCGGAAACAGCCATCCGGTTCCCCAGCGTCGCCACCAGGGGCGGCGCAGGCTGGCCCGAGAGACGTCGGCCGGCGGTGCCGGCGTGTCCTCGGTGCGGGACCTATTGCCCGTCGCGGTATCGATATCCAATTCCATACAGGGTTTCGATCTGGGCGAACCCTTCGTCGATCTCGCGGAACTTCTTGCGCAGGCGCTTGATGTGGCTGTCGATCGTGCGGTCGTCGACGTAGATCGTCTCGCCGTAGGCCGCATCCATCAGCTGATCGCGGTTCTTCACATGACCCGGGCGCTCGGCCAGCGATTTCAGCAGCAGGAACTCGGTGACCGTGAGGTTCACCTGCTTGTTCTTCCAGACACAGAGATGGCGTGACGGGTCGAGCACCAGGTCGCCGCGGACGATGCGCTCTCCCGCATCCTTGGCGTCGCCGCCGACCTTTTCGCCCCGGCGCAGCAGGGCGCGGATGCGTTCCAGCAGCAGGCGTTGCGAGAACGGTTTCTTGATGTAGTCGTCGGCCCCCATGCGCAGGCCGAGCACCTCGTCGATCTCCTCGTCCTTGGAGGTGAGGAAGATCACGGGCATGGTCTGCGTCTTGCGCAGGCGGTTGAGCAGCTCCATGCCGTCCATGCGCGGCATCTTGATGTCGAGGATCGCAAGGTCCGGCGGGCTGGCATTGAGGCCTTCCAGCGCCGCCACGCCGTCGTTGAAGGTCTTGACGGTGAAACCCTCGGCCTCGAGCAGCATGGAAACCGAAGTGAGAATATTCCGGTCGTCATCGACCAAGGCGATCGTCTTTTTCATGTGGGCCTCCAGGGGCGAAGCCGGTGGGGGTGTGAGCTGTCTTTGAGCATACACAAAGCGATGGGAAAAGGGGCCATGCGGACATTGACCGGGCTGACGGCTGGCGGCACGGTCCCCGCCATGACCGTCTCCACCGATTCCAGCCCTGCGACGCAGGCGCGCACCCTGATGCGTAGCCTCGATCGCGCCAGCTTGGCCAGTGGCCTTCCCGGGTCGCTGGCGGTGCCTGGCGCCGATATCCTGGCTGCCTGGCCTTATGCATCGCTTGTATTGATTGCCGTTGACCACGACCTGGCACCAATCCTGCTGCTGAGCACCTTGGCCGAGCACAGCAAGGCCATTGCGGCGGAGCCTCGCGTCTCCCTGTTGTTCGATGGCACGGCCGGCCTGGCGCAACCCCTGACAGGCCCACGGGTGACGGTGTTGGGGCATGCCGCGCGCAGCGCCGATCCGGCGATCCGGCGTCGGTTCCTGGCGCGCCATCCCGACGCGGCGATGTATGCGGATTTCAAGGATTTCCACTTCTATCGCGTTGAGGTGGCACGGGCGCACCTGGTGGGCGGCTTCGGGCGTATCCGCTGGATCGAGCGCGAAGACCTGGTGGCGACGCCTCCAGCAGCCCTGGTCGAGCGCGAGGCCGGCATCGTCGCTCATATGAACGAGGATCACGCCGACGCCATCCAGCTCTACGCCACGCGGCTGCTGGGACACTCAGGCGAAGGCTGGCGCATGACCGGCATCGATGCTGCAGGCTGCGACCTGCGCCTGGCTGGCGTGGTGGCCAGGCTCGACTTTCCCAGCCTCGTGCATGACGCCGAATCGGCACGGGCCATGCTGGTGGCCCTGGTCAGGCAGGCTCGGGCCCAGGGCGGGCGCGATCTGTCTGTAGGCGAACGATAGAACGAAACAGGACTTTTGCAGAGCGAGCGTGGAGGGAACTTCCACAGATTCGTCACGTTTAATAAGCAAGTCGCTTGTTGCCCGGCAGGGGCGCGTCTCCGTAAGGTGCGCGCTCGCTTGTCGGTGTAGTTTATTGCATCCCGCGCGACGTATTATAACGAGTGCAGGGACACAGGAGACCAAGACGTGCATCAGGCAGGAATGGCCATCAGCAAGCATGGCCTGGACGCACTGGGATTGAAAAATCTCGGCAACGTTTATTGGAACCTTTCCGTTCCCGCACTGTATGAGCATGCCATTCGCCGGGGCGAGGGCGTGCTGGCCAAGGGGGGGCCTCTATGCGTGCTGACCGGCGTGCACACCGGCCGCTCGCCCAACGACAAGTTCTTCGTTCGTGAGCCCTCCAGCGAGGGCAAGATCGACTGGGGCAAGACCAACCAGGCGATCGACCCGAAGCAGTTCGACGGGCTGCTGGCGCGCATGCTGGCCTACGCGCAGCGCCGTGACCTCTATGTGCGCGAATGCTACGGCGGCGCCGACCCGGCACACCGCATCGGCGTGCGGGTGATCACCGAGACCGCCTGGCACAACCTGTTCGCCATGAACATGTTCCTGCGCCCGCCGGCGGAGGATCTGGCCGATTTCCGGCCCGACTTCACGATCCTGCAGCTCCCCGGCTTCCAGGCCGTGCCGGAGCTCGACGGCACCAATTCCGATTGCGCCATCGTCTGCGACTTCCGCCGCAGGCTCGTGACGATCTGCGGCACGTGGTACGCTGGCGAGATCAAGAAGTCGGTGTTCACGATCCTGAACTACCTGCTGCCCGAGAAGAACGTGCTGCCCATGCATGCCTCGGCCAATGTCGGGCCCAAGGGCGACGTCGCGATCTTCTTCGGCCTCTCGGGCACGGGCAAGACGACGCTGTCGGCGGATGCTTCGCGCACCCTGATCGGCGACGACGAGCACGGCTGGGGCGAGAGCAGCGTCTTCAACTTCGAGGGCGGCTGCTACGCCAAGGTGATCAAGCTCAGCCGCGAGGCGGAGCCGGAGATTTTCGCCACCACGGGACGCTTCGGCACTGTGCTCGAGAACGTGGTGGTCGATCCGCTCACCGGCCTGCTCGACCTCGACAGCAACAAATTCACCGAGAACACGCGCGCCTGCTATCCGCTGGATTTCATACCCAACGCCAGCGCCACCGGCATCGCCAGGACGCCTGAAAACATCATCATGCTGACGGCCGATGCCTTCGGCGTGCTGCCGCCGATCAGCCGGCTGTCGCCGGAGCAGGCGATGTACCACTTCCTCAGCGGCTACACCGCGCGCGTGGCTGGCACCGAGAAGGGGGTCAGCGAGCCGCAGGCGACGTTCTCGACCTGCTTCGGCGCCCCCTTCATGCCGCGTCACCCGACCGTGTACGCCAAGATGCTGGGCGAGAAGATGGCCCGGCAGAACGTGAAGTGCTGGCTGGTCAACACCGGCTGGTCCGGCGGCGGCTTCGGCGTCGGCGAGCGCATGTCGATCCGCCACACCCGAGCCATGCTGCGCGCCGCGCTCGACGGCCGTCTGGCGCAGGCGGCCGCCGCGCCTGATCCGCATTTCGGCCTGATGGTGCCGTCGGCCTGCCCGGACGTACCGGCCGAGGTGCTTAATCCGCGCGCGAGCTGGAAGGACAAGAAGGCCTACGAAAGCGCCGCGCGCGACGTCGCCCAGCGCTTCGAGAGCAATTTCAAGCAGTTCGAGACGGCGGTCGACGGCAAGGTCAAGCAGGCGGCGATCCGCGCCGCGGCGTAAGATCCCGGATCACCGGCATCCGACCGGGCCCGCGTCCACGGACGCGGGCCCTTTTCTTATCGCGCTGCCCTCAGTCTTGCCCACATAAGCCACAGCGCTGCGGCCAGGATCAGGGCTGTGCCCACCCACTCGCCGGCGCTGAGGCGTGGCGGGTCGACCCATCCGGCGCGGCTTGCGCCGAGCTCGATGACGATGACGAACACCGGCATCAGCATCAGCGCGATCAGGTAGGCCTGGGTGCCGACATGCCGCAGCGTGTAGAAGGTGAGCCACTGGCCGGGGCCACGGAACACCAGCCCGGTCACGATGCCCCAGGCCCATAGCAGCGGATTGCCGAAGGCATCGCCGCCGGCTGCCCACGGCGAGCGCATGAGGCCCACGGCGCCGGCCAGGCTCCACGCTACGATCAGCACCATCGATGTGATGATGAGCGTCTCGGCGGTGAACCGGCTGCGCTCGGCGACGCTGTCGCTGCGGTTGCGCGGATGCTTCTCGACGGCCAGCGCCGCCACCACGACGCCGATCTCCGACGCCAGCAGCCAGAGCGCGCCGTAGTAGGCCGTGTCCGGCACGAGGCAGAGGATCAGCACGCTCAGGCCCAGCGCCAGCAGGGCCAGCGCCGCGCGCTCGCTGTGCGGCGGCACGATGCGGTGCACGACCAGCGTCGCCAGCGCGCCCATCAGGACGTTGGCGGTCGACAGCAGCGTGCTCTGCGTCGCCATGAGCCAGCCCAGCGCTGCCGACGAGGCGCCCGTGACGCCGACCCGCACGATGCCGTAGCTCACCATCCAGGGCGTGAAGAGCCCGCGCCAGTCGCCCGGCGCCTTGCGGCCCAGCCAGAAGATGACGAGACCGCCGACCAGGAGCTGCACCAGCGTGTAGGCCCACGGGTCAAGACCGGCGCGCGAGATCACGAAGCGCGTGATGACAAGGTAGAGCGCCCACAGGACAGCCGTGGCGAGGGCGATCGTGAAGGCGCGCGGCATCGCGAGGGCGGCGGGTCGCCGTCAGGACCGGAAGCGCAGCAGCAGGTGGTTGATGCCGTTCAGCACGACATAGAGCTGCTCGAACTGCTGATGGAACTCGTCCCACACCGGCAGTCCGCCGCGCATGGCCATGGACGTGTAGATCTCGGCGATGCTCTTGCGGCCGTCGACCTGGGCCACGATCGCGCTCGCCAGCGGCGGCAGTTGCGCGCGCCATGGAAAGCCGTCGAGGTTGGCGACCAGCGGCGTGCCCGGCCGCAGGCCCTGCGCCAGGGCCTGGGCGTCCATCTCGCGCAGAACCGGGATGGCCGACGTGTCCTCCGGGCGTGCCACCGTATCGTAGCCCGCCTTGGTGGCGTAGAAGACATGGATGCGCAGGTTGTTGGCCAGCCGCTCCGCGAAGGTGGCGCGCTCCAGGAAGGGCAGGGCGGCGAGCTCGCGGCCGATCTGCGGATCGCTCATGTAGGTGGTCGGCTCGTAGCGCATCGGCTCCATGAACGCGACCAGCCGCAGGCCCGCCCGGCGGGTCATGTCGGCGATCTGGGGCACCGTGTAGGCCCTGTCCTGGCTGTGCAGCAGCAGGTCGTAGAGCGCCGCATCGTTGCCCGACAGGTGATCGTTGAGGAATGTGTTGCGGCGGAACAGGTTGGTGGGCGGCAAGAAACGGATCAGCCGCTTGGCCAAGGCCAGCCGCTCGGCCGGGGGGGTGCCGACCGGTGCCAGGGTCCGCAGCATGTCCTGCATGGGATAGACGCCGCTGCGGCCATATTCGCCGTACAGCATCATCCCGATTCCACCTTCCGGCGCCAAGGCGGCGGCCAGCGCATCGAGGCCGGCCTGGGGATCGGGCAGGTGATGCAGCACCCCCGTGCAGTCGATGTAGTCGAACGGCCCAAGTCCGAGCGACGGGAGGTCCAGCAGCGAGCCGGTCATGAACCTCACGTTGCGCAGGGCGCGCGCCTGGGCCCGCGCCTCGGCGATGGCGCGCGATGCCTCCGAGATGTCGAGGTAGATGATCTCGGCCGGGCATCTGAGATCCTGGAGCTGCTGCGCCAGCATGATGCAGGCATCGCCCGTGCCACCGCCGGCGATCAGCGCCCGGAACGGCTGCCGATAGTCGCGTCGCCCGGCATAGAGATAATGGTTGATCTCCAGCACGTGGCTGGGGGTGCCTACCACCAGCCGGCGGGCCTCGTCGGCCGGGTCGCGCGGCGGGTACGGCATCGCCTCGTACTGGGCGCGCACCGTTGCGTCGGCCTTCACCGGCGGGGGCGCTGCATTGGCAGGCGGCGCTCCGATGGTGACGTCATTACTCATGATGTGGATCGGCTCGACGAACGTCCAGTGCCTGTCGCGCGCGCCGCGGACGTGCTAAGCGCGCAAGCAAATCTACAACATCTTGTGCCTCAATCTGGCGAGTGATGAAAGGCTATTTCGGCATCGGCGTGGAAGGCGTCAGCAAGGCGATGAACGTGGGAACCCTGTTCCGCACGGCCCACGCCTTCGGGGCCAGCTTCGTCTTCACGATCAATGCCCAATACCGGCGTCGGGACGGCGGCCATGCCGACACGTCCGATACGCCAGGTGCCGTCCCGACCTATCATTTCGCCAGCGTCGAGGAGTTCTGCCTGCCCCAGGGGTGCCGCCTGGTCGGGATCGAGATCACGGATGACGCGATCGAGCTGCCCAGCTTCCGTCATCCGCGGCAGGTCGCCTACGTGCTGGGTGCCGAGCGCGAGGGATTGTCACGATCGGCGCAGTCGTTGTGCGATTTCGTCGTCAGAATTCCAACCCGGTTCTCGGTCAATCTGGGCGTAGCTGCCGCCATCATCATGTATGACCGCCTGATCAGCCTGGGACGCTTCGCTGATCGCCCGGTGGCCGCAGGCGGGCCCGAGGCGCCGCTGCCGCCACCGGTTTTCGGTGAGCCCGTCTGGAAGCGACGGCAGCGCCGCAAGATGCGCGCTGCCGGCGAGAGTGGTTTGTGAAACTGCACCCTTGAGCTATGATTCCGCTATGAAATTTCGAGATTCCTTGATGTTGGCGTTGCTCCTGCCGTCGCTGCTGGCTGGGTCCGCTGCCTGGGGCCAGGCGCCCGCGGCGGCGCCAGCCGAATCGCCGGACCTGCCGCGCAAGCTGGAGGACTACGGCGACTGGCGCGCGCTGGCGGCCGGCGGTGACGATGATCGCACCTGCTATGTGACCCAGAAGGTGATACCGGCGCCGCCCGAGGGCCGTGCCAAGGATCGGCCGCTGCTTTATGTCACCCATCGGCCCGGCAAGAACGCGCTCAACGTTGTTTCCTATTTTGCCGGCTACGCCGTGAAGCCTGACAGCGACGTCGAGCTGGATTTCGGTTTCGCCAAGTTCCGGCTCTTCGCCCAGGAAGGAAGCAACGGCGCCTGGTCGCCCAATCCCGAGGTCGACGGGCGGATCGTCGAGTCCATGCGGGCCGGCGCGACGGTGACGGTGCGCGGCATCGACGAGGCCGGCCGTGACATGGCCGATACGTTTTCCCTGCAGGGCTTCACCGCCGCGTTCTGGCGCGCCACCCAGGAATGCCGGATCCGGTAGAGCCGGCGTCGCCGCGATGTCCGTGTCCTTCCCGCAGTGTCCTTATGGACCGCGTCGATCGATATCCCGCCGACCTTGAAGGCAAGCGCATCGCTGGTCGAGGTTGCGGATGTTCGGCCGGAGGCCTATCTGTCCCGCCATGTCCGCCCTTTCCGCCGAGCCTGTGTCGATTCTGGAGCCGCTGCGCCGCAACGATCTGCGGCCCAACCTGATCGGCTTGAGCCGGGCTGAGCTGAAGGCGCTGCTGGCCGAGCATGGCCTGGAACCGTTCCGGGCCGGCCAGATCTGGCACTGGGTCTATTGGCACGGCGTGCGCCAATTTGCCGCCATGAGCACCATCGCCCGCGCCACGCGCGAACGGCTGGAGGAGCTGTTCGTGATCGAGCGGCCGCAGATCGCGGTCGAGCAGCGGTCGGTCGACGGCACCCGCAAATGGCTGCTGCGGCTGGCCGACGGCAACGAGGTCGAGTGCGTCAACATCCCGGAGGCGGACCGTGGCTCGGTCTGCGTGTCGAGCCAGGTCGGCTGCACGCTGACCTGCAGCTTCTGCCACACCGGCACCCAGCCCCTGGTGCGCAACCTGACCCCGGCGGAGATCGTCGGCCAGTTCATGGTGGCGCGCGACAGCTATGGCGAATGGCCGACGCCGATCGAGACCACGCGCATGCTCAGCAACATCGTCATGATGGGCATGGGCGAGCCGCTCTACAATCTCGACAACGTGGCCAAGGCGCTGCGGATCGTGATGGACGACCAAGGCATCGCGCTCAGCAAGCGGCGCATCACGCTGTCGACGTCGGGCATCGTGCCCCTGATCCCCAGGGTCGGTTCCGAGCTCGACGTGAACCTGGCTGTGTCGCTGCACGCCGTCACCGACGATGTGCGTGACGTGCTGGTGCCGGTGAACAAGAAGTGGCCGATCGCCACGCTGCTCGAGGTCTGCGCTGCCTATCCCGGCGCCAAGAACAGCCGCCGCATCACCTTCGAGTACGTGATGCTCAAGGGAGTCAACGACAGCGATGCCGATGCCCGCGAGCTGGTGCGGCTGCTGAAGCCGATCCATGCCAAGGTGAACCTGATCCCGTTCAATCCCTGGCCCGGGGCGCCTTACGAGTGCAGCTCCAACAACCGCATCCATCGCTTCGCGGAGATCGTCAACGCCGGCGGCCTCTCGGCGCCGGTGCGCACGCCGCGCGGCCGCGACATCCTGGCGGCCTGCGGCCAGCTCAAGAGCGAGAGCACGCGTGACCGGCGCACGCGGGTGCGCGACGTCGAGGCGCGGGCCGGACTCTAGCGAACGCGGCCGCTGCGAGCGGCGCGCTTCGTCCAAAGGTCGTGAGGAGGAGGCGGACCGGGCATCCGCCTCTTCCTCTGTTCGCTAGGCTGCGCCGGCCGGCACCTGGTCCAGGAAGCCGGTGACCTGCTGCAGGCGGCCGCTGTCGACCACGGCGAAATCGGTGCCCTTGACCAGCGCGTCGCCGCCCTCGGGCGCCAGCGCCCACGAGAAGCGCACGCGGTCCTGATAGGCATCGACCTTGCCGGCCAGGCTGAAGCGGTGGCCGGGGAACTTTTCCTGCACCGCGGCGATCATCGCGTCGATGCCGGCATGGCCGTCGCTCTTCATCATCGGGTCGAGATAGCTTGCACCTTCCGTCCAGGTCCGCGCGATCAGCGCGCGGCGGCGTGTGGTATCGGTCTCGTTCCAGATGGCGATGTATCGGTCGACCAGGTCGCTGAAGTCGCTCATGTCAGGCTCCATCGGTTGGGGCACCGCCGCCGTGGCCGTCGGCCGTGCGTGGCGCCTGACCGCAACATCGGCAACCGGCGGCGCCCTCTCAATTCTCTTGCCGGTAATCGGACCGCATCTGCGTCTTGATGATCTCGCACGTAATCGCTTTCGTGCGTCGAAGCGGTCATGCTCGTGGCGCCGCTTGAGGGAGCCCCGATGATGACCACCACCGAGACCGTCGCCCATCGCGTCTGTCCCGTTTGCGAAGCCTGCTGCGGGCTGGAGCTGCGGATCGCGGACGGCAAGGTCACGTCGATCCGCGGACACGACGGCGACGTGTTCAGCCGCGGTTACATCTGCCCCAAGGGGGTGGCGCTAAAGGACCTGCACGAGGATCCCGACCGTCTGCGCACGCCGCTCGTCAAGCGCGATGGGCGTTTCGTCGCCGTGAGTTGGCAGGAGGCGTTCGCCGAGATCGATCGCCGCCTGCCGCCGATCCTGGAGAAGCACGGCCGCAATTCGACCGCGCTGGTGATCGGCAATCCAACCGTGCACCAGGTCGGGCTGATGCTCTATTTCCCCCGCCTGGCCAAGGCGCTGGGCTCGCGCAACATCTACAGCGCCTCGACGCTGGACCAGATGCCCAAGCAGCTGTCGTCAGGGCTGATGTTCGGCCACTGGCTGTCGATTCCGGTGCCGGATATCGAGCGATGCGACTTCCTGCTGATCCTGGGGGCCAATCCGGTCGTGTCGAACGGCAGCCTGTGGACGGTGCCGGACTTCCGCGGCAAGGCCAAGGCGCTGCGCGAGCGCGGCGGCCGCATCGTGGTGGTCGATCCGCGCCGCACCGAGACCGCTGCCATGGCCGACCAGCACTTGTTCATCCGGCCCGGCGGCGACGTCTTCCTGCTGCTGGGGCTGGTGCATACGCTCTTCGACGAGAAGCTGGTGCGGCTCGGCCGGCTGGCGGCGCATGTCGCCGGATTGGATGACGTGGCTGTGGCGGTCGCCGGCTTCGCGCCCGAGCGTGTGGCGGCGCGCTGCGGCATCGATGCCGCGGCGATCCGTGACCTCGCGCGCCGGCTCGCCGCGACCGAACGTGCCGCGGTCTATGGTCGCCTCGGCACCTGCACGCAGTCCTATGGCACGCTGGTCAGCTGGCTGATCGATGTGCTGAATGTCCTCACCGGTCATCTCGACGAGCCGGGTGGCGCCATGTTCCCCAAGGCGCCGGCCTTCGCCGCCAACACCACCGGCAAGCCGGGCAGCGGCCGCGGCATCGCCACGGGGCGCTGGGCCAGCCGCGTTGCCGGCGCGCCGGAAGTGTTCGGCGAGCTGCCGATCACATGTCTCGCGGAGGAGATCGAAACCGGCGGCGACGATCAGGTCCGGGCCTTGATCTCGGTCGCCGGCAATCCGGTCCTGTCGGCGCCCAACGGCGCGCGGCTTGCCGCTGCGCTCGACCGGCTCGAGCTCATGGTCAGCTTCGACATCTATCTCAACGAGACGACGCAGCACGCCGACGTCATCCTGCCCGGGGCCTCGCCGCTGGAGGAGATGCATTACGACATCGCCTTCCCGCAGCTGTCGTATCGTAACCAGGCGCGCTTCAGCGCGCCGGTCTTCGCGCGGCCCGACGGCCAGCTTGCCGAATGGCAGAGCGTGCTGCGCCTGACCGCCATCCTCCAGGGCAAGGGTGCCGATGCCGATATCGGCCAGCTCGATGACGAGCTGGTGGCCGACGATGTTCGCCGCATGGCCGGCCCGCAGGCAGAGATGGTGCTGCGCGCCGTCGCGCACCTGAAGGGGCCGGAGCGGCAGATCGACCTCGCGCTGCGCGGCGGGCCCTACGGGGACCTGTTCGGCCTGAAGCCCGAGGGGATCAACCTGGCCAAGCTCAAGGCGGCGCCCGGAGGCATCGACCTCGGACCCCTGGCGCCGCGCCTGCCGGAGCTGCTGCGCACGCCCTCGGGCAAGATCGAGCTGGCGCCGGGCATGCTGCTGCTCGACCTCCAGCGGCCCGCGGCCGACCTGGCGCGACCGGTGCCCGAGCTGGTGATCATCGGCCGCCGGCAGGTGCGCTCCAACAACAGCTGGATGCACAACCTGCCCATCCTGGCCAAGGGACCCTACCGCTGCACGGCGCTGGTCCATCCGCAGGATGCCAGGCGTTTGGGATTGCGCGCCGGCCAGCCGGCGCGCATCACGAGCGCCAACCGCGCGATCGAGGTGCAGGTCGAGGTCAGCGAGGAGATGATGCCGGGCGTCGTCAGCCTGCCGCATGGCTGGGGCCATGACCGGCCCGGCGCGCGGCTGACGCTGGCGGCCCAGCGCCCGGGCGCCAATCTCAACGCGCTGCTCGACGACAGCCAGCGCGATCCGCTCTCCGGCAACGCGGTGCTGAGCGGCGTGCCGGTGCAGATGATGCCGATAACGTAGCTTTCAGCGGCTCGGATGGCCTCGACAGCGTATTCCGACCATACTAGGATGTACACATCTGAACACAGATGATGTGCGCTCCCATGTCGGATACAACGACGGTCACGGCCCGCCTGCCGAAGGCGCTTGATGTAGAGCTCAAGAAGATCGGCAAGCGTTACCGGCGCAGCCGGTCGTTCCTGATCGCCGAGGCTATCAGTGGCTTCGTTGACATGGAAAAGTTGCGGCAGGCGGCGCTGGAAGAAGGTCGCGTCGCTATTCGGCGCGGCGCCTATGCCGAGCATGATGAGGCCGAAGCATGGGCTCGATCACTCGGGTCAGCCGAGCCGAGACCACGCCCTGATCGCAAGAGAAACCGCGCCGCATGAGGGTGATATGGTCGAGTCCGGCGCTCGACGATATCGAGGCAGCACACCGGTATGTATCCCGCGACAACCCGGTCGCCGCGAAGCGCTTGGTCGAGAGGATTTTCAAGGCCGCTGCCCGGCTCAAGGATCTTTCCGAAATGGGGCGCACCGGTCGAAATCAGGGAACGCGCGAGCTGGTTGTCACCAGGACACCGTATGTCATCATGTATGAGTTCGGTGACGAGCGCGTCGAGGCGCTGCGTGTGATGCACGGCGCACGGCGCTGGCCGGTTGACTAATCGGCGACGTCCTTGCTGAAGACCATCACCCGCGAGAGGAAAGCCAGCTCGGTCGTCACCGTCGTCAAGCCGTGCGCCGCGAACAGGGCGTCGGGGTCCGATGTGACCCAGTCGGTGAAATACGGCTCGTGGAAGTAGTATGGAAAGAGGTCGAACAACCCTTTCCAGGCCGGCAGGTCGGCTTCGAGCGCTGAATCGACGATGATGGCCTGGCCGTCGGGCTTCAGCACGCGGGCGATCTCGGCCACGACGGTGCTGCGCACCTTCTTCGGCAGCTCGTGGAACAGGAACGACGACGTCACGATATCGACGCTGGCGTCGGCGAAAGGCAACGCCTCGGCGGCGCCCTCGACCCATTTCAGCCGGCCGGAGGCGCCGATGGTGCGCCGGGCGTGGTCCAGGTACGGCCGGCTGAGATCGAGTCCGGCGATGCGCAGCCCGGGGAAGGCGTGGTGGATGAACCCGGGCAGCCGGCCGGTGCCCGTCCCGACATCGAGCAGGCGCGCGGCGCGCTGGTCGCGGCCATCGAGGAAGGTGGCGATCGGCTTGAGGGTGCGGCGGCGCATCACGTCGGCGGCACCGGTGAACAGGGTCTCGACCTGGGTGTCATAGACCTCGGCCGACTCACCGGTCAGCCAGCCACCGCTCTGGTAGTGGAAGTTCTGTCGATAGTAGCGGGGCAGGTGGTCATGCGCCGGATCATGGTTCGGCTCGTCGTTGACGCCGGCGTGACGACGCTGGTCGACCTGCCGCAGATCGCGGAAATAGGCGGCGCTGCGGCGCAGCCATGCCACGGGGTCAGGGTCCAGCACGGGGGGCCGCGGGACAAGGCCGGCAGCGATATCGCGCCATTCGCGCTCGAACAGCTGCCGCATGTCGCGCAGCAGCGCCTGCCGGTCGGGAAAGGGGCCCACCGGAAAGTCGGGCCTGGGCATCGGCTTGAGCTGGCGCCTTCCGGCGGCGTAGTGCGCCAGGAACCAGCCGACTCGCGCCGTCTGGCCGGCGGCATACGTGACCCGGTCGAGCAGGGTGGCCATCGCGCCTCCGATGCAAAGCCTCCTTTCTATATAGCGTCGATGGCGCCTGACCGCGATGAGGCTCCGGGCCGCAGCCGACCGTCACGCCATCGGCGGCAGGTGCCGCAGCTTGTCGGGGTTGCGCACGATGTAGACGCCGGCGACGCGGCCATCGACGATGTCAAGCGAGAAGGTGTGGCGCGGCGTGCCGTGCACATAGCCAACCAGGCCTGGCATGCCGTTGATGCGGACAGGCCGGAGCTGAAGATCGGCTGGCTGCTTGCGCATGATACCGAGGATGAAGCGCATGACGCGGTCGGCGCCGACGATGACGTTGAGCGCCGACCGCACCTTGCCGCCGCCATCGGTCCAGGCCTCGGCGTTGAAGGCCAGCAGGTCCATCAGCGCTGCGCGGTCATGGGCGACGCAAGCCTGCAGGAAGCGCCCGGCCAGGCCGTCGGCTGCGGCGCGGTCGGGCGCGAAGCGCGGCCGCGCCTCCTTCAGGTGCTGCCGCGCCCGCGACACCAGCTGCCGGCAGGCGGCTTCGCTCTTGTCGAGCGCGCGGGCGATCTCGGTGTAATCGTGCTCGAACGCCTCGTGCAGCAGCCAGGCAGCGCGTTCCGACGGGCTGAGGCGCTCCAGCACGACCAGGAAGGCCAGCGACAGCGTGTCGTCGAGCGCCGGCGAGTCCTGGGTCTCGACGATCATCGGCTCGGGCAGCCACGGCCCGATATAGGCGGCCCGTTCCGTGCGGACACGACGCAAGCGGTCGATGCAGATGCGGGTGCAGGCCGAGACCAGCCATGCTTGCGGCGTGCGCACGGTGCTGCGGTCGGTCCGGTGCCAGCGCAGGTAGGTGTCCTGCACAGCATCCTCGGCATCACCGAGCGTGCCCAGCATGCGGTAAGCCAGTGCCCGCAGGCGCGGCCGTTCGGCCTCGAATGTGGCGGCCGATTCGTCAGCAGCGGCGAGATCAGGCATCGGCGACCTCCATTGCCGCCGGCAGGCCGAGCATCGCCGCCGTAAGGGCGATGCCCATACCGGCCACGAAATGCGCATCGTACGGCCCCGTCACCACGACGACAGGCATATGGGCATACCACAGCAGACCCGCCGCCAGCATGGCAGGTGCATTGAGCCCGGGCAGGGCTGGCAGGAGGCAGGGCGCGACCCGGCGCCCAGGCGGGGGCGGCATGGGCGGCGCGGCGGGCCGGTCGATCGTGGTCACGGCAGGTCTCCAGATCCTCTGACCGCCAGACGATTCAGGCCGGCCACCTGTGACATCGCCACGGCGGCCGGCCCGGGCCGTCGCAAGGTGTTGATTTCATGTCAGATTTCGCCGCTTGCCCCGATCGGGCCGCCGCCTATACTCCGCCCGCTTCGCCGGCCGGGCCAAAGCGGTCCGGAACCTGCATCATCCGGCACCTGCTGCCGCCCGAGAGGTCATGACCGTGTCTGTCCAGTACGCCGGCCCCCACAAGCGGGGCGACATCAAGAAAGTCGTGCTTGCCTATTCCGGTGGCCTGGACACCTCCGTGATCCTGAAGTGGCTGCAGACGACCTATGGCTGCGAGGTGGTGACCTTCACCGCCGACCTCGGCCAGGGCGAGGAGCTGGCGCCGGCGCGCAAGAAGGCCGAGCTGCTGGGCATCAAGCCCGAGAACATCTTCATCGATGACGTGCGCGAGGAGTTCGTGCGCGACTTCGTCTTCCCGATGTTCCGCGCCAACGCCCTCTACGAAGGCCAGTACCTGCTCGGCACGTCGATCGCGCGGCCGTTGATCGCCAAGCGCCAGATCGAGATCGCGCGAGACGTTGGCGCTGACGCGGTCTGCCATGGCGCCACCGGCAAGGGCAATGACCAGGTGCGCTTCGAGCTGGCGTACTACGCGCTGAAGCCGGACATCAAGGTGATCGCGCCGTGGCGCGAATGGGAGCTGACCAGCCGCACCAAGCTGCTGGAGTTCGCCGAGAAGCACCAGATCCCGATCGCCAAGGACAAGCGCGGCGAGGCACCGTTCTCGGTCGACGCCAACCTGCTGCACTCCTCGTCCGAGGGCAAGATCCTCGAGGATCCCTGGCAGGAAGCCGACGAGATGGTCTACCAGCGCACCATCTCGCCCGAGGCGGCGCCGGACAAGGCCACGTACATCACGATCGATTTCGAGAAGGGCGACGCCGTCGCCATCGACGGCGTCCGGCTGTCGCCGGCGGCGCTGCTGACCAGGCTCAACGAGCTGGGCAAGGCCAACGGCATCGGCCGGCTGGACCTGGTCGAGAACCGCTTCGTGGGCATGAAGAGCCGCGGCATCTACGAGACGCCGGGTGGCACCATCCTGCATGCGGCGCATCGCGGCATCGAGAGCATCACGCTGGATCGCGGGGCGGCGCACCTCAAGGACGAGCTGATGCCGCGCTATGCCGAGCTGATCTACTACGGCTTCTGGTACTCGCCCGAGCGCGAGATGCTGCAGGCGCTGATCGATCGCAGCCAGGAGAACGTCACCGGCACGGTGCGGCTGAAGCTCTACAAGGGCCATGCGGTCGTGGTCGGCCGCAAGTCGCCCCAGTCGCTGTACAGCATGCAGCACGTCACCTTCGAGGAGGACCAGGGCGCCTATGACCAGCGCGACGCCGAGGGCTTCATCAAGCTCAACGCGTTGCGCCTGCGGCTGCGCGCCGTGGGCCAGGGCGGCCCCAAGACCTGAGCGGCGCAGAGGTTCGCTCCGTGCCGTTCGACCAGCGCGACCAGCCGCCGCCACGGGGCGAGCCGGCGATCAACCTGCCGCCGATGACGCTCGGCCTGATCGTCGTCCTGCTCGTCATCCACCTGCTGCGCCAGACCCTGTCGGTCGAGACCGACGAGTCGCTGATCCTCGCCTTCTCGGTCGTGCCGGCCCGCTATTTCGGCGACGCGCCGGCCGACGGGCTGTCGCTGCTGCTGGCGCCGCTGGCGCACATGTTCCTGCATGCTGACTGGGCCCATGTCGGCCTCAACGCCGCGACGCTGGCCGCCTTCGGCGCGCCGGTGGAGCGGTTCCTGGGCAGCGCGCGCTACCTGGCCTTCTACCTGATCACCGGCCTGGCCGGCGCGGCGCTGCATGCCGCGATCTATCCCGACTCGATCGATCCGATGCTGGGCGCGTCGGGCGCCATCAGCGGCCTGTTCGGCGGGCTGCTGCTGCTCATGCGCGAGCGCGGCCGCATGAACGCGCTGATTCCCTTCGCCATCCTGTGGGTCGTCCTGCAGGTCGGGCTGGGCTTCTTCGGCTCGACAGCCGGCGGCGATCGGATCGCCTGGGCCGGCCATGTCGGCGGCTTCGTCGCCGGCCTGCTGCTGATCCGTCCCCTGGCCGGCTGGCGGTGGTGACTTCACGCCAGGCGCGGCACCACCTTGTCGGCCAGCATCATGAACGTGTCGTGGCTGAGCGGGGCGCACATCAGGTAGTTCAGGCCGATCTCGGCCTGTAGCGCCTGGATGCGGTCGACGACCGACTCGGGCGTGCCGTGGATCACCACCTCCTTGAGGTAGAACTCCACCGGGTCGAGGCCGCCGTAGCGGCGCTCGACGTGCATGGTCTTGGCCTTCTGGTGCTGTGGCCCGGCATAGGCGTCGACCAGCCAGGCGGCGCCGCGGCGGGCGATATCGGCGGCCTTCTCGCGCGTGTCGGCCAGCGCGATCAGCCGGGCCATGGGAATGTCGCGGTCACCCAACGTGAAGCCGGCCGCGCCGAGCTGCTCGGCATAGCGGCGGCGCTTGCGTCCCAGGTCGTCGATCGAGGAATGCGGATCCATCAGGATCGACAGGCCGCGGCCGGCGGCCCAATCGATCGCCGGGTCGGAGGTCGCCGCCACCCAGGTCGGCGGATGCGGCTGCTGCAACGGTTTGGGCAGCAGCTCGACATTGTCGAACCGGAAATAGTCGCCTGCGAAGCTGAAGCTGTCTTCGGTCCAGGCCCGCAGCACGATCTCGACGGCTTCCCGGAAGCGTGCCGCGCTCTCTTCCGGCGGGACACCGAAGGCGTTGAACTCGGTGGTCGAGAAGCCACGGCCGGCGCCCCAGTTCACGCGTCCGCCGCTCAGCACGTCGAGCAGCGCCACTTCTTCGGCCAGCCGCAGCGGGTGGTATAGCGCCGCCAGCGACACGGCCGTGCCGATGCGCAGGCGCTTGGTGCGCGCCGCCGCCAGCGTGCCCATCATGTGCACCGATGGGCAGACGCTGAAGGTGCTGAAGTGATGCTCGGCCAGCCACACGGCATCGAAGCCGGTGCGGTCCATGATCTCGATGCGCTCGAGCGCCCGCTTGTACACGGTCGGCAGCGCCACCCGCCGTTCCGGCCAGCTGAAGAACTGCAGGACCCCGATTTTCATGGAAAGCGCTCCTCCATCCCCTCTCCGCCCACGAAGTGGGGGGAGAGGGTGGGGCCCATCGCGAAGCGATGGGAGGGTGAGGTGGGCGCTCGTATCGAACCCGGTCTTTCCAACGAAGACCACGTGGTCCCGCAACCCACCTCACCCTCCCATGCCTTCGGCATGGGCCCCTCCCTCTCCCCCCGCTGCGCGGGTGGAGAGGGGAGTTCACGTCGAATAGTCCGCGAAGCGGGCCGTGTCGGCGCGGGCACGGTAGTCGGTCTTGACGTTGACCACGGCCACCATGCCTGAATCGACCTTCTTCTGCGCGCGCTCCAGCGCCGGCCGGATCTGGTCGGGCTGCTCGACATATTCGCCGTGGCAGCCCAGCGCCTCGGCCATCTTGTCGTAGCGGGTGTAGCCCAGGTCGCGGCCGGGCTTGTCGCGGTTCGGGTCGGCGGTCCAGCCGCCGTTGAGGCTGATCACCACCAGCACCGGGATGCGGTGGCGCACAGCGGT
The DNA here is from genome assembly GCF_008039615.1 of Vineibacter terrae. Taxonomy (GTDB): domain Bacteria; phylum Pseudomonadota; class Alphaproteobacteria; order Reyranellales; family Reyranellaceae; genus Vineibacter; species Vineibacter terrae. The sequence continues at coordinate 152,427 of NZ_VDUZ01000002.1, read as the reverse complement.
GTCCAGCTCCATGGCGTTCAGCCCGAACGAGCCGTCGCCGTGCACGACGATCACCTGCTTGTCGGGCTTGGCGACCTTGGCGCCCAGCCCGAACGGCAGGCCGACGCCCATGGTGCCGAACGGCCCCGAGTTCAGGCGATGGCCCGGCGCGAAGGTCGGCATCGACTGGCGCCCGAAATTGAGGATCTCCTGGCCGTCGACGACCAGGATCGCGTCGCGCTGCATGAAGTTCTTGATCTCGTCGCACAGGCGCAGGGGATGGATCGGCGCCTCGTCCATCGGCTTATTGGCGCCGGGCGCGCCGCGCTTGGCGGCTTCGCCGTCGGCCAGCTTCTTGCGCCACGGCGCGAAGCGCTCGGCGTCGATGCGCTTGTCGATATCGCCCAGGAGCTGCTGCAGCACCATCTTGCAGTCGCCGACGATGCCGATATGCACCTTGCGCGGCGACGAGGCGATCTCGTCGGCGTCGATGTCGATGCGGGCGATCGTGGCGTTGGCGGCGAAGCGCGGCGGCGCGGCATGACCGATGATGTAGTTCATGCGCGTGCCGATCACGATGATCAGGTCGGCCTCGCGGAAGGCCGCCGACCGCATGGTGAGGAACGACAGCTTGTGGTCGTCGGGCAGCACGCCGCGGCCCTGCGGCGTGGTGTAGAACGGGATGCCGGCCTTCTCGACCAGCTGGCGCAACTCGTCCCAGGCCCGCGACCAGATCACGCCGCTGCCCGACAGGATGATCGGCTGCTTGGCGGTGGCGATCGCCTCGGCCAGCCGCGCCACCTGGCCGGGCTCGCCCATCGGCCGCGCGTTGAGCAGCGGCCGGCCGCTGAGGCTCCAGTCGACCTGCTCCTCGGGGATCTTGCCGTAGAGGATGTCGCCCGGGAAATCGAGGTAGACCGGGCCCGGCTTGCCGCCCATCGCCTTCTGGAAGGCGATGTTCACCTGCTCGGGGATGCGCTTGAGGTTGTGCACGCGGTCGGCCCACTTGGTGCACGGCTTCATCAGCGCCACCTGGTCGATCTCCTGGAACACCTGGCGGCCGAACTGGCCGATCGGGGCGGAGCCGCCGATCGCCACCACCGGCGCGCAGTCGATCAGCGCGTTGGCGATGCCGGTGGTCAGGTTGATGACGCCGGGGCCGCTGGCCGCCATGCACACGCTGGGCTTCTGCAGCAGGCGGCTGTAGGCCTGCCCCATCAGCGCCGCCGCCTGCTCGTGGCGCACGTCGATCGGCCGGATGCCTTCCTTGATGCACGAAGCCTCGGCCAGAAGCATCGGCCCGCCCATGAGGAAGAACAGGTCCTCGGTGCCTTCGTTCCTCAGCGCCTTGGCCAGGATCTCCGATCCGGTCAGCTCGGCCATGTCCGGGTCTCCTCGTCTGGTTAGATCACGCCGTCCCGGCGCAGCCCCTTCACATCGTCGGCGCTCAGGCCCAGCCAGGCGCCCAGCACGTCACCGGTGTGCTCGCCCAGCAGCGGCGCCGGCTTCACCGGCGGCGGCGCGCCGTCATGGCGCACCGGCCAGGCCGGCATCTTGAACGGGCCGCACGCGGGGTGCTGGATCGTCTGCATGATGCCGCGCTTCTCGAAGCTGGGGTCGTTCTGCAGCTCCCCGGTATCGAGCACGGCGCCGGCCGGGATGCCGGCGGCGCCCAGGATGCGCATGGCTTCGTTCTTGTCGCGTTGCCGGGTCCACGCCGAGATCATCTCGTCGATCTGTGGCTCGTGTTCCGTGCGCGCCAGGCCGGTCTCGTATTGCGGGTTGCCGATCAGATCCTCACGGCCGATCACCTGCAGCAGGCGGTGCCAGTGCGCCGGGTTGGCGCGGCTGGTGTAGATGTAGACGTAGTCGTTGGGGCCGCCCGGCTTGCAGGGATAGATGCCGCAGGGCGGATTGCCGCCCGATGCCAGCTTGGCGCCGGCCCGCTCGGCGGGGCGGCCGGACGTGGCCTGCGCGGCGAAGCAGACGCGGATGTAATGCAGCATCGCGTCCTGCATCGCGATCTCCAGGCGCTCGCCCTGGCCGGTGCCCTTGCGGCGGTACAGCGCGCCCAGCACGCTGATGGCCAGCAGCATGCCCGTGCCCGTGTCGCCCAGCGTCGCGCCCGGCTTGACCGGCGGCCCGTCGCGCTCGCCGCTGACGCTCATGATGCCGCCGCAGGCCTGCGCGATCATGTCGAAGGCGAGATTGTCCTCGAACGGGCTGCCGGTGCCGAAGCCCTTCACCTGGGCGTAGATGATGCCGGGATTGACCTTGCGGATGGCGTCGTAGCCCAGCCCCAGCCGCTCGATGGCGCCTGGGGCGAAATTCTCGACGAAGACATCGGCCTTGCGCGCCAGGTCGTTGACCAGCGCGATGCCGCGTGGGCTCTTGAGGTTGAGCGTGATCGATTTCTTGTTGGCGTTGAACAGCAGGAAGTACCAGGAATCCTGGCCCGGGCCGCTGCGGAACGACGTGCGGCCGGGATCGCCGCCCTTCGGGTTCTCGACCTTGACGACCTCGGCGCCGAGCCAGGCCAGGGCCTCGGTGCAGGATGGGCCGGCCTCGAACTGCGTGAGATCCAAAATCCGCACGCCGGCCAGGCAGCCGGTCGTGGCGCTGCGCGCATCAACCATGGGCCGTTCCTCCGTGCGAGGCGCTTGGTGGCCTCTGTCACGGCGCGAGCGTGGCATCGCCGCGCACGCGGCGGCAACCTGTGATTCCGCCTTGCTCGTTCGCAGGGATTGCAGGGCGGAAGGCCGGGTGTTTCGTCAGATGTGTGCCGATTCGCTGGCCAGCGCCGCATGCACGCGCGGCCATTCCGCGGCGATGCTCGCCACCAGGTCGCGGCAATCCTCGCGCCGGCCGGCACGGGCCTCCTGCTCCAGCGCCGCTGCGAGATCGCCCAGCGCCGTGGCGCCGCCGGTGCGCGCCGCGCCCTTCAGCTTGTGCGCCGTCTCGGCGACCGATGCGAGGTCTTCCGCCGACCACTGGGCGTCGATATCGGCGACCAGCCGCGCGGCGCTGTCGCGGAAGCGCGCGGTCATGCGGGCGATCATCACCGGGTTGTCACCGAACAGCCTGCCCAGGGCGGAGCGGTCGATGATCTCCGGCGCGTCATCCGCCGGCGCCGGTGGTGCGCCCCTCATCCAGCGATCCAGCGCCGCGCGCAGCCGCTCGAGCGTGAGCGGCTTGGTGAGATAGTCGTCCATGCCTGCCGCCAGGCACCGCTCGGCCTCGCCCTTGAGCGCGTTGGCGGTCAACGCCACGATCGGCGTGCGTATGCTCTCGCGGCGTCCGGCTTCCTCGGTGCGGATCTGCCGGGTCAGCTCGAAGCCGTCCATGTCGGGCATATGGATGTCGGTCAGCACCAGGGCGTAGTCCCCGCTGCGCCACTGCGTCAGCGCCTCGATGCCGTTGCGCGCCAGGTCGACGCCGACGCCGAGGATGTCGAGCTGGCCCGCCAGCACCTCGAGGTTGACGTCGTAGTCGTCGACCGCCAGCACCCGGCCGACAAGACGGCCGGGTGAAGCGCCCGAGTCCGCATCGGCCGACGGCTCGGCGGCCCGGGAGCGATCCGCGGGCCTGCTGACGTCGGCATCGACCACAAGCGTGGCCGTGAAGGTCGAGCCGTGGCCCGCGACGCTGCTCACTGTCACATCGCCTCCCATCAGTTGTGCCAGCCGGCGCACGATCGAAAGGCCCAGCCCTGTGCCGCCGAAACGGCGTGTGGTGGAGCTGTCGGCCTGGGCGAAAGGCTGGAACAGGCGCGCCACCTGGGCGGCATCCATGCCGATGCCGCTGTCCGTCACCGACAGCGCGAGCGTGACCGGCATGCCGTTGCCGCCATCCGTGCGCGCCGTGACGCGCACGCCGCCGATCTCGGTGAACTTGATGGCATTGCCGATCAGGTTGTACAGGATCTGGCGTACGCGGGTGGGATCGCCGATCAGCCCGTCGCGGCTGCCGGGCTCGATGGCGGAGGTGAGGCTGAGGCCCTTGCGCTGGGCCTGCACGCGCAGCGTGTCGCCGGTGCCCTCGACCAGGGCGCGCAGGCCGAACGGCGTATGCTCCAGCTCCATGCGCCCGGCCTCGATCTTGGAGAAGTCGAGCACGTCGTCGATGATGCGCAGCAGCGCCGTGGCCGAGGTGCGCACCGTGCCCACCAGCCGGCGCTGCCGTTCGCTGAGCGCTTCCCGTTCCAGGAGCTCGGCCGAGCCCAGCACGCCGTTCATCGGCGTTCGGATCTCGTGGCTCATGGTGGCGAGGAAGGTCGACTTCGCCTGGTTGGCCGCCTCGGCCTCGTCGCGGGCATGCTGCGCTTCCAGCTCACTCTGCTTCAGCGCCGTGACGTCGCGCTGCACCATCAGGGTCTCGCCGGTGGCCAGCGGCTTGATCTGGTACTCGATGAAGCGGCCATTGCGCAGCTGGCGCAGCTCGCGGGCACCGCCGGGTGCGTTGAACGCCCGCAGCCGGGCCTCGATGGCGGCCTCGACCTGCTCCGGTGTCATCTCGCCCCAGTCGCCGCGCGCGGCCTGGAAGAGGAACGTGTCGCGCAGCGTCGGCTGGTTGACGATGATCTCGCGCGTCAGGTCGTGGAAGGTGAGGATCGACTCGTTGACGAAGATCCATTTGCCGTCCTGGTCGTACAGGGCGACGCCGTCGGTCATGTTCTTGACGACGGCGTCGACCATCCCGCGGGTGCGCAGGGCATCGGCACGTGCCGCCTCGGCCGCGTCGCGTGCCTGCTCGGCCGTCCCCTTGGCCCGGGCCAGCTCGACCTCGCGGGCCTTGAGCGCCGTGATGTCGCTGACGGCCAGCACGACATTGCCCAAGGGCGTGCGCGACGCCGCGTAGCGCACCCAGCGCCCATCCTGCAGGGCGCCCTCGAACGGCCGCTTCGGATCCGACAGCTCGCGATGCCACCATGCGACCCAGCGGTCGCCGGTCTCGCCTTCGCTGACGCCCGGCGCCACGCCGCGGCGAACGGCTTCCCGCAGCACGTCGGCCAGGGGCGTCCCGGCCTCGCGCACGTTCTCCACGCCCGGCAGCACGGAAGCGAAAGCGTCGTTGACGACCACCATGCGCAACGCCGGATCGAGCACCGCCACGCCGACGGGCAGGGCGGCAATGGCGTCGCCGATCTCGGCGCGCGCGCGCTCCGCCTGGGCGCGCGTGGTGGCCAGCTCGGCCTCGCGCTGCCTGGCGTGGGTCAGGTCGGTGACCAGCGTCACGATGGCGCCGTCGCGTGTGGCGTGCTTCGACACCCGCACCCAGCCGCCGGCGGCGGTCGCCATCTCGCGGTCGCTGTCGCCGCCGCGGTGCAGAGCCAGCATCTGCTCGAACCATGCGGCATCGCGTGCCGGCATCCCGGGCCGGGGCGGCGGCAGGGCGCGCAGCAGGTCGGCATAGGTCATGCCCGGCCGCACGGCGTCGCGCGGCAGCGCCGCCAGGGCCGGGTAGGCGTCGTTGCACGTCACCAGCCGGTCGTCGGCATCGTAGAGCGCGAAGCCCGACGGCAGGGCGCGGATCGCGTCGTCGAGCTGGCGCTGCGCCTTCTCGGCCGCCTCGCGCGCCGCCTCGGCCTCGTTGCGGGCCGCCGTCAGGCTTTCCGCCAGCAGCTCGTAGTTGAAATCGCGGATGATGACGCGCCGTTGCGCGGCCTCGAGGCGGCGCGTGAAGACCGGCAGGGTGAGGATGATCAGCAGGATGCCGCATACCGCGTTGACGTCGCCGACGAAGCTGCGATGGATCACCACGAAGGGCAGCAGCGGCAGCACCAGGGCCAGCATCAGCGACTGGCTCGCCGGCGGGTGGTGCGAGCGGCTTGGAATGTCGGCGATCAGGAACAGCATCGCCATGAGGCTCCAGACGATCTGGGCGCCCTGGTTGCCGAAATGGATGGCGGCGATGCCGACCAGGCTCCAGGCGATGCCGACACTGGCGTTGTACAGCGTGAAGATCCGCCCGAACCGCCAGGCCGCTGTCTCGTCCTTGATCGCCAGGCCCATCACGATCAGTCTGTCCAGCCAGACGGCCACCGTCAGGCGGACCGCGATCAGGCCGGCCGTGACCCAGATCGGCACCGTCGATGCCAGATAGACCACGCCCAGCGCCCACATCACGATGGGGGCATAGCGATAGGGCGCCATCTTGGCGGCGATCCGGCGCTTGAGCTCGATCGTGACGCGCGGATCGTCCGGCGCCAGCGGCTGGGGGGGTGATATGGGGGTCGCGTCGGGCGGAACGGCGCCGTGCATGCTTGATATCCTCGAACGGCCCATCCTGCCGGGGGTGGGTTTCACCAGCGTATCGGCGCGCAGCCGAATTGTTGCGTGTGTTTCGCGGGCACCGCGCCGGACCTCTTTTCCACGGGTGTGCGGCCTTTCCTTGATCGGCGCGCCAGCCCTGCGGCAGGATGCGGACCCGGGGGAACAACATGACAGCACGCGGCAAGGATACCCGCCCACATATCATCGTCGTCGAGGACGAGGCTTTTCAGCGCGAGACGCTGGTCGAGTACCTTGATGCCAACGGCTATCGTGCCTCAGGCGTCGAAGCCGGTGCCGCGCTGCGAAAGCTGGTCGAGAAGGACCCGCCGGCGCTGGTGCTGCTCGACCTGCGGCTGCCGGGCGGCGAGGACGGTTTCGCGCTGGCGCGCTGGCTGCGGGAGCGCAGCGCCAAGGTCGGCATCGTCATGGTGACCGCCAGCGGCGATACGGTCGACCGGGTGGTCGGGCTGGAGACGGGAGCCGACGACTACATCGCCAAGCCGTTCGAGCCGCGCGAGCTTCTGGCGCGCGTGAAGGCGGTGCTGCGGCGGGCGGGCGGCGCCTCGGCCGCGACCGGCTCGCCGCGGGTGCGGATCGGCCGCTGCCTGCTCGACCTGGAGACGCGAACCCTCAAGGCATTGTCGGGCGAGGACATCCCGCTACGCGCCGGCGAGTTCGAGCTGCTGAAGCTGCTGGCGCAGAACCCGAACCGGGCCCTGACACGCGACTGGCTGCTGGAAACCGTCAGCCACCGCGAGATGGATGTATTCGACCGCGCCATCGACATCCGCATCCTGCGGCTGCGCCGCAAGGTCGAGATCGACCCGGCGCGGCCGACCTCGATCCGGACCGTGCGTGGCGCCGGCTACATGTTCGTGCCGCCCGACGACTGAGCTGCCCGCAGGCGGTGGGCGGCGGCGACCATGTTGACGAGCGCCGGCCGCACCTCCTCCCAGCGGCGGGTCTTCAGCCCGCAATCGGGATTCACCCAGATCTGCCCGGCCGACAGGCGCTCCTGGGCCCTGTCGAGCAGAGCGGCCATCTCGTCGACCCCGGGCAGGCGCGGCGAGTGGATGTCGTAGACGCCGGGCCCGATCTCGTTGGGATAGCGATAGCTCGTGAAAGCCTCGAGCAGCTCCATCTTCGAACGCGACGTTTCGATGGAGATGACGTCGGCATCCATCGCCCCGATCGAGTCGATGATGTCGTTGAACTCCGAGTAGCACATGTGCGTGTGGATCTGCGTGGCATCGCCCACGATGGACGCTGCGAGGCGGAAGCACGCCACGGCACTGTCGAGATAAGCCTTCCAGTGCGCCCGGCGCAGCGGCAAACCCTCGCGCAACGCCGGCTCGTCGATCTGGATGACCCGGATGCCGGCCTGCTCCAGGTCGGCGACCTCGTCGCGCAGCGCCAGCGCGATCTGCCGGCAGACCTGGTCGCGTGGCAGGTCGTCGCGCACGAACGACCATTGCAGCATCGTGACCGGCCCCGTCAGCATGCCCTTGACCGGCCTGCGAGTCAGCGACTGGGCGTAGCAGGTCCAGGCGACGGTCATCGGCGCCGGCCGGAACACGTCGCCGAAGATCACCGGTGGCCGTACGCAGCGCGAGCCGTAGCTCTGCACCCAGCCATGCCTGGTGCAGGCATAGCCTGCCAGCCGCTCGCCGAAATACTGCACCATGTCGTTGCGCTCGAATTCACCATGGACCAGGACATCGATGCCGATCTCTTCCTGCCAGCGCACCGCGGCCTCTGTCTCCTGGTGCAGAAACGTGTCGTAGGCGGCATCGCTCATCGTGCCCTTCTGATGCGCCGCGCGCGCCTTGCGCACCGTATCGGTCTGCGGGAAGGAGCCGATCGTCGTCGTCGGGAAGTGCGGCAGGCCCAGCTGGGCCTGCTGCCGGCGGCGGCGTTCGGGATATGGCGAGTGGCGATGCGCCATGTCGGGCGTTGCCTGCGCCAGTCGTGCCGCGGCCGTCCTGTTGTGGATCCTGGGCGAGGCGCGTCGTGCCGCGGCGGCGCGGCCCGATGCCTCCAGGACCTCCCGCACGGCGCCGCGACCCTCGGACAGCGCGCGGCCGATGATGCGCAGCTCATCCATCTTCTGGACCGCGAAGGCGAGCCAGGACTTGAGCTCAGGGTCAAGCGTCGTCTCGAGCTCCAGGTCGACCGGGACATGCAGCAGCGAGCAGGATGGCGCGACGATGACGCGGTCGATGCCGCGCTGGTCCACGATCGGCGCGATCCGGTCGAGGATCGCGGCCAGATCGGCGCGCCAGACGTTGCGGCCATCGATCACGCCCAGGGACAGCACGAGATCCGCCGGCGCCTGGGCGATTGCGCGGTCCAGGTCCTGCGCGCCGCGCACGAGGTCGAGGTGCAGGCCGCTCACCGGCAGGCGCAGCGCCGTATCGAGGTTGCCGTTCAGTCCGCCGAAATAGCTGGTGCACAGGATCCGCAGCGGCGGCGCGGCGCGCGACAACACGTCGTAGGCGCAGCGCAATGCCGCGCGCGTGGCATCGTCGAGATCGAGCGCCAGGCATGGCTCGTCGATCTGGACCCAGTCGGCGCCGCTGGCGGCGAGTAGCCGCAGGACTTCGCTGTAGACCGGCAGCAGGCCGGGCAGCAGCGCGAGTGGATCGAGGCTCGCATCGGCGCTCTTGCCCAGCTTCAGGAACGTCACCGGGCCGATCAGCACCGGGCGCGTGTGGAAGCCGAGCGACTGCGCTTCGCGGAATTCGTCGATCGACTTGGTCGAGGCCAGGGTGAACGCCTGGCCCTTCGAGAACTCGGGCACCATGTAGTGGTAGTTGGTGTCGAACCACTTGGTCATCTCGAGCGCCGCGGCGCCGGCGTGTCCATGTCCACAGGCATCGGCGCTCGCGACCGCGCGGCCGCGGGCCAGGGCGAAATAGGTGTCGAGCGACACGTTGCCGCCGGCCCAGCCGTAGGCAGCCGGGATGGCGCCGACCATGGCGCTGGTGTCGAGCACGTGATCGTACAACGAGAAATCATTGCTCGGGATGTGTGTGATGCCGAGCGCATGCTGGCGTGCCCAGCTTGCGGCCCGCAGGCCCGAAGCGGCATCCAGCAGCGCGGTGGCGCTGGTGCTGCCCGCCCAATAGCTTTCCAGCGCCGCTTTCAGCTCGCGGCGCGGGCCGATGCGCGGCACCCCGAGGGTGCTGACAGGAACGGAAGATGAGGACATCGCTTACCCCTGTTGCGGCGGTGCTTTTATGTCGGCGTGCGTTGCGGCATGCCCAGCGGCACGACCGTCTGGACAATGGACGCATCCAGCGCCTCGTAATCGTGCAGCCCCACCAGCGCATAGAGCTCGGCGCGCGTCTGCATCGCCTCCAGCATCGCCTGCGTACCGCCGTCGCGCCGGATCGCGGCGTAGAGCTTTTCCTGCGCCTTGTTGGCGACGCGCAGCGACGACACCGGCCAGATCACCATGCGGTAGCCCATGGCCTCGAACTCGCCGGCCGTGAAGAAAGGAGTCTTGCCGAACTCGGTCATGTTGGCCAGCAGCGGCACGCCGGGCAGCGCCTGCGCAAACGCCCGGAACATCTCGGCGTTGGTCAGCGCTTCGGGGAAGATCGCGTCGGCGCCAGCCTCGACGTAGAGGCGGGCGCGCGCAATCGCGCCATCCATGCCTTCGCTGGCGACGGCGTCGGTGCGCGCGATGACATGGAGGTGGCGTCGTGCCTTGACCGTGGCGGCGATCTTGGCGGCCATGTCGCGGGCATCGGCCAGCCGCTTGTCGTTGAGGTGCCCGCACTTCTTGGGCAGCAGCTGGTCCTCGATATGGACCGCCGCGGCGCCCGCGTCCTCGAAGCTGCGCACCATGTGCATGGCGTTGAGGGCTTCGCCGTAGCCGGTGTCACCGTCGACCAACAAGGGCAGGCCGCTGGCCCGCACCACCTGCCGGATGAAGAGGCAGACCTCCTCGATGGTGATGATCCCCAGGTCGGGCAGGCCCATCGAGGCGGTCATCGCCGCGCCTGACAGGTACGCGGCCTCGAAGCCGGCAGCTCTCGCCTGCAGCGCCGCCATGCCGTTGTGGGTACCCGGAATCTGGACGATGCCCGGCCGGCCCAGCAGCGCCCGGAAACGCGCGCCCGCGGGTGCATCGGGCAGGTCGGTGGCAACGAGATACGGCATTTGGTGCTCCCTGGTTCTGTTGTTCATGCAGCGCGGTCCTTGCCACGCTCTGCGATCGGCACGAAGGGCCGGTGCTCCGGCCCGACATAGTTGGCGGACGGGCGGATGATCTTGTTGTCTATGCGCTGCTCGACGATGTGGGCACACCAGCCCGATGTGCGGGCGATCACAAAGAGCGGGGTGAACATCGCGGTCGGCACGCCCATCATGTGGTACGAGACGGCGCTGAACCAGTCGAGGTTCGCGAACATCCGCTTGGTCTGGGCCATCACGGCCTCGATGCGATCGGCGATCTCGAACATCCTGGGGGCGCCGGCCTCCAGCGACAATCGCCGCGCCACTGTCTTGATCACCGTGTTGCGTGGGTCGGCGACGGTATAGACCGGATGGCCGAAGCCGATCACGACCTCCTTCGCCGCGATGCGGCGCCGGATATCGCTTTCCGCCGCGTCGGCGTCGTCGTAGCGCTTCTGGATGTCGAACGCGACCTCGTTGGCGCCGCCATGCCTGGGGCCACGCAGCGCGCCGATCGCGCCGGTGACGGCCGAATAGACGTCCGCGCCCGTACCGGCGATGGCGCGCGCCGTGAAGGTCGAGGCGTTGAACTCGTGCTCGGCATAGAGGATCAGGGACGTGTGCATCGCCTGGACCCAGCTTTCGCGGGGACGCTGGCCATGCAGCAGATGCAGGAAGTGGGCCGCGATGCTATCGTCGTCGGTCTCGACGTCGATCGTGCGCCCGTGATGCGCGTAGTGGTGCCAGTAGAGCAGCATCGATCCGAGGCTGGCCATCAGGCGGTCGGCGATGTCGCGCGCGCCGGCATGGCTGTGATCGGGGGCCTCGGGCAGCACGCAGCCCAGCGCCGAGACGCCGCTGCGCATCACGTCCATGGGATGCGCCGCGGCGGGGATCGCCTCCAGTGCCCGCTTCACCGCCGCCGGCAAGCCCCGCAGCGCCCTCAGCTTTGCCTTGTAGGCCGCAAGCTGCGCCTGGGCCGGCAGCGTACCGTGCACCAGCAGATGGGCGATCTCCTCGAACTCGCACCGCTCGGCGATGTCGAGGATGTCGTAGCCGCGATAGTGGAGATCGTTTCCGGACCGCCCGACGGTGCACAGCGCGGTGTTGCCGGCCGCGACGCCCGACAGAGCCACGGATTTCTTCGGGGTGGGGCTCTTATGGTCTGCCATGATCTGCTCCGCTATCCGGTGATGCCGTCCAGCGTGTGCCAGTCGAAGATGCCGCGAGCATGAGCCCGTCCGAGCAGGTCCGGATCGACGATGAAGCTCAGCTCGAGCAGCTCATCGGCTGCCAGGACCGGCAGGCGCGCGACGGCGCCGAGGAAGCGGTCCTGCTCGGCGCTCGAGATGACGCCGGCGGCCAGGGTGCGGAACTTGTCGATGTAGTTCTGGCGCGTGAACGGCCGCGCGCCCAGCGGGTGCGCGTCGGCGACGGCAATCTCGTCCGCGATCACCGACCCGTCGTCCAAGACCACCTCGGCGCGGCCGCCGAACGCCTTCTCGTTCGGGTCGGGGCTGTGGTAGCGCCGCGTCCAGGCCGGATCCTCGACCGTGCGGATCTTGTGCCAGAGCGCCACCGTGTCGGGTCGCGCCGCGCGCTCGCGGGCATACGAACGTTCATGGTGCCAGCCGCCGTCCTGCAGCGCGACCGCGAAGATGTACATGATGGAATGGTCCAGCGTCTCTCGGCTGGCGTTCGGGTCCATCTTCTGCGGGTCGCCCGCGCCTGTGCCGATCACGTTGTGGGTGTGGTGGCTGGTGTGGATCACGATCTCGCGTACCCGCGATAGGTCGCCCAGCCGCGGCCCGAGGCGCCGCGCGAGGTCGATCAGCGCCTGGCTCTGGTACTCGGCCGAATGCTCCTTGGTGTAGGTCTCCAGGATCGCGCGCTTGGGTTCGCCGGGTTCGGGCAGCGGCACCTGGTACGCGGCGCCCGGACCGCTCAGCAGCCAGGCGATGACCCCGTCCTCGCCTTCATAGATCGGCGAAGGTGCGCCTTCGCCGCGCAACGCGCGGTCGACGGCCTCGACCGCCATCTTGCCGGCGAAGGCCGGGGCGTACGCCTTCCAGCTCGAGATCTGACCCTTGCGCGACTGGCGTGTCGTCGTGGTGACATGCAGCGCCTGCTGCACGGCCTGGTAGATCGTCTCGACCGGCAGATCCAGGACAGTGCCGATTCCGGCGGCTGCCGCCGGTCCGAGATGGGCGATGTGGTCGATCTTGTGCTCGTGCAGGCAGATGCCTTTGACGAGGTTGACCTGGATCTCATAGGCCGTCGCGATGCCGCGCAGCAGCGCCGCGCCGCTGCGGCCGCAATGCTGCGCCACAGCCAGCACCGCTGGGATGTTGTCGCCGGGATGGGAGTAGTCGGCGGCGAGGAACGTATCGTGGAAGTCGAGCTCGCGCACGGCCACGCCATTGGCCCATGCCGCCCATTCCGGCGATACGCGGCACGATGCCCGTGGTGAGAGCCCGAACAGCGTCGCGCCGGGGCGGCCAGGATGCGCTGCCGCCTGGGCCCGCGCGCTGGCGACGGGGCGGCGGCTGATCGCCGCTGCCGCAACCGCGGCATTGTCGATGATCCGGTTGCCGATCATGTCGATGACGTCGTCGGCGACCGGCACCGGGTCGGCCGCGACCTCGGCGATCCTCCACGCGAGCTGCGCTTCGCGTTTCAGCTTCTCGACGGATTTGTGTGTGCGGATCGTGTGAAGTTTCACGTCATGCCTCGTCGATCGTGCTGACAGGCTATCTGAGTGATCTTACCTGCCGCTCTGATTTGCAATATCCGCAGCCGGTGGTAGATTGGAACAGGCGGAATGGTGCGAGTTTGCGTACATTTCAGTGTGAGTTTGCGAAGTTTGTGAAATCGGCCGGATGCGATGCGCAAGACGTTCATGGGCGTGCGGCTGCGCCGGTTGCGCGAGGAGCGCGGCCTGACCCAGGTTGCGCTCGCCGACGCGCTCGAGCTGTCGGCGAGCTATCTCAGCCAGCTGGAGAAGAACCAGCGGCCGCTGACCGTGCCTGTGCTGCTGCGCCTCAACGCGGTCTTCGGCGTCGACGTGCAGCTCTTCTCCGAAGGCGAGGAGGCGCGGCTGATCGCCGACCTGCGTGATGCTTTGCCCGACGCCGGCAGCGGCGAGGCCGTCTCGATGGCGGAGACCCGCGAGCTGGCCGCCAACATGCCGGCGGTTGGCCGTGCGCTGCTGTCGCTGCATCGGCGCTACCGTGCGGCCGTGGATCGGGCCGAGGCCATGGCCATGCGCCTGGGCGACGATTGGCAGGCCACGGCGCCACCGCCCATGCCGTACGAAGAGGTACGTGACTTCTTCTATGCCCGACACAACCATATCGCCGAGCTGGACGACGCGGCCGAGCATCTGCATGCCGCCGCGGGACTGGCCGCCGGCGTCGTGAACACAGGCCTTGCCGACTATCTGGCGCGCCGCCACGGGGTACGTGTCGCGATCAATGCCGGCGATGCGGCGGGCGAGGGCGTGCAGCGCCGCTATGATCCGGCCAGCCGGGTGCTGCATCTGTCGGCACACCTGCGGCCGGGCCAGCAGGCCTTCCAGATGGCGACGCAGCTCGCCTTTCTCGAAATGGGCGCCGCATTGCATCGCATCGCCGACGAGGCGGCCTTTTCGGGCGATGAGGCACAGACCCTGGCGCGCATCGGGCTGGCGAATTATTTCGCCGGCGCGTTGATCCTGCCTTATGGCGCCTTCCTGCGTGCTGCCGAGGCGCTGCGCTACGACATCGAGCGCCTCGGGCGGCAGTTCGGTGTCGGCTTCGAGACCATCTGCCATCGGCTGAGCACGCTGCAGCGAGCCGGAGCACGCGGCGTGCCCTTCTTCTTCGTGCGTGTCGATCGTGCCGGCAACATGTCCAAGCGCCAGTCGGCGACGGACTTTCATTTCTCGCGCGTGGGCGGCACGTGTCCGCTGTGGAACGTGTATGAGGCGTTCACACAGCCGGGCCGCGTGTTGACGCAGCTCGCGCGCATGCCCGATGGGCGCACCTATCTCTGGATCGCGCGCACCGTCGCGCGTGGCCATGGCGGCTATGGCGCGCCAGGCAAGACGTTCGCCATCGGCCTGGGCTGCGACGTGCGCCACGCCGCGCGGCTGGTCTACGCCAAGGGCCTCGACCTCAACGACCCCGAGGCGGCCACGCCGATCGGCGTCGGCTGCAAGGTCTGCGAGCGGCCGGCATGTCCGCAACGGGCCTTTCCGCCCATCGGCCGCACACTTGCCATCGACGCGCATCGTAGCCGGTTCGCGCCCTATCCGGTGGCGTGAGGCATTAGCTGTCATCCCGAGCGCAGCGAGGGATCTCCTGCGCAAGGAGCCTCAATCCTCGGGAGATCCCTCGCTGCGCTCGGGATGACACGGTGGCGGCGGGTCGTGCTTTCAAACCGGCAGCGCGCTCAGCCCGATGAACCAGCGGTGGGTGAACAGCAGCACCAGGTAGACCGCCAGCGCCAGGGCAAGGCGCCAGAGGCCGATCTTCGACCAGTCGAGCCGCACCTTGCCGGCGGCCAGCGCCGCGAACGGGATGTTCGACGTGTGCGCCAGGAAACGGCCGTAGATTTCGGGAAACGCGCGGCGCTTGCGGGCATCGATGCCGAGCATGCCGCCGAACGCCAGCAGCGCGATGCCGCCGGCAAGGATCACGGTGGCGACGTCGCCGTTGGCGATCAGGTGGCCGACGCCCCACAGCGCGAAGCCCCACAGGCCGGGATGCCGCACGATGGCGTGGATGCCCAGGCCGCCATCGTAGGACATCGGGCGTGTCTCGGCCCCGACCACGCCCGGACTCGGCGTGGTCATGCCGAGCATGAAGAAGAACACCGCCACCAGCATGATCAGCACCAGCAGGTGGCGCGCCCACAGGGGATTGCCCCACAGCGCGACGTAGGGCGCCGTCTTGTGCGCCCAGATCATCCATCCCAGCCCAATGAAGGCGACGACCGTGTAGAGGCCGCGGAAGCCGCCTTCGCCCAGCGCCGCCACCAGCGGCCGGCGCAGCCCATGCGAGAGCAGGAAATGGCCGCCGACGAACAGCGTCGCCGATAGCGCCATGGCGGTGATGGAATGACTCAAGACGCTCATGCAATCCTCTCTTCGCCACGGTGCGCCGATCTATATTAACATCGTTCATGTTTCGGAGAACCCATGACCTTCGCCTTGCCTGAATCGGTGCTGGTCATCGTGCACACGTCCGACCTGCAGGTGCTGCTGCTGCTGCGCGTGGGGCGCCGCGGATGGTGGCAGTCGGTCACGGGCGCCCGTGAAGCCTGCGACGCCACGCTGCGCGACACGGCCCATCGCGAGCTGCTCGAGGAGACCGGCATCGATGCCGGCTCGCTGCAGGCGTGGCATTGGGTCAACCGCTACACGATCTGGCCGGCATGGCGGCACCGCTATGCGCCCGACGTCACCCACAACGTCGAGCACACGTTCTCGGCGCTGGTGCCGGCGCGGTGCGCGGTGCGCCTGTCGCCGGCCGAGCACGAGCGCTATGTCTGGATGCCTTGGCGGGATGCGATCGCGCGCTGCCTGTCGCCCACCAACCGCGAAGCCCTGCGGCTGCTGCCGCGCCGGGCGGCGCGATAGGCCTACGGCGCCGGCCGCAGCCGGCGGGCGGCCACCATGCCGATGGCGATCAGCAAGGCGCCGCCGACCACCAGGCCGAGTGCGATGTAGCCGCCATTGTGGTCGAAGAAGCCCGGGGTGCGCTCCCGCGGCGTGCGGGTCTTGCGCGTCGCCACATCGCCCGGCAGCGGGTCTTGCGCCCGCGGCGCGCGGCCCTGGAAGCGCTGCGAATCCTCACCGTTGGCGCTGAGCAGCCGGTCGACGTGCTCATGGGCGTCGCGCAGCATCCAGTCGAGCTCGGACCCGTCCTCATACGGCGTCAGCACCTGGGCGATGACCGGCACCGGGCCGACCGCCGTGATGGCCGTCACGGCGATCAGCCGCTGGCTGTCACCGTTGACGCGGGCCATGGCTGCCTGCGCCTGGATCGCTGCCCGCTCGGTGCGCTCGATCAGGCCGATGGTGCTGAAGTCGCCTTCGGTCAGGCCGGAGGGGAAGCCCTGGGCGGCCTGCTTGAGCACCTGGGCCTTGCCCGCGGCATCGCCCGGCACAGCGTGATGCAGGAATTCTTCCCGGTCGTCGTCGACGTCGCCCAGACGGGCGGCGTGCAGGAACTGAACGACCTCGACCGCGTCGCGCCGGGCCTTGTCCGCACGCCAGGCTTTCAGCTCGTCGCACGGCGACAAGCGCCGCAGGACGCGATCCTGGCGGGTGAGCCGGTCGAGCCCATCGATCAGCAGCTTGTCGCGCGGCTCGGCCGGATCGAGGTCGCAATAGCCGAACGGCGTCGGGATCGCGACCGTCTCGCCGTCGATCTCGACCTTCAGGGTGGGCGCCTGTTGCCGGTCCTGCGCCAGGGCGGTCAGCGGCAGCAGGGACGCGGCAGCAACGGCGATGGCAAGCAGGAAGCGCATGACGGCATCATAGCCTGCCTCGGCCGGCATCTCCACCGTGGCCGCGCGTCGCGCCCGGTGCCCGGCGCCTCAACGCAGGCGTGCGCCGAGGCCGCTTGTCGGTTGCCGAGGCCAGGCCGTAGTCTCCTGCCGGTATTTCAGCCCATCCGGAGACTGACCCATGGCGATGCCTGCCGACGCGCCGACCAACTCGACGATCGTCGCCGACTACCGTGCCCGCACGCCCGCCTCGGCGGCCTTGTTCGACCGGGCGCGCACCTTGTTTCCCAGCGGCATCACCCACGACACGCGCAATCTCGACCCCTATCCGCTCTATGTGCAGCGGGCCCAGGGCTCGCGCAAATGGTGCGTCGACGGCCATGAGTACGTCGACTATTTCGGCGGCCACGGCGCGCTGCTGCTGGGGCACGGCCACCCGGCGATGGTCGAGGCGGTGCAGCGGCAGGCGGCGCTGGGCACACATCTGGGCGCCTCGCACGAGCTGGAGGTGCGCTGGGCCGAGCTGGTGACCCAGCTCGTGCCCTGCGCCGAGAAGGTGCGGTTCACGTCCTCGGGCACCGAGGCCTCGCACATGGTGCTGCGGCTGGCGCGCGCCTTCACCGGCAAGCTGAAGATCGTGCGGTTCATGGGGCATTTCCACGGCTGGCACGATCAGGTCGTGGCCGGCGCCGTGTCGCACTACGACGGCGGCGTGCCGGTAGGCGTGCTGCCTTCGATCGTCGACCTGTCGATCGTGATGCCGACCGATGACGTGGCGCCCACGGTGCAGCTCCTGGAGGAGCGCGACGACATCGCCGCGGTGATCCTCGAGCCATCGGGCGCCTCCTGGGGGCAGGTGCCGCTGCCACCCGGCTTCATTCAGGCCCTGCGCGAGGTCACGGCGCGGCGCGGCGTGCTGCTGATCTTCGACGAGGTGATCACCGGCTTCCGCTGGTCCTCGGGCGGCGCCCAGGGCGCGCTGGGCATCACGCCCGATCTCTGCATCCTCGCCAAGATCGTCGCGGGTGGACTGCCCGGCGGCGCCGTCGCCGGCCGTCGGGACATCATGGACCTGCTCGACTTCGCCGCCACGCGCGCCAGCAAGCGCGAGAAGGTCGGGCATCAGGGCACCTACAACGCCAACCCGCTGTCGGCCGCCGCGGCGGTGGCGGCGCTGCAGATCGTCGCCTCCTCGGATGCCTGCGCGCGCGCCAGCGCCACGACCGCGCGCCTGCGCGATGCCATGCGCCAGGTGCTGGTCGAGGAGGGCGTGCCCTGGGGCGTCTACGGCGACGCCTCGTCGTTCCACATCTTCGCCAATCCCAACGGCGTGCCGGTCGACCCGGCGACGTTCGACCCCCACAAGCTCGGCTTCAGGGGGCTGAAGGGGGCGCGCGACAACGCGCTGGTCGGCAAGATCCGCATGGCGCTGATGACCGAGGGTGTCGACGTGATGCCCAGCCCCGGCGGGCTGGTGTCGGCGGTGCATGACGGCGCCGATATCGACCGCACCGCCGAAGGCCTGCGCCGGGCGTTGCGGGCATTGAAAGCGGAGCGCGAGATCAAAGGGCTGCAGTAGCCCAATCCTCTCCTGCGGCTGCAATACAGGTGTCATCCCGAGCGCAGCGAGGGATCTCCTGAAAGCCGAGACTCCATTCGCGGGAGATCCCTCGCTGCGCTCGGGATGACGGTGAGAAGTCGACGGTCGCTCCCGGAAGCGGTGCCGGGGATCATCGCCGATCAGGTGTAGCGGGCCGTGACGCTGCCGAAGGGACCGAAATCGGCGGCATAGGTCTCGCCGGCCTTGGGGCGGAGCATGCCGGTGAGGGTTCCGGTGCTGACCATCTGGCCGGCCTTGAGGCCGATGCCGGTGCGCGACAACTCGTTGGCAAGCCAGGTCAGCGGCACCATGGGGTGGTCCAGGGCTGCGCCTGCCGTGCCCCGGCGGCGCGGCTGCCCGTCGCAGGAAAGCACGACCTCCTGGCCCGCGATGTCGCGTGTCCGCCAGTCCAGGATCGGCGGCCCGTAGACGATGGTGCCCGAGCCTGCGCCATCGGCCAGGATGGCGGGCAGCGGCGGGAAGCTGGCGTCGTGGATGAAGCTGCATTGCGCCAGCTCGAGCCCCGGGTGCAGCGAGGCCACGGCTTCGGTCACCTCGGCGCGCGTGTAGGGCTTGGTGCGCGGCGGCAGGTCGGCGCCCAGCAGCGCCTGGTACTCGGCCTCCGGGATGGGGCTGCATTGCCGCGCGTGCTCGACGCTGGCGGGCGATGTCTTGCGGGCATAGACGCGGCCATAGATAGGCGAGTCGGTCCGCAGCTGCCGCTGCAGCTCCTCCTTCATGGCCGCGATCTTCCAGCCGACCACCGGCAAGGCGAGCTCTTCCTCGACCAGGCGCGCCACCCGGTAGGCCGTGTCCTTGTCCGGCGGCACCAGGCGCGTCTCGAGCCCGCTCTGCTGGCGGCCGTCGCGGCGCATGGTGGCGATCAGCCGCGCCAGCTCGCGTTCCAGCTTCACATCCATGCCCATCACCTCATCAGCAGCGCCGCCGCCTGCGCCAGCGGCACCGGCGCATCTGCCAGCAGCAGGTCGGTGGCTTCGTCCTCCCAGCGCTGCGCCTCGAGCGAGGCCGGCTGGTCGGGCTGCAGGCGATGCTCCAGCACGAAGCGTGACAGCAGCAGGCGCCTGGCATCGCCGCCCGCCGCTCCCAGCCGCTGGCCTTCGCTGGCCAGCACGGCGGCCGTCGTGGCGTGATAGAGCCTGCCCGCGGCCATGCGGCAGAAGCGTTCGTGCGCGGGGTGGGCCGCCACCTCCTCGGCCAGGCGGAAAGCCTGGGCGATGGCGCCCTCAAGCCGGGTGCGGAACTGGCCCGGCAAACCGGACGCCTTTTCCAGCCGGTCCGCCAGGTCGTCACGCAGGGCGACATGCGCCTTCGCCTTGCCGACGGCACGCTGCACGGCATCGAGCGCGTTGATGTTACTGGTGCCCTCCCAGATCAGGCCGAGATGGGCGTCGCGCACCAGCCGCGCATTGGGCCAGTCCTCGATGTAGCCGTTGCCGCCTCTCGCCTCCATGGCGCCGGTCGCCACCGTGACATTGTCGCGGCAGGCGCGGTACTTGGCGATCGGCGTGATCAGCCGCAACGCCGCCTCGGGCGCGGTCGCGGCGTGCAGCAGGGCCGACAGCGCCTGCTCGGTCGGCACCATGAGCTTCAGCAGCTGGCGGCGCATCAGCGGATGGTCGACGACGGCCTTGCCGAAGGCATTGCGGTGGCGTGCCGCCTGCAGCGCTTCGTTCAGGCACCGGCGCATCATGCCGGCGGCGCGCGCCAGGTGCGAGACGCGGCTGGAGTTCACCATGACCAGCATCTGCTTCAGGCCCTGGTCCAGCGCGCCGAGCTGGTATGCCACGGCGCCTTCGAACACGATCTCGCCGCTCGCCATGGTGCGGCTGCCGAGCTTGTCCTTCAGCCGCACGATGCGATAGGCGTTGCGCGTGCCGTCCGCCAGCGTCTTGGGCATGAGGAAGAGGCCCAGCCCGCGGCCGCCGGCGGGCGCGCCCTCGGGCCGGGCCAGCAGCACAGCGAGCTCGGCATCGACGTTGGAGCAGAACCACTTCTCGCCCCACAGCCGCCAGTGGTCGCCCTCGCGAGCGGCCAGGAGGTCGCCGGCACCGACATCGGAGCCGCCCGCCTTCTCGGTCATGAACTGCGCGCAGCGGTGGAGGCGGGAGAGATCCTGGCTCCACATCAGGTCGAGGTAGCGCGCGCGCACGGCCTCGCTGCCGAACCGGCGCACCAGCTCGGAGGAGCTGTCGGTGAGATTGACGGGGCAGAGCAGGCCGAACTCGGCTTGGGCGAAAAGATAGTGGAAGACATACTTGGCCAGCGGCGGCATGGGCTCGGGCCAGCCCATCACGCCGCCGCGGTGGGTCAGCGCATGCATGCCGAAGCGGCCGAAGGCGATCGCCTCCATCTCGCGGTAGGCGGGGTGGTACTCGAGCCACTCCTCGTCGCGCCCGTAGCTGTCGCGTCCGTGCAGGACCGGCGGGTGGCGCTCGCACGCGTCTGAAAGATCGTGCAGCCGGTTGCCGGCAAGCTCGCCCATCTCGCGAAGATGTGGCGTCAGGTGCGCCAGCAGCGGCTCGTCCATGTAGAGCGGCAGCAGATCGCGCAGGCTGCCGTCGATCGTGTAGTAGTTCAGTCCACGGCAGGTCGGCGCCAGCGCCCCGGCACGCGCCGCCGAAGCGCGGCGCGAGGCAAGCGGTGCGAAATCGGCGGTCGGTCGGACGTCATTCATGATAGGCGCTCATCGTCGCAAAGCCTGGTCGAGGTCTCACGCAGTTGATGGCGGAAGCCTTAGGCTTGCGCTGCAGGCCTGGCAAACGACTTGTTCGCCCTGAGCTTTGAGTCATACTCAACGGATGTCCTGGCGCCGCCTGCCGCCGCTTCACGCCGTCCGCGCCTTCGAGGCCGCGGCCCGCCATCTCTCGGTGACGCGCGCGGCCGGCGAGCTTGGCGTCACGCCGGGCGCCGTGAGCCGTCATGTGCGCGCGCTGGAAGCCGAGCTCGGCAAGCCGCTCTTCCTGCGCCGCGCGACGGGGCTGGAGCTGACGACGGCCGGCGCCGCCTTGGCGCAAGCGACGCGCGAAGGGCTCGACCGTATCGCCGATGCCACCAGCGGCGTGAAGCTGCGCCGCCTGCGGCGGCTCTCGGTCGGAGTCTACGGCTTCTTCGCCTCCCGGCTTCTGCTGCCGCTGTGGCCGGCCCTGCGCGCGGCGCATCCCACGCTCGAGATCGACCTGCACACCAGCCTCAATCCGCTGGATCTGCTGCCGGGCCGCTACGACGCCGTCATCGCGGTGGCGGACGCGGCACCGCGTGCCGGCCTCGTGACGCAGGCCCTGGTGCCGATCGCCACGGTGCCGGTCTGCGCGCCGAGGTGGATGAAGCAGGGCGCGCCCGACTTTGGCGCCGTGCCGCTGCTGCATGCGCGCCCGCGGCCCGATGACTGGCGGCGCTGGCTCGACCATATCGGCATGGCCTCGATCCCGGCGCAGGGTGGCAGCAGCTTCGAGAGCATCGGGCTTGCGATCGAGGCCGCCGAGGCGGGGCTGGGCTTTGCCATGGCGATCGAGGCGCTGCTGGGGCCGGATCTCGCCCGACGCATGATCGTTGTCGCCGATCCACGGGCCCGGCCGACGCGACGTCACTTCGTTCTGCAGTATGAAGCCCGCCTGGATGACGATCCGGCGTTGACGGCCTTCGCTGCCTGGCTGCGCGCGCAGCTCAACCCGGAAGGCGGGCGCGTCGCGACGGGTGAGGTCGGCAGGGGGAGGAGACCAGAAAAACCCCATCCGGTCATGGTTGACCTCGATCGGAAAAGTAGTCGTTCGCGTTCCTGATCGCTGCCGCTCGCGCACCTCAGGCCGCGGCCGCTGCACGGGGCTGCATGCGGCGCCAGGATAGCGCTTCGGCGATGTGCAGGCGGCGCACACTGTCGCTGGCGTCGAGGTCGGCAAGCGTGCGGGCGACACGCAGCACGCGGTGATAGCCGCGTGCCGACAGGTTCAGGCGCTCGACGGCGCGGGCGAGCAGCGCGCGGCCGTCGGCATCGGGCGTGGCGATGGCGGTCAGCAGCTCGCCGTCGGCCTGGCCGTTGGCGTGCGGCCGAACGCCGGCCATCAATGAAGGGTTGCTGCGGGCGAGCTCGGCGAAGCGCTGACGCTGGCGGGCGCGCGCCGCCAGGACGCGCGCCGCGACGTCGGCCGTCGACTCGGCGGGCGGCGGCAGCGCGAGATCGGCGGGCGCCACCGGCGGCACGTCGATGGCAAGATCGATGCGGTCATAGAGCGGCCCCGAGATGCGGCCCTGATAGTCGGCGCCGCAGCGTGGGGCGCGGCCGCAGGCGCGCGTGGCATCGGCGAGATGACCGCAGCGGCAGGGGTTCATGGCGGCGACCAGCAGGAAGCGCGCCGGGTATGTGACATGCGCGTTGGCGCGCGCCACCGTCACACGGCCGGTCTCCAGCGGCTGGCGCAGCGCCTCGATCGCCGAGGGGTTGAACTCCGGCAGCTCATCCAGGAACAGCACGCCGTGATGCGCCAGCGACACCTCGCCGGGACGCGGCCGCATGCCGCCGCCGACCAGCGCCACCAGGCTCGCCGAGTGATGCGGATCGCGAAAGGGGCGGCGGCGCGTCAGCTTGCCTTCACCAAGCTGGCCGGCCATCGACTGGACCATGCTCACCTCCAGCGCCTCGTCGGGCTCCAGCGGCGGCAGCAGGCCCGGCAGGCGGGCCGCCAGCATCGACTTGCCGGCACCCGGTGGCCCGGTCAACAGCAGGTTGTGCGCACCGGCAGCCACCACCTCCAGCGCGCGCTTGGCGCTCTCCTGGCCCTTCACGTCGCGCAGGTCGGGATAGCGGCCATCGTCGGCGGCCAGCATGGCCTGCGGCGCCGCCAGCACCTGCGTGCCCTTGAAATGGTTGATCAGCGCCAGCAGCGAGGGCGCCGCCACGACCTCGCCGCAGCGCGCGGCGCGCCGCCCGGCAGCTGTATCGTCCTCGCCGGCTGGGTCGACGGACTCGAAGCCGCCCCATGCCGCCTCGCCGCCGCACGCCGCCGGGCAGACGATGCCGCGGCCATGACTGGCGGCATGCATGGCGGCCGGCAGCACGCCGGCCACCGGTGTCAGCGCGCCATCCAGCGCCAGCTCGCCCAGCGCCACGTAGCTCTCGACCAGATCGGTCGGGATGATGCCGATGGCGGCCATCAGGCCGAGCGCGATCGGCAGGTCGTAGTGGCTGCCTTCCTTGGCCAGATCGGCGGGCGAGAGGTTCACGGTGATGCGCCGCGGCGGCAGGGCGAGGCCGAGCGCCGCCAGCGCGGCGCGGATGCGCTCGCGGCTCTCGCCGACCGCCTTGTCGGGCAGGCCGACCAGCATGAAGTTGGGCGAGCCGCCCGCGATCTGGACCTGCACGTCGATCGGCACCACGTCGATGCCCTGGAACGCCACCGTGCGCACACGCGCGACCATCACCGATCTCCGCCCGTTTGAGTGGAGAACGACTATAGAACGAATTATGGTATGGAAAATAAACCGAAAGTTGTATTCTGGTTCAACCCTTGAGCTTGATCGCCAGCTTGGTGGCGAAGGCCGCAACCGGTGTCGAGATCTCGCCGTCGGTCTTGATGGCGATCACGGTGCCGCTGTTGGACAGCGCCGAGATGGATACCGACCATTTGCCCGCGGCAGCCGTCGCTTCCAGGACATAGTCGGTGATCGACTGGCCGGCCTGATACGGCTCCAGCAGCCACCAGCCTGACCAGCGGAAGCGGGCGAAGCGGATGGCCGAGCGGTCGTTGGCATCGACCGGGTTGCCGTCGGAATCGAAGACGGTCATCGGCAGCGGATCGTCGGCGCTGCCGCCGTATTTCTGCACCAGGGCCCGGGCGACGGGGGCGAACATCGAAAGCCTCCTGCACGAAAGGACCGCGAGTCCTATCCGGAATCATCCGTCTACGGAACGGCGGTCGTGCGATCGGGCCGCATCTAGCATCGCTGCAGATGTGACGTTTCTTCGGTGACGCAAATCCCGGCTGCGGGCGAGGCTATCGCAAGTATCGTCGCTGTCATCCCGAGCGAAGCGAGGGATCTCCTGCGGGAAGGCGCACAGTGCGCTATTCCCGGGAGATCCCTCGCTGCGCTCGGGATGACGGCAGGTGCGGCAGCGGCGCCCTGCAATATGCAATAGTCCCGCGGCCGCGCTGGACGCGTGATATCGGTCTGACGTCGTTCGAGGCCTGCAGCGAGAAGCGTCTCGACATGGCGTGTGCGGTTGCGGTGTCTCGGCCACGCCATGTAAAATCGCGACGTCTCCAGCAGGATCACCATGCACATGCCGGAGCCGAGCGCCCCGATGCCCAGCCGACCGGCCGCCGATATCCGCCTCGATGCGGACACGCGGTGGCGGCCGTCGACTCGGGCCGCGCCGGCCGGCGGCCTGATCCGGCGGCGTGCCGCTTTGTCGGGCCTGGCGGGCGCAGCGGCCTTCTCGGCGACGATCGGGCTGTCGACTGCGTTGCGCGATCCCGCCGTCGACGACGGAACGCGGGCAGACGCTGCGCCCAGGTCTCTGAATCTCATCGCCGCGCAGACGGGCGAGACGTTCTCGGACGTTTTTGCCGAGGGCAGCCGCTACGACAAAGCCAAGCTGGCGCGCCTCAACAGGCTGCTGCGCGACTATCAGAGCGGCGAGGTCAAGCCGATCGATCCGGCCCTGCTCGATCTGATGGCGCGCGTGCAATCCTATATCGACCAGCCGCTGCGCGTGCTGAGCGGCTATCGCTCCTGGCGCACGAACCGCTTCATGTACCTGGTCGGCTTCGACGTGGCCGAGAACAGCCAGCATGTCGCGGCGAAGGCGGTCGACTTCACGGTGCCCGGCATGGCGGCCGCGAGGCTCGGCGAGATCGCCCAGCAATGCGGCGCCGGCGGCATCGGCATCTACCGCTCCGGCTTCGTGCATATCGATACAGGCCCGCCGCGACACTGGACCGGCGCCTGACGCACCACCGCAGGGATCACTGCTTTATCACTGGCGGGTCTCACACGCGCCACACTCCGCCGCTTGGATGCTGAGCCGGTTCCTTTCCGGCAGCTCGTTGACCCGGCTGCGGTAGGCCTTCGATGACGACACGATCAGCAAACGGTGCGGTGCGGCGGCGAGCCGCCCTGGCGGGCCTCGGTGGCGCCGCGCTCGCTCTGGCGATGGCATCGCCATCGGCCCATGCGCGCGGACCGTCGGTGCGGTCCGAGAGCCTGTCGGTGAGCCTAAAGCCCAAGCATCTGAACCTGGTGGTGGCGCAGACCGGCGAGTCGTTCTCGGATGTCTTCGCCGATGGCGAGCGCTACCACGACGATGGGTTGGCCCGGCTCAACCGGCTGCTGCGCGACTTTCGCACCGGCGAGATAAAGCCGATCGATCCTGCCCTGTTCGATCTGTTGGCGCGCGTGCAGTCGCAGATCGGCCAACCGCTGCGCGTGCTGAGCGGCTACCGCTCCTGGCAGACGAACCACATGCTTCACCTGGCGGGCTTCGACGTTGCCGAGAACAGCCTTCATATCGCGGCCAAGGCGGTCGACTTCACGGTCGCGGGCATTGCGGTCTCGGCATTGGGCGAGATCGCGCGGCAATGCGGCGCCGGCGGCATCGGGCTCTATCGCTCAGGCTTCATCCACATCGACACCGGCCCGGTACGCAACTGGACCGGCGACTGAGGACTCAGCGGAAGCCGCATGCCTGACGCGTGACGCCCGCCGTGGCCCAGCGGGCGCCGTCACGGAAGCAGCCGTCGGCCCATTCTCCCGAGAACACGCGGCCCTGGCGCGCCGTCTTGGTGCCGGTGCCGTGGGCCTTGCCGTCGCGCCATTCGCCTTCGTAGCGTTCGCCGTTGGCCCAGGTGTAGACGCCGTGGCCGTTCTCCTTGCCGTCGCGGAACGCGCCTTCATAGCGATCGCCGTTGGGCCAGGTGCGCACGCCCTGGCCATTGAAGCGGCTGTCGCGGAACTCGCCTTCGTAGCGGCCGCCGTCGCGCCACGTGTACACCCCGCGGCCGCTCAGGTTGCCGTTGCGGTATTCGCCGTCGTAGCGCGCGCCATCCATCCAGGTCTGCACGCCCCGGCCGGTGCGGTAGCCGTCGCGGAACTCGCCTTCATAGCGCGAGCCGTCGGGCCATGTGTAGACGCCGCGGCCGTTGGGGCGCCCGCGTTCCATGCCGCCGTCGAACCGCTCGGTGGGGCGCTGGTTCTCCAGCCACTGCAGCGTGCCGACGCCTTGCGCATAACTGTCGCGGCAGGCGCCGCTCCACGTGACCGACTCGTTGGGCTGCGGCTCGGCGTTCCACACCCGGCAGCGCGTGCGGGGATCGGCGATCCAATCGACGGCCGGCCGGCCTTGCGCGCAGGCGGCGCCGACCCCGGCCAGGAGCGGGACCGACGCCAGAAGAGCCATCGCGATATGGGCACGGACAACCACAGCGTAGTTGATAGCGCACGCGACGGAACAGCGGCGCGTCCTTTTCGTGACCGGGCCGGCGCATCTCAGGCGGCGGCCAGCGGCGTGAAGGGGGTCCGTTCGCGCCGCGCCAGCTTCGGCAGGCCCTGCTCGACGACGAGGCTCTTGAAGTGCTCGGTCTGCTGATGCGCTTCGAATGCCGCCTGGTCGACGAAGAGCTCGTACAGGAAGAACACGTGATCGTCGGCCGGCGAGCGATGCGGCTCGAAGCGCAGCACGCCGGGCTCCTTCTGCCGGACGGCGCTGGCCATGCGGCGCAGGATGTCGGCCACGGCGTCGGCTTCGCCGCGCCGCGCCTCCCAGGTGACGGCCAGGGCGAGGCTGCCGGTCGCGGCGGTGGTGGAGGTGCCGGGCATCATCGTCTCCATGCAGTGTCGGTTGATGAACGCGGCGACCCTATCATCATGCCTTGCGCCCGGGCGGTGCATTGCTTCGATGGCGGTCGAACCGTCGTAGGTGACGTGGACGCAGAACCGGATAGACTGGGCGCGGTCCTCACCGCGGTCGACGGAGGGCGCGATGATGCTCAATCATGGTGCTGTGGTCGTGGGATTGACGATGCTGGCGATGGTCGCGCCGCCGGATGGCTGGCTCGGCTCATGCGCGCAGGCGCATGATGACCATGACTGGATCGCTAAAGGCGGCTACCGCAGTCCGCTGACCAATGAATGGTGCTGCGGCAAGGAAGATTGCGTGCCGATCCCCGCCAACCAGGTCGAGCCGACGGCGCCGGGCTGGCTGATCGCACCCACCGGCGAGGTCGTGCCCTATGTCGACACGCTGCCCAGCGAGGACGGCCGCTTCTGGCGCTGCCACCAGCCCAACGGCGTGCGCCGCTGCTTCTTCGCGCCGCCGGGCATGAGTTGAGCTGGTTGAAATGGCTTCTATCATCTGGGGTCGTTCCAGTTTCGAATGTTGCGGGTTCAACCTCGGCTCAGATAGTGTCTGCCCAACGAACTACACGTTGGGGGAGCGGTCATGAGTGTGCCCAAGCGCGTGCACGATCGGGTGGTTGCAGGGATCAGGCGGTATCAGCAGATATTTGCCGCGGCGAAAAGGCGCGATGTCAGCGAGTCCGATACCGCCGTCATCATTGCGGATTTTCTAGCCGACGTCCTGGGCTATGAAAAATATGTCGAGATCACAACAGAGTTTGCCATACGAGGCACGTACTGTGATCTCGCCATCAAGCTTGGTGGCACGCTGTGTTGCTTGATCGAAGTCAAGGCCATCGGTGTCGAGCTCAAGGATCAACATGTCAAGCAAGCGGTAGACTATGCCGCAAACCAGGGCAGTGAATGGATTGCCCTGACCAATGGAGCGGTCTGGCGCATATATCGAGTCGAGTTTTCCCAGCCAATCGGCTTTACTCTTGTCGCGGAAATGGAGTTGCTGAACACGCCATCACGAGATGCGGCCTTGATCGAATGTTTCGAGAGTCTCAGCCGTGAAGGCTTCGCGAAGGATAGGCTTACTGAGTTCTTTGAGCAGAGGCAGGCTACAAGCCGGTATGCTCTTGCAGCTACTCTCCTCAGCGAGCCAATGCTTAAGCTGCTACGTCGCGAGCTGCGGCGTGTATTCCCTGGCGTGAAAGTGACGGAAGATTTCCTGGAGAAGCAGCTCAAGACCGAAGTGTTGAAGAGAGAGCTGGTCGAGGGTGATCACGCAGCGGTGGCCGCATCGATGCTGAGAAAGTTGGCGCGCCGGATGGAGCGTCAACGTGAAAGGGCACGAACCGACGAAGCGGCCGGTACTGGAGGGGATGCCTCCGCGGGCAGCCAGATTGAGCAACAAACCGGCACACACTGAACGAGCCGTCGTGGTCAGCGCGTCCACTCGTCTCGAACAGTGAGCTTTGCGCGGCGAGCACGCGCACAGTCGACGAAGCGATCTCGTACGACCCTGAAGAATCTTGGCGGCAGGAATCCATAGGCGACGCTTGCAGGTCCATGGCCCGCCAATGGGCGCAGGTCTGGGCCGGGCCACGTGAAGACATTGCCCTCTGTCACGATGATCCACGAGCGCTCTTCGTCGAGACGGAGGCGTGTCTTTACCGGCCCAGGGATTTCCATGCCCTCCTGAGGAGGGCGTGGTTCTGCATGCGTGATTGGCAGGACGTACACGCGCTCAGTCGCATTGTCGTCGCGAGCGGCAAGCACGACTGCACAGGGCCTATCCTTCGTTCCTTCCTGCTGTCGGACAAGAGCTTGGTGCTGCCACAGATAGGCGTAGCGAATGACCAAGCCTGGCTGCGGCGCCGGCCAATTCACGGACGCCAGTCTTTCAGCTCATCATCGAGCGGTCCGTGCTCGGCAGGAACCTCGGCTCGGGCGATCGCGTCGAGCTCGGCTTCATTGAGCTCCTCCGCAGCAAACGCACGCTGGTCGCGCCGCCTCAGGCGCTCGTACTCGTTGGCTGAGAGCAATACCAGCCGGTCGCGACCGTTCTTGGTTATCGTCACCGGCTCAATGAGCGCGTGATCCGCCAGGGAGCCATAATTTTTGATGAACTCTGCAGTGGATACCCGCATAGGAATTCCTCATCGCACTATGCGAAATATATGTATCATTCAAACCTCAGACAAGACTCGCAGGATATGAATTATTCATTATCCGTGCAGATGACATGCCACGGCGCGGCCGTCGCCGCGGTCGCGCAGGTCGGGATCCTGCGTGCGGCAGGCGTCCATGGCGCGCGGGCAGCGCGGATGAAAGCGGCAGCCGGGCGGCGGGCGCAGGGCGCTGGGCACCTCGCCTGATATGATCTGCTGCGGCCGGGTGGCCTCCAGTGCCGGGTCGGGGATCGGGACCGCTGCCATCAGCGCCTGAGTGTAGGGATGCATCGGCTCCCTGTAGAGCTGGTCGCGGGTGGCGATCTCGACGATGCGGCCCAGATACATCACGGCGATGCGGTTGCTGATGTGACGCACCACGGAAAGGTCGTGGGCGATGAACAGGTAGGCCAGCCCCAGCCGCTCCTGCAGCTCCATAAACAGGTTCACGACCTGGGCCTGGATCGAGACGTCGAGCGCCGATACCGGCTCGTCGCAGATGATCAGGCTGGGGTTCAGCGCCAGCGCGCGCGCGATGCCGATGCGCTGGCGCTGGCCGCCGGAGAACTCGTGCGGGTAGCGCTCGGCCATGTCGGGCAGCAGGCCGACCATGCGGATCAGCTCGGCGATGCGGGCGCGATAGGCCGCCCTGTCGCCGGCCACGCCGTGCACCACCAGCGGCTCGCCCACGATGTCGCCCACCTTCATGCGCGGATCGAGCGAGCCGTAGGGGTCCTGGTAGACCATCTGCATGCGCCGGCGCACCTTGCGCATGCGGCCCTTGTCGTGGGTCGCGATGTCCTCGCCCTCGAAGACGATGCGGCCGGCCGTCGGCGTCAGCATGCGCAGGATGGCGAGCCCGGTCGTCGACTTGCCGCAGCCGCTCTCGCCCACCAGGCCCAGGGTCTCGCCGCGGTCGAGCGTGAAGGAGACGCCGTCGACGGCCTTGACCGTGGCGACCTGCTTCTGGATCACCACACCCTTCATCACCGGGAAGTGGACCTTCAAACCCTCGACCCGCAGCAGCGGGCCGTCGGTGGCGGCCGCGCGGGCAGCGGCCTCGGTCGTGAGCGAGTCAGGCATCGAGGAAACAGGCCTTGTAGTGTCGGTCGCTGACGGCCTGCAGCGGCGGCCGCTCCTGCCGGCAGCGATCGGTGGCTTGCTGGCAGCGCGGTGCGAAGGCGCAGCCAGGCGGCAGGTTGGCGAGATCGGGCGGCTGGCCCTCGATCGGGACCAGACGACTGCCGGTATCGCCGTCCAGGCGAGGGATCGAGGCCATCAGGCCGCGCGTGTAGGGATGACGCGGCCGGGCATAGAGATCGAGCGACGGCGCCGTCTCCACGATGCGTCCGCCATACATCACCACGACACGGTCGGCGTAGCGCGCCACCACGCCCAGGTCGTGCGTGATCAGGATCAGTGCCGAGCTGGACTCGCGCGTGAGCTGCTTGAGCAGCGCCAGGATCTGCGCCTGCACCGTCACGTCGAGCGCCGTCGTCGGCTCGTCGGCGACGATCAGCTTGGGATTGCAGGCCAGCGCCATCGCGATCATCACGCGCTGGCGCATGCCGCCGGAGTATTGATGCGGATACGAGTTCAGCCGGCTGCCGGCGTCGGGGATGGCAACCTTCGACAGCAGCTCCTTGGCGCGCTCGAAGGCGCGGGCCCACGATACCTTGCGGTGCAGGTTGACCGGCTCGCCGACCTGCATGCCGACCGTCAGTGCCGGGTTCAGCGACGACATCGGCTCCTGGAAGATCATGGCGATGCTGTCGCCGCGCACGGCGCGGATCGCGGCATCGTCGAGCTTCAGGAGGTCGCGGCCGTCGAACAGCACCTCGCCCTGCTCGATGCGGCCGGGCGGATTGGGTATCAGGCGCAGGATGGAAAGCGCCGTCACGCTCTTGCCCGAGCCCGATTCGCCCACGATCGCCACGGTCTCGCCGGCGGCGACGTCGAACGACACGTGATCGACCGCCACCACCTTGCCGCGCTCGGTGCGGAAGGTGGTGACCAGGTCGCGCACCTGCAGCAGCGGCGTGCCCGCCGCTGCTTGGGTATGCTGGGGCATGGTCAACGTTCGCTCAGACACGACAGGCACGCTCGATACCCCATGTTGTTGTCGGGCGCGCCAGTGGCGCACCCGCATGCAGCGCCGGATCATCCAGCGGCATCAGAGGAGCCGGCCCTTCGGGCCGGTGCGCCACCGCAGTGGCGCGCGCCCGGCTGATCACGCTCAGTATCCCATCTTTTTCTTCAGCTCCTGGTCGAGCCAGATGCGGGCATAGATCGGCCCGGGCCGGACCGCGCCGGCCCGCAGCTCGCCGCCGTAGTTCTTCACCCACGGCCACCACGCCGTGTAGACGTAGGGCGTCGGCAGCCAGAGATACGGCGCCTTGTCGAGCATCTCGCGCGTCATCTCCTTGAGCATCTCCTGGCGCTTCTCCTCGTCGCGCGTGCGGTAGACCTCGTCCATCTTCTTGTCGAAGGCCGGATCGGACCAGCCCGACGGGTTCCACTGCTGGCCGGTGGTGAAGCTCTTGCGGATGGTGGTCGTCGGATTGGTGTGGCCGTTGTTCATGAAGTAGCCGGCGGTCATGGTGCGCGAGGTCATCGCCGACAGGAACGCGGCATACTCCATGGGCTGGATCTCGATCTTGACGCCGATCTGCTCGAGATAGGCTGCCACCAGCGGCAGCAGCTCCATGTGGTCGGGGTTGCAGGAGCAGACCTGCACCTTGAAGCTGAAGCTCTTCGGCATGCCCGCCTCGTCGAGCAGCTTGCGCGCCTTCTTCGGATCGTAGGTGAACAGCTCCTTGATCGATTCGGGCATGCTGTCGAGCGGCTCATAGTACCCGATGTAGTCGGGGTGCATCGGATAGGCGAACAGCTCGGCATGCCCGTTGTAGTAGGCCTTGACGATCTCCTGCTTGTTGACCGCCATGTTCAGCGCTCGGCGCACGCGCACGTCGTCAAATGGCTTCTGGTCGACCAGGAAGGACAGGAATGTGCCGCTCATGTTCAGCCATCGCGACCATTGCAGCTGCGGCGCGCTCTTCTTCAGGCTCTCGACGTTCTGCCAGCGGATGTTCTCGAGCATGTCGAGCTTGCCGGTACGCAGGGCCGTGATGTAGGTCGCCTCGTCCTTGATCGTGCGGTACACGACCTTGTCCAGGAACGGCAGCTTGTACTCGGTTCCGTCGAGCTTGACCTTGTCCCAGTAGATCGGGTTCTTCGTGTAGGTATTGGAGTTGCCGGCCACGAAATCGCTCAACATGAAGGGGCCGGTGCCGTTGGCGTTCTTCCAGTTGGCGATACCGGCCTCGGCGACCTCGCGCGGGTAGATGCCGGAGAAATAGCCCCAGCCGAAGCGGTAGTCCCATTCGGCGAAGAAGTCCTTGAAGGTGATGACCACGGTGTGGCTGTCGGTGGCCTCGACCTTCTCGACATGATCGAAGTAGCCCACGATCTTCTTGGGGCTCCTATCCAGGCGATTGTAGGCATAGACCACGTCATCGGCCACAAGCTCGCGGCTCTTCATCACGCCGGCTTTCTCCGGGAACATGATGCCCTTGCGCAGCTTGATCTCGATGCGCAGCGGCTTGTCCTTCCATTGCCAGCTCTCGGCCAGCTCGCCGCGTATGGCGTCGCTGGGCAGCCAGGCGTCGGCGTAGAACGCATGCTTGCCGCCGTGCTTCTTGCTCTTGGACAGATCGGCGGCGAAGAGCTGCTCGTAGAACTGGCCGCTGTCATGGTTGGATTTCCAGTTCCAGTCGGCCGGATCCCACGACAGCGCCGACAGCGTCACGTAGACCGTGCCGACCTCCAGGGTGCCGCCGTATTGCGGCTTGCCGCTGCTCTGCGCCTGCGCCGCGGATTGGCCGCCCAGCAGCCCGATACCCAATGCGATCGCGCCCAGCGATCGGCCCCAGCCTCTCTTCATGTCACCCTCCCTTGTTCATTCATCGGCTCGATCGTCGCGTCGAGCGCAACGGCGCTCGACGCGACGCGCCGGCCGGTCAGTATCCCATCTTCTTCTTCAGCTCCTGGTCGATCCAGATGCGCGCATAGATGGGGCCCGGCCGCAGGGAGCCGACATTGAGCTCGCCAGCGTAGTTCTTCACCCACGGCCACCAGGCGGCGAACGCGTAGGGAGTCGGCAGCCAGATATAAGGTGCCTGAGCCACGATGTCGGCCGTCAGCTCGCGCAGGATCTCCATGCGCTTCTCTTCGTCCTGCGTCAGGTAGGCCTCGGCCATCCTGTCGTCGACCTTGGGGTCGGCATAGATCGACGGGTTCCAGGTCTGGCCGCTGACGAAGCTCTTGCGGATGCTGGTCGTCGGGTTGGTGTGGCTGCTGCTCATCAGATAGCCGGCGGCGTGCTTCTTGGTCGTCATGGCCGACAGGAAGGCGGCATATTCCATCGGCTGTAGCTCGGCCTTGACCCCGACCTGCTCCAGGTAGGCCACCAGCAGCGGCGCCAGCTCGGTGTGGTCCGGCGAGCAGGCGCAGTATTGCATCTTGAAGCTGAAGCCTTTGGGGTAGCCGGCCTCGGCCAGCAGCTTCTTGGCCTTGGCCGGGTCGTACTCGAACAATTCGCGTGCCGCCGGCGGCAGCTTGTCGAGCGGCTCGAAGTAGCCCGACCAGTCCGGATGCATCGGGTAGGCGTAGAGCTCGGCCTGCCCGACATAGTGCGCGGCGATGATCTCCTTCTTGTTGATCGCCATGTTGAGCGCGCGACGCACGCGCACGTCGTCGAAAGGCTTGGTGTCGGTGCGCAGCGCCACGAACGAGCCCAGGAAAGACAGCCGCTTGCTCCACTTGAGCTGTGGCACGCTCTTCTTGAGCTCGTCGACATGGCGCACGTTGATCGATTCGAGCATGTCGACCTTGCCGGTGCGCAAGGCGGCGTTCATGGTCGCCTCGTCCCTGATCGTGCGATAAATCATCTTGTCGACGAACGGGATCTTGTAGGCCTGCCCGCCGATCGTCTCCTTGTCCCAATAGATGGGGTTCTTGGTGTAGGTGTTGGAGTTGCCCTGCACGAAGTCCGTCAGCATGAACGGGCCGGTGCCGTTGACATTCTTCCAGTTGTTGGCGCCGGCGTCGACCACCTCCTTCGGGGTCACCACTGAATAGAAACCCCAGGCGAGGCGATAATCCCACTCGGCGTTGTATTCCTTGAAGTGGTAGACGACGGTGTGCTTGTCACGGGCTTCCACCCGATCGACGAAGTCGAAGTAGGTGGGCACCATCTTGGGGCTGGACCGCAGCCGGTTGAAGCTGAACACGACGTCCTCGGCGGTCAGCTCGCGTTCCTGCATCACGCCCGGCTTGGCGGGGAACATCACGCCCTTGCGCAGCGTGAACACCACCGACAGCGGATTCTGGACCAGCTCCCACTTCTCGGCCAGCTCGCCGCGCTGGGCGCCCGGCGGCAGGAAGGCGTCGATCGTGAACGGATACTTGCCGCCCTTGCGCACGCTCTTGTCGAGGTCGCCGGCGACGAGCTGCTCGTAGAACTGGCCGGTGTCATGGTTCAGCTTCCAGTTCCAGTCGTGCGGGTCCCATGACAGCGCCGACAGCGTGTAGAACATGGTGCCCACTTCGAGCGTGCCGCCGTATTGCGGCTTCTCGGCTGGAGCCTGGGCCGCGGCACCGCCGCTCAATGCCAGGGCCAGAGCGCCTGCCAGCCACCCTTTGCCCAATCGCCGTTTGCCAAGATCTCGGAAGCGCATCGCCTTCTCCCTCACTTCATGGACGTACCCCTGGTGCGCGACGTTGGCCGTCGCTTGTCCGGGTTTCAGCGGCTGCCGCGCATGCGCGGATCGAGCAGGTCGCGCAGGGCGTCGCCGAACATGTTGGTAGCGTAGACCACGATGGTCAGGCACAGGCCGGGCGCCAGCGCCAGCCATGGCCCCTGGTACATGAAGGTGCGGCCGGCGCCCGACAGCATGCCGCCCCAGGTCGGCGCCGGCGGCGGCACGCCCAGCCCCAGGAACGCCAGGCCCGACTCGACCAGGATCACGACGCCCACGCGCGTGGTGAACAGCACGATGACCGGCGGCATCACATTGGGCAGGATGTGGCGCCACAGGATGCGGAACGTCGAGGCGCCGGTCGACTGCGCGGCATGCACGTACATGTTCTCGCGCACCGTGACGACGGCGCTGCGGATGATGCGCGAGCCGGCGATGCCGAACAGCAGGGCCAGCGTGCCGATGATCTGCGGCATGCCCGGGCCGAGCACGGAGACCACGACGATCAGGATGATCAGGTCGGGGAAGCTCATCCAGGCATCGACGAAGCGCTGCGTCACCATGTCGAACTTGCCGCCGAGATAGCCGGTGAGGATGCCGAGCACGACGGAAATGATCGTCGCGAGCCCGGCGGCGCAGAAGCCGATGATGACCGACAGCTGTGCGCCGTAGAGGCAGCGCGAGAGCATGTCGCGGCCCAGATTGTCGGTGCCGAACGGGAACTGCAGCGACGGCGGCTTCAGCCGGTTGAGCGGGCTGATCTGGTTCATGCCGTAGGGAGCCAGCACGTCGGCGAAGATGCCGCAGAACAGGAACAGCATGAAGACGACGGCGCCGGCCGCGCCCAGCGGCTTCTCGCGGAACAGGCGGATGACGAAGCGGACGAAGGCACTGCGCTGGCGGCGCGGCGGGGCAATGGCCGCAGTATCGGCGACGCTGGTCATCAGCGGTACCTCACCTTGGGATCCAGGACGCCGTAGCTGAGATCGACGATCAGGTTGATCAGCATCACCGCCACGCCGACGATCAGGAACACGCCGGTGATGATCGGGTAGTCGCGCTGGCTCACTGCGTCGATCAGCAGCAGCCCCATGCCGGGAATGACGAAGATCTGCTCCAGGATCACGGCGCCACCGATCAGCAGCGGCGCCTGCAGGCCGATCAGCGTCACGACCGGGATCAGCGCGTTGCGCAGCGCGTGGCGCATGACGACCAGCTTCTCGTCCAGGCCCTTGGCCCAGGCCGTGCGCACATAGTCCTGGCGCAGCACCTCCAGCATCATGGTGCGCGTGAGCCGCATGGTGACGGCCGAGAGCGCGCAGCCGAGGATGACCGCCGGGATCGCCATCTGGCCGAGATTGCGCAGCGGGTCCTCGCTGAACGGCACGAACTTCACGTCGGGCGACCAGCCCCACCAGATCGACGGGAACACCATCACCATCGTGCCCATCCAGAAGCTGGGCACCGCCAGCATCAGGATCGAGAACGAGCGCGCGATATAGTCGCCGAGGGTATCCTGGCGAATGGCCGAGTAGACGCCGATCGGGATCGCCACGGCCAGCGCCACCAGCAATGCCAGGAAGCCGAGCTCGAAGGTGATCGGCAGACGCACCAGTAGCTGCTCGGCCACCGGCGTATTCTGCCACAGCGATTTGCCGAAATCGCCTTCGACCACGATGGCGTAGATCCAGCGGAAATACTGGATGTACATCGGCTGGTCTAGGCCCAGCGCCGCCTCGAGCTGGTCGCGCGATTTCTTGCCGGCGCTGATGTCGTTGGACGACAGCATCAGGTCGATGATGTCGCCGGGGATCAGGCGCACCGTCACAAACACGATGACGCTGGCGAAGAACAGGGTCGGCAGCAGGGCGAAAAGCCGCCGGGCGATATAGGCCTGCATGTCAGTCGCCTTCTGCCGCTGGCACGTTTGCTCCATTCATGCTTTTGCCTGACGCCCGGCGCCGCGCCGGCCGCGACGCGGGTGTATGATCGTCGGACGCTTGATCACGGTGCTGCGCCTTCATCGCCGACAGCATGCAATCGCGCGACGCTTCCAGCAGCGTCCGCCCGATGCGTTCGGCGCCCGCCGCGTCGCCGCTCTTCATGGCTCGCAGCAGGTCGCTCCAGAACCGGGCCGATTGCTGGCGCCGCACCCTCGTGTTCAGGTCGAGCGGCGTCTCGCACCACGCCATGCGCCACAGCGCCCGGCTGGTCAGCTCCTCCAGCATGCGCGCGAGCGGCCGGTTGCCGCTGAACTCGGCGATGACGTGCTGGGCCTCGCCGGCCGTCGTCGCATGCTCGCGCGCGCTGATGTCCATTGTCTCGGCCGAGCGGCGCAGGCGGTCGACCAGCGTCGCCACGCGCTCGAGCATCTCCGGCCGTGCCTGCTCGGTGGCCTGGCGCGCCGCCAGCCCCAACAGCACGGCCCGCACGCTGAACAGCGAGCCCAGGTCGGCCGGGTCGAAGACGCGGGCTCGCGCGCCATGGCGCGGCACGATCTCCACGAGGCCGCTGCGCTCCAGGATGCGGAAAGCTTCGCGCACCGGGCCGCGGCTGACTTGGTAGCGTTCGGCGAGCAGTTCTTCCTTCAGGCGGCTGTCGGGCGCGCACGCGCCATTCATGATCTGATGGCCGAGGTGGTCGGCGATCTGCTGCGGCAGTGGCAGGGCGCAGATCCGCGGGGCCATGCCTGTCGATGGGCGGGCCTTGTGCGGGCGCGTCGTGCAACGCGCCGAAGCCCTGCGGGCCGGCGGTGCGTCCATGTTTCCTCCCGACGCACGCTCTTGTCGGCGCGCTGTTTTGGGTCATTGCAATGTGAAGTTGCCGAGGAGCTTGTCAACAAAAAACAAAAACCCATGCGGCGGCGGACAGAAGCGGCATACCGTTTGATGCTCGGGACGATCGCCCACGCGTGTGCGGACCGCCGCCGCGGGTGCACCGGTTCCGCCTGACGGCGGGTGCAGGGAAGCTCTTCTCCCATGTCGATTGACCCTGCGCACGATCGCCGTAATTCTCGCGGCGACGTTCGACCCTGCGACGCGGAGACCTTGCCGTGGCTGATCCTGGCGCTGTGCCTGACGCAACCTTGCCGCTGTCGGGCGTGCGGGTGCTCGACATCAGCTCGTTCATCGCCGCCCCGGCGGCGGCCACGGTGCTGGGTGACTGGGGCGCCGACGTCATCAAGGTCGAAGGCCCCGAAGGCGATCCCAACCGGCAGATGGTGCGCGACACGCCCAGCTATCCCAAGAGCCCGATCAACTATGCCTGGCACCTCGACGGCCGCAACAAGCGCTCGCTGGTGCTGGACCTGAAGCAGCCCCAGGCACGTGCCGCGCTCGATCGCCTGATCGCCGTGTCGGATGTGCTGATCTGCAATTTTCCGCCCGTCGTGCGCGAGCGCCTGCGGTTGCGCTACGAGGACGTCAAGGCCGTCAACCCGCGGCTGATCTATGCCTCGCTCACGGGCTACGGCGAGACCGGCCCCGACCGCGACCGGCCCGGCTTCGACGCCACGGCCTATTTCGCGCGCTCCGGCCTGTTCGATGCGCAGCGCTACGAAGGCGGTCCG
The DNA here is from genome assembly GCF_008039615.1 of Vineibacter terrae. Classification (GTDB taxonomy): domain Bacteria; phylum Pseudomonadota; class Alphaproteobacteria; order Reyranellales; family Reyranellaceae; genus Vineibacter; species Vineibacter terrae. Next base: position 113,551 of record NZ_VDUZ01000002.1, on the reverse strand, counting down.
CCGGGCACCGCCGTGCCGGCGCAGGGCGACCGCGCCACCGCCATGGGGCTGGTGTCAGCCATCCTGATGGCCCTGATGCGCCGCATGAGGACCGGCGAGGGCAGCTGGGTCGGCACCTCGCTGCTGGCCAACGGCATCTGGTCCTGCGGGGTGATGGCGCAAGCGGCGCTTGTCGGCGCCTTCCTGCCGCCGCGTCCGCCGCGCGACCGGCCGCGCAGCGCGTTGGCCAACATCTATCGCACCCGCGACGATCGCTGGATCCAGCTCGTGATGGTGCGCGAGGACAAGCTGTGGCCCGCCCTGTGCCAGGCCATCGAGCAGCCGGCGCTGGCGCAGGATGCGCGCTTCACCACCATCGAGGCCCGGCGGGCCCGCGCCGCCGAGCTGGCGGCCATCCTTGCCGATGCCTTCGTCACCCGCGACTACGCGTACTGGAGTGACATCCTGGCCGCGGCGGACATCACCTTCGGCGTCATCAGCCGGGTGCAGGACCTGCCCGACGACGAGCAGGCGGTCCATGCCGGCGCCATCGTGGCTTCGGCCAATCCCGAGATGCCGCGCACCATCGCCAACCCGATCCATCTCGACTTCGCGCAGCCGCGCGCCGCCACCCCCGGCCCGGCGCTGGGACAGCACACCGTCGAAGTGCTGCGCGAGGCCGGTCTGTCCGATGACGAGATCGCCGCGCTCGATCCGGGCTAGTAGGGCTCGACCGTCCTCTTGCGCAAGGCGCGCGGCGGCGTCGTCGGCAAGGTCGACAGCGTGTTCAGCAAGATGGCGCGTGTGTCGGCCGGATCGATCACGTCGTCGTAGCCGAAGCGCCCCGCCACCTCGAGAGCGGTATTGTATTGCTTGAGCTCTTCTGTACGTCTGTGGTGGCGTGCCGTGCGCGCTTCTTCATCATCGATGCCGTCCAGCTCGCGGCGGTAAATGATGCTGGCCGCCCCCTCGAGGCCCATGCCGCCGAACTCGGCGGTCGGCCAGGCGAGCAGGATCGAGGGCTCGAACGGACGGGAGCCCATGATGTAGTAGCCCAGGCCATAAGCCTTGCGCAGCACGACGGTCAGGATCGGCACGGTGGCATTGGCCATCGCCGAGAGGAGGCGGCCGCTGCGCCGGACGAGGCCGGTTTGCTCGATCTCCGGTCCCACCATCAGGCCCGGCGTATCGCACAGCACCAGCAGGGGCAGATCGAAGGCATCGCAAAGCTGGACGAACCGCGCTGCCTTCTCGCATGCGGGGCCATCCATCGCGCCAGCAAGAAACATCGGCTGGTTGGCGATCACGCCTACCGCCCTGCCATCGAGCCGAGCCAGGGCCGTCACCATGGCTCGACCGAAGCCGCCACGGAGCTCCATCACGCTGTCGATGTCGGCGATGCCTCGGATCGCCTTGCGCACGTCGTAGGCCCGGCGGGGATTGTCCGGCACGAGGCTGCGCAGGCTCGTCGGATCCGGCGCCTCACCCGATGGCCGCGGCGGACCAAAGTATGAGAGGTAGCGCTTCGCCTTCTCGACCGCTTCAGCCTCGTCCTCGACCAGGATATCGATCGCGCCGGAGGCGTGGTGAACGTCGGACGGGCCGATTTCCTCGGGCTTCAGCCTGACCCCGAGGGCCGCTTCGACGAGTGGCGGTCCCGCCATGCCCATCGTGCTGTTGCGCGTCGCGATCAGCACGTCGCACATGCCGGCCAGGTTGGCGTGGCCCGCGAAGGCACGACCCGGCAGGATGCCGACGGTGGGCACCAGCCCCGACAGGCGGGCGAAGATCACAAAGGTGTGGGAGGCTCCGCGTCCCTCGACCTTCATGTCGTGCGGCCGCGCTCCGCCGCCGTCCAGCCAGCAGACCACCGGCAGCCGATGCTGCAACGCATGGCTGAGCATGCGGCTGATCTTGGCGTGGTTGTTGGCGCTCTGCGTGCCGGCGTAGACGGTGTAGTCGTAGGCCACGATGTCGACAGCGCGACCCTCGATCCGCGCCGTTCCCATCACCAGGCCGTCGGCCGCGCCCTGCATGCCCGGCATCGCCGGCCGCACCAGCCCGCCGTACTCGACGAAGGAGCCCGCATCGGCGAGGGCGGCGATGCCCTCGCGCGTCGTCCATCGCCCGCGCCGGCGCTGGTGGGCTGCGGCGTCCGGGCGGGCGGCGTCCTCGAGCGCCGCCCGCGCTGTCTGCACTTGCTCGAGCGTGAGGCGCGGGCCCGATTGCTGGTCGCCCTGGGGCATTAGTCGACCCTGATGTTGGCGGCGCGGATCACCTCGCGATAGTCGCGTCGGTTCTTCTCCATGGTCTGTGCCAGCGCGGCGGCGTCCGTGAACGCCGGCACCATGCCGTTGTTGAGGAGCTTCTCGCTGACGGCAGGATCTTCGACGGCGGCCTTGATTGCCTCTTCCCAGCGCTTGACGACCGCGGCGGGCATTCCCGTCGGACCGCACAGCCCGAACCAGGCGTAGGTCTCGAAGCCCGGTGCCACGTCGGAGATCATGGGGGCATCGGGGAAGAAGCGTTTCCCGAGCGGATCGCCGAGCGCGAGCAGACGCAGCGATCCCGAGCGGACGTGGCTGATGATATCGCCGAGGTTGGTGAGCGAGAAATCCACCCGCCCGCTGACCAGGTCGTGCAGCGCAGCCTGCGAGCCCCGGTAGGGAACGTGGACCATCTTGATGTTCAGCTTCTGGCTCAGGATCTCGTTCGACAGATGCTGGACCGAGCCGACGCCAGGGGTGGCGTAGCTGATCTTGCCGGGATTGGCGCGTGCGGCGGCCACCAGGTCCTGCACGGAGCGATACGGGCTCTCCTTTCCGACGACGAGGCCGAAAGTCGAACGCAGGAGCTGGCCGATCCCCATCAGCTCGGTGGCGGGATTCACCGACAGCTGGACGCCCGGCAGCTCGGTGATGATCGTCATGTTGCCCGTGGTGCAGAACAGCACGGTGTGTCCATCGGCGGGGCTGCGAGCGGTCGCCTCGGCGGCGATCATGCCGTTGGCGCCGGTTCGGTTCTCGACCACCACGCGCTGGCCGAGCACCTTGGTCGCCACGTCGGCCAGCAGCCGTGCTGCCATGTCGCCCGATCCGCCGGCCGCAAAGCCGTAGTTCATTCGGATCGGCCGGTCTGAAAATGCGGGCTGCTGTGCTGTAGCCGCCTGGAGAGTGACTACGGTGAGCGCCAGTCCCACCAGTGGCATTGCTAGAGCGAGCATCCTGTTGCGCATTACTTTCCCCCGACATGCTTCCTGCGGTCTGCGACCGCAGGCGAAGGGCGGGACCTTATCACTTTCTGGTTGGTAAACAAGTAAATGATCGCCGCATTGATGCGCGCGAGACGCGGTTGGAACCGGGCATCCATTGGCTCGCGAGCTGGCAGGGACATGCTCTGTCTTTGCAAACTTACTTGTACACCAGCAAGTTTAAAGATCTAATCAATTCCGAAGACGGGACGAACCTTAGCCGTTCTCATCTGCAAGACGGGTCCGCTGTCCATCGAAGAAAGCCGGGACCTCGACACAGAGCCTTGAGTAGGGACACATGAGCCACCTTCAAATCAAATCAGAGATCCCGGGAACTGTCTGGAAGATCGAAGCAAAGCCGGGCGATGAGCTGGAGCCTGACGGGACATTGCTGATTCTGGAGGCGATGAAGATGGAGATCCCCGTCTCGTCCCCGCGAAAGGGACGCGTTGTCGACATCCGGGTCGCTGAAGGAGAGGTCGCGGCGGAAGGCCAGCTGCTCGCTGTCATCGATCCAACCTGAGCTTCGGACTCGCCAGAACGGGGTTCGGGCGGGTTCAATGTCGCGGCCGTCGCTGGAGCCGGGCTGCAGGGCGATCGATGCGTCCGTCGATAGCCCGGGTCTGGCTGGATTTTGAAGGTGGTGGCGGCGGCGACGGGGTGGCCGCCATATGCCGCGGCAGGGAGAACGGACGATGAATCGATGGAGGAACGCATGAGCGACGACACGCCGCTTGATGCCGAGCTGCCGTTGGCTGGCCTCACGGTGCTCGACGTCAGCTCCTTCATTGCCGCGCCGGCGGCGGCGACGGTGCTGGGCGATTTCGGCGCCGATGTCATCAAGGTCGAGCCGCCGGGCAGCGGCGATCCGCACCGCAACAGCTTCCAGAACCCCAACTACCCCAGGGCCGATGTCAATTTCGTCTGGCAGCTCGATGGGCGCAACAAGCGCTCGGTCGCGCTCGATCTCAAGCATGCTGACGGCCGTGCCTGCTTCGATCGGCTGGTGAGCCGCGCCGACGTGATGATCGTGAACTTCCCGGCGCCGGTGCGCGAGCGTCTGCGGCTGCGCTGGGAGGATGTCGCACCGGTCAATCCGCGCCTGATCTACGCCTCGCTCACCGGCTACGGCGAGACCGGACCGGATCGCGACATGCCGGGCTTCGACGTCAACGCCTACTTCGGTCGCGCCGGCATCCTCGATGCCCAGCGTACCGAGGACGGGCCGCCGGGCTTCTCGCTGCCGGCACAGGGCGACCGTTGTGCCGCCATGACGATCGTGGCTGCCATCCTGATGGGATTGCGTCGGCGCGACCGTACCGGCCAGGGCGGCTGGGTCGGCACGTCGCTCTACGCCAACGGCGTGTGGTCGAACGGCACGCTGGCGCAGGCGGCCCTGGTCGGCGCCTTTGTCGAGCCGCGTCCGCCGCGCACCAGGCCGCGCAATGCGCTGGCCAACATCTACCGCACGCGCGACGACCGCTGGGTCCAGCTCACCCTGGTGCGCGAGGACAAGGGCTGGGAGCGGCTGTGCCGGGCGCTGGACCGCGCCGATCTGCCGGCCGATCCGCGGTTTGCCACGCGCGATGCGCGCCGGGCCAACAGCGCGGCGCTGGTGGCGATCCTCGATGCTGCCTTCGCGGCCCAGGACTGGGCCCATTGGCGGCGCGTGCTGCGGGCGCACGAGGTGACGTTCGGTGTCGTCGAGCGGCTGCAGGAGCTGCCCCGCGACGAGCAGGCCCGCCACGCCGGCATCATCGCGGAAACCACCAGCCCCAGCGTGCCCTACACGATCAACAACCCCGTGCGACTGGGGTTCGCGCGGCCGCGCCCCGCCGGGGCGCCGCCGGCCGTCGGCCAGCATACCGGCCAGATCCTGCGCGAGATCGGCCTGTCCGACGCCGAGATCGCGGCGCTGCGTGCAGCAGGCGCCGCGGATTAAGCGCTTCAGTGCAGATTGTGACATTTGTCCAAATTGCTTTTTTTCGCTGAGGCTTAGCGGCACGGCGTTGATTTGACGCGGATCATGTGCTCTTCAAATGCCGGAATGAGCGTTTCTTCACGATCGTCTCACGGCCATGGCGCACGCTCCATTCTGCGCATGCGCACTTGTGGGCGCAGCGACTGGACGCGAGATAGCGGGCTGAGTTTGGCCGCGGCGCGTCCGCCTCCTCAGGGACGTTGTCCGGAGCGACCCCGGATGGCGTCCCGCACAAGGGCAATGCGTGGGACTCGCGGCAACGCGTGTCCCACGCGGCCCGTACTGCCATCGCCTCATCCTGTGGTCTTGGCCATCGCGACGCGGGGTTGACCCGCCGCTGCGCCGCCGCGATCCTTGCCGCAATCGTGAGCAATCTCAGGGGAGGAGACTGTGTCCGATACCGCCGACACGGGGGGCGACACCCCGCCGCTGGCAGGCGTGCGCGTCCTGGACGTCGCCTCCTTCATTGCCGGGCCGGCCGCCGCGACGGTGCTGGCCGACTTCGGCGCCGATGTCATCAAGGTCGAGCCGCTCGACGGCGATCCGCTGCGCCGCATGGGCGACGGTGCCGGGATGCCCAAATGCGACGTCGACTATTCGTGGGCGCTGGACAACCGCAACAAGCGCTCGATCGCGCTCGACCTGAAGCGCGCCGACGGCCGCGCGGTGCTCGACCGCCTGATCGCGCGGGCCGATGTGCTGATCACCAACTATCCATTCCCGGTGCGGGCGCGCCTGCGGCTGCGCTACGACGACGTGGCGCCGGTCAATGCCCGCCTGATCTATGCCTCGCTGTCGGGCTACGGCGAGACGGGGCCGGAAGCCGACCAGCCTGGCTACGACATCACGACCTATTTCGGGCGCTCCGGCATTGTCGATGCGATGCGCGTGGCCGATGGGGCGCCGTCGCTCACCCTGCCCGCGCAGGGCGACCATCCCACCGCGATGACGCTGTTCGGCGCCATCATGCTGGCGCTGTTCACGCGCGAGCGTACCGGCCGCGGCGGCCAGGTCGCGACCAACCTGCTGCATAACGGCATCTGGTCGAACGGCATCTTCGCGCAGGCGGCGCTGCTGGGCGCCTATCCCGAGCCGCGGCGCGGCCGTCAATACGCAAAGAACGCGCTCGCCAACGCCTATCGTGCCCGCGACGGACGCTGGCTGTCGCTGGTCATCGTGCGCGAGGAACGGCTATGGGCGGGCTTCTGCCAGGCCATCGGCCTGCCGGGGCTGATCGACGATCCGCGCTTCGCCACGCGGGCGGCCCGGGCCCAGCGCGTGCCCGAGCTGATGGCGATCCTGGATGCGCAATTCGCCACGCGCGACCTGGCGGACTGGCGGCCGCGCCTGGAGGCCGCCGGCATCACCTTCGGCACGCTGCCTGGCTTGCGCGACCTGCCCGATGATCCGCAGCTCGCGGCCAACGGCACCTTCATCGCCACCAGCGATCCGGACGTGCCGCGCACCATCGCCAACCCCATCAGCATGGCCGGCGCGCCGCAGGTGGCGCCGCGCCGGGCGCCGGCGCTGGGCGCGCATACCGACGACATCCTGCGCGAGGCTGGCCACGCCGCGGCCGATATCGCCGCGCTGCGGGCCTCAGGCTCGGTGGGGTGAGGCGCCAGACGTAGAATCGGCACTCCGGCCTGTTACACCCGTTGCGACTCCGCCTTGTCGGCAGTCTTGCCGTCGCGCTGGGCGCGCTGCTCGACCGGCTTCTGCACCTGCGTCAGGTTATAGGCAGTGTTGACCAGGGCGATGTGGGAGAACGCCTGCGGGAAATTGCCCACCAGCCGCTGACGGACCACGTCGTACTCTTCCGACAGCAGCCCGACATCGTTGCGCAGCGACAGCAGCCGATCGAACAGCCGGCGAGCATCGGCGTGGCGGTTCATCAGCACGTAGGCGTCGGCCAGCCAGAAGCTGCAGGCCAGGAACACGCCTTCGCCCGGCGGCAGGCCATCGAGCGATGCCGTCGTGTCGTAGCGCAGCACGAAGTCGTCGACCAGCAGGTGGCGCTCGATGGCGTCGACCGTGCCGCGGATGCGCACGTCGGTGGGCGGCAGGAAGCCGACTGCCGGCAACAGCAGCAGGCTGGCATCGAGCTCCTTGGTGCCATAGGCGCGCACGAAGCTGCCGAGCTGCGGATCGAAGCCATTGGCGCAGACATCGCCGTGGATGGTGCGCGCCAGCTGCCGCCAGCGCTGCAGCGGTGCGTCCAGGCCGAAGGTCTCGGCCCCCTTGATGGCACGGTCGAGGGCCACCCAGGCCATGACCTTGGAGTAGGTGAAATGCTCGGTTGCGTCACGCACTTCCCAGACGCCGGCGTCGGGTTGGTCCCAGATCGTGGCGAGGTGCTCGATCAGGGCCCGCTGCGTCGCCCATGCCGCCGCGCCGCTGTCCAGCCCGCCGCGTCGGGCCTGGTGCAGCGCGTCCATCACCTCGCCATAGACGTCGAGCTGCAGCTGGTTGTGGGCGGCATTGCCGATGCGCACCGGAGCCGAGCTCTCGTAGCCCGGCAGCCAGCCCACCACCCACTCCGTCAAGCGCCGCTCGCCGGCGACGCCGTACATGATCTGGGTCTGGGCCGGGACCCCGGCGATGGCGCGCAGCAGCCACGCCCGCCATGCCTGCGCCTCGTCGTAGTAGCCGGCATTCATCAGCGCCAGCAGCGTCAAGGTGGCATCGCGCAGCCAGCAGTAGCGATAGTCCCAGTTGCGTGCGCCGCCCAGGCGCTCGGGCAGCGAGGTCGTCGGCGCCGCGACGATGCCACCGGTGGGCGTGTAGATCAGGGCCTTGAGCGTGATCAGCGACCGCTTCACGGCATCGGTCCATTCGCCCGCCGGCTTGCATTGCGCAGCCCAGCGGCGCCAGAAGGCCTCGGTGGTGGCCAGCGCGCTGCGCGGATTGACCGGCGGCCGCGACATCGATTGATGCGAGGCGCAGTAGGTGAGCACGAACGGGATCGTGTCGCCCGGCGTGACCAGGAATTCGGCGACGGTGCGCAGACCCTCGCCCCGCAGCGCCACCGGCGTGCGCAGCAGCGCCATGTCCGGGCCGGCCACCGCGCGCAAGGTGCCGTCCTCCATGCGCGTCACCCACGGCACGGTCGCGCCGTAGCCAAAGCGCAGCACCAGCTCGGTGCGGATCGGCACGCGGCCTTCCTCGCCGATCACGATCCGGATCAGCGCCGCCTGCGGATCGCGCGGCGGCATGAAGTCGAGCATGGTCACGACGCCGGTGTCGGTGACGAAGCGGGTCTCCAGGATCAGCGTGTCGGGCCGGTAGCGGCGCGAGACACGCGCCGGCTGGGTCGGCGCCAGAAGCCAGCGGCCATGGTCGGGCGTGCCCAGCAGGGCGGCGAAGCAGGCATCCGAATCGAAGCGCGGCAGGCACAGCCAGTCGATCGAGCCGTCGCGCCCGACCAGGGCCGCGGTCTCGCCATCGCCGATCAATGCGTAGTCTTCGATCTTCAACGCCACGGCGAGCTCCCGTACCGCACGACGGCGATGAGGAGCAAATCCCTGCCGTCTTGCTGATCACGCCACGCGCGGGAACGCACGTCGCCTGGCCATGTTAACGGTGCAGCGCGCGGCCGGTTGCGGCCTTGAGGAGACGGCGTGTGCCGAGCGTATGGCTACGACGGAGGGAATGATGAGTCACGTCTGCGCGATCAACGAGATCGTCGGCACATCCTGACGAAGGAACGCCGGCGGCCGGGGAGGGGCGGCCGCCGGCGTGGACGGCGACGCGGTGCCGTCCTCAAGCCTGCCAGAACGGCTTGCTGGCTTCGTAGCTGATCACGCCGGGGTCGATACCGAGGTCACGCGCGTCGCGGGCGCTGAGCTGCGCCAGCTCGGCGCGCTGCTGCGCGCGCTGGCGCCAAAGCCGCATGACGGCGACAAGCCGGGCTGGCAGGCTTTCGCGCGGCGTTGCGGTTGAGCTGCGGTGTGCGTGGCTGAACGTGATGTAGGCCATGTGACTCTCCATCGAATCGCTGCTGTGACCCACGATGCCTCAGGCGGCTTCCCCGCGGACGCGACCGGCGGCGCTGGGAGCGAACCAGCCATGGATTGCTGCTGATGCGGCCCGCGCGATCCGGCGGATCGCCTCGATCCGCAGCGCGCGGGCGTCGGCCTCGATGGTCGGACGGTCCGGCCGATGGATGAATTTCCCTTGTGACAGGATGGTCATCGTCGTTGTCCGGGTCGGCATCGCGGCCTCCATGGTTGAGGCTTCAATGCTGGCGGATATGCGGCCAAGCGCGGGTCTTTACAAACGACGAAGGGTCTGGGCAGGATAAGAAAACCTCATGTATCGGGCGCGGAATGCCGCGTCGTCCGGGAGAGTCCGATGCGTCGTTCCCTGCCACCGCTCAATGCCTTGCGCGCCTTCGAAGCGGCCGCGCGCCATCTTTCCTTCACGGATGCGGCCGACGAGCTGGCGGTGACGCAGGCCGCGATCAGCCACCAGATCCGCGGCCTCGAGGATCGGATGGGGTTGAAGCTGTTCGTGCGGCGCAACCGCGAGATCCTGCTGAGCGAGGCAGGGCAGGCCTATCTGCCGGGCGTGCGCCAGGCGTTCGACCTGCTGCACGACGCCACCGAGCGCCTGCTGAAGGCCGATGCCAGCGGGCCGCTCACGGTCACCACCACGGCGTCTTTCGCCACCAAATGGCTGGTGCCGCGGCTGGGCTCGTTCCAGCAGGAGTATCCGGATATCGACGTGCGCATCTCGACCAACACGACGCTGGTCGACTTCTCGCGCGACGATGTCGATATCGGCATCCGCTATGGCCGCGGCCAGTGGGCTGGGGTCGCCGCCGAGAGGCTGGTCGCCGAGGATGTCTTCCCGGTCTGCAGTCCCGCCTTGCTGAAGGGCGCCAAGGCATTGCGCCGGCCGTCCGATCTCAAGGGCCACACGCTGCTGCACATCTCGACCTGGCGCGATGACTGGCAGGTCTGGCTGACGGCTGCCGGCGTGAAGAGCGTCGATCCGACCCGCGGCTTGAAGTTCGACCTCGCGCTGGCCGCGATCCAGGCCGCGGTGGACGGGCTGGGCGTGGCGCTGGGCCGCGGCCCCCTGGTCGAGGCCGACATGAAGGCCGGCCGTCTGGTGGCGCCGTTCGACGTCAAGCTGCCCAGCGACAGCGCCTATTACGTGGTGGCGCCGGCCGAACGCCTGCGTCGCCCCAAGATCAAGGCCTTCGTGACCTGGCTGCGCAACACCGTCGCGCGCGAGAAATCGGCAAGCTGATGTCACGCTGACCTGATCGGGCGCCGGTGTCCGCCTGCTCATGCCGGATATATATTTGCATTTACAAATAACATCGATCCAGGTAGGCTTGGTCCCAAGATCAGGGAGGATCGTCTCATGGCGCTTGACTTCGGCTACTTCACGCTGAGCGACAACCGCTACCCGAACAACCCGCGCAGCGCCGAGCAGTTCCTGAAGGATATCTACGCCGAGGCGCTGTGGGCCGAGGCGGTAGGCATGAACTCGGCCTGGATCGGCGAGCATCATTTCAACCTGCTGGGCGTCAATGCCTCGCCGATCGCCATGCTGGCGCAGATCGCCGGGGCGACCAAGCGCATCCGCCTGGCGCCGGCCGTGACCTTGCTGCCCGTGCATCATCCCCTGCATGTCGCGGAGGAGTGGGCGACGCTGGACCTGCTGTCCGGCGGCCGGGTCGATTTCGCCGCCGGCCGCGGCTATGACCGCCTCGAGTACGGGCCGTTCCAGGCCCCGTTCGAGGACTCGGCGGAGCTGTTCGCCGAGGGGCTGGAGGTCGTGTGGCGGGCGTGGACCGAGCCCGGCAGATGGTCGCACAAGGGCCGCTTTTATCAGTTCGACGACATCGAGGTGCGGCCGCGGCCGCTGCAGGCGCCGCTGCGTCCCTACGTCGCCTGCTTCTCGCGGCCCTCGATGGAGCTGGCGGCGAAGAACGACTGGAACATCATCTACGCGCCGTTCGCTGCGGCGATGGTCTACGGCTCGCTGGCGGATGCGGTGCGGGCCTATCGCGAGGAGTGCGAGGCCAGGTTCAATCGGCCGGCGCGGCGTGCGATGTGCTCGTACTTCGTGCACGTGGCATCGACGCCGCAGGAGGAGCGCTACGGCAAGGAAGCGCTGATCCGCTACTTCCACGATGCGCTGATCGCGGCGTTTCCGTCGAACGCCGGCGAGAAGGTGCCGCCGACCTACAGGTACTTCGTCGAGATCGTCAATATCCTGCGTGGCATGAAGGCCGACACGCTGACGACCAAGTCGGTCATCTGCGGCTCGCCGCAGCATATCGTCGATACGCTCAAGGGCGTCGAGGCCGCCGGCATTGCCGAGGTGATCCTCTATTTCAACTACGGCGCCCAGCCGCATGCGATGGTCAAGGAGCAGATGCAGCGCTTCATGGAGGAGGTGGCGCCGGCCTTCGACGGCAGCCATGCCGCCCTGCGCCTGAAGGCCGCGGAGTAAATACCCGGCGGCTGCGCTACAGCACCGCCCGTCATCCTGGGTGCAGCGTGGAATCTTGCCGGTGGCGCACGGTGTGCGTTCTGGGAAGATCCCGCGCGGCGTTCGGCGTGACAGCGAGGCCGCAGCTACGTTCGACGTCAATAGCCCAATCCGATGCTCCCCCTCGACAACTACATTCCCTACCTGCTGAACCGCGCCGGCGCGCGTATCGCGCAGTCGTTCTCCGACGAGATGCGGGCGCTGGGCACCACGCTGCAGGCCTGGCGCGTGCTGGCGGCCTTGCGCGACCGCGACGGCCCGCGCGTATCGGAGCTCTCGGACCGCACCAGCATTGAGATCTCGACCCTCTCGCGCGTGCTCGACGGCATGGAGACGCAGGGCCTGATCGCACGCCGGCGCGCCGCCGATGACGGCCGGGTCGTCACGCTGCACGTCGCGCCCGCGGGCCGACGCCTGACCGACCGCATCGTGCCGATCGCCGAGCGCTATGAGCGCGTCGCCGTCACCGGCCTGAGCAGCTCGGAGACCGAGACGCTCAAGCAGCTGCTGCGGCGCGTCTATGCCAACATGGACGGCCTCGGGGCCCCTTGATCGACAAGAGCGCTCAGTAGGAGGTCGGCCCCCTCAGGCAGCACCCGGATGGGGCGTCGTTCGATGTGGTGTTGCAGGCACCAAGCAGCGCGACAGCGCCGACGAGAAGACAAGCACGCAAAAACAGCCGCATCCCGATGCCCCACGGATAGGAACCCGGGACATGGAACCGGCAGCGGCGCGACGCAAGTCACACCGTCGAGAGCCGGGTCATGGGCGCTGGCGGCGTAACGCTATTGCACCAGGAAACCGCGCGCCGGCCGTCTCGGTCGTCGGCGAAAATGGTGCTACTGTCGTGCCGGCAGCCTTGAGTAATCGCGACAACCAGCACGTTGGGGCCGGGCGAGGGGATGCGGCACGCAGACCTCGCCCGCCGCTGCGGCGTGCCGTGCTGGCCGTACGCTTACCCTCATCCGTTCGGCGGATGACGGCAACAAGCAATTTGCACAATTATGCCGAAAGTGGCTCGTGAGTGGCCGCGGCGGCACAACGGGAGGACGATATGGACCTGACGGAGATCAGCTTTTCGGTCGGTAGAAACGGCGGCAACCTGCCGCTCGACGTCTTCAACGTCGTCACGCGCCTGAACTCTGTCCCGCCGGGGAAGGGCGGGCCTGAGGCGCCGCTCGATGTCAACCGCCTCGTCGGCGACCCCGGCGCTTTGGGCAACGCGATCCAGCGGTTCCAGGCCAAGCAAGGCCTGCCCAGCCGGGACGGCCGTATCGATCCTGGCGGCAAGACGTGGCAGCGCCTCAAGCAGGTCTCCAAGCCGATACCGAACGTGCCGACTCCAAGCGACAGCCGCACGATGGAAGCGTTGCCGGCGCTGCCGCCGACCTGGAGCTTCGACCGCCCCGACAAGAATTTCCAGATGCTGGCGGATCCGCCTGCGGTGACACGGGACTGGATCCTGCCGTTCGGGGGCACACCGGGGCGCGAGTGCGAAATACGGCTGTATCGCATCCCGGCGAAGAACCAGTTCGTCGGTGTCGCCTATCCCAAAGGGGTAGGGACGTTGAAAGCGATCATGATCTACTTCCATCACCCGATGCATCCGGAGGACGTCGAGTACGCCGGCGACCCGTTCGGCTACGTCAACTTCGGCATCGGCGACTACATGGTGGGCCGCATGAAGGTGCTCAAGCAGCTTGCGCGCTCCCGGCGCGACGTTGCCGTCGTGGTGCCGTCGCCATCGTCGACCGGCGTCGGTGAGTTCCAGAGCAACGAGAAGCTGGTGACCGCAGCGCTGCGCGAGATCGCCGAGGATCTCACGGGAACGGCGAGCGACCTGCCTCTGATCCTCGCGCACTACAGCGGCGGCTTCGAGTTCCTGTTCAAATTCGTGGAAGCCTGCCCACAGCTGGCCAAGCGCGTTCGCGCGGTCTACGACTTCGACGGGCGGCACCACGTCAGCTGTCCCAACGGCAAGTTCACCGCGCTGGCGACGGGAGGCGCTCAGGTCATCCAGTATTCGGGCGAGGACGTCGCGCCGGCGGGGAAGCGCACACGAGAGGAGGTGTTGGGAAGCAACGCCGCCAGGAATCCCGCACTGATCAACCTGCCGTATGCACGCTGGGAAGAGAACAACGCCTGGCGGGGCCCGAAGCACCCGTTCCAGCGTTCGTGGGTCCACGAGATGGTGCCGACCTGCATGCTGCTGCACGCGCTCGTCAGCACGCGCTTCCTCAGCTGAAGCACACCCGTCCCGGGGTACGGCGCGCCGCGCTACCGCACCGAAAAGCCGTGCGCCAGCGGATCGCGGTCGTCGACGAAGATGGTGTTGATGCCGTGCTGGCGCGCCCAGCCGGCGATCGACGGCACGATGGCATCGTGGTTGCCGACCTGGGCAGCGGCTTCGATGCGCCCTTCGAACAGCGTGCCGATGATGCTCTCGTGCACGAACTCGGCGCCTATGCCCAGCTCGCCGCGGGCGGCGAGCTGGGCCATGCGGGCCGAGGTGCCGGTGCCGCAGGGTGAGCGGTCTATCGCCTTGTCGCCGTAGAACACGGCGTTGCGCCGGTGCGCCCGGGGATCACGCGCCTTGCCCGTCCACATGACGTGGCTGACGCCCTTGATCGTCGGATCCTGCGGATGCACCGGCTGGAATTTCTCCTGCACCAGGCGGCGCACCACCGGCGACAGGCGCAGCACCTCGCCGGCCGAGATCGACTCCAGCCCGGCGAAGTTCTTTTGCGGCTCGATGATGGCGTAGTAGTTGCCGCCGTAGCTGACGTCGACCACCAGCTCGCCCAACCCCGGCACATCGGTGCGGATGCCGCTGGCCGCCAGGTACGACGCCACGTTGGTGATGCGCACCTTCTCGACGAAGCGGCCGGCGCGTTCGTACTGCGCCACCACGCGGCCGGCCGGCGCGTCTAGCGCCACCTCGCCCTCGCGCGCCGGCATCATCAGGCCGTTCTCCAGCGCCATGGTCACCGTGCCGATGGTGCCGTGGCCGCACATCGGCAGGCAGCCGGAGGTCTCGATGAACAGGATGCCGATGTCGCAGTCATCGCGTGTCGGCGCGTACAGCATGGACCCCGACATCACGTCGTGCCCGCGCGGCTCGAACATCAGCGCCCGGCGGATCCAGTCGAAGCGGGCCTGGAAGTCCTGGCGCCGCGCGCTCATCGTGGCGCCGCGCAGGATCGGCGCGCCGCCGGTCACCAGGCGCACGGGGTTGCCGCAGGTGTGGCCGTCGAGGCAGGTGAAGGTGTGCTGCGCCATGTCGCCGAAGCCCCTTGATCATGCCCGCGCCGGCGCGAGATTCCGTATCCACCGTCGCAGCGCGCCCGGCGACCGGAATACCCGCACGTCGAGCTCGCCATAGATGCCGCTTTCGATGTCGGCGTTGAAACGTTCGCGGTTGCGGCGATGCGTCTTCAGCGCCCACAGCAGGATCGACTGCCGGCTGAAGAAGGAGCGGCGCACGCTCTCCCGGTTGCCGGTGTCCCACAGGTCCTCGCGCGAGATCACGCGGCGCACCGTGCGGCGCAGCAGGCGCCACAGCACCAGCGGCAGCGGGAAGTCGAGCCAGATCAGGGTGTCGGCCCGTCCCCACACCAGGTCGCGCACCTGGCTGTAGTTGCCCACGATGATCCAGTCATTGGCCTGCGTCGCCGTCTCCACCCGATAGCGGAACAGCTCGATCAGGGCCGGCTGCCAGCCCGGCATCCAGAACAGCGCATCGAGCTCGATCGGCGGCAGCGACAACCTGCGTGCCAGCCCTTCGGCCAGCACGCTCTTGCCCGAGCCGGTGGTGCCGACAATGACGATGCGCCGCATCGCGCGGCCGGGCGGCGAGTCCGGGCCGGCGATATCCGTCATCGCGCTGCTGGAAGTCGTCGGGTGCGCCATCAGGGCCACGACTTGGCCAAAGCCCGCGCGAACGTCAAGGGGTGGGCAGTGCGCAACGACGCTGCAGTGAGGCTGCGCTCGCCTGGCTCGCGGCCGTCATCCCGAGCGCAGAGCGATGACTGGGAGAAATCCTTCTCCCCGCGAAGGCGGGGAGAAGGTGCCCGATAAAGGCGTTTCGACGCTTCGCGTCGAAACGCCGGAGGCGGATGAGGGGCTTCGCGCTCTTGATGCAGTTCTCGATCTCACCAGCAAATTTGTGCCGCTCTCAGGCACCGCGAAGCCCCTCATCCGGCGCTGGCGCGCCACCTTCTCCCCGCCTTCGCGGGGAGAAGGTGTGGATCCGCCGGCTCAGAAGCTCGCAAGCCACCTCTGGTTGGCGCCGCCGTGGCACGGATATATCTGTATCGGTGTATTGTCGGCATTGCCGCCGCCGGTGATGTCCATGCACATGTCGCTGTACAGGCGGAATTCCTGACTCGTCGAGTGCGTCCAGAGCTGGTTGTCCGACCCGGTGCAGGAACCGACGATCAGGCGCGCGCTGCGCGAGCCCGTGGGTCCCCATGCCTGGACGTCGCTCGCGCGTGCTTCGAGGCAAAGGCCGTTCCAGCCCCGGATCGTGCCGTTCGGCAGCTGGATCCAGCTCTGGTTGGCACCCATGTGACAGGGAAAGAGCTGAACCGTTGCGTCATTCTGGTTGATGTCCAGGCACTTGCCCCCGGTTCCCACGATTGCCGTTGCGATCTCGACGCGAGAGACCTTGCCGTCGAGGTTGCCCTGGTCGTTGTAGCGCGCAGTGATGACACTGTCGGAGAAGGCGCCATCGGCGAACTCGAAGGTCGGGACACAGTAGGATGAAGAGGTCGTCGCGCGAACCTGTATCTCACTGAAGTCGTCATTTCGGCGACCGCCGGAATTGTCGAAGACCCGTATGATCGTCCCGGCGCTGACGCGATCGAGGCGAAGCGAACGCGCGTCGTCGTTGTCGAACGTATCTGAAGCCGAATCAGTGAAGTCGACCGTGTTTCCGGATCGATCCGTCAGCCGGCCGGCGCTGTCGCCATGGCATCCATTGCGCTTGTGAAATTGGACATTGCCCGACGGCCGGCAGATGCCCGGGCCATTCAGGCCGTTGTCGTCATCCCGCAGCGGGATCGACCTGGTCTCGCAGACACCGGTCGCGGGGCAGGTTGTAGCGGGACTGCAATGGGCCAGATCGGCGCAGAGGAAGGAGCCGTTGGCAAGGTGAATGCCGACAAGGGCTGCGCCGAGCGGACAGGCCGGCACACCGGCCCGCCGAACCGGCTGGGTCACGAACAAGCGGCGCAAGGTGTCAATCCTTCCGAAGCTCGCGCACAGGAAGCTGTTCGTCGCCGCGCCGAATCCGGTCATGAACTGGCCCGAGCCACACCAGTGCATCGGGCTCCCGGTATAGCGGTGGTAGATGCCGGTATTCGCATCCGGTGGCCAGACATTGAAACGGCCGCCCGCCGGAGCGTCCACCGCTTCACCGGTGATCCATCCGGGGCCGTTCCCGACATACCCTGTATCGCAGAGCAGGCTGTTGCTGGCGGCATCGAAGCCTGTGACGATGGCGTGCAGCGGACACGCTGAAACACCCAGGCGAACCGTACTGCCGGCGGGAACCACCACCTCTACGGCCCACCCGGGTGACGCGCCGCAGGCGATGGCAAAGGCCAGGAGCGGGCGGAAAATTCTGGCGCGCATCTCGATCTCCCTTCGATGGAGTTTTGATCAGCACGGACTTGGTCCAGCCATAGCGCCAGTAGGCCCGGTCCATTCACGATCAGCTATCCACCCACCGCACGCGCTATCCGGATGCCGCCGGAAACATGAGAACTCGCGCGGATTTGAGGGGGGGCTTGCTCACATGGCCCGGCGAATGGGAGATCGCTTGTTTATGCGAGCCGGAGAATGCGCTAATATTATGAGAGGGCGCGTGCCGATATTCGGTCGATCGGATGACACGATTCGCGCATCACCTGCCGTTGGCACGGCATTGCGTCTTTGAGAGCACCGCCGCCGACGAGATCCAGGCCTTCCTGGCCAGGAAGCGCTACGATCTGCGGGTCGGCGGCGCATGGCTTGGCGGCTCGCTTGAAGCGCGGATCAACGCGGTCTACCTGCCCAACATGTACATTGGCGCGCTCGCCTATGGCCGACCTGTCGAGATTTCCAGTCAACCCGACCGCGCCGACTACGCCGTGCAGATCCCGCTCGCCGGCGCGTTCGAGGCGCGCACCGGCAACATTTCTCATTCCATAGGGCGCCGGCACGTAGCCGTAGGCTCGCCCGGCCGTGACCAGACCATCCGGTCGGAACCTGATTGTGCGCGTTTGACGATCTCCATCGGCCGTGATGCGCTGGTCAGGCAGCTTTCGGCATTGATCGACGACACGGTCAACGAAGCGCCGGTCTTCGCCACCGCGATGACGCTCGACGACCCGTATGTGGCCAACGTCGTCAGCTTGGTCCGCTGGGCCGTGGCGGAACTGGACCGCAGTCCTTCCCTGCTGCACAACCAGCTCGCTGCGGCGCAGTTCGAGCAGTTCTTTGTGACGGCCTTGCTCCTGGTGCAGGACAGCAGCTGCCGGCGGCGGCTGGAAGCACCGCCGGGGGCCGGCATCTGCGTCCGCAGCGTGAAGCGTGCCGTCGACTACATCGAAGCGCATGCCGCCCTGCCGTTGACCATGGCCGATCTGGTCGCCGTATCCGGTGCGGCAGGGCGCACGCTCTTCAAGCATTTCCGCATGAGCAAGGGCACGTCGCCGATGGCTTATCTGCGGATGGTCCGGTTGCAGAAGGCGCGCGAGGAAATGCTTCGCCGCGATGGTGCAGACACCGTCACCGAAATCGCCCTGCGATGGGGCTTCGACCACCTCGGTCGCTTTGGTGCCGAGTATCGGCGGCGCTACGGCGAAACCCCATCTGCGACGCTGCGCCGGCGGCGATGATCACCACTGCCGACCGACACGCCCCCGCTGTGACAAGGCGGATCGTCATCGGGATTTATACAGAGGACACCGCAATGAGGAGGTGACTTGGCACGCGATGCACAACTAGTCTCGGCTACTCGCAACACGGCTGCCAGAGCGCCCGATGCCTCAGGTTCTGTTCCGTAACGTGTCGCTACTGGACCCGCGCTGGGAGGAAGCGCGCGGTGGCCACGAGGTGCTGGTCGAGGACGACACGATACGCGAGGTGTCCGATCGGCCGATCCGCGCGCCCGTCGCGCGCGTGGTCGATGGCGGCAAGCGGACCCTGATGCCCGGCCTGATCGACTGCCATGTGCACACCATGCACAGCGAGGTCTATGTCAACCGGCTGGAGACGATGCCGCTCACGCTGATGGCGGCGCACGGCGCGGAACGGCTGAAGCGCATGCTGGATCGCGGCTTCACGACGGTGCGCGACGCCGGGGGAGCCGACTGGGGCATCAAGTCGGCGATCGAGGCGGGCCTGGTTCCCGGTCCGCGGCTTTTCATCTCCGGCCGCTCGATCGGCCCCACCGGCGGGCACAACGACCGCAATCGGCGCACCCAGACCGAGCCGGTGTGCGGCTGCTGCAACGCCATGGTGTTCCTGCGCAGCATCGCCGACGGCGCCGACGAGGTGCGCAAGGCGGCGCGCGAGCAGCTGCGGCAGGGCGCCGACCAGGTGAAGCTCATGGTCTCGGGCGGCGTCGCCTCGCCCTACGATCCCCTGGAAAGCCGCCAGTTCACGGTCGAGGAGATGTCGGCCGGCGTCGAGGAGGCCAAGGCCTTCGGCCGCTACGCGCTGGCGCATGCCTACACGCCCGAGGCGATCACGCGGGCCATGACGGCCGGGGTGCGCACCATCGAGCACGGCAACCTGGTCGATGCCCCGGCGGCGGCGCTGATGGCGTCGAAGGGCGCCTACATGGTGCCCAATCTGGTGGCCTATGTGGTGATGAAGGAACGCGCCGCATCCTACGGCATGACCGCCGACATGCTGGAGAAGAACGATCACGTGCTGCAGTCGGGCTACGCCGAGCTCGAGCTGTGCCGGGAAGCAGGCGTGAAGATGGGCTACGGCTCCGACCTGCTGGGAGCGCTGGAGAACGAGCAGAGCCGTGAATTCCTGATCCGCCGCGAGGTGATGCCGGCGATTGACGTGCTGCGCTCGGCCACCCTGGTCGGCGCCGAGATCGTGCGCCGGGAGGGCCGGCTGGGCATCGTCGAGCCCGGCGCCTATGCCGACCTGCTGCTGGTCGACGGTGATCCGCTGCGCGACTTCGGCTGCCTGCAGGATAGCGGCGCCCATATCCACGCCATCATGAAGGGCGGCAGGTTCCACAAGTATGCACTGTGATCCTCCCCAGCGAAGCTGGGGAGGTGGCCCGAAGGGCCGGAGGGGACCCGACGTGGTCTTCGTTGCAAAGATCACGTCGCCTCCCCATCCGGCGCTTCGCGCCACCTTCCCCACGCTATGCGTGGGGAAGGGTATGGCGTAGGCTACCCTAGCCACCGCCGGTCCGGGGAGTCCCATGCAACAGATCCTGTTCCGCAACCTGTCGCTGCTCGACCCGCGCTGGGACGACGCCCGCGATGGCTACGAGGTCCTGGTCGAGGGTGAGGCCATCAAGGAGGTTGCCGACAAGCCGATCAAGGCCGCTTCCGCCCGGGTCGTCGATTGCGGCAAGCGGACCCTGATGCCGGGCCTGATCGACTGCCACGTGCATGTGTTCCTGAGCGAGGTGAACATCCGCAACCTCGAGGCGGTGCCGCTCACCCTGATGACGGCGCGCGCCAGCGAGCTGATGCGCGGCATGATCGACCGCGGCTTCACCACGGTGCGCGATACCGGCGGCGCCGATTGGGGCATCAAGGTCGCGGTCGAAAGCGGCCTGATCGCCGGGCCGCGGCTGTTCATATCGGGCCGCGCGCTGGGTCCGACCGGCGGCCATAGCGACGGGCGGCGGCGCACCGACAACGGCGCCAGCTGCAACTGCTGCAATGCCATGGTGTATTGCATGGAGGTGGTCGACGGTGCCGACGGGGTGCGCAAGGCGGTGCGCGAGCAGATGCGCCAGGGCGCCGACCAGATCAAGATCATGTGCTCCGGCGGTGTCGCCTCGCCCTACGACCCGCTCGACAGCCTGCAATTCTCGCCGGCCGAGATCGCGGCCGCCACCGACGAGGCCGCTGCCTTCGGCCGCTATGTGCTGGCGCATGCCTACACGCCCGAGGCGATCACGCGCGCGGTCGAGAACGGCGTGCGCACCATCGAGCACGGCAACCTGATCGACGCCAGGTCGGCCGGGCTGCTGGCCTCCAAGGGCGGCTTCATGATCGCCAACCTGGTGACCTACTACACCATGAAGGAGCGCGCGGCGCAGTTCGGCATGACGGCCGAGATGCTGGCCAAGAACGACCTCGTGCTGGAAGGTGGGTTGAAATCCCTGGAGGTCTGCAAGCAGGCCGGGGTCGAGGTCGGCTACGGCTCCGACCTGCTGGGCCAGCTGCAGGTCGAGCAGAGCCGCGAGTTCATCTACCGCGCCGAGGTCCTGAAGCCGATCGAGGTGGTGCGCCAGGCGACGACGGTGGCCGCCAGGATCCTGCGCCAGGAGGGCAAGCTCGGCGTCGTCGCGCCGGGCGCGCTGGCCGACCTGATCGTGGTCGACGGCAACCCGCTCAAGAAGCTGGAGCTGTTCCTCGACCAGGGCGCCCACCTGCCGGTGATCATGAAGGCCGGCAAGTTCCACAAGAACGCGCTGGGCTGATGCACGAACAAACCGTCATGTCGAGCGCAGCGAGACATCTCCTGGGGACCGGGGCTCCCGGCGCAGGAGATCCCTCGCTGCGCTCGGGATGACGATCGGGGCGGCCATATGACTTCCAGCGCCCTCCTCGACTCCCGACGGGTGGGGCGTTGGGCGCTGAACGGCGCCGCGGGCCTGGCGCTGGCGGTCATCCTGACGCCGCTGGTCTTCGTCACATGGCTGGCGTTCTTCCGGCAGGAAATTCCGTCGTTTCCGCCCGAGGGCTATTCGCTGCGCTGGTTCGCGGCCATCGCCGATGAGAAGAAGTTCGTCGACGGCTTCTCGCTGAGCCTGCAGCTGGGCGTCATGGCGACGCTCATCGGGCTGGCGCTGGGCGTGCCGGCGGCGCTGTGCGTCGTGCGCTTCCGCTTCCCCGGGCGCGAGGCGCTCGGCAGCCTGCTGCTGCTGCCGCTCATGGTGCCGGGCGTGGTCCTGGGCACGTCGATGTACGTCTTCCACGTCGAGGCCGAGAATGCGCTCGACGTCGATGTGCTGGGCACGTTCTGGGCCCTGCTGGCCGGCCACGTCATCATCGTCATCCCCTGGGTGGTGCGCCTGGTGATGGCAAGCCTGGCCGGCTTCGATCGCACGATCGAGGAGGCGGCGCACAATCTCGGCGCCAATCCCGTCACGACCTTCTTCCGCGTCACCCTGCCGATGATCCGGCCGGGCATCGTCGCCGCCGGCTTGTTCGGGTTCGTGACCTCGTTCGGCAATCTGGAGATGAGCCTGTTCCTGGTCGGACCCGGCCGCACGACCCTGCCGATCGCCATCCTGCAATACCTCGAGTGGCGCATCGACCCCACGATCGCCGCGGTGTCGGTGCTGCAGATCCTGCTGATCGGCGGCGCCATGCTGGTCACCGACCGGTTCGTCAAGATCAGCCGGGTGGTGTGATGGCGCGCTTGCGGCTTGACCACGTCTCCAAGCGCTACGGCGATTTTCACGCCGTGCGCGATGTGACCCTGGACGTTGCCGACGGCGAGTTCGTGGTGCTGCTGGGGCCCAGCGGCTGCGGCAAGACGACGACGTTGCGCATGATCGCCGGCTTCATCACGCCGACGGCGGGCGGCGTGCATCTCGCGGACCGCGAGGTGACCGGGCTGCCGCCCTGGAAGCGCAATGCCGGCATGGTGTTTCAGAGCTATGCCCTGTTTCCCCATTTGAGCGTGGCGCAGAACGTCGCCTTCGGCCTGGAGATGCGCCGCCTGGCCAAGGCCGACATCACCACGCGGGTGGCCGAGGCGCTGAAGCTCGTGCGGCTGGACCATCTGGCCGGGCGCCTGCCACGCCAGCTCTCGGGTGGGCAGCAGCAGCGCGTCGCGCTGGCGCGCGCGCTGGCCATCCGCCCGGACGTGCTGCTGCTGGACGAGCCGCTCAGCAACCTCGATGCCAAGCTGCGCCAGGAGGTGCGGGTCGAGATTCGCGAGCTGCAGCGCCAGCTTGGCCTGACCACGGTGATGGTGACGCACGACCAGGAGGAGGCGCTCACCATGGCCGACCGGCTGGTGGTGATGAACGAGGGGTCCGTGCGCCAGATCGGCGGCCAGCGCGACCTTTACGAACGCCCGGCCGACCGGTTCGTCGCCGGCTTCGTCGGCCGCGGCATGTTCCTGACTGGCCGGGTCGAGGCGCCCGGCCGGTTCCGCACCGAAGGCGGGCTGGCGCTGGCCTGCGACGGCGGCGCCAGCGGCCCTGCCGTGCTGGCCCTGCGGCCCGAGCGCCTGGAAATCGGCCCGGCGCCGCTCAGCGGACTCGACAACAGCCTGCCCGGCACGGTGGAATTCATCTCGTATCTCGGCGCCGCCAGCGATGTGCATGTTCGCCTGTCGCCGTCGGATCGGGTCATCGTCCAGGTCGCCAACCGCGGCGGCGATGCTGCACCCGAGATCGGCGCCACGGTCCATGTCGGCTGGCCGGCGACGGCAGGCCGGCTGTTCGCCCCGGGAGGTGATCCGCCAAGCCTGTGACATTCTCGACGATCAAGGATGCAAGCAAAGACAGCGACAACAGGGAGCCCAGCATGATCGATCGTTTCGTCCTCAAGCGCCGGGCCGTGCTGCACGGCGCGGCTGCATCCGCCGGCGTCGCCGCGCTGGCGTTGCCGGCATCGGCGCAGGCCAGCAAGAAGGTGGTGGTCGGCACCTGGGGTGGCGACTACTCGCGGCTGCTGGCCAAGAACATCGAGGCGCCGCTGCTGATACCCAAGGGCTGGGAGGTGGTGAAGGACGAGGCGCAGGCACCGCCGCGCAAGTCCAAGGTCCAGGCCGAGAAGCCGCTGCGCCGCGGCACCACCGACATCCAGGCGTTGTCCGCCGGCGACATGTACGACATGGAGCAGGCCGGCGTGCTGGAGAAGGTCGACTATTCGAAGATCCCCAACGCCGTCAACCTGCTGCCCGAGATGAAGTACGCCTGGGGGCTGGGCCACATCTATTCGGGCAAGGTGATCCTCTACAACCCCAAGCTCATCGCGACGCCGCCCACCAGCTTTGCCGACACGCTCGATCCCAGGCACGGCAGCAAGCTCGGCATCATCGACATCCAGTACCAGTACACGATGATGGCGGCGGCCATGGCGTCGGGCGGCTCGATGAGCAACTACGAGCCCGGCAAGGCGCGGCTTCTGGAATGCCGCAAGGCCGGTGCGCGCATCTATCCCACCAACGAGGCGCTGGCGCAGGGCTTGAAGAACGAGGAGATCGGGCTCTGCATCATGTGGAAGGCGCGCGCCGTGCAATGGCAGAACGCCGGGATCGAGGTGCAGACGGTCGCGGCCAAGGAAGGCGTGCCGCTGTTCGTGTCCGGCTTCTGCATTCCGAAGAACGCGCCCAACAAGGAGGGGGCCTACACCTATCTCGATGCCATGCTGGCGCCCTCGGCGCAGGAGGCCTTCGCCGTCGACATGGGCTACAACCCGACGGTCAAGAACGCCAGGATGGCGCCCGATCTGCAGAAGCGTGTCGGCTTCGACGAAGCCGAGCAGGCGCGCCTGATGGATCTCGACTATGGCTACCTTTCCTCGAACGACACCGCTTTCAAGGAATGGTGGGACAAGACGTTCAAGGGGTGAGGTGAACCCTCTCCGCCCACGAGAGTGGGGGGAGAGGGAGGGGCCCACGCGAAGCGTGGGAGGGTGAGGTGGGTCGTCCGACAAGCGTGCTGTTTCAACCATGATCGAGTCCGCTGCCGGCACCCACCTCACCCTCCCATCGCTCGCGCGATGGGCCCCTCCCTCTCCCCCCGCTGTGGCGGGCGGAGAGGGGTGATTGCCATGGCCATCGCCAGCACCACCACCGCCCCCGCCGACACCGCCGCGGCCGCGCGCCTGATCGCGGCCGAAGAGCGCGGTGGCGCGCGGCTGACGGCGGCCATGCTGGTGACGCCGGCGACGATCCTGGTCGCCGTCGGCCTGCTGATCCCGCTGGTGATCCTGTTCCGCTACAGCCTCAACGAGTTCGTCACGCAGCGCAAGCTGATGGTCGAGGCGGTGACCATCGCCAACTACGCGAAGTTCTTCACCGACCCGTATTACATCAACGTCCTGGTCCGCACCCTGCGCGTCGCCGTGACCGTCACGGCGATCTGTCTCGTGCTCGGCTTTCCGCTGGCCTATGTGCTGGCGCGCACGCAGAGCCGGTTCAAGAACCTGCTGCTCATGCTGGTGGTGCTGCCGTTGTTCGTGGGCAGCGCCGTGCGCGCCGCCGGCTGGATGACCCTGTTCGGCAGCAAGGGCGCGATCAACGCCACCCTGATGGGGCTGGGCCTGATCAGCACACCGCTCGAGATCATGTACACCGAGACGGCGGTGATCATCGGCATCACCGCGGTCAACCTGCCGTTCATGGTGCTGTCGCTGCAGAGCGTGATCGAGAACATCGGCCGCGACGTCGAGGAAGCCGCTTTCAGCCTCGGCGCCCATCCGCTGGCCATGTTCCGCCGCGTGCTGTGGCCGCTGGCGCTTCCCGGCGTGCTGGCCGGCACGATCCTGACCTTCATCCTGGGCATGAACGCCTACGCCACGCCCGTGCTGCTGGGCGGCCCGAAATTCCAGATGATGGGGCCGCTGGTCTACGGCCAGTTCGCCGGCGTCAACAACTGGCCATTCGGGGCGGCGATCTCCTTCATCCTGATGACCGCCACCCTGCTGCTGACGATCGCTGCCAACCTGATCGTGCAGCGCCGCTACAGGCGGTGAAAATCTCCTCTCCCGCTTCGCGGGAGAGGAAGGGGCCCATCGCGTCAGCGATGGGAAGGTGAGGGGCCAAGGACGAGGTGGAATCAGAAGTGTCATCCCGAGCGAAGCGAGGGGTCTCCCGCGAAAGGACGCACGATGCGACATTTGCGGGAGATCCCTCGCTTCGCTCGGGATGACAGGAACTTGTATCAACACCGCAGCGCAAGGGGAGAAGAAACGGGCCTATTTCGGCGGCTTGTCCGTGAAGCGCGGCGGCGCGTTGTCGCCGAGGCAGGCCGGCACGCGCTTGGGGTCGGGCTGGTCGATGAACTGGCCCAGCAGCGCATCGGCGCAATCGTCGTTGGCGGTGACGGCATGCCCCATGGCGCGAAACTCGATGTGGCGGGCGTTGGGCAGCGTCTGCCGTGCCACCTCGGCCCAGGGCGCGGGGGTCAGCCAGTCGTAGGAGCCGCTCAGCAGCAGCGTCGGCACCTCGCTGCGCACAGGCTGCTTCTCGGCCGGGGCGGCCGCCGGCACCCGCCACACCGGGCACAGGGCCGGACCGGTATTGGCGTGCGCCACCAGGCCGTAGATGCCGGCCCCGGCAATGGCCTTCTCGCGTGCCGGGCCGTCCAGGAAGGCCGTGGTCTCGCGGCATTCGACGGAATAATAGAGGCCCGCCATCTGCTCGATCGGGGCGTCGACGACGCCGCCTTCGCTGTCTTCCAGGTCCTGGGCGAAGACCTTCAGCGCCGCGTAGCTGCCGCGCGCGGCGCGCGCGATCGTGGTCGGCAGCCGGCCGATGTCCTCGCCGCCCAGCCGCATCACATGCAGCATGATCAGCATCGCCTTCGTGCCGTCGACCGACGCCATCGGCCGGCCATTGCCCAGCTTCAGCCGCATGCGCACGGGGGTGCGGTCCAGCCGCGCCACCAGCGCCTCGAGGTCGGCGCGCAGGTTGGGATACTTGCCGGCGCACCAGGCGTCGTTGCTGCACTCCAGGAACAGCCGGTCGAAGGCGCGGCGGACCGCGTCGACCTCCTCCTGGTCGCCATTGATCTGCGGCGGATAGACCGAATCGAGCACCGCCGCGCGCACCAGCGACGGCTGCCGGCGCATCACCTCCAGCGCCCAGCGCGTGCCGTAGCTGACTCCATAAAGGTTGACCTTGGTCAGGCCCAGGGCGCGGGCGAGGTCGCTGACGTCGTCGGCCATAGCCGGCGTCGTATATTGCGTGACGTCGATGCCCTTGCGCTCCAGCTCCGCCCGGCACTTGATCATGGCCCGGCGCTCGTCCTCGACGGCATCGAAACGGCTGCCCAGCCGCGACAGCAGCGCCTTGTGGCCGGCGATGTCGTCGCATTGCAAGGCCGGGCGCGAAAGCTGGGCGCCGCGCTGGCCCAGGAAGATGAAATCACGGCTGCGGCGGATTGCCGCTGTCGAGCGCCACCAGTCGCCGTCCTTCAGCGGGTCGATCCCGGGTGCCGTGGCCGCCAGGGGAGCCTCGCCCGGTCCGCCGGCGAGATAGATCACCGGATCCGGCTCCTTGCGCGGCCCGGTCGCCTTGAGGATGGCGACCGGCAGCTTCACGACCCGGCTGTCCAGGGCCGTGCGGTTCTCGGCAACGATCAGCAGATGGCAGGTGGCGCTGGCGCCGCGCGGCGTCTTGAACCAGCATTTGTGCGGCTCCAGGCGCGTTGGCGCCGGCCGCTCCTGGGCGGTGGCGGGTGCGACAGCCGCGGCAAGCAGGCCCCAGCCCAACCACAGGCCAGACAAGGCCAAGCGCAGGCGAGGCGACAGGGAACTCATGCCGGCGCTATCGGGCTACGAGGGCGGCAAGTCAAGAAAAGTCGTCCTATCGTGAGCTCCATTTGATTGCATATGCACGTGAAGCGGCTCACATGTGCGCGCCCGGCGCGAGGCGCGGGGCTGATCGGGTGGAGGAGGGCGCATGCGGCGCGATTGGTGGGTCCCCGTGGTCTGTGGGGGTATCATTCTGACCATCGGCATCGGGGCACGCCAGAGCTTCGGCATCTTCCAGAAGCCGATCGCGGACGACCTGCAGGTAGGCCGCGAGCTGTGGTCGTTCGGCAATGCGCTCTCCATGCTGCTGATGGGGATGCTGGCGCCGTTCGTGGGTGGCGTCGAGCGCCGCTTCGGCGTGGCGCGGACCGTGGCGGCGGGCGGGGTTCTGTACGTGCTGGGCATGGTCGTCATCGGCGTGGCCACCGAGGGCGTGCTGCTGACGGTCGGAAACGCGCTCACCGGCGTCGGCATGGCCGCGGCCGGCTTCGGGCCGATCCTGGCCGCGATCAACCGCGCCGCTCCCCCTGACAAGCGCTCGCTGGCCCTGGGGATCACCACCGCCGGTGGCTCGTTCGGCCAGTTCGCCGTCGTGCCCTTCGCCAGCATCCTGCTCGAACGGCTGGGCAGCTGGCACGCCACCATCCTGATCCTCACGGCCGTGTCGGCGGTCATGATCCCGCTGGCGCTGGGCCTGCGCGAAACGCGGTCGGCCCCAGCCGCGGCTGGCGGCGCGGCGGCGCCCCAGGGCCTGCGCGAGGCGCTGAGCGAGGCCTTCGCGACGCCCGGATTCTGGCTCTTGACCCTCGGCTTCTTCGTCTGCGGCTTCCATGTCTCGTTCGTGGGGCTGCATCTGCCGCCCTACATCTCCGACAAGAGCGTCGGCATGGAGGTGCTGGGCCGTGCCATCTCGCCCACGGAGCTGGGCGGCTGGGCGATCGCGCTGGTCGGGCTGTTCAACATCGCCGGCGCCATCCTGTGGGGCTGGCTGGGCGGCCGCCATCGTCGCAAGGACATGCTGGTGCTGCTCTACTTCCTGCGGGCCGTGGCCTTCATCATCTTCCTGGTGCTGCCCTTGTCGGCCGCGTCGGTCCTGCTGTTCGCCGCCACCCTGGGCTTCCTGTGGCTGGGCACCGTGCCCCTGACCAGCGGCCTGGTGGCTCTGATGTTCGGTCCGACCTACATGTCGATGCTGTACGGCATCGTCTTCTTCAGCCACCAGGTGGGCAGCTTCCTGGGCGGCTGGGGCGGTGGCCGGCTGTATGATCTGCAGGGCAGCTACGACCTGATGTGGTGGATTTCCATCGGCCTGGGCCTGTTCGCCGCCGTGATCAACTGGCCGATCCGCGAGGCTCCGGCGGCCCGGCTTGCGGCCCGGCCGGCCTAGGCGGATAATTGCCACATGCCGACGCCGACACCCTCGACCAGCGGTCCACCGGCCGCGCTGCTGATCTCGCTCGGCGGCGCGGCGGCGGTGCTGGCGCTCGCCGCGACTTGGCTCTGGGTGACGCGCGGCGCGGCGATCCTGCTCGACCTGGGACAGATGTTCTGCCTGTGACGCCGCGTCAGAGGATGAACTTGCTGAGGTCGGCGTTCTTGGCCAGCACGCTGACGCGCTCGCGCACGTAGCCGGCGTCGATCGCGATCGTCTCGCCGCCGCGGTCCGAGGCGGTGAAGCTGATCTCCTCCAGCAGCTTCTCCATCACCGTGTGCAGCCGCCGGGCGCCGATATTCTCGACCGTGCCGTTGATCTCGGCGGCCAGCCGCGCCAGCTCGTCGATGGCATCGTCGCGGAACTCCAGCGTCACCTTCTCGGTGTCCAGCAGCGCCTTGTACTGCTTCAGCAGGCTGGCCTCCGGCTCGACCAGGATGCGCCGGAAATCTTCCTGGATCAGGCCCTTCAGCGTCACGCGGATCGGCAGCCGGCCCTGCAGCTCGGGCAGCAGGTCGGCGGGCTTGGCGAGATGGAAGGCGCCGGAGCAGATGAAGAGGATGTGGTCCGTCTTCACCGGGCCGTGCTTGGTGTTGACGGTCGTGCCCTCGATCAGCGGCAGCAGGTCGCGCTGAACGCCCTCGCGGCTGACATCGGCGCCGCCGCGGAACTCCGCGCCGCGGGCGCAGATCTTATCGATCTCGTCGATGAAGACGATGCCATTCTGCTCGACCGCCTCGCGCGCCTCGCGCAGCACCCGTTCCTGGTCCAGAAGCCGGTCGCTCTCCTCGCGCATCAGGATCTCGTAGGACTCGGCCACCGTCAGCTTGCGCTTCTTGGTGCGGTTGCCGAAGGCCTTGCCCAGCATGTCGCCGATGTTCATGACGCCGATCTGCCCGCCGGGCATGCCGGGGATCTCGAACGTCGCCGGGCCGCCGCTTTCAGCGACCTCGACCTCGATCTCGCGTTCGGCGAACTCGCCCTGGCGCAGCTTCTGGCGGAACCGCAGGCGCGTGTCGGCCGTGGCCGTCGGCCCGCACAGGGCGTCCAGCACCCGGTCCTCGGCCGCCAGCTCGGCCTTGGCCTGGACATCCTTGCGCAGCCGCTCGCGCGCCAGCTCGATGCCGACCTCGATCAGGTCACGCACGATCTGCTCGACATCGCGGCCGACATAGCCGACCTCGGTGAACTTCGTCGCCTCGACCTTGAGGAAGGGCGCGCCCGCGAGCTTGGCCAGGCGCCGCGCGATCTCGGTCTTGCCGCAGCCCGTGGGCCCGATCATCAGGATGTTCTTGGGCAGCACCTCCTCGCGCAGGGCGGCGGGCAGCTGCTGGCGGCGCCAGCGGTTGCGCAGCGCCACGGCGACGGCCTTCTTGGCGTCGTGCTGGCCCACGATATGGCGATCCAGCTCGGAGACGATCTCCCGGGGGGAAAACTCGGTCATGTCATCCTCGATACGGGCCGGGAGGGCGCCGCAGTCGCGTCACGCCATCGCCGCCCTGTCATGCTCACAGCTTTTCGACGACCACGTTGGTGTTGGTGTAGACACAGATATCGGCGGCGATCTTCATCGCCTTGCGGGCGATCGCCTCGGCATCCAGGCCGTCAATATCGATCAGGGCGCGTGCCGCCGAAAGGGCGTAGTTGCCGCCAGAGCCGATGCCGATCAGCCCTTCCTCGGGCTCCAGCACGTCGCCCGTGCCGGTCAGCACCAGGGAGGCGGACTTGTCGGCCACGGCCATCATCGCCTCCAGCCGCCGCAGGTAGCGGTCGGTGCGCCAATCCTTGGCCAGCTCGACGCAGGCCCGGGTAAGCTGCCCGGGATACTGCTCCAGCTTGGCCTCCAGCCGCTCGAACAGCGTGAAGGCGTCGGCGGTGGCGCCGGCGAAGCCACCGATGATCGAGCCGTCGCCCAGACGCCGCACCTTGCGGGCATTGGCCTTGATCACGGTCTGGCCAAGGCTGACCTGACCGTCACCGGCCATGACGACCTGGCCGTTCTTGCGCACGCTGAGGATGGTGGTGCCGTGCCACACCGGCATTTGGGAGTCGGACATGGGACCTAGATAGGAGCAGTCCCGCCGGATTGAAAGTCCCTCGACGCAACCGAGTCGTGGCCCCCTACGCCGCCGCCTTTCGGGCCTGCGCGCGTCAGCCCCGGGCCAGCTGCTTGAAGAACGCGGTGCTGGCGTCGTCGACCGGGAAGAACGTCTCGATGCGCATCTCCTGCAGCGTGACGTCCTGCGGCGTGCCCACGGTCGAGATCGTGGTCATGACGCGGATGTCCTTGCCGTCCTTCCTGAAATGCAGCGGCAGGATGGGCAGGACGGTGTCGTCGGGCCGTGCGTCGCGCCACGATGCCGGCATGTCGGGATAGCTGGACAGCTCGTCCAGGAACGCCTTGGCGTCGGCATCCAGCCCGTTCAGCGCCAGCTCGGCGGCGGTGCGCGTGACCAGGTAGTGCGCGACCTCGGGCCAGTTCACGATATAGGGGCGCAGCCCGTGCGGCGACAGGGTGACGCGCATCAGGTTCACCGGGCCGGCGACGGCGCCGGCGTTGGCGCCCATCAGGAAGCCGATCAGGCGGCTCGTCGCCCCGTTGCCCAGCACCACGTTGAACAGGCGGTCGATGACGATGGCGGGGTAGGGCTCCTGGTGGTTCAGGATGAGCTCGATCGCCTTGCGCACGTCGGTCAGCTCGGGCGCCTCCAGGTTGCCCTGCCGGTAGACGGGCGCGAATCCGGCGGCCAGCAGGAGCTGGTTCTGGTGCCGCAACGGCACATCCAAGGACGTCGCCAAGTGCATCACCATCTCGCGGCTGGGGCGGGCGCGGCCCGATTCGAGGAAGCTGACATGCCGCTGGGACACGCCGCTGCGCAGCGACAGCTCGAGCTGGCTGGCGCCGCGGCGGCGGCGCCAATCCCGCAGCAGCAGGCCGAAGGGAGCGCGTTCGGCGCCGGAGGGAAGATCGGCTGCAATGCTCATCGTACCCGTCCACCATAGAGCGGACATCGCCGCGTCGAGGAACGCGCAATCCTTAACATGGCGGCGCCGCTTCCTCGATTATTCCGCACGTAATTGCGGGCACATCATCCGTGGCGCCATATCCGCGGTGTCAATCGATGGAGGTGCAGATGACGAACGGAGCTTCGACTGGACTGCTGCGCACGACACTGATGGCCAACGTGGTGTTCTCTGAGCTGTCGGGCGTGGCCATGCTGCTCTTCGGCGGCAGCCTCGCCGCCGCGCTGGTGCCCGGCCTGGGCTCGGCGGGGCCCTGGCTGGTCCGCGGCCTGGGCGCCGGCCTCGTGGTGTTCGCCTTGCTGGTCTGGCGGGTGGCGCGGTCCGCGGCCCCGTCGGTGGGCCATGTCCACCTGATCATCGTGGCCGACATCCTGTGGGTCGCGGCCAGTGTCGATGCGCTGGCCTTTGCGTCCCATACCTTCACCGGCGCTGGTGTTGCGGTGGTGGCCACGGTTGCCGCCATCGTGGCGGTCATCGTGATCTTCGAGCATCTCGGCCTGGTCCGCGCCGTGACAGCCCGCGGCCACGCCGCCGCGTGAGCGCGGTGATGCCCGCCCCGGGGCCGGTCGCGGCCCCGGGGCGGGCCGGCGTCTTTGCCGCGCCAGATATGGGGTACTCCCGCCACCCCCCATCTGTTACAAGGGCGCCCATCATGGGAATCCAGCAGATGTCCGCAGGCGCGGTTGCGCGCACCGCCACGGTGTCGCGCAAGACCAAGGAGACGGAGATCGAGGCGTCGATCAACCTCGATGGCACCGGCACATATGACGTGTCGACCGGTATCGGCTTTCTCGACCATATGCTCGAGCAGCTCTCCAAGCACTCGTTGATCGATATCCGGCTGCAGGCCAAGGGCGACCTGCATATCGATTTCCATCACACCACCGAGGACACTGGCCTGGCGCTGGGCGAATGCCTGAGCAAGGCGCTGGGCGATCGCAAGGGCATCCGCCGCTACGGCAGCGCCCTGATCCCGATGGACGAGACCCTGACCCATGTGGCGCTGGATGCGTCGAACCGGCCCTACCTGATCTGGAAGGTGAATTTCACTCGGCCCAAGCTGGGCGAGATGGATACCGAGCTGTTCAAGGAGTGGTTCCAGGCCTTCGCCCAGACCGGCGGGCTCACCCTGCATGTCTGGAACCAGTACGGCGAGAACAACCACCATATCGTGGAAAGCAGCTTCAAGGGCTTGGCGCGGGCGCTGCGACACGCCGTCGAGATCGATCCGCGTGCCATGGCCGCGGTCCCGTCCACGAAGGGCGTGCTGTAGCGTCGGTGCCGACCGGCACGCCTTCGTCTTCCACCAGTCTCCCGACTTTCCGGTTGCTGCCATGTCCACCGTTGCGATCGTCGATTACGGATCCGGCAATCTGCGCTCGGCCGCCAAGGCCTTCGAGCGCGCCGCGCGCGAGGCCGGCACCGGGCATGCGGTGCAGGTCACCAGCAGTCCACGCGACGTCGCGGCCGCCGAGCGCATCGTCCTGCCCGGTGTCGGCGCATTTGCCGATTGCCGGGCCGGGCTGTACGGCGTGCCGGGCATGGTCGAGACCCTGCAGCGCGAGGTGATCGAGCGCGGCCGGCCGTTCATCGGCATCTGTGTCGGCATGCAGCTGATGGCCTCGCGGGGCGTCGAGTACGGCGTGCACCAGGGCCTGGACTGGATCGCCGGCGACGTCGTGCGGATCGAGCCGGCCGATGCGGCACTGAAGATCCCGCACATGGGCTGGAACGAGCTGCGCGACCTGGCGGCCCATCCGGTGCTGGCCGGCATCGCTGCCGGCGACCACGCCTATTTCGTGCACTCCTACCATCTGAAGGCGGCCAAGCCGGGCCAGCGTCTGGCCGTCGCCGACTACGGCGAGCCGATTGCCGCTGTCGTCGGCCGCGACAACATGGTCGGCACCCAGTTCCATCCGGAGAAGAGCCAGGCCACGGGCTTGCGCCTGATCGCCAACTTCCTGCGCTGGAAGCCCTGACCCGGGCGCCTGTGAGTCATCCTATTGTCAGACGCCTCGCCCAGACGGGTGTGGCCGCGGCAGAGGGGATGGGATGATGGCCGAAGATCGGATGCAGGCGCTGGCCCAACAGCTCATGAACACCAAGCTCGACGAGCTTGGTGCCCTGGAACGGCGCGTGCTGTCGCATATCGCCCGTGACGCGCATATCAGCCGTGATCTCGACGAGGAGTTCAGCGAGAAGCTCACCTGGGGCCAGCGGCTTGCCGATCAGGTCGCGCTGTTCGGCGGCTCGTGGACGTTCATCTCGCTGTTCGCTGTCTTCCTGATCGTTTGGGCGGCCGTCAATTCCGTGCTGCTGGGCGAGAAGGCCGCCTTCGATCCCTATCCCTACATCTTCCTCAACCTGATGCTGTCGATGCTGGCCGCGATCCAGGCGCCGATCATCATGATGTCGCAGAACCGGCAATCCCAGAAGGATCGCCTCGATGCCCGCCATGACTACGAGGTCAACCTCAAGGCCGAGCTCGACATCATGGCGCTGCACGACAAGCTCGACGATATGCGCACCCGCCA
Organism: Vineibacter terrae; assembly: GCF_008039615.1. Classification (GTDB taxonomy): domain Bacteria; phylum Pseudomonadota; class Alphaproteobacteria; order Reyranellales; family Reyranellaceae; genus Vineibacter; species Vineibacter terrae. The sequence continues at coordinate 79,152 of NZ_VDUZ01000002.1, read as the reverse complement.
TCTCACGGAGATGGTCCGGCACCAGGAGGAGCAGATCAGGCTGCTGCGCCAGCTCCTGGGGGCACGCGGCGCTGGCGGCGCGCCAACGCAGGCATAGGCCTGCCTGCTCAGTCGTTGGCGCGGATGAAGTCGCGCACCTGCGGCATGATCTGCTCGCGCCAGCGCCGGCCGTTAAAGATGCCGTAGTGGCCGACGCCCTTCTGCTCGTAGTGAACGCGCTTGTCGGCCGCGATGCTGGGCGTGAGATCGTGCGCGGCGCGCGTCTGGCCGAGGCCCGAGATGTCGTCCAGCTCGCCCTCGACGGTGAGCAGGCCGGGCTTCGAGATCGCGGCGGGATTGATCTTGCGGCCGCGCGAGACCCAGACGCCGCGCGGCAGCTGGTGCTCCTTGAAGACGACCTGGATGGTCTGCAGGTAGAACTCGGCCGTCAGGTCCATGACCGCCAGGTACTCGTCGTAGAAGCGGCGGTGGCTCTCCGCCGGATCGCCGTCGCCCTTCACCAGATGCTCGAACTGCCGCATATGCGAGTTGATATGCCGGTCCAGGTTCATCGTGATGAAGCTGGTGAGCTGCAGGAAGCCGGGATAGACGCGGCGCATGAAGCCCGGGAAGCCCCAGGGCACCGACGAGATCACGCTCTGCCGGAACCACATCATCGAGTTCCGCATCGCCAGGTCGTTGGGCACGGTCGGGCTGATGCGGGTATCGATCGGCCCGCCCATCAGGGTGATGGTGCTGGCCTGCATCGGGTCATTGGCGTCGGCCATGAGGGCGGCGGCGCCCATCACCGGCACGGATGGCTGGCAGACCGCGATCGCATGCGCCCCCGGCCCGATATAGCGCAGGAAGTCGACGACATAGTCGACATAGTCGTCGAGGTCGAAATTGCCCCAGGTCAGAGGGACCTCACGGGCATCGGTCCAATCGGTGATGAAGACCTCATGCTCGGGCAGCAGCGCCTCGACCGTGCCACGCAGCAGGGTGGCGAAGTGGCCCGACATCGGTGCCACGACCAGGACCTTGGGATCGTTGCGCGGCGCCAGCCCGCGCACGTCGCGGCGGAAGCGGACGAGCTGGCAGAACGGCTTGCGCAGGATGATCTCTTCGTTGACGGCGACCTCGTGCCCGTCGACCACCGTCGTGGCAAGGCCGAATGCCGGCTTGCCGTAGTTGCGCGTCAGCCGCGAGACGATCTCGGCGCTCGCCGCCATCGACTTGCCGAACCAGGTTTCCGACATCGGATTGGTCGGGCTGCCGTAGAACTCCTCGATCATGTCGGCCGCCCAGCGCACGGGCTGGGAGAGCTGGCGGTTGGCGACATACAGTGAATAAAGCATGGTCCCCGGCTTCCTGCGCCTGATCAGCTAACGCGAAGAGACCTTCGTGACAGCATGGTCTCTCGGGAATCAAGCGCTCATTCGCAGGACAAGCTTACCTGAGCCGATCTCGAAGTCACGGGGAATTTTGGCAATGCACAATGGAAAAATATGAGAGAATTCAACACATTGCGCGAGAAGCGGCAATATGCTTGAGCGACTGCGGGAGCTACATCAGGGGCTTGATCGCAGCTGCGATATCCTCGGCCCGGCTCTGATGGGTGAAATGCTTGACGAAGCGGCCGCGCTTGTCGAGCAGGTAGAAGATCGATGAATGGTCCATCAGGTAGGGCGCGCCGTCCTTGCCCTCGACCTTGCGGTAGTACACCCGGAAGGCCTTCGCGGCGGCTGCGATGTCATCGGGCGAGCCGGTCAAGCCGACGATGGTCGGTCCGAAATTGCCGACATAGTCCTTGAGCACGGCCGGGGTGTCGCGCTCCGGGTCGACGGTGATCAGCAGCATGTTGACGTTCTTGTCGGCGTCCTTGCCGAGCTGCTCGACCGCGGTCTGCATCAGCAGCAGCGACGTCGGGCAAACGTCGGGGCAATAGGTGAAGCCGAAATAGATCAGGGTCGGCTTGCCCTTGAAATCTGCCTCCGTGACCCGCTTGCCGTTATGGTCGGTCAGGGTGAACGGCCCGCCGATGGTGGGACCACCGCCGGAGTCCTGCGAGAATTGGACGCCGATCCAGCCGGCGAAGCCGATGAGGACGACGATCCAGGCGGCGAGGGCAAGCTTGGCATTACGCGACATGGCAGCAACATGGCCGGCACGCTGGTTGTCGGCAAGCCCGGTGCGCCGTCCTACCGCATGGGGCGCTGGCGTCGTCGTGATGCGCCGGCGATGGCGCGGTGACGCCGCGATCCTCCTGCGCTATTGAGCCTCCATGGCCGTGACGATGGGGAAGGCATGTTCTACGACGCACGCAAACGTGATCATGGGTTCAAGGTCGATCCGCTGAAGGCGCTGATCGTGCCGCGTCCGATCGGCTGGATCTCGACAGTCGATGTCGAGGGGCGGGTGAACCTGGCGCCATACAGCTTCTACAATGCCGTCAGCGAGTTCCCGCCCATGGTCTATTTCGCGATCACCGGCACGTACGGCGACACGCCCACCAAGCATTCGCGCATGAATGCGGAGGCGACCGGCGAGTTCGTGGTGAACATGGTGAGCGACACGCTGAAGGAGCGCATGAACGTCACCACGGCAATGTTCGCCTACGGCATAGACGAGATGAAGGAGGCCGGGCTGACGCCGGCGCCCTGCCAGTACGTCAAGCCGCCGCGTGTTGCCGAATCGCCGCTGGCGCTGGAGTGCAAGTACTGGAAGACCATCGAGCTGCCGATCGAGCCGGGCAAGGAGTCGACGCCCGGCTCGATGGTGCTGGGCCAGGTGGTGGGCATCCACATCGACGACTCGATCTTGAAGAACGGTCGCGTCGATGTGGCCGCGTTCAAGCCCGTCGCCCGGCTGGGCTACAGCGAGTACACCACGACGGACAGTGTCTGGGCCATGCGCCGACCCGACGACCCCCGCTACCAGTGATGCTTGCGCCCGGGGTGACGGGAACCCTCAGAATGTCTTGGCGCCGTTGACGGGCAGCAGCACGGCATAGAGCGACGTGGTGGCGCAGATGAACAGGCGATTGCGCTTGGGGCCGCCGAACACGACGTTGGCGACGCGCTCGGGCACGAGCACCTTGCCGATCAGGGTGCCGTCCGGTTCGTAGCAATGCACGCCGTCGCTGGCGCTGGTCCAGATGCGTCCGGTGTCGTCCAGGCGGAAGCCATCGAACGGGCCGGCCGTGCAGGTTGCGAACAGCCTGCCGCCCGCCAGCTTGCCGTCGCTGCCGACATCGAACACCCGCATGTGCGGCGGGCCGTCGGAGCCGGTCGAGGTGCCGGTGTCCGAGATGTACAAGCGCCGCTCGTCGAGCGAGAACGCAAGGCCGTTGGGGCGCACGAAGTCATCGGCGACAATGCGGCACTGTCCGGTGGCCGGATCGACGCGGTAGACGTGACAGGCGCCGATCTCGCTCTCGGCCTTGTGCCCTTCGTAGTCGGTGTCGATGCCGTAGGCCGGATCGGTGAACCAGATCGAGCCGTCGGACTTCACCACGACATCGTTGGGGCTGTTGAAGCGCTTGCCTTCGTAGCGGTCGGCGATGACGGTGATCGAGCCGTCATGCTCGGTGCGGGTGACGCGGCGGTTGCCGTGCTCGCAGGAAACGAGGCGGCCCTGCCGGTCGATGGTATGGCCGTTGGTGTAGCCCGCCGGCTGGCGGAAGACACCCGTGGTTCCCGTCGCCTCATCCCAGCGCAGCATGCGGTCGTTGGGGATGTCGCTCCACACGAGATAGCGGCCGGCCGGGAAGTATGCGGGTCCCTCGGCCCAGCGGCACCCTTCATAGAGGCGCTCCAGACGCGCCGTGATGCGGACGCACGCCTTGAAGCGGTCGTCGATGATCTCGAAGTCACTCGGCAGCATTTCCTTGCTCCACCTCGTTGATGCCTATCCGAAACGTCCCGGATCGCAGCCTGCCAGCGCCGGCGGCAGCGCCTCGCCGTCCATCATCTGCGCGATCAGCCGACCGGTGGCGGTGGCGAGCGTCAGGCCGACATGCTGGTGGCCGTAGCCGCAATAGACGTTGCGGTGGTGCGGCGCGCGGCCGATCGCGGGCCGGAAATCGGGCAGCGATGGCCGCTCGCCCATCCAGCGGCTGGTTTCGGCGCCGCCGACCCCGGGGAAGATATCCTTCAAATGCTTCACCAGCAGGTCGGCGCGGCGCCACGAGGGTGGCTTGTCGGGTGCCCCGAGCTCGACGGTGCCGGCAAGCCGCAGGCCCTCGCGCATGGGCGTGATGAAGAAGCCGCGCTCGGCCGGCGAGACCGGCAGCTCGAAGCGCACATTGGTGGGCTCCACCATCACATGGTAGCCGCGCTCGGCGACCAGGGGCGCACGGAAGCGGAGGTGGCGCGTCACATCACCCGAGGCGCGGCCGGCGCAGATCGCGACCGCAGCCACTGGCGTGACGCCGGCCGCTGTGCGCACGGCTGTCACGCGATCGCCCGCGACATCGAAGCCGCTCACCATCGCTTTCTCCATGCGCCCGCCTTCGGCCACGAAGCGTTCGGCCAGCGCCGTCACGACGTGATAGGGGCTCACCGTGTGCATGCCGTGCGGGTAGAAGACACCCTTGACGATATGGGCGGCTAGGCCCGGCGCCAGCTCGCGTGCGCGATCGCCGTCGACGATCTCCATTGCCGTGCCTTTGGCCGCCTGCAGCGCGCGCTCCCGCGCGCCGGACTCGAACCCGGCTTCGGTCTCGTAGACATAGAGCGCGCCGCAGCTGCGGAACAGCTCGCCCAGGCCCGAGGCCTGGATCTCGCTCTTCCAGGAGATGTTGGCCGTCTCCATCAGCGCCCCGAAAGCGTCGACGCCCTTGCGGACCTCGCTGTCACGCGCCGCCAGGGCGAAGCGCGTCATCCAGGGCAGCAGCCATATCAGGCTCGGCAGGTGGATGGTGAGCGGCCCATCGGCATCGCGCAGCATCTTCGGCACGCGCCGCAGCACGTCCGGCCGGCACAGCGGCAGCACGTGGTCGATCGCGATGAAGCCGGCATTGCCGAACGACGTCTTGCGCCCGGGCGCCTCGCCATCAAGGACCACGACGGCGCGGCCGGCGCGCTGCAGCGCCCGCGCCGTCGCCATGCCCACCACGCCGGCGCCGATCACGGCGACCGGCAACGACCCAGAAGCCGCTTCGCCGGCCATGTCTCCTCCCGTTCCGTCGGCCGAAACCAAGCATCTTGGCGGCTGGAATGCAAATGGTGGCATGTGCTGCTATCGCGGCCGGCGACAACGAGGTGGAGCAGCATGAACCGTGTCCTGGCGCATACCGGCGCGACCTATCCCATCGTTCAGGCGCCGATGGGATGGATCGCCCGCAGCCAGCTCGCGAGCGCCGTCTCGAACGCGGGCGGGCTCGGCATCATCGAGACCTCCAGCGGCGAGACGGAGGCGTGCCTGGCCGAGATCCGCAAGATGCGCACGCTCACGGACAAGCCGTTCGGGGTCAATCTGCCGCTCCTGTTCCTGCGCGACCCCACGGTCGTCGACAAGGTCTGCGACAGCGGCGTTCGGTTCGTGACCACGTCGGCCGGCTCGCCCGTCAAGCTGCTGCCGCGGCTGAAGCAGGCGGGACTCATCGTCTACCATGTCGTGCCGACCCTGGCCGCGGCGTTGAAGGCGGCGGAGGCCGGCGTCGACGGCCTGATCGTCGAAGGCGGCGAGGGCGGCGGCTTCAAGAACCCCGATGACGTCTCGACCCTGGTGCTGCTGCAGGCGGTGCGTGAGAACGTCGATCTGCCGCTGATTGCCGCCGGCGGCATCTGCGACGGCCGCGGCATGGCGGCGGCGTTCGCGCTCGGGGCCGAGGGCATCCAGATGGGCACGCGCTTCGTGAGCGCCCAGGAAAGCCCCGTGCACGGCAACTACAAGCAGGCGATCGTCGATGCCGCCGACACCGGCACCGTGATGCTGAACCGCAAGTCGACGCCGTGCGTGCGGGCGCTCAAGACGGAACGCGCCAAATCGATCGCCGATGCCGGGGTGATGGACCGCGCCATCTTCGGCACGGTGAGGGACGTCTATTTCGGTGGCGACATGGAGGCGTCGCTGGCCCTGGCGGGCCAGACCGCCGGCCTGATCCATGAGGTGCTGCCGGCGGCCGAGATCATCCGGCGCACCGTCGAGGGCTTCCATGCCATCCGCAAGCAGCAATGGGAGCGCTCGGCCGCGGGCGAGTTCTGAGGCAGGCCTTCAGGCGGGCGCCGCGCGGTAGTAGTGGCGGTAGGCCTCGCGGAAGCCGAGCTTGTCGTACAGCGCGATGGCACGCGCGTTGTCGGCGACAACCTGGAGATAGGCGCGGGTCGCGCCGCGGGCGCAGCCCCAGGCCATCAGGCCTTCGACCACGCGGCGGCCGTGGCCGGCGCGCCGTTGCGCGGGATCGCTGACGATGTCGAACAGGCCGACATGGTCGCGCTCGGCGACGCCCAGGCCGAAGGCGGCCGGCATGCCGGCCGCGTCCATGGCGGTGGCGAAGCCCGCTTCGGGCGCGATCGCGTCCAGCATGCGGTCATGGATCGCCTGGCGCTCGGAAGGCACGCCGTTGAACGTGCTGTATCCCTGCGACCACGCCGCATCGCGCGCCGCGGCCACGACGACCGCATCCGGCATCGGCATCGCCGCCAGGTCGGCTGTCATGATGATGCTCTCGTCGAACGCCGCCCATCCCTTGGCCTGCAGCAAGGCGTCGACCTGCGGGTCCAGCAGCGGCGTGATGCGGAACACGCAGCGCTGCCCGTGCCGCGCATATTGCGCCACGGCCCCGGCGATGCGCTGGTCCAGCAGCGACGGCGGCGTGCCGCGAACCGGCGCCAGCGCGTTCACGGAGTTGGCCCGCTTGGTGTAGCCGTCGGCGAACCGCAGGATCCAGTCGCCTTGAAGGATCGTGCGCAATGCCGGCCAGGCGTTGAAGCCGAAATGCTCAAGCTCGTGGATGGTGCGCAGGTCGGACATGCGGCGAAACAGCGGCAGTTCATGCCGGACGGTGGGCCGCGCCTGAGCCGCCCGGCCCCCGTCCGGGGATGCTCACACGTCGAGGTTGGCCACCTTCAGCGCGTTGTTCTGGATGAACTCGCGGCGCGGCTCGACGACCTCGCCCATCAAGGTCGTGAAGATCTCCTCGGCCTCGTCGGCATGGTTGACCTTCACCTGCAGCAGGGTGCGGGCGGCAGGGTCGAGCGTCGTTTCCCAGAGCTGATCCGGGTTCATCTCGCCCAGCCCCTTGTAGCGCTGCACCGTGACGCCCTTGCGGCCAGCCTCCAGCACCGCCGCCAGCAGCTCGGTGGGGGCGTTGATGGTCTTCTGCGCATCCTTGATGCGCAGTGTGGCCGGCTTGAGGTAGGTCGCCTGCAGCTCGTCAGCCAGAGCATTGAGCTTGCGGGCTTCGGCCGAGCGGATGAGCGCGCCGTCGATGACGTGCCGCTCGGTGACGCCGCGCAGCGAGCGTTCGAAGACCAGCCCGCCGTCGTCGGTCGGCACGCCGTGCCAGCCGCGCTCCAGCTCGGGGCTCACGGCATCGAGGCGCTGGGCGATGTAGGTGGCCGTCTCGGTGGCCCGGGAAAGGTCGGCCAGGATCTCCGGGTTCAAAGCGCCGGCGATGGCGGCCTGCTCGATCACGGCCTGGCTGGTCACCCGCCGGCTCAGCGACAGCGGCCGCGTCAGGTTGGCGACGGAACGTGCGATGTCGACGGCGCGCCGCAGATCCAGTCCCGCCACCTGGGCACCATCGTGCAGCTCCAGCACCATGGCCTCCAGGCCGCCGGTGATCAGGTGGTCGTCGAGCGCACGCTCGTCCTTGAGGTAGACCGACGACTTGCCCTTGGTGGCCCGATAGAGCGGCGGCTGTGCGATGTAGAGATAGCCGCGATCGATCAGCTCCGGCATCTGCCGGAAGAAGAAGGTCAGCAGCAGCGTGCGGATGTGCGAGCCGTCGACATCGGCATCGGTCATGATGACGACCTTGTGGTAGCGCAGCTTGCCGATGTCGAAATCGTCGTGCCCGATGCCGGTGCCCAACGCCGTGATCAGGGTGCCGATCTCGGCTGAGGACAGCATCTTGTCGCGGCGCACACGCTCGACGTTCAGGATCTTGCCGCGCAGCGGCAGGATCGCCTGGAAGGCACGGTTGCGGCCCTGCTTGGCCGAGCCGCCGGCCGAATCGCCCTCGACCAGGAACAGCTCGCTGAGCGCCGGGTCACGCTCCTGGCAGTCGGCCAGCTTGCCGGGCAGGGACGCGATACTGGTGCGGGTGGTGATCTCGCGTGCCTTGCGCGCCGCCTCGCGGGCGGCTGCGGCTTCCACCACCTTGGAGACGATCTTGCGCGCGTCGGCGGGATGCTCCTCGAACCATTGCGCAAGCTTGTCGCCGACCACGGCCTCGACGACCGGCCGCACCTCCGACGACACCAGCTTGTCCTTGGTCTGGGACGAGAACTTGGGGTCCGGCACCTTGACCGAGAGCACGCAGGTCAGGCCCTCGCGCATGTCCTCGCCGGTCAGCGCCAGCTTCTGCTTCTTGGAGGTGCCGCTTTCGTCGGCGTACTTGTTGATCGTGCGCGTCAGCGCCGCGCGGAAGCCGGCCAGGTGGGTGCCGCCGTCGCGCTGCGGGATGTTGTTGGTGAAGCACAGCATCGTCTCGTGATAGGTGGTGTTCCACACCATCGCGACCTCGACGTCCATGCCGTCCTTCTGGGCGCGTATCGAGAGCGGCGTGATCAGCGCGTCCTTGTTGCGGTCGAGATAGCGCACGAAGGCCTCGACGCCGCCCTCGTAGAACAGCTCGACGACATTGGGCTCGACGCCGCGCAGGTCGGTCAGCACGATCCGCAGGCGCGAGTTCAGGAACGCGAGCTCGCGCAGCCGGTGCTCCAGGGTCGCGAAATCGAACTCGGTCCTGGTGAATGTCTTGGGCGACGGCAGGAACGTGACCGACGTGCCGCGCTTGTCCGGCGGGGCATCGCCCACGAGCGCGAGGTCCTTCTCCGGCTCGCCGTCGCGGAAGCGCATGTGATATTCCTTGCCGCCGCGCCAGACGCGCAGGTCGAGGAACGTCGACAGCGCGTTGACCACCGAGGCGCCGACGCCGTGCAGTCCGCCCGAGACCTTGTAGGCGTTCTGCTCGAACTTGCCGCCGGCATGCAGCTGGGTGAAGATCACTTGCGCGGCCGACACGCCTTCCTCGGGATGCAGGCCCGTGGGCACGCCGCGGCCGTTGTCGGTGACGCTGGCCGAGCCGTCGCTGTGCAGCGTCACCTCGACCCGGTCGCAGAAGCCGGCCAGCGCCTCGTCGATCGCATTGTCGACGATCTCGTAGACCATGTGATGCAGGCCGGTGCCGTCATCGGTGTCGCCGATATACATGCCCGGTCGCTTGCGCACGGCATCCAGCCCGCGCAGCACCTTGATGGCGTTGGCGCCGTAGTCGCCAACGGCATCGGGCACGAGCGGCAGGTCGATGTCGATCGAGGGCTTGGAATCGTTGGTGTCATCGGCCATGTGGCTATCCGGGCGTCAGGAGGGAGCGATCTCGCCGGCCTCGATGCGCAGGAACTGCGCCTGGCCGGCAAGCGGCGCGAAGGCCGCTGCATCGGTGCCGGTCATCCAGGCCTGGGCGCCCAGGGCAATGATCTCGGCGAACAAGGCGGCGCGCTTGCGCGCATCGAGGTGGGCGGCGATCTCGTCGAGCAGCAGCAGCGGCGGGCGGCCGCGAGCCAGCGTGGCCAGCCGGGCATGCGCCAGCACGATGGCCACCAGCACCGCCTTCTGCTCGCCGGTCGAGCCCTGGGCCGCGGGAATGTCGCGGTCCAGGTGCCGCACGGCAAGATCGGCGCGATGCGGCCCGCACAGGGTGGCGCCCGCCTGGGCGTCGAGCCCGCGGTTGGCGGCCAGCCGCGCCCGCAGCTGGTCTTCGGCGTCCAGGGCCGCCATCGTCGCCACCCAGGCCTCGACCTCGCCGGTCAGCGCCAGGCTGGCGCGTGGGAAGGGGCCGACGCCCAGCCGCGCCGCCTGGTCGAGGCGGGCCACGAGGTCGTGCCGCGCGGCGGTGAGCGCCACGCCGTGGCGCGCCATCGTGTCCTCGACCGCGGCAAACCAGTGCGCGTCGGTGCGGCCCTCGGCCAGCAGGCGCGCGCGCTGGCGCATGGCCTGGTCATAGGCCGCCAGGCTGCCGGCATGGGCCGGGTCGAAGGCCGACACCATGCGGTCCAGGAACCGGCGCCTGTTGCCCGGGCCGTCGACCCAGATGCGGTCGAGCTGCGGCGTCAGCCAGATCGCGGCCACGTGCTCGCCCAGCGCCAGCTGGCTGGGGGCGGCGCGGCCATCGATGCGCACCACCCGGCGCGTGGCCTCGCCATCGCCATTGGCGGCCGGCGCGTTCTCCAGCCCGGTGCCGATGGCGACCCGGCCGCCCGGCACGTCCAGGACGGCGGCCACCGCCCAGCCCGACAGCGGCGGCGGTTCGGACGGCCGCACGCCACGCTGCACCTCGTCCAGGCGGCTGCGGCGCAATCCCCGTCCAGGCGCCAGGAACGAGACCGCCTCCAGCAGGTTGGTCTTGCCCGCGCCGTTGTCGCCGACCAGCACCACAGATGTCGGCTCGAGCTCGACCCGCAGCCGCTGGTAGTTGCGGAACTCGGTGAGCCGCAGCTGCCGCACCGCCAGCGACCCGGCCGCCGGCGCGAACGGCAGCGCCGGCGCGGTCGTATCGGCGGTCGGGTGGGCGAAAGCGGGACGGGCGCCGCCGCTCATACGCGCATCGGCATCAGGACATAGAGCGCGCTGTCGTCGGCGGCGTCGCGCACCACGGTCGGCGAGCCCGCGTCGGCCATCATGAAGCGGGCATCGGCGCCGGAAATCTGCTGTGTGATATCCAGCAGGTAGCGCGAGTTGAAGCCGATCTCGATCGGCGCTCCACCGTAGCCGACCTCGATTTCCTCGGTGGCGCTGCCGGCATCCGGGCTGGTCGCGGACAGGGTCAGCGCATTGTTGCCCAGCGACAGCTTGATGGCGCGCGACTTCTCCGTCGAGATCGTGGCGACACGGTCGACCGCAGCCGAGAACTCGGCGCAGCGCACTTCCATCATCTTGTCGTTGCCGCTGGGAATGACCCGCTCGTAGTCCGGGAAGGTCCCGTCGATCAGCTTCGACGTCAGCGTGATGCTGCCCAGCGAGAAGCGGATCTTGGTCTCCGACAGCTCGACGTCGACGGCGCCCTCGTTCTCGTCGATCAGCTTGCGCAGCTCGCCCACCGTCTTGCGCGGCACGATCACGCCGGGCATGTCGGCGGCACCCGCCGGCAGCGGTAGCTCGACCCGGGCCAGGCGGTGGCCGTCGGTCGCGACCCCCCGCAGCACGTCGACGCCGTCGGCCTTGGCGGCATGCACATAGATGCCGTTGAGATAGTACCGGGTCTCCTCGGTCGAGATCGCAAAGCGCGTCCGGTCGATGATCGTCTTCAGGTCGGCTGCCGCGATCTGGAACCTGTGGGGCAGGTCGCCATCGTTCATCTGCGGGAAATCACTCACCGGCAGGCACTGCAGCGTGAAGCGCGACCGGCCGGCGCGCAGGGTCAGGCTGCCGTCGGTCCCGGCCTCGATCTCCACCTGCGCGCCATCGGGCAGCTTGCGGGCGATCTCGTACATGGTGTGCGCGGGGGCGGTCGTCGATCCCGTCTTGGAGGACGTGGCGTCGACCTGCTCGACGATCGTCAAGTCCATGTCCGTGGCTGCCAGCCCCAACCGCCCTTTCTGCGCCGTCAGCATGACATTGGACAGAATCGGAATGGTGTTGCGGCGCTCAACGACAGACTGGACGTGCGTCAAGGCCTTCAGGAGGGCGGCCCGTTCGATGGTCAGTTTCATGGCCGGGATAAGTGCCCATGGCGGGTGGTTGAATGGCCGGGAGACCCGGACCGCTTCACGGTGCGCCATGGCCGGTCGGAACCGGCATCGGCACGGCGCAGGGCCAGCAGCAGGCGAACCCGCAAAACGATCGCAAACTATACCATGCCAGGGTCGCTTGGATAGCGCATTTCGCTGCGTTTTCCGCCTGTTAGCGCCGGTTTCGGCAAGCCCGGGAAGGGCTTTCCCAAGAAAAAGGGGCGCCGCATGGCGGCGCCCCCGGGGATGTGGCAGGGCAGGACGCCTAGCCCTGCAGCAGCTTCTTCAGCAGCTCGACGTCCTCGCCGATGGCGCCGTCGGTGACCTTCAGCTCCTCGATCTTGCGCACCGCATGCATCACGGTGGTGTGGTCGCGGTTGCCGAACTTGCGGCCGATCTGGGGCAGGCTGCACTGCGTGAGAATCTTGGCCAGGTACATGGCCACCTGCCGCGGCCGGGCGACCGAGCGCGAGCGGCGCGGCGAGTGCATCTCGCTGATCTTGATGTTGTAGTGCTGCGAGACCCGCAGCTGGATCTCCTCGATGCTGATGCGCCGGTCGGCGGCGCGCAGCACGTCGTGCAGCACCTCCTGCGCCGTCTCCAGGTTGGTCTCGCGCCCGACCAATGTGGCGTGGGCGATGACGCGGTTCAGCGCACCCTCCAGCTCGCGCACGTTGCTGGCGATCTTGTGGGCGAGGAACTCCAGGACCCGCTCCGGCACCTTCGCCTTGGAGCGCTCGATCTTGCTGTGCAGGATGCCCAGACGCAGCTCGTAGGTGGTGGCATGTATGTCGGCCACCAGCCCGTGCGACAGGCGCGAGCGCATGCGGTCCTCGATGCCGTCCAGCTCCTGCGGCGCCTTGTCGGACGACAGCACGATCTGCTTGTGCTGGTCGACCAGCGCATTGAAGGTATGGAAGAACTCCTCCTGGCTGGTGTCCTTGCCGCAGATGAACTGCACGTCGTCAACCATCAGCACGTCGACACCGCGGAACTGCTCCTTGAACGAGATGGTGTTCTTCGCCCGCAGCGCCTGGATGAAGCGGTTCACGAACGTTTCGGCCGAGAGGTAGAGCACCCGGCGCTGCGGTTCGCGCTCGCGGATGGCATGCCAGATGGCGTGCATCAGGTGCGTCTTGCCCAGGCCGACGCCGCCGTACAGGAAGAGCGGGTTGAACGTCGGAGTCTCGGATTCCGCGACGCGCCGAGCGGCAGCGTAAGCGAACTCGTTCGACTTGCCGACGACGAAGCCATCGAAGGTGAAGCGTGCGTCGGGCTGGCCTAGCAGATCGTCATAGCTGCGCTCGGGCGTGCGCGAGGCCGGCGGGCCGGTGCGCGGCATCGGCGGCGCCACGACCGGCTGCACCGCGGGGCGCGGGCTGGCGGCAATCGAGGGGGAGTCGGCGATCTCCGGGCCACGCCGCACGACGATCGGCGGCTGCACGACGATCTCCAGTGTCCGGACGCTCGGGTTCTCGCGCTGCCACAAGGCGCGCAGGCGGTCGACATAATGGCTGCTGACCCAGTCACGCATGAAGCGCGTCGGCAGCGCCAGCCGCAGCCGGCCCTCGCGGTAGTCGCCCAAGGTCAGGGGCGCCAGCCAAGTGCTATATGCCTTCTCGCTTACTTCTGCCTGCAGCCGTTCCTGAACCCGCGCCCATTGCGCCTCCAGAGTCCCCCTGAAAATATGATCAGCCATGCCCGTCCCCGCTGTCGTTGCGACCTTGTTGTTGGTTTCGGGATGATAATCGGATTTTGCCAAACCCTGTTTCACCGCAGCCCCCATCCTACTTCTGACTCCATGGCAGTCCATCTGCTTTCCAACCTGATGCGCTGCCGCGATGGCCGGCCGCATCGAGGATTCCTTCGAATCCGCTCGCTACGTTGAAACAACATCGATAGCCGGCGGCGGTCATCGCCGTCGCTGCGGCTGCCGAACGCGCACCACTACGACACAACATCAGCAACGGCATGTCGCGCGCGCCGACATGCTGCGCCAGCTTCGCGACGAAACCGGGATCGATCTGCATCGACGGAAACGTCTGCCACTCGATCATCAACGGCGCCTTGCCGATCGTGCGCAGGTCGGGGCCACCGACATAGGCCCACTCCGCTGTGGTGCGCACATCGATCAACGTCGCATCTGCAATCTCGCTGAGCATGCGCCACGCGCTGGTTGGCGATACATCGCCGGCGTAGCCATTGGCGAGGGCGATCTCATAACGTGCCGATATGTCGATCGCCTGGCTCATGTGTCCCCACCCACACTTCCGCGGCACATGGTCGATGGGAATGCTGAACCGGTCTGGCCACGCGGTGCGAGGGAGATATCGAGCGGACGGCAGACTTCAACCAAGGGGCATAGCCCCGAGTCGGAACGTCGTGCCGACAGCTCCCCTGACCAACAATGTATTTTGTGCGGCGGTGTTAGCGCCGAGACCGGTTCGCGAAGTACGACCCCACGCTCGCGAACGGGCAAACCTTAGACGCCGTGCCCGGCCATCGCAACGATCACGACGGCGCTACCGGAAAATAAATCGATGCCGGAGTCGGTACGATCGTGTGACGGAGTCTTGACAAGCCATCGTGCAAGTCGACGCCTCATGTCGTGACGCTGCAGCGCTTCGCATTCGATGTAGTGGCGTCAGCTACATGTAGCGACGCGCCGCTCTGCTTGCGCAACGGAGGCGATTTGCATGCGGCGATGCGACATTCGAGGCCACGCTTCGTTCGTTTGCAGGCACCAATGTGAATAGCGTGAGTCACGGGATAGCGCTGCGGTGCTCGATGCTGCGGCGGTGTCTCCATCGACGACTCGCAGGATGCATGGTGGCGCCGCGCGCGCCATCGAGCTGCCTGCATATGCAGGCAGCAGAGTGCAGCGACGTGCGAACGAAGGCGTCGATGATTCGCGTCGATGATGTCGATGGTGATCGCGTCGACAATGCGTGCGCGTGGTGCTGTCGTCGTGACGGTGTCGACCGATGGAGCGTCGACAAAAGAAAAGCGCCGGCTCGATGGCCGGCGCTGCTGTCGTGTGTGACGTGATGGCCGGTCAGGCCATCTTGTTGATCCGGGCCGCGAGCCGCGAGGTCTTGCGCGCCGTCGTGTTGCGATGCGCGACACCCTTGCCGGCGCCCTTCGCAAGCTCGCTCTCCGCCGAGCGCAGGGCACCCTGCGCCGCCGTCTTGTCGCCGCTGCGGATCGCCTCTTCGACCTTGCGCACCGATGTGCGCATCCGCGACCGGCGCATCTGGTTGACGAGGGTCCGGCGCTCGGTCTGGCGGGCGCGCTTTTCGGCGGATTTGTGGTTAGCCATGTCGTTCCATCCGGCGGGCCCAGGGACCCAGGAAATTGCTGATCTCGTGAAGGCGCGGCTTATACCGGTGGCGCCGGGAGGCGTCAAGGCTGTGGCCATGCCTCCTTAACGCGTTGAATCAGCACATTTCCGGGCCCTGAATGATCGTTCAGCGGTGTTTCCAGGCAGCTTTTCGCTTGTCGGCGAAGGCATTCATGCCCTCGACGCGGTCGTCGAAGGCGAATGTCGCATGGAAGGTGCGACGCTCGAACCGGATGCCGGTGGCCAGCGGCGTCTCGAACGCCTGGTTGACCGCTTCCTTGGCGACCATGGTGGCGGGCAGCGACATCGACGCGATCTTTTCGGCCGCTGCGATCGCCTCGTCCATCAGCTTGTCCAGCGGCACGATGCGGCTGACCAGGCCGCATCGCTCGGCTTCGGCGGCATCCATCATGCGCCCGGTCAGCACCAGGTCCATCGCCTTGGCCTTGCCGATGAAGCGCGGCAAGCGCTGTGTGCCGCCGGCGCCGGGGATGGTGCCCAGCGTGATCTCGGGCTGTCCGAAGCGCGCATTGTCGGCCGCAATGATGAAGTCGCACATCATGGCCATCTCGCAGCCGCCGCCCAAGGCGTATCCTGCGACCGCGGCGACGATGGGCTTGCGCACCTGCGACACCTTTTCCCAGCCGACCGTGATGAAGTCCTGCAGGAAAACGTCCTGGTAGGATTTCTCCTTCATCTCCTTGATGTCGGCGCCGGCGGCGAAAGCCTTGTCGCTGCCGGTCAGCACGATGCAGCCGACGCCTGGGTCCGCCTCGAAGGCGTCGAGCGCATGGCCGAGGTCGACGATCAGCGCCGCGCACAACGCGTTCAGCGCCTTCGGCCGGTTCAAGCGCACGATGCCGACCCGGCCTTTCGTCTCGACCTGGATGTTCTCGTAGGTCGTCATCTCATCCTCCCGCAAAATGGCGTCGGCCGGTTCCTATCGAGAATCCGTGGCGGCGGCAATTGCCCACCGTGCCGTTGCACGCCGGCGTCCGACGGCAGGCGTCAGCGCTGCCGCACCGGACAGAAGAATGTCGAGCGCCCCGCCTGGACGATGCGCCGCACGCCCTTGCCGCAGGTGCAGCCTGGGCATGGCTGGCCTTCGCGATCGTAGACGACGAAGCGCGTCTGGAAATAGCCCAGTTCACCGTCGGGCTGCTTGTGGTCACGCAGGCTCGAGCCGCCGTCCGCGATCGAACGCTGCAGCACGTCCTTGATGCTGGCGGCCAGCCGGTCGGCGCGCTCGCCGGACACGCTGTGCGCCGACCGGCGCGGCGAAATGCCCGCCAGGTGCAGCGCCTCGCAGGCATAGATATTGCCGACGCCGACCAGCACGCGCTGATCCAGCAGCGCGCTCTTGATCGGCGTGCGCTTGCCCTTCAACCGCGCCGCCAGCGCCGGTCCGTCGAACGCGTCATCCAACGGCTCCGGTCCCAGCGGCTTGAACAGCTTGTGGGTCTCGACATCATCGTCGCGCAGCAGCAGCATCAGCCCGAAGCGCCGTGCATCGTTGAAGCGGATCTGCCAGCTGTCCTCCATGTCGAACACGACATGGTCATGATTGTCGAACGGCTTGTGGTTGGCCTCGCCGTTGAGCAGCAGCAGGCGTCCCGACATGCCCAGATGCACGACCAGCGTGTGGCCGTCCTCGAGCCGCCACAGCATGTACTTGGCCCGCCGGTCGATCGTGGTGACGGCGCGGCCCTCGACGCGGGCCGCGAAGCGGTCCGGCAGCGGCAGCCGCAGGTCCTTGCGTCGCTGCGTGAGGCGCACGATCCGGCGTCCGGCCAGCCGGGGCATGAGGCCGAGGCGGACGGTCTCGACTTCAGGCAGTTCAGGCATGCTTCCTCGTAGCACGTGTTCCGGATCGGATCCTACCTTATACATGCCGGCCAGCGGCCGCGCGGCGGCAGCGAGCGAAAGGGGGCTGTCGTGGTGGCGCGTGTCGGGCGAGCCCGGGGGGTGACGCGCTGGCTTCGACCGGCCGACGCGTTCGCCCCGGTGGTGCTGTTCGTCTGCGCCTTCGCCATGCTGGCGCTGCTGGGCGGCTGGTGGCCGCTGCTTGACTTCTACGGCCAGCTCCAGGCCCAGGCGCTGGTTTCGACGGCGGCTGCCGGCCTGGCAGCAATTTCCCTGCGGCTGTGGTGGCCATCTGCATGCAGCGTCGGCTGCACGGTGGCGCTGGGCTGGAGCCTGATGCCCTATTGGACGCTGCCGCCCCGGGGCGACCCGGCCCCTGGCGCCGGGCCGCCTCTGCGCATCGTCTGGGCCAATCTGCAGAACTGGACCACCAGCAGCGTGGCGCTTGCGCGGTTGTTGGACAGCGAGACGCCGGCATTCGCGGTCTTGACCGAGCTGTCGGCGCGGCACCGCGCGGCTGTCAGGGCGGCCACGGCCTATACTTTTCGCACCAGCTTTCCGGCCGGCAGCGCCTTCGACGTGATGCTGATGAGCCGCATCCGTCCGACGGACATACAGTTCGACTACACCTATGGTGTCGGCTATCCGGTGATGCTGGCGCGGTTCTGCGGCATCGGCGGTTCCAGCGGCTGCCTGGCGGTCGTTGCTCTGCACGCGGCGCATCCGCCGCTGCCCGGAGGCGCGCGTGGCTTGCCTGCCACGCAGCGCGATGGCCAGCTCATGCTGGCGGCTGCGATCGCGCGGCGCCGGCTGGATGCCCAGGATCATGTGCTGCTGGTCGGCGATTTCAACGCCACGCCCTACTCGAGCGCCTTTCGCGCGATGCTCGCCGCCAGCGGCTTGGCCGACAGCGCCGTCGCCGCGGCCGAGCGGCCGCGACGTCCGCAACCGACCTGGTTCTCGTCCTGGCCCGGTGTCGGCTTGCCGATCGACAATGCGCTGGTGAGCCCGGGTGTGCGCATCGTCGAGCGCCGCGTCGGGCCCGGCATCGGCTCGGATCACCGGCCGCTGGTGCTGCATGTCCGTCTCGTCGAGGGACCGTGAGCTGCCGGCGCGACCGTCCGAGGCTGCAACGCCCGTGGCGTCGAGGCCCGGCCCGGACTATATGCATGGCAGCATGACCGACCCCGTCGACGATCCCGCCACTGCCGCAGCCACGGCGCCGTTTGGCTATCGCGAAGTGCCGGCCGCCGAGAAGGCGAGCCTGGTGCGCCGCGTCTTCGACAATGTCGCTGCCCGCTACGACCTGATGAACGACCTGATGTCGCTGGGCGTGCACCGTTTGTGGAAGGACGCGATGGTGGACGCGCTGGCGCCGCGCGCCGGCATGTCGATCGTCGATGTCGCCGGTGGCACCGGCGACATTGCGTTCCGCATCCACGCCCGGACCAGGGGCGAGGCTCGCATCGCCGTCTGCGACATCAACCCGACAATGCTGGCCGTCGGCCAGGACCGCGCCATCGACCGCGGCATCCTGCGCGGGCTGGCGCTGGTGGCGGGCGATGCCGAGGCGCTGCCGTTCGCGGACCGGACCTTCGACGCCTACACCATCGCCTTCGGACTGCGCAACGTCACGCATATCGAGCGAGCCCTGGCCGAGGTGCGCCGCGTGCTGAAGCCGGGAGGACGTTTCCTGTGCCTGGAATTCTCCAAGGTCACCTTGCCGCTGCTGGGCCGCATCTACGACACCTACTCCGCGACGATGCTGCCCACCCTGGGCGGCATCGTCGCCGGCGATCGCCAGTCCTATCGCTATTTGCATGAGAGCATTCGGCGTCACCCGCCGCAGGAGAAGCTCGCTGCCATGATGGCCGAGGCCGGCCTGGCGCGCGTCACGTGGCGCGACATGTCCGGCGGCATCGTGGCGTTGCACGGCGGCTGGCGGATCTGACGATGAAACGTGCCGCCGACATGATGCAGCGGGAAAGGAGCTAGCGGTCGCGATGCTCCGGTTCGTGCGCAATGTCCTGCGGCTCATGCAGCTCGCTTACACGCTGGCGCGGCACGACGCCTTGTTCCCGCTCGAGACCCTGCGCATCGCGCCCGGCATCGTGGCGTTGGCGCGGCTGGTGCGCCGCCGTGGCGACACGCGTCGCCCGGGGCAGCGGCTGGCCGAGGCGTTCACCGACATGGGGCCGAGCTTCATCAAGTTTGGCCAGGCTCTCTCGACGCGCGCCGATCTGCTGAGCGAGGAGGTCGCGCTCGACCTCGGGCAGCTTGCCGACCATCTCGCGCCGTTCTCCGGCGATGCGGCCCGCCGCACGATCGAGCAGGAGCTGGGCCGGCCTGTCGGGGAGCTCTTCTCCAGCTTCGATGACATCGCCATCGCCGCTGCTTCGATCGCCCAGGTGCACTACGCGGTGACCGCGGACGGCCGCGAGGTTGCGGTCAAGGTTCTGCGGCCGGGGATCGAGGACGCGTTCGCGCGCGATCTCGACTTGTTCTACTGGCTGGCCGAGCTGGTCGAGCGCACCCAGCCTCGCTTCCGCCGCCTGCGGCCGTCGGCCTCGGTGCGCGCCTTTGCCGACGTCGTGCGGGTCGAGATGGACCTGCGCATGGAGGCGGCCGCGGCCGAGGAGCTGGGCGCCAACTTCGCGGGTGACCTGGGCTATCGCACGCCGACCGTCGACTGGGATCGCACGGCGCGGCGCGTGATGACCATGGAACGCGTGCGCGGCATCCCGATCGGCGACCGCGAGAAGCTGCTGGCAGCCGGCCATGACCTCAACGCCGTGCTCAAGAAGAGCGCCGAGGCATTCTTCTTCCAGGTCTTCCGCGACGGCTTCTTCCATGGCGACATGCATGGCGGCAACGCGTTCGTCGAGGAGTCGGGATGCGTCGTGCCGGTCGATTTCGGCATCATGGGCCGGGTCGACGCCGACACCCGCGGCTACCTGGCCGAGCTTCTGATCGCCTTCCTGCGTCGCGACTACCGCACCGTGGCCGAGGTCCAGTTCCGGGCCGGCTACGTGTCCCCGGACAAGTCGGTGGAGGTGTTCGCGCAGGCCTGCCGCTCGATCGGCGAGCCGATCTTCGGCAAGCCATCGAGCCAGATCTCCATCGCGCGCCTGCTGGCGCAGCTGCTGCGTGTCACGGAGCAGTTCGAGATGCACGCGCAGCCGCAGCTCCTGCTGCTGCAGAAGACCATGCTGATGGCCGAAGGCATGGGCACCAAGCTCAATCCCGGCGTCAATATCTGGGAGCTGGCGCGGCCGCTGATCGAAGACTGGATGCGCACGCATTTCGGACCGCGCGCCCGCCTGGAGCGGACACTGGGCGAGACGGTCGATGCCGTGCGCAAGCTGCCGCGCCTGGTGGACACCGTCGAGCAGATCGCCGAGCGTGAGCGTCGTCGTGCCGAACGCGAGCTGGCCATGTCGCTTCCGGAAGCGGCCCCCGGCCGCTGGCCGCGAGTCGATTGGGTGATGCTGGTGGCCATCGCCGCGCTGGCGATCGCTATCCTGGCGTGGCTGGACTGAATCATGGCGGCACGACGATCGCGGGCAGCGGGTGATCAGACGACGGCAGCGATGGCCTTCAGCGCCGACACGTTCCGTTTCCTCAAGGCGCTGGACTTTCACCAGGACCGGGCCTGGTTCCAGGCCAATCGCGAGATGTACGAGCAGACCGTGCGCTCGCCGATGGTCGCCACCGTCGACGCCGTGACCGCGGTCATGCGCCGGCGCAAGCTGCCGTTCCTGGGCGATCCCAGGACCGCCATCCTGCGCATTCATCGCGATGTCCGCTTCACGAAGGACAAGCGGCCGTTCAATGCCTATGCCGCCATGATGCTGACACGCACCGGCAGGCGCGAGTCGGAAGGCAAATTCTACCTGCAGATTGATCCCAAAGGGTCGTTCGTCGCCGCCGGCTTCTATCGTCCCGCGCCGGCTGACCTGCTGAAGCTGCGGCGCGCCATAGCGGCGCGGCCGGCTCGCTTCCTGGCGATGCAGACGGCGCTGAAGCGCGGCGGCCTCGCCCTCGACCCGGAGGAGCAGCTGACACGCCGCCCGTCGGGGTTTGCCGAGCCGGACCCGCGGATCGAGGCCGCCATACGGCTGAAATCCTTTTTTGTCCTGCGCAACCTTGCCACGGCCGACATCGTCGATCCGGCTGTTCTGACCACCGCCTGCGTCGGCTTCGCTGCCGCAGCGATGCCTCTGATGCGCTTTGGCTGGGATGTGCTGGCTTGAGCGCCGCGAGGGAATGCCTGGCGCGCGCCGCGTCGGCATGCGTGCGTGCGAAGCACGGCTTGCTGTCGAATGGAGACTCCAATTCGGCGTGATGTCTCGCTACGCTCGCAGGGCACCGTCAAGCGTCACGGGGGAGTCATGCTGACCGGCAAGCGTATTCTGCTGATCATCACCGGGGGCATTGCTGCCTTCAAGTGTCATGACCTCGTCCGGCGGCTGCGTCAGAGGGGCGCCTTTGTGCGCTGCGTCATGACCGAGGCGGCGACGCGATTCGTCACGCCGCTCTCGCTGCAGGCCCTGTCCGAGGACAAGGTCTATGCCGACATGTTCTCGCTCACCGACG
Organism: Vineibacter terrae; assembly: GCF_008039615.1. Lineage (GTDB taxonomy): Bacteria > Pseudomonadota > Alphaproteobacteria > Reyranellales > Reyranellaceae > Vineibacter > Vineibacter terrae. Next base: position 57,474 of record NZ_VDUZ01000002.1, on the reverse strand, counting down.
AGAGCGAGATGGGGCATATCGAGCTGTCTCGCGAAGCCGATCTTCTGGTGGTGGCGCCGGCCACGGCCGATATCCTGGCAAAGATGGCCGCAGGGCTGGCCGACGATCTGGCCTCGACGGTGCTGCTGGCCACCGACAAGGCGGTGCTGGCGGCGCCGGCGATGAATGTCCGCATGTGGCTGCATGCTGCCACGCAGGCCAATGTCGTGACCTTGCGCAGCCGCGGCGTGCTGTTCGTGGGCCCCAATGAAGGCCCGATGGCCTGCAATGAATTCGGGCCGGGCCGCATGTCGGAACCGCTGGAGATCGTCGCCGCCATCGAGGCTTTCTTCACCGGCCTGCTGCCGGCCCCGGATGTGCACGCCGCGCTGCCGCTGCCGCCCGAAGCGATCTCGCTGCCGCATCAGCCGCTGCTGGGACGTCGCGCGCTGGTCACCAGCGGCCCGACTCGCGAGGCGATCGATCCGGTCCGCTACATATCGAACCATTCCTCGGGCCGTCAGGGCCACGCCATTGCTGCGGCGCTGGCCCGGCTTGGTGCCGACGTCACGCTGGTCTCCGGTCCGGTGTCGCAGCTCGACCCGGCCGGGGTGCGGGTCGTCAAGGTCGAGTCCGCCGATCAGATGCTGAGCGCGTGCCAGGCGGCGCTGCCGGTCGATGTGGCGATCTGCGCCGCCGCGGTCGCCGATTGGAAGCTCGCCAGGCTCGCGGGCTCCAAGCTCAAGAAGAGCCCGGGCGCGCCGCCGCCGTCGCTCGAGCTGGTGCCCAATCCCGACATCCTGGCCACCCTGTCCGCAGCCGGGAACAGCCGGCCGCGTCTTGTGGTCGGGTTTGCCGCCGAGACCGAGGAGGTGGTGGCCAACGCGGTCGCCAAGCGCGCGCGCAAGGGCTGTGACTGGATCCTGGCTAACGATGTGTCGCCGGCCAGCGGCACCTTCGGCGGCGAGAATAACACCATACACCTGGTGACCGCCGATGGGGTCGAGGACTGGCCGACGCAGTCGAAGGACGCTGTCGCCGCCCGTCTCGCCGCCCGTATTGCCCAGCATCTGACGGCAATCTGACGTCGCCGCGATCGTCCGAGTTAAGTTATGCATGCCATCCGCTTGAAGATAGTTGCGATCCACGTGGCCGATATGTGAAATTTCGGCCCACCATGTCGACGCCCGTAACCATCGAAGTCAAACGCCTGGCCCACGCTGGCGACCTGCCGTTGCCTGCGTACGCCACCACGCTTGCGGCGGGGATGGACCTGCTGGCTGCCGTTGGCGCCGACGTCGTGCTGCCGCCGCTGGGGCGGGCGATCGTGCCGACAGGGCTGCAGATTGCGTTGCCGCCGGGATTCGAAGCGCAGGTGCGGCCGCGATCGGGGCTGGCGGCCAAGAATGGCGTCACGGTCGCCAACGCACCGGGAACGATCGATGCCGATTATCGCGGCGAGGTCGGGGTGATCCTGGTCAATCTCAGCAACGAGCCGTTCACGGTGACACGTGGCATGCGCATCGCACAGATGGTCATTGCGCGTTGCGAGCAGGCGCGGTGGCTGGAAGTGGAGACGCTGTCGGCAACGGTCCGTGGGGCTGGCGGTTTCGGCTCCACCGGCACACAGGGGTGAGGCGGGAGCCAGGCGATGCCGCGGTTGAGCAAGAAGACGATGTTCGCCATCGAAGCCGTGCTCGACATCGCGATGAACGGCGGCGATGCACCCGTCCGCAGCGGCGACATCACGCGCCGCCAGAACATCCCGAAGCGCTATCTCGAGCAGGTCCTGCAGCATCTGGTGCGCGAAGGTGTCCTGGCCGGCAAGCGCGGCCCGCGCGGCGGCTACATGCTCGGCCGCGAGCGGCGGCGCATCAGCCTGGGTGACATCATCCGTGTCGTGCGCCAGCTCGAGGTTGAGACCGAGCCGCAGGACGAGACCGTGGGCTCGGCGCTTGCCCATATGGTGGTGTGGCCGACCTGGAACCGGTTGCGTGACGAGATGATGGCGCGCATGGACGGCATCACCGTCGAGGACATGGTGCGAGATGCCCGCGAGCGCGGCGTGCAGACCGAGGCGGCGCAGCGCCTGGAATTCCATATCTGACGGTGCCTGCCATGACGATTCCGACCGTGGAGCTGCCATCCGGCGCACGCATGCCGACCTTCGGGATCGGCACGTGGCGCATGGGCGAGGATCGGCGCCGGCGCAAGGACGAGACCGACGCCATTCGCCACGGTGTGGATCTGGGGTTCACCCTGATCGACACCGCGGAGATGTACGGCGACGGCGGCGCCGAGGAGGCGATCGCGGATGCGATTGCCGGCCGCCGCGACGGCCTCTTCATCGTCAGCAAGGTCTACCCGCACAACGCCTCGCGGCGCGGCGCGGTGGCGGCCTGCGAGCGCAGCCTGAAGCGGCTCCGCATCGAGCGCATCGACCTCTACCTGCTGCATTGGATCGGCAGCGTGCCGTTCGAGGAGACGATCGCTGCGTTCCAGAAGCTGAAGGACGACGGCAAGATCGGCGACTGGGGCGTCAGCAACTTCGACGTCGACGATCTGCAGTCCTGGGACGAGAAGGATGGCGGCCGCTGCGCCGCCAATCAGGTGATGTTCAACCTGGCGCGCCGCGGCGTGGAGTTCGATCTGCTGCCCTGGATGCGGCAGCGCAGGATGCCGCTGATGGCCTACTCGCCGTTCGACCAGGGACCGCTGGCGCGCGACCGGACGCTGAAGGCGATTGCCGATCGTCATGGCGCCACGCCGGCGCAGATCGCGTTGGCCTGGCTGCTGCAGCTGCCCGGCGTGGTGGCGATCCCGAAATCGGCCGACAAGGGGCGCCTGAGCGAGAATTTCGCGGCGCTGAAGGTGAAGCTCACGGACGCTGATCTTGCCGAGCTCGACCGCGCCTTTCCGCCGCCGCGCAACAAGCGCTCGCTGCCGATCGTTTGAGCCGCTGCGCCAAGCGACCATCGACGGGGTTACATGTCATCCCGAGCGCAGCGAGGGATCTCCCGCGAATGGCGCACCGTGCGCCTTGCCGCAGGAGATCCCTCGCTGCGCTCGGGATGACAGGCAACGTCTTGTCTTCCGAGGATCAAATCGCCAGCGATGAATGGTGATGGCGCCTACGCATACGGATCGGCCACGCCCAGGCCGGCGAGGATGCGGACCTCCAGCGCCTCCATGCGCTGGGCCTGGGCTTCGACCTCGTGATCATAGTCCAGCAGATGCAAGGTGCCGTGCACCACGAGATGCGTCAGGTGATCGGCGAACCGTTTGCGCTGCGCCCTGGCTTCGCGGGCGACGGTCTGCCGGGCCAGCACGATGTCGCCGAGGAAGCGTGGCTGGCCGGGCAGGGTGGCGCGCGCATCGGCCGGGAACGACAGCACGTTGGTGGGCTTGTCCTTGTGGCGGAAGTCGCGGTTCAGCGCGCGGACCGCAGCGTCGCCGGCCAGCGCGATCACCAGCACGGCGGCGGTCTTCGGGCGCCGCGGCGCCTCATGAAGAGCGGCTTGCGCGGCGCGGCGGCAGATGGCGCGCGCCGTGCGCAGCTGCGCCAGCCAAAGCCGGTCCTGGATATCGATATCGATCGTTGCGGACATGACGGCCTTGGGCGCCGTCAGCCGCGTCGCGTGCCTCTGCCCCTTCGCCGTTGTCACAGCCTGGGCTTGCGTTGTGCCTCGCGGCCATCGCGAGCGTCGTAAGCCCTCACGATGCGCGCAACCAGATCATGGCGCACGACGTCACGATCGGTGAAATGTACGAAGCGAATACCCTCGACGCCGCTCAGCGTCTCGATCGCGTCGCGCAGGCCTGACGGCACGCCGGACGGCAGATCGACCTGCGTCAGGTCACCCGTGACGACCATGCGTGCGCCTTCGCCGAGCCGGGTCAGGAACATCTTCATCTGCATCGCCGAGGTGTTCTGGGCCTCGTCGAGGATCACGAAGGCATGGGCCAGCGTGCGGCCGCGCATGAACGCCAGCGGCGCCACCTCGATGTCGCCGGCGGCCAGGCGGTTGGCGATCTGGTCGGCCGGCAGCATGTCGTGCAAGGCGTCGTAGAGCGGCCGCAGATAGGGGTCGACCTTCTCCTTCATGTCGCCGGGCAGGAAGCCGAGGCGCTCGCCGGCTTCCACCGCCGGCCGCGACAGCACGATGCGCTCGACCGTGCCGGCCAGCAGCATCGACACCGCCATGGTCACGGCAAGATAGGTCTTGCCGGTGCCGGCCGGGCCGAGGCCGAACACCAGATCGCGTTCGCGGATGGCCTCGACATATTCGCGCTGGGTTGGCGAGCGCGGCTGGATCACGCGCTTGCGCGTGCGGATGGCATGCGCGTCGGCGGGCCGGGAATCGGCGCCGACACGGGCGAAGCGGACGGCAGCATCGACCTCGGCCTGGTCGACGAGCTGGCCGCGCTTGAGCCGCTCGTACAGGGCCAGCAAGGCCGCCCGTGCCAGCGCCGTCTCGTCGGCTCCGCCCGAAATGGCGATCTGGTTGCCGCGCGAGCTCAGCTGCACGCCCAGAAGCTGCTCGATGCGCACGAGATGCCGATCGTGCTGGCCATAGAGCGCCGGCAGCAACGCGTTGTCATCGAAGGTGAGCCGCCGCACATCGGCGGCGCGCGCGCCGCTGCTCACGCCGCTGACGTCGCTCATGCCGCTACCTCGATCGGCTTGGCAGCGGCGGTGCGCGTCGAGGCGAAGTCGCCGACGACAATCTCGCCCGACAGGCTCACGGCGTGCGCCGCGACAATGCGGACATCGACGATCTGGCCCAGCAGCCGGGCGTCGCCGTCGGCATGCACCGATTGCAGCCACGGCGACTTGCCCAGCAATTGTCCGGGCTTGCGGCCGGACTCCTGGAACAGCACCGGCACCGTATGTCCCACCAACGTCGCGTTGAAGCGGCGCTGCTGCTCGCCCAGCAGCGCCTGCAGCGCCTGCAGGCGCGCGTCGCGAACCGCTTCGGGCACCTGCCGCGCCATCATCGCGGCCGGCGTGCCGGGGCGGGCGCTGTACTTGAAGGAGAAGGCGGCAGCGAAGCCGACCTCGCGCACCAGGCGCATCGTGTCGTCGAAATCGCTGTCGGTCTCGCCCGGGAAGCCGACGATGATATCAGTCGACAGCGCCATGTCCGGCCGCGCCGCGCGCAGCTGATCGACGAGCCGCAGGTAGTGGTCGCGGCCGTGACCGCGGTTCATGGCTTCGAGCACCCGATCGGCGCCCGACTGCACCGGCAGGTGGAGATAGGGCATCAGGGCCGGCACGTCGCGGTGCGCCGCGATCAGAGCCGCGTCCATGTCGCGCGGGTGCGAGGTGGTGTACCGGATGCGGGCCAGCCCCTCGATTTCGGCCAGCGCGGCGATCAGGCGGGCCAGCGTCCAGGTCGAGCCGTCGGGGGCAGCGCCGTGCCAGGCGTTGACGTTCTGCCCCAGCAGCGTGATCTCGCGGGCGCCGGCCGCGACGAGCCCGCGCGCTTCGGCGATGACTGCGGCGGCAGGACGCGAATACTCGGCACCGCGCGTGTAGGGCACGACGCAGAACGTGCAGAATTTGTCGCATCCCTCCTGCGCCGACACGAAGGCGCTGCCGCCGCTCACCGTCGTCGGGGCCGGCAGATGATCGAACTTGGGCTCGATCGGGAACTCGGTGTCGAGCACACCGGCGCCTTTCATGGTGCCGGGCCGCCGGCTGGCGGCAGCCCGCGCCGCGCGCGCGACCATCTCGGGAAGGCGGTGATAGGCCTGCGGGCCAACCACGATATCGACTGCCGGCTGGCGGCGCATGATCTCGGCACCTTCGGCCTGGGCGACGCAGCCGGCCACGGCGATCACCAGGTCGTCGCCGGCCTGCCGCTTCTGCGTCTTGAGGTCGCGCAGGCGCCCGAGCTCCGAGAACACCTTCTCGGAAGCCTTTTCCCGGATGTGGCAGGTGTTGACGATCACCATGTCGGCATCGTCGGGCGTCGATGCCGGCGCGTAGCCCAATGGCCTCAGGACGTCAGCCATGCGCTCCGAATCGTAGACATTCATCTGGCAGCCATAGGTGCGGATGAATAGTCCTTTCTTGCGTGCCGTCGGCGCCTCGGTCATCGAGCTTTTCAAGTTGCTGTCAGGGCGACGGATTCGCCCAAATCCGCGCGCTTTCTATCACCAGCCCCGTGGCCGGTCGAGTCGCCGCCGGCGGCCTGCCTATGCGGCGGCCGGCGGCGGCAGTTCGTCGTAGCGCCCGCGGTTGATCGACTGCATCGACCGGGAAACGGTACGGAAGCAATGCTCGCTCAGCTTCTTGCGGTCGCCCAGCCGATCGATGTCCACGGAGTCGTGGAACACGACGATCGCGGCCACTTCCCCCATCGCCATCATGTTCCACAGGTGCGGTGCCAGCTCCATGTCGCCGAACCAGGCGAAGAAAGGCCGGCACAACCGGCCGACGGGGATGCCATCGAGCCGGGCATAGGCAATGGTGAACGGCTGCACCGGCACCGGCTCGCGGCCGTGCCGCATCTGCGTGGCGCCCAGCAGCGCGCTGCGGAACGGCAGCACGCGTGTGCCGTCGCCGCTGGTGCCTTCCGCGAACAGCACCAGGTCGTCGCCGGCATCGAGCCGCCGCTGGATGCCATCGCGGCCTTTGCCGGTGGCCCGCTGGCGCCGCTCGATGAAGACGGTGCGCTGCAGCCGGGCCAGCCAGCCGAAGAACGGCCAGCTCGCGACCTCCGACTTGGCGATGAACGACACGGGCAGGATGGACGACAGGACCTCGACGTCGAGGTATGAGACGTGATTGCCGACAAACAAGGTCGGCGTGGCGTGTGACGGCTGGCCGTAGACCTCGATCCGGATGCCGAGGATATAGCAGACGACCCGATGATAGATCACCGGCAGCCAGCGATAGAGCGGACGGATGCGCAGCAACACCGCCACGAACTGGAGCGGCATTATCGGCAAGGTCCACAGAGCGTACAGAAACAGGCGGATGAAGCCGCGGGTAGGGGAACCGATGGACATGGATCAGGGGCGATGAACCGGCAAAACGTCGAGCACGTCGACTATATGGCTCCCGTCTCGCGCGCAACGCGCTCGTAGTGGCGATAGTATTTCTCGGTGATCAGGTCGGTCTTGACCACGATGCAGACATCGGTCGTATCGAACTGCTGGTCGATCACGGCGCCGTCGCCGACGAAGCCGCCCAGCCGCAGATAGCCTTTGATGAGAGGCGGCACCAGCCGTTCGGCGGCCCGCAGGTCATAGGAGCCGGGCGGCAGGATGCTCATGTCGACGTAGCGGGACGGCAGGGCGCGGGCCCGCAGCTCCGACGGCGCCAGATGGTTCTGCGCCAGGTAGGAAAGGGGCAGTGCCAGGCGATTCAGGTCGGTTCCCGGCAGGCTGGCGCAGCCGAACATGATCTCGATGTCGTAGTGGAAGACGTAGGTGGCGATGCCGCGCCACATCAGCTGCATCGCCGGCATGCTGCGCGCCGAGGCATCGACGCACGAGCGGCCCAGCTCCAGGATCTCACCCGGCCAGTCGATCAGGGCCTGGACGTCATATTCGGACACGGAATAGAAGCTGCCGCGCTTGGCGGCGGCGGACCTGCGGATCAGCCGGTAGGTCCCCGTGATGCCGGACAGGCCGGGCCGCCGCCTGTCGATGAACAGCAGGTGGTCGCACAGGGGGTCGAAATCGTCGTAGTCACGCCGCATGGCCGCCATTTCCGGGGTCGGCTTGGCGGTCATCTCTTCGTAAAACACCCGGTAGCGCAGCTCCTGCGCGGCTTCGACCTCGGCGTCGTTGCGCGCCAAACGCACCTCGAAATCGCCAGCCACGATCGGTGGCAACGCATCTGCGCCCGGACGTAGCGCGGCAGCGCGAAGTGCGACGCTGGTCATTACTCCATTATCAACTGGATTAGGGTTCGCGGCCAACTATTTGTTTCGACTTTTCCGCCGGCTGGCCGAATCGGCTCCCTGGAGCGGTACGGCGTACAGCTCCAGCCGATGGTCGACCAGGCGGTAGCCGAGCTTTTCGGCCATGGCCTGCTGCAGCTGCTCGATTTCCTCATTCTGGAACTCGATCACCCGGCCCGACTGGATGTCGATCAGGTGGTCGTGGTGCATCTCGGTATGTTCTTCGTAGCGCGAACGGCCGTCGCGGAAATCGTGCCGCTCGATGATGCTGGCCTCCTCGAAGAGGCGCACGGTGCGATAGACGGTGGCAATGGATATCTTCGGATCAAGCTCGACGGCGCGACGATACACGGCCTCGACGTCGGGATGATCGGTTGCTTCCGACAGGACGCGCGCAATCACCCGGCGCTGGCCGGTCATCTTCAGTCCCTTCTCGATGCAGCGCGCCTCGAGGCGCGATTGATCCGGCACCGGTAAAGCCTCCAAGACTGTTTTCCTTCTTATGGCGGTCGTTATACAGCGTTTGCGACAGGGCCAGCCAGCCCTTCCGGTGGTGGTCGGAACCCTCTGGTCGTGGACAGGTCAGTGGTCCTGACTGTCAGGTCCCGAACAGCTTCCACAGCCTGAGGCGGGCCTCAGGGCTTGGCGCGCGCGACGCGGGCGCGCATGCGCTTTGTGCCCAGTCCGACCTTCTTTGCAAGCGCGCTGCGGACCTTGGAATAGTTCGGCGCGACCATCGGATAGTCGGCCGGCAGGCCCCACTTCTCGCGATACTGCTCCGGCGTCATGCCGAAAGCGCTCATCAGGTGCCGCTTCAGCATCTTGTGCTCGGTGCCGTCTTCCAGGCAGACGATATAGTCGCGCTTGATGGATTTGCTGACCGGAACCGCAGGCTCAGGCTTGGCCGCGGCGCGGCCGTTGCCGACCGAGCTGAGCGAGGCATGCACCTGCTCGATGAGTTTTTGCACGTCGGCGACCGAAACTGTGTTGTTCGATACGTGCGCGGTGACGATCTGGGTCGTAAGGGTAAGAAGATCCGCGTCAGGTTTGTTTTGTTCGCTCATGTTTTTCCTTCATATGCCGGCAGAAATTACTGAACAGTTCGCATATAGTACTGTCACGATGAGCGATCAACCTTGACTTTGGCCATCAAGAAATAAGTGTGTAGATGCAATGAGTCCGGAAGCCAGCATCGATATCACCGGCGACGTATGTCCCATGACATTCGTGCGTGTCAAATTGGCGCTCGAGAAGCTGCCTTCCGGCGCAGTATTGAGAGTGCGGCTCAACGCAGGAGAACCGCTGCGCAACGTGCCGCGCTCGGCGCGTGCCGAAGGTCATGAAATCCTGGAACTTGTTCCGGAAGCGGAAGGATCAAGCATACATCGGCTGATGCTTCGCCGGTCATGAGATAGAAATCTGACAGTTGTCCAGCTTCTTTTTGCGCTCAATTCTTGCCTTGAAGATCGAGCCGCATGATCAGCGCTGCAACGCGCGCCTGCTGGCCGCGATCGAAATAAGCATTGCGCCGGCCGACCACGACAAAGTGATGTCTTTGGTAAAGACGCTGCGCTGTCGGATTGTCCTCGGCTACTTCGAGGAAGATGTTTTGCGCCCCACGTCGGCGGCAGCGTCGGCCGATCGCCGACAGCAATTGCGAGGCGCCACCGCGGCGGCGTGCATCAGGCGCGACACCGATGGTGAGCAGCTCGGCTTCGTCGGCAGCGACCCTGGCGAGCGCCATGCCCATTGCCTGACCGTCGAGGATCAGCATTAGCCCGAAGCAGCCCGGTGTTGCCAGGAGCCGGCCGAAGGCATCGGCGCTCCACGGACGTTCCCAAGGGGCATCGAAGCAGCGGGCATGGAGAGCCGCCGCTGTCGCGCAGTCGTGCGGGCGCAATGCTCGGACGACGCTCGACATCATCATCCTGCAGCCTTGGGCAAGGTGACGTCGGCTGGCCGCAAATAGAGCGGCCGCGGCATGCCGTCCCTGCGGTTGGCCACGCGCCAATGCTCGACGTCGTGACGCAGGGCCAGCCGGGCCAGAACACGCGCATCGGGTGCCGTCGGTCCCGGGACGGGGAGCGCATCGACGCCGCGCTGCATCAGGGCAGGACACAGCGACGTGGCGCCGTCGCCGACGACCAGCACCGATTCCGTTGCGGCACGGATTGCGATCAGCGTCACGTCAGCAACGAGAAGTTCTGACGCGCCATCGAAGCCGACATAGTAGTCGCCGCGATGCGTGTCGATCGCGGCCAGAACGCGCCGATGGCGCGGCTGTGATTGTTCTTGGCTCATCGCTGTCGCGCCGGCGAGAAGCGCGTCGATCGTCGTCAATCCGGCCACCGGCACGTCGAGCGCCAGGGCAAGGCCGCGTGCGGTGGCCAGGCCGATGCGCGCGCCCGTGAAGCTGCCGGGCCCGATGGTGACGGCGATCAGATCGAGGTCGGCGGCACGGACATCGGCCGCCGTCAACGTCGTTGCGATCATGGGCGCCAACGCGGCCGCATGGCCGCGCTGCATGACCTGCTCGCGGTGCGCCAGCACGATCAATTCGTCGACGTCGCTTCTCGTCGCAACGGCAACCGAGCAGGCCGCGCCTGAGCAGTCGAAGGCGAGGACGGTCGGTGCGGTCACGGGTTGCTGGCGTCGCGTCGGCGATGTGGGCATGGTGCGTTCCATGGATATCGTTGAAATTGCGCCACCAGGCTTCGACGTGGAGATCGCGTTGGCCTACGCGACGGCGGCCAACATAACCGGACTACCGATCTACCGGAATCCCCGCTGCTGGCTGCACTGCACGGCAGCGCAGCATCTGCAGCGGGCGATTGCGCTGGCCGCGCCGCTGGGGCTGCGCCTGCGGATCTTCGATGCGTTGCGCCCGACGGAGGCGCAATGGAAGCTGTGGGACGCCGATCCGAATCCGGATTTTCTCGCCGATCCGCGGCGCGGCTCGCCGCATTCGCGCGGTGTCGCTGTCGACCTCACGCTCGTCGACGACGCGGGGCACGAGCTGGACATGGGCACACCATTCGACGATTTCACGCCCCTGGCGCACCACGCCAACACGGATGTCGGCATCCAGGCGCAACGCAACCGCCTGCTGCTGCTGGGTGTGATGACGGCAGCGGGCTGGGACTTCTACCGCAATGAATGGTGGCACTATCAGCTCTTTGACGCCCGCCGCTTTCCGCTGATCGCCGATGCCGACCTGCCGCAGGGCATGATGTGATCTTTCTATCATCCCGAGCGCAGCGAGGGATCTCCCGCGAATGGCGCGCCGTGCGTCTTGCCGCAGGAGATCCCTCGCTGCGCTCGGGACGGCAGAAAGGCCAAATGCAACCGTTCTGGGCGCGCGCTCCCGGCGATGCTTCAGATGGGCGGCAGCTTGGCGCGGTCGAAGTCGGACAGCCGGTTCTCGCGGATCACGCCGCGCACGAAGCTGATGTAGGTCCGGCCGAGCTCGGAGTAGCGCAGGAGCTGACCGATCAGGTGATAGCCATCGGGGCCCTTGCCACCGGCACGCAGCCGGGTGCGCTCGGCGCGGAAGCTGGCGTAGGCAAAGTGCGTGTTGAGATTGAGGAAATAGGCGTCGACCGATTCGGCGACATTGGCGAACGAAGCCGGTATCTGCCGGCTGCCGGCCCGGATCTGTCCGAACAGCGAATTGCCGACGCGCGCGGCATAGGACGTGCCCCAGCCGCTTTCCACGCCGGCTTGGGCGATGGCCATCGATGGCGGCACCGCGTCGACACGGTTGAGCAGCTCGTCGAAGTCGGTGGAGTCCGCGCCGTAGCGGTCTGCGACTTCCGCCAGCCACATGCGCTCGATCACGCTGAGGCTGCGTCCCGCGGCATGGCGGTCGTACAGGCGCAGCAGGTGGTCGCGGTCGGCGAGAATGCGCTCGTTGGCTTCGAGCACGATGGGAAGCAAAGCCCTGATGAACAGCGCCTTGCGCTCGTTGCCGTCCCTGATGTTGGCGAGGTCGCTGGGTACACGATGGATCTGCAAGGCCGGGACCGGCTCGCCGCGGCGGGCCTGGTCGAGCGTGTAGTCATGCGCCTCGAAGAGGCGTGTCAGCTCATCGCTGCTGGCCACCCGCATCGCGGTGACCTGCCGGCGGGTCGGCCCCGCCGCGTGCGACAGGCGGCCGTGCAGCGGCCGGGGCTCGTCGCTGACCACGGTGCCGTTGACGGGTGTCGCCCATAGCTGCAGCTCAGCCGGATCGAGCGGCGCGTAGTCCGCCATGGGCAGGTCGGCGACGGCAAGCTCGAGCGTCGGCACCTGGAAGTCGACGTAGGGCGCCTCCTCGGGCAGAGGCAGATCGATCTCGCCTCGCTCCCACGAGACGGTGCTGGCAAGCATGGAGAGCGGGGCATCCTGGGCCGCGGGATGGGTGTTGACCGCTTCGTGGGCGGCAGCGACGCCGACATACGTCATTCCCGATGGCATCGCCCAGGCGCCCAGTAGACATGTGCCGAACGCACCGATGAGGGCATAGTTGCGGCCAAAATCTGCCGCACGGGCGATGCGCTCGTTCATGAAGGGTGACCTGCTGAAATAAGTTGGAATTCCGACAAGCGCCCTCGTCCGGCGGTCTCACGCACGAGACCGCCGGCGGCACAGCCGCCGGTACTGAACGCTGAAACCTAGTGGACTACGCGACTGGCCGGACCTCGATCACTTCCGGCACGTAGTGCCTGAGAAGGTTCTCGATCCCCATCTTCAGCGTCGCCGTTGAGCTGGGACATCCCGAGCAAGAGCCCTGCATATGCAGGTAGACAACGCCGTCCTCGTACGAATGGAACACGATATCACCGCCGTCCTGGGCAACGGCTGGACGGATACGCGTGTCGAGCAATTCCTTGATCTGCGCTACAATTTCGTCATCCTCCTCGGCGGACACCGTCGCGTCCGATGTCTCGTCGGGCTGTAGGACAGGCTCGCCCGAGGTGAAGTGCTCCATGATCCCGCCCAGCACGGCGGGCTTCATGATCTGCCAGTCTTGCGTCACGGCCTTGGTGACGGTGACGAAGTCCGAACCAAGAAACACCCGCTCGACGCCCTCGACCTCGAACAGCCGGCGCGCCAGCGGCGAGCGCGTTGCGGCGTCGACAGTGGCGAAATCAGCCGTGCCTTGCTCGAGCACCACGCGCCCGGGCAGAAACTTCAGGGTCGAAGGATTTGGGGTCTGTTCGGTCTGGATGAACATGCCTGGCTCCGGGTCAGGTGGATCCGCAATCTCCGACCCGATCGGGTGGGCGCCGCGTGATCCGACTATGTCGGATCACTTGGAACCCTTCTGAGTTAGGCGGCATTCAATGCGCCTTCAAGACAAAAAAAATGATCATGCGTTCATTTATTATGTAAAAAACAGGTAACCCCCAGAATTATCTATCCAAAAAACTTGGATGAGCAACCCGCGAAAAATCTAAACTGCTTGAGAGTCAATCTTCTTCGGGTGCTCGAAATGAGGCATTGTGCCGCATATCCATCAGCTGATTGCTTCGATTTGGGCATCCGTAAGGCTGCCGGGCACGATGGTGAGCGGCACCCTGAGCGTGCCGGCGTACTTGCTGACGATGGATGAAACGAGAGGCCCTGGACCTTCGCTGCCGGTGCCGGCCGCCAGCACCAGGACGGAGATCGACGGGTCCTCCGTCAGCAGCTTCAGGAGCTGCTCGCGCCGTCCGCCTTCGCGGAAATGCAGGATCGGCGGCAGGCCGGTCGCCGCCACGACCTGGTCGGCGTGGCGCGAGACGATTGCCTCCGCCTTCTCGCGCGCCTCCTCGCGCATGAGGTCGCCGATGGATTCCCACTGCTGTGGTTCGGGCGGCTCCATCACGTAGAGCAGCGCCACACGTCCACCGGTGCGCTTGGCGCGGCGGCACGCGTAGCGCAGCGCCACGCGCAGCTCCGGGGTCTCGTCGACGACGACCAGGAAGACCCGGTCGACAGGTGCATCGCTCATCGTGAGCCTCCGCTACAATCGTCTCGCCGCCACGCCGGCCAGCCACCCGATGGCCAGCGCCAGGGCGATGGCGGTGGCGCCGTAGACGGGCGCGGCCTCGTGCGCCGCCTCCGATACCCGGGCGCTGAACCCCGCCTTGCTGACGACCAGCGGGCGCGACACGGCCGCCACCGCCTGGCCGTCCCGGAAGACATAGGCGCGCACCTCATAATCGCCCACTGGCAGGCGTGACGGAAACCGCAGCTCGACCCGGAACAGGCGGGAGCCGACCAAAGTGATGGTATTGACCGTGTCGGGGAAGAGGCCTTCACGGCGCTTGGCGGCCACCAGGCCCTGGCGGAAGTCGGTGAGGTCGAGCGGGCGCCGTCGCTGGGCATCGACCGCGCGTACCGACTCGAGGCGCTCCTCGAGGGTGACCGGCGTGCCCGGCACGCCGCCGGGCGGCAGGATCTCTTCCAGCGGCCGGGTGGCGGCGATGGCGTAGTAGGCGGGCACGTCGTCGAAGGCCTGCCTGCCGGCATTGACCCAGAGGCCGAACACCCGCTCCTTGCGCAGCACCGTCTGGCGTGTGGAGGCGCCGCTCACGGTGATGACCACGTCGCCGGGCCCGTCGATGGCGCCGAAGACCAGAACGTCGGCGCCGCGGAAGGCCGATGTGATCGACACCCGTGGACGGGACAGGTCGACCAGCAGCGGCTGCGCCAGCGCGGGGGCTGCCAACGTCATCAGCAGCGCGATCAGCAGGGCGAGGCAGGCCGGCCGCCGGGCGGGGTGGTCGCATATTGCCCTCATGTCATCCCGAGCGTAGCGAGGGATCTCCTGCGGCAGGGCGCACGATGCGCCATTCGCGGGAGATCCCTCGCTGCGCCCGGGATGACAGGAAATTTGCCGGCGTGGCGTTGCGCCGGACGCGACTGCCTTGGGCTGTCGTGGAGCGCGCGTCATGGCATGCGCACCATGTCGCCCAGCGTGTGGATCGCCGTCGGCGGCGCGACCAGCTCGAACATCAGCTCCAGCGCCATGGCCAGGATCAGCAGCGCCAGCAGGCCGCGGAGCTGGAAGCCCGGCAGGTTGGCGGCCACGCGCGAGCCGATCGGAGCGCCGATGGCGCCGCCCAGGATCAGGACCAGGGCCAGGACGATATCGACGGTCTGGTTCTGCGCCGCCTGCAGGAACGTGACGTTGATGGCCACGAACAGGATCTGGAAGAGCGAGGTGCCGACCACCACCACCGTGGGCATGCCCAGCAGGTAGATCATGGCGGGCACCAGCACGAAGCCGCCGCCGATGCCCAGGATCGCCGACAGCACGCCGATGGCGAAGCCCATGCCGGCCGGCAGCAGGGCGCTGATGTACAGCTTGGATTTATAGAAGCGGACCTTCAGCGGCAGGCGATGGACCAGGAAATGCTGATGCAGCTTGCGCCGCGCCGGCACGTTGGCCCGCCGTCGCCGCCAGGCGCGCCACGACTCGACCACCATCATGCTGCCGATGGAGGTCAGCAGCAGCACGTAGCCGATGTTGATGACGAAATCGATCTGGCCGAAGCGCTTCAGCACGGCGAAGAGCTGCACGCCCGCGGTCGAGCCCACCAGGCCGCCGGCCAGCAGCACCAGCCCCATGCGCACATCGACATTACCGCGCTGCCAGTGGTTCAGCAGGCCGGTGACCGAGGTGGCGATCACCTGGTTCGCCTGGCTGGCGACGGCCACGGCCGGCGGCACGCCGACGAAGATGAGCAGGGGTGTGAGCAGGAAGCCGCCGCCGACGCCGAACATGCCGGCCAGCACGCCCGCCACGCCGCCCAGCCCGAGCAACAGGAACACGTTCAGCGACAGCTCGGCGATGGGCAGGTAGACATCCACGGCGGGCCCGATCCTCCGACGGGCCAGATGTCCGCTCCGGTTGCCTTGCAACGCCGCTACGACCCGCTCTCGACTTATTGCGCCCGGCCACGGCGCGATGCAAGGACAGGTGTCGCCAGCCCCGGCTTTTCCTCGCCAGGGTGCCGCTAGTCAGAAATCGGCCGGATCATCGGCACTTGCGGCGCGGCATCCGTTGGCAAGGTGCCGTCCAGGCGCGGATCGTCCTCGATCTCGACCTGCCGCCGATAGGGCACGAAGCCCGAGCGCTGATAGAACGCCAGCGCGTCGGGATGATCGAGGGTGCAGGTATGCACCCAGACCCGCCGCGGCTGCGCGGCCCAGGCCCGCTCGAGCGCGACGTCCATCAGCAGGCGGCCGGCGCCGCGTCCGACCTGCTCGGGAGCGACGCCGAAGAAGGCCAGCTCGACCTCGCCGGGCACGCGGAAATCCAGCTCCAGCAGGCCTTCGTCGCGGCCCTCGACCGTCAGGGCCGACACCTCGACGGCGGGGTCGTGCAGGATCGCGCCCAGGCGCGCATCGTCCAGGCGCAACCGGCTGAACCATAGCCAATGGGTGCCGATGCGCCGGAACAGGTCGCGGTACCAGTCGAGCGCCGGCCGCGCGACGCGGCGTACGGCAAAACGGTCCGTGGCGGGAACCGGCCGGCGCGCCGGCCTGGCGGTCATCTCCAGGGCCGTCACGACGCTGGCGATCTTGCCCGGCGCGACGTCGAGCCATGTGCTGGTCATGAGTCGAGTTAGAGGAGGACGGCGCGGCGTGTCAAAGCCGATCCCGGGTTGCCGGCCGGGCGCCCGGTCGCTAGCGTGCGGCCATGGCCCCGGTGCCTGACGCATCTGTTGCGCAGCTTCTGCTGGCTCATCTGCGGGCCGAGGCCCAAGCGCCGCGCCTGGACTATGCCGAAGCGCCGCAGCGCGTGGCCGGCGGCTTCGAGACCACGATCTTCCGCTTCGCGCTGGCCGCGCCGCCGGCGTGGCTGGCCGGCCCGCTGATCGTGCGCATCCTGCGTGCGCACTACGATCCAAGCCAGGCCCAGGCCGAAGCGGCGATCCAGACCGCGCTGTCGGCGCTGGGCTATCCGGCGCCGCGCGCGATGCTTGTCTGCACCGATCCCACGGTCCTTGGCGGCGCCTTCATGGTGATGCAGCGCCTGCCCGGCCGGCCGCTGGCCGAGGGCATGGAGGCCATCGTCACCGGTGCCGGTGTCGGGCGGGTGCTGCGCCTCCTGGGCGGCGTCTCGCGCGTGCTCGAGCGGATGACGGTGGTGTGGGCCGAAGCGCAGCTGCGCCTGCACGCGCTGCCGCCGGCGCCCGTGATCCAGCGGTTGGAAGAGGCGGGATTGGCGCCCGAGGCCTATACCTACGAGGGCAGGCTGGCCGCCCTGGGCCAGGTCGTCGACAGCCTCTGCAACGACAGCCTGGCGCGCGCCCATGCCTGGCTGCAGGCGAACCGGCCGTCCGCGGCGGCGGCGCCCGCGGTCTGCCATGGCGACCTGCACCCGTTGAACATCCTGGCGCAGGACGGTGCGATGACAGGCGTCATCGACTGGGGCAACACCACGATCGCCGATCCCGCCTTCGATGTCGGGTCGACCATTGCTGCGCTCCGCACGACGCCGCTCGACCTGCCGGCATCGGCGCTGCCGCTGGTGCGCGGGCTGCTGCGCTACCTGCTGTGGCGATACCGGCGCGCCTATGGCCGGCAGCGCGTGGTCGACGAGGGCGCGGTCCGCTACTACCAGGTGTTCCGGCACGTGAGCCATCTGGCGGGCGCGCTGCGCAGCCAGCACGTCGGCGGCGCGCCGGCGGGCACGCACCAGCTGCCGGCAGCGCGGCGGCTGCTGATCGCGCGCATCCGGGCCCTGAGCGGCATCACGGTGTCCGTCGCGCCCTGACCTCCACTGCGTCCTGTTCTATATCGCCAAAAACAAAACCGCGCCGGTAAGGCGCGGTCCGTCTTCGGGCGACTGTCCCCGACCATCACATCGTCGGTCCCGGCCGGCCATCACATCGCCGGCTCGCCACCGCTCCTATATGGCGATGGTATGCGTCAGCTTCAAGACAGCGGTGGCGATCTCAATGGATTTCAGGCTCCGGCACCGGGGCGCCGGCGTCGCGGCGCAGGAAGTCGAAGTCGCAGCCCTTGTCGGCCTGCTGCACATGGCGCGCGAACAGCCAGCCATAGCCGCGTTCGTAGATCACAGGCCTGGCCTTCCATGCGGCGCGGCGGCGGGCCAGCTCGGCGTCGCTCACCTGCATGTCCAGCGACCGCTTCTCGACGTCGAGCGCGATGAGGTCGCCGGTGCGCACCAGCGCCAAGGGACCGCCGACATGGCTTTCCGGGGTCACGTGCAGCACGCAGGCGCCGTAGCTGGTGCCGCTCATGCGGCCATCCGATATGCGCACCATGTCGCGCACGCCCTGCTTGAGGAGCTTCTGCGGGATCGGCAGCATGCCCCATTCCGGCATGCCTGGTCCGCCCAGCGGGCCGGCCTGCTTCAGCACCAGCACGGTGTCGGCGGTGACGTCGAGGGCCGGATCGTCGATGCGCGCGGCCATGTCGTTGTAGTCATCGAACACCAGGGCAGGGCCGACATGCCGGTGCAGGCGCGGATCGGCCGCGGCCGGCTTGATCACCGCCCCGTCGGGCGCCAGGTTGCCCTTCAGCACGGCAAGCGAACCGTCGGCCTTCAGCGCCTTGTCGGCATCGAGGATGATCTCGGGCAGGAAGGTCTCGGCGCCGGCGATGTCGTCGCCCAGCGTCTTGCCGCTCACCGTCGGCGCGCTCAGCGTCAGCAGCGGCGCCAGCTTGGCGAGGAAGGCGCGCATGCCGCCGGCGTAGAAGAAGTCCTCCATCAGGTGCTGGCCGGCAGGCCGGATGTTGGCGATCAGCGGCGTGTCGCGCGCCAGCCGGTCGAAGCGCTCGAGGTCGAGCGGCACGCCGGCGCGGCCGGCCCAGGCCAGCAGGTGCACGATGCCGTTGGTCGAGCCGCCCAGTCCCATCAGCGCGCGGATCGCGTTGTCGAAGGCGGCCGGCGACAGGATGTCGGATGGCTTCAGGTCCTCCCACACCATGTCGACGATGCGCCGTCCGGACTCTGTGGCCATGCGCGCGTGCCCCGAATCGGCGGCCGGGATCGACGACGCGCCCGGCAGCGTGAAGCCCAGCGCCTCGGTCACCGACATCATGGTGGCGGCCGTGCCCATCACCATGCAGGTGCCGAAGCTGCGGGCGATGCCGTCCTCCATCTCGTCCCAGTCGGCCTCGCTGATGCCGCCGGCTTTCATCTCGGCCCAGTACTTCCATACGTCGCTGCCCGAGCCCAGGGTCTTGCCGCGCCAGTTGCCGCGCAGCATCGGCCCGGCCGGCACCACGATCGCCGGCAGGTTCATGCTGATCGCGCCCATCAGCAGCCCGGGGATGTTCTTGTCGCAGCCGCCCAGCAGCACGGCGCCGTCGATCGGGTTGGCGCGCAGCAGCTCCTCCGTCTCCATCGCCAGCAGGTTGCGGTACATCATGGTCGTGGGCTTCATCATCGGCTCGCCCAGCGACATCGCCGGCATCTCCAGCGGGAAGCCGCCGGCCTGCCAGATGCCGCGCTTCACCTCCTCGGCGCGCTGGCGCAGATGCACGTGGCAGGGGTTGGCCTCCGACCAGGTGTTGATCACGCCGATCACCGGCTTGCCCGCCCAGTCCTGGCGCGCGAAGCCCATCTGCTTGGTGCGCGAGCGATGGCCGAAGGCGCGCAGGTCCTGCACGCCATACCAGCGGTAGCTGCGCAGGGTCTCGGCGGTCTTGCGGCGCATGGTCATGGGGCTTCCTCTGCGATGCCGTGTTTGTCCGGAAGGTTGTGGCCATCGTAGGATGAGCCTGCATCCCAGTTCAAATGGCGAGACGGGCCATGAAGATCGCCTGCCGCGAGCTGACCCCCGGACTATGGCCCGACCTGGAACGCTTGTTCGGGCCGCGTGGCGCATCCGCCGGCTGCTGGTGCATGTTCTGGCGGCTGGAGAAGGGCGAGAAATGGCCCGACGTCCAGGGCGCGCCCAACAAGCGCCGCTTCCGCAAGCTGGTGCATGACGGCAAGGTGCATGGCGCCCTGGCCTACGCCGGCGACGAGCCGGTCGGCTGGGTGTCGTTCGACCGCCGCGTCGACTTCGCCAAGCTCGACCGGGCGCCGAGCCTGGCGTGCAGCGATGCCGAGCGCGTCTGGTCGGTGCCGTGCTTCTTCGTGAAATCGGGCTGGCGCGGCAAGGGCGTTGCCGATGCGCTGCTGGCCTTCGCCATGAAGACCATGAAGCGTCACGGCGCCGAGATCGTCGAGGGCTATCCGGTGAAGACCGACGGCGGCAAGAAGGCGCCCGCGGCCTTCGTCTACACCGGGCTCGAGCCGATGTTCGCCAAGGCCGGGTTCACCAGTGCTGCACGGCGGGAGCGCGGCAAGCAGCGCGTGCGCCTGGCGCTGCGGTGAAGGGCGTCCTCCTGCGCGCAATGGCGATCGCCTTCGGCACGATCACTTCCGCAGGATGTCCGCCACCTCGCGCAGCTGGGTGCGGGCGCGCAGCAGGTAGAAGCCCTGCGCCACCAGATGGCTGGGCAGGAACTGCGAGTCGGCGGCGCCGTTGACCACCACCCAGGGCTGCAGGGTGGCGGCGGTCCGGAACGTGTCCATCATCTGAGCCCACGGGCCGGCCATGTCGCGCTCGCGCAGCACGCTCTGGTAGTCGTTGCCCAGCTCCTTGAGCAGCATGTAGTAGGCGTAGAGCTGTCCCTTGTTGGCATAGAACAGGTTGTCGGCGTAGAAGTCGAGCAGGTCGCCGCCATGGTCATGGATGTGGCGGTCGATCTGCGCCGAGGTCGAGCCGATGTCGCTGGCGACGCGCTCGAGGAACGCCTGCAGGTTGTCGGCGCGGCGCTCGAAGCTGGCCTGGCCGGCGGCCAGCCGCTTGTTGTAGGCGATCAGCGCCGCACGGCCGTCGCGATACTGCGATGTCGCCGTCACGCTGGGCCAGATCGACATCGATGGCGTCCACACCCATTGGCGCGGATCGGCGTTGAGCCGCGCCGCGGCGCGGTCGAGGTCGGGGTCCTGCGGGCTGGAGCCGCGCGAGCGCGCCAGCTGGTCGCGCATCTCGACACCGAAGCGCGCCAGCGCCTTCATGATCCCGGCCTGGTAGTTGGGCATGTTGTCGAGCCAGGCGCCGGGCAGGAAGAAGGGATCCATCGGCGTCCAGTGATGGTCATCGACCTCGCGCGTGATCAGCGCGGCGGCCACGGCCACCGCCCGGCTCTCGCCGGGCTGCACGTTCTGCGGCTCGAAGTCGGGCCGGTCGTCGATCCGGTGCAGCCACAGGCCGCCGCCGACATAGTAGACGATCGGGATCAGGATCAGCACCGCCGCCACGCGCTTCCAGCGGCCCTTGGGCACCAGCACCGCGGCGGTGCCGGACCACGACAGCTTCGGCCGCCACCCGAGCGCACGGCGCCACCAGGGTTGCGTCGGGCGGGACAAAGGGGCGTCGGGCTCGAACGTCATGCATCCTCAGCGGCGGTTGCGGTGGCAGTGTGGCGCCGGATGGCGTGCGCGCAGCTTAGCACGGCTATGCCGATATGGGGTGTGTCCAACCGTTGCGCCATGCCGCGCCGCGCGGCCATGATCGTGCCACAACCATGGTGGGGAACACGAATATGGCGCTCGATCCAACCATCCGCACGCTGCTCGACATGGCCGCCGCGTCGGGCCGTCCGGCGATCAACAGCCTGCCGCCGCCCGCGGCGCGCCAGATGATGCGCGAGACGCGCCCGCCGGTGCAGGGTCCGATCCTTGATAGCGTGGTGACGGACGATCGCCGCATTCCCGGCCCGGCCGGCGAGATCCCCGTGCGCATCTATCGCCCGAAATCGGCGGCGGCGGGCAGCAAGCTGCCGCTGCTGGTCTACTTCCACGGCGGTGGCTGGGTGATCGGCGACATCGAGACGCATCACACCATGTGCCAGCGGCTGTGCGAGGCCGGCAGCCTGGTCGTCGTCTCGGTCGACTATCGCCTCGCGCCGGAGCATCGCTTCCCCGCCGCCGTCGACGATTGCTGGGCGGCCACGGTGTGGGCGGCGGCGAACGCGGCCGCGATCGGCGCCGAGGGATCGAAGGTCGCGGTCGGCGGCGACAGCGCCGGCGGCAACCTCGCTGCCGTGATGGCGCTGATGGCGCGCGACCGCGGCGGCGTGCAGGTCGGCTTCCAGCTCCTGCTCTATCCGGCCGTCGATGCGCTCGCCAACACCGGCTCCATGGCGATGAACGCCGACGGTTATCTGCTGACGCGCGAAGCCATGGTGTGGTTCTACGACCACTACGTTCCCGACGCGGCCGACCGCAGCGACTGGCGCGCCTCGCCGCTGCGGGCCCGTAGCCTCGCGGGCCTGCCGCCGGCGATGGTGATCACCGCCGGCTTCGATCCGCTGCTCGACGAAGGCCGCGCCTACGCCGAGCGGCTGGCGCATGACGGCGTGACGGTCGAGTATGTCGCGTTCGGCAGCCTGATCCATGGCTTCCTCGGCATGCCCGGCGTGCTGCCGCAGGCGCGCCGCGCGCTGGCGATGGCCGGACAGACCGTGCGCGAAGCACTGGCCGGCAGCGCCGGCTGAGGAGGAACGACGTGCCGCTCGATCCCGAAGCGCAAGAGGTGCTGGAGCTGCAGGCCGCTTCCGGCCGGCCCGCATGGTCGTCGATCGGTCCGGTCGCCGCCCGCCAGCAATTTGCCGAGACCCGCACCGCCTCCGGCGGCGTCCGTCCCGATACGGTGCGCGCCAGCGACCACGTGATCCGGCGTGACGGCCGCGACCTTGCGGTCCGGCTCTATCGTCCGGCCGCGGCCTCGCCCAAGGCGCTGCTGCCGACCGTGATCTGGGCCCATGGCGGCGGCTGGGTCGTGGGCGACATCGACACGCATGACGGCACCTGCGGCCAGCTCGCGGCGCAGGCCGATGTCGCGGTGCTGTCGGTCGACTACCGGCTGGCGCCGGAAGCGCCGTTTCCGGCGGCCTTCGATGACATGGTGGCGGCGCTCGACTGGGCCAGCCACGAAGGTGATTCGATCGGCATCGACCCGCATCTGCTGGCGCTCGGCGGCGACAGCGCCGGCGGCAACCTGGCGGCGGCCGCGGCGCTGTGGGCGCGCGATCGCGCCATGAACAACCTGCGCTTCCAGCTCCTGGTCTATCCGGTGACGGATTGCGCGACGGGCACGGCGTCGTACGCGCGCTTCGCCGACGGGTTCGGGCTGACGCGCGACTCCATGCAGTGGTTCCTCGATCAGTACACCCCCCGCGCGTCCGACCGCAGCGACTGGCGAGCGGCGCCGCTGCGGGCGGCGAGCGTCGCCGGCGCCTGTCCAGCGATGCTGATCACGGCCGGCTTCGATCCGCTGCGTGACGAAGGCCGTGCCTATGCCCGGCGCCTGCGCGACGAAGGCGGCGGCTGCGACCTGGTCGAGTTCGGCGGCATGATCCACGGCTTCTTCGGCATGTCGGCGCTGCTGCATGGCGGCCGCCGTGCCATCGCCACCGCGGCCCTGGCATTGAACGAGGCGCTCATCGATCGCGCCGAGTAGCGGGTCGGGCCGCGCCGCTCAGCGGCGCCTGTCTGGGGAGGAAGCCGCCATGTCCCAGCATCCCGGTGTCCATCTGATCGGCAGCGTCGCCATGCCGGATGCCGAGTCGGTGTTCCGCGTGGTGGCGGGCGAGCTGGGGCCATGGCTGCGGCGCATCCCCGACGGCGAGACCGGCGCGCGCCATCGCTGGATCTACTGGCAATACGAGATGCTGGCCCGGCATCCCGACATGGAGATCGATCCCACGATCGCGCCGATGCCGCTGCCCCAGTGGGACGGCGTCGTGATCCGCCACATCGAGCAGGTGCGCTTCAAGCCCGGAGTCGATCCCGCCAAGGTCGTGTTCGAGACCGGCTATGCGCCGGCCGCGATCGGGTCATATGCCGTGTTCAGGCGCCTGCGCGATGCCGGCGTGATCCCGCCAGGCGTGCGCTTTCAGGTGGCGCTGCCGACGGCGATGGCATCCGGCTTCATGTATGTCAGCCCCAAGGCGCTGGACGATTATCTGCCGGTCTACGAGCGCGCGCTGCTTGCGGCGCTGGACGACATCCTGGCCGCCATCCCGCACGCCGATCTCGCCATCCAATGGGACATCTGCCAGGAGGTGCTGGTGTTCGAGAACTACTTCGAGCACCGGCCGGCCGACTACAAGCAGCGCATCTTCGCCGAGCTCGCACGGCTGGCGGCGCATGTGCCGGATGACGTCGAGCTGGGCTACCATCTCTGCTACGGCTCGCCGCGCGACGAGCATCTCGTGATGCCCAGGGACGCCGCGATCCTGGTCGAGATGGCGAACGGCCTCGTGCGCGGCCTGCCGCGCCGTCTCGACTTCCTGCATCTGCCGGTGCCCAGGGACCGCGCCGACGACGCCTACCTCGCGCCGCTGCGCGGCATGACCCTGCCGGATGACGCCACGCTCTATCTCGGCCTCATCCACCACGACGACGAGGCCGGGGACCGGGCGCGCATAGCGGCGGCGTCGAAGGTGGTCCCACGCTTCGGCTTCTCGTCCGAGTGCGGCTGGGGCCGCACCGACCCGGCGCGCGTGCCCGGCCTGATCGCCGCCCATCGGCGCGCGGCAGAGGCGCTGGCGTCATAGAGCCGAGCGACGCGGTCGCCGGGTGCGATGGGGCGCAGCGGGACAGCCTTGCCGTGGCTCCTGCATGAAGCCGCCGGTGACGCAGTGGCGGACATGCTCGGCGCACGCCACGGCGATCCGGCTGCGGCTCATGGCGACACCGCCGCGAAGACCCGCAGCCGGTGGCCGTCGGGATCGAGCGCGACGAATGTGTGCCCGAAATCCATCTTCGTGGGGGCCTGCGCGATCGGCAGTCCCCGCAGGCGCCAGTCGGTGTATGTGTCGAGAAGCGCGTCGGTATCCGCCACGGTGAATGCGATCTCGCCGCCCCCGGCCGGCGTCGCTGCCGGCGCCACGGTATGGCGGGACCACAATCCCAGCATCACGCCGCTTTCGAGCGCGAACATGGCGAAGGTCGATGAGGCTTCGACCGGCGCCCTGCCCAGGAGCCCGATGTAGAAGCCGGCGCTGACGGACGGGCTCTCGACATAGAGGATGATGATGCTGGGATCGGCCACGGTGCTGTCCTCCCGCTTACGCGCTGGTGGTCCGATGCGCGTCAACGCGACGTGAGCCGGCGTGACGCTGCGCTTGCTCCTTCATCTCCGCGCCATGGACGTACCGCGCGGCGTGCCAGTCGAGCAGCGGCCGCCACGACGACCGCCACAGCTCGTACTCGACCTGCTCGGGCGCGATGCCGATATCGCGCAAGGTGCGCGCGTCGAGCCCCGCCAGGGCCTGCCGCGCTGCGCGGCGCTCGCGCCAGATGCGCCACATCGCGCCGATCGTCTGCAGGATGGTGCGTCGCCGCGGCGCTGGCTGCGGCACCGCGCGATATGCGCAGGCGTCGGTCGTGTCGGCGCGCGAGAGGGCTGAATCGGTGACTTCCAGTCGTTGCACGATAGCCATGGTGATCTCCTTCGCCAGGGCGAGGAGAATGGCCGGACAGGCTGTCAGTTTCCGTCAGGAGCGATCGCTGCCGAGCGGCAGGAATGTGCTGGCGAATGCGAGATGTCGCCGGGTCAGATCTGCTCGGGAATGCTCTCGCGCTTGCGCCACTCCGAGACCAGCGCCATGCGCCGCCGCGGATAGCGCTCGTCCGTGGGCTGGGCGTGAAGGATCCGGTCGGTGCGGAAGTGGCGGAAGTCCTGGCGCGTCTCGCACCAGGCGGCAACGACCTGGGCCCTGTCGAAGAAGGCGATCGCGATGGGCCAGATCGTGCGCTCCGTGCCCTTGCCTTCGGCGTCGGCGTAGGAGATCCGCAGCTTGCACTCGGCGCGGATGATGCGCCGGAGCATCGCAACGTCGGTCGTCACCTGCGGCGCGCGGCTGGCACCCGCGACCAGGCTGGCGTTTTCCGCCGTGTCGCGCAGCGCCGGCGGCAGCACGGCCGCGACCTTGGCCAGCACGTCGGCGGCGGCCGTCGTCAGCGGCGCATCGGCGCGCTGCGCCACCAGCCGCAATCCCAGCACCAGCGCCTCGATCTCGTCGTCGCTGAACATCAGCGGCGGCAGCATGAATCCCGGCCGCAGGACGTAGCCCAGGCCGGCTTCGCCGTCGATCGGCGCGCCCTGGCCGATCAGCGTGGCGATATCGCGATAGATGGTGCGCTCCGAGACATCCAGCTCGACCGCCAGGGCCGCAGCAGTCACCGGCCGCCGGCGACGGCGCAGGGCCTGGAGCAGATCGAAGAGGCGCGTGGACCGGGACACGGCATCCGCCGGGATGAAGGTGGATTGCGATAGTACCACCCGAACCGCGCCGCGCGCGCCTAAGAGAGAGCTTTCGTCCCCAAAAATAGGACCGTCATCCCGAGCGCAGCGAGGGATCTCCTGCGAGTGGCGCACCGTGCGTCTTTCGCAGGAGATCCCTCGCTGGCGCTCGGGATGACAGTGAAGATGTGTGAATGCCGTAGCCCGCTTGCGGGAGAGGAAGTGACCCTACGGCCTCAGGAAGCCGACGATGCGGTAGACCTCGTCGAGGATCGGCTTCGCGAGGGCGTTGGCGCGCTCGGCGCCGTCGCGCAGCACCGAATCGACGTAGCCGGGGTCCTTCACCAGCCGCTGCATCTCGCTGCCGACCGGTCCGATCCTGGCGACGGCCAGGTCGGTGAGCGCGTTCTTGAAGGCCGAGAACTGCTGGCCGGCGAACGCGCGCACCACGTCGGCCTTCTCCTGGTCGGCGATGGCGGCGTAGATGCCCAGCAGGTTGTCGGCCTCCGGCCGCTTCTCGGCGTCGGCCTCGGTCTCGGGCATCGGCAGCGGGTCGGTCTTGGCCTTGCGGATCTTCTGGGTGATGGCGTCGGCATCGTCGGTGAGGTTGATGCGCGAATAGTCGGAGGGATCCGACTTGCTCATCTTCTTGGTACCGTCGCGCAGGCTCATCACGCGGGTGGCGGCGCCGAAGATCAGCGGCTCGGTGATCGGGAAGAAGTCCGGCGCATTGAAGTCGTTGTTGAACTTCATCGCGATGTCGCGTGTCAGCTCGAGATGCTGCTTCTGGTCCTCGCCCACCGGCACGTGCGTTGCCTTGTAGAGCAGGATGTCGGCCGCCATCAGCGAGGGATAGGCGAGCAGGCCCAGCGAGGCGTTCTCGCGGTCCTTGCCGCTCTTCTCCTTGAACTGCGTCATGCGGTTCATCCAGCCGATGCGCGCCACGCAGTTGAAGATCCAGGCCAGCTGGGCATGGCCGGGCACCGAGGACTGGTTGAAGATGATGTTGTTCCTCGCATCCAGCCCGGCGGCCAGGAACGCTGCGGCGATCTCTCGCGTCTGCTGCGTCAGCTCCTTGGGGTCCTGCCACACGGTGATGGCGTGCTGGTCGACGACGCAGAACAGGCAGTCGTACTGGCCCTGCAGGCGCACGAAGTTGCGGATCGCGCCCAGGTAGTTGCCGAGGTGGAGGTTGCCGGTCGGCTGCACGCCGGAGAAGATGCGGCCCTTCAGGCTGCGCGCCGTGTAGGCGGCAAGATGCGGATTGGGTGCCGCGCTGCTGGCGTCGGGCATGGATATGGACTCCCGTCAACACAGGGGTGGCGCGGCGCTGTGGACGCCCGCGCGCCGCCCTGGTGGAGCGGGCGGCGGCGCGATATCGCCGAAGACGCCCTGCCGGTCAAGCGCCTCCCGTCCCGGCCCAGGGCATTCGCATATGGAGCCGTTTACCCCTCGCCCCGCGGCAGCGGGGAGAGGGAGGGGCCCATCGCGAAGCGATGGGAAGGTGAGGGGTACGAGCGATCAGTCCCCATTTTTGCCGCATGGCTCGATCGTTCCTACCCCTCACCTTCCCATGCCTTCGGCATGGGCCCCTTCCTCTCCCCGCTGCCGCGGGGCGAGGAGACGGCGTCGGTGCTCCATATGTGAATCCCCTGCGTCCCGGCCCGGGTTTACTCGCGCGCCCCGGCCGCTAAGCTGGGGCAGCACAAGGAGAGCGTCGTGACGGAGCATCCCATCGAGTTCGAGTTCCCCGACATCACGCCCTGGCGCGCCGGCAATGCCGGCACCGAGTTCGTGCATGTGCTTGAAAGCACCGAGCCGGGGCCGGTCGTGATGGTCAACGCGCTGACGCATGGCAACGAGGTGTCGGGCGCGATCGTGGTCGACGCGCTCCTGCGGCACGGCCTGAAGCCGCGGCGCGGCACGCTGATCCTGAGCTTCGCCAATGTCGCGGCGTATGTCTCCTTCGACAAGGACCGTCCCTTCAAGTCGCGCATGGTCGACGAGGACTTCAACCGGGTCTGGTCGCGCCTGGACCAGCCGGGCGACAGCGTCGAGCTGCGGCGTGCCCGCCAGCTGCGGCCGTTCGTCGAGCGCGCCGACCTGCTGCTGGACCTGCACTCCATGCACGACGACTGCGTGCCGCTGATGCTGGCAGGGCCGCTGCAGAAGGGCGTCGACCTGGCGCGCCGCGTCGGCACGCCCATCGACATCATCCGCGACAAGGGTCACCCGTCCGGCCGGCGCATGCGGGACCATGGTGGCTTCGGCGACCCGGACAGCCCGAAGGTCGCGCTGCTGATCGAGACCGGCCAGCACTGGCGTGCCGCCTCCGTCGCCGTGGCCAAGGACGTGACGGCGCGCTTCCTGGTGCTGACGGGCGCAGCCGAGCCCGCCGACCTGCCGGTGGATTGGCAGCAGAAGCTGCCGCCGGCGCAGCGCGTCGTCGAGGTGACTCATGCCGTCGCCACCCGGCAGGGCAACTTCACGTTCGTGAAGCGGCACAACGGCCAGGACATCGTCGCCGAGGCCGGCACGGTGCTGGGCCATGACGACGACACGCCGATCGTCACGCCCTATGACAATTGCGTGCTCGTGATGCCGTCGAACCACCGCGTGCGGGCCGGCGTCACGATCGTGCGCATGGGCCGCGTCGTCTGACCGCCTATGGCGTTTCTGTCGTCCTGTGCATTGCGGTGTTGGCGCGGGCACCGACGGGCCTGGTGACGGCCGGGACCGCGCCGCTCCAGCGGCGCTCTTGTGCACGATCCGTCATGAGCGTCGCTGGAGCGACGCGGTCCGACCCGTCATCATCGCCGTCAGTGCCCGCGCCAACACCGCAGTATCCTTCGCTTCGCCCAGGACGGCGAAGAAGGCTCAATCGACGTCGGTGGACTCTCGTTTCGCACCCGGCTGGCGGCGCAGCAGGGAACGCAGCTCGGCCAGGCGCAGCACGCCCAGCAGCATGCTGGCAGCGCCGTAGATCAGCCCGCCCGCCAGGCACACGCCGGCCAGCGTGAGCCCGCCCACCAGGGTGCCGCCATGCAGCGGGCCCGCGAGCCAGCCGACGGCCAGCCACAGCGCCGCCGTCATCGCCGCGGTGGCGATGACGATCCGGGGGGCATTGCGGCGCAGGCGGGCGTCGCTGGCGAACTGGCGGCGTGCCCGCAGCGACAGCCCGAGGAACGCTGCGTTGACCCACCCCGACAGCGATGTGGCCAGCGCGATGCCGACATGCTCCAGCCGGGTGCCCAGCAGGAAGCTCACGTTCAGGGCCACGTTGACGACGATCGCCACGATCGCGGCGTAGAGCGGCGTGCGCGTGTCCTCGCGGGCGTAGAAGGCGGGAATGAACGCCTTGACCAGCACGAACGCCGGCAGGCCGGCGGCGAAGGCGGCCAGCGCCGCAGCGGCGCGCCGCGTGTCTCCGGCGCCGAAGCTGCCGCGCTCGAACAGGATGCGCACCACCGGCTCGGCGAGCACGGCCAGCGCCAATGCCGACGGCAGCGTCAGCAGCAGCGCGAACTCGACGGCCCGGTTCTGGTTGGCCTGTGCCGCGGCATCCTCGCCGGCGCGCATCTGGCGCGCCAGCAGCGGCAGCAGGGCCGTGCCGATCGCCACGCCGACCACGCCCAGCGGCAGCTGCGCCACGCGATCGGCATACCATAGCGCCGAGATGGCGCCGGCCGGCAGGAACGACGCCCACACCACGTCGAGCATGGTGCCGATCTGCTGCACGCCGCCGGCGATCGCGGTCGGCAGCGCCAGCATCAGCAGGCGCATCACCCGGGCGCTGCGCACCGGCCGGGTGAGGCCGACGCCGACCCCCTCGCGCCGGCAGGCCCAGATCAGCCACAGGAACTGCACCAGACCGGCGATGAACACGCCAGTGGCGGCGGCATAGCCGCCATTGGGCATGACGGGCGTCAGCCCCAGCACCACCGCGATCAGCGCCAGGTTGAGCAGGATGGGGGTGGCGGCGACCTCGCCGAAATGCTCGATGCTGTTGAGCACGCCGCCATAGAGCGCCACCAGCGAGATGAAGAGCAGGTAGGGAAAGGTGATGCGCCCGAATTCGACGGCCAGCGCGAAGGTCGCCGGATCGTCGGCCAGCCCGGGCGCCAGCGCGCGCATCACCCACGGCATCAGCACGATCAGCGCCGCCGTGAACGGCAGCAGCACCACCAGCAGCGCCGCCTGCGCCTCGCGCGCGAAGGCGACCGCCGACGCGCGGCCGCCGGCCTGCAGCTCCTTGGCGAACAGCGGCACGAAGGCCGAGGCGAACGCGCCCTCGGCGAACAGGCGGCGGAAGAAGTTGGGCAGCTTGAAGGCGATGAAGAACGCGTCCGCGACCGGACCGGCGCCGACCACCGCGGCCATCACCATGTCGCGCGCGAAGCCGGCGATGCGGCTCAGCATGGTGAAGCCACCGACGGTGGCGACGGCACGGGCGAAGCTCATCGGGGATCAGGCCAGGCGATAGGGCAGGTCGGTGGCGGGGCCCCGAGCGTGCGGTGCAGGATGTGGCGGCAGCATGGCGGCGTTCATCGGCAGAGGGGGCTTTTCGTTGCGCTTCTTGTGCCATGTCCAGCCCCCGGCCGCCATCGCGCTGACGTGGAAGCTTCACACGGCCGTCATCATCGCCGCCTAGTCTTGCCGGTGGTGGCGCCCGGCGACGTAGGGGCCGGGAGCACCGCCACCACCTTCTCTTTCAGCTTTCGCCCCGCAATTGTCATCCCGAGCGCCCCTCCGACAGCTCAGGAGAGGGATCTTCGGCGGATGGCGCACTGTACATCTCTCGCAGGAGATCCTCGCTGCGCTCGTGCCGGCGCTGGCTAAGCCCGTCGGAAATCTCCAGTACTCGGTCATCACGACGCTTCAGCCAGAGCGCGCATCCGGCGATCTCTTGATTCGCCGTTGTTCAGGTCCAGAAATCTTCGTGAAACCGTTCGATTTGATGCATTCGACGGTGCAGAACCGTCACGATGCCGACACCACCGTCCGCAAGAAGCCGCCAGTAGATGAAGTGTTCTTCATAGCGACAAAAGTAGCCGTCAACCTCGAATGCTGCCGGAACGGGACGCCAGGGGAACCGCCTCGCTGCGATGGCTTCAAAGCGATCGAACAGGCCTCGAATGTAGTGCTTCGCCTGAGTCTCACCCCAGACATCGCGCGTATACGTGTAAATCTCGTCGATCCGGTGGCTGGCGCGTTCCTGGATCCTGTACGAGGTCATCTTTTCGCGGGCCGGCCGTTGCGCGCGATCACCGTATCTGCATCGAGTTGATGATAAGTGCTGTCAGGCGCCGCGAACCCATGAGCCAATTCCGCCTTGAGCCGAGCGAAGGCTTCGGCCTCGGCACGCTCCTTGTCGCGCCGGATAAGGTCGCGAACATATTCGCTGACATTCTCATAGGCGCCTGAGGCGCCGACGTTTGCTGCGACGAAGTCCCCGAGCGAGCCACGGATGCGCACATTCAGCGTCATGCTCTTGGTCGCCCTCTTGGCCATCACCTTGCTCCCGGAAGCTCCGTCCCAATATATTGGAAAATTGTGGACGCCGGCAAGATAGTCGGCGATGCCTCCGGCAGGAGGCTACCCCGCCTTGAACGGGTTGTCCTCGCCGTCCCAGTAGCGCTTCAGCACCGGTGTCTGCGCCAGGGCGAAGGCCAGGGTCAGAGGCATGCTGAGCGCCATCTTCGACAGGATCCAGGTCTCGGTCGAGAAGAAGCGCCACATGATCTCGTTGATGATGGCCAGCACGAAGAAGAAGAAGGCCCAGCGCCTGGTCAGGATCGTCCAGCCCTGGTCGGTCAGCCGGAAGGCGGCGCCGAACAGCGGCTTGAGCAGCGGCCGGCCGGCCATCAGGCCGCCGGCCAGGATGACGCCGAACAGGCAGTTCACGATCGTCGGCTTCATCTTGATGAAGAGCTCGTCCTGCAGCCACAGCGTGAGTCCGCCGAACACCAGGATGAAGAAGCCGCCGACCATGGGCATGATCGGCCAGCGCCCTTCGATGCGACGATAGGCCGGCAGCGCGATCGCGGTCGCGATCATGAAGATCGCCGTGCCGGCGAACAGCCCGCGGCGCGTCGGGTCGAGGTCGGCCGCGCCCAGCGGCGCCGCCACCGCGTCGGCGAGCGCCGCCAGCGGCCCGTAGCGGCCGTTGACCAGAAAGAACAGGACCAGCGGTCCCAGTTCGCAGACCAGGCTCGCCAGCTTGCGGCTGCCGCCCGACCGTTCCTGCTCGCTCATACAGCTCCTTTCAGATCAACCCTTGTTGGCGCGACCGTCGTCCCGCTTCACTGTCGTCCCGCTTCACTGTCGTCCCGAGCGTAGCGAGGGATCTTTTGCGAATGGCGCACCACGCCGCGTCTTCCTCGGGAGATCCCTCGCTGCGCTCGGGATGACGGAAGGCCGTATTGGCCGCGGTCGTGCATCACGCCGCCGTCTCCAGCCCCATCAGGCTGCGCGCGAACTGCTTGGCATCGAACGGCCGCAGGTCGTCGATGCCTTCGCCGACGCCGATCGCCACCACCGGCACCTGGAAGCGCTCCGCCAGCGCCACCAGCACGCCACCCTTGGCCGAGCCATCGAGCTTGGTGACCACCAGGCCGTCGACGGCCACCATCTCGCGGAACACCTCGACCTGGTTATGCGCGTTCTGGCCCACCGTGGCGTCGAGCACCAGCAGGCAGGAATGCGGCGCGCTGCTGTCGAGCTTGCGCATCACGCGTACGATCTTGGCCAGCTCTTCCATCAGGCCGGTCTTGTTCTGCAGGCGTCCGGCAGTGTCGATCAGCAGCACGTCGGCGCCCTGCGCGCGGGCCTGCTCCAGGGCCTCGAAGGCGAGCCCCGCGGCGTCCGCCCCGGTGGCCTTGGCGATCACCGGCACGCCGGCCCGCTCGCCCCAGATCTTGAGCTGCTCGACGGCGGCGGCGCGGAACGTGTCGCCGGCCGCGATCAAGACCTTGCGGCCGTCCTCGACGAACTGCTTGGCCAGCTTGCCGATGGTCGTGGTCTTGCCGCTGCCGTTGACGCCCACCACCAGAACGACATGCGGCTTGCGGCCCGGATCCAGCGTCAGCCGCTGGGCCACCGGCGTGAGGATCTGCGCGATGTCGTCGGCGAAGGCGCCGCGCACCTCCTCGTCGGTGACCTCCTTCTCGAAGCGCGTGCGGCGCAGGTTCTCGACCAGGCGGCCGGCCACGGGCACGCCGAGGTCGGCCTGGATCAGCACCTCCTCGAGCTCGTCCAGCGTCTTCTGGTCGAGCTTCTTCTTGACGAAGAGGTTGGTGATGCTCTGCGTGATCCGTTGCGTCGACTTGGAGAGCCCCTCCTTGAGTCGCGAGAACCACGATTTCTTTTCGCCGCTCATGCCGCCTCTCGCAGAACAGGCAGCCCTGCCAGCATGCCCTGTTCGATATGGGTGATCTCGACTTCCATCAGTGTGCCCGGCGCGCATGCCGCGCCCGGCCGCACCCGTCCGAAATGCTCGCTGTGGCCGGTGCCGTCGCGCTCCATCACGATGCGCGCCCGCCTGCCGACCTGCGCCGCGCGCCACGCCTGGGCCTGCCTGTCGCCCGCCGCCCGCAGCGCCGCGGCGCGTGCCCGGCGTACCGCGCCCGGCACGGCGGGCATGCGGGATGCCGGCGTGCCGGGGCGGGCCGAGTAGGGGAACACGTGCAGCCAGGTCAGGCCGGCCTCGTCGACCAGCCGCAGCGTGTTGTCGAACATCGCATCGGTCTCGGTCGGGAACCCGGCGATCAGGTCGGCGCCGAAGACGATGTCGGGCCGCCGCGCGCGCGCCCGGTCGGCCAGCCGCAGCACGTCGTCGCGCAGGTGGCGCCGCTTCATGCGCTTGAGGATCATGTCGTCGCCGGCCTGCACGCTCAGGTGCAGGTGCGGCATCAGGCGGGGCGCGTCGCCCAGCAGCCCCAGCAAGGTGTCGTCGATCTCGACCGGATCGAGCGACGACAGGCGCAGGCGCGGCAGGTCGGGTACCAGCGTCAGCAGCCGCCGGCACAGGTCGCCCAGCGCCGGCCGCCCGGGCAGGTCTGCGCCCCAGGCCGTCAGGTCGACGCCGGTCAGCACGATCTCGGTGTAGCCCTTGGCGACCAGCGCGCGCGCCTGGGACACCACGGCGCCTGCCGGGACGGAGCGGCTGGGGCCGCGGCCGAAGGGGATGACGCAGAACGTGCAGCGATGGTCGCAACCGTTCTGCACCTGCAGGAAGGCCCGGCTGTGGCCGGCGAGGTCGACCGACGGCTGCGCCGCGGCGGGCGCGGCCATGATATCACCGACCTGGACCCGGCCGGTCGTGGCGAAGGCGTCAGTCGTCAGCTTCTCGCTGTTGCCCAGCACGCGATCGACCTCGGGCATGGCGGCCCAGGCGGCCGGGTCGATCTGCACGGCGCAGCCGGTGACGATGATCCGGCGATCGGGATGCGCGCGCCGCAGGCGCCGCACCGCCTGCCGCGCCTGCCGTTCCGCCTCGACGGTGACGGCGCAGGTGTTGATCAGCACCGCGTCGGTGAGTCCCGCGGCGGCGGCCCGCGCCTGCATGAGCTGCGACTCGACCGCATTGAGGCGGCAGCCGAAGGTCACGACGTCGAGCGCCGGGTCCCTCCCTGTCGGCGGCGCGGTGGCATCACCATGCGTCATGTGCGATCGCCCCGCGTCGCCGGACATCACGCCAGCAGCGACGGATCGAGCGTGCCGGCGAAGGATTGGGCGACGTCGCCGGTCATCATCACATGGCCATCACGCTGCCACTCGATCGTGAGCGTGCCGCCGTCGACGATCACGTCGGCCTTGCGGCCGGCCAGCCCACGCCGCGCCGCGGCGACCAGGGCGGCACAGGCACCCGAGCCGCAGGCCAGCGTCAGGCCGGCGCCGCGCTCCCAGACCTTCAGGCGGATCCGGTTCTCGCCGGTGATCTGGGCGAAGCCGATATTGGCCCGTTCGGGGAACAGCTTGTGGGTCTCGAGCTGCGGCCCCAGCGTGCTCACGGGGACCGCCGCGAGATCGTCGACGAAGAAGGTGGCGTGCGGGTTGCCCATCGAGGTGCCGACGGGGTCGGCGACCGGCCCCAGCGCCAGCGGCAGGTGCAGGGTGTCGCAGGCCTCGCTGACCGGGATGTCGCGCCAGTCCAGCCGCGCTGCGCCCATGTCGACGCTGACGATCGGCAGGCCGTTCGCGCCCGTGCCGGCCTTTTCCGAATCGAGCAGGCCGGATACCGTCTGCACCACCACCGCGTCGCTGTGACGCTCGCCCATCAGGACGTGCGCGACGCAGCGTGTGGCATTGCCGCAGGCGCCGGCCTCGCCGCCGTCCGGGTTGTAGATGCGCATGAAGACATCGGCCGTCCGTTCGGTGGGAGGCTCCAGCACGATGAGCTGGTCGCAGCCCACCCCGGTCCGGCGGTCGGCGATCGCGCGCCGCCGCGCCGGCGTCAGGTCGAGCGGCCGCGTCCGGGCGTCGAGCACGACAAAGTCGTTGCCCAGCCCGTGCATCTTGCGAAACGGCACGCCCGGTTCCATGGTCATGGGCGGCTATATGGCGCGCGGGGGGCCCGGAGTCCACCATGTCCCTGGAGGGCCTTGCCGCCCGCCCCGCTGTCATCCCGAGCGCCGCGAGGGATCTCCCGCGAATGGCGCACCGTGCCCCCTGCCGCAGGAGATCCCTCTCCTGAGCCTGTCGAAAGGGGCGCTCGGGATGACAGCCTCAGCTCCCTCTTGAACATATACAGGTCAGACCCTTTCCTCCGGGAAAGGAAACTACACCCTGAACGCCTCCGGCGTGCGGGGCCGGCTGCGGTCCTCGCCTGGCGGCACGTAGCGCACCGTCATCGGCCGGATCGTGCCGTCATCGGGGCCGCCGATCTGCACGATGTCGAAGCTGGGCACGGTCTTGGTGTAGATCGTCATGTGCAGGATCCCGAGGGGGTCGTGCGGCAGCGACGGCTCGACGAACAGCCCGCGCCCGGTGTCCCATGCCGGCAGGGCGTGGTGCACCGGCCAGTTGCAGGTGCTTGGCAGCGCCTCGGCAGCGAGGCCGCGCTCGTAGACCGCGACGTTGAGCGCGATCTGGTCTGTCATGTTGGTGGAGCGCTGCAGCGCCTCGTCCAGCACCGTGGCCCAGGCGCCCCAGGCCGGCGAGCCGGCGCGGATGGCGAACACCCCGGCGTTGATCAGGGGGTAGCGCACCAGCCTGTCGGCCAGCGCGGCGCCGAACGCCTCGCGGAAGGCGGCGCCGTTGACGGCGCTGAACTCGGGCCAGGCGTGGCGGTAGTGCCGGAAGGCGCGGTGGATCTCGGGCGCCACGGCGATCGCCTGCCGCACCGCGCCGCGCCGGAAGAGGTCGACGGCGAACCAGTGCTGCACCCAGCAATCGGCATCGAGCCAGAGATACGTGTCATATCCGGGGAAATAGTCCGGCAGGAACGGCCGCGCCGTCAGCGCCTTGAAGGCCTCGCTGCAGCCGGCGCGGCCCGGGAACTCGAAATCCCAGCGCGGCGCCACGAGCTGGGCCCCGTGGCGGCTCAGCCAGCCGCGCTGCTCGGCGTGCAGGCCGCAATCAAGCACGCCCAGCGCGACGTCGCGCCCCTCCGGCTTGTCGCGGATCGAGGCGACGCAGCCGCGCATGAGGTCGAAATAGGCGGCATCGCCGCCGGTGATCGCGATCCAGCGTCTGGTCATTGCGGCATAGTGGCGGCTGCGACGCACGCCGGTCGAGGACAATCCATCGGGCGACCGCCATCCGAGCGTCCGACTCCGCTTGCTCCACGGCGGCCGATACCGCAGCATGCGGATTGACCCGCCGAAGGAAGCCGGATCAATGCCCAAGCATATCGACTACTATGTCTCGCTGATGTCGCCCTGGACCTATCTTGGATCGGCGCGCATCGAGGCCCTGGCCGCGCGGCATGGCGCCAGCATGACGATATGGCCGGTCGATTTCGGCCAGGTCTTTCCGGCATCGGGCGGCCTGCCGCTGGCCAGGCGCGCGCCGCAGCGGCAGGCCTATCGCATGATGGAGCTGAAGCGCTGGCGGGCGCATCTGGACGTGCCGATCAACCTGGAGCCGAAATTCTTTCCCGGCAACGAGCTGCCGGCCGCGCGCAGCGTCATCGCCGTGCGCGAGAAGATCGACGGCGCCAAGGCCATCGCCCTGGCGCACGCGGTGCTGCGCGGGGTCTGGGAAGAGGACAAGGATGTCGGTGCGCCTGACGTCCTGGCGGCTATCATCGCCGGTGCCGGCCTCGACCCCAGGCAGGTGATGGCGCTGGCCGAATCCCCCGAGATCGCCGGCCGGCGCGAGGCGGATACCAGGCACGCGATCGATCTCGGCGTATTCGGCGCGCCCAGCTACGTCATCGACGGCGAGATCTTCTGGGGCCAGGACCGGTTGGAGTTCGTCGATCGCAAGCTCGCTGCGTAGCAAGACGAAGGTTCGTCAAGACTGTCTTCCCGAGCGCAGCGAGGGATCTCCCGCGAATGGCGCACCGTGCGCCTTGCCGCAGGAGATCCCTCGCTGCGCTCGGGATGACAGCTGAGCCATCGGCGCGATTCCGGCATTGGAGTCCACCGGTCGATCGCTCACGAATCCAGATAGGCCCAGCACACGACGACGATGTTGTTGATCATGTGCGCCAGCACGCAGGGCCAGAGCGAGGCGCTGCGCATGCGGACCCAGCCCAGCAGCACCCCGATCGGGAACACCAGGGCGACGTGGGCCGGCTCGGCGTGCGCCAGGGCGAACAGGACCGAGCTCGTGGCCCAGGCGGCTCGGGCGCCGAAACGGCCGTCGACATAGCCATAGATCAGGCCGCGGAACAGGAGCTCCTCGGCGAACGGGCCCAGCAGGCCGATGGCGGCCGTGGCTGCCAGCGCCAGCGGCAGGGTCGTGGCCAATCCGGCGATGACCTGCGACGTCTGCGGTGTGAGGTCGACGCCGGCCAGGGCGCGCACCAGCCGCAGGAATCCTTCATCCAGCGCCACCGACAGCAGCAGGATGCAGAGCGGCGCCAGCCACCACCAGCGCCCGCTGAAGGGGCGCAGCGCCAGCAGGCCGGGCGCGGCCCGGCCATGGCGCACCACGCCCACCCAGACGGCGATCACGACCACCGCGAAGAAGACGAAGAACAGCAGGATCAGGCCTGCCGGATCCTTGCTGCTCATCACCATGGTCAGCCGGTCCGGCCCCAGCATGACCTTCAGCCCATGCAGCGCTGCGACCAGGCACAGGCCGCCGGCCACCAGGGTCAGGACCAGGTCGAGGAAATGCAGCCGCGGCTGCGGTGGCGGCGATGATTGGGCGTCCGTCGGGGTGGTTTGCGGCGGGACGGATGGGGTGGCCTCACTGCCGGTGGTCGAACTCATGTGGGTGGGGAGCCCTCCATTGCTTCCGTCCGTCAGTCGATCGTGCTGCAAGTCGTATCCGGACGGCACCGCCGGCTGTCAACGGCCGGCGGTCGTGCCGGCCATGCCGCCGACCAGCACCGTCAGCTTGAGGTCCGGCTGGGCGGCGACGTCGAACGTCACCTGCTCATAGCGCAGAAAGCCATCGCTGGGGTGGTGGAACGTGCGCTCACCACCCTCGCGCCCCACCACGTCGTGCTGGTCCCAGAAGTGGCTGAACGCGGGGCTGTGCTGGCGCAGGTCGGCGATCACACGGCGCAGCCCCGGATCGCCCAGATGGGCGCTGCCGGCTGCCCGGAACTCCGCCACGACCCGGCGGGCGCGTGCCTCCCATTCACAGATCAACGAACGCGCCGCCGCAGACAGGAAGATATAGCGCAGCAGATTGCGCTCGGCGTCGCCGTCGAGCCACCCCACGAACAGCCGCGTCGCCGGCGCGTTCCAGGCGCGGGCCGTCCAGCTGCGGTCCAGGACATAGGCCGGGGTCGCGATCGTCTCGAGGCAGGCCAGCACGGCGGGAGGCACATCGACCGTCTCGGCCTCGTGCTGATCGGGGTCGCGCTTGGCCGCCAGCTCGAACAGATAGGCGCGCTCGGCGCGTCCCAGCCGCAGGATGGAGGCCAGCCGGGCCAGGGCCGAGGGCGATGCCGACACGTCCCGGCCCTGCTCGATCCACGTGTACCAGGTGACGCTCAGGCCGCAGAGCTGCGCCACCTCTTCGCGCCGCAGTCCCGGGGTCCGCCGCCGCGCGCCTGCCGGCAGCCCCGCCATCGCCGGCGTCAGCCTCTCGCGCTGCGCGCGGATGAAATCGCCCAGCTCCCGGCGCTGCTCGATATCGGTAATCATCATCGTGGTGGCAATCATACCAGTATAAATAGCCGTCTTATACCAGTTAGCGGAAGCTGATACGGGTGGCACGCACCCCTGGTCGTGAGGCACCCCGATGAACCCGATGACGAGCAAGACCCACGAGGCTCTGGTGGCGGGGCAGTTCGGATCTCGTGCCGATGCCTACCTGACCAGCGCGGTGCATGCGCAAGGCGCCGACCTGCAGGCCCTGGCGGCCATGGTTCGCGGACAATCGCAGGCCCGGGTTCTCGATCTCGGCTGCGGCGGCGGCCATGTCAGCTTCAATGTCGCCGCCCATGTCCGCGAGGTCGTCGCGTATGACCTGTCGCCTGACATGCTGCAGGTGGTCGGACGTGCGGCACGCGAGCGTGGCCTGAAAAACGTCACCACCGCGCAGGGCGTGGCGGAAGCGCTGCCGTTCGAGGACGCCAGCTTCGACTACGTGCTGAGCCGCTACAGCGCGCACCACTGGCGCGACTTCGAGGCGGGCCTGCGCGAGGCCGCGCGGGTCCTGAAGCCGGGCGGCACGGCCGGCTTCGTCGACGCGGTCTCCCCGGGGCCGGCGCTGCTCGACACCTACTTCCAGGCGATCGAGGTGCTGCGCGATCCCTCCCATGTCCGCGACTACGCGCGCGCCGAGTGGGAGCGGGCGCTGACCGGCGCCGGCCTGATCCCGGGCGCCACGGCGGCATATCGGGTGCGGCTCGACTTCGCGGTCTGGATCGAGCGCATGCAGACGCCGAAGGTCCAGGCCGATGCCATCCGCGCCCTGCTGGCGGCGGCGTCGCGGAGCGTGACCCGGCATTTCGAGGTCGGGCCCGACGGCAGCTTCACGATCGACGTCGCCTTCTTCCAGGCCGCCAAATCGGCGGACTGAATATCATTGTTCTTCTTTGGAGAAACTACTATATTGCTTGCAGAGAGGAAGTCCGATGCTGAGGCCGGGGGTGGTTCGTGCCAGGTCGGGGCTTCGCGCTAAAGGCGCAATCCGCGCAGTGGCGCGTGCGGCCTGGGCAAGCTGTTGTGATCATTACAGGAAAAGTCTCTCCGCTTATGGCGCAATTGGCGCAGGCGGCGTTCGGCGGGGTGTCCCGTATTTCGGGGTGTATTTGCGGACAGGACGGCGTGCCGCCCGGTTGGCGGCACCGTTTGACTCGGCACGCTCGCCGCGCGTATACACCCGCCGCTCACACGGGAAGGCGATTTCCCGGTCCGGACTGGTCAGGCGCGCTGCGGCGGGCCGACTCCAGAGGGGCCCCATCGATCCGCGAGGTTTCGCGCATCGGTGCGCTTGTCGTATGGGCGTTCGGGCGGCCCGCCGGGCAGCCAGGAGTTGATGGACGGCAATGTTCGACGGTCTGAGCAAGAAACTCGGTGATGTGCTGGGCCGCCTGCGCGGCCGCGGCGCGCTGAACGAGGCCGATGTCGACGCCGCGCTGCGCGAGGTGCGGCTGGCGCTGCTGGAAGCCGACGTCGCCCTGCCGGTGGTGAAGCAGTTCATCGACGGCGTGCGGCCCAAGGCGGTCGGCGCCGAGGTGATCCGCAGCGTCTCGCCCGGCCAGATGGTCGTGAAGATCGTGCACGACCATCTCGTGGAGATGCTGGGCGGTGAGGCGAGCGAGCTCAACCTCAACGCCGTGCCGCCGGTCGTGGTGCTGATGGTCGGCCTGCAGGGCTCGGGCAAGACCACCACGACAGCCAAGATCGCGCGCCGCCTCACCCTGGGACCGCAGGGCATGGCTGCCGATGCCTTCGGCGGCTCGTTCAAGGAGCGCAAGAAGGTGCTGATGGCGTCGCTGGACGTCACCCGCCCGGCGGCGCAGGAGCAGCTGCGGATCCTGGGCGAGCAGGCCGGTGTCGCCACCCTGCCGATCGTGCCTTTCGAGCAGCCGCTGGGCATCACCCGACGCGCGCTGGATGAAGGCCGCCGCGGCGGCTACGACGTGATCATGCTCGACACGGCCGGCCGCCTGGCCATCGACGAGCAGCTCATGGCCGAGGTCGCCGCCGTGCGCGACGCCTCGAAGCCGACCGAGACGCTGCTGGTCGCCGACGCCATGACCGGCCAGGACGCGGTCAACACCGCCCGCGCCTTCAACGAGAAGGTGGGCATCACCGGCATCGTGCTGACCCGCGTCGACGGCGATGCGCGCGGCGGCGCGGCGCTGTCGATGCGCACTGTCACCGGCCGGCCGATCAAGCTGCTGGGCGCGGGTGAGAAGATCGACGCGCTGGAGCAGTTCCACCCCGATCGTATCGCCACCCGCATCCTGGGCATGGGCGACATCGTCTCGCTGGTCGAGCGCGCCGCCGAGACGATCGAGAAGGAAGACGCCGAGAAGCTGGCCGCCAAGGTGCGCAAGGGCCAGTTCGACCTCGACGACCTGCTGCAGCAGCTGCGCCAGCTGCGCAAGATGGGCGGCCTTCAGGGCCTGATGGGCATGCTGCCCGGCGCGGCCCAGGCCAAGGCGGCGATGCAGAAGGCCAATCTCGACGAGAAGGTGATCAAGCGGCAGGAGGCGATCATCCAGTCGATGACGCCCAAGGAGCGCCGCAACCCCGACATCATCCACGCCTCGCGCAAGAAGCGCATCGCATCCGGCGCCGGCGCGCAGGTGCAGGAGATCAACAAGCTGCTCAAGCAGCACGCCGAGATGGTCAAGATGATGAAGCGGGTCAACAAGATGGGCGAGAAGGGCTTCATGCGCTCGTTGGGCAACATGATGCCGCCCGGCGGCGGGTTCCCGAGGTAACCGACCATGTGTTCCCGTCATCCCGAGCGCAGCGAGGGATCTCCCGCGAACGGAGACTCCACTCCAGGGAGATCCCTCGCTGCGCTCGGGATGACGGTTTGATCTTCACGCGTTCAGGTAAGGAGCAAGCAACTCAATGCTGGCTATTCGTCTTTCTCGTGGCGGCGCCAAGAAGCGCCCCTACTATCACATCGTGGTCGCCGACTCGCGCAGCCCGCGCGACGGGCGCTTCATCGAGAAGATCGGCGCCTACAACCCGATGCTGCCGCGTGAGCACGCCGACCGCATCAAGGTC
This sequence comes from Vineibacter terrae, assembly GCF_008039615.1. Taxonomy (GTDB): domain Bacteria; phylum Pseudomonadota; class Alphaproteobacteria; order Reyranellales; family Reyranellaceae; genus Vineibacter; species Vineibacter terrae. The sequence continues at coordinate 15,006 of NZ_VDUZ01000002.1, read as the reverse complement.
GATGCCGAGCGCGCCAAGTACTGGCTGGGCGTCGGCGCACGGCCCAGCGACCGCGTGGCCCGCTTCCTGACCGGCGTCGAGCTGATGAAGGCGCCGGAGCGCCGTGAGCAGCCCAAGAAGTCGGCGCCCAAGGCCAAGGCGCAGGAGCGCGCGGCCAAGGCGGCGGAAGCCGCAGGCGGCGAGGCAGCGGCGGCCGGCTGACCGGCCGCGCTGAGCTGCCATGGCGGCACGCGTCGATCGCAAGGTGCTGCTGGGCGTCGTGCAGGCGGCGCACGGCGTGCGGGGCGAGGTTCGCATCCGCAGCTTCTGCGCCGAGCCGGCCGATATCGGATCGTACGGTCCGCTGTCCGACGAGACGGGGACGCGGCGCTTCACGGTCCGGCCGACCGGCATGTCGGGCAAGGGCGATGTGCTCGCCCGGATCGACGGCGTGTCCGATCGCGATGCGGCGGAGGCCTTGCGGGGCTTGCGGCTCTACGCGCCGCGTGCCGCGCTGCCGGCGCCGGCGCCGGGCGAGTGGTACGAGGACGACCTGATCGGGCTCGCCGCGCGCGCGCCGGATGGTCGGGACTGGGGCACGGTGCTGGCGCTGCATGATTTCGGGGCCGGCACCATCCTGGAGCTGTCGGGCGGCGGTCATGGACGGTCGTTCATGGTGCCGTTCAACGCCACGGCGGTCCCCGCGATCGATGTCGACGGCGGCACGGTCACGGTCGATCCGCCGGCGGGGCTTCTCGATGATGGGCGGAAAGGAGAGGATTGAGAGCGCGTGTGGCAGGCGACGGCGTTGACCATCTTTCCCGAGATGTTCCCGGGACCGCTGGGGCTGAGCCTCGCGGGGCGGGCGCTTGAGAGAGGCCTGTGGTCGCTGGCGGCGGTGGACATCCGCCGGTTCGCCAGGGATCGTCATGGCACGGTCGACGACACGCCCTTCGGCGGCGGGGCCGGCATGGTGATGCGTCCCGACATTCTGTCGGATGCCATCGCCGCGGTGCAGGCGCCGGGCCGGCCGACGATCTACTTCAGCCCGCGCGGCAGGCCTTTCGATCAGGCCCGCGCGCGGGCGCTGGCGGCAGGCCCCGGGGTGACCCTGGTCTGCGGCCGGTTCGAAGGGATCGACGAGCGGGTCATCGAGGCCCACGGGCTGGAGGAGGTGAGCGTCGGCGACGTGGTCCTGTCCGGCGGCGAGATTGCGGCCCTGGTCGCGCTCGACGCGTGCGTCCGGCTCCTGCCGGGCGTGGTCGGGGCCGCTGCATCGCTGACGGAGGAGAGTTTCGAGGAGGGTTTGCTGGAGTATCCGCTCTACACTCGGCCGGCGACTTGGACGGGGCCGGACGGCGTCGAGCGGGCGGTGCCGGAGATCCTGCAGACGGGCCATCACGCGAAGATCGCGGCCTGGCGCAGGGCGAAGGCGGAAGAGATCACGCGGCAGCGGCGGCCCGACCTGTGGGCACGGCACGTCGCTGCGCGGCGAGGCGATTGAATCGAAAGACAGGGTTTCCGTGAGGAAAGGACAAGAACCATGAACCTGATCAAGCAGCTCGAGGACGAGCAGGTCGCGAAGCTGGTGGCCGAGCGGGCCGTGCCGCGGTTCGAGCCCGGCGACACGCTGAAGGTCCACGTCAAGGTGCAGGAAGGCAGCCGCGAGCGCATCCAGGTGTTCGAGGGCGTGTGCATCGCGCGCCGCAACGCCGGCCTGAACTCGTCGTTCACCGTGCGCAAGATCTCCTACGGCGAGGGCGTCGAGCGCGTCTTCCCGCTGCACAGCCCGTCGATCTGGGAGATCGAGGTGGCGCGCAAGGGCATGGTGCGTCGCGCCAAGCTCTATTATCTGCGCGGCCTGCGCGGCAAGGCCTCGCGCATCGCCGAGGATGTCGACGCCCAGCGCCAGCTGGTCGCCGAGCAGGCGGCGCTGGCCGCCAGCCAGCCCAGGCGCGAGAAGCTCAAGAAGGAACGGCCGCAAGCCGAGCGGGCGGTGCGCGCCGCCAAGGGCGGCAAGAAGTAGTTAATCCTTCCCCCGGAGGGGGAAGGTGGCGCGAAGCGCCGGACGGGGGATGCCGGAACGGATTCGATCCCAGTAGGTCGGCCGAATTCGTTCGAACATCCCCCTTCCGCCCCTTCGGGGGAAGGGTTCGTTGGTCCGGCCCGCAGCGGAGCGGCGCCGACGTCGCGTATCGGAGGGACGAGAACCATGGCGAGGAAGCCGACGGCGGCACCGGTCGAGCCGGCAAAGCCGCGCACGCTGTTCGACAAGATCTGGGATGCCCACGTCGTGGAGCGCCGCGACGACGGCTCGTGCCTGATCTACATCGATCGCCACCTCGTGCACGAGGTGACCAGCCCGCAGGCGTTCGAAGGGCTGCGCGCCAACGGCCGCCGGGTGCGCCGTCCGGATCTCACCGTCGCCGTCGCCGACCACAACGTGCCGACCACCAATCGCGCCGCCGGCATCGACGACGAGGAGTCGCGCATCCAGATCGAGACGCTGGAAGCCAATGTGCGCGAGTTCGGCGTGCCCTACTTCGCCATGGACGACATCCGCCAGGGCATCGTGCACATCATCGGGCCGGAGCAGGGCCTGACCCTGCCGGGCATGACCATCGTCTGCGGCGACAGCCACACCTCCACGCACGGCGCCTTCGGGGCGCTGGCCTTCGGCATCGGCACGTCCGAGGTCGAGCACGTGCTGGCGACGCAGACGCTGATCCAGCAGCCGGCCAAGAACATGCGCATCACGGTCGATGGCGATCTGCTGCCGGGCGTGACGGCCAAGGATCTGATCCTCAACATCATCGGCACGATCGGCACGGCCGGCGGCACCGGCCATGTCATCGAGTATGCCGGCCGCGCCATCCGCAACCTGTCGATGGAAGGCCGCATGACGGTCTGCAACATGTCCATTGAGGGCGGTGCCCGTGCCGGCCTGATCGCGCCCGACGAGGAGACGTTCCGCTACATCGAAGGCCGGCCCTATGCGCCCAAGGGCGGCGCCTGGCAGGTGGCGCTGGGCGTCTGGCGCCGGCTGCCGTCGGACAAGGACGCGGTCTACGACAAGGAGATCGTGATCCCGGCCGCCGACATCACGCCGCAGCTCACCTGGGGCACCAGCCCGCAGGACGTGGTGCCGATCACCGGCGTCGTGCCCAACCCCGATGAGGCGCCGGACGATGATCGGCGCAGCGCCTGGGCCCGGTCGCTGGACTACATGGGGCTGACGCCCGGCACACGCATGACCGACATCCGCATCGACAAGGCCTTCATCGGCTCGTGCACCAACGGCCGCATCGAGGACCTGCGCGAGGTCGCGGCGATCGCCCGCGCCGCCCTGGCCAAGGGCCGCAAGGTGGCCGACCACGTGCACGCCATGATCGTGCCGGGCTCGGGCTTGGTGAAGGAGCAGGCCGAGCGGGAAGGCCTCGACAAGGTCTTCGTCGAGGCCGGCTTCGACTGGCGCGAGCCGGGCTGCTCGATGTGCCTGGCGATGAACGCCGACAAGCTGCAGCCCGGCGAGCGCTGCGCCTCGACCTCGAACCGCAACTTCGAGGGCCGGCAGGGACGCGGCGGACGCACGCATCTGGTCAGCCCCGGCATGGCGGCGGCGGCGGCGATCGCCGGTACTTTCACGGACGTGCGTGATTTTCGCTGAATTACGGGCGCTTGCGCCGCGATAGGTGTGAGCGCCCGATCGTTTCTGGGGTGGCCGAGGCCCGGCTCAGATGATAACCTCCTGCGCCTTGGGAGAGGGGGAGATCATGGCCAACCAGTATCCTTCGCCGCCGCCACCACCGCCACCTCCGCCCGGCTACCCCGGTGGTCCGGCGTCCGGCTATCCGAACCCGCCAGGCTATAGTCCGTATGGCCAGGCGCCGATGCAGGGGCCCGTCTATGCCGGCTTCTGGTTGCGCTTCGTTGCCTACATCATCGACGCGATCGTCGTGAACATCGCAGCATACATACTGGGCTTCATCGTCGGCCTCGCAATCGGCTTCGGCGGCGGCAGGGACGCCCAGGCCATGCAGCTGGTCATGGGCATCCTGGGCATCGTGCTGGCGTGGCTGTACTTCGCGCTGCAGGAGAGCTCGGCGGCTTCGGCCACGCTCGGCAAGCGCGCCCTGGGGCTGCGCGTGCTGTGCAGCGATGGCGCGCGCCTGAGCTTCGGGCGCGCGACAGGCCGGTTCTTCGCCAAGATCATCTCGGGCATCATCCTCATGATCGGCTACATCATGGCGGCATTCACCGACCGCAAGCGGGCGCTGCACGACATGATCGCCGATACGGTGGTGATCAAGGGATGACAGCCGTGCGATGCCGCCGGCCCATAAGGGGAGAACAAGTCACATGAGCAACCAGGGACCGCAGCCGCCGACATGGCAGCAGCAGCAGGGGCAGCAGCCGGGCGGCTATCCGCCGGCTCCGCCACATCCGGGCTACGGTCAGCCGCAGCAGGGCTATGGCCAGCCACCGCAAGGTTATGGCCAGCCGCCGGGCTATCCGCCGGCACCGCCGCATCCGGGCTACGGCCAGCCGCCCGGCTACCCGCCGCCGGGCTACGCGCCGCCAGGCTATGCCGGCGCGCCGGCCGGCGTCGTCTTCTGCGGCTTCTGGGTCCGTGTCGCCGCCTACCTGATCGACGGCTTCATCATCGGCATCCCGATGGTGATCGTCATCGGCATCGTGTTCGCCACCACGCTGTCGGGCGCGATGTCGTCGGGCGACGAGCAGGAGATCGCGGCGGCCGCCGTGGCCAGCGCCGGCGTGTTCATCATCGTCTATCTGCTGATATTCGTGGCCGTCTGGCTCTACGAGGCGATGATGACCAGCTCCGCCGCCGGCGGCACGATCGGCAAGCGTGCCATGGGCATGCGGGTGGTGCGCGGCACCGACGGCTCGCGGCTGTCGTTCGGCCGCGCCACCGGTCGGTTCTTCGCCAAGGCGTTCATCACCGGCATCATCCCGTTCGGCATCGGCTTCATGATGGCCGGGTTCACCGACCGCAAGCGGGCGCTGCACGACATGATCGCCGACACCGTCGTGATCAAGAAATAGGTACGGCCGCCGCGACGCCGTAGCACGAGGGCCGGCCGAGCGTCGGCCCTTTTGCCGCCCGGCGCCGGCATCTGGTCAGGAGGAGCTTCATGCCGTCGTGGATCCCGCCATCGGGCGGCCAGCCGCCAGCGCCGCCACCGGGCGCGCCGGCGCCGCAATGGGGCGCGCCACCGCCCGGCTCGGGCGCTGGCATGGATGTCATCGACTACCGCATCCACGGCCAGGAGATGCAGTATGTCGAGGTCGAGCTCGATCCCGGCGAGGCTGCGGTCGGCGAGGCCGGCAGCCTGATGTACATGGATGCCGGCATCGGCATGGAGGCGGTGTTCGGCGACGGCCGCAAGACCGCGTCGGGCGGCTTCTTCGACAAGCTGGTCGGGGCGGGCAAGCGCCTGCTGACCGGCGAGTCGCTGTTCACGACCGTCTACACCAACCAGTCGCCGCACAAGCGGGTCATCGCCTTCGCCGCGCCCTATCCCGGCACCATCATCCCGATGGACCTGCGCCAGCTGGGCGGCATGCTCATCTGCCAGAAGGATGCCTTCCTGTGCGCTGCGCGCGGCGTGCAGCTGGGCATCTACTTCCAGCAGAAGCTCGGCGTCGGCTTCTTCGGCGGCGAAGGCTTCATCATGCAGAAGCTGGAGGGCGACGGGCTGGCGTTCGTCCACAGCAGCGGCGCCATCATGCGGCGCGAGCTGGCGGCCGGCGAGATGCTGTTCGTGGACACGGGATGCCTGGTGGCGCTGACGCCCAGCATCCAGTTCGACATCCAGTATGTCGGCAACATCAAGACGGCGCTGTTCGGCGGCGAGGGCATCTTCTTCGCCCGGGTCATGGGGCCCGGCACGGTATGGCTGCAGAGCCTGCCGTTCTCGCGCCTGGCATCGCGCGTCTTCGCGGCGGCGCCGCAGCGCATGGGCGGCAGCAGCCGCGAGGAGGGCAGCGTGCTCGGTGGCCTCGGCAATCTGTTCGACGGCGACAACCGCTAGGGTCAGGTGGCCGGCGGGCGCTCCCTTTCCATTCCTGCCGTCGTCTGGCGGCGGCTCGCGGCCGGCGTGATCGACGCGCTGCTGCTCGTCCCGCCGACGCTGCTGATCATCTGGCTCACCGGCGACAAGGGCAGCCTGACGCCGGTCGCGGCGCTGCTGGTGGCGCTGCTCGACCTGGTCTACCGCGCCGGCCTCGAATCCTCGCGCTGGCGCGCCACCCTGGGCAAGCGCTGGCTGGGCCTGGCCGTCGGCACGCTGGCCGGCGAGCGCCTGTCGGTCGAGCGGGCGGTGGTGCGTACCTTGCCGTTCTGGGGCGCCACCCTGGTCGCCGTCCTGACGCCGGTCCTGGGCACACCGCTGTTCAGCCTGATCGCATGGCTGGTGGCGCCGGCCTGCCTGTTGTGGCTGCCGCGCACGGGCTGGCGCCAGGCGCTGCACGACCAGTGGGCCGGGGCGCGGGTGGCGATGGCCGCGGCGCAGCCGACACCGGCCGAATCGGCATCGGAGCCACCCGTCGCCGCGCCTTGACCTGGGCCGCGAATCCCCGTTTATTCCGGGCCGTTTCCGACCGGAGGAGCGATCATGGACAAGTTCACGACACTGACAGGCGTGGCAGCGCCGCTGCCGATCGTCAACGTCGACACCGACATGATCATTCCCAAGCAGTTCCTGAAGACCATCAAGCGTACCGGTCTGAAGGACGGCCTGTTCTACGAGATGCGCTATTCGGCCGACGGCAAGAAGCTCGATTTCGTGCTCGACCGCCCGGCCTATCAGAGCGCCAAGATCCTCGTCGCCGGCCCCAATTTCGGCTGCGGCTCCAGCCGCGAGCATGCGCCCTGGGCGCTGCTCGATTTCGGCATCCGCTGCGTCATCAGCGAGAGCTTCGCCGACATCTTCTACAACAACTGCTTCAAGAACGGCATCCTGCCGATCAAGCTGCCCAAGGAAGACATCGCCAAGCTGATGGACGACGCCGAGCGCGGCGCCAACGCGATCATCACCGTCGATCTCGTGAACCAGGAGATCAAGGGGCCGGACGGCGGCACCGTGAAGTTCGACATCGATCCGTTCCGCAAGCAGTGCCTGCTCGAGGGCCTCGACGACATCGGCCAGACGCTGCAGGCGGCGCCGGCGATCGATACCTACGAGTCGGCGCATAAATCGGCGCAGCCCTGGCTGTCGATGAGCCGCTGAAGAACATCTTTCGCATATGAAGCGGAGCGCCCGGCGTCGGGCGCTTTCGCGTTTCGGGAAATCCGTTAGGAGGACGACACGATGGCCGATTCCAACCGCACGCTCCTGGTCTTGCCGGGCGACGGCATCGGGCCCGAGGTGATGAACGAGGTGCGCAAGGTCATCGCCTGGATGGGCAAGAAACGCGCTGTCGGCTTCGACATCAAGGAAGATGCGGTCGGCGGCGCCGCGCTCGATAAGCACGGGCTGCCGGTGAGCGACGACACGGTCAAGGCTGCCCTGGAGGCGGATGCCGTGCTGTTCGGCTCGGTCGGCGGTCCGAAGTGGGACACGCTGCCGTTCGAGAAGAAGCCGGAGCGCGGCCTGCTGCGCCTGCGCAAGGAGATGGACCTCTTCGCCAACCTGCGGCCGGCGAAGGTGTTCGATGCCCTGGTCGACGCCTCGACGCTCAAGCCCGAGATCGTCAAGGGCCTCGACATCATGATCATCCGCGAGCTCACGTCGGGCGTGTATTTCGGCGAGCCGCGCGGCATCAAGACCCTGCCCAACGGCGAGCGCGAGGGCGTCGACACGCAACGCTACACCTCGGGCGAGATCCGCCGCGTCTGCGCCGTGGCCTTCGAGCTCGCCCGCAAGCGCCAGAACAAGGTCTGCTCGGCCGAGAAGGCCAACGTCATGCACACCGGCGTGCTGTGGCGCGATGAGGCCACGAAGCTGCACAAGGAGAGCTACGGCGACGTGCAGCTCAGCCACATGTATGCCGATGCGCTGGCCATGCAGCTGCTGCGCTGGCCGCACCAGTTTGACGTCATCGTCACCGACAACCTGTTCGGCGACATCCTGTCGGACGAGGCCTCGATGCTGACCGGATCGCTGGGCATGCTGCCGTCGGCCTCGCTGGGCGCGCCCGACGCCACGGGCCGGCGCAAGGCGCTCTACGAGCCGATCCACGGCAGCGCGCCCGACATCGCGGGCAAAGGCATCGCCAATCCGCTGGCCGAGACGATGAGCTACGCCATGATGCTGCGCTACTCGTTCGACCTGTCGAGCGAGGCCGACCTCGTCGAGCGCGCCGTCGAGAACGTGCTGGCGGCCGGCTACCGTACCGCCGACCTGCTGACGGGCGGTCTCGACGACAAGGCCGCCGCGGCCAAAGGGCTCAAGAAGGTCGGCACCCAGGAGATGGGTGATGCGATCGTGAAGGAGCTGGATCGCCTGGTGTGACGGCCGGCCGGCGCGTTCCGGCGTATCCGCGACGGAGATGGGGAGGGAGTCATGGACTTGACCGGGTTCCTCGCCATCGCCGTCATCGTCGTGCTGGCCATCGTATTGCTGCGGGCCAGCTTCACGAAAGTGCCACGGGAAGCAAACTGGACGGTCGAGCGCCTGGGCCGGTTCAACCGCGTGCTGACGCCGGGACTTCATTTCGTCGTGCCGATCGTGGAACGGATCGGCGCCAGGCTCGACATGCGGGAGACGGCGCTGGACGTGCCGCCGCAGCGCGCGACCACCCGAGACAATGCCGAGGTCGAAGCCGGCGCGGTCCTGGGCTACCGGATCGTTGATGCCGTGAAAGCCACCTACGAGGTGGCCGACCTGCAACCCGCGCTCATCCAGTTGGTCGGCACGCACATGCGGGATGTCACGGCGACCCGCACGATCGCGGAACTCGCGACCGACCGCGCTGCCGTCAATGTGGCCCTGTTGCAAGGCGTCGAGCCGGCCGCCGATGCGTGGGGCGTGAAGGTGTCACGCCTCGAGCTCAAGGGCATCATGCTGCCGGACTGACCGGCAGCAGGGTGCTTGCGGCGTTATTTCCACGCCAGTCCCAGCTCGCCGAAACGGTTGAGCACGTTGAACACGATGCGCGAGATGTTGTTGTCGTAGCCGTTGTGCGCAAGGCTGCCGCAGAACGTGATCGAACCGGTGGCGAAGACGGCGCCGCCGTTGGGCGCGTCGAAATAGGTCATGTCGGCGCGGATGAGCTGCTGCGCCGGCACGCCCGGCACAGTCGAGGCGAGGCCGAGCACGTCCTCGGGCACGGCGACGAAGTGGTCCTGGTGCTTCTCGGACGCGGCGATCACCACGGCATTGTACGGCGTGCCGAGCAGCCGGTCGGTGCGGTCGAGCTCGAAGCCGGCGGCACCGCCGCCGCTCAGCCCGAAATCGCCCAGGATCTCGTCGCCGACGCCGTCCATGATCCAGGCGACCCGCGGGTCATCCGCCGCCGGAAGACGGCGATAGTACGAGCCTTCGAACAGGCCCTGCGCCGAGAAGCCGATCCCGGCCAGCATCTGCGGCGGCCGGCCGTTGTGGCGCCACAGCCCGCCATAGCCGCCGTCGAGCGCATGGTGATACTCGCCGGGCTCGGCGGCCCAGGTGCGGATCGCGGCGCCGGCGCGGCGGATCTCCAGCACGCCGGGCAGCTTGGGCGAGCGCGCCACGCGCCAGTAGAAGCCGTTGCCGCCGAGATAGACGAGCCGCCCGCCGCCGTCGACATAGGCCTGCAGCGCGTCGAGCGTGCCCGGGGTGTGGTATTCGGGATGCGAGCCGGTGACGACGACCTTGTAGCCCTTGATCAGCTCGAGGCCATGATCGTCGAGGTCCTCGTCGGTGATGACGTCGAACTCGATGCCCTTGGCCTCCAGCCAGTCGAGCAGGTGCGTGTCGGCCGGGAAGTGGCGCAGGCCCGAGCCGCGCGGGTCGTTGAAGGTCATGAAGCCGGGCCGGAAGGTCAGCGCCGGCCGCAGCCGCGACGAGTAGCACACGCCGCTGAGGTCGCTGTGCCGGTTGTAGGTCGACAGGCCGAACTCGGGATGGTCCTGCGGGTTGGACGGCGCCGCGTTCCACGCCGTCATCCGCTGCCGCATCGCCTCGTCGAGATTGCCGCGCGCGAAATTGAAGTAGACCTGGTAGGTGAAGGTCGCGGCGAGGTAGGCGATCCTGGCCGACGGCTTGCCGCGCGGCGGGCGCACATAGAACGGGATCGTGTCCCGGTGCGGGCCGCAGCTCAGCTGCATGCCGTAGACGCCGCTCCTCAGGTCGGCCGGCACGGTGAAGCTGAAATCGGTCTGCCAGCCGCAATCGTGCAGGTCGTCGTCATGGAAGTGGATCGCCGCATACTGCCGTGGCGTATCGCTCCAGCGCATGTCGCGGCCGGTCCAGGTCGAGGCCTTCATGGCCCGCGCCGGCAGGTTTACCAGCACGCCGTGCAGGCGCTGCGGGCCGACATCCTCGATGTCGATGCCATCGATGCCGCGCGAGAAGTCCCACGCCGCCAGCGTGTCCGCTGGCAGCTTCGCCGGGTCGAGCGTCAGGTCCGCCGGGCTCGCGGGCGCGGCGCTCAGGATCATGGGATCCTCGATCTTGCCGTTGAAATACCGTCGCGCCGGCGCCGCCTGCTGCGCCGCGATGAAGACCGGGCGGCGGGCGTCGGGGGCCAGGCCGGCATCGAACGGGGCCCAGGCCTCGCCGGAATCGTCGCACAACGCTTCGGCCCGCAGCGGCCTCTGGCCCACCCGCACCGACCGGGTGGCAGGGTCGATCACCGCCCAGACACGGTACCAGGCGCGCACGCGCAACGGCTTGCCGGTCTCCAGGCGTAGCGGCGCGCCCGCCGTCCGGCCGATCTCCAGCGCCAGGCCGCGCGGCGTCGCCAGCAGCGCGATGCCGATGCCGGCATCGGCATCCCAGCGCGACAGGATGCATTGATCGCCGCTGTCGGGCAGCGTCGGCCAGATCGTGGCGACGACGGTGATCGTCGCCAGCGGCGACAGCGCCGCGGCGCGTTCGACGACCGCGTAGGAGCCGGGATAGGACCGCTGCAGGCGCGACGCGAAGCTGTGGGTGAAGCGCGACGACAGGTCCTCGAGCTTCATGCCGGGACCGTCGGGATTGGGATCGCCGCTGCGGATCCGCACCAGCCGCGCCTGGCACGGCTCGGTGCCACTGCTCGATATCTTGAACGCAATGCGCTCGCCGGCCGTCGCCGACAGCCGATCCGTATATCCCGTCAGAGCAATCATCGTCGCGTCGCCTCCCGTCCAGGCGGCGGAAGCCTATCGGCATCACCTCGCGGGCGTAAATCGACGTCGCCCGATGGACCACCTGCGCCGGGCGCATGGCGCTGGCATGTCAGTTGACAGAATGTGGTTGGCAGGCGGTGGTCGGCGCTGCCGTTCGCGTCGATGGCGGCGTGGTCGATACGATCGCGTGACGCTCGCGGTTCCTCGGCTTGACACCGCCGGCGGTTCGGATATCGTTCAACCTCAGAGTTGAATGAAATCCACGATGACAACACCTGCCGGTCTCGACCATACGTTGACGGCGCTGGCCGATCCGACACGGCGCGCCATCCTGCAGCGCCTCTCGGCGGGCGAGGTACGCGTTACCGACCTGGCGCAGCCTTTCGCCATGTCGCTCAACGCGGTGTCGAAGCACGTCCGGGTGCTGGAGCGTGCGCAGCTGGTGACGCGCCGGCGGGCGGGGCGGGAGCACCTGCTGTCCTTCAATCCGAAGCCGCTGGACGAGGCGGCGGCATGGATCGAGACCCAGCGCGCGCTCTGGACCACCCGTCTGGACGCCCTCGAGGCGCTGCTGCGCGCCGAGGATCGCGTGGCCGCGCCGACGCGCCGGAACAAGGGAACCCGCCATGAGCGATGACGGCCAGCTTGGCACCGACACGGTGGTGCGCTTCGAGCGTGTGCTGCCCGGCCCGATCGAGCGGGTCTGGGCATACCTGACCACCAGCGCGCATCTGGCGGGCTGGCTGGGGGAGGGGACGATCGAGCCGCGCGCCGGCGGCGCCGTCGATATCGGCAAGGGCCATATCCGCGGCATCGTCACGCAATGGAAGCCGCCGCGGCTGCTGGCCTACACCTGGAACGTGTTCGGGCCGGACGATGTGGAGTCGCCCTTTCCGGAATCCTACGTGATGATCGAGTTGAAGCCGCATGGCGATGACGTGCTGCTGACGTTGACGCACCGCCCCATCCTCGCCGGCTTCGAAGGCCTGACCCGGACGGGCTGGCATACGCTTCTCGACATGCTGGGCGCGCTGCTGCGTGGCGAGGAGCCCGAGCCGCGCCAGGTGCTGATGGAGCGCAACCGCCTGCGCTACGGCGTCGAGAAGCTGCCGGGGTAAGCTACCTTGAAGCTGTCATCCCGAGCACAGCAAGGAATCTCCCGCGAATGGCGCACCGTGCGTCTTGTCGCAGGAGATCCCTCTCCTGAGCCTGTCGAAGGGGCGCTCGGGATGACAGTCCTGCCCTCTCTATGGCGTCAGCCTGTCCTGGCTTTCGCCGCGTTCCACTCCGCGCGCGTGATCTCCCAGATCTCGGTGGCGAAGCGGCCACCGACATAGTCGCGCTCGGTCAGCGCCACGCACCGCATGCCCTGCTTCTGCGTGATGCGGCTGGAGCCGACATTCGGCACCGCCTTGGATGTGCGCAGGGACGCAAAGCCGAGCGTGTTGAACCAGAAATCGGTGGCGGCATCGGCGGCCTCGGTCATCAGCCCCTGGCCCTGATGCGTCGGATCGATCCAGAAGCCGCGGTTGTCCATCTCGGCGTCCTTCGGCGCCAGCAGATGGATCAGCCCGATCAGCGTGTCGGGCGCCGTCCTCAGCCGCAGGCTCCACAGCCATTCGTCGCCGCGCTCGATCGCGGGCAGCCCGATGTCGCGCACGAAGACCTCGGCGCCGTCCGACGGGTACGGCCAGGGCACGCGCGGATTGAGGTAGCGCACGATCTCCCAGCGCGGGAACAGGCGCTGGATCGCCGGCGCGTCCGCCTGCGCCAGCGGCAGGAGCAGCAGCCGGGGTGTTTCCAGCCGCGGCGTCATGACGGGCGGCCTATTTGAGCAATCCGCCCAGCACGCCACGCACGATCGAGGAGCCGATACCGCCGCGGCCGAAGATCGCCTTGGTGGCCTCGCGCACCACGACATTAGTGACGGTCCGAGCGGCCGTTTTGGTCATCGCATCGATGACACTGTCGCTGCGGCGTGCCGGCGCGCGCGGTGGCGGCGCCTCTTCCGGCGGCAGCGAGCGGCGCAGGCGCGGCTGGGCCTGGGGCGGCGGCGGCGCGTCGTAGGTCGGTGGCTGTTGCGGCGGCGGATTCCATTGCGGCTGCGGTTGCTGTTGCTGCGGCGGCGCTCCCCAGGGGCCGCCGGGTGCCGTATCCGGTAGCGGCGGCGCACCGTACTGCCCGCGGCGGCGCGGGGTGCTGGGCGCCGCCGGCGGCGTCATGTCCGCATCCTGATGCTGGCCGGCGCCGGCGCGGCCCATCAGCACCTCGTAGGCCGAATCGCGATCGACGACGCGTTCATACTTGCCGGCGAGCGGACTGGCCTTGATCACCGCCTGCCGCTCCGCGTCGGTGGCGGGGCCGATGCGCGATTGCGGCGGCGCGACGAAGCAGCGCTCCACCGGTGTCGGGGCACCCTTGGCGTCAAGGAACGAGACCAGCGCCTCGCCCACGCCGAGCTCGATGATGGCGTCGGCGGCGTCGAACTTCTTGTTGGGCCGGAAGGTCTGCGCCGCGGTCTTCACCGCCTTCTGGTCCTTGGGCGTGAAGGCGCGCAGCGCGTGCTGGACCCGGTTGCTGAGCTGCCCCAGCACGCTTTCCGGCACGTCGAGCGGGTTCTGCGAGATGAAGTAGACGCCGACGCCCTTGGAGCGGATCAGGCGCACGACCTGCTCGATCTTGTCGATCAGCGCCTTGGGCGCGTCGTCGAACAGCAGGTGTGCCTCATCGAAGAAGAACACGAACTTCGGCCGGTCGGTGTCGCCGACCTCGGGCATCGTCTCGAACAGCTCCGACAGCAGCCACAGCAGGAACGTCGCGTATAGCCGCGGGCTTTGCATCAGCTTGTCGGCGGCGAGCACGTTGATGCAGCCGACGCCGTTGGCGTCGCGCATGATCATGTCCTTCAGGTCGAGCGCCGGCTCGCCGAAGAACTGCTGGCCGCCCTGCTGGTCCAGAACCAGCAATGCGCGCTGGATGGCACCGATGGTGGGCTTGGTGACGTTGCCGAACTCGGTGGTGAGCTGGGCGGCGTTCTCCGCGCACCACTGCAGCATCGACGTCAGGTCCTTGAAGTCGAGCAGCAGCAGGCCCTGCTGGTCGGCCACCTTGAAGACGATGTTCAGCACGCCTTCCTGGGTCGCGTTGAGGTCGAGAAGGCGCGACAGCAGCAGCGGTCCCATCTCCGACACCGTGGTGCGGATCGGCTGGCCCTTCTCGCCGAACAGATCCCAGTACATCGTCGGGAAGGCCCGGCCGCCATAGCCGTCGATCTTGAGCAGCCTGGCGCGCTCCACCGCCTTGGGATTGTCGCCGCCCTTCTGCGACATTCCGGAGAGATCGCCTTTGACGTCGGCCAGGAACACCGGCACGCCGTAGGCTGCGAAGCCCTCGGCCAGGGTCTGCAGGGTGACGGTCTTGCCGGTGCCGGTGGCGCCGGCGATCAGGCCGTGGCGGTTGCCGTATTTCAGCAGCAGATTCTGGTCAGTGTCGCCCGCGCCGACGAAAATCGACAGGTCCTCGCTCATGGTGCCGTCCCGGTGTTCGTTGGATCGGGTATGGCCGCCAATAAAGCACAGGACGTCGGCGTTCCGCCATTATGAGTCGTCGCCGGCAGGCCCGGCTAGCAGCCTGTCGGACTGAGGTTATTGGGTAGTTGATTGAGTGATTTTGAAAGCACCGAGGTCATGGGTCGCGATTTTTGGTGGTACTTTCCCCGTCAGGCGTGTGCGAGGGTGAACATCCGCTTG
>NZ_VDUZ01000001.1 GCF_008039615.1 Vineibacter terrae | reverse complement strand
TCCAGCGCCGCACCGGCGCGCAGCGCCGGATCATGAGCGGCGCTGGAGCGCCGCGGCCCGGCCGAAGGACATCAGTGGATGTCCGCCGAGTCCT
Organism: Vineibacter terrae; assembly: GCF_008039615.1. Classification (GTDB taxonomy): domain Bacteria; phylum Pseudomonadota; class Alphaproteobacteria; order Reyranellales; family Reyranellaceae; genus Vineibacter; species Vineibacter terrae. Next base: position 365,761 of record NZ_VDUZ01000001.1, on the reverse strand, counting down.
TCATCGCCTGGGCGAGCTTCTCGAAGCTGAAGCCTTTCTTCTTCGAAGCGCCGATGATCACCGCCTCGCGGCGAGCCAGCAGCTTGGCGGCGCCCGCCACCTTCTTGGCGGCATCGAGCGGGACGACCACGGCGCCATGCATATCGGCGTGGATCAGGTCGCCCGACTGGGCCGACATGCCGCAAATGCTGACCGGCACGCCGACATCGACCACATGCACATGGGCGTGGCTGGGCATCACTGTGCCCGCCAGCATCTGGAAGCCCTTGGCGTTCATCGGGATGTCGCGCACCGAGCCGTTGGTGATGACGCCCAGCGCCCCCAGGCCGCGGTGCACGTGGCTGTTGACCTCGCCCCAGAACGAGCCGTAGCCGGGCAGCGCGTCGAGATCCTGCAGCAGGATCACCGACGGCTTGGGACCCTTGTCGACATACTCATACCAGCGCAGCCGCATGGCGCGGTCGTCCTCGGGCTTGCGGAAGGACGGCTCGGCGGCGCGGATCGTGCCGGTGCGGACATAGCCGACGATGGGCGGCAGGTCGGGATAGAGGCAGCGCAGGGGCTGGGTGTTGAAGCCGTGCAGGCGGCGCTGCGGCACCACCAGCTCCAGCGCATTGCACACCGTCGGCGTGTCCAGCGCCTTCAGGGCCCTGAAATCCGCCGCCGTCAACGTCATGTCCTCGGCCATCAACTGTCTCCCACCGATAAGTCATCAGCGCCGCACCTATGCCGCAGCAGCCCCTGCGGCGGCAAGCATTGTCGCCGCCGCCCTTGCCTGGACGCGGCGGCGGCCTGAGACCGTGGCGCGAGGTTGGGGAACGCAAGCCATGACGGTTCTCAGTCAGCATCAGATCGATGCCTTCCGTCGCGACGGCTGCCTCGTCGCGCCCGACGCCGCGGCCCGACCGTAGGCCATCTCGAGGTCAGGCCCGCGCAGCAGCAGATCCGCGGATCATTCCGCCGCCCGGCGCTCGCCCTCGGCGCGCCAGGTGCGCCATTCCGCCAGCGCCTGCTCCATGGTCATGAACACGGCGCCGTGCTCCAGCAGCTTCAGGATCAGGCGCTCCAGCATCATCATGCGATGGCCGCGGCCGACGACATGCGGATGGAACGTGTAGGTGAGGATGCCGCGCTCGCGGATGCGGGTCATGTACACGAAGTCGTCGACGAAGTTCTCCAGCACGTGCGTGGCGTTCGACAAGCCCTGCTGGATCGCGCCGTTGGGATTGCGCATGTACTCGAAGTAGGGGAAGTCGTCGAGCGACCAGCTGATCGGCATCTCGACCAGCGCCGTCTCGCGGCCACGCACGAACGGCTTCTTCAGCTCCACGACATCGCCCTGGCGCGCGAGATAGCAATCGTAGTCGTCGCCCATCAGCGAGCTGTCGTACTGGATGCCGTGCTTGAGCAGCAGCTCGATCGTGTGCGGGCTGAGGTCCCAGGACGGCGAGCGGTAGCCGCGCGCCGGGTGGCCGCTGATCTTCCTGATCGCCTCGTTGCCGCGCACGATCTCTTCCTCTTCCTCGGCGCGGTCGACGGTCGCCGGCGGCCGATGCGTCCAGCCGTGATGGGCCAGCTCGTGGCCGGCATCGACATAGGTCTCGACGCTCCGCCAGGCGCTCTCGATCGTATGCCCAGGCGTGAAGAACGTCCCCTTGACGTTGTAGCGCGCCAGCAGCTCGACAATGCGCGGGATGGCCACGAGATCGAACTCGCCGCGCGAGATCGGCGTCGGCGTGGTCATGCCGCGGGCGATGAAGCCGGACATGTGGTCGTGATCGAACGTGAGGCAGGCGATATGTCGGCGCACGGTGTGTCTCCACGGGCAGTCGCAGGCGCGATAGTCGGATTCTGCGCCGCAGGGCGCAAGGGCCCGACAGCGGCCTGGCCCCGTGCGCCGGGAACCTTGTCCGTGCCGCGCGTGTCGGACATGGTCTACCCGACGCTGCTTCTCGTCGCGGGCATCCTGATCGTCCTGGGCCTTGGCCTCTATCAGAAGCTGAGCGCCAGCGTCGAGAAGGATGTCGAGCACCGCGATCGGCGCGAGGACAAGGACACAGCGGCAACGCCCGATAGTCAGAAGCGCCGATAGGCCTGGCGGCCGTTCAGCCGCGCCGCATGCTGGGCGGCGCGGAGCCGTATCGCAAAACGCAACCCCGTTGCCTTTCCAAGAACCGGCGTTCATGATGCTGCATGGAGGCCACGCATGCGTGCGTGGGATCCGCCGACGAGGACGCTGGGACATCAACCCTTCTCAAGAGCGCCCGTGTGGTGGAACGAGCGTTGGACGGGAGGACGTCGTGGCGGAGGACTGTGCAAGCGGGGGCGCCAACTGCGGCTGCACCGCCGGGCTGTTCGCGGGAAGGGCGCCGTAGCCGATGTCGGCTGCCGAGTCCCTGGCCGACCGTGCCGCGGCATCGCCGATCCTGACCGTCCAGGGCGTCTCCAAGAAGTTCGGCGGCGTGACCGCCGTGCAGGACGTGTCGCTGGAGGTGCCGCGCGGCGCCATCGTCTCCGTGATCGGTCCCAACGGTGCCGGCAAGACATCGCTGCTGAACATGGTGTCGGGCTTCTACCGGCCTGACACCGGCGTCATCGCGCTTGAAGGCGATGCCATAACGACGCTGCGGCCCAGCCAGATCGCGGCGCGCGGCATCGCCCGCACGTTCCAGAACATCGCGCTCTTCAGCGGGCTCACGGTGCTCGACAACCTGATGCTGGGCCGTCACGTGCACATGCGGGCAGGCGTGCTGAGCAGCGCCCTCTATTGGGGGCCGGCCCGCAAGGAGGAGATCGCCCATCGCGAACGCTGCGAGGAGATCATCGAGTTCCTCAAGCTTCAGGACCTGCGCAAGCAGCAGACCGGCGCGCTGTCCTATGGCCTGCGCAAGCGTGTGGAGCTGGGCCGCGCGCTGGCGCTGGAGCCCAAGGTGCTGCTGCTCGACGAGCCGATGGGCGGCATGAACCAGGACGAGAAGGAGGACATGGCGCGCCATGTGCTCGACGTGAACATCGAGCGCGGCGTCACGGTGGTGCTGATCGAGCACGACATGGGTGTGGTGATGGACATCTCCGACCGCGTCTTCGTGCTCGACCGCGGCCGGCGCATCGGCGGCGGCACACCCGAGGAGGTGCAGCGCACGCCGGCGGTTATCCAGGCCTATCTCGGCACATCGAAGGGAGGTGGCCAGACATGAGCCTCGTCGACTCACCCGACACCTGCACCTTGCCCAAGCTGCTGGCGCGCAACGCACGGCAATGGCCGGCCGAGCCGGCCCTGCGCGAGAAGAACCGCGGCATCTGGCAAACCTACAGCTGGGCCGACTACCATGCGCTGGTGCGCGATTTTGCGCTCGGGCTGGCGTCGCTGGGCTTCAAACGCGGCTGGAAGCTGACGGTCGTCGGGGACAACCGCCCGCAACTCTACGCCGCTCAGCTGAGCGCATCGGCGTTGGGCGGCTACTCGGTGCCGGTGTACCAGGACTCGATCGCGGCCGAGCTGGTCTACGTGCTGAACCATGCCGAGGTGTCGGTCATCGTCGCCGAGGACCAGGAGCAGGTCGACAAGGTCCTGTCGCTCAAGGACCAGCTGCCGAGCCTGCGCTGGCTCATCTACGACGATCCACGCGGCATGACGGACTATGCCCGCTATCCGTTCATCAGGTCGTTCCCGGATGTCGTCGAGGCAGGTCGTGCCTTCGGCGCCGCGCAAGCCGGCTTCTTCGAGGCCGAGCTGGGCCAGGGCGGCGCCGACGACGTGACGATGATCGCCTACACCTCGGGCACGACCGGCAACCCCAAGGGTGTGATGTTGACACATCGCAACCTGATCACCATTGCCGAGGCGTTCGTCCAGACCGAAGGCATCCGCCGCGGCGACAATTGGCTGTCGTACCTGCCGATGGCTTGGCTCGGCGATGCCACCTTCACCGTCGGTGTCGGCCTGGTGGCAGGGACCACGGCGAACTGCCCCGAGAGTCCCGAGACGGTGCAGCGCGACCTGCGCGAGCTGGGGCCCAGCGGCCTGGTGGCGCCGCCGCGCATCTGGGAGAACATGCTGACCACGATGCAGGTCAAAGGTGGCGATGCCACGCCGTTCAAGCGCCGGGTTTTCGAGCGCTTGCGCCGTGTCGCCGAGCAGGTCGAGCTGGCGCGGTCGGAGGGGCGGGCGGTGCCATTCGGTCAGCGCCTGGCCTACGCGCTGGGGGAATTCCTGGTCTACGGGCCGGTGCGCGACCAGCTCGGCCTGCGCAACGCCCGCACCTGCTACACCGGCGGCGCGCCGCTGGGCGCCGACAGCTTCCGCTTCTTCCGCGCCTTTGGCATCAACCTCAAGCAGGTGTACGGCGCCACCGAGGCCTCGGCGCTGATCGCCTGCCAGCCCGACACGGAAGCCGACCCCAACTCGGTCGGCCGCACGCTGCCGGGCATCGAGGTGCGGGTCGACGACCGCGGCGAGGTGCTGGTCAACGGCGCGAACGTCTTCAAGGGCTACTTCAAGCAGGACGAGGCCACGCGCGAGACCTTCACCGCCGACGGCTGGCTCAAGACCGGTGATGCCGGCTTCGTCGACCCGCGCGGCCACCTCGTGATCATCGACCGCGCCAAGGACGTGGGCAAGCTGTCGGACGGCACGCCGTTCGCGCCGCAATTCGTCGAGAACAAGCTGAAGTTCAGCCCCTTCATCCGCGAGGCGGTGGCGTTCGGCGACGGCAAGCCGTTCGTGGCCGCAATGATCGCCATCGACATGGGCACCGTCGGCAATTGGGCCGAGCGCCGCAACCTGGCCTACACCAGCTTCATGGACCTCAGCCGCAAGCCGGAGGTGGCGACGCTGATCGGCGAGGAGATCGCGAAGTGTAATGCCACGCTGCCACCCGCGGCTCAGGTCCGCCGCTACCTGCTGCTGAACAAGGAGCTGGATGCCGACGATGCGGAGATGACGCGCACGCGCAAGGTGCGCCGCCGCTTCGTGGCCGAGAAATACGCCGCGGTCATCGATGCCTTCTACAGCGGCGATAGCGAGGTCGAGGTGACGATGGAGATCACCTTCGAGGATGGCCGCAAGTCGACGCTGACATCGACCATCGGGATCCACGGCGCGGCTCCCGCCGCCGCGGCCCGGCAGGCGGCCTAGGAGCGTTCGCGTCATGGAATGGGAATTCACGCTGCTGCTGCTCGTCAACGGCATCCTGATCGGCCTGATGTACGCCCTGATCGCGCTGGGCTTCGTGCTGGTCTACAAGGCGACCGACGCCATCAACTTCGCGCAGGGCGAGTTCGTGATGTCGGCCGGCATCATCGCCGCCGTCGTCGTGGCGGCGTCGACCAGCTTCTTCCTCGGCGTCGTGGTGGCGCTGGCGGCCATGGTCCTGTTCAGCTTCCTGCTCGAGCGCGTCATGCTGCGGCCGCTGCTGGGCCGGCCGATCGTGGCGGTGATCATGGCCACCATCGGACTGGCCGCCCTGCTGCGCGGCCTGCTGCCGCTGGTCTTCGGCGCCGGCACGCGGCCGATCTCGCTGCCGGAGTTCATCGGCGAGGAGCCGATCGCGCTGGGGCCGGTCATGCTGCAGCCGGTCCAGCTCGTGGGCGCCGGCGTGTCGATCCTGTTCCTGGCCGGCTTCAGCTGGTTCTTCCTCAAGAGCCGCATGGGCATCGCCATGCGGGCGGTGGCCGACAACCAGCAGGTCGCCATGGCCATGGGCATCAACGTCGAGCGCTACTTCGCGCTGGCCTGGGCCATGGCCGGCATCGTCTCGGCGCTGGGCGGCGTCGTCTGGGGCTCGATGCTGGGCGTCGACGTGCACCTGGCCCTGGTCGGGCTGAAGGTGTTCCCGGTGGTCATCCTGGGCGGCCTGGATTCGATCATCGGCGCGGTCGTGGGCGGCCTGATCATCGGCATCGTCGAGAACCTGGCGGCCGGCTACATCGACCCCTATGTCGGCGGCGGCACCAAGGATTTCGCCCCCTACGTGGTCATGATCATCGCGCTGATGATCCGGCCCTACGGCATCTTCGGCAAGCGCAAGATCGAGCGCGTCTAGCAGCAGGCGGATCCGGACCATGTTCCATCGCGAGTCGGGCATATTCAAGACGACCTATGCCGCCGACATGGCGCTCTACCCGCTGCCGATCGCCAAGGCCACGGTGGCGGTCATCGCCGCGGCCGTCGTCCTGCTGCCTTTCGTCCTCGGCGCGCTGATGCCGGCGCTGTCCGCCAACTACTACCTGTCGATCATCAACCTGATCTTCATCGCCATCGTCGGCGCGCTGGGCCTGAACATCCTGGTCGGCTACACCGGCCAGATCTCGATCGGCCACGCCGCCTTCATGTCGGTCGGCGCCTACACCGCCGCCAACCTGGCGGTGCGATGGGATCTGCCTTTCTGGATCACGCTGCCGGCCGGTGGCCTGATGGCGGCGCTGATCGGCGCCGTCGTCGGCATCCCCAGCCTGCGCATCAAGGGCCTGTACCTGGCGATCGCGACCCTGGCCGGCCAGCTCATCATCGAATGGACGATCAACCACGTGCCGGCGATCTCGGGCGGGGCCCAGGCCTCGATCGAAGTGCCCAAGCCGCACCTGTTCGGCTACGAGTTCAAGACCCAGGGCCAGCTCTATTTCTTCCTGCTGTTCTTCGTGGCGCTGGCGATCGTGGCGACGCTGAACCTCGTGCGCAGCCGCATAGGGCGCGCCTTCGTCGCCATCCGCGACCAGGACATCGCCGCCGAGATCATCGGCATCAACATCTACCGCTACAAGCTGCTCGCGTTCGCGATCTCCTCGTTCTACGCCGGCGTCACCGGCGTGCTGTACACCTATTACCTGGGCATCGCGAACTACGAGCAGTTCCAGATCGTCGTGTCGATCGACTACCTGGCGATGATCATCATAGGCGGCCTTGGGTCGGTGCTGGGCTCGGTGCTGGGCGCGATCTTCGTGACCCTGTTGCCGATCGCGATCACCTGGATCGTCGAGAGCCTGGGCACGCTGGTGTTCGAGATGCAGCAGATCCAGCACGTCGTCTCGAACGTGCGCGTCATCACCTTCGGGCTGCTGATCATCGTGTTCCTGGTTCTCGAGCCCGAGGGGCTCAACCGCCTGTGGCGCAATATCCGCAACTACTTCCGGGTCTGGCCTTTCTCCTACTGACGCGCCGGGTTCGCCTAAAAAGGACGCACATGCCAAGCAAAGGACTGAAACGGCTTTTCGGCGCAGCGGCGGCGATGGCATTGTCGGGCACGCCGGCCGGCGCGCAGAAGGAGATCACGGTCGGCTTCCAGTCCGACCGGGTCGGCCTTACCCAGACCATCTGCGCAGTGATCTGTCCGGCGTTCCACGACTACATGGCCCTGGTCAACAGCAAGGGCGGCGTCGAGGGCTACAAGATCAAGGTGCTCGAGATCGACACCGAGTACAAGGTGCCGCAGGGCGTCGAAGCCTATGAGCGTATGAAGAAGGAGGGGGCCGTCGCGGTGGCGCTCTACGGCACGGCGATCGTCGCCGCCCTCACGCAGCGCCTCAACGACGACAGGATCCCGGGAACGGCGCCCGGCTTCGGCAACGCCGTCGCCGCCGACGGCAGGCGCTATCCCTACCTGATCCCGATGGCGGCCGGCTACTGGTCGCAGGCCGCCGGCGGCATCCAGTTCGCCAAGCAGGCCCTGGGCGGCAGCCTCAAGGGCAAGAAGATCGGCTATCTCTATATCGACAACCCCGCCGGCCGCGAGCCGCTGCCAATCCTCGAAACGCTGGCCAAGGTCGAAGGCTTCGAGCTCAGGACCTTCGCGGTGCCGGCGCCGGGGCTCGAGCTCGGCGCCCAGGTGCTCGACATCGCGCAGCGCTATCGCGCGGATTTCGTGATGGCGCACCTGTTCGGTCGCTCGCCCTCGGTAGCGATCAAGGAGTTCAAGCGGGTCGGCTATCCGCTCAGCAAGGTGCTGGGCTTCGTCTGGAGCGCCGCCGAAGCCGACGTCGAGGCAGCGGGCGGCTTCGGCGTGGCCGAGGGCTACTACACCGTGCAGTTTGCGGGTGTCGGTCCGGACCATCCGGTGCGGGCGGAAATCGCGGACATGTACAAGAAGGAAGGCAAGCCGGTGCCCCGGGAGCTGGCATCAACGGTCTACTACAATCGCGGTATTGTCTGGGCCGCGGCGCATGTCGAGGCCATCCGCAACGCGGTCAAGGCCAAGGCGGGCGGCATGCCGACAAGCGAGGACGTCAAGAAAGGCTTCGAGACGATCAACGCCAAGAGCCTGGCAGCCGTCGGCGGCATCTCGCCGCCGCTCGAGATCACCGCCGATGACCACGAGGGCGGCGGCTGGGTGCAGATCTTCCAGGTCAAGGGCGGCAAGTTTGTGAAGGCAAGCGAATGGATGCAGGCGTATCGTGACGTGGTGAAGAAGCATCTTGAGGCCGATGCAAAGAGGAACTGAGCGCAGCGTCACAAGCCGGGCCGGCGATGCAAGCAGGCCGATCCGGCGGCGAGAAAATAAAGGGAGGAAAGCATGTCCATCAGTGTAAGTCGTTTTCTGTCCTATGCGCTGGTTGCGGCAGCGACAGGGGTGGCCAGCACGGCTGCCTGGGCGCAGAAGGAGATCGTGGTCGGCGTGCAGTGCGACCGTGTCGGTCCGACCCAGACGGTCAGCACGATCATGTGCCCGGGTTTCCACGACTACATGGCGCTGGTGAATTCGCGCGGCGGCATCGAAGGCTACAAGATCCGGGTCGTCGAGATCGACAACGAGTACAAGGTGCCGCCCGGCGTCGAGGGCTACGAGCGCCAGAAGAAGGAGGGCGCGGTCTCGGTGGCGCTCTACGGCACGCCCATCGTGGCGGCGCTGACCCAGCGCCTGGCCGAGGACAAGATCCCCGGCACGTCGCCGGGCTTCGGCACCGCGGTCGGCGCCGACGGCAAGCGCTATCCGTACTCGTTCCCGATCGCCGCCAGCTACTGGTCGCAGGGCGCGATGGGCGTCAAGTTCGCCAAGGACCGGCTGGGCGGCAGCCTGAAGGGCAAGAAGATCGCCTACCTGTTCTACGACAATCCGGCCGGCAAGGAGCCGCTGCCGATCCTCGAGGACCTGGCCAAGAGCGAGGGCTTCGAGCTCAAGACCTTCGCCGTGCCGGCGCCGGGCGTCGAGATGGGCGCCCAGGTGCTCGACATCGCCCAGCGCTTCCGCGCCGACTTCGTCATTGCGCACCTGTTCGGGCGCGCGCCGTCGGTGTCGATCAAGGAGCTGAAGCGGGTCGGCTACCCGCTCAGCAAGGTGATCAGCTTCGTGTGGGGCTCGGCCGAGGCTGACGTCGAGGCGGCCGGCGGCTACGGCGTCGCCGAGGGCTACTACACGATGCAGTTCGCCGGCGTCGGCAGCGACTACGCCGTGAACAAGGACATCATCGAGATGTACAAGGCACAGGGCAAGCAGCCGCCGAAGGAGATGGCGTCGACCGTCTACTACAACCGCGGCGTCGTGTGGGCGGCCATGCACGTGGTGGCGATGCGCAATGCCATCAAGGCCAAGGGCGGCGCCCAGCCGACCGGCGAGGATGTGAAGAAGGGCTTCGAGTCGGTCACCGCCAAGGACCTCGAGCCGCTGGGCGGGGTGGCGCCGCCGCTCGCCCTCACGCCGGAGGACCACGAGGGCGGCGGCTGGGTCCAGGTGTTCCAGGTCAAGGGCGGCAAGCTGGTCAAGGCGACGGAATGGACCCAGGCCTACCGCGACGTGCTGAAGAAGCACCTGGAAGCCGATGCCAAGAAGGCCGGCGGCTGATACGCCGCGAGGCGGGTCGCTGCCTGACGGCGACCCGCCATCCTGCACCGCCGGCAGCCATCCCGAGCGCAGCGCGGGATCCTGGCGCCCGGCGCGCCACACCCCTGCGACAGGCCGCCCATGCTGAGCTTGAACAACGTTGAGGTCGTCTATGACGGCGTGATCCTGGTCCTGAAGGGCGTCTCGATCACGGTCGGGCAGGGCACGATCACGACCCTGCTGGGGGCCAACGGGGCCGGCAAGACGACGACGTTGAAGGCGATTTCCGGCGTGCTGCGCAGCGAGCGCGGCGAGGTCACCAAGGGTGCGGTGGAGCTCAACGGCCGGCGCATCGACGGCATGCAGGCGTTCGACGTCACGCGCCTGGGGCTGGCCCAGGTGTTCGAAGGCCGCCGTGTCTTCGAGCACCTGACCACGGAGGAGAACCTCGTCGCCGGCGGCCATATTCGCCCCGACATGCGCGAGGTGCGCGAGACCATCGAGCTGGTCTACGGCTATTTCCCGCGCTTGCGCGAGCGCCGTTACCAGCAGTCGGGCTATCTGTCTGGCGGCGAGCAGCAGATGCTGGCGATCGGCCGGGCCCTGATGAGCCGGCCCAAGGTGATCCTGCTCGACGAGCCTTCGCTGGGCCTGGCGCCCATGCTGGTGGAGGAGATCTTCGGCATCGTGCGCAAGCTGGTGCAGAACGAGAACCTGACGGTGCTGCTGGTCGAGCAGAACGCGACCCTGGCGCTGGAGATCGCCGACCACGGCTATGTCATGGAGAACGGCCGCATCGTGCTGGAAGGCTCGGCCGCCAAGCTGCGCGACAACGCCGACATCAAGGAATTCTACCTCGGCCTCAACGAGGTCGGCTCGCGCAAATCCTACCGCGACGTGAAGCACTACAAGCGCCGCAAACGCTGGCTGTCGTAGGCCATACCTTCACATCTTCACCGTCATCCCGAGCGCAGCGAGGGATCTCCCGCGAATGGCGCACCGTGCGTCTTCGCAGGAGATCCCTCGCTGCGCTCGGGATGACAGCAAAAAAAGCCTACAGCGCCGGCTTCAGGCCCAGGGAGGCGATGTAGCTCCAGCGGATCGTGCCGTTGGCGAAGCGCGTGCCCTCGAGATACCGCGCCAGCGCCGCATCGATGCGCTCCCTGGGCAGCGGTAGCGGATCGCCCCAGCGCGCGGGCGGCCGGTCGGCGATGGCGACGATGGCGTCCCAGTCGGCGGGACGGGGGATCGACACCACGGTCGAGGGCGTGTCGAGGTTCTTGTACGTCCAGAAGCTCCAGCCGATGCCGTGGCGCTCCTGCAGCGTGCGGAAGCTTTCATTCCAGTCGTCGGTCAGCTCGCCGGTCTCGCCCAGGAACAGCGGCACGTCATAGCGGTAGCTGAAATCGAGATGGCGCTGGATCGAATCGCGGCGCGTGCTGGCCCAGAAGCTGTGGAACGTGTAGGCGAGGTTGGGCGCGAACGGCCGCCCGAGCATGTCGAAGCTCGAGCTCCACTGGCCGCCGCCGAGGAAGATGATGCGGTGCGGGTCGACCGACCGGATGGCGGCGGTCGCCTCGCGATAGAACGGCTCGAGCTTGCCGTTGAGGTAGGCGACGTCGTGATAGGGCGCGATCGGCTCGTTGAGCAGGTCGTAGCCGAGGATCGTCGGATCGTCGCGATAGCGCGCCGCGATATGGCGCCACAGCTCGATGGTGAGCCGCCGGTGCGCCGGAACATAGAACATCAGCGGATAACCCGGCCCGTCATCGTGGTTGATGCCGGTCTGGCCGCCGGGCGCGGCATGGATGTCGAGCACGACGCGCAGGCCGTGCGCGCGCGCCCAGCCGATGACCCGGTCGAGCAGGGCGTAGCCCTCGCCTTCGAAGCGCGGCGGCGTGGTGGCCGTGACGAAGTGCCGATAGTGCAGCGGGATGCGCACCATGTTGAAGCCGACCGTGGCGATGAAGCGCAGGTCGTCCTCGGCAATGTAATTGTCACGGAAGGTCCGCCAGAAGCGGGCAGCCGCCGCCGGCCCGACCAGGCGCTCGATGGCGCCCTCGATCTGGCGCGGCGCCTTGGCCCGCTCGAACTTGAACATGTAGCCCTCGGGCATCAGCCAGTTGCCGAGGTTGATGCCCTTGAGCAGCAGCGTCGTGCCGTCGGGCGCCACGAAGCGGCGGCCCTCGATGCGCACAAACCCCTCGCTCGGCCGGGCAGCGGCCGGCGGTGGCAGGGTGGCGATGGCGGGCAGGGCAAGGAACAGGCGGCGACGCACAGGCCCCCATGACGTCTTTGTTGCCGGACAGAGTAGATCGCTGCCGGCGTTCGGCGGTAGTAAATACTGGCAAAGCGCGCGCCATCCGGTGTCGCGGCCGCGACATCGCTGGGGGATGCCGCCGATCATGTTCACGGTTTTGTGGGTTGGCCTTTGCGTCGCCGCTCTTATCGCCTTGACAGGCCGGTTCCGCCTGCACCCGCTGATCGCCCTGGCGGGCGTTGTCGTGGCCTTCGGGATTGCCGCCGACATGACCGCCAATTCGGTCGGGCGCGCCTTCGGCATCGGTTTCGTCAACACCTTGGAGCAGGTCGGGCTGGCGCTGGTCGGCGGCGCGATCGCGGCTTCCTTCGTGGCGGGCTCGGGTGCCGCCGCGCGGATCGGGGCCGCCCTGCGCGGCCGCGGCACCGCCCTGCCGCTTGGCCTCGTGGCCGGCGTCGGCGCTTCGCCCATGGCGGCCCTGGCGCTGGCGCAGCCGGTCTTGTCCGCCGCGGGCCCGCGCGCGGCAGTGCCGCTGTCGCTGGCGCTGCTGGCCTCGCACGCGCTGGTGCCGCCGTCGCCCATCGCGATCGCCGGGGCCGCCGTGCTGCGGGCCGATGCCATGGCCGTCGCCGGGATCGGTGCGCCGCTGGCGGTCATCGTTGCCGTCGTCGGCTGGCTGGCCGTACGCCGCGCGCTGCCGGCCGAGCCCGATGCGCCGTCGGAGACCCTTGGCCGCGCGACCCTGCGGGACGGGCTGGTGCTGGCCCTGCCGGTGCTGGTGCCGCTGGCGCTGCTTGTCGTGCAGTCGGTGGCGCAGATCCCCAGCGAGCCGCTGGGCCGCGGCGGCGCACGCGAGCTCTATACCGGCATCAGCCGGCCGCTGATGCTGATGGTGGTCGCGGTCGGCCTGGTGCTGCTGCTGACCTGGCGCTGGGACGAGAAGGCGCTCTCGGAGCGCGGCTGGATGGGCGAGGCGCTGCGCGGCATCGCCGCCACCGTGCTGGTGGTGGGCACCGCCGGCGGCTTCGGCCGCGTGATCGACGAGACCGGCATCCCGACCCTGCTGGCGGAGGACGTGTCGGGCCTGCGGCTGGGCGTGCTGGGGCCGTTCGTCGTGGCGCTGGTGATCAAGACGCTGATGGGCTCGTCGCTGGTCGCGACCTTGAGCGCCGCCGGCATGGTCGAGCCCATGCTGCCGTCGCTGGGATTGGCCGGCGACGGCGGACGCGTGCTCGCGGTGCTGGCGATCGGCGCCGGCGCGATGGCGGTGAGCCACATCAACGACGCCCATTTCTGGCTCACGGCGCACGTCGCGCGGCTCACCCCGGGCCGTACCCTGCACGTCTTCTCGCTGGCCACTGCGATCCAGGCCGTGCTCGCCGTGGCGATCCTCATGCTGCTGTCCCTCGTGCTGCGCTGAGCTCCGGCGCATGCGTGGACGCGTAAGGGGCGAAGGAATTACACTGGCGACCTCGTACAGGAGGCTACCATGGCGGCTGCCGACGACCTCAAGCGCATGATCGCCGACGCCACGCGCATCGTCGGCTTCACCGGTGCCGGCATCTCGACGGAGTCGGGAATCCCCGATTTCCGTTCGCCCGGCGGCATCTGGACGCGCTACCGCCCGATCGACTTCAGCGACTTCATCGCCTCCGAGGATGCCAGGCGCGAGTCGTGGCGGCGCAAGTTCGCGACCGACGCGGTCATGCGCCGGGCGACGCCCAATGCCGGCCATCGCGCGCTGGCACGTCTGGTGGAGCAGGGGCGCATGACCGCCGTGATCACCCAGAATGTCGATGGCCTGCACCAGGCGTCAGGCGTGCCCGACGACATGGTCATCGAGCTGCACGGCAACGCAACCTATGCCGCGTGTCTGGATTGCGGCGAGCGCCATGAGCTGGACTGGGTGCGCACGCTGTTCGAGAAGGACGAGATGCTGCCGGAGTGCACGCAGTGCGGTGGCATCGTCAAGACGGCCACCATCTCCTTCGGCCAGTCGATGCCGGAGATCGAGATGGAGCGTGCGCGAGAGAAGACCATGGCCGCCGATCTGTTCATCGTGCTGGGCAGCTCGCTGGTCGTCTATCCGGCGGCCGCCTTTCCCATGATGGCCAAGCGCAATGGCGCCCGCCTGGTGATCATCAACCGCGACCCGACCGACCAGGACGATTCCGCCGACCTCGTGATCCACGATGAGATCGGCCGCACCATGAGCCGTGCGGTCGGGGTGAATTGAACGAGGGGCACATGGGAAGCTTCTCCATAGTCCACTGGCTGGTCGTGCTGCTGGTGGCGTTCCTGTGGGTCTTCCCGATATGGAAGATACTGGTGCGCACGGGCCGGCCGGGTCCGTTGGCGCTGATCGCGCTGGTGCCGATGCTCGGGCTGGTGCTGCTATGGTGGATCGCGCTGTCGCGCTGGCCAGCCCAGGAGCAGCGCGGCGCCGACACGAATCTGGTGCCGCGTCCCTGACGACCCAAGGCTGCGGACAGCGGTCAATGGGTCGCGACCGCGGCGGCGCACGCATCCGGCCGTGGCCTGTTCCCACGCTTGTCCGGCGGCACGTTGCAGTTGTCGACACGCTGCTCGTCCATCCACTTGGCGCTCAGCCGCTCCTTGCCGGTGAGGGGCGGCTGAGCGGCCGCAGCCGGGGCGGACGTGGCAGCCTGCCGGCCCGGCGGTGGCGTCGGCGCCTGGGCCGCAGCCGGCGCGGACAGGGCGGCGCTCACGGCGAGCGCCCAGGCGGCGGCGCGATGCATCGCGGTCCTCCATCGCTGCTGGGCGCATCCTGGCTCGTGCCGGTGTGGCGGTCACTCCGTTTTCCGCGTCTGAATTGATGCAACGCCGAATGGTTGACAATCACGCGGCCCTGCTTGATATTCAACCATATAGTTTAGGAAAAGAGGTCTCCGATGGACGACGGCTACGGCAAGGTCATCGCCCCCGGCACCGTGCGGCTGGAACGTCTGCTGCCGGGGCCGATCGAGCGGGTATGGGACTACCTCACCGATTCGCAGAAGCGTGGCATGTGGCTGGCCGCCGGCGCCATGGAGCTGCGTGTCGGCGGCCGGGTGGAGCACATCTTCCGCAATGGGACGCTGACCGAGAACGACGACCCGCCGCCGCCGAAATATGTGTCGCACAATGAAGAAAGCCGCATGCAGGGCCGTGTCACGGCCTGCGATCCGCCGCACCTGCTGGCCTATACCTGGGGCGAGGGTGGCATCGCGCCATCCGAGGTGCGTTTCGACCTCAGCGTTCTGGGCACGGAGGTGCTGCTGGTGGTGACGCATAGCCGCCTGACCACCCGCGACGAAACGGTCAGCGTAGCCGGCGGCTGGCATACCCACCTGGGCATCCTGGCCGACCGCCTTGCCGGGCGCATCCCGGCCGGCTTCTGGCGCACGCATGCAAGCGTGGAGGCCGAGTACGAGAAGCGTATTCCGGCGGGATGAGGCGGGGAGGTGCTTCGCGCGGACGGACGGACCGCCATCGCCATGCTGCCGCCGTGCGCGGTCGCCTCTCGCCAAATTCCCCTGATTCGCTAGGATCGTCGTTTGACAGGGCGTTGGAGGGGCCGATGAGCGATATCGTCACCAGTCCGCGCACGAAGGTCCAGCCGAAGACGGAGCGGCCGCGCCTCTACAAGGTCGTTCTCGTCAACGACGACTACACGCCGCGCGAGTTCGTGGTCACCGTGCTGAAGGCTGTGTTCCGGACCAGCGACGATCAGGCCTACCGCATCATGATGACGGCGCACCAGCTCGGCGCCTGTGTCGTGGCGGTGTTCACCAAGGATGTCGCCGAGACCAAGGCGACGGAAGGCACCGATGAGGGGCGGCGCAAGGGCTACCCGCTCATGTTCACGACCGAGCCCGAGGAATGACAAATCTTCGGGCGGAACCTCAGCCCTTCGGCCCGGAGATCACCTCGAGATACCGGTCGCCGGCCCATGGTCCGTTCTTGTCCGGATGCTTGCGCAGCAGGGGCCCGCGTCCGATCAGCTCCTGCAGGGAGTCGACCTTGAAGACGCCCAGGAAGAAGCAGAGCGGCGGGTAGGAGTCGGCGGCGATGCCGCCGGTGTATTTCAGGTTGGAGCCGCCGGGGAAAGGATCAACATACAGGAATTCGGTGGCGGTCGCGTTGCAGCCGACGATCAGGACGGAATGGCCACCGTCGCGGGTAGCCTGCAGGTGGCCTTCGTTCAACATCGATGTCTTGGGCTCGTAGGCGCAGCCGACCACGACTGGGCGTCCGCGCTTGACATGCCGGGCGATCGTCGTCCGCGCCCGGCGCATCACATTGGGATCGTACTCGATGTCGTCGCGGCGGGTCACCCGCCAGACCGCTTTGTGATAGGACGAGTCCGGCTTGTAGTTATGGCTGACAACCGCGCCGATCAGCGCCTCGCCGGCGGCCTTGGCCACCAGTCCGCAGGCGAGCGGCGAGCGATGCGCGGCGACGTTCGCGTCGCTGAACTGGCTAAAGACGTTGTCGTGGACGTTATGGAGCAGGCGCTGGAGCTGGTAGAGCTGTGCCGGCTTGGCGCTGCGGCCGATATCGGCCAGCAGGTCCTTCGTCATGCCCTGGTGGTTCTTGAACTCACCCACCAGCACCTTGAGGGGCCGGGCGCCGGCCTTGTCCTCGTTCCGGCCGGCGATCGTGACGGCACCTTCGCCCACCGCCTTCAGCGCGAAGCGCCGCTTGTTGCTGGTGAAAGGCCGGGCGCTGCGTGGCCGGTCGAGAATCCGGACCTCGACGATCCCCGGCCTGTCCGGCTCGATGTCGCCCAGCAGGCCGGTCGCGCTCCATTGCTCGAGCTCGATCTCGTTGCCGAGATGGATGGCGATCTTCTCGTTCCTGTCTTCCTCGGCAAGCAACCTGGTGCCGTCGGGAAGCTGAAACTGGCTCATGCGGGCTTTCCGTCCGGCATCGTCATCACGATCCTGCCGATGGAGTCGTGGCGTCGTGATGCTGCCGAGACCGGATAGCCGAGCCGTGCGCCGTGGCATATTGCCATTTGGGAATAGCGCTGCGACGCCGACCCTTATGGACAGCGCGGTGTGCTGTCGTCCTTCTCTCCGCCTGCGGAGAGAAGGACGCGGAAGCGACGGACGAGGCGCTACTTGTCCAGCCAGAACGTATCGAAGCGCACGCAGTCGTAGATGCCAAAATACTCGTACGGCACGTGGCCCTTCACATAGTTGTACCAGACGTCGTTGATCTTCTCCCAGCAGATCGGCAGCACCGGCGGGTCCTGTTCCATGATGGCCTCGGCCTGGCGGATCACGGCCAGGCGCTTGGCCGGGTCGACCTCGCGGTCGATCTGCGGCAGCAGGGCGTTGAAGGCGTCGTTGCTCCAGAAGCCGTAGTTCTGCGGCCCGTCCTTGCGATACCAGGCGTTGAAGTAGTCCGACGGGTCGAGCAGGGTCGACACCACGGCGCCGACCGCGAGGTCGAAGTTGCCGGTCTTGATGTCGTCGAACCACACGGACTCCACGACCGTGCGCAGCTTGGTCTCGACGTTCAACGCCTGCTGCCCGGCGTGCCGAAGGCGCGTTCCACCGGGATCGATCCGGCCAGCACCAGGCCCAGCAGGATGCCCGACAGGGTGATCACCGGCAGCAATGCGTTGGGCAGCGCATGCAGCGCGATCACCAGGCGGCCGCTGAGCCCCTTGGCGCGCGCCGTGCGCACGTAGTCCTCGCGGATCACCTCCAGCAGGCTGGAGCGCGCCATGCGCGCGATATAGGCGGCCTGGCCCAGGCCCAGCACGATCGCCGGGCCGATCACGATCTGCAGGTTGGCCCAAGGGTCGGCCGCCAGCGAGGCGCCGGCCATCGGCGCCCGATAGCCGAACCAGAACAGCAGCGCGAGCACGATCAGCATGCCCAGCCAGAAGCCCGGTATCGCCAGGAACAGGATGCTGGCGAAGCGGGCCAGGTTGTCGGCGACGCTGTTGGGCCGCAGGGCGCTTATTATCGCGACCGGGATGCCGACGACCCAAGAGAGCACCACCGAGATCACCGCGATCTCGGCGGTCAGCGGTCCGCGGCGCAGAATCATGTCTGCGACGCTCTCGGAGCGGAAGAACGAGCGGCCGAAATTGCCGCGCAGGATGTCCTGCACCCAGGCCAGGTATTGCGCCCACAGCGGATCGGACAGGCCGAGCTCCGCCATGTAGTGAGCGCGTTCCTTCTCTGTCAGCTTGGTGAAGCCTTCCGGGCCGAAGATCGCGACCAGCGGGTCTCCCGGCAGGATCCGCATCACCATGAAGACCATGATCGACACGGCGACCACGGTCAGGCCGCCGAAAGCCAGGCGTCGCGTGACGTAGCTATACACGGCGTTGCGTCCGGCGCCATCGCGGCGGCTCGAAGCCCATGGGTCGCCTCCCCAGGCGTCCTTGTTCTTGCCCGGCATCATAGGGCCGGTCCGGGCGCGGGCGCCACTCCCCGACAGGGATGCGGCTAGTGCCCCGTCCTTGCATCCGGCAAGGCTGCAGCCGACAGTGCAGCCACAAGACGATGGGGGAGAGCAGATTTTGGCGGAAAGCCCGGCAGGTCAGGACGGGGGCATTGGCAGCGATGCGCTGCCGGCTGGCGCGCGTATCGGTGCTTACGTCGTCGCGACGGTGCTGGGCCGTGGCGATTCAAGCATCACCTATCAGGCCCGTGACACGGCGCACGACCGCAATGTCGCGCTCCGGGAGCACCTGCCTGGCGCGCTCGTGGCGCGTCAGCCCGATGGCCAAGTGTCGCCGCGTGCCCTTGCGGCGGCCGAGGACTTCCGGCGCGGCCGCGATCGGTTGCTCGCCGAGGCGGAAGCAGAGATCCGCGCCGCCCTGAACGACATCCCCGGCATCGTCAGCGTGATCGACACGCAGCAGGCCAACGGCACTGTCTATCTGGTCACGCCGCTGGCATCCGGCGAGTCGCTGCAGGCGCGGCTGCAGCGTGATCGCCGCCTGTCGCGGCTGGCGATCGAGCGCATTGTGGCGCCCATGCTCGACAGTCTGGAAGGCCTGCACGCCAGGGGCATCCTGCATCGCGACGTTCGGCCGGCCGCCATCGTCATCGACCGCACCGATCAGCCGCAGCTGATCCACACTGGCGCGCCGGCGGCGCCCGAGCCCGCCTACGCGGCGCCGGAGCAGGTGACGACGGCGCAGCCGGGACCGTGGAGCGATATCTACGCCCTGGGCGCGACGCTCTACCATTGCGTCGCCGGCGTGCCGCCGCCCGCTTCTGTCGACCGTCTGCGCCACGACACTCTGGTGCCGGCCGCGCGGGCGGCGCAGGGCCACTACCCGCCTGCGCTGCTGTCCGCCGTAGACGCTGCCTTGCGGCTGGCTGCGGCCGAACGCCCCCAGTCAATCGCCGACTGGCGGCGCCTGATGCAGGCAGCGCCGGTGCCGCCGGCCTCGAGCAAGCAGCCACGGTCGGCGCGGGGGCGCGCAGGCGGCCGCCGGCAGGATCCGCGTCGCCCGGGCACACCGTCCAACGCACCGCTCTGGCTGGCCTTCGTCCTGCTGGTTTTCTGCTTGGCCGGCACCGGCACCTATGCCTGGCTGCGGGCCGAGCACGCGGTCGGCGCCAAACGCGCCCAGGAGCAGGAAGCGGCCGCTGCCGAGGCCAAGGCGCGCGCCGATGCTGTGGCCGCGCGCAAGGCCCAGGAAGCAGCGGTGGCCTGGGCCGAGCTGCGAAACAGCACCGACGCGGCGCGGCTGCGTTCCTTCGCCGACCAGTTCCCAGGCACGCAAGAGGCCGGACAGGCGCGGGCCCGGGCGCGTGATCTCGAGGCGGCGGCGAAACGGCAGGCCGAGATTGAGGCCGCGCGCCGAGAGGCGGCGGCGAAGGCCGAGCGGGCGCAGGCCGCAACGGCGGGTTGGGCCGAGCTGCAGGCCAGCGAGGATCCGGTGCAGCTGCGCGCGTTCGCCGACCGGTTCGCCGGCCTGCCCGAAGCAAAGCTGGCCCTGGAGCGCGCCGACACGGTCGAGGCGTCGACGCGCAAGGCGGTCACCCGATCAGAGCGGCGCCAGGATGAGCCGGTCCTGCCCGATTCGCCACGCCGCGACAGTTCCCGCGATGTCTCATACGACGACGGCAGCCGCTACGTCGGCAACTTCGCCCGCGGCCTGCGCAACGGCGAGGGCACCTACACCTACGCCAACGGCGATCGCTATGTCGGCGTATGGCTGGACGGCGACATGCACGGCCACGGCGTCTACACCTTTGCCGATGGTGGCCGCTACGAGGGCGAGTGGCGCCACGACAAGATGCATGGCCATGGCGTCAGGGTGTGGGCCGACGGCGACCGCTATGACGGCGAATGGCGCGACGACAAGAAGCACGGGCTGGGCACCTACATCTCGGCCAATGGCGAGCGCTACGATGGCGAATGGGTGGACGATGCCATGCACGGCCATGGCGTCTATACCTGGGCTGACGGCAGCCGCTACGAAGGCGAATGGCAGAACGACCGCGCGCATGGTTACGGTACGCGGCGGGACCCGGACGGCGCGGTTTTCACCGGTGCCTGGCGCGACGGCTGCTTCACGGAAGGCACGCGCGCCGTTGCGGTCGGCGTTCCCCTCAAGGATTGCGAACGCTGACCGGTTCGAAGAGCCACGCCCGCTTGCCGGCAACTCGGCAACGGCTGACGCTGCGGTCGGGCAGATTTCTTGAAAGAAACCGGCGCCCTGGGCATGACCGGCAAACAATCGATCGACGGCCGATGCATAGCTCTATTTGCGTGCCGAGAGGGGACCTGGAAATCTTTACCTCGCGGTGGATGTGTCCCGTGGTGCCCACGAGCACCGCTCTTGGGAGCAGCGGTAGTCGTCATTCTCCTGATGCGCGGTATGAAAGAGCCGCCAAATGGATCACAATAAATTTTCTTCAAGCATTTGGGCTGACCCTGTCCTGACATGGTGTCGGCACTGGTAGTGACTGCAAAAATCGGCTATTCTTCCATGACCGGCGTAAGGGGGGCTTCGGGATCCGAGGCAAGCAACGTCGGCGTGCAAGGGGATGGCCGCGAGCCGATTGACAGCGCAGCCCATCTCAGAATCGAAAATTCCAACTCGGCCGATCCGTGCAAGGCGGGCCGCTGGGATGCGAGCATGCAATCACCTATGATTGACGAATATGGAGCATGACACCGATCAACCTGAAACCGAACAGACAGCAGTTTGGGTACGTATGGTTGAGCGCAAGCATCGCGCCGAACTGTTCTGAGTGCGCATAGTTCATTCAAAGAAGAATATCTGAAAGACCATCCTCCGGTGATGCAACGTCGAGGTATTGAGCGAGCAGCGAGAAGATCGTCTGTTCTGCTATCGGAGACGTTTCAGAATGCGTCAGCCAATAGAAACCGTCCCGAAGGATGGGACATTTGTTATCCTGGATGATGGCGTCAATTATGACGTCGCCCGCTGGGTCGCCGAGCGGCGGATCTGGATCGACGAGAATGGCGAGCCCTGCAAGCTAAGCGCGACGCACTGGCTACCGTATTCTCAGTGGCTGTATGGGCTGCATGCGCACGCGGGCAGCGCTTCGGACGAGGCGGCCGGAACAGAGCGTACGCGCCTGCATGACTTCCTGCTGTCGTCGAGCCGTGCCATGCCGCAGCGCCTGACGCTGGTCAGCGCTACGCTGCCGCCGGCGCCCATGGCGGTGAACCGCTCGTTGGCAGCGATCGCTGCAACCACGGCGAAAGCCATGCGCGAAGGCACCATGCAGGCGGCGCGCAGGCTGGCCGTGCCGGCGATCGCGGTCGGCTCGCTGGCGTCCGGTGTCGCCGGCACCTATTTTTATGGAGATATTGCGGGCTACGTCGAAGCGCATTCACGGTCCAGCGCCGATGCCAGCGAGGCGACACCGGGCAGGATGATCCCGGCAAAGGATGCCGAAGAGCTGCGGCAGTCCCTGCAGCGCGAGCATGAGCGGGCAGAGGCGCTGGCGCGCGATCTGGCGGCGGCACGTCAGGAGATGCAGGCGCAGGCGGCACAGTCGAGCAAGGCGGGCGATGCCGCCGTCCTGGCGCGGCAGGCAGGAGAGCACGCTGCTGCGGAGCTGCGCGAGGCGCTGCGGCAGGAGCACGACCGCGCCGAAACACTGGCACGCGACCTGGCGGCGGCGCGCGGGGAGATGCAGGCGCAGGCGGCGCAATCGAGCAGGGCGGGCGACGATGCCACGCAGTCCAGGCATGCGGCAGAACGCACCGCCGCCGAGCTGCGCCAGGCGCTGCAGCAGGAGCGCGAGCGCGGCGAGGTCCTGGCCGGCCAGCTGGCGGCTGCACGCGACCAGATCCATGCGCTGTCAGTCACGGCCAAGGAGGGCGGCGAGGCCGCCCAGGCCAAGCTGACAGCAACGGAAAGGGCTGCAGCCGAAGCCAGGCAAGGCATGCAGGCGGAGCACGACCGCGCCGAAGCGCTGGCGCGCGACCTGGCCGCTGCACGCCGTGAGATCGAGGCGCAAGTCGCGCTTGTTGCCAAGGCCAATGACGATGCGGCGCAGGTCAAGCGCACCATCGCCGGCATCGCAGCCGACCTTCGAGAGGGGCTGCAGCAGGAGCGTGCGCGGGCGGAGGCGCTATCGCGCGAGCTGGCGCTGGTGCGCGGCGAGATGGAAGCGCAGGCGGCGCAGCCCGCCAGCATGGCGGCGCATGCCCAGCTGGCGGCTGCAGAGCGGACCGCGGCCGAGATGCGGCAGAGCCTGCAAGAGGCGCGCGCGCGGGCCGACACCCTGGCCCGTGAGCTGGCGCAGGCGCGCGACCAGATGACGGCGCAAGCGGCGCAGTCCAGCAAGGCGGGTGACGCGGCCGAGCGCGCGGCGGCGGAGGCACGGCAAGGCATGAAGCAGGTGCGCGACGGCGCCGAGGCGCTGGCGCAGGAGCTGGCGCTGGTGCGCGGCGAGATGGTCGCGCAGGCAGCCTTGTCGGGCAAAGCCGGCGATGCAGCGGCGCGGTCCGTGCAGGAAGCGCAGCAGGCCGCGGCCGAAGCGCGCCAGGGCTTGCAGCAGGCGCGCGACAGAGCCGATGCCCTGGCGCGCGACCTGGTGACGGCGCGGCGTGAGAGCGAGGCGAATGCGACGCGCGCCGCCAGCGCTGGCGACGAGGCACGGGAGCTGCGGCAGGCGGCTGCCGGCGCCAAGGCGGAGCTGCAGCAGGCATTGGCGCAGGAGCGCGAGCGCGCCGCGACGCTGGCGCGTGATCTTGTCGCTGCCCGGCAGGACCTGCAGGCGCAGGCGGCACTGTCGAGCAAGACAGGGGATGAGGCCACGCAGGCCAGGCAGGCGGCCGAGCGCGTCGCTGCGGAGCTGCGTGTCGCGATGCAGCAGCAGCGCGACCGCGCCGAGGGGCTGTCGCGCGAGCTGGCCATGGCGCGCGGTGAGATGCAAGCCCAGGCGGCGCTGTCCGGCACGGCGGGTGGCGAAGCCATGCAGGCGCGACAGGCAGCCGAACGTGAAGCGGCTGCAGCGCAGCAGGCCCTGCGGCAGGAGCGCGAGCGGGCTGCGGCATTGGCGCAAGAGCTTGTGGCGGCACAGCAGGCGGTCAGCGCCCATGCCGCGCGCGAGCGCGACATCGCCGCCCAGGTCGACCTGATGCGGAAAGCCGCGGAGGCAGCGGCAGCCGAATACCGGCAGGCGCTGGCGCAGGAACGGGAGCGCCACCGCATGCAGCAGACGCCGGTGCTGCCGCAGCCGGATGCTGGTGGCGGGACGGATGGCATTCGCAGCGTGGCGGCGGGGCCGGCTGACGTCGCCGGCTCCCGGCCGGCACCGGTCGATGCACGGCCGGCGCGGGCGCCGTCGGCGCAGGACAGCCCGGACGTTGGCAGGCTGATGGTGCGCGCCAGCGGATTGCTGAGCCAGGGCGACATCGGCTCGGCGCGCGCCATGCTCGAGCGCGCTGCCGAGATGGGCAGCGTCCGGGCGGTCTTCGCGCTCGCGGAGACATACGATCCGCTGATCCTGTCGACATGGCGGACCTATGGAACGCGCGGGGATGCGGCCAAGGCACGGGAGCTCTATGCGAAGGCGCACGCCGGAGGGGTCGCCGAGGCGACGGCCCGGCTCGAGGCGCTGCGCCGGGAGCCATGAGGCTCGCAGCCCGCCGTGCGCGGGCAGGGCATATCGGGGGCAATTTGGGGATCAAGCAAGACGGTCCGGGGGGAGTCATCCATGACAGTGACGTTCACCTTGCGCACGTTGCGGCCGTTGGCGGCGGCGCTGCTCATCCTGTCGTGCCTGCCGTCGCCGGGGTTGGCGCAGGCGCCGAATGCGCCGCCGCGGCGAACCCCAAGCTACGAGCAGCTGCAGGAGAAGACGAACGCCTGGACGATCGGCCTCGCCGCCGGCCTGATCGAGGGAGCGCCGCTGCGCTTTGCGGCCGAGCTCGCGCGTGTCGTCGATGACGGGCCGAACATGCAGGTGCTGCCCATCGTCACCCGTGGGCCAACCGACAACGTGAACGCGCTGCTCTATCTGCGGGGCGTCGACCTGGCGATCATCAATTCCGATTCGCTGGATGAATACAGGATCCAGATGCCGGATGTCCGGCGTCACGTCACGTATCTTCTGAATCTTTTCCCGTCGGAGCTGCACATCTTCGTGCGGCCCGAGATCCAGAGCCTGAAGGATCTCGCCGGCAAGAAGGTCAACTTCAACACGCCGGGCACCGCCGCCGCCTATTCAGGGCCGCTGATCTTCAGCCGCCTGGGCATCGATATCGACAAGCAGTTCATTCCTCATCCGCTGGCGCTGCAGCAGATGCGCAAGGGCGAGATGGCCGCCGTGATCTTCATCACCTCCAAGCCGGTCGACGCCTTCATCAAGGGGCAATGGGAGCCAGGCTTCCGGTTCCTGCCGCTGGGCTACGACAGCAAGTTCGAGGACTACTATCTGCCCGCCACGCTGGAGGCAGGCGACTACCCCAGCCTGATCAAGCCGGGTGAACGGGTGGCGACCATCGCGGTGCCGACAGCCCTGGTCGCCTACAATTGGCCCGTGGGCTCCAACCGCTACCAGCGGGTGTCCCGCTTCGTCGATCTGATGTTCTCCCGGATCGACAAGCTCCAGGTGCAGGGCTTCGCGCCGCAATGGAAGGCGATCAATCTCGCCGCGACCGTCCCCGGGCTCACGCGTTCGCCGGCGGCCCAGGAATGGTTGGATCGGCAGGCCCGCAAGACGCCGGTCTCGCAATGAAGCTCGCGACATTGTTGTGGGGGCTCGCCATCGGGGTGGCGAGCATGGCGGCCTGGGCGCAGGGCGGAGCGGGCGATCCGGTGGAGCAGCTTCGCGCCTGCGCCAAGCTGGAGACGGCAGAACGGCTGCAGTGCCTGGAGCGGTTGTCGCGGGACATCTCGCCACCGCCGGCTGCTCCGGCACCAGCCGCACCGCCGGCGGCTGAGGACAGCTGGGTCGTGAGCGAGACCACCTCGCCGGTCGATTACACGCCGGTGATCATCGCTACGCGGAACGCGCGCGGCGGCTCGGCGATGCAGCTCTTCATCAATTGCCGGGGCGGCCGTGTCGAGCTGGCAGTCGCGATTGCCGAGCTGACCCGCGGCGAGGTGCCGGCCGTTTCATATCGCATCAATGACGGCGTGCTGCTGCCGGTTCCGTCGGGCGTGTCGTCTTCCGGGGCGGCGGTGGCGTTCGGCGGCGATGCCGCGCGCCTGCTGGCCTCGCTGCCGGAGGAGGGCACCATCGCCTTCCGGGTCTCGACCCGGCAGGGCACTACCTACGACGGCGAGTTCACGCTCAATGGGTTGAAGGCGGTGCGCACCAAGGTGGCCGCGGCTTGCAGCATTTCCGCGCCTGTCGCGTCCCCGCCTGCTGCGCCGCGCCGCTGAGCACGTGTGGACCGCCCGTCTTCACGGCCGGATGATCACCCAGCCTTGCTCGGCCAGCTCCATGAGCGTGACGACGCCGGCCGGCACGATCTTGGCCTGCGGTACGATCGGGATGTCCTTGCCCTCTCGCTTCTTCATGCCTTGGATCGTGTTGTCACAGGCATCGAACCGGACGTTCGGCATGCTCTTGGCGAAGGAGTCCAGCCGAGCCTTCACCGGCGACGTGTCGGCGCGGAACATGTGCAGGCCGGCGTTGAAGGCGACGATGACGACGTCGACCTCGTCACCGCGGTCGGTGTAGAGCCGGCTGACATTGGCGGCGACGTTGAGGGCCGCATTCATCTTGTCGGGATCGTTGTCGCTGACCTGCAGCGCCAGCCGATGCGTCTTGCCGGCCGCCTGCGTCGTACCGGGTAGCGTCACGGCCAGCAGCACGGGAGCGGCCAGAAGCATCGTCCTGCGGTGCATGCGATTTCCCCCTCTGCGATTGAAGCAGAGTATAGCGGAAGATTCGCGGCGGGGAAATCGCGACCGAAGGCGAGTAAGCGGCGGAGAATATGAGATGCACCATAATATTGGCGTACGTATTGGTCAGGCCAGTACCTGAAAAGGACTGTCCGCCGATATGTCCGTAGCGGTCATTCCCGGCTTTCAGTGTCATCCCGAGAGCGCGTGACTTAATCCTTTCCCAGAGGGGGAAGGTGGCGCGAAGCGTCGAAACGTCATTTCGGGGCACCTTCCCCTCCGGGTGAAGGATAAAATCACAGACTGCGCTCGGCACGGCCCTCAGGCGTGTGCGGCTCTCATCCCAGATAAGCTTTGACGAGCAGCTCATTGTCCAGAAAGGACTGCCACTTGCCGCGCCCGATTTCATGCACGATGCTGCCGACGGCCATGACATAGGCGCGGTCGGTGATTTCCGCGGCGATACCGACATTCTGTTCGATCAGCAGCAAACCCATCCCGCGGTCGCGCAGCGCCTTGATGACCAGCAGGATGTCTTTCACGACCTTCGGCGCCAGCCCGGTGGACGGCTCGTCCATGACCAGCACCTCGACGGGGATGTCGCCGCGCGGCCATTTCGCCTGCGCCTCGTGCAATAGGCGCCGCCGCGCCTGGGTGACCAGCCGGCCATGGCGGGCGACCAGGGCTTCGAACAGGGCGCGCTTGGAGTCGAAATAACAGTGCAGCTGCCCGACACGCACGCGGGCCCGCTGCGCGATGGCGCGCGTCGTGGTGCTGCCGTAGCCGGAGCGGCCGAACAACTCTTCCGCGACGTCCGATCGGAGGTGTTCGGACGTTCCCGCCGGCTGCCGGTGCGCCCGATGCGGCCTGCTTGTGCCAGCTTCCACGCCGCGCGGCGAGCGCTTCATGGCTGCATCGGGAACGTCTCTTTTCGTACCGGTTGTTCCGGCGGCGCCGACATCGTACAATGGTTGCGTACAGCACGCATGCTCGCCGCCGGGGCATGCCCTGCGGTTCCGCCGCAGGACGGACGGGCGCTCCGCCTGCCCAGCAGTCAAAAGGGCAAGCCGCCGCCGGGCTTCATACGGGCGTTTTCGCCGCTTGCTGACGCAAGCAACACCCTCTCCACTGCCATCACGTGGTGCCCATGAGCGCGCATGATTTCGCAGATTTGACCCATGCCACGCACGGCCAGCCGGTGCGCTGGTGGCGCTATAGCGAGACCTTTGCCACGGCGGCCTTCCGCGACCGGACGGGCCGCGGGATCGTCGTGCCGGCGGTGCGTGATGGTGGCCGCTGCTGCTGGCGCGAGCCCGCCGCGCCGCTGCCGCTCTTCGGCGCGGCGGCGCTGGCGGCGCGCCCCGAGGCGCCGGTGCTGGTGGTACAAAACGAGGCGGCTGCGGCTGCCGCCCAGGCCCTGTTTCCCGACCATGCCTGTGTCGCCTGGCCCGGCGGCTGCAATGCGGTCGACAAGGCCGACATCGCACCGCTGCGCGGCCGCGATGTGATCCTGTGGGCCGATGACGATGCCGGCGGCACGGCGATGGCCCGCTTCCATGTGCGGCTGCGCGGCGAGGCCCGCTCGATCACGCGCATCGGCGTGCCGCGATCGTGGCCGGCGCCGTGGGATGGCAGCGCGCCACCGCCGCTGCCGCCGACCGCGATCGATGCCCTGCGCCGCCTGCTGCGGCGCGAGGCCCGGCCGCGCGTCGCTGCCGGTCGCGGTGGCGGCAGCCTGGCGCCAACCGCAGCCGCGACGGTTCTGCCGGCCGACACGGCCCAGGCAGCCAGTCCGCCCCGGGTGGCGGCCGGTCCGCAGGGCAGCAGCGGCCGGCCCGTGCTGAGCCTGCCGCGCGTGCCGCGTGATGCCGCCCGGCTTGCGCCGCCGCCCGCCAAGGCGTGCGACGTGCCGGCGCCGCGCGCGGCGGCAGCGACGGGCGCAAGCGGCTGGCCGCTGCCGCCGCTGGCGGCGCTGGGCGACGGGAACAACGATCTGCCGGCATTTCCCCTCGACGTGCTGCCGCCGTCGGTGCGGCCCTGGGCCGAGGACATCGCACGCGCGGTCCGCGCCCCGGTCGATCATGTCGCGCTGTCGCTGCTGACGGCGGCAGCCGGCCTGATCGGCGCCAGCCGGCGGATCACGCCGGCGCCGTCCTGGTCGGAGCCCTGCGTGCTGTGGGCAGCGCTGGTCGGGCCGTCCGCGGACACGGCACGCGCCGCGGAAACGGCGCTCGGCATGGTGCGTGGCCTGGAACTCGTCGAGGCGGTGGCGCGTGGCGGCAGCGATGCTGCCGCACCGCCGGCGCGGCGCCCGCTCATCGTCAACGATGTGCGCGTGGAGGCAGTCGCAGCCGCTTTGGATCGGTCGCCGTCCGGCGTGCTGCTGCCTCGTGATGGGCACCGTGGCTGGCTGAACGATCTCGTGGCCAAAGGCAGCGGCGACCAGGCGTTCTGGCTGTCGGCATGGTCGGGCACGCCGCATGTCGTCGATCCAAGGCGCGGGCCGGCGATTGCGCTTGCCTGTCCGGCCGTCTCGATCCTGGGCGTGCTGCCATCCGACCCTGACGCCATAGGGCCGGCGCTGCCGGCCGCGGCCGATGCGCTGACGGCGTGCCTCCTGTTCGCCTGGCCGTCGCTGCCGCCGTTCCAGCCGCTGCCGGCGGAACCCGGCGCCGCTGCCGACACGGCATGCGCGGCGCTGGCCCGCCTGTGCGATCTGTCCCGGTCGCCGCGCGTGGTGCCGCTGGCACCGGATGCCCGCGCTGCGTTCGAGGCGTTTCGGCAGCGCCATCACGCCGGCAGCGCGCGCCTGGGCGGGCGCGATGCAGACTGGTGGGGCAGGGGCCCGGCCAACGTGCTGCGCCTGACCGGCGTGCTGGCATTTCTTGACGATGCGGCGCTGGCGCAGGTGCCGGAAGGCGCGGTCAGCGCCGCGTCGCGCTTGTGGCTGGACTATCTGTGGCCGCATGCGCAGGCCGTGCTGCGCGATGGCGGCAGCGGCGGCCGCCCTGACCACGCGCGCCGGGTGCTGCGCTGGCTGCGCCGGCAGCGCTGCGTCGAGGTCTCGCGCGAGGCGCTGCGCCGCGAAGCGCTGGGTCAGGCCTGCAACGCCGCCGCCACGGAGCGCATCGCCACGGCGCTGGTGGCCGATGGCTGGCTGCGGCCGGTCGTGGCGCCGCGCGGCAAGGGGCGGCCGCCGCGGCGCTGGCGCGTCAACCCGCATCTGCTCGCCGCGCCAGATCCCTGATCGGCGGCGCGGCGCGCCGGGTCAGAACAGGTGGATCAGGTGCGGCTTGAACAGGCCGATGGCGGCAAAGGCGACGGCGATGCCGCCCAGGCCGATCGCGCCCCAGATCAGGGCGGTGATGCCGGTGATGATCGCGGCCGACGCCAGCACGATGGCGATCTGCAGCGCCGCCGAGGCGACCTCGTAGTGGTGATGCGCGGCGGCGGCATCGTCGCGCTTCTTCTCGGCCACCTTGGCCCGCTGGGTGAGCTGCTTGCGGCCCTCGCCGGTTTCCGGCTCGTCGTCGTAGCGGTCGTGGTTGCGCTTCCACAGCGCCAGCCGGTGCTCCATCGCCTTCTTGATGTCCGGGTCGGTGGTGGCCCTGGCGTCGATCTCCATCTCCTCCATGGCGGCGCGCAGCACCGTCATGCGCACCGTCTTGGCCTGGAAGAACGACCACAGGTTCGCCGCCTCGATGTTGTTGGCCAGCGTCGCCGTCTGGGCGCTCTTGCCCAGCGTCTCGGAGACCGCCAGGAACAGGGCCAGCACCGAGATCAACAGCGCGATCTTCTTGTTGCTGCTGCCGCCGCCGTGGTCGTCGTGGCCTGCGCCATGGTGGCCGTGTCCGCCTGTCATCCGTGCTTCCCCGTCGTGGTGGCGCGGCCATATGCCGTGCCGGCGGCCGGCTTTCAACCCCCTGCCGGCAGACGACGCTCGACGGCATGCCCGTCTCGCGCCAAGCTAGGGCAACGAGGGACACAGGCAGGGAGGCCTGGACATGATCGACAGACGACGTTTCCTCGCGTTGGGGGCGCTGGCGGCGGCCGGCGGCATCGGCGGCGCACCGGCGCAGGCGCAGCAGCTGAAGTTCTTCCGCATCGGCACCGGCGGCACGGCCGGCACGTACTATCCGCTGGCAGGCGTGATCGCGAACGCGATCTCCAACCCGCCCGGCTCGCGGCCGTGCGACCAGGGCGGCTCCTGCGGCGTGCCGGGGCTGGTGGCGACGGCGGTGGCGTCCAACGGCTCGGTCGCCAACATCAACGCCATCAACAGCGGTGCGATGGAGTCGGGCTTCTCGCAGTCCGACGTCGCCTACTGGGCCTATACCGGCACAGGCATCTACGAGGGCAAGCCCAAGGTCGAGGCGCTGCGGCTGATCGCCAACCTCTACCCGGAGAGCTTCCACCTCATCGCGCGCAAGGGCAGCGGCTTCAAATCGGTCGCCGACCTCAAGGGCAAGCGGGTGTCGCTCGACGAGCCGGGGTCGGGCACCCTGGTCGACGCCCGCATGGTGCTGGCCGCCTTCGGCCTCACCGACAAGGACATCAAGGCCGAGTACCTCAAGCCGCAGCAATCGGCCGACAAGCTCAAGGACGGCGCGCTCGACGCCTTCGTCAGCGTCACCGGCTATCCCCAGGGCGCCATCAGCGAGCTGGCGGCCAC
Source organism: Vineibacter terrae (assembly GCF_008039615.1). Lineage (GTDB taxonomy): Bacteria > Pseudomonadota > Alphaproteobacteria > Reyranellales > Reyranellaceae > Vineibacter > Vineibacter terrae. The sequence continues at coordinate 334,754 of NZ_VDUZ01000001.1, read as the reverse complement.
CTCGGGCATCGAGCTGGTGCCGGTCGAGGGGCCGGGCATCGACAAGATGCTGGCGCAGTATAGCTTCTTCGCGCGCGATGAGATCCCGACCGACGCCTACAAGGGCGTCGCCGGCGTCAAGACCATCAGCGTCAACGCCCAGTGGGTGACGTCGGCCAAGCAGCCCGACGACCTCGTCTACGAGGTCGCCAAGGCGCTATGGAACGACAACACCCGCAAGCTGCTCGATGCCGGCCATGCCAAGGGCAAGACGATCCAGCTCGCCACCGCGCTGGCCGGCGCCGGCGTCCCGGTCCACCCCGGCGCCGAACGCTTCTACAAGGAAAAAGGCCTGGTGAAGTGACGTCATATCCTCCCCAACGAAGTTGGGGAGGTGCCCCGAAGGGGCGGAGGGGAGCCATCGTGGTCTTCGCCACTGAGACCACGTCGGCTCCCCATCCGGCCCTACGGGCCACCTTCCCCGCAAGCGGGGAAGGGATTTTTCCATGACCGCCGTCGACGTGGACGTCAAGAAGGCCGAGGAGCTTGAGCGGCAGTTCGATGCCGAGATGCATTTCCGGCCGCTGCTGCCGCCGGCGACATGGGTTGTCGCGGCGCTGCTCTTCGCGCTGTCCTGCTTCCATTACTACACCGCCGGCTTCGGCCTGCTGCGCGAGCAGACGCATCGCGGCATCCACATGGCCTTCGTGCTCGGCCTGATCTTCATGGTTTTCGCCGCCAACCGCAGGCACGCCGATGCGGCGCCGGTGTCGACCTGGTGGAAGCCGGGCGGGGTGCCGCTCCACGACTGGGCGCTGCTGCTGGCCGCTGCCGTCGCCTCGCTCTACCTGCCGGCGATCTTCGAGGACATCGCCTTCCGTGTCGGCAACCCGCTGCCCATGGATGTGGCGATGGGCACGGTGCTCACCCTGGTGGTGCTGGAGGCGACGCGGCGCACCATGGGCTGGCCGCTGGTGATCATCGCGCTGGGATTCATCGCCTATGCCTTCCTGGGCCCGTGGATGCCCGGCATTCTGGTGCATCCCGGCACCACGTGGTCGCAGCTGATGGACCACCTCTACCTGACCAGCCAGGGCATCTACGGCATCCCGATCGGCGTCGTCGCCACCTACGTGTTCCACTTCGTGCTGTTCGGCGTGGTGGCCATGCGCATCGGCCTGGGCCGGCTGTTCCTGGCGCTGGCCATGGCCGTGGCCGGCCGCTTCGCCGGCGGCCCGGCCAAGGTCGCGATCTTCGGCTCGGCGCTATTCGGCATGATCTCTGGCTCGTCGGTGGCCAACGCCGTCACTGTCGGCTCGCTCACCATCCCGATGATGAAACGGCTGGGCTACCGCCCGCACTTCGCCGCCGGCGTCGAGGCCACCGCCAGCACCGGCGGCCAGATCACGCCGCCGGTGATGGGCGCGGCGGCGTTCCTGATGGTCGAGTATCTCAGCCTGCCGTACCAGACCATCATCATCGCCGCCATCGTGCCGGCGTTCCTGCATTTCTTCGGCGTCTTCGTGCAGGTGCATTTTGAAGCCAGGCGCGTCGGCCTGCGCGGGCTGCAGCCGCACGAGATGCCGGACTGGAAGGCGGTGCTGCGGGCCGACTGGGTGACATTGGTCCCGCTGGCCGGCCTGCTGTGGAAGCTGTTCGACGGCTCGACGCCTTACCTCGCCGCGTTCTGGGGCATCACGCTCTGCATCGTGGTCGGCCTGGCGCGGCCGGCGGTCGGTGCCGTCCATGCCGGCGGCGGCGCCGTCGCGGCGGCGCTGCGCGCGGCCTTCATGGATCTGGTCGATGCCTTCGTCATGGGCGCCAAGTACGCGCTGGCGGTGGGGGGGGCGGCGGCGGCGATCGGCATCATCATCGGGGTCGTGACCCTCACCGGCACGGCGCTGAAATTCGCCACCATCATCGTCGGCGTCGCCAACGACGGCGCCAGCCTGCTGCAGGGCTTCTTGCCCACCGACCGCGCCAGCCTGGTGCTGCTCTTCACCCTGGTGATGACGGCCCTGGTCTGCATCCTGATGGGCTGCGGCGTGCCGACCACCGCCACCTACATCATCATGGTCACCGTGGCGGCGCCGGCCATGGGCCTCCTGGGCGTGGCGCCGCTGGTGACGCATTTCTTCGTCTTCTACTACGGCGTGCTGGCCGACGTGACGCCGCCGGTCGCGGTCGCGGCCTACGCCGCCGCCAGCATGGCCGGCGCCGACCCGTTCCGCACCGGCAACACGGCCTTCCGGCTGGCGCTGGCCAAGGCGCTGGTGCCGTTCGTGTTCGTCTTCTCGCCGTCGCTGCTGCTGGTGCTGCCCGGCTTCAGCTGGGGCGATTTCCTCTTCACCCTGGCCGGCTGCATGATCGGCATCACCTTCCTGGGCGCCGCCTTCAGCCGCTACATGCTGATGCCGCTGGCACCCTGGGAATGCTGGCTGCTGGGCATCGCCGCGCTGCCCACCATCGCGCCCGGCGTGCCCAGCACCCTGGTCGGCATCGCCATGGCCGTGCCGGTGCTGGCGCGGCAGGTCATGGCCTGGCGGGCGCCGCTGTCGCGGCAGGTGTCGTAGTCGCGGGTGTCGATTGCGCGGCGCCCATCACCAAGGAGATGATCGTGGCCGGCAGGAAGAAAGAGATCCGCACCGATATCGGCTGGAGCGACGCCAGCAGCATCACGCTGTTCGGCAAGGATTTCGTCAACGAGATACTGGGCCACCTGAACCTCGGCGACATGGGCTTCCTCGAGCTCACCGGCCGGTTTCCCACCGCTGCCGAGTCGCGCATGTTCAACGCCATGGTGGTGACGCTGGTCGAGCACGGCATCACGCCCAGCGCGCTGGTGGCGCGCATGACCTATCTCGGCGCGCCCGAGTCGCTGCAGGGTGCCGTCGCGGCCGGTCTCAACGGCCTGGGCACTGTGTTCGTCGGCAGCATCGAAGGCGCCGCCAGGTTGCTGCGTGACGCCATGCCCGAGCCCGACGCCAATGCCGACTTCGCCGGTCTCGCGCACGCGGCGGTGGCATCCTTCCAGGAGCAGAAGCGCATCGTGCCCGGTATCGGCCATCCGTTTCACAAGCCGATCGATCCGCGCACGCCGCGCCTGATGGCGCTGGCGCGCGAGACCGGCTTCGACGGCCCGTACCTGAAGCTCATGACTGCGGTGGCCGCCGAGGCGGAGAAGGCCAGCGGCAAGGTGCTGCCGGTCAACGCCACGGGCGCCATCGGGGCGCTGTGCTGCGAGATGGGCTTCGACTGGAAGATCTGCCGCGGCCTGGGGGTCATGGCGCGCGCCGTGGGACTGATCGGCCATATCCTGGAGGAGTCGCGCCGGCCGATGTCCGAGGAGGTCTGGCACAGCGTCGAGGCACAGGCCACCGCGCATATGAAGCGGTAGCCAGGCGGCATCGCACGCAACGCCCCATGGCAAGGGCTTGCATTTCGAATAAGTAAGTACTTATATATTGGCCATGGTCGAGAGCGAGATCTTCCGGGCCCTGGCCGATCCGACGCGGCGCGCGATCTTCGAGCGCCTCGCCGGCGCGCGCGAGATGAGCGTGTCGCAGCTGAAGGCGGGCTTCGACGTCTCGCAGCCGGCGATCTCGCAGCACCTGGCCGCGCTGCGCGGGGCAGGGCTGGTCGCGGAGCGCCGCGAGGGCCGCTTTGCGTACTACCGCGTCGATCCCAAGGGGCTCACGCCCTTGGCCTGCTGGATCGACCGCTACCGCGCCTTCTGGCCGGCCCGGATCGAGAAGCTGAAGGACGTGCTGAAGGGAATGGACAGATGACCGACGACACGGCGCGCGAGGACTCCATCACCGTCGACTGCACCCTCGACGAGCCGCCCGAGCAGGTGTGGCGGGCGCTGACCGAGCCGGCGCTGCTGGCGCAGTGGCTGATGCCCAACGACATCAGCCCCGGCATCGGTGATCGCTTCACCCTGCAGGGCAGCCCGGATGCCGGCGGCGCCATCGACTGCGAGGTGCTGGCGGCCGAGCCGCCGCGGCTGCTGCGCTATTCCTGGCACGGCGGCGAAGGGCTCGACACGGTCGTCACCTTCGAGCTCAGCGGCACGACCGTGGGCGGCACGCATCTGCGCATCGTCCACAGCGGCTTCGCCACCGCCCCGGCGCGCGGGACGGTGACGATGCTGCGCGCCGCGCCGCGCCGCCCGACGGCGCGCACCGTGATGCAGTCGGGGCTGAAGCTGGCGGCATAACCATCCTCCCCAGCTTTGCTGGGGAGGTGCCCCGAAGGGGCGGAGGGGAGCCGACGAGGTCCTTGTTTGTTACACAGACCACGTCGGCTCCCCCTCCGGCTAAGGCATTTCGACGCAAAGCGTCGAAGTGCCGAATCGGCCACCTCCCCCAACTGCGTTGGGGGAGGAATACGAAGGAGGACTCTCATGAACATGGTGCCGGTGGTGATCGAGCAGTCGGTCCGCGGCGAGCGCGCGTTCGACATCTACTCGCGGCTGCTGCGCGAGCGCATCATCTTCGTGAACGGCCCGATCGACGACAGCGTCTCGGCGCTGGTGTGCGCCCAGCTGCTGTTCCTCGAATCGGAGAACCCCAGGAAGGAGATCGCGATGTACATCAACTCGCCGGGCGGGGTGGTGAGCAGCGGCCTCGCGATCTACGACACCATGCAGTACATCAGGAGCCCGGTGGCGACGATGTGCATGGGCACGGCGCAGTCGCTGGGCTCGTTCCTGCTGATGGCCGGCGCGCCGGGCCAGCGCGTGGCGCTGCCCAACGCCACCATCATGGTGCACCAGCCCTCCGGCGGCTTCCAAGGCAAGGCCTCCGACATCGAGCGGCATGCCGCCGACATCCTCAAGACCAAGCGCCGGCTGCAGCAGCTCTACGCCAGGCACTGCGGCCGCACCTATGACGAGGTCGAGCAGGCGCTCGACCGGGACTATTTCATGTCGGCGGAGGAGGCGCGCGACTGGGGCATCGTCGACCGGGTCTACGACATGCGCCCCGGCGAGGCGACGTTGCCCCACATCGAGACGTCCTGACGCCGCTGCCGCTGCACCTCGTAGAGGCATACCGCCGCGGCCGCCGCCGCGTTGAGCGAGTTCAGCCCGCCGGCCTGCGGTATGGTCGCCACCATGTTGCAGCCGGCCATGACATCGGCCGACAGGCCGGTGCCCTCGTTGCCGATCACCAGCGCGGTCGGGCCGGTGAAGTCGCAGGCATCGAGCGTGTAGTCGGCATGCAGGCTGGCGCCCACGACCCGCACCGCCGCGCGGCGCAGCTCGGCGACCAGGGCCGGCAGGCTGGGCACGCGGGCGATGCCGAGCCGGTTGACGGCGCCGGCCGAGCTGCGAGCCGCCAGGCTGTTGACGCCGGCCTGGCCCTGCGTGCCCAGGAACACGCCGTCGACGCCGAACACCTCGGCCGAGCGCAGCATGGCGCCGAGATTGTAGGGATCCTGCACGCCGTCGAGGATCAGCCACAATGACGGCATGCGGGCCTGCTCGCGCAGCGTCTCGGCCGGCACATAGGGGTAGGGGCCGACACGCGCCAGGTAGCCCTGGTGGTCGGCCTCGCCGCAGAGCTGCGCCAGCCGGGCGCGCGACGCCCGGCCGGGCTTCAGCTTCGGCGCCTGCGCCTGGACCTGCGCCAGCGCCGCGGCAGTGGCGTCGGCGCCGAGGTCGTCGGCGAGGTGGAGCTCGTGGATCGGCCAGCGGCCGGCGGCAAGGGTCTCCAGCACGAGGTTGCGTCCCCACAGCCAGCTGCGCTGGTGGCTGGCCAGCAGGGGCTTCTTGCTCTTGCCCGTGCTCTTGGTCTGGCGCGCCTTTCCTGCCATCGATGATTTGGCCATCACGGATCAGGCGGCCAGTGGCACCGGCATGACGGCACGGATCGGGGGCGAACGGCGAATCATGGTAACCTCCCTCGCTTCGGTTGTCTGAATCGGTTCAGGCCGCGTCGTCCGGCTCGGCCGGCGGCTCCGGCGCCGCCTCGTCACGCCGCGCCTTGGGCTTGTCGTCGGCGGCGACATTGTGGGCATGCACATGCTCGCCAGCGGTGATGTCGACAAGGGCGCGGCCGATGGCTGTGCCGTACTTCACGATGGCTTCGCCGGCTTCGATGCGGCGCGCAGCAAATTTGTGGCCGACCTGCAGCGTCTGCGGCACGGGGATCTCGCGGCCATGGATCTTCACCACGTCGCCGGCCTCGATCTCGCGGATCGCCACGGCGACGTTGTCGCCGGGCGCCAGCTGCAGGATACGCGATTCACTGTCTGCCATCTTCGAACGTCCATACGCCAACCACACCATCGTCCTTAGCGGAGCGGCTCGCCGGGCGCATCTGCTTTTCGCTGAAAGTGGCACTGGACAACACGCGCGGCATGCTAAGGTCGCCGCGCATCATCATCGGCAACGGAGAGCGGTCATGGACGCGCATGTGACGTACAAGGATATCGGTGTCAGCCTGTCGGGCCATGTCGGCGTCGTCGAGATCCGCCGGCCGCCGCACAACTACTTCGACAACGCGCTGATCAACCAGATCGGCGAGGCCTTCGAGGCCTTCGACCGCGATCCGAAATGCCGCGCCGTGGTGCTGTGCGCCGACGGCAAGTCGTTCTGCGCCGGCGCCGATTTCGCCAACCGGCCGGCCACCGGCGCTGCCAACGAAAGCGGCAAGCATCTCTACAAGGAAGCCATCCGGCTGTTCCGCACCAAGAAACCCATCGTGACCGCGGTGCAGGGCGCCGCGATCGGCGGCGGCCTGGGCCTGGCGCTGGTCGGTGACTTCCGCGTCACCTGCCCCGAAGGTCGCTTCAGCGCCAATTTCAACCGCCTGGGCTTCCACCCCGGCTTCGGGCTCACCTGCACCTTGCCGCGCCTGGTCGGCCAGCAGAAGGCCAACCTGCTCTTCTACACCGGCCGGCGCGTGACCGGCGAGGAGGCTGTGGCGATCGGCCTGGCCGACGTGCTGGTGCCGCTGGCCGAGGTGCGGCAGGCCGCGATCGCGCTCGCCACCGAGATCGCGCAGTCGGCGCCGCTGGCCGTGATGTCGACGCGCGAAACCGTGCGCCGCGGCCTGGCCGACGCCATCGAGGCGGCAACCGAGCGCGAGCTGGTCGAGCAGGAGTGGACGCGCAAGACCGCCGACTTCAAGGAAGGCGTGAAAGCCTGGGCCGAGAAGCGGCTGCCGGACTTCAAGAGCGCGTGAGCGTCATGCGCCTGAAGGGCAAGCGCTGCCTCGTCACCGCGGCGGCGCAGGGGATCGGGCAGGCCACGGCGCTGGCCTTCGCGCGCGAGGGCGCCGAGGTGTGGGCCACCGACGTCAACGACGCGCGGCTGACGCCGGCCATGGCCGGCGTCGCGGGCGTGCATGCCGAGAAGCTCGACGTGCTCGACAAGGCGGCGATCCAGGCGCTGGCGGCGCGCCTGGGCGCCGTCGACGTCCTCTTCAACTGCGCCGGCTTCGTGCACCACGGCACGGTGCTGGAGGCCACCGACGAGGAGTGGCGCCTCGCCTTCGACCTCAACGTGCGCAGCATGTTCTGGACCATCCAGGCCTTCCTGCCCGGCATGGTGGCCAAGGGCGGCGGCTCGATCGTGAACGTCGCGTCGGCGGCGTCCTCGCACAAGGGCGCGCCGCTGCGCTTCGTCTACGGCACGACCAAGGCGGCGGTGGTGGGGCTCACCAAGTCGGTGGCGGCCGACTTCGTGAAGCAGAACGTGCGCTGCAACGCGATCTGCCCCGGCACGGTGCAGACGCCGTCGCTCGACGACCGCATCTCGGCGCTGGGCGGCGATGCCTCGATGTTCCGGGCCCGCCAGCCCACCGGCCGGTTCGGAACACCCGATGAAGTCGCGGCGTTGGCGGTCTATCTGGCGAGCGACGAAAGCGCCTTCACCACCGGCACGACCCACGTCATCGACGGCGGCTGGAGCATCTGAAGCGAGGAGCCTGTGGAAAACATCGGCGAGCTGCTGGCGCTGGCACCCGTCATCCCCGTGCTGACCCTGGAGGGCGCGGCCGATGGCGTGCCGGTGGCGCGGGCTCTGGTCGCCGGCGGCCTGCCGGTGCTGGAGGTGACCTTGCGCACGCCGGGCGCGCTGGAGGCGGTGCGCGCCATCGCCGATGCGGTGCCGGGCGCCGTGGTCGGGGTCGGCACCGTCGTGACGCCAGCGCAGTTCGACGCGGCGCGGCGGGCCGGTGCCCGCTTCGCCGTGAGTCCGGGCCAGACGCCGGCGCTGTTGTCGGCGGCCGCGGATGCCGGCATGCCCTACCTGCCGGGGATGGCCAGCGTCTCCGAGGCCATGGCCCTGGCCGAGCGCGGCTATCGCGCCCTGAAGTTCTTCCCGGCCGAGAGCTGCGGCGGCGCCGGCTTCCTGCGGGCGCTGCTGGCGCCACTGCCGGAGCTGCGGTTCTGCCCCACGGGCGGCATCGACTCGGCCAAGGCCGAGGAATATCTGGCATTGCCCAACGTGCCCTGCGTCGGCGGCTCCTGGCCGGTGCCGGCCGCGGCCGTGCGCGCCGGCAATTGGGACCGAATTGAGGCGCTGGCGCACGCTGCCGCGTCCTTGCGCGCCAACCCTGCGGCGTGAGCGCCGCGGCGCTGTGTCCGTGACGCCACATGCAGCGGAAAAAATGTCTCAGCCACGCTGAAAACCTGGTTCGGCGCTGGCGCCGCACGGCAAGAAATGCGATGTAGACGCTCATGTAGACGCTGGCGGGGTCCGGCGCGCGTGCGGAGTGGACCGCTCTCATCGATGAGCAGTTTTTCCCCCAGGCAGTGCCTGGCGGTCGTGTCAGTGATACTCGGCGCTGCCCTGGCGGTGCCGGCCATGGCGTCTCCACCGCAGCTCGCCATTGTGCTCAATTCCGACGAAGGCTCGCTGAGCATCGTCGACCGCCAGTCGATGAAGGAGGTCGACAAGCGGCCGATCGGCCGCGAGCCGCATCACCTGATGCTGACGCCGGACGGCAAGGAGCTGATCATCGGGTCGACGGCGACCAACGAGCTGACATTCCTGGATCCGGTCACGGGCGAGATGCGTCGCCGTCTGCGCAACATCCTGGATCCCTATCAGCTTGGCTTCAGCCCCGACGGCAAGTGGTTCGTGACCGCGGCTTACCGCATGAACCATGTCGATATCTACGAGGCGGGCGAGTTCCGTCTCGTCAAGCGCCTGCCGCTGCACTCCCTGCCCAGCCACATGGCCTTCACCCGCGACAACAAGCAGGTGCTGGTGACCATGCAGGGCTCCAACCAGCTCGTGGCGATCGATCTGGCGACCCAGGAGGTTGCCTGGACGGCCGATGTCGGCGAGGCGCCGGCCGGGGTGTACGCGATGCCCGACGGCCGCCGCGTGCTGATCGGCCTGACCGGCGAGGATGCGGTGGCCGTGCTCGACCTCGAGCAGAAGCGGGTCATCAAATGGGTGGTGACCGGCCGCGGCGCCCATAACATCTTCCGCATGCCGGGAGACGAAACCCGGGTGCTGGTCACCAACCGCGTCGACGGCTCGATCTCGTTGTTCGACACCACCAAGCTGGAGGTGATCGACACCATCCGCGCGCCGGGCGGTCCGGACGACCTCGATTTCACACCCGACGGCAAGCAGATCTGGGTCACCCAGCGGTGGCGCCGCCGCGTGATGGCGATCGATCTCGCCACCAGGCAGATTGTCGCCACCGTCAATGTCGGCCGCTCGCCGCACGGCATCTACATCAACGGCCCCGGCACGGTCTCGCGGTCGATGTCGCCGCCGCCGGAAGCGGCCGACCCGAGGACGGCGCAGACGCCGCCCAAGGCGTCGTTCCTGCCGCAGATCCTGGCACCGCTCGCGCCACTGCTCCGATAAGCCCCGTGCTTCGGGATACCGTGCCGCGTTGACGTCGCCGTCGGCCGGCGGGACAGTGTGAGCATGCAGGGACTGATCGATACCTGGGTCGATGTCCAGAGCTGGATCCTGGAAACGGCGGTGCATCCGCTGCTGTTCCGGTTCGGCTATATGACCTTCTTCGAGGATGCACCCTTCGTGGTCGAGACGCTGATGCTGGGCGTTGTGCAGATCGCGGTCATCCTGCTGGTCTTCCGGCCCCTGGAGCGGCTGGCGCCGGCCGAGCATTGGCCCGACCGCAAGCTGGCGCGGGTCGACGTCGTCTACACGCTGCTCAGCAAGCTGGGCCTGCTGCCTTTCATCGTCTTCGTGGTGCTCTATCCGGTCAACGACTGGCTGCAGGAGAGCGTGCGCGACTACGACCTGATGCTGCCCACCGTCGAGCAGGTCGTGCCCTGGCTGCGTGACAAGCCGCTGCTGCTGTTCGCGACCTATTTCCTGCTCTACGATCTGGCCGGCTACCTCCTGCACCGCATGCAGCACGCCGTCCCGTGGTGGTGGGCGCTGCACAGCCTGCACCACAGCCAGCGCCAGGTGACGTGTTGGAGCGATGACCGCAACCACGTGCTGGATGACGTGCTGGCGTCATTCTATTTCGCCGTGGTGGCGCTGCTGATCGGCGTGCAGCCCAGCCAGTACGTGGCCCTGCTGCTGGTGAGCCGGCTGGTCGAGAGCTTCTCGCACGCCAATGTGCGCTTCGGCTTCGGTCGCGTGCTCGACAAGCTGGTGGTCGATCCCTGGTTCCATCGCACCCATCACGCCCGCGCCAGCGCCAGCAAGCCGCATATCCACGACAGCAATTTCGGCGCCGTCCTGCCGGTCTGGGACCTGCTCTTCGGCACCGCGGTCTACGACTACAAGCGCCGGCCCACCGGCGTCGACAGCCGCGACGCCGATGCCGACAACGGCAAGGGCTGGCTGGGCCAGCAGGTCGCCGTCCTGGGCCGGCTGGGGCGCGCGATCATCGCGTCGTTCCGGCCGCGGCGCCTGGCGCACCCGGCGGAGTAGGGCGCCGCCGCTTGGCTAGATCTCCGCGTACACCTCCAGCAGGTTGCCGTCGGGATCGCGGAAGAACAGCGTGCGATGGCCGAAGGCCTGGTCGGTGGGCGGCGACAGCAGGGCGACGCCCTGGCGCGTGAGCGCGTCGGCGCACTGGTCGACCTCGGGCGGGGCGACTTTGAACGCGAGCTGCAGCGCGGCGCTGCCGTGGGGCGTCGGAGCGTCCGCTGCAGTCCGGCTTGGCTTGGCCAGCGCCAGAGTGTTGCTGCCCACCCGGTACTCGATCCAGCCCGGCGAAAGCTCCCGTGTCAGCGGAAAGGCGAGGACGTCTTCATAGAACCGACGCATTGCTGCCATGTCGCGCACGAAAATGACCGTATAGTCGATCGCCCGAATGGCCTGGAAAGGCGAACTGCGTTCGTTCACGGCTCATGCCTCCTTGCTTCCTGCCTTCGCGGCTATCGCAGGGTCGAAAACGCATCGACAGCTGCTTCATTCCACAAGACTTTTTTATGGAGCCTCACGGCCTGCCAGGAATGCCGCCACCGCCGCCTGGCTTGGCATGGGTGCGATGGCGCCGAAGCCCGTGGTCTTCAGCGCCGCCGCTGCATTGGCCCAGGCCGCGGCGGCGAAAGGATCGTCGCCGGCCAGCAGCCGCGCCAGGAACGCGCCGCCGAACGTGTCGCCGGCGCCGGTGGCGTCGACCGCCTTGACGCTGCGGCCGGCGATGCGCCGGCGCCCCTCCGGTGTCGCCACCAGGGCGCCTTCCTTGCCCAGCTTGAGCGCCACGATGGCCGGGCCCAGGCGGAGGTAGAAGTCGGCGATGGCGTCGGGGTCGGAAAGGCCGGTGAGAAGCTCGGAATCGTCAAGGCTGGGCAGCGCGATGTCGGCGCGCGCGATCGCGGCATGGATGACGTCGCGCGCCTCCTCCAGCGTCCACAGCTTCAGCCGCAGGTTGGTGTCGTAGGACACCCGGCCGCCGGCAGACTTCACGACGTCGATGGCGGCGAAGCCGGCATCGCGGGCCGCCGGCGAGATCGCCTGGCTGATGCCCGAGAGGTGCAGGATGCGAGCGTCGGCGAGATAGCCGCGCGGCAGGTCGGCCGGCGCCAGTCGGCTCGCGGCCGAGCCGCTGCGCAGGTAGTGGAACTGGTGGCCGCGCGCATCATGGGTGACGAAGTAGACGGCGGTGTGGCCATCGTCGCGCCGCGCCACATGGGAGCAGTCGACGCCTTCCTGCTGCCACAGCGCGATGAAGCGGTCGCCGAAGGTGTCGGTGCCCAGCGCCGTGACGTAGCCCACCGCGGTGCCCTGGCGCGCCGCGGCGATGGCGGCGTTCGAGGTGTCCCCACCGAAGCCCTGCAGCCAGCGCGGCTCGCCCGGGTCGGTCTGGTTGAACTCGATCATCGGCTCGCCAAAGCAGATCAGGGCAGGGGAAGGCATGTCGTTGGTCTCTCGTCGTCGTTTGAGCGAAGCGGCACCCTCGCAGGATTAGTTCTCCAGTCCGATGAGATCGAGGACCACCGCTGCCAAAGCCGCTTCGCTGGCTCGGAAGCTTTCAATAACGGCCGCCATGAATGTGGCCGGATCGAGCCGTCTGAGGCGGAGCGGGTGCCCTGCCTTCGTGGCCAGCAACGCTAAAAACGAAAGCTGGGTCCGTCCGTTCCCCTCCCGAAATGGATGGATAGCGTTGAGTTCGGCGAGAAAGTGAGCACCAGCGGTGGCAAACTCCACGGAGGTCAGGTCTTGCAAGAGGCGTTGTTTGCGCAGCCATGCGAAGAGCGTGCGCATTTCACCGTCGATGTTTTCCGGGTAACAGAACGTGCTGCTGCCTTTGTGAATTCGGACAGTGCGGAACCGGCCAGCCCAAGGGTAGACGTCTTGGAAAAGATGTCGATGGATCGCTTTGTAATGAGTAGCGCTCAATCGCCCTGACGGGAAAGGCTCCCGCCCTCGTTGGGTCGTAAGGGCGATCTCAAATTGCTCAAGCGCTGCTGCGTCGCGGATATCGGGCACATTCTTGAGGACTGTCGTACCCGGATAGCAATACGGGTCGTCCGATGCCTCGTACTCGAGTTGGTTATGCGGACTTCCTGCCATACTTGTTCACAAGCAGGCGTCGCCGTTCGTCGTCCGACAAGCGGCGGCGATCGAACTCGCGAAAATCGTCCCTGATCTCCTCGGTCAGATGAAGGCCTTCGACAGCGCTGATCTTGGCGATGGCATTGCGGCCGAGGGTGAAGGTTTCGCTGATTTTCCCGTTGCGTCCATGGATGCGCAGTTCGCCCCCCCCGATGCTGAGGACCGCCTGTGCCGCCTTTGTTGCTTCCGCCTTTGAAGCGTAGACGCGCGCTCCTGTCGTAGAGGACCGTTTGAGGGACCAACCATCAGAAGTGGGAATGACATTCATTGTTCTTGTCGGGGATGCGCCCTTCCTGCCCTGGCGTCCCTTCGAACTTTCAGTCGAATCGCTCATTTCACAATTCTAGCATAGCTCAAAGTCGCAATGTAGCGCCTTGAGCGACCTCGGCATCAGCTCGCCGAAGCAGATCAGGGCAGGGGAAGGCATCGGGCTGGCCTCTGGTGGCGGTCGGACTCTACTATGACGTTCTGCGTATCGCAGCGTTCCAGGCGGGTCAGCACGTGTCCAGCAGTTCCACGGTCTCGGCCGGCATCCCGTTCATGCTGGCGGCCATGTTCGTCTTCTCCGCCAACGACGCGCTGGCCAAGTATCTTGCCGCGCTATGCCCGGTGGCGCAGCTCCTGCTGATCCGCAATGCCGGCGCCCTCGTCCTGATCGCACCCAAGGTGCATGCCTATGGCTGGCTGGCGGCGGCGCGCGTGCCGCGCGTCTGGCTGCACGTCCTGCGTTGCGTGCTGATCGTGATGGAGCTGGCGCTGTTCTACACCGCCGTGTGGCAGATCCCGCTGGCCGACACGCTCACCACATCTACCAGGCCACGCCGATCATCGCCACGGCGCTGGCCGTGCCGCTGCTGGGCGAGCAGGTGGGCTGGCGGCGCTGGCTGGCCGTAGTGGCGGGCTTCATCGGCGTGCTGCTGGTGGTCAAGCCGTCGGGCGGCGGCGTGTCGACGGCGCATCTCTGCGCGCTGGCCGGCGGCGTGGTCTATAGCGGCGTGGTGCTGCTGACGCGGCTGCTGCGCGACGCCGGGCCGGTGCCGATGATCGCCTGGCATATCGGCGGCACGCTGCTGGCCAGCGCCCTGGTGGCGCCGTTCGTGTGGCAGCCGGTGTCGCTGCTCAACATGGCGCTGATCGCGCTGATGGGCGTGTTCTCGACCTGTGGGCACGTGCTCAACAACCGCGCGCTGGCCTTGTCGCCGACCTCGGTGGTGATGCCGTTCCACTACACCCAGATCGTCTGGGGCGTGGCCTTCGGCTGGCTGTTCTTCAGCGACATGCCCGACCTGCAGATGCTGTCCGGCGCCGCGATCATCGTGGCCAGCGGGCTGTTCATCATGCACCGCGAGCGGGTCCGCGCCCGCCAGGCGGGCTGACGCCAAGCCAAGGCTGTCATCCCGAGCGAACCCGTCATCCCGAGCGCAGCGAGGGATCTCCCGCGGATGGCGCACCGTGCGTCTGTCGAAGGAGATCCCTCGCTGCGCTCGGGATGGCGGATGTAGCGATTCCCAGCGCTAGCCGCTGCGCCGCTGCAGCTCGGCGATCAGCCCGTCGATGCCGTTGCGCTGGATGTAGGCGTTGAAATCGGACCGCCGTGTCGCGGCCATGCTGACGCCCTCGATCGACACGTCGGTGATGCGGCCGTTATGCACTTCCCAGACCAGCCGGACCGGTTGCGAGCTGTTGGGCTGCACGATCTGGCTGTCGACCAGTTGCGCGCTGCCATTGGTCGACACCTTGCCGACGGTGAAGGTCTGGCCGCTGTACTGCTTGAAGCGGTCGGAGTAGGCCTTGACCTCGGCCTTCTGGAAGACGGCCAGGAACTTCTGCCGCTGCTCGGGCGTGGCCGCGTTCCAGTGGCGGCCCAGCACGCTGCGGCCGATGGCCTGCAGATCGAAGCTCTCGTTCATGACGCTGGTCAGGGTCGCCTCGCGGGCGGCGTCCGAAGCGCCGCCCTTCAGCACCTGCAGGATGCGGTTGGCGCCGTTTCGGACGACCTCGGCTGCATCCGCGGCCAGGACCGGCGCGCCTGACGCAGCGATCAGCAGGGCGGCGGCGCCCAGGGTGCGGACGCTGGCGCGACGTGTCAGCACGGGAGTGAACATACGCTACCTCCAGGATACGGTGGACGCCGACGGCCCAAAGACCGATTCTGCGAGCCCTACATCGTCGAGGCCATGGCCAAACTGTGGCTGTGATATGGCAGGTCCCGGCACGGGGTAAATGGACAACGATGGGGAGAAAACAAGGTGAAGCCCGATATTCTGCTGGCGGTTCCCCTGATCGACAACGCCATGGCGGCGCTCGATGACGCCTTCATCGTGCATCGCCTGTGGCAGGCGCCCGACGGCGGCGCCTTCCTGGCCGCGATCGCCGGGCGCGTGCGCGGCGCGGCGACGACCGGCGCCACGGGGCTGAAGGGCGACCTGATCGAGCGCCTGCCGCGGCTGGAGGTGGTGGCTTCCTATGGCGTCGGCACCGATGCGATCGATCTGGCGACCTGCCGCCGGCGCGGCATCGGCGTCTCCAACACGCCCGACGTGCTCACGGCCGAGGTGGCCGATTTTGCGATGACGCTGCTGCTGGCCAGCGCCCGGCGCGTGCCGCAGGCCGACGCCTATGTGCGCCGGGGCGATTACGAACGCGACGGCAAGGACCAGTATCCGCTGACGCGCCGGGTGCGCGGCAAGAAGGTCGGCATCGTCGGGCTGGGCCAGATCGGGCAGGCGTTTGCCAGCCTGTGCCTGGCTTTCGGCATGGACGTGGCATGGTACGGGCCGCGGCCCAAGCCCGGCGTGCCGTACCGGCACGTCGAGGATCTCGCGCAGCTGGCGGGGCAGGTCGACTACCTGGTGCTGACCTGCAAGGGCGGCGCCGAGACGGCCGGCCTGGTCGACGCTGCGGTGCTTGAGGCGCTGGGCGCCAAGGGCACGCTGGTGAACGTGGCCCGCGGCTCGGTGGTCGACGAGGCGGCGCTGGTGGCGGCATTGCAGGACGGCACGCTCGGCGCCGCCGCGCTCGACGTCTACGCCGACGAGCCCAACGTCCCGGCGGCCCTCATCGCCATGGACAATGTCGTGCTGCAGCCCCATGTCGCCAGCGGCACGGTCGAGACCCGCGGCGCCATGGGCCAGCTCGTGGTCGACAATCTCAAGTCCTGGTTCGGTCACGGCAGGCTGCTGACGCCGGTGGCATGACGGGACGGGACCGGCTACACACGAATCGCGTTCAGGAGGAAGCAATGGCCAAGAACGGCAAGGACCCCTCGAAGCTGCGCAGCCGCGAATGGTTCGACAGCAAGAGCGACCCGACCATGACGGCGCTCTATCTCGAGCGCTACATGAATTTCGGCCTGACCCTGGCCGAGCTGCGCAGCGGCAAGCCCATCATCGGCATCGCGCAGACGGGCAGCGACCTGTCGCCGTGCAACCGCCATCACCTCGATTTGGCGTGGCGCATCCGCGACGGCATCCGCGACAGCGGCGGCATTCCCATCGAGTTCCCGGTGCACCCGATCCAGGAATCGGGCAAGCGCCCGACGGCGGCGCTTGACCGCAACCTCGCCTACCTCAGCGCCGTGGAGTCGATGTACGGTTACTTCTTCGACGGCGTGGTGCTGACGACCGGCTGCGACAAGACCACGCCGGCCATGATCATGGCCGCCGCCACGGTCGACCTCCCGTCGATCGTGCTATCGGGCGGGCCGATGCTGGACGGTCATTTCGTCGGTGGGTTGGCCGGCTCGGGCACCATCGTCTGGTACGCGCGTCAGGAACTGGCGGCCGGGCGCATCAACATGGACCAGTTCATCGAGATGGTGGCTTCCTCGGCGCCCAGCGTCGGGCACTGCAACACCATGGGCACGGCGCTGTCGATGAACAGCATGGCCGAGGCGCTGGGCATGTCGCTGCCGGGCTGCGCTGCCATCCCCGGTCCCTACAAGGAACGCGGCCAGATGGCCTACGAGACCGGAAGGCGCATCGTCGACATGGTGTGGGAGGACCTGCGGCCCTCGAAGATCCTGACCCGCCAGGCATTCGAGAACGCCATCGTGGCGGCGAGCGCGCTCGGCGCCTCGACCAACTGCCCGCCGCACATCAACGCCATCGCGCGCCACATCGGTGTGAAGCTCGAGACCAGGGACTGGGACAAGATCGGCTACGATATCCCGCTGCTGGTCAACTGCATGCCGGCCGGCAAGTATCTGGGCGAGGCGTTCCACCGCGCCGGCGGCGTGCCGACGGTGATGGCCGAGCTGCTTCGCAAGGGCAAGGGACACGGCGATGCGCTCACCGTGTCGGGCAAGACGATGGCCGAGAACGTAAAGTCGGCCAAGCCGGTCGACAACGACGTCATCATGTCCTACGATAAGCCGATGCTGAAGGAGGCCGGCTTCGCCGTGCTGAGCGGCAACCTGTTCGACTCGGCCATCATGAAGACCTCGGTGATCTCACCCGAGTTCCGCCAGAAATATCTGGAGAAGCCGGGTGACAAGGGCGCCTTCGAGGGCACCGCGATCGTGTTCGACGGGCCGGAGGACTACCATCACCGCATCAACGATCCGTCGCTGCCGATCGACGAGAACAGCATCCTGTTCATCCGCTACACCGGGCCGGTGGGCTATCCCGGCGCGGCCGAGGTGGTGAACATGCTGCCGCCCGACCGGCTGGTGAAGGGCGGCATCCTGCTGCTGCCCTGCGTCGGCGACGGCCGCCAGAGCGGCACCTCGGCCAGCCCGTCGATCCTCAACGCTTCGCCTGAGGCCGCGGTGGGCGGCGGGCTTGCCTTGCTCAAGACCGGCGACAAGGTGCGCGTCGACCTCAACAAGCGTACGGCGAATATCCTGGTCTCCGACGAGGAGCTCGCCAGGCGCAAGGCGGCCTGGAAGCCGAGCTATCCGGCGAGCCAGACGCCGTGGCAGGAGCTGCAGCGCAAGTTCGTGGGCCAGCTCGACAGCGGCGCGTGCCTCGACTTCGCGGTCGACTTCCAGCGCATATCGGAGACCAAGGGCGTGCCGCGGCATTCGCACTGAGCCGCGGCATCGCCGTTTTCGCAACAGCGTGCATTTCGCATGATGGCGGCGCAGCCTATCTATGGGCTGCCAAGACGATGGCGGAACGTTAAGAACCGCCATCGTTTTCCTCCAGGTGCCGGGAGGCGACCATGCGTACGACGATCCTCGATATCCAGAAGATGAAGCAGCGTGGCGAACGCTTCGCCATGGTGACGGCCTATGACTACACGGCCGCCAGGCTGGCCGACCGGGCCGGCATTCCGCTGCTGCTGGTGGGCGACTCGCTGGGCATGGTGATGCTGGGGCATTCGACCACCGTGCCGGTCACGATCAACGACATGGTGCATCACGCCGCCTGCGTCGTGCGCGGCAGCGCCAAGGCGATGGTCGTGGGCGACCTGCCGTTCCTGTCATACGCCAATGCCGATCGCGCCGTCGATGCGGCGGCGCGGCTGATGCAGGAGGCGGGCGTGCAGGCGGTGAAGCTGGAGGGCGGGGCGGCCGTCGCGCCGATCGTGCGCCGGCTGGTCGACCTCGGCATTCCGGTGATGGGCCATCTCGGGTTCACGCCGCAATCGGTGCACCAGATCGGCCTGCGCGTGCAGGGCCGCAGCGTGGCGGCGGCGCGGCAGCTGATGGCCGATGCCGCGGCGCTGGCCGATGCCGGCGCCTTTGCCGTCGTGCTCGAGCTGGTGCCGATGTCACTGGCGCAGGCCGTGACGGCGCGGCTGGCCGTGCCGACGATCGGCATCGGTGCCGGCGCGGGATGCGATGGCCAGGTCCAGGTCTGGCACGACCTGCTGGGCCTCTATGACGAGATGCAGCCGCGTCACGCCAAGCGCTATGCCGAGCTGGGCAAGTCCATCGAGGCGGCGCTGCGCGCCTACGCCACCGAGGTGCGCGATGGCGGCTTTCCCACCGCCGCCAACGGCTCCGACATGAAGGCCGAGGATCTCGCCGCGGCCCTCGCCGCGACCGACGGCGCCACGACCTGAGAGAGGTATCGGCATGGATGTGATCGCGACGGTCGCCGGCTTCCGCGAAGCGCGGGCGCGTTATCCACGCCTCGGCGTCGTGCCCACGATGGGCTTCCTGCACGAAGGGCATCTCAGCCTGGTGCGCCAGGCCAGGCAGGAATGCGGCGCCGCCGCGGCCACCATCTTCGTGAACCCGACCCAGTTCGGGCCGCGCGAGGATTTCAGCACCTATCCGCGCAACATGGAGCGCGACCTGGCGCTGCTGCGCGATCTGGGCACCGACCTCGTGTTCGCCCCCGATGTCGCCGAGATGTATCCGCCGGGGTACGCGATCGGGGTGGAGGTCGGGGGCGTCACCGACGTGCTCGAAGGCGCCGTCCGCCCGGGCCATTTCCTTGGCGTCGCGACCGTCGTGTGCAAGCTGTTCAACATCACGCAGCCGACACGCGCCTATTTCGGCCAGAAGGATGCGCAGCAGACCGTGGTGATCCGCAAGATGGTGCGCGACCTCGACATGCCGCTCGAGGTCGTCGTGTGCGCGACCGTGCGCGAGGCCGATGGCCTGGCGATGAGCAGCCGCAACACCTACCTGGCGCCGGCCGAGCGCCAGGCCGCCACCATCCTGTACCGCGCCCTGCGCGCCGCCGAGTCGCGCCACGCTGCCGGCGAGCGCGATGCCGAGGCGCTGCGGGCAGTCTTGCGCACGACGCTTGCCGGCGAGCCGGCGGCCAACCCCGATTACGTCAGCGTCGCCGACCGCGAGACCTTGCGCGAGCTGGAAACGGTGCCGCCGCAGGGCGCGCTGCTGTCGCTGGCCGTGCGCCTCGGCAAGACGCGCCTGATCGACAACATCATCGTCGGCGGCTGACCGGGCCGGCTTGCCTGTCCGGGATATTCCGTCACATCCCCAGCCGACTGTCACCCGAGCCGATTTGACATCCCGAGCCATCCCGTCATCCCGAGCGCAGCGAGGGATCTCCCGCGGCAAGACGCACCATGCGCCATTCGCGGGAGATCCCTCGCTGCGCTCGGGATGACGGTCGGCGCGCCGACAGCCGCGATTGCACCGATCGCGGCGTTTGCGCGGACCGCGATATGCGCTAGGCTCGCCGTGATCCGGCATCAAGACCGGTGTCGGGATGGAAGCGCCACGGGAGGACTCATGAAGCGCGCATTGGCATTGGCCCTCGCGAGCGCCGTCGCATTCGGCGCCGCGACCGCGCAAGCCCAGGAGAAGATCACCGTCTGGTTCACCAAGGCATTCTATCCGTCGGAGGACAAGGCGCTTCAGGACGCGATCGCGAAGTTCAAGGCCAAGACCGGCGTCGATGTCGAGCTGTCGCTGTTCTCGCCCGAGGACATCGTCACCAAGTCGGTCTCGGCGGTCGAGGCGGGGACCCCGCCCGATGTCGGCTTCGGCCTCACCTACGATTTCCGCGTCACCGGCAAATGGGCCTTCGAGGGCAAGCTCGAGGACATCACCGACGTGATCGAGCCGCTCAAGGCGCAGTATCTCGAGGGGCCGCTGTCGACCACCCTCCTGATGAACGGCAAGACCGGCAAGAAGGCCTACTACGCCGCGCCGGTCGAGCTGCAGCTCATGCATATCAACTACTGGGTCGACATGCTGCAGGATGCCGGCTTCCAGGAGAGCGACGTTCCCGAGGACTGGAAAGGGTTCTGGGACTTCTGGTGCGACAAGGTGCAGGGGGCGCTGCGCAAGAAGGGCCAGCGCGTCTTCGGCGTCGGCCATCCTGCCAGCATCCAGGCTTCCGACACGGTGTACTCGTTCCACATGTACATGAACGCATACAACGTGAAGGTGGTCGATGACGACGGCAAGCTGCTGCTCGACCAGGGCGACAACAAGGCCAACTTCGCCAAGGCCATCGGCGACTATGCCTCGGTGGTGTCGCGCGGCTGCTCGCCGGCCTCGTCCGTGAACTGGGGCGACGTCGACAACAACCTGAACTTCGCCAACAAGACGACGGTGCTGACGCACAACGCCACGATCTCGATCGCGGCGGCGCAGATGGACGCGATGAACAAGGCCGAGAACACGGCCGAGCAGCGCGCCACCGCCAAGACGAACTACTTCGAGAAGATCCGCACCCGCGCCTTCCCGAACAAGCCCGATGGCGGCAAGACCCCGCAGCTGGCGGCCGTGAAGACGGCGGTGATCTTCGCCGACGCCAAGAACAAGAAGCGGGCCAAGGAGTTCCTCGCCTTCTTCCTGACCGAGGAGAACCTGCAGCCCTATGTCGAAGGCTCGCTGGGGCGCTGGGTGCCGGTGACCAGGAAGGCGATCGAGGCGCCGTTCTGGACCGACGGCAAGGATCCGCACCGGGCCCAGGTCATCAAGCAGCTCAACGAAGGCACCGTCTACTTCCCGTTCACCAAGAACTGGAAGTTCACGGTCGTGAACGCCGAGAACGTCTGGGGCCGTGCCACCGCGCGCGTCGCCAAGGAGGGCGTCAAGCCGGACGTCGCGGCCGAGGACGCGATCAAGCGCATCAAGGAGATCCTGGCGCAGTGAGTTCCTTCTCCCGCTGGCGGGAGAAGGTGGCCGCTGCGACAGCGGCGGCCGGATGAGGGGCCAAGGTCTCGGCCTGTGATCCCTCACCCTCCCATTGCGCTGGCGCGCAACGGGCCCCGCCCTCTCCCGCCTGCGGGAGAGGGGATCTTCAAGGAGCATCACCGATGACCGCTGTCACGATGGACATGGCCGCGGCGCCACCGCGCAAGCGGATGTCGGAGGAGATGTTCTGGGCGATCGCGCTGATCGTGCCCTACGTTGTCGTCTTCGCCTTCTTCGTCGTCTACCCGGTGGGCTACGGCTTCTGGCTGGGCTCAGGCGCGGCCAGCTTCAAGAAGCTGTTCCAGGATCCGATCTTTGTCACGACGCTGTGGAACACGGCGATCTTCGTGCTGGTCGCGGTCAACCTCAAGATGGTCGTGGCGCTGGGCCTGTCGGCCTTCTTCATCCTCGAGTTCCGCTGGATACGCTGGCTGTCGGTGGTCTTCATCCTGGCTTGGGCGATGCCTTCGATCCCCAGCATCCTGTCGATCCGCTGGATGTTCAATCCCGAGTGGGGGATGGTGAACAACCTGCTGTTCAAGTGGTTCCAGATCGAAGGCCCGGGCTGGCTCACCGAGCGGCATTACGGCCTCATGCTTGCCATCCTGGTGCATATCTGGAAGTCACTGCCGTTCTGGACCCTGATCCTGGTGGCGGCGCGGCTGGCGATCCCGCGCGACCTCTACGAATCGGCCGATGTCGACGGCGCCACGCGCTGGCAGCGGTTCCGCTTCATCACCTGGCCGGCGATGCGGGCGCCCTACCTGACGTCGGTGCTGCTGTCGTCGATCTGGACGCTGGGCGACTTCAACAGCATCTACCTGCTGACCGGCGGCGGGCCCAACGATTCGACGCAGGTGCTGGCCACGCTCGGCGTGCGCTACCTGCGCATCGACCAGTTCGATGTCGGCATGGCGGCGGTGATCTGCGCCATGCCGGCGATCCTGCCCATGGTGTTCTTCCTGATGAAGCGGCTGAGCAAGGTCGACGAGGCATGACCGTGACACGCTTCCTGGAGCGCTTGCCGCTCTACCTGGTCGGCCTTGCGGTCGCGCTGTGGACGCTGCTGCCGATCTACCACCTGCTGATCATCGCCCTGTCGCCACCCGACAAGGCGGTGGCCGGCGACATCATCCCGCAGGCGGTGACGCTGCAGAACTTTGTCACCATCCTGGGCTCCAGGCACAACCTGGTGCAGAATTTCTGGACGCAGCTCTGGAACAGCACCTTGATCGCCGTCGTGACCGCGGTGCTGACGCTGGTGGTGGGGATCGGCGCCAATTTCTCGATCTCGCGGCTGCGCCTGCCCGGCGGCCGCATCGTCACCAACATCGCGCTGCTGACCTACCTGATCCCGGCCGCGTTCCTGGCGCTGCCGATGTACCGGACCATGGGGCAGTACGGCTTCCTCGACAAGCCGTGGTCGATGATCTTCGCCATGGTCACCCTGGCGGCGCCCTATGCTATCTGGGTGATGAACCAGGCGTCGGCCAAGCTGCCCTACGAGCTCGACGAGGCCGCCCGCATCGACGGCGCCACGCCGCTGCAGATCCTGCGCTTCGTCTACCTGCCGCTGATGGCGCCGACCATGGTGGCCATCGGCATTTATGCCTTGCTGCTCGCCTGGAACGAATATCTCTACGCCTTCCTGATGCTGTCGACGGAACGGCAGCTCACGCTGGCGCCGGCGCTGGGCATCTTCCTCGCCTTCGACGATGCGCCCTGGGCGCTGATGATGGCGGCGGGCGCGCTCTACGCGCTGCCGCCGACGCTCGTCTACTACCTGTTCCGCCGCTACATGGTCGGCGGCCTCACCGCCGGCGCGGTCAAGGGCTAGGGCAGGGCGTGCGCATGTGGCGTCGCCGGCCGAACTATCGAAAGACGAACCACAGAGGTGCAGCGCAGCCTTTGGCGGCACTCCAAGGCAAGCCGACGATGTATCCCTTCTCCCCGCCTTCGCGGCAGGGTATTCGCATATGCCCCTACCGTCATCCCGAGCGTAGCGAGGGATCTCCCGCGAATTGCGCACCGTGCGCCTTGCCGCAGGAGATCCCTCGCTGGCGCTCGGGATGACGGCGAAGTCATATGCGAATGCCCTGGCCTTCGCGGGGAGAAGGGATACAGGCTGCGCTGTGCCTCTGTGGTTTGCTTTCCTGGCGCCGCAGGCGATCGCCTGCCGTCGGCAAGCGAGCAGGGTTGAGACGGGAGGAAGGCGATGGCGTCAGTCGAGCTGCGCGGCGTGCGCAAGGTCTATGGCGGCAACGTCGCGGCGATCCATGGCGTCGACGTCGAGATCCCTGACGGCGAATTCGTCGTGCTGGTCGGGCCGTCGGGCTGCGGCAAGTCGACCCTGCTGCGCATGATCGCCGGCCTGGAGGAGATCACTGGCGGCGAGGTGCGCATCGGTACCAAGCGGGTCAACGAGCTGCCGGCCAAGGATCGCGACATCGCCATGGTGTTCCAGAGCTACGCGCTCTACCCGCACATGACGGTGCGCGAGAACATGGGCTTCTCGCTGCGGCTGCGCAAGGCGCCGAAGGCGGAGATCGAGCGCGGCGTGGCCAACGCGGCGCAGATCCTCGGGCTGACGCCGTACCTGGACCGGCTGCCGCGGCATCTGTCGGGTGGCCAGCGGCAGCGGGTCGCCATGGGCCGCGCCATCGTGCGCAACCCGCAGGTGTTCCTGTTCGACGAGCCGCTCAGCAACCTCGACGCCAAGCTGCGGGTGCAGATGCGCACCGAGCTGAAGGCCTTGCACCAGCGCCTCAAGACCACCTCGATCTATGTCACCCACGACCAGGTCGAGGCGATGACCCTGGCCGACCGCATCGTGGTGCTGCATGACGGGCGGGTCGAGCAGATCGGCGCGCCGCTCGATCTTTACGACGCGCCGGTCAACCAGTTCGTGGCCGGCTTCATCGGCTCGCCGGCGATGAACTTCATGTCAGGCACGGCCCGGCGCGCCAACGGCACGGCCTGGGTGGCCACGAGTGACGGCACCCGGCTGCCGTTGCCGCCGGGCGCCAAGGGCGACGACGGGCAGGGGGTCGTGTACGGCGTCCGTCCCGAGCACCTGGCCCTGAGTGGCGTTACCGAAGGCTTCCCGCTGGCCGTCTCGGTGGTCGAGCCCACCGGCGCCGACACGCTGGTGTTCGGCACGGTGGGCGGCAGCGAGATCTGCGCCGTGTTCGAGGACCGCCACGCTTTCCGCCCCGGCGAGACGATCCACCTGGCGCCCAAGAACAACCGCGTGCACCTGTTCAACGCCGACACCGGCGTGACGCTGTAGCTTCAGGACCGTCATCCCGAGCGCCCCTTCGACAGGCTCAGGCGAGGGATCTCCTGCGAGTGGCGCCGAGTGTGTCTTTCGCGGGAGATCCCTCGCTGCGCTCGGGATGACGGTGCGTGACGCCGGCGTTATGGCGTACGGCCCGCTGCGTAACGCAATGGCACATTTGCACCGCGCGTTGCGTCGCCTGCGGCACGGGGCTACGGTTGCGTCAGGTCTGATGCGTCACTGTTGCTTCAGCATTGGAGGGCCCCATGGCACTGCTCGATGAACTCCTGGGTGGCGTCCTGCGCAGCGCGTTGGGGGGCAGTGGCACGGGCACGGCCGGCTCCGGCAAGGCGGCGTTGATCCAGGCGGTGCTGGCCATGCTGCTGCAGGGCGGCCTCGGCGGCGGACGCCAGCCGCAAGGTGCTCCCGGCGGGTCGGGCGGTGACCTCGGCAGCATCCTGGGCGGCCTGTTGGGCGGTGGCGGCAATCCCGCTGCCGGTGCTCCCGGCGGGTCGGGCGGTGACCTCGGCAGCATCCTGGGCGGCCTGTTGGGCGGCGGCAGCAATCCCGCTGCCGGTGCTGCGCCCGGCGGTGGCCTCGGTGGCGCCTTGGGCGGCGGCCTTGGCGGGCTGGGACAGGTCCTGGAGCAGGCCGGCCTGGGCGAGCACATGAAATCCTGGGTATCGACCGGCCAGAACATGCCGCTCTCGCCCGACCAGGTGACCCAGGTCTTCGGCCATGATCGCCTCGGTCAGCTGGCGGAAGCTGCCGGCATGGACCAGAAGGACGCCGCCGACCAGCTGTCGCAGATCCTGCCGCAGCTGGTCGACGGCATGACGCCGGCCGGCGGATTGCCGCAAGGTGACGAGGTCTCGCAGGACGACCTCGGCCAGCTCGTGTCGCGGGTCCTCTCCGGCCGCTAGGATCCGGATCGCTGGTCGCTGACACATCTGTCATCCCGAGCGACAGCGAGGGATCTCCCGCGAATGACGCACCGTGCGCCTTGCCGCAGGAGATCCCTCGCCTGAGCCTGTCGAAGGGGCGCTCGGGATGACGATGAAGATGACGGTCGCAGCTTCTCGTCGAGCGCTCAGTCGCGCACGCGCTGCTCGACGCTGACCGGCGCGCCGCTCTGGTCGATCAGCAGGATCGCGTAGGGCGACGTCACCCTGTGCGGCAGCACGGCGCTGCCAGGTGGTCGAGTCTCCTCGATCAACACGATCACGCGGTCGCCGCGCTGCTCGGTGCCCAGGATTCCGACATGATAGCCCGGTGTCGGGCGCTGGCCGAGCAGGATCGCGACACCGGTCTGGCGCGACGGGTCGAACGCCGGTGCCGGGTCGCGGCGCAGGCTGGACCACAGCGCATGCCATTCGGCATTGGTGGTGGCGACCTGCGTCTCGCGGCCTGCCGCGCCGGCTTCCGGCCCCTGCCAGGTGCGGTAGGGCACCGGCTCCGTGCCGCCGGGCAGCACCAGCTCGGCGAGACCGAATCCGGCCAGGCCCAGGGCCGCCAGGACCACGAACATGGCGCCAAGGCGCGGACGACGGCGGGCCCCCGGCGCCTTGGGCCGGGGGGCGAGCGGTCGGAGCATTCCGCGATGGTGAGCGATTGCCATGCCGTACATCTAGGCGTCGAGCGTGGCCGCTTTGCGGACTGG
The DNA here is from genome assembly GCF_008039615.1 of Vineibacter terrae. Lineage (GTDB taxonomy): Bacteria > Pseudomonadota > Alphaproteobacteria > Reyranellales > Reyranellaceae > Vineibacter > Vineibacter terrae. The sequence goes on along the minus strand of NZ_VDUZ01000001.1, from coordinate 308,254 downwards.
AATGGGGCCGTTCCGCGATCCTGCGTGACGAAATCGTGGCACCGCGGGTCCAGTCTATCTGCCTGGACATGCAATTTCCTTGGCCAAGTCACGCATTCTGGCCGGTGAAGGGATCTGCGACCCGTGGCCAGTAGGGCACGGTGCGCTTGGTGTGGCGGATATTGGCGAAATCCGGCTCGATGCCGCCGTGGGTGGTCACGTAGTGGACCTTGGACGCCAGCGGCGCGAAGCCGGCGTAGAAGTGCTGGCTCGACTTCACGACGATCAGCCGGTAGCGCGCCGGGTCTAGCCCCAGCGGCGCGAAGGCGTCGGGGTGGAAAAGCTGCGTGCGCCGGGTGTTGATCACGATGTCGATGCCGTCGGCCTGCAGCCAGGCAAGGTTGCCGGTGCCGTTCTTGGTGGGGCCGAAGCTCTGTCGGCAATCATAGGCTAGCTTCTTGACCGTGACCCGCAGGTCGACCGGTTGGCCGCTGATCGGGCCGCACTTGCCGCCGATGCGCATGTCCAGCGTGGCGCCTTCGCCGGCTTCCTCGGCGATCTGGAACGCCACCGGATCCCACAGCAGCCCGATCAGGGCGCCCTTGTAGTCGCGCCGCAGCAGGGCCTCGAGCACGAAGGTCGAATCGCTGGGCGAGCCGCCGCCGGCGTTGTCGGCGACGTCGGCCAGCACCACGGGCCGGCCGGCCTGCGCCGACTCGGCGTCGGCGACGGCGTCGTCGGGCTGCCAGTAGGTCACCAGCGTGCTGTCGCGCATGGCGAAGAGTTCCTGGCCGAGCTGCCGGGCCACGGCCGCCGCCTTGGCGGCATCGCCGTCGGCGACGACCAGCGACTGCGTGCCGACCTCGGCCACGTCGCCCCAGGGGAAGCCATGGCCCAGCGACACCGACAGCACGCCGTCCTTGCCCTCCAGCGCCTGCATGCGCGCCACGAAGCTTTTCATCGGCTCGACCGGCGTGCGGTACATGCCCACCATGCGGCAGTCGTAGACGGCCATCACCGGCCGCGTCTTGCCTTCGGCGGCATCGGCGCACAGCGTGAACAGCTCCTCGGCGCGCTCGGCCATGTCGATGTGCGGATACTCCTTGAAGGTCACCAGCACATCGGCCTGCGTGATCATCGCCGTGGTGATGTGGCAGTGCAGGTCGAGCTCGCCGCCGATGATGGCCCGGGGGCCAGCCAGCGCTCGCACCCGGCTCAGCAGGTCGCCTTCGCAATCGTCATAGCCGTCCGCCACCATCGCCCCATGCATCGACAGCAGCACGATGTCGACCGGCAGCGCCTTCTCGAGGTCGGCCAGGATCTCGTCACGATAGCCTTCGTAGACGGCGCGCACGGTCACGCCCGCCGGCTGGGCGAAGGCGAACAGGCTTTCCACGACCGTCCAGCCGCGCGTCTCGGCCCGGCGCCGCCAGACATGCAGCGGTGCCGAGAACAGGTTGGGCGTGTGCCGCGTCGCGTCGCCGTGGAAGACTCCGTTCTCCTCGAAATTGCGCCGCCCGGTGGGGAACGGCACGAAGGTGTTGGTCTCGGTGCCCAGGCAGGCGATGAAGACTTTCATGGCGCTCCCGTCCGTCGTGGCCGGCAAGCGTAGCCGAGCTTTCGCATCGCTGCCATCCCGAGCGCAGCGGCGCACGACGGAGCGTTTGTGCGCGGTCGCGACGGCGGGCTAACGTGGCGCCTCACGCAAGCGAGCGCGGACAAGCGATGACCGAAGCCTTGAAGAAACGCGACTATGCCGCCGGCGCGACCGGGCCGCTGACCGGCCTGCGGGTGATGGACCTGTCGCGGCTGGTGGCCGGCAACACGCTGACCCAAATGCTGGGCGACTACGGCGCCGAGGTGATCAAGGTCGAGCCGCCCGAGGGCGACACCCTGCGCGCCTGGCGGGTCGAGGGCGTCGAGACCAACTGGAAGATCTTCGCGCGCAACAAGAAGAGCCTGGCCGTCGATTTCCGCAAGGCGCCGGTGCGCGACCTTCTGCTGAAGCTGCTGCCGTCCTGCGCCGTGTTCGTCGAGAGCTTCCGGCCGGGGACCCTGGAGAAGATGGGCCTGGCGCCCGACACCCTGCTGGCAGCCAACCCGAGGCTGGTGATCGTGCGCATCTCCGGCTGGGGCCAGACCGGTCCCTATAGCCACCGCCCGGGTTTCGGCACCCTGGTCGAAGGCATGAGCGGCTTTGCCTCGATGAACGGCTTCGAGGACCGCGAGCCCGTGCTGCCGCCGATGTACCTGGCCGACACCATCGCCGGGCTGAGCGGGGTGGGGGCGGTGATGATGGCGCTGCGCGCGGTCGAGGTGAACGGCGGCGCCGGGCAGGTGATCGACCTGCCGCTGCTGGACCCGCTGTTCAACGCGCTCGGCCCGCAGGCCGCGAACTACCGGCTGACCGGCGCCATCAAGCCGCGCACCGGCAGCCGCTCGACCAACGCCGCGCCGCGCAACGTCTATCGCACCAGGGACGGCGGCTGGGTCTGCCTGTCGGCCTCGACCCAGGGCATGACGGAGCGGCTGTTCCGCGCCATCGACCGGGCCGACCTGATCAATGATCCACGCTACCGCACCAACGCCGACCGCGTGCAGCGCTCCGAGGAGCTCGACGCCATCATCGGCGCCTTCGTCGGCGCCCGCACGCTGGAAGAGACCGTGGCGTATTTCGACGCCGCCGCGGTGACCATCGGCCCGGTCTACGACGTGAACCAGATCCTGCGCGACCCGCATGTCGTCGAGCGCGAGATCCTGGCCGACTATCCCGACGCGGAGATGGGCCAGTTCCCGATGCATCCGGTCATCCCGCGCCTGTCCGGCACGCCCGGCTCGATCCGCTCCCGGGCACCGAGGCTGGGCGAGCACAACCGCGCGCTGCTGGCCGAAATCGGCGTGTCGGATGCCGACTACGCGGCGCTGAAGGCCCAGGGCGTCGTGATCGAGGCTGACTTGCCGGGAGCGCGCCACTCCAGTGGCGCACCGGCGCGCAGCGCCGGATCATGAGCGGCGCTGGGAAGCAGCCGGCCCTTCGGGCCGATGCGCCACTGCTGTGGCGCGCTGCCGGCATGGAGGAGGTGTCATGAAGGCGGAAAAGGACCTGCCCGTCTGGCGCTCGCTGCTCTACGTGCCGGTGAATGTCGAGAAGTTCGTCGACAAGGCCCACACACGTGGCGCCGATGTGGTGCAGCTCGACCTCGAGGACAGCGTGCCGCCGGGCGAGAAGGCGCGGGCGCGCATGCTGGTCGAGGCAGCCGCCGCGCGTGTGAGCCGCGGCGGCGCCGACGTGGTCGTGCGCATCAACCGGCCGCTGCAGATGGCGGTGCGCGACCTGGAGGCCGCGGTCTGCCCCGGCGTGCACGGCATCGCCGTGACCAAGGTCGAGGGCCCGGACCACATCCGGCTGCTCGACGAGCTGGTGGGCGAGCTGGAGCAGCAGCGCGGCCTGGCGCCCGGCCACACCAAGCTCATCGCCATGATCGAGACGCCGCGCAGCTATTTCGACATGCCGGCGATTGCCGCCGCCTGCGAGCGCCTGGTGGCCATGAGCATCGGCGGCGAGGATTTCGCATCGGAGGTCGGCATGGAGCCGACCGAGGAGACCTTGCTGCTGCCCAAGCAGACCATGATCTACGCCGCCCGGTCGGCCGGCCTGATGCCGTTCGGCTACATCGCCAGCGTCGCCGGCTTCGGTGACCGGGACGGCTTTCGCCGCATGGTGCGCCGCTCGCGCCAGTTCGGCTTCATGGGCGCAAGCTGCATCCATCCGGGGCAGGTGGCGATCGTCAACGAGGAATACACCCCCTCGGCCGAGGAGGTCGCCTATGCCCGGCGCCTCATCGAGGAGGACCGCAAGCAGGCCGCCTCCGGCCGCGGCTCCTTCGCCGTCGACGGCAAGATGATCGACATCCCGGTGATCCGCCGCGCCGAGACGCTGCTGCGCCGCCACGACGCCATCGCCGCCCGCGAAGCGCGCAAGCAGGCGGCGACGGGTTAGGCGGCAGCGTCACCCCGAGCAAGCCACTGTCATCCTGGGCGAAGCCCGGGGGTGACAGGCCTGGGAAGCGGGGCTAGGATCGTGTTTGTTGCTTGCAGCACGAGGCGATCATGAGCGTCACCATTCGCCCGCTTCATCCGGTCTTTGTCGGCGAGGTGTCCGGCGTCGATCTGCGCCGGCCGATGGCGCCCGACGAGGTCGCGGCCATCGAGGCCGGCATGGACAAATATGCGGTGCTGGTCTTCCACGGCCAGGACATCAGCGACGAGCAGCAGGTCGCCTTCACGCGCAATTTCGGCCAGATCGAGCTGGCGGTCGGCGGCAACATCACCAAGGCCAACGAGCGGCGCATCAGCGGCGAGCTGGCCGACATCTCCAACCTCGACCCCGACAGCAAGATCTACCAGCGCGACGACCGGCGCCGGATGTTCAACCTGGGCAACCGCCTGTGGCATTCCGACAGCTCCTTCCGCGCCGTGCCGGCGAAGTACTCGCTGCTGTCGGGCCGTGCCGTGCCCTCGCACGGCGGCAACACCGAGTTCGCCGACATGCGCGCCGCGTACGATGCGCTCGACGATGCCACCAAGGCCGAGATCGAGGGGCTGGTCTGCGAGCATTCGCTGATCTACTCGCGCGGCCAGCTGGGCTTCGGCGAGTTCAGCGAGGAGGAGCGCGCCATGTTCAGGCCGGTGCGCCAGAGCTTGGTGCGCACCCATCCCGTGACCGGCCGCAAGTCGCTGTTCCTGGCCTCGCACGCCGGCACGATCGTGGGCTGGCCGATGCCTGAGGCGCGCGCCTTCCTGCGCGACCTCATCGAGCACGCCACCCAGCGCGAATTCGTCCACGCGCACCAGTGGTGCCAGCACGACCTGGTGATGTGGGACAACCGCCAGACCATGCACCGCGCGCGGCGCTACGACGAGACCGGCGAGGTCCGCGACATGCGCCGCACCACCGTCGCCGGCGAGGCCCCGACCGCGCAGCAGGCGGCGGCGTAAATTTTCCTCCCCAGCAAAGCTGGGGAGGTGCCCCGAAGGGGCGGAGGGGAGCCGACGTGATCTTTGCAACGGAGACCACGTCAGGTCCCCATCCGGCCTTCGGCCACCTTCCCCACTGCGTGGGGAAGGAAGCTCAATCCACGATCGCCTGGTAGCTGAGCACGCGCAGCTCGCGGCGGATCGGGTAGGTCGACGACGGCATCAGCTGCGTCAGCAGGATCACGTACATGTCCTCGGCCGGGTCGATCCAGAAGGCGGTGCTGGCGGCGCCGCCCCAGGCATACTCGCCGGGCGTCCCCAGGATCTGCGCCTTGGCCGGATCGAGCGTCACCGAGAAGCCGAGCCCGAAGCCGATGCCGGCATAGGTCGATTCGCTGAACCGCGGCTGGCCCATGTCGGCCATGTCGCCGGCCAGGTGGTTGCTGGTCATCAGCTCGACCGTCTTGCGGCCCAGCAGGCGCTTGCCGTCGAGCGTGCCCTTGTTCAGCATCATCTGGCAGAAGCGCATGTAGTCCGCCGCCGTCGACAGCAGGCCGCCGCCGCCCGAGCACAGGCGTTTGGTCAGGAAGCGGCTCTTCTGCGGGTCCTCGATCTGCTTGATGCCGCCGCCCTCGTCGGGACCGTAGTTGGCGGCGAAGCGCTCGACCTTGTCGGCCGGCACCTGGAAGGACGTGTCGGTCATGCCCAGCGGTGCGATCACGCGCTCGTGCAGGAAGGTCTCGAACGGCTGGCCCGAGATCACCTCGACCAGATAGCCCAGCACGTCGGTGGCGATGCTGTAGTTCCATTCCGTGCCGGGCTGGGCGATGAGGGGCAGGCTGGCGGCCAGCTCGACCACCTCCCTGAGGCTGGCCTTGGAGGTCTGGAAGTCGACGCCGGCATCGCGGTACATGGCATCGACCGGGCTTGCCTCCATGAAGCCGTAGGTCAGGCCCGACGTGTGCGAGAGCAGGTCGCGGAAGGTGATGTCGCGCTGCGCCGGCTCGCTCTCGTACTTGCCGCGTGATCCCGAGACGTAGACCCGCATGTTCTTGAACGCCGGCAGGAAGCGCGTGATCGGGTCGTCGAGCTGGAAGCGGCCTTCCTCGTACAGCATCATGATGGCGACGCTGGTGAGCGGCTTGGTCATCGAATAGATGCGGAAGATGGTGTCGGGCCGCATCGGCTTGTCGCGCGCCAGGTCGGCCTTGCCACAGGTATGCATCAGCGCCATCTGGCCGCGCCGGCTCACCACCGAGATCAGGCCGGCGAGCTTCTTCTGGTCGACCAGGGCCTGCATCCAGCCGCGGATGCGGTCCAGCCGTTCCGGGCTGAGCCCGTGGCCGGCGGAATCGATCTTGGCGACGACATTCATGGACTGTCCTTTCACGGGCGTGATGGCGATCGGCGGCAGCCTATGGCGGTCGCCGCTGGCGGGCCAGCACCGCGCGCGGCAGGCTGGGTCGCGCCTAGCGCAACAGACCCTGCTCGCGCAGGTAGCGCGCGACGCCGGGATGCAGCAGCGCCGGCCGCGGCACGGCGGCGGCCGTGTTCGCGGCCGTGGTCTCGCGCGCCTGCGCCAGGCGCTGCGCCAGCGCCGGCTCGCCGCGATGCAGCGCCCGCGCCAGGCGCCAAGCCACGTCGTCAGGCAGTGTCGGCCGCGCCATGATGAAGCTCCACGAGCCGACCGAGCGCAGCTCGGTGTCCTGGTTGGGATAGCTGCCGGCCGGAATCGCCAGCGGCCGCAGGAAGCTGTGCCTGGCGCGGATGCGCGCGATCTCCTCGGCGCTGGGCGTGATGAAGCGGGCGCCGGGCTCGCTGCGCGCCATGGTGGCGAAGCCGGGCCAGCCGATGCCGCCGCCCCATAGCGCGGCGGCGCGGCCGTCCAGCACCATCGCCGGGCCGTCGCCGGCGCGCTCGAGATAGATCGCCTGGAAGTCGCGGTCCTGGTCCAGCCCGATGCCGTCCAGCACGTAGCGCGCCAGGATCACCAGGCCCGAGCCGCGGGCGCCGAACGCCACCTTCTGCCCCTTGAGATCCTGGATGCTGCGATAGGAGCTGTCGGCGCGCACGACGAACATGCCGGCGGTGGCGTACATGGCGGCGATGATCTTCAGGTCGGCCGGTGCGCGGCCGACGCCGTTCAGCGCCTCGAACGCGGCTTCGCCCTGGACCAGCGCGATGTCCAGGCTGCCGGCCTCCAGCAGCGGTATGTTCTCGGCGCTGCCCTTGGTGTTGCGCGGCTGCACCAGGAGGCTGGCGTCGGTGTCGTTGATCGTCTGCGCCATGGCATCGCCGTAGACCGGAAAGCCGCCGCCCGGCGTCGCAGTGCCCAAGGTCACGATCGTCTTGTCCTGCGCCTGCGCCGCGCCGAAGGCGGCGGCGCAGATCAGCACGGACAGCGCGATGGTCAGGCTCGTCATGGTGCCTCCTGCGCGTCTTCGCACGGCGCAGGATGACAGAAAGCGCGGCGCCGGCGCCAGGGCCCAGGCAGGTTTTGTATTCGAACGCAGTGCGGTGTAGCATGGGCGGGCAGCGTGGAGGTCGCCGATGCAGTGGAACAAGCTCGAGGACGAGGCGTGCTCGATGGCGCGCACGATCGCCGTGATCGGCGACCGCTGGACGCTGCTGATCCTGCGCGACTGCTTCCTGCGGGTGCGCCGGTTCGAGGATTTTCAGCAGCGCCTGGGCATCACGCGGCCGATCCTGGCCGACCGGCTGCGCAAGCTGGTGGCGAAGTTCGTCCTGGCCAAGGTCCCATACCAGGAGCGGCCGGTGCGCTATGAGTACCGGCTGACGCCCAAGGGGCTCGACCTCTATCCCGTCGTGATGTCGATCGTGCACTGGGGCGACGTCCACATGTCCGACCGCAAGGGCCGGCCGCTGCTGCACCGCCATGAGCTCTGCGGCAAGGATTTCGACCCGGTGCTGGTGTGCTCCGAATGCGGCGAGCCCTTGGTGCCGCGCCAGGTCCATGTGCATCCCGGCCCCGGCGCCGGCAGCCCCCGGCATGTCCCGCTCGGCATGGACGTCCCGGTTCCGCGCCAGCCCGCCCGCAAGCGCGCCTGAACCCTGGCAACGAAGACTGTCATTTCTTCCCCCGAGCAGGGCAATCGCATACGGCGTTGCCGGCCGGACTGTCGGAAGACGAACCACAGAGGCACAGCGCAGTCCTTTGGCCGCAACCAAATAGCGGAGGAGTGCTTCATGGTGAGCACAGGTGAATGCTTCGCATTCACCTGTGCTCACCATGAAGGCTATCCAAATCACCACAGGTCGCGGAGATTCTTGAGGTTAGTAGTACAGAGGTCACACAGAGCAGGACATGATCGCGCGCCGAAGGCGCGCAACAGCTTTCTCTCTGTGCTGCCTCTGTACTACTGACTTCAAGAATCTTCGCGAGCCGCGGTGATTTTTGTAGCCTTCATGGTGAGCTTGTCGAACCATGAAGGCGTCGCACGGGCAGCGGTGCGACGCTTCATGGTTCGACAAGCTCACCATGAAGCGCTTTCCCCACATTTGGTTGCGGCCAAAGGCTGCGCTGTGTCTCTGTGCCTCTGTGGTTTGCTTCCTGGCACCACGCACAATCGCCTGAGGGTGGTGGACGCATGCGGCGGTCACGCCGCCAGCAGGCCGCCCAGGCGCTGGCGGATGATCTGCCCGGCCTCGCGCATGATGCGGTCGATCAGCTCCTTGCAGGTCGGGATGTCGTGGATCAGGCCGGCCACCATGCCGCAGCTCCAGGCGGCTGCGTCCATCTCACCCTCCTGCAGCACGCGACGGCTCTTGGCGCCGGCGACCAGGTGGCGGATGTCCTCGATGGTCGTGGCCGCGCCCTTGTCGCGCTCGATCGCGACGATCTGCTCGACGGCAGCGTTGGTCAGCACGCGCTCGGTGTTGCGCAGCGGTCGCATGATCAGACGCGTCTGCAGCTCGTCCGCCGCGACCAGCGCCTGCTTCACGTTGTCATGCACCGGCGCTTCCCTGGTGGCGATGAAGCGGGTGCCCATGTTCATGCCGTCGGCGCCCAGCGACAGCGCGGCCACCAGGCTGCGCGCGTCGGCCATGCCGCCGGAGGCGACGAACGGGATCTTCAGCGCCTCGGCCGCGCGCGGCAGCAGGATCATGTTGGGGACGTCATCCTCGCCGGGGTGGCCGCCGCACTCGAAGCCGTCGACGCTGACGGCGTCGCAGCCGATGCGCTCGGCCTTGAGCGAGTGGCGCACCGAGGTACATTTGTGGATCACCTTGATGCCGGCCGCCTTGAGCTGCGGCATGTGCTGCTCGGGGCTGCGGCCGGCCGTCTCCACGATCTTCACGCCGCCGTCGATGATCGCCCGGATGTACTCGGGATAGGGCGGCGCCGAGAACGACGGCAGGAACGTCAGGTTGACGCCGATCGGCTTGTCCGTCATCTCGCGGCAGCGCGCGATCTCGCGCGCCATGTCCTTGGGCGTCGGTTGCGTCAGCGCCGTGATGATGCCCAGGCCGCCGGCATTGGACACCGCCGCCGCCAGCTCGGCATAGCCGACATAGTGCATGCCGCCCTGGATGATGGGATGCGCGATTCCGAACAGTTCCGTGATGCGTGTCTTCATGTGGCGCGATCGTTCCCTGGTTGACGCGGCAAGGCTGCCGGCCGGCAACTGTCAATTCGGAATCAGCACGGGTCAACATAGTTTTTCTCACGCCGATCCCGGTATTTCTTGCCGCATGGCAGGTTGATTAGTTTGAAAATAGAACTTATGATCCGAGCATCAACGAAGCGGCCAGGGCAGGGGGCGACCATGCGATCTATCACGGCGGAAGCAGCTTCATTGCTCGCCGGCCTGCCCCGGCGGCTGGGCCATATCGTCGATGCGCCGGCGCGCGCGCAGCCGGACCATCCGGCGCTGATCGCCGGCGACACGGTGTGGACCTACGGCGAGCTGGCGGCGATCACGGCCGAGGCTGCCGCGGCGCTGCGCCAGCTGGGCGTGCGGCCGGGCGACCGGCTCATGGTGGTGAGCGAGAACGGCCTGGCGCTGGCCGCCCTGGTGCTGGCGTCGTCGGCGCTCGATGCCTGGGTGGTGGTCGGCAATCCGCGCCTGTCGGCGCGTGAGATCGACCTGATCCGCGACCACAGCGGCGCCCGGCGCGTTCTCTACGCCGTCGATGTCTCCGAGCCGGCGCGCCAGCACGCGGCGCGGCACGGCGCCGCCATCACGACCTTGGGCCGGCTGGGCACGCTGGGCATCGGCCCCCTGAACGCGGCCGCTGTCCCGGAGCCGGTCGAAGCCGACGGCGCGCGCCAGGCGGCGGCGCTGCTCTACACCTCGGGCACCACCGGCAACCCCAAGGGCGTGATGCTCACGCACCGCAACATCCTGTTCAACGCCGCCGTCACCCAGGTGACGCGCGCGCCGACGCCGGCCGACCAGATCTACGGCGTGCTGCCGATGTCGCACATCGTAGGCTTCTCCATCATCCTGGCGTCGTCGCTGATGGCGGGCAGCACGGTCCACCTCGTGCCGCGCTACGATCCCGCCGCCTTCGTCGCCGCGGTCGCGGCCGGCACCGTGACCATGCTGTTCGGCGTGCCCGCCACCTACCAGCGCCTGCTGGAGCACAAATCCGTCGCCGGGCTGAAGGCGCTGCCGCGCGGCCGGCTGCGCATGCTGTTCGTGGCCGGCGCGCCGTTGGATCCGGCCCTGAAGCGCCAGGTCGAGGCCGCGCTCGGCCTGCCGCTGCTCAACGGCTACGGCATCACGGAATGCGCGCCCGGCATCTCCGGCGTGCGCCCCGACGCGCCGCGCCAGGACGAGTCGGTGGGGCCGATCATCCCCGGCATCGAGGTCCGCCTCGTCGGGCGCGACGGCAGCCCGGTGGCGCCGGGCGCCGTGGGCGAGCTGCATGTGCGCGGACCCAACGTGATGCGCGGCTACTACCGCGCGCCGGAAGCGACGGCGGCGGCGATCGACGCCGAGGGCTGGTTCAACACCGGCGATCTGGCGCGGCTCGAGGGCGATGCGCTGTTCATCGCCGGCCGCACCAAGGAGCTGATCATCCGCTCCGGCTTCAATGTCTATCCGGCCGAGGTCGAGGCGGTGCTGAATGCCCATCCCGGCGTCGTGCAGTCGGCGGTCGTGGGCCGCGCGCGCGACGGCAACGAGGAGGTCGTCGCCTTCGTGCAGCTGCTGCCCGGCGCCTGCGTCACGGTCAGCGAGCTGATGGCCCATGCCTCGGGCCAGCTCGCCGCCTACAAGCGGCCGGCCGAGATCATCGTCCTGGAAGCGTTGCCGGCCGGTGCCACCGGCAAGATACTGAAGCATCGGCTGGCAGAGGCGGCGCAGGAAGAGGCGGCCCGCCGGGGCACGCGAAAGAGCGCCTGAGTTCGGAAATCAAACGCCGGAGGATCTTGTGCAACACCGCAACGCGACAGCCGCCGTGATCGGCGCCGGGGACTATATCGGCTCGGCCATCGCCAAGAAGTTCGCGGCCGAGGGCTTCACCATCTTTGCCGGCCGCCGCAACGGCGACAAGCTGGCGCCGCTGGTGGCCGAGGTCGAGGCCGCGGGCGGGCGCATCGTGGCGCGCTCGCTCGATGCCCGCAAGGAGGAGGACATCACCGCCTTCCTGCAGGCGGCCGACCAGCATGCGCCGCTGGAGGTCTGCATCTTCAACATCGGGGCCAACGTCAACTTCCCGCTGCTCGACACCACCGAGCGGGTGTTCCGCAAGGTCTGGGAGATGGCCTGCTATTCCGGCTTCCTGGCCGGTCGCGAGGCGGCGCGCCTGATGCTGCCGCACGGCGGCGGCTGCATCTTCTTCACCGGCGCCACCGCCAGCCTGCGCGGCGGCGTCGGCTATGCCGCCTTCGCCGCCGCCAAGGCGGGCCTGCGCGCCATGGCCCAGGCGGCGGCGCGCGAGCTGGGCCCCAGGAACATCCATGTCGCGCACCTGGTGATCGATTCGGGCGTCGACACGGCCTGGGTGCGCGAGCGCATCAAGGACCGTGAAGGCGAGGCGGCGCTGCAGAACCTCGACCCGGGACGCCTAATGCGTCCGGAGGCCGTCGCCGAGACCTACTGGCAGCTCTATAGTCAGCCGCGCGATGCCTGGACCTTCGAGCAGGAAATCCGTCCCTTTGGCGAGAAATGGTGAGACGATGTCGGCGGTAGAATTCCACTTCGATTTCGGCAGCCCCAATGCCTATCTGTCGCATTTGGTGATCCCGGACATCGAGAAGCGCACCGGGGCGAAATTCCAGTATGTCCCGATCCTGCTGGGCGGCATCTTCAAGCTCGCCGGCAACCGTTCTCCCGCCGAGGCCTTCGCGGGCATCAAGAACAAGCCCGAGTACGAGCGGCTGGAGATGAGCCGGTTCCTGCGCCGGCACGGCATCACCCGCTTCAAGCTCAACCCGTTCTTCCCGGTGAACACGCTGATGCTGATGCGCGGCGCCGTGGCGGCCCAGACGCTGGGCATCTTCGAGCGCTATGTCGAGGAGGTCTACCGCCACATGTGGGCCGATCCGAAGAAGATGGACGATCCCGCCGTGCTGCGCGCGGCGCTGGACGAGTCGGGCCTGCCCACCGCGAAGCTGTTCGAGCTGGTGCAGAGCCAGGACGTGAAGGACCGCCTGATGGCCAGCACCCAGAGCTCGTTCGAGCGCGGCACGTTCGGCTCGCCCACCTTCTTCGTCGGCGACGAGATCTTCTTCGGCAAGGACCGCCTGCGCGACGTCGAGGACGAGATCAAGGCGCAGCAGGCGAAGTGAAACTCTTCATGTCTTTCCTCCCCAGCTTTGCTGGGGAGGTGCCCCGAAGGGGCGGAGGGGAGCCGACGTGGTCTTGATAGTGGAGACCGCGTCGGCTCCCCCTCCGGCACAGGTATTTCGACGCAACGCGTCGAAATACCGAATCGGCCACCTCCCCCAACTGCGTTGGGGGAGGGAAGATGTACCTCACCCCGGCTGCAGGCCGGCGGCGTCGACGATCTTCTTCCACTTCACGGTCTCGGCCGCGACATGGCGCGCCAGGTCGGCGGCCGATCCCGGCAGCGGCACGGCGCCGACCTCGCGGATCTGGCGCTGAATGTCGGCCGAGCGCACGCCTGAGGTGACCGCCTCGCTCAGCTGCGCCACGATCGGCTCCGGCGTGCCGGCCGGCGCCGCCACGTAGAGCCACACCACCGCGTCGTAGCCTGGCACCGCCACCTCGGCGATGGTGGGCACGTCGGGCAGATCGGGCGCGCGTGTCGGCGAGGTGACGCCGAGCGCCCGGATGGCGCCGCTGCGGATGTGCGGCAGGTGGATCGAGATGCTGTCCATGGCCGACGGAATGCGGCCGGCCAGCAGATCCTGCAGCAGCAGCGCGCTGCCCTTGTACGGCACGTTCTCGGCCTCGATGCCGGTCATGGCCTTGAACAGCTCCATGCCCAGATGCGAGGAGCTGCCCAGCCCGGTCGAGCCGTAGTTCATGCTGCCGGGCTTGGCCTTGGCCAGCGCGATGTATTCGGCGACCGTCGTGGCCGGCACGTCGCGATGCACCAGCAGCACGTTGGGCACGCTGCCCACCAGCGCCACCGGCACGAAATCCTTGGCCGTGTCGAACGGCATGTCCTTGTAGATGAACTGGTTGGTGACGGCGGTGCCCAGCGTGCCGAACAGCAGGGCGTAGCCGTCGGGCGCGGCACGGGCCACCTGGGCCGCGGCGATGTTGCCGCCGGCGCCGGGTCGGTTGTCGACGATCACCTGCGTCTTGAGCGTCGCCGCCAGGTGCTGCGCCACGATGCGCGCCAGGATGTCGGTGATGCCGCCGGGCGCGAAGCCCAGCACGAGCCTGATCGGCTTGGCCGGATAGGCGTCGGCCGCGATGCCGGCCCGTGCAATGAAGGGCGCGGTGATCAGGGCGGCGCCGCTCGCGAGCAGCCGGCGACGGGGGAGGGAAGAAGTCATCAAGCTGTCCTGCGTTGATCTGTCATGGGCCAAGCTGTCATCCCGAGCGCAGCGAGGGATCTCCCGCGGCAGGAGGCTCCGTTCGCAGGAGATCCCTCGCTGCGCTCGGGATGACGGTTGGGCGGCAAAGTTCAACCGCCGAGCAGCTGTTGGGCGTCGTCGAGCGTCACGACGGCATCGTCGAGCAGCCGCGCCGTGGCGGCGTCCTCCCAGCGATGGTCGGGCAGGCTGAAGGGATCGGCGTTGCCCAGGCGATGGTCGATCACCAGACGGGCCAGCAGCAGGCGGCGCGCATCGCCGCCCTGGGCGCCCAGCCGCGCGCCCTCGGCCGCCATCAGCGCCGCGCTGGTGACGTGGTACAGGCTGCTGGCGGCGCGCCGGCAGGAGGCCTCGGCCTCGGGCTGCCGCGCCACGGTCTCGGCGAACGCCATCGCGCGATCGAGCAGCTGCGCGATGCGGCCGCGGAACTGGCCGGGGATCGGCGCATCGGCGAGATCCTTGTGCAGGGCCTCGGCGAGCGCCACCTGCGCCTGCTCGCGGCCGACGGCGCGGCGCACGATGTCGAGCGCGTTGACGCTGCTGGTGCCTTCCCACAGCAGGCCCAGATGCGCATCGCGCACCAGCTTGGCGTTGCCCCAGTCCTCGATGTAGCCATTGCCGCCGCGCATCTCCATGGCGCCGGTCGCCACCGTGACGTTGTCGCGGCAGGCGCGGTACTTCAGCAGCGGCGTCAGGATGCGCAGCTGGGCCTCGTCGCCGCGCGTCATGGCCACGGCCGCCGCCACCGCCACCGACAGCGCCTGCTCGGTTGGCAGCATCAGCTTCAGCAGCTGGCGGCGCGCCATCGGATGCTCGATCACCCGGCGGCCGAACGTGCTGCGGTGGCGCGCCACCTGCAGCGCCTCGTTGAGGCAGCGGCGCATCATGCCGGCGGCGCGGAAGCCGTGCGACAGGCGCGACAGGTTCACCTGGTCCATCATCTGCTTGAGGCCGCGGTTGGGCGTGCCCAGCAGGTAGGCGACGGCGCCCTCCATGATGGTCTCGCCGGCCGCCATCGAGCGCGAGCCCAGCTTGTCCTTCAGGCGCACGATGCGATAGCGGTTGCGGCTGCCATCATCCAGCCGCCGCGGCATGGCGAACAGCGACAGGCCGGCATTGCCCGCCGGCGCGCCCTCGCAGCGCGCCAGCAGCAGCACCACGTCGTGATCGACGCAGGAGCAGAACCACTTGTCGCCCCACAGCTCCCAGTGGTCGCCGGCCGGCTTCGCGGTCAGCGCGTTGCCCGAGACGTCCGAGCCGCCGGCCTTCTCGGTCATGAACTGCGCGCCCTTCAGCAGCGTGTCCATGTCCTGCGTGGTCATGCCCGGCAGGAAGCGGCGCTTCACCGCCGCGTCGCCGTACTTGCTGATCAGCACGGTCGAGGTGTCGGTGACCGAGAGCGGGCAGAGCAGGGCGAACTCGGCCTGCGCGAACAGGTACTGGAAGGCGTACTTCACCAGCGGAGTCACGGGCGTCGGCCAGCCCAGCACCGGCTTGTGCGACATCGCATGCAGGCCCAGCTCGCCGAAGCCGATCTTCTCCATCTCGCAATAGGCCGGGTGGTACTCCACCCAGTCCTCGTCGCGGCCGAAGCGGTCGCGGTAGTGCAGGATCGGCGTGCGCTTGTCGGCCTGCATCGCCAGCTCGTCCAGCTTGCCGCCGGCCAGGCCGCCCAGCCGCTCCAGATGCGGCGCGAAATGCTGCAGGGCCGCCGGCTCGACATGCAGCGCCAGCAGGTCGCGCAGGGCGCGGTCGACGGACCAGAAATTGAGGCCGCGGCAATCCGGCGCGATCAGGTCGGAGCCCGATTTCGGCCGCTCGGCAGCCGGCATGGCGATGGCGTTCATGTGCGTTGCCCCTGCTTGGTCCTAATGGATTTTCCCGGCCAGCCATGGCCCATGGATGGCGCCGCGGCAATCGACTATTGCGTTTCCTGAGTTGAGCTGAGATCAATTCGGACATGGCCACCAGGCTGCCGCCGCTCACCGCCTTGCGCGCCTTCGACGCCGCCGCGCGCCGGCTGAACTTCGCGCGCGCGGCCGAGGACCTGGCCGTGACGCCGGGCGCCGTCAGCCGCCAGATCCAGGCGCTGGAGGAAACCCTGGGCGTGCCGCTCTTCGTGCGCGGCAACCGCAGCGTCGAGCTGACGGCGCGCGGGCGCGCCTATGCCCGCGAGGTGCGCGACGCCTTCGACCGCCTGGTGCTGGCCACCGAGCAGGTGCGCGGGCGCGACCGGCACGGGCCGCTGTCGATCTGCGCCTACCCGACCTTCGCCATGCGCTGGCTGATGCCGCGCTGGCGGCGTTTCCACGACATGCATCCCGGGATCGACCTGCAGCTCACCACATCGCTGGCGCCAGTCGACATGGCGCGCGACGGCTTCGACGCCACGGTGCGCATCGGCGACGGCAGCTGGCCGGGCCATGGCGCGGTCTGGCTGGCGCCGGTCGAGGTGTTCCCGGTCTGCAGCCCGCTGCTTGCCGCCCGCCTGCGCCAGCCGGCCGACCTGCGCCGCCACGTGCTGATCCACAACGACCCGCGGCCGGACGACTGGCCGCGCTGGCTGAAGGCCGTCGGCGTCAGCGGCATCGATGCCGCGCGCGGCCCGCGCTTCGAGACCATGAGCCTGGCCTTCCAGGCCGCGATCGAAGGCGTCGGCGTGGCGATGGGCGTGGGCTGCCTGGTGGCCGAGGACCTGGCGTCAGGAAGGCTGGTGCGGCCGCTGTCCTTCACCCATCGCAGCCGGCGCGAGTTCCACCTGGTCTATCCGCTGTCGCGGCAATCCGATCCGCGGCTGGCGGCGTTCCGCGCCTTCCTGGCGGCCGAGGCGGAGATGCCCGCAGCTTGACGCGCGGCGGCGTGTGCCGGACCGCGCGCCTCCCGGCGCGCTCATGGCCTCACCGCGACCAGACGAAGAGCGCGGCAGGAGCCGCGCAGTCCTACGACGGACGCCAGGCGCCGTCCTTGAACGTCAGCCGCAGCGTCTTGCGCTGCCGCGTCTTGCTGTTGATCTCGGTGACGACGATGGCCTGGCTGTCGGGCGCCCAGGCGACGTCGTAGGTCAGGCCGTCGTCCTGGCTGGGCTCCCATGCCACGGTCTCCGGCATGGCGCGCGCTGCCGTGATGCGCACCACCTCCAGCGTGCGGCCGATCATCTGCGAGTCGTGCCACGACAGCGCCCGGCCGCGGTCGGGCGACACCACCGGCGGCTCCAGCATCTCGGTGAGGGTGCCGGTGGCGGCCGAGATCAGGTAGCGGTGGCTCTCCTCGTATTCATCGACGCGCACCACGTAGTAGCCGATCGCGGGCAGGAAGGCCTCGAACAGGTGGACATGGCGGGCCTCGCTGCCCAGGCTGCCGTAGTCGAACAGCTTCAGGACCTTGTCGTTGCCGATCGCCAGCATCAGGACCGGTCCGCGGCGCCCGACGCGCTGCACCGGCTGCGGCGGCCGTCCGCTCGTGGCCGGCAGCGGCGGCACGGCGCCCAGGCGCTGGGCTTCTTCCGTCCAGCCGTGGTCGGGCCTGATCGGCGCCATGATCTCGTTGCCCTTGACCGCCGCCGCCAGCGACTGCGGCGATGACCAGCCGCCCGGGTTGCCCTCGTCGATCAGGACGTTGTGGCCGGCGCCGAACGGCGGCGTGTAGGGCGGCGCCGGCTGTGCCGCGGCGATCGCGGGCAGGCAGAGGCCGGCAAGGACGAGGATCGCCGCGAGGCGGCGCGGCACGGGATGGGCGCGGGACATCGGCTCCTGTTGACACGGTTGCGGCACGGTGTCTGTGCCGCACATTACCGCAGCTCTCGCCATCGCGCTGCGTCATCCCGTAGTCTGCAGGCAATAGCACCGGAGGAAGCGCATGGACCTGAAAGGGATGGTCGCCGTGGTCACCGGCGGCAATGGCGGGCTGGGCCAGCGGATCTGCCACGCGCTTGCGGCACAGGGTTGCCACATCGCCGTGGTCTATGCCCGCAGCAGGGATCAGGCCGAAAGTGTCGCGCGCGACCTCGAGCAGCACCAGGTCGCCGCTGCCGCCTTCGCCTGCGACGTCACGAAGCGCGAGGCGGTGGCGGGCATGGTCGACGACGTCGTCAGGCGCTTCGGCCGCCTCGACATCCTCGTCAACGATGCCGCCTACAACAAGTCGATACCGTTTGCCGACCTCGACGGCCTGACCGACGAGGAATGGACCCGGATCATCGACGTCAACCTCACCGGCCCGATGCTGTGCATCAAGGCCGTGTCGCCGGTGATGAAGCGCCAGGGCATCGGGCGCATCGTCAACATCGCCTCGGTCGCGGGGCTGGGCCCCACGGGCTCCTCGATCGCCTATGCCGTCTCCAAGGCCGGCCTGATCCACCTCACCAAATGCATGGCGGTGGCGCTGGCGCCCGAGGTGCTGGTGAACTGCGTCGCGCCCGGCCTGCTGGAGGGCACGCGCGCCACGGCCAACCTGCTTCCCGAGCAGATCGCCAAGGCCACCAGCACGTCGCTGCTGGGCAAGGCCGCCGACAAGGACGACGTCGCCGACCAGGTGGTCACGATGTGCCGCACCACGACGATGACCGGCCAGACCGTGGTGATCGATTCCGGCCGCACCTTCCACTGACGGCCGGCGCCCGTCGCCGCTCAGCGTGCCTTGCCGGCCAGCGGCCCGTCGCGCCGGATCAGCGCTGCGATGCGCGTGTAGGGCAGGGATACCGTATAGGGCCCGGACGCATACGGGCCGACCTCGTAGACGTTGAACTCGATGTCGATCGCATCGCCGCGCGCCGCCCACCTGGCGTCGTGGCGCAGCAGCTTGCGCAGCCTGGCCGGCTCCAGCGCCGCGTCGAAGCCGGGCTGCTCGTGGAACTGCCGGCGCAGGTCGGCCTGCACCATCGGCAGGATCTTGTCCTCGAATCCGGCGACGAAGAGGTCCCTGGGCGTCACCAGCCGGCCGGTCCGGAGGTCGACGATGGTCACGGCGAGGCCGCCGACGGGATGCGCGCCGCCGAGATAGACGTTGCCGGCGCTGATGACGCTCACCAGACGGGGCGTGGCGAAGACCAGGCTGTAGTCGAGCTCGCGGCTCCAGCGCTGCGTCTGGCCGGGGATGACATCGCCGGCATCGGGCTTTTCGAACATCGCGTCCGCCGCCGCCGAAAGCCGCTTGTTGACCTGGCGGTAGTCGACGCCGGGACGCTCGAAGCGCGGGTAGATGGCGGAGAAGGCGTAGCGGATGCCGGGCACCGCGCCGCTTTCGGTGCGCGCATGCTCGGCGATGTAGGGATAGTCGGCGCCCGCCGGCAGGGCGCGCAGCCACGCCGTGCGCCGGTGCGTGCGCGCCAGGATGCATTCCTGGCGGTCCAGCGGATTGTCGCCGGTGACGCTGCCCACGGTCTGCGTGCTGCAGATGCGGTTGTGCGCGGCGCGCCATGCCTCCTGCTCGGTGCGCAGGTGGTTGCGGGCGGGCCCTTGCAGCGACTGGGCCAGCTCGTCATAGGCCGCTGCCAGCGCCTTCTCCGCGGCGGCCATGAGGCTCTGCGCGCAGGCAGCCTTCGCCACCGCCGTCGCCGGCTGGTCGCAATCGGCCGGCGCGGGCGCCTGCGCCTGCACCTGCACCGGGGCTATGGCCGCCGCCAGGGCCAGCGCCAGCACCATGGACCGACAGGCATTCGACCGCATCACGCGTGCATCCTTGAGGACATTAGATTACCACGAACACATTGAGTGTGTGGTCGCTCATTTTGTCGCAATTAAGACATGCCGTAACTGTCATCCCGAGCGCAGCGAGGGATCTCCCGCGAATGGCGCACCGTGCGTCTCTCGCAGGAGATCCCTCGCTGCGCTCGGGATGACGGGTCTGTCAGCGACCAGCGATTCCGGGTACTGGATCGGACCTGGACCGTGCGGGCTGACCGCAGCGGGATGGCCGGCGCGCATGGCGGGCCGGGTCGCTGCATTCCCGCTGCCGGCCTACGGCTTGCGCGCGATCGTGGCGATCAGGGTCTGGCGGTCGATCGCCGTCAGGAAGTTGCCGGGCTTGACCCGAGGCAGCATGGCGCGCGCCGTGGCATCCATCACGTCGAAGGTGCGAACCTCGCCACCGGCCGCGTTCACGAGCGTGATCGTGTTGGCTTGGGTGTTGGTGCTGACGACCGTGTAGTTGGCGAGGCTCTGCCGCATCAGGCCGGCCGCCGGCAGCTGGCCCTTGGCGGCGCGGGCGGACACCACCACCTCGCCGGCGCCTGGGACCTTCGTGCCCGGCTCCGAGAGGACGAAGCTCGTTCGCTCCTCGTACGTGACCACGGCAATGTCGCCGGCCTTCACTTGCTCAAGGTTCTGAACCCGATCGCCGACCTTGCCCGTGACGGTGCGTCCGTCGGCGGTCACTATGGTGACGACGCGGGTCGCTGGATCGACAGCGGTCACCTTGGCCTCGCCGCTTGACGAGGTCACCGTCGCTATGCCCGCGACCGGCGCCTGTGCCCAGGCGCCATCGAGCGCTGCCAGGGCCAGGGCAAGAGCCGCTATGGTCGCGTATCGCTTCGCAAGACTGGTCATCGCATCCTCCGCCGTTACGATGACGGCGGGCAAGTATGGCCGGACAGAGGACGACCTCTATCCGAAATGCGAACCGGCCGGGCTCGGCGATGCTGCCGGCGTGAGCCGGATCGTCGTCACTGCCGCCAGCGCCGCGCCCGGGCCTGCTGAGGCGATTCGCCGAACATGCGGCAATAGTCGGTGGCGAAATGCCCCATGTGCCAGAGCCCGTGACGTCGCGCGATTTCGCTGATCTTTTCCGTCTTCGGCGGCTGCGACATCAAGGCCCGCCAGACGGCGTTGAGGCGCAGCACCCTGAGGTATTGCTTTGGCCCCAATCCATAGGTGCTGCTAAATGCGTACTCGACCGAACGCTGGCTCGCCCGCGCCGCAAGGCAGATGTCATGGAGGCTGAGCGGGTCGCCCAGCCGCGCCCGCATGAATTCCTCGGCGCGTCGCACGATCGGGAGGCGCTGAAGGATCGGCACGCGATAGGTGGTCTCTGTTGCGCGGTGCCACGGCGAGAGCAGGGTGCTCACCAGCAGGTCGGTGATATCGTTGGCTGCCAGGCGCCTGTCGTGCTCGCTCTCGAGACACATCGCGGCGTCGATGAGCCGGCTCAGCGCCGCGACCCTCGACGAGCACCCCGAGAGAACCAGCGGTGAGACCCCGCGCGTCACTCTGTCCGACCCGGGCGCCCGGGCCGCCAACGCCGCCGTGACAGTGTCGATAGGCATCACGAAGCTGATGCCACGGCGCTGCTGGTCCACGATCCCGGTGAGCTCGAGTCCTGCGAAGCCGGCGAGAATATCGCTGTTGCCAAGCTCCATGCCGCCGATTCGCCTGCGTCCGTGCGGGCCCGAGTGGATCTGCATGAGCGCCGTCCCTGGCGGCAGGCCGGTGCGGACACCATAGCTGCCGGTCACGCTCGACGCCCAGACACGAAGGTCTCCGAGCTGGTCGGATGCTGTCCAGCTGTCGCCCGTCTCGGCCTTGAGCTGCACGACATCCATGCCCCAGGCTCTGTACGCAGCGGCGAGCTCGTCGCAATCGCGAAAATACGTTCGCGGAAAGCCAACGCGCTCATGCTGTCGCGCTAGCGGCTCTTCCATGGAAGTGTCCCCCCGCCATATCCTTGGCGTTTGCTACAGCGCAGCACGGACGGAAGGACACCACTATCCGGAATGCGAACCTGCAAGCTGATCGCTGACCGGCCGGCTTCCAATGAACGTTCGGACTGGCCTGGGCGCACCGGCCTTTCATTGTCGCTGCCTGCTCATGGTCCTGCGATGGCCGAGCGGGCCGCGCGCAATGTATCGGATGGACGCTCGCCAAACAGGCGTTTGTACTGGGCGCCGAATCGGCTCAGGTTCCCGAACTTGTAGTCGAACGCAATCTCCGTGATCGAGCCGAAGCCAGCCGTCTTGTCCGTAGACGGTGGCGCGCCCGGCTGATCGGACGGAACAGCGGCCGACATCAGTCGACCGGCGCGGCCTTCAACACCCCATCGATCACATCCGGGATCTCGCCATCTTCCAGCTTCCGCAGCTCCTTGAGGACGGCCACGATGATCGGGGTGATCCGCAGCTCCGTGTCGAAGACGGCAAAGACGTCATGGCTGTCCTCATCGGCCGGGACCATGAAACCGTCGAGATCCGCGAAGTGGCCCGGCTGGGCGCCGGCGTCATACTGGCGCTGGACCTCCCTCACCAGGGCGTTGCGGAGCGCCTGGAGAATGGGCGGTTCCGTTGCCACGGGGCGACGAGCACCGCCGGCTCTTCGGGTTCCCCGGGTCATCGCTGGCTATTCCCCGTAGGACGGAAATGACCGCGCGAGCCCAGGTCCGGCACGTTGGGGCGGCGGAGCGAGCTGTTCTGCCGGTGGATGCCGTAGTCGGCCTGAGCCCGGACCGGGGGCCGCCGGTCGGCCAGCGCCGGGTTCACCGTCTCGTCGATCTGGCGCAGCTGCGCGCGCTGCCCCAGCAGGTCGGGATTGGTGTTGTAGGTCGACATGAGCGCATCGATCAGGGTCTGGCCCCAGGCGCCCTGCGGCGGCAGGGCCGCCGCCGCCGTCAGCAGCCACGCTGCCAGGCGACGGGCGTTCCGGGAAACGTCAGCATGCGAACGCATCGAGGCCCCCCCTTTGCCCCGGCCACCGATTGAGGCTTGCAGCGCCGAGGCTATCACCGAACCTCGGCCTGACGGGACGGTGATCGGGTAGAGCACTCTACAAAGTGCAAATTTCGGGGTCCTGAAGCGCGTCTTCAGGCTCGATCGATCGCCTGGCGGGAAAGCGGCAAGCGCCGTCCCTGTGGTTTTCGAACCATCACGCGGACTGAAACCGCGGCATTTGTGGCGACTCGCTATGAGGCGTGGGCAGGCACGCCGCTCAATGCATCGAGCGCCGCGGCCCGGTAGGACGCATCTTGGTGGCGATCTCCTCGACGACCGCGGGCAGCTGCGCCGCGAGCTGGCGCGCCAGGGCCAGGGGCAGCACCAGGGCCGTCGACAGGTTGTCGTTGTCGGTGGCGCTGAAGATGACGCCGCCGCGGTGCCGCCACGACGTGCTGACCGCGATCGACTTCACGTCGATCGGCCGGACCAGGGTGTGGTCGGCGCCCATGACGACCGACGGCTCGGCCTGCAGGTCGGCTGCCTTCGCGGCCGCCCGGCGCATCATGTCGATGGTCTTGTCGACCTGCTCCACGTCGAGCAGGAAATTGTGCGCGTTGCCGCCGGGCAGCTTGAAATGCAGCCAGATGTAGCGGCCGTCGGGCGTGCAGCCCGACTCCGTGACGTCGAGGATCGGCACGCCTTTGATCGGGGTCTCTGCCATGATGGCCTCCCGCGCAGGAAGAGGGGGCATGAAAGGGCGCGGCCTTCCATGGAACGTGGGTAGTCCTGCCCGACTCTGCCACCGGCGCGGCCGGGCCGATAGGGCCGCCGGTCGATGGCAGGTGCCCACCCGGCGGGTACGTATAGGTGATCGCAAGGGCGGGGTGACGGAGCGCGTCGTCACGACGGGCGCGGCTTTGGCTTGCGCCGTGGCGCCGCCCGTTGCCGCTTGGCCGCGACGCGGCGCGCCGCCGCCAGCGCGGCGCGCGCCCACAGGACAAGCTCGTCGGGCTCGTCGATCAGCCGCTCCGGCACGCGCCAGAACGCGAGGTCTATGGTGCTGCCCTTCTTCTCGTAGTTGAGGGGCGGCGCGGACTCGGCCTCCTTGAACGTCGCGCGGTTATGCGCGTCGACGCGGACATAGAACGTGTCCTCTGTCACCATCCCGAGCATCACGCCGTCGCAGAACACGCCCGTCTTGCCGAACATGCGCCGCATGGTGACGCGGCCGAGCGGCGCGAGCTGATCGCGCAGGAACGCAGCGAAGCTGTCGCTGGCTGTCATCGTCGATCCTCGGCGATCATCCAGGGGGCCCGCCGGCGGCGTCGGCCAGTCGGGTCGACCATGCCGCCCGGGTCAAGGTCATCCAGCACACGTCGATCGCATTTCCGTCTGCGACCATCGCCTTGACCCACAAGCCCACCCGGCCAAAGCCCTGGGCCTCGTAGCAGGCGATCGCAGCGACGTTGTCTGTCGCGACACCGAGATCGATACGATCGACGTGATGCGTCTCAAAGGCATGCGTGATCGCGCGCTTTACCAGAAGGCCGCCCAGGCCCTGCCCGCGGGCTTGCGGTGCGATCAGCACACGGGAGAGGCGGCACGACAGGTGAGGCCAGATCATGCTGATCTCGATGTGGCCGACGACGTCGCGCGTCGCGCCGATCGCGGCAAAGATTTCGCGCATGTTGGGCTGTCGCGCGGACTCGACGTACCGGAAAAGCTGCGCCCGATCGAGCGGGAAGCTGAAGAAGGTCCCGCACCACCGCGCAAGCTCGTCGGGCGTCCTCACCCACGAGATCAGGCGATCAAAGTCGCCTTCGCCGAAGGGGCGCAGGGTCATCACGGTGCCGCACGATAGCACGGCGGCACGGCCGAAGCGCCAGGCCATGCGCGCGTTCATGCAATTGCGGTCCGTGGCTTTAGCCCGACGCAGCACCTCGACCGGCTGCGCCTGCCGGGTTCTCGGATGGCGCACGGCGGCGTATGCCGGAACGCGCGCCTCCCGGCGCGCTTATGGCATTGCCGCGACAAGACGAGGAGCGCCGCAGGAGCCGCGCGGTCCGTCCGCTCAATCGTGCGTCTTGCCGGCGGCGCGCAGCAGCAGCTCGCTGGTGAGATGCTGTGAGCTGCCGATGCCGGGCACGCCGACGTTCAGGCCACCGGGCCGCGCCTTGGCCGCGGCGATGAAGTCCTGGATCGTCGCGAAGCCGGAGCGCGGATGGGTGAACACGCCCTGCGGTGCGGAGATGGCGAGTGTGACGGGCGTGAAGGCGGACCGGATGGCGGCGGTGCCGGGCAGCGGCAGCGCTTCGGTGGCGGCGAAGGTGTCGTTGGCCACCGATATGCGTTGGCGTTGCCGCATTGAAGGAGATGACGGGAAGAGCGGCAAATCAGCGATTCCAACGACCGCTGTTGGTTTCTCTCTCAGGTGAAGCGCCGGGGCGCTGCTGGCTGCCGGGACGCCTGCGCGCCCGTGATCAGCCGTGTCTGGCGCGCCGAGACGGGGGCGGCGCCGTTGTTGAACCGGATGCGGTGGATGAAGCGCCACCCGTCGGCGATGCCCGTGTGCTCCTTGATGCGCGCCAGCCAGGGCGTGGCATCGTATTCGCTGGCGACGCAGCCACGGCCCATGATCGACATCGAGCGCGTGGCGGTCGTGCCGTATTCTTCATCGGCATTGACCGGCAGCTTTCGCGCCCGCGCGGCGGCATAGTCGACGTGCTGGAACGAGCCATTGGCATCATAGGCGTCCGGTCCCAGCCAGTGGCCCACTTCATGGGCGGCGACGACCTGCTTGAAAGCAATGTCCTTGAAGTAGTTGGTGCTGAACTTGACGTCCTTGTTGGTGATCATGAAGTGGTGCGACCGCGCGGTATCGTCGTCGTCGAACAACAGCCGGGCCACGTCGATGATGGCGCGGGGGACGACGCCGGTGCCGGAGCGGACGATCTGGATCTCCAGGGAGCACGCGACATGCGCCGCAAGGCCGGGCCGCAGGATGAGCTGCCTGTAATCGTCATCGCTCAGGCCGGCCGGGGCGTCGGCGTCTGGCGGCAGCAGGATGATCTGGTTGTTCCAGCCGCGCTCGGCGGCAAGCTTGAAGTCGGTTTCGAAGGCGCGGAACTCGTCCTTCTTCCAGCTCCGGATCGCATGGATGTTGTCGGAGGTCTGCTTGTCGCTCTCGTCGAAGTTCGCCGAGCCGTAGCGATACCCGTCGCGCGCGGTCCGCCCGCCGGGATCGACCGCCATGAGCATGACCTTGAGCTTCAGGCGCAATTGGGCCGCAACGCCGGGGGCGGCCGGCGTGAACTGCGAATCGAAGCTCCGCCTGAGGATCGTGTTCTTGATCGCCATCAAACACCTCCGACCAGGCTTCGCGATATCCATCGCCGGTAGCGCCTCTACGCCGACTCTCGAGGCGCTGCCGATATGCCGTGCCGTCGAACGACGCTTCGCGGGGCAGGTGACCCTTCCGTGCGCCGCCATGCCGTCCCGTTTGCCAGGCACGTTGTCTCACCAGCTCACTATTTGTGAGCGTTCGTTCATTTTATCCGACGCGTTCGGTCCCGTCAATGTGCGGTACAAGCGACAGCCGCCTTGTCGGGGCAGCGGGAGGGATATATCCGGCGTGCACGGATACCAACGGGGAGAGACCCATGGCAGAGAACGGCCTGGCGGCTGAGGGCGGTTCCGGGTTCTGGCTTCGCAACAAGGACACCGCATGACGGGTCGGTTGATCGTCGCCGGCTGTCTCGTCATGGCAAGCGTCGCGGGCGCTCGCGCCGATTGCCTGTCCGATTTCAGCAACGTCAACAAGATCAACGCCAGCGCTGGCCCCTATGAGATCAGCGGCCGGGTCTTCATTGCGCCGACGGCGACGGCCACCCCGGAGACACCGCAGACCATCACGACCGTGCAGGTCGCGCCGCCGACGTCGTTCCGCGTCAGGATGCGTGCCGTCGATATCATCGTCACCGGCAACACGAAGGGCTGGATCAAGAGCGCAGGCGCGTCATGGGTCGCCATACCGCCGGATAAATTGCCGGAGCTGATGAAGGATGCGCCGTTGCAGGGCTATTTCGCGGCCGGCGGCCTGTCCGATCTGCAGTGCCGCGGCATCCAGGTCGTCGACGGCAAGCCCCGTTTGACCTTCACCTACAATGCCGTGATCGGCGGACGGAAGGCGATGGTGTCCGCCTATTTTGATCCCGACTCACGCCGCCCCGTGGCCGGGGAGAGCGTCATCGATACCGGCGGCACGAAAGCCCGCACCGTGACGAGCTACACGTTCGATCGTGCCATCAGGATCGCGCCGCCGGCGCCGTGAAGCCGGTTCAAGGTGGCCGGCGCATCGCTCAATCGGCGCACGAGGACAATACGTCGTAGCGATGCCAAGGCATCGCCAACACCTTCATCTGCCCGGCCTTCTCCTGGTGCCATGGCATCCGTAGCGGATCGCGTCGATGCGGCGCGCGGATGGTGCACGCGCATTTTCAATGCGATCGAATCGACCCCTGTTGCCGTCCGGCGCGAAGCAAACAACCTCGCGGCCGGTCGTTCAGCATGCAAGCGTTGCGTGTCGTCCGGTTGCTGATGCAGATGCCGGCAACGCATCGTCCTTTGCTTCGCTCGGATGACGATGACGCGAGCCGCGCTTTGACCAGATATTACGCGCTCGGGAATCGAGCGCGCCGATCGCAGCGCCGGCATGGCTTTGACGTGGATCAACGCGGCACCCGCCGACAATTGGTCGTTAGCCGAGATCCACCGCCGCGCCGGACGTCGAGATCGCGTCAGCACGACGGTTGTCGCATTGCCGCATCGGGTGCCGAACCTGGTCGTGGTCAGAAGAAGAGATACTGCAAATCATGGAACTTCCAGTCGACCTGCTGCATTGGTCGCTCGCATCCCTGCCGATTCTCGCCTTGGCCGTCCTGATGGTGAATCTCCGCTGGACGGCGCAGCAGGCCGGCGCTGCGGGCATCTTCATCGCCGCCGCCGTCGCCTTCTTCATCTTCAAGACGCCGATGAGCACGCTTGCCGTCGCCGGCGCCAAGGGCGTGTGGGACGCGATCTTCATTCTCTACGTCATCTGGCCGGCCCTGCTGCTCTACCAGATCATGAACCAGGCGGGAGGCTACGACGCGTTGCGGCGGGGAATCACCCGGATGAGCCGCAACGAGCTGTTCATCATCGTCGCGCTCGGCTGGGTCTTCGCATCGTTCCTTCAGGGCATCGACGGATTCGGCGCGCCGATTGCCGTCGTGGCACCGTTGCTTGTCGCCTTCGGCGTGCGGCCGGTCTACGCCGTGGCCATTCCGATCATCGCGCATATCTGGGCGAAGTTCTTCGGAACGCTCGGCGTCGGCTGGCTCGCCACTCTGCAGGTCGTCGATCTCGACGAGGCCACGATCCTCGCCACCGCCTACCAGTCGGGCCTGCTCATCATCATTCAGGCGGTGCTGGGCGGCTTCACCATCGTCTGGATGTATGGCCGCTGGCCGGCGATCCGTCATGCCTGGCCGCTGGTCCTGATCATCGCCACCATCCAGGGCGTGGGTCAGCTGCTGTCCACGCTGGTCGACCCGGCGCTGGCGGCCTTCCTGCCGGCAACGGCCGCGATGCTCGCGCTGTACCCGCTGTCGCGCTGGCGTCGCTACGCGCAGCCCGCGACGGATATCGTCGATCGCCCGGCGATGCGTGAAAGCCATGCCGACAGCGCCATCGGCAGGACACCGCCGATGGGATCGGCGATGTCGTTCTTTCCCTATGTCCTGCTCACGGTGCTGGCGCTCGGCACGTCGATGATCGAGCCGCTCAAGGCCGTGCTTGCCGGTGTCACCTTTGGCTTGCCGTTTCCGGCAGTCACGACCGGCTATGGCGTCACGAACGCCGCCGTTCCGGTCTATTCGGCCCTGAAGCCGCTGACGCATCCCGGCGCCAGCCTGATCGTCACGGCCGTCGTGACATGGTGCCTCTATCGGGCGCGCGGCTACTACGAGGCGTGGTCGATAACGACCGGGACGAAGCCGGCGGGCGTTCTGCGCGGGCTGCTGGAAAGCGCCGTCCCGGCGTCCGTGCCGATCGTCGCCTTTCTCGTCATGGCGGCCCTGATGAGCCATTCGGGTCAGAACGATACCCTGGCGCTCGGCATCGCCGCCATCGCCCCTGCCTATGCGTTTGCGTTCCTGTCGAACGGCATCGGCATCATCGGCGCCTTCACGACGTCGAGCAGCACCTCGTCGAACGTGCTGTTCTCCGACCTGCAGGTCACGCTGGCGCGGCTCAAGGGACTGCCCGAGGCAACCATTCTGGCGGCCCAGAGCGCCGGCGGCGCGATCGGCAACGCCATCGCGCCAGCCAACGTGGTCATGGGGGCCAGCACCGCCGGCATCAGTGGCCAGGAGGGCGCCATCCTTCGCAAGACGCTTCCCTGGACCCTGTTCGCCTTCCTTCTGACCGGCGTGGCGACCGTCCTGCTGGTCGTGCTCGCGGCATAGCAGGAGAGACAGACATGATTGCCTTGCTCAAGAACCGTCTTGCGTATCTAGGCACGTCGCTGGTGCTGCTGGTGTGCGCATTGCCGCTCATCAGCATCGGAACCACCAGCGGTCCACCTGTCCTCTGGTGGATCGGGCTCGCCGCGCTGTGCGTGGGTGGGCTCATTCCACCCGTGCAGCGGGTCTTCTTCCCGCCCAGGCAACCGCCGGCCTGACGCCTGGCGACGCCAGCGGCATCTCAACCAACGAAAGAAGGTCAGTGATGAGTCATTCCAACGGTCCGCGGACCGGTCGTCCTCCGGTTCTTGCTCCCCGCGGCATGGTGTGCACGCCGCATTATCTTGCCTCGGCCTCCGGCCTCGATGCGCTGCGACGCGGCGGCAGCGCGGTCGATGCCGCGATCGCCGCGAACGCGACACTGTGCGTGGTGTATCCGCACATGGCGGGTCTGGGCGGTGACGGCTTCTGGCTCATTGCCGGGCCGAAGACCGGCGGTGTCCAGGCCCTGGAGGCCAGCGGACCCGCGGCACTGGCGGCGACGCGCGACTACTACCGCGAGCGTGGCTGCACGGATCAGATTCCGGCGCGCGGCCCGCTTGCGGCCCTGACGACCCCCGGCGCCGTCGATGGCTGGCGCCTCGCCCATGAGCGTCATGGACGGCTGCCCTGGGCGAGCCTGTTTGCGGACGCCATCATGTACGCCCGCGACGGCATGGCCGTGAGCCGCTCGCTGGCCGACTGGCTGGCCGCGGACGCGACGATCCTTCGGCAATTCCCGGACATGGCCCGCATCTATCTGCCAGGCGGCAGGCCGCAGCGGGAAGGCGCCCGTCTGATGCAGGCCGGGCTCGCCGATACGTTCGAGCAGCTGGCGGCATCCGGCGCGCGGGCCGCGTTCTATGAAGGTCCGATCGCCCGGCGCATCTGCGATGCGCTTGGTCCCGTGGGCTCGCCGCTGAGGCCGGACGACTTCGCCCGCTATCAGGCGCGGTGGGTGTCGCCGATCGCGACCACCTATCGCGGCCACGAGGTGGTGCAGATGCCGCCGAGCACGCAAGGCTTCGCGGCCCTGCAGATCCTGAACCTGCTCGAAGGCTTCGACGTTGCCGGCTGGGGTGACGGCACGGCGGACTACTACCACCACATGGTGGAGGCCGTGAAGGTTGCCTTCGCGGATCGCGACGAGTGGCTGACGGACCCCGACTTCGTCGACATTCCGCTCAAGACGCTGTTGTCCAAGGACTACGCGGCGCGCCGCCGCAGGCTGATCGATGCCGGGCAGGCGCTGGCGGCTGACCAGATCGAGCCCGGCCTGCGCTACGGCGCCAGGCTCGATCGCCGCGGCCCCGATGGGGACACGGTCTATTTCTGCGCCAGCGACGCCGACGGGCTGGTCGTTTCCATCATCCAGTCGATCTATCACGACTTCGGCGCGGCGGTTGTCGGCGGCGACACCGGCGTCATCATGCAGAACCGCGGCTCCTTCTTCTCGCTCGACGAGACGCACCCGAACCGGCTCGAGCCCGGCAAGCGCACCTTCCACACCATCATCCCCGCCATGATGCTCAAGGACGGCAAGCCGGTTCTTGCCTACGGCACGATGGGGGGCGAAGGCCAGCCGCAGACGCAGGCCGCCATGCTGACCCGCCTGGTCGATTTCGGCTACGACGTGCAGCAGGCGATCGAGGCGCCGCGCTGGCTGATGGGGCGCACCTGGGGCATGGCGTCGCGCGATCTGTGGCTGGAGTCGCGGATCTCCGACGAGACCGCGCGCGAGCTGCGCTTGCGCGGACAGCCGGTGAAGATGGTCGGCCGCTGGGACGGGACGCTGGGCCACGCCCAGGCCATCCGCATCGACCATGCGACCGGCCTGTTCGAAGGCGGCGCCGACCCGCGCGGCGACGGCGCCGCCATGGGCTTCTGAGCACGCCGCCGTCGGACGGTGGCGTCGCGCCAGCGGCGTCACCGTCGGCGGTCCGCCTGTAGATGTGTCAGTATTTCCTTGGACTGGCAGGGTGTTTCCTGGACCGGCGGCCGAGACTTGGCAGAATTTGCCGGGACACGGTGGGATGAACCAATGTTCCTGCCCCGCAGCCGACAGTGCGAGGGGAGGGGTGGCAACCAAGGGAGTACGCCGCCTTCCCCGTAAGAGTTCAACCGCTGCCGGGGCGGGGTCACCCAACCGGGCCGACGATTTCCTGGTTGTCACGGCGATCCACTTAGGCGTCATCCACGAATAACTACATCGAAACTGGTTGGTTCGGTTCGATGATGTAATTCCAGTCGCCATGAAAGTCATGGCGTTTTGAGATTGATCGCTTGCCGGTCGGCGTCCGAGGCTTTGATGCCGACCGGATAGGTGTCGGGATCGAGTTGGCACGCACCGTCAAGCCCGCCCCGGTCGTGGTGGCCGCGATCAGCTCGACGTTTTTCTCGTGTTTGCTGATTGGATTTCTCTGCCGAGCGGGGGAAAATTCTTGAGCGAATGTTGAGATGCCTTCTTCCCAACGCGCATGAAGCCGCATGCGGCGAAGATTTTCTATCTCATCGCCCAAGAACATCCCGTTTGTCAGCCGCGCCGGCGGGCTTCATGATCGCATTGAAGCTGGCCATCCGATGGGCCCAAGCCAGCGCGATCAACACCAGATCCGGGCTCGCGATACGCTGGCAAAGTTTTTCTTCCGCATCCGTGACACCCACCTTTGCGGCCCCACCGAAGAGGACAAACAGCCATGGCCTACCTGCAAATCACGCTCCAGGCCGCACGGCTCGCGTGTTCGATGCGATCGGCGCGCTGCCGGCGCCCCGATGGATCGGGGAAGGCCGCTGTGTCGGCCTTTCCTTGCTTTCTGGAGAAAATAGGATGCGTTCCTCTGTTCTGATCGTTGGAGGCGGCCTTGCCGGACTGGCCGCGGCTCGCCTGCTTGATCGCGCCCGGATCGGTTTCCAGCTTCTGGAGGCACGAGACCGGCTCGGAGGCCGTATTCTCTCCGTCAATGCCACGGACGGGCCGTCCGCCGACGGATTCGACCTCGGGCCGTCATGGTTCTGGCCCGCCGCGCAGCCCGAGCTGGCGGAACTTGTGGCAGAGCTCGGGATTCCGATCTTTCCCCAAGCCAGCGACGGCGACATCGTATTTCAGCGAACAGCGCACGAAGCTCCGCGGCGCTATCCCGGCATGCGCCAGGAACCGCCATCGATGCGCATTGTCGGCGGGACCGGCACCCTCATTGCCGCGCTCGCTTCCAGTCTGCCGCAGAGCTGCATTCACCTCAACACGCGGGTGACGCAGGTTGTGCTGGCTGGCAGTGAAGTGGAACTGTGCTTCGCTCGGGGGGATGGACGGACGCAAACTCTTCGCGCCTCACATGTCATCCTCGCGCTGCCGCCACGATTGCTCGAGGCGACCATTGCTTTCACGCCGGCGCTGGGCATGCGAACCGTGCAGCGGTGGCGCAACACCCCCACATGGATGGCGCCGCACGCCAAGGTCTTTGCGCTGTACGAGCGCCCCTTCTGGAGAGAAGCGGGCTTGTCCGGCGCAGCGCAGAGCATGGTCAGCCCGCTCGTCGAAATCCATGACGCAACAACTGCTTCCGGCACACCCGCCTTGTTCGGCTTCGTCGGCGTTTCGGCCGAGCAACGCAAAGCGGCAGGGCGGGACAAGATCATCGCCGCGTCCGTTCGACAGCTTGCTGCATTGTTTGGGCCGGAGGCAGCCCGGCCGGCCGCGACCCTGTTCAAGGACTGGGCTGCCGATCCCCTGACGGCAACAGCCGCCGATCTGATCGCGAGCGGACATCCGGCCCCCGACCTGCGACCCTGGATCGACGGGGAATGGCGCAATCACATTCTGCTCGCAGGCAGCGAAACCAGCACGTCGGAGCCGGGCTATCTCGCTGGCGCTGTCGAGGCGGCACACCGCGCGGCCGGTGAGCTGATCGGGCACCTGAACGAAACCAGAGCAAGCATGGCGACATGACAGGGAGAGACGACCGATGAAACGGACCTACCGAGCCATGCAGGTGACAACACCGGGCATTCTCGATCTGGTCGAGCGTGACGTTCGCGAACCGGGCCGGGGCGAGGTTCTGATCGCGGTCGAGGCGTGCGGGATCTGCGGCGCTGATGCCGGTGACATCGAGGGAGCCGACCCATCCTTGCAGCCGCCCCGCGTGCCTGGCCACGAGGTCGTCGGTCGCATCGTCATGCTCGGCGATGCCGTTCCCTCAATCTGGAAAGTGGGGCAGCGCGTCGGCGTCGGTCGGCTTGGCGGCCATTGCAACGAATGCGTCCAATGCCGCCAGGGCCGCTTCGAGCTGTGCAGGAACCAGCCTTTTGTCGGCGCGTCCTGCGACGGCGGCTACGCCGAAATGATGCTGGCGCGCGGCACCGGGCTCGTTTCGATCCCTGACGAGCTGAACTCGGAAGAGGCGGCTCCCATTCTGTGCGCCGGCATAGCGACGTTCAACGCGCTCAAGAAATGCGGTGCCGAGGCCGGCGACCTGGTCGCCGTGTTCGGCATCGGCGGTCTCGGCCATATGGCCGTTCAGTATGCCCGCAGGATGGGTTTCAAGGTCGTAGCTGTCGGACGCGGCGAGGACATTGCGGAGCTCGCCCTGAAGCTGGGCGCGCACGTCTATATTGACACCAATCGCGAGGCTGCCGCCGAAAGGCTCAACGAGCTGGAGGGCGCCAAGGCCATCATCGTCACAATCGCAAGCGCTTCGGCCGCTTCGCCGCTCCTGAGCGGTCTTGCGCCCGGCGGCCGGTTGGTTCTGCTCGGCGCCGGCAAGGACCCGCTTGCCGTCTCGGGAGGCTTGCTCGTTGGTGGCGAGCGCGGCGTTGTGGGTTCGATCACCGGCTCGCCATACGAAAACGAGAAGACGCTGGACTTCAGCGTGCTCGCCGGCGTGCGTCCGATGATCGAGACCATGCCGCTGGAGAACGCCCCCGAAGCCTACGAGAGAATGAAGTCCGGCGACGTCCAATTCCGGATAGTGTTGACCATGGAGAAAAGCCGCCATGCGCATCAATGACGATCTGACGCAGCCGGCCATCGTCCACGCCGCAAAGCTGGACTGGATCGCGAGTCCGGCCGCGGGTGTGGATCGGCGCATGCTGTTCCGCATTGGCAGCGAGGTCGCGCGCGCCACATCGATCGTGCGCTATGCCCCCGGCAGCGCCTTCCCGCGCCATACCCATGGCGGCGGCGAAGAGATCGTTGTTCTCGATGGCGTCTTCGAGGACGAGCATGGCGCCTATCCTGCGGGCAGCTATTTCCGCAACCCGCCAGGCACGTCGCATATTCCGGCCTCCAAGGACGGCTGCACCATCTTCGTGCGCCTCTGGCAGTTCCGCGCCGGCGATCAGGCGCAGATCGTCCGCCAGCCCGGCGAAGGGGAAAAGGCCGGTCCGCGACCCGGCGCGGCCAGCGCGACCGTGTTGTTCGACGACGGCGACGAAACGGTTCGCCTGGAGGATTGGGGTGCCGGTGCGACCGTCACGGTCGACAACCCGCGCGGGCTGGAATTTCTCGTTCTCTTCGGCGGCATCACCATTGGCCATGAAACCCTCGAACCGCAGAGCTGGGGCCGCCTGCCTGCCAACACCCCTCTAACGGCGAATATCGGCTCGCAGGGCGCGCGCATCTGGATCAAGGACGCCCCTCTGCTGCATGCCGATGTCTGCCAACTGCCCGGATAAGTCAGGACCCGCCGAGATCGGGAGAAGCATCCGCCATGTCTGCAGCTCTCCTGTCGAGAAATGTAACGTCGTGAGCAGCCCAGGAAAAGAGCGGCTGCCATGAGCCTCCTCAAACCTGGGATAGGGCCGAAAGCGTCCTATGGCACCTGTCAAATCCGAACAATACCAGAACATGTGTCAAGTTTTAAAATTAAATCAGGAGGTTAATTTCCTCGTTGCCGGGTGGAACAAAAAGTGTACGTTGGCGCTGCCTCACGGACTTATCAGCATTGCAAGGGCCCGCCGGGCCGGAGATAAACCAAGGAGGTCGGCATGTCGCTGGCGCAGCTCAAGGTGGTTGAGAAGGACGGCATGGACAACAAGAACAAGGCGCTGGACGCGGCGCTGGCCCAGATCGAGCGCGCCTTCGGCAAGGGCTCGATCATGAAGCTGGGGCAGCGCGAGGCTCTGGAGATCGAGGCCATCTCGACCGGCTCGCTGGGGCTCGACATCGCGCTCGGCATCGGCGGCCTGCCCAAGGGCCGCATCGTCGAGATCTACGGCCCGGAAAGCTCGGGCAAGACGACCCTGGCCCTGCATTGCGTGGCCGAGGCGCAGAAGAAGGGCGGCACCTGCGCCTTCATCGACGCCGAGCACGCGATGGACCCGGGCTACGCCAAGAAGCTGGGTGTCGACGTCGACAACCTGCTGATCTCGCAGCCCGATGCCGGCGAGCAGGCGCTGGAGATCGCCGACACGCTGGTGCGCTCGGGCGCCATCGACGTGATGGTGATCGACTCGGTGGCGGCCCTGGTGCCCAAGGCCGAGCTCGAGGGCGAGATGGGCGACTCGCTGCCCGGCCTGCAGGCGCGGCTGATGAGCCAGGCGCTGCGCAAGCTCACGGCCTCGATCTCGCGCTCCAACACGCTGGTGATCTTCATCAACCAGATCCGCATGAAGATCGGCGTGATGTTCGGCAATCCCGAGACCACGACCGGCGGCAATGCGCTGAAGTTCTACGCCTCGGTGCGGCTCGACATCCGCCGCATCGGCGCCATCAAGGATCGCGAGGAGGTGGTGGGCAACCAGACCCGCGTGAAGGTGGTGAAGAACAAGGTGGCGCCGCCGTTCAAGGTGGTCGAGTTCGACATCATGTACGGCGAAGGCATCTCCAAGGTCGGCGAGCTGATCGACCTGGGACAGAAGGCCGGCCTCGTCGAGAAGTCGGGCTCGTGGTTCTCCTATGACGGCCAGCGCATCGGCCAGGGCCGCGAGAACGCCAAG
The DNA here is from genome assembly GCF_008039615.1 of Vineibacter terrae. Classification (GTDB taxonomy): domain Bacteria; phylum Pseudomonadota; class Alphaproteobacteria; order Reyranellales; family Reyranellaceae; genus Vineibacter; species Vineibacter terrae. Next base: position 272,214 of record NZ_VDUZ01000001.1, on the reverse strand, counting down.
CAGTTCCTGCGCGATCATCCCGAGATGGCGCAGGCCATCGAGACCGCCGTCCGCACCAATGCCGGCATCCTGTCGAACGCGCTGATGGATGCGTCCGGCGGCGAGGGGGACGAGGACGAATAGCACGCTTCAGGGGCGAGGGGCCCTTGCCGGCGGCCATGCCTCAGGGAGGGGCTGGCCGCCGGCGCATCTCGCCCGGCAGCCAGGTCCGGGACGATCCTGACCCCACGATGTCGGTTCCGGACACGCACGGGCGGCGCACCCCACGGCGCCGCCCGTGTCGTTGTTCTCGCTGGATGAAAAGTCTTGTTCCTGATCAAAGAATAGAATATAACGCATCAGGTTCGCGTACCCGCCGCCGGGGCATACGGGCGCTTCGTCGGCTCCACGACACGGAGCACGCTGCCGTCTTCGGCCGGCACCGTTATCTTTTCTATCACCTGTCATCCCGAGCGTAGCGAGGGATCTCCTGCGGCAGGACGCACGGTGCGTCATTCGCGGGAGATCCCTCTCCTGAGCCTGTCGAAGGGGCGCTCGGGATGACAGGGCGATCTTTCGAGGACTGCGCTCCAAGGCGAGGCGCGCCATGACCGATCCCGGTTCCTGGTCATTTCCATGGGCAAGGCCCATCGGGGTCGGCGTGGGCAGTTTCCGTATTTTGCGACGTTTGCGTCACGCCCCGAAACAGGGCGAAATCTGCAAGTTATTGATTCTACTTTACTTTTCCAGAACGCTATCAGCCACATGCCGCATGATCGCCGCCGCGACCGTCTCGGCATGGGCCCGCGCCACCCAATGGTCGTCGCTGTCGATCTCCAGCAGGCTGGCGCGCGGCAGCAGCCTTGCCAGGTGGCGGCCGACGGCCAGCGGACTGATGGCATCGCGCGTCGCCCAGACCAGCAGGGTGGGGATGTCGAGCGTGGCCAGGGCCGGCGACAGGTCCGGGCCCGGCGCGTAGACCCAGGAAGGCGCCTGCGGGTAGGTGACGCGATAGTCGGGCCGCCAGTCAGCGGCACCGAACGATGTCAGGTCGATGCCGCCCGAGGTCGCCGTCAGCACCAGCGCCGGCACGCGGTCGGGCCGCTGCAGCGCGGCGCGCATCGCCACGACGCCGCCCATCGACTGGGCGACCAGCACGGCCGGCGTATCGAGCCGGCCGGCGATCGCGGCCACGAGATCGTCGAACGATCGCATATCGGGCGCCGGCGGTACCGGCCCCATGCCGGGCCAGTCGATCAGCGTGCAATCCCAGCCGGCCGGCAGCCGCGCCGCGACCGGTTCCCAGAAGCTGCCCTGGCCGCTGACGCCGGGCAGGAAGAGCAGGCGCATGGTCATGCCGCGACTCCAGCGCTCATCTCCCGACACATCTTTTCCTCCCCAGCTTTGCTGGGGAGGTGCCCCGAAGGGGCGGAGGGGAGCCGACGTGGTCCATGTAACTGAGACCACGTCAGCTCCCCCTCCGGCCTTCGGCCACCTCCCCCACCTGCGGTGGGGGAGGAAAGGATGTGTCCGCTCCACAGCACCTGCTTGGCCGCTGCCGTCACGGCGCCCCTCCATCGGTCGTGCGGTGCATCGTCACCACCACGGCGTCGGGCTCGGCCTGCGCCAGCTTTTCGGCCACCAGGCGGCTGGCGGCCTCGAAGCGGGCCACCCAGACGGCCAGCGGCTGCGGCGCGACCGGCCGGGCGCGCTCGCGCTGCCAGTAGAGCGCCAGCGACAGGGGCACATAGGTCGGCTGCGGCGGCGTCTCATCCGAGGCCAGGCGCGCCAGCGACCACGAGGGCCGGGTCAGCCGCACGGAGTCCGTGCGCAGCTCGTATTGCCGCGCGCAATGGGCGGCGGGCGACGTGACGAGGTACTCGCGGCACAGCAGCGGCCGCTCGGGGTAGATGGAGCAGCTTTCGTCCTCCAGGAACGGGCAGGCGACGCCGAGCCGGAAATACCCGGCGGCCACGCGCAGCTGCTCCTCGGCGGGCGCGTCGACATCGGCATCGAGCAGGCTGTCGAGCGGCTGCCAGGCTGCGATCCGGCGCTCGGCCTCGGCGAAGCGGGCCTCGATCTCGGCGCGCCGGGCTGGCGGCAGGCGCTCGACCAGATCGGCGATGGCCTGTGCTTCGACATCCGCGATCGGCACGAGCTGTCGGCAGCAGGCACCGCAGCCGGCGGCGCAGGAGACCTGCCGGCCCTGGGCCTCGGCCTCGGCCACGGCTGCGCCGACGACCTCGGCGACCAGCGCCCGCAGCGCCGGCAGGAGCGCCTGCGGCGATGCCGGTGCTGCGGCGTCGGGACGATCTTTCGACATGGCTGGCTCCCCGCGCGGCCCCAGGCCGCGATGCGGCCTCAAGGCAACGCGCTTCGGTGCCGGCGGTCAAGCCGCGCGCGATGGTGCCGCCGCCGCCACGACGGCCAGCGCCTCGCGCAGCAGCTCGACCATGCGGTCGATCTCGGCCGTGGTGACGGTGAGCGCCGGCATGAAGCGCAGCAGGTGCGGCCGCGGCGCATTGAGCAGCAGGCCCACCGGCTGCAGCTGCCGGGCCGCCTCGACAATGGCCGGCGCGTCGCTGCTGCGCAGCATCAGGGCGCGCAGCAGGCCCAGCCCGCGCTCGCCGTGCATGCCGGTCTCGGCGGCCAGCGCCGCCAGCCGCCGCGACAGGTGCTTGCCGGTGGCGCGCACCTGGTCGAGGAAGCCGGGCGCCAGCAGCGTCTGCATCACCGTGACCCCGACCGCGGCCATCAGCGGGTTGCCGTTGAACGTGCCGCCCTGGTCGCCATGCGCGAAGCACGAGACGGTCTCCTTGGCCAGCAGTGCCGCCAGCGGCACGCCGCCGCCGATGCCCTTGCCCAGGGTCATGATGTCGGGCTCGACGCCGAAATGCTGGTAGGCGAACAGCGCACCGCTGCGGCCCATGCCGGTCTGGATCTCGTCGAAGATCAGCAGCAGGCCGCGCTTGCGCGTGAGCGTCCGCAGCTCGCGCAGGAAGCCGGGGGTGGCCGGCACGACGCCGGCCTCGCCCTGCACCGGCTCCAGCATCACCGCCACGGTGTTGCCGTCGATCAGCGCCTCGACCGAGGCGATGTCGTTGAGCCGCGCCTTGGCGAAGCCCGGCACCTTGGGCTCGAACAGCGCGTCCCAGCCGGCCTTGCCCGAGGCCGACATGGTGGCCAGCGTGCGGCCGTGGAAGCCGTCGCCGAAGGTGATGATGCCGTAGGCGCCGTCCTTGCGCAGCGCGCCCCATTTGCGCGCCAGCTTGATGGCGCCCTCGTTGGCCTCGCCGCCGCTGTTGCAGAAGAACACGCGGTCGAAGCAGCTGTGGCGCGTCAGCAGTCCGGCCAGCTGCAGCGACGGCTCGTTGTAGAAGGCGGGGCTGGGGGTGATCAGCTTGGCGGCCTGCTCGGCAAGCGTGTGCGCGATCTGCGGCGGGCAGTGGCCCAGCGTGTTGACCGCCCAGCCCTGCACGAAGTCGAGATGCCGACGCCCGCGGTGATCGGTGAGCCAGCTGCCGTCACCGCGCACGAACACGGCGTCAGGGCGGGCGGTGATGTCCATCAAGCTCTGCGTCGGATCGTGCGCGACAATGCTCATGGCATGTCCTTTCAGGCGGGTGTCGGTGGCGGTGGCGGAAGCGATGGGCAGGGCCAAAAACGAAAAGGCCACGGGGGGTGCCCGTGGCCTTTTCGCGGTGGCGACGATGTTGCTCGGCTAGGGATCTCGATGCAACGACGCGCGCTCACGCAGCCCCGGGAGAGGTTGCATGCTGCGTCGGCGTCGGATCGTGATGGTCCTGATCATCGCGGCCGCACTCTTCGCGAAGCACAGCGGCGATGTCAATACGTTTCCTTCTCGATAAAGTCGGGCATCTTCGCGGCAATGGCGCTTCATGGTGAGCTTGTCGAACCATGAAGCGCTACGCACTGATGGCTGTGCGAGAGCCTTCATGGTTCGACAAGCTCACCATGAAGGCTCTGCCGCTGAATCTCGCTCTTCCCCGGACGGCCCGGCGCCTGCGCGGGGAGAAGGGATGTGCCGTGATCGGCGCTGCCCGCGCCGGATCAGCTCTTCCCACCATCCTCCGACAGGGAGCGCACGGCGTAGCCGTAGTTCTTCACGTTCTCCAGCCGGTGCAGGAAGCGGTTCATCCAGACCCGCGCCGGATGCAGCGGCGCGTCCGTCGCGGGATGCGCCGCGGCCCAGCTCAGGGCGCGCGACAGCGGCACGGTCTCGGCGGTGCGCGCGCCCGACGGCGTCTCCAGATGCCGCAGCGCCAGATGCGTGAAGGCGCTGGGCACCAGCTCGATGCTGGTCGTCGGGTCGCCGTAGCGCGAGCAGTTCTCGGCCGGCGTGGTCACCAGGTACTCGCGGCAGACCAGCGGCCGCTCCTCGTAGATCGAGCAGCTTCCCGCCTCGAGGAAGGGGCAGGGTATGCCGAGCTTGAAGTAGTCGTGCGGGATGTGGCGGTCGCGCGCGCTGGAATGCGTGACCCAGCGGTCGTAGTCGGCGGCGAGGTCGGATTCGGCGATGCGCCGCTCGGTCTCGGCGAAGCGGCCGCGGATCTCGCTGCGCCGCGGCTCGGGTATGGCCTCGACCAGGGCCGCCAGGCGCCGCGCCTCGACGGTCGAGATCGGCACGCTCTGGCTGCAGCAGGCGCCGCAGCCGGCGCGGCACGAGACCGATTTGCCGGCGGCGACGACCTGCTCGACCGCGTTGGCGACCAGGGCATTGGTGTAGGCGCGGAAGCTGGGCAGCATCGCCTCGGCCGACACCGCGCCCGGCGGCATGGGGATGTCGAACCCGGGACCGGTGTCGTCTTCCGCCGGCTTGGGGCCGCGGCCGCCGAAGGGGACCAGGGCGGGCACCTCGGGAATGCGTCGCCCCGTCACCGCGGCCGCCGCCTGCGACTCGCCCAGGCGCAGGGCGAAGCGCTCGAGCCAGCGCCGCGCCGGCAGGCGGGGCGACGCGTCGGGATGGCCCGCGACCCAGGCCAGCGCACGGAAGATGTCGATCCGGTCGTAGTGCCGCGGCGCGTCGTCGGCCAGCTCGAGCTGCGCCGCCGCGGTCGCGACCATGGCCACGGGCAGCCGCCGCAGATGGCGCGCGTCGTCGTCGTCCTTGAAGGCGCAATGCCTGGGATCGGACGTCACCAGGTACTCGCGGCACACCAGCGGCCGCTCCTCGTAGATGGCGCAGCGGCCATCCTCCTCCAGCAGCGGGCAGGCCAGGCCCAGCGCCATGAACGCCGGCTCCAGGTCGGGCTTGCTCTCGGCGGTGGCCAGCAGATGGTCGAGCTCGCCGACGCGGTCCCAGCCGGATATGACCTGCCCGGCCGCGGCGAAGCGCCGGCGCGCGGCCGCCTGGCGTGGCTCGGGCAGCCGGGCGACGACATCGGCCAGCCGATGCGCCTCCGCCACGCTCACCGTCACGAGATGATGGCAGCAGGCGTTGCAGCCGGCGCGGCACGAGACGCGATCGCCGATGGCCTCGACCTCGGCGACCGCCGCCCGCACGCCTTCATCGGCCAGCGCCTGGATGACCGGCAGCATCGCCGATGCGGCGACGTCACCGGCCGGCAGGCGCACGCCCGCGACGACGTCGCTGTCGGCGGTCGGCCTGACGGGCGGTGGTGGCGGCTCGCTGCTGGCCGGCAATTCGCCGAGCCGGCTGAGGAAGTACTGCACCCAGTCGGTGCCCTTGTGCAGGGGCAGGGTGTCGGGATGGGCATCGGCCCAGTCCAGGGCCACCGACAGGGCCATGGTCGAATCGCCCTTGGCGGTGGCGCCGATCGGGTGCAGCAGCAGCGACAGCTTGGGGATCGCCACCCGCTCGATGCCGCCGGCATGCGGCCGCGCGCAGCGCTCGGCCGGCGAGGTCACCAGGTACTCGCGGCATATCAGCGGCCGGTCGGCGTGGATGGAGCAGCTCTCGTCCTCGAGGAAGGGGCAGGCCAGGCCGAGGTCGAAATAGGCGGCGTCCAGGCGCTGCAGGTCGGGCACCGACATCTGGCCCAGATGCATGGCCGCGTCGTGCAGGCCGGCGGCCTGCAGGCGCTCGCGGGCGGCGCCGAAGCGTGCCTTGACCGCAGCGCGCCGCGGCTCGGGCATGGCCTCGACCAGGTCGCGGATGAAGTAGGCCTCGGGGACCGAGATCGGCACCGGCTGGCGGCAGCAGGCGCCGCACCCTGCCTTGCAGGAGACGCTGTAGCCGGTATCGGCCAGCTCCTGCTCCGAGGCCGTGACCACGGCGTTCACCAGGTTCTGCAGCGCCGGCAGCACGGCCTGTGGCTTGACCGGTCCGGTGGCCACCGTGATGCGCCCCTGGACCGTCAGGTTGCCCACGCGCAGGCGCAGATTGGCGCTGGCGACCTGCGGCGCGTCAGGTGGGGCCATGCCGGACGATGTCATGCACGGTCTCCGGGCGGTGTTGCATTGAGCCGGTGGTTCCGCGCCAGGTTCTCCAGGATCAGGGAGAAGCGGCGCAGCCATTCGAGGCCCTTGCGCCGCTGCTCCTCGCCGGCCCGGTGCTTGACCCAGTGCAGGGCCAGGGTCAGCGGCATCACGGTCGCCTTCGGCGTCGGCTCCTCCGAGGTCAGGTACCACAGGGCATGGGCGACGAACTTGCGCCGCACGCCCTTGACCTGGTGGCGGGCATCATGGCTGGCGCAATGCTCGGCCGGCGACGTCACGAAGTATTCGCGGCACACCAGCGGGCGGTCGGGGTGGATGGAGCAGCTTTCCGCCTCGAGGAACGGGCAGGGGATGCCGAGGTGGAAATACTCCGTCACCATGCGCTTGTGCTCGTCGTCGGGCAGCGGCTCGCCGCGGATCTGCTCGTCGAACGGCCGCCACTCGGCCAGGCGGGCCTCGGCGTCGGCGAAGCGCTTCTTGATCGTCGTGCGGCGCGGCTCGGGCATGCGCTCGACCAGGTCGGCCAGGGCATATGCCTCGACGCCGGAGACCGGAACGAAATACCGGCAGCAGGCGCCGCAGCCGGCCTTGCACGAGATGGTCCGGCCTTCGGCCGCCACGGTGGCGAGCGCGTTGCGCGTATGGGCCTCGACGAGCTCGTACAGGGCCGGCAGGACGGCGCGGGCCGGCACCGGCTCGGCCGGGACGCTGACCATGATGCCGGGTGCATCGTCCCCTGGCGGCGATGGTTGTGCGCTCATGTCGGGCGTCTCCCTTGCTCTCTACCCTGGCGCAACGCAACGCCGACGTCACCCTGCAAGCTTGATCCTTCGCATCCCGGCTGACAAGGATCGGATGCAGGGCCCTGGCAGGCGCGGCCGGCCGGCACCATGTGGACACCGGATGGGCCGGCGCGGTAAGAACCCTGACTTTCCAATAGGATCGGTCGCGCGGAGGTTCGCGCCTGCCGGCCTCTGGCGCAGATAGACAAGGCAATGGCGACAACGAGCGATATCCGGCGGACGTTTCTGGAGTTCTTCGGCGACAACCAGCACAAGGTGGTGCCGTCGAGCCCGCTCGTGCCGCGCAACGACCCGACGTTGATGTTCACCAACGCCGGCATGGTCCAGTTCAAGAACGTCTTCACCGGCCTGGAGAAGCGCCCCTACAGCACGGCGGCCACGTCGCAGAAATGCGTGCGCGCCGGCGGCAAGCACAACGACCTGGAGAATGTCGGCTACACCGCGCGGCACCACACCTTCTTCGAGATGCTGGGCAATTTCTCGTTCGGCGACTACTTCAAGGAACGCGCCATCGAGCTGGCCTGGAACCTGATCACCCGCGAGTACGGGATTCCCAGGGAGCGCCTGCTGGTCACCGTCTTCCATACCGACGACGACGCGGCCGGCTACTGGAAGAAGATCGCCGGCCTGCCCGACTCCAGGATCATCCGCATCCCGACCTCGGACAATTTCTGGGCGATGGGCGACACCGGCCCGTGCGGCCCGTGCTCGGAGATCTTCTACGATCACGGCGAGGACATCCCCGGCGGCCCGCCGGGCTCGGCCGATGCCGACGGCGATCGCTTCATCGAGATCTGGAACCTGGTGTTCATGCAGTTCGAGCAGGTCACGAAGGATCAACGCCTGGACCTGCCGCGGCCTTCCATCGACACCGGCATGGGCCTGGAGCGCCTCGCGGCGGTGCTGCAGGGCAAGCACAACAACTACGACATCGACCTGATGCGGGCCCTGATCGAGGCCTCCGCGCATGCCACCGGCGTCGCCCCCGACGGGCCGCAGGCGCCCTCGCACCGGGTGATCGCCGACCATCTGCGCGCCAGCTCGTTCCTGATCGCCGACGGCGTGCTGCCGTCCAACGAGGGCCGCGGCTACGTGCTGCGCCGGATCATGCGCCGCGCCATGCGGCACGCCCATATGCTGGGGGCCAGGGAGCCGCTGATCTACAGGCTGGTGCCGGAGCTGGTGCACCAGATGGGCGACGCCTTCCCCGAGCTGATGCGGGCCCAGCCGCTGATCACCGAGACGCTGAAGCTGGAGGAGACCCGATTCCGCGCCACGCTCGGCACCGGCCTGCGGCTCCTGGAGGAGGAGACCGCGGAGCTGGGCGCGGGCGGCACGCTGAAAGGCGACGTCGCCTTCAAGCTCTACGACACCTACGGCTTCCCGCTCGACCTGACGCAGGACGTGCTGCGGGCGCGCCGGATCGGCGTCGACCTTGGGGGCTTCGACCGCGCCATGGCCGAGCAGAAGGCCAAGGCCCGCGCCGCCTGGGCGGGCTCGGGCGAGGCCGCCAACGAGGCCATCTGGTTCGACCTGCACGAGAAGGTCGGGGCCACCGAGTTCCTCGGCTACGACGCCGACAGCGCCGAGGGCAAGGTGCTGGCGCTGCTGGCGGACGGCCACGAGGTGCCGGTGCTGAAGGCGGGCCAGAAGGGCCAGGTCATCGTCAACCAGACGCCGTTCTACGGCGAGTCGGGCGGCCAGATGGGCGACACGGGCCGCATCACGGCCGCGTCGGGCGCCTTCCAGGTGAGCGACACGCTGAAGAAGCTGGGCGACGTGCATGCCCATGTCGGCGTCGTCGAGTCGGGTGAGATCAAGGTCGGCGACGACGTCACGCTCAGCATCGACGTCGCGCGCCGCACCGCGCTGCGCGCCCACCATTCGGCGACGCACCTGCTGCACAAGGCGCTGCGCAACCGGCTGGGCGATCACGTCACGCAGAAGGGCTCGCTGGTGGCGCCTGACCGGCTGCGCTTCGACATCAGCCATCCCAAGGCGGTGACGCCCGACGAGCTGCGCCACGTCGAGGACGAGGTCAACGCCCATGTCCGCCTGAACGGGCCGGTCGAGACCCGGCTGATGACGCCCGATGAGGCGGTGAAGGCGGGCGCCATGGCGCTGTTCGGCGAGAAGTATGGCGACGAGGTGCGGGTGCTCAGCATGGGCGGCGGCAGCGACGGCGATGAGTATTCCGTCGAGCTCTGCGGCGGCACCCATGCGCGGCGCACCGGCGATATCGGCCTGTTCAAGATCGTGTCGGAAGGCGCGGTCGCGGCCGGCGTGCGCCGCATCGAGGCGGTGGCCGGCGCCGCGGCCGAAGCCTATGTGCGCGAGCAGGGCGACAAGCTCGCCGAGGCGGCGGCGGCGCTGCGCGTGCGGCCGGACGACGTGCCCGCCCGCATCACGGCGCTGGTCGACGGCCAGCGCAAGCTGGAGCGCGAGATCGCCGAGGCGCGCCGCGCGCTGGCCCTGGCCGGCGGCGGCGCGGCGCGGGCCGAGGCCGGCCCGCGCGAGATCGCCGGCATCAAGCTGATCGCGCGGCGGCTGGACGGCGTGCCGGGCAAGGACCTCAAGGGCATGGCCGACGACTTCAAGAAGCAGGTCGGCTCGGGCGTCGTGGCCCTGATCGGGGTCGAGGACGGCAAGGCTTCGGCCGTGGTCGGCGTCACCGCGGACCTGGCCGGGCGGCTGAGCGCGGTCGACCTGGTGCGTGCCGCGGTCGCCACGCTGGGCGGCAAGGGCGGTGGCGGCCGGCCCGACATGGCGCAGGGCGGCGGGCCCGACGCCGCCCAGGCCGACGCCGCGCTGACGGCGATCGAACAGGCTATCGCAGCCCGCGGGGTGAACTGATGGTGCGTGGTTGGAAAGGGCGCTTCGCTATCGTGGCGGCGCTGGCGCTGGTCGCCTGCTCGAAGCCGGACTACAGCCGCGACGGGATCTCCGACGATCAGCGCCACAAGGACGAGGCGCTGTGCCGGTCCCAGATCGAGGGGCCGCTGGCCAAGGAGCGCGGCATCGTCGCCGACCGCGAGGCGACGCTGGGCGGCACCGACCAGCGGCTGGGCCGGACCCAGCTGCCCGATCAGATGGCGGCGCGCGACGACCGCAACCGCAGCGCCACGCTGATGGACAGCTGCATGAAGGCCCGCGGCTACAGCACGCCCAATCGGTACCGGATCACGTACTGACCCTGACCGCCGGCGGGCGGCCGGCAACCTTTGCCGTGCCCAGGCCGTTCCTGGGGCATGACACGCGAGCAGAACGATCCGTCGGGTCTGCCCCAGCCGCCGCCGCCCTCCGGACCGGGCAAGCCCGGAAAGCCGCCGGCGGCGCCGCGCCGTCGCGAGGACGCGACCGAGAACCGGCCCAACACGGGCGGGCCCGTGGCGGAAGAGCGCACCCGCGACGACCCTGCCGAGCAGGCGCCGCCGCGGCGGCGGCGCTGAGCGGCGGGGTGTGCCATGGCCGGCCGCTTGCGCAGGCTCAAGTGGCGCCGCATCAAGCCGCGCCTGCCGCCGTCCCGCCTCATCGACGTTGCGGCCGAGGAGGCGCGGCTGATCGCCGCCAGCGGCGGGCTGGCGCTGCGCCATGCCGCCGAGCTGGCGCAGGAAGGCGGTGATGGGGCCGATCGGGCGCGGCGCGCGCATGAGCGCCGCCGCGACGCGGTGTCCTACATCACCGCCATCGTCACGACGGCCATGGTGCTGGCGGTGATCCTGCTGTTCGTCCTGCCCCACGGCCTGCCGTTGCCGCCGGCCTGATCAGAGTTCTCCCGCGAGCGCCGCTGCGGTGTCCTTGCCGGCCGTCACCGGCACGATCTCGAACGCGACGAGGTCGGACCACGCTGTCACCCAGCGCTGCAGCAGGGCGACGTCGTCGCATTCCATGACCTGGAAGCAGCGGCCGAGATCGGCCGACACCCAGCTGCTCACGAACGTCACGCCCTCCGGCACCATGCGGCCCTTGTCGCGGAGGCGGCGGTAGACCGCCTTGCCGTCCTGATTGCGGAAGGTCTCGATCACCATGAACAGCATCTGGCCTTCCATCTATGGTAGAGACGCGTTGCGTCGAGAAATGCTCGCTTTGCGTTCAGCCACAAGCGGCGTATGGTTGGAAGCATATCGATGGTCTGCAGGATTTCAAAAATGTTTCATACGCGATTCAGACCAAAGTACGATGTGCTCTACGGCGTGTCCGATTGGCGCGACAAGTACCTGGACAAATGGATCGCCCACAAGAAGCAGGAAGTCCAGGCAAGCGGCGGTGTCGTGACCGTCGGCATGCTGCTTCAGCTCGAAGACCTGGCGAAGAAGGCGTTGATCAACTACTACAACCAGCCGATCACCATGGTCGAGGCGAAGTTCATTACGAGCCAGACGCTCGCCCGTAAGATCCTCGCCAATGTCACGAGTGTGCCAGGCACCGGCATCTACATCGATGAACTGCTGAAGAGCCGCTATTCACCGATCTCGGTGCGGGACGACAAGTCGATCTCCCGAATGCCGAAGAACGACAACAGGGTCCCTGGCGACTACGACGCGTTTGTCGCCATGCTGAAGGATGCGCTGACCAAGCAAACCGCGCTGGACGCGGCGCTGTATCTGGCGATACGCCGCGCCTGCAAGTTCGGCATCGAGTATGTCATGGAGTACCGGGGCGGCACGATCCACTACATCATCGACGGCATCACGATGGCGGACGTCGTCGGCAAGACGGAGATGCCGATCAACATGGGCCTGCAGACCGGCGTGCCGATCACGACCTCTGAGCTGCGCTTCATCTTCCGCAACTGGCATTGGTTCAGGGAGAAGGTCGACGACGGCCTCGTCTTCTGGTTCAAGGACACGCCGACGACCGCGCCGTGGATCACCGATCCCAAGCTCTGGATCCCGTACGCCGCGCAGCGCATTCGCAAATACAAGACGGCGAAGCAGGGCAGCAACGACTACGAAGCCGACAAGGTCAATGGCTTCGAAAAATACGCGCCCATCGACCCGGCGCTCGCGATCGAATATTTCGGAATGATCAAGATGACGGACAAGCTGATCCAGTCGGATTGACCCATGGTCCGTGGCTAGACCGGCGCCTGTGCCGGGCGGTAGCAGGCGATGGCGTTGTGGAACAGGGCACGCTCGGCGCGCGCCGGGCCCAGCGTGCTGGCGATCAGGTCGATGTCGCTGGGGTAGAAGGGACGGTTGGCGCGGGTCGAGGGCAGGTCGGTGCCGAACATCAGTGCCGTCTGGTCGGCATCGGCGATCGCCTGGAGGGTGGCGCGCACGGTGAGCGAGACCCGGCCGAAGCCGCTGGCCTTGACCTTGTGGCCGCGCCAGACCAGCTCGAGCAGCGACGGGTGGTGACGCCGCGGTAGAAAATGAAGCGCACAGCACGCATCCCGGCTCGGTCGAGGTAGCGGATGGTCTGATCGTCGACCGTCTCGGGAAGCTGCGTGACGCCGACATAGCAGGGACCGAAACGCGCCAGCGCATCGAGCAGGTAGCCCTGGTCGTAGGCATGGAACGAGGCCGAGACGATGACGCCGCCGGAGACGCCCAGCGGGCCTGCCGCGGCCCAGTAGTCGTCGACCGTATAGGCCGGCGGCAGGTAGCCCTCGTTGACCGCCAGCGGAAAGCGCGGGTCGATGATGTGGAAGTGCGCGTCAAAGAGGGACTTCGGTCGTGATAGCCTACCACACCGGGTCGATCGGCGTCGTGATCCCGTGCACCGCCTCGACGATCTCGGCGGCGTCGAGCGCCAGGTCCTCGCGGAAGCGCTGGGCGATGATCTGGACCCCCAGCGGCAGGCCTTGCGGTGCGTCGGGCACGGCGGTGGTGCCGACCGGCACCGCCACCGACGGCAGCCCAAGCATGTTGACCAGGGTCATCAGCGCCTGGGCGTCGAGCACGTGGCGGAAGGTCTGCACGTCCTTGCAGTCGAAGCCGACCTCGAAGGGCAGGTCGCCCGAGTTGGGGCCGATGATCAGCGCGTAGGTCTCCATGAAGGCGGCCCAGGCGCGACGGTGCGTCAGCACCTCGGCCAGCGCCTGCATGTATTCCTTGAGCGACAGGTCGGGCTGCAGCTCCAGCCACAGCCCGGCGCTCTTTCGCGCCTGCGCGTCGCCCAGCTTCTCGATGCTCTCATAGGTGAGGTGCCGGGTCTCGGTGAACACCAGCTTGCGCCACACCTGGCACGCCGCCTCGAATGCCGGCGGCTCGACCTCCTCGACGGCGTAGCCGTTGTCGGCCAGGGCCTTGCCGGCCTTGCGCACCGCCTCGGCGACCGCCGGATGGGTGTACTGGCCCTTGGGCTGCACGCACAGCGCGACGCGCACCGGCGCCGCCGGCGGCGCGCCCTCCAGGGGGGCGGGCACCCAGATCGGATCGCGCGCATCGCGGCCCGACATCGCCGCCAGGCCGACGCGCACGTCGCGCACCTTGCGCGCCAGCGGGCCGTTCACGGCCATCAGCTGGTTGGTCGGCGAGCGCTCGACCGATGCCGTGCGGTTGAAGGCCGGGACCCGGCCCATGGTGGGGCGGATGCCGGCCAGGCCGCAGGTATAGGCCGGGTAGCGGATCGAGCCGCCGTAGTCGTTGCCATGCGCCAGCGGCGCGATGCCGACGGCCAGGGCGGCGCTGGCGCCGCCCGAGGAGCCGCCCGACGTGCGCGACCGGCTCCACGGGTTGAGCGTCGGGCCGTGCACGTCGTTGTCGGTGTGCCAGCGCAGCGAGAAGGCCGGTGTGTTGGTGCGGCCCACGATCACCGCCCCGGCCTTCTTCCAGTTGGCCACCGGCGGGCTGTCCTCGGTGGCGGTCAGGTCCTTGTAGGCGACGACGCCGTTGATGGTGGGCAGGCCCAGCTGGTCGACATTCTCCTTGATGGTGACGGGCACGCCGTGCAGCGGCCCCAGGCGCTCGCCGCGGCGCACGGCCTCGTCGGCGGCGCGCGCTGCCGCCAGCGCCTCGTCCGACAGGTCGCGCACGACGGCGTTGACCTTGGGGTTGACCGCATGCATGCGCTCGATCACCGCCACGGTCGCATCGAGGCTCGAGACCTTGCGGCTGCGGATCGCTGCCGCGAGGTCGACGGCGTCCCATTGCCAGAGTTCGGAAGTGGTCATCCTGGAAGTTTCCTCTCGTGGTTCGGATCGGTTGGGGGCGAGCTTATCCTGCCCCCGCCGGGCTCGCGACCGTCGCGATGCGCGGCGCTACGCCGCCGGCGCCGGCGCGTCGTCGGAGATGGCCTTGAGCTCGAGCAGCGCGTTGCGCACGATCTCCAGCGCCGGCTCGTTGGGCTTGCTGCGGTGCTCGATCAGCGCCAGCGTGCAGGCGGTGGGCGGATCGAGCGGCCGCACGACCACGCCGGGGATGGGGTCGGCGACGGCGACGTCCGGCACGATCGATATGCCGAGGTCGAGCTCGACCACCTTCTTCATGGCCTCGATCGTGCCCATCAGCATGGGCGTGCGCGGCAGCGGCAGCTGCTTGGCCAGCCACCGCATCACCAGGGCGTGCACGGCGCCCCGGCCGTGCTCGAGGACCAGCGAATGCTGGGCGGCGTACTCGGGCGTGACCACGTCGGGGATGTCGGGCGTGCTGGCCGGCAGGATCGCCATCAGCATCTCCAGGCGCAGCGGCGTGATCCGAAGATGCGTGTCGTCGACCGGCAGGGTCACCAGCCCGAGATCCATCCGGTTCTGGATGATGTTCTCCAGCGTGTCGCGGGTTGGCATGTTGGTGACCAGCAGCTCGATGCCGGGATGCTCCTGGCGCAGCCGCCGCAGGATCGGCGGCAGCTGGTAGGTCAGCGCCGTGTTGGTGGTGCCGACATGCACCCTGCCGACCCAGCCGTCGCGGTAGCGGCGCATGGCCGAGGCGGCGAAATCGCACTCTCGGAAGATCCGATGGGCATGCTCGACCAGCTCGCGGCCTGGCGTGGTCGCATGCACCGTCTTGCCCATGCGCTCGATCAGCGACACGCCGAAGCGCTGCTCCAGCTCGCGGATCTGCAGGCTGACCGCCGGCTGCGTCAGGTTGAGCTGGCGCGCCGCGGCCGAGAAGCTGCCTTGCTCGATTACTTCGATGAGCGTCCGCAGCTGGTCGAGGTTCAGACTGCGCATCTCAAAGAAATCCTTATCGCAACGATCAGCAGAAAAAATGTGCCTCATGCCCTTCGATGGCGCAACGACTGCGCGGCCGGTCAGCCTCGCCCGGCGATCGTCGGATGAAATTTTCGCAGCCCGGAAGCGTTGGTGGGTGTGAGCGTCCACACACAACGAGGCGGGACGATGACCAGTTTCTCAGGGGAAATCTATGTGAAGGTCGACGACGTCAAGGGCAGCGTGGTCAAGCCGGCGGCCTATGTCGGATGGATTGCGGCCAGCTCCATCACGTGGCCCGGCGGCGACAGCCTTAGGGGCGGTAGGATCAGCGGCAAATTCTTCCCTGACTTCACCGACGGCACGGTCTACCTGACATGCACGTCCGGTCTGCACACGCCGTCCTTGCTCCACTCTGCTGCCCAGGGGCGCCACATCAAATCGATCCAGATTCACCTCATCCATCCCAAGATCACCATTCGGGCGCTGATCGAGGACGTGCTGGTCGCAGTCCGGCTCAAGTCCGACCGGACTGAGGAGGTCGAATTCGCCGCCGCCAAGGGGACCGCAAGCCGTTGAACCCTAGCGCAGATGGCAGGCCACGTGATGGCCCGGCACCACCTCGCGCAGCGCCGGCGAATCGATGCGGCAGCGATCGACGGCGTAGGGGCAGCGGGTGTGGAAGTGGCAGCCGGGCGGCGGCCGCACCGGGCTGGGCACGTCGCCCTGGACGACCAGCTTCTTGCGCTTGATGGCCGGGTCGGGCACCGGCACCGCCGACAGCAGCGCCTCGGTGTAGGGATGCAGCGGATTGGTGAACAGGGTCTTCTTGTCGGTGTGCTCGACGATGCGGCCCAGATACATCACCGCGATGCGGTGGCTGATATGCTCGACCACCGCCAGATTGTGCGAGATGAAGAGGTAGGACAGGCGCCGCTCGCGCTGCAGGTCCATCAGCAGGTTGATCACCTGCGCCTGGATCGACACGTCCAGCGCCGACACCGGCTCGTCGCCGATGATCAGCTTCGGGTTCAGCGCCAGCGCCCGGGCGATGCCGATGCGCTGGCGCTGGCCGCCGGAGAACTGGTGCGGGTAGGCATCCATCTGCGCCCGCCGCAGGCCGACGCGCTCGAACAGGGCGGCGACCTCGTCGCGCAGCGCCTTGCCGCGCGCCACGCGGTGCACCCCCAGTGGCTCAGCCACGATGTCGCCGGCCGACATGCGCGGGTTGAGCGACGAGAACGGGTCCTGGAAGATGATCTGCATCTTGCGGCGATGCGGCCGCAGCTCGGCCTTGCGCAGGCCCGTGATGTCGGCGCCGTCGAGCCGGATGCTGCCGTCGGTCGGCTCGACCAGGCGCAGCACGGCGCGGCCGACCGTGGTCTTGCCGCAGCCGCTCTCGCCGACCAGGCCCAGGGTTTCTCCTTCGCCGATCGAGAAGCTGACGCCGTCGACCGCGAAGACATGGCCGACCGTGCGGCGCAGCAAGCCCTTGCGCACCGGGAAATGCTTCTTCAGCCCGCTTACCTCCAGCACCGGCTTGGCGGCGGCTTCAGGCATGGGCCGCTCCGTAGAGCTCATCCGAGCGCCAGCAGGCCGCCCAGCGGCCGGGCCGCTTCTCCTCGTAGGGCGGATAGTCGGCGTGGCAGCGGTCGACCGCGAACTGACAGCGGGGTGCGAAGGCGCAGCCGGTCGGCAGGTCGGTGAGCGCCGGCACCATGCCGGGGATCTCCTGCAGCCGGCCGGCCTCGACATGGCCACGGATCAGGTCGAGGCGCGGGATCGAGGCCATCAGGCCCGACGTGTAGGGGTGCAGCGGCCGCGCGAAGAGCTCGGACGCCGGCGCCTCCTCGACCTTGCGGCCGGCATACATGACGATCACGCGCTGCGCGGTCTCGGCCACCACGCCGAGGTCGTGGGTGATGAGGATCACGGCGGTGCCGAGCTGGCGCTGCAGGTCGACGATCAGATCGAGGATCTGGGCCTGGATGGTGACATCGAGCGCCGTCGTCGGCTCGTCCGCGATCAGGACCTTGGGATTGCACGCCAGCGCCATCGCGATCATGGCGCGCTGGCGCATGCCGCCGGAGAGCTGGTGCGGGTAGTCGCGGGCGCGCTGCTCGGGCTCCGGGATGCGCACCAGCTGCAGCATCTCGACCGCGCGTGCCAGCGCCGCGGCACGCGTCAGGCCCTGGTGCAGGATCAGGGCCTCGCCGATCTGCCGCCCGATGGTCATGACCGGGTTGAGCGACGTCATCGGCTCCTGGAAGATCATCGAGATGTCGTTGCCGCGCACGCCGCGCATCGCCTTCTCGTCGAGCCGCAGCAGGTCGGTGCCGGCAAGGCTGACGGCGCCGCCCACGATGCGGCCCGGCGGCGTCGGCACGAGCCGGATCAGGGACAGCGCCGTGATGCTCTTGCCGCAGCCCGATTCACCCACGATGGCCAGCGTCTCTCCCTTGCGCACCGCGAACGAGACGTCGTCGACCGCCTTCAAGAGGCCCTGGCGGGTGTAGAAGTAGGTCTTCAGGCCCCGCACGTCGAGGACGACGCCGTCGTCCAGGGCGGCGGAAGCGGACGCGGACTGTACGACCATGCGTGCTCAACTCCGCTGGCGTGGATCGAGGATGTCGCGCACCGCATCGCCCAGCAGGTTGGTGCCGAACACGATGAGGCTGATGGCCACGCCCGGGAAGATCACCAGCCACGGCGCCGTGCGCACGTATTCCGCGGCTGATTCGGACAGCATGCGGCCCCAGGACGGATGCGGCTCGGGCACCCCCAGGCCGAGGAACGACAACGACGCCTCGGTCAGGATGGTCGAGCCGAGCTGGGCCGTGGCCAGCACGATGATCGGCGCCAGCGTGTTGGGCAGCACGTGCCGCAGGGCGATGCGCAGCTCGCCCATGCCGACCGCGCGGGCCGCCTCGACGAACGGCATCTCGCGCAGCGACAGCGTGTTGGAGCGGATGACGCGCGCGACGTTGGGCACCAGCGGTATGGCGATCGCGATGATGGTGTTGCGCAACGACGGCCCCAGCGAGGCGGCCATCACCAGCGCCATCACCAGCAGCGGCAGCGACTGCATGATGTCGATGACGCGCTGCACCACGAGGTCGATCCAGCCGCCGAGATAGCCCGACAGCAGGCCGACCAGGATGCCGAACAGGCAGCCGAGCGCGGTCGCGCCCAGGCCGACCGCCAGCGAGATGCGGGCGCCGTAGACCAGGCGGCTGAAGACGTCGCGCCCCATGAAATCGGCGCCCAGCAGGTAGGTGGCGCTGGGCGCCGCCAGGGACGCTCTCGAGTTGGTCGAGAGCGGGTCCATCGGCGCCACGACGTCGGCGAACACCGCCGCGAAGACGAACAGGGTGAAGATGACGGCGCCGATGGCGCCCAGCGGATAGCGCCGGATCAGCAGCAGGGTGGCGCCGCGCCAGCCGGTGACATGGGCTCCCGCCCTGGCCAGCTCGGCGGCGTGGTCGGCGGCGGTGAAGTCGATGCGCGAGTCGGTCATGGTCAATCCGCGTACCGGATGCGCGGGTCGAGCGCGCTGTAGAGCAGGTCGACGATGAGGTTCACCACGACCACCACCAGCGCGATGAACATCACGAGGTTCTGTACGATCGGGTAGTCGCGCCAGCGGATCGCCTCGACCAGGAAGCGCGCCACGCCGGGGATGTTGAACACCGTCTCGGTGACGATCAGGCCGCCCAGCAGAAAGGCCGCCTCGATACCGATGATGGTGATCACCGGCAGGACCGCGTTGCGCAGGCCGTGATTGAAGTTGACCGCGGCGGCGGACGCGCCCTTGGAGCGGGCGGTGCGGATGTAGTCCTG
Source organism: Vineibacter terrae (assembly GCF_008039615.1). Lineage (GTDB taxonomy): Bacteria > Pseudomonadota > Alphaproteobacteria > Reyranellales > Reyranellaceae > Vineibacter > Vineibacter terrae. The sequence continues at coordinate 253,077 of NZ_VDUZ01000001.1, read as the reverse complement.
GCGCAGGACCTCCAGCATCGAGGATCGCGTCAGGCGCATCACCAGCGCCGAGCTGCGGAAGCCGACGGCGGCGGCTGGCAGGCTGTACAGCAGCAGCTCGTCCCACAGGCTGGCGGGCGTGCGCGTGTAGATCGGGATGTCGCCGAAATAGCGCACCGCGGCCATGAGGATCAGCAGCCCCAGCCAGAACGAGGGCAGAGAGAGGCCGCTCAGGCTGAGCACGCGGATGACGTAGTCCAGGCCGCTGTTCTGCCGCACGGCGCTGATGACACCCAGCGGCACACCGATCACGGTCGAGAAGATCAGCGCCAGCAGCGCCAGCTTGGCCGTGATCGGGATGCGTGGCGCGATCTCCTCGATCGTGGGCTTCTCGGACAGGTAGGAGTAGCCGAGGTCACCCTGGAAGAGGCCGCCGATCCATTTCAGGTACTGAGCGGCGATGGGCTGGTCGAGGCCCAGCTCGGCGACGATCCTGGCCTTCTCGGCCGGGTCGACCATGCCGGCCGAGTCGAACAGGATGTCGGCGATGTTGCCGGGCACGATCCGCAGCAGGACGAAGATCACGACCGACATCCCGAACAGCGTCAGGACCATCAGTGCCAGCCGTCTGACGAGATAGGCGCCCATGCCCCGACTCCGTTTCGCGCGGTCGCAGCCTCTACTTGTCCAGCCAGACGTCCTCGAAGCGCCAGTGGTTGTAGATGGTGTTCACCGCGAGGTTGATGCCCTTGACGGCCGGCTGCCAGCAGGTGGCGGCGCGGCCATGGAAGATCACCGGGCGCGCGCCGTCCTCCTGCAGACGCTTGTCGATCTCCCACACCAGCGCCCGGCGCTTGGCCTGGTCCGTCATGACCGATTGCTGGTCGAACAGCTTCTCCAGCTCGGGATTGCAATAGTTCGTGTAGTTGCGCTCGGAGCCGCAGCTGAAGGTCTCGTAGAAGACGACATCGGGATCATCGATGCCGATACCCTGGACGTTCATGCCGACCGAGTAATCCTTGCGCGCCATGCGGGCGTACCACACGGGCGTGTCCAGCGGCTCCAGCTCGCCCTCGATATAGACCTGCTTGAGGTGGTCGATCAGGATCACGGCCGGGTCGCGATAGGCGGCGATATTGCGGGTCGAGACCTTGATCTTCAGCGGTTTGTCCGGGCCGTAGCCCAGCGCCGCCATGATCTTGCGGCCTTCCTCGCGGCTCTTCTCGACGTCGGGCGCATAGCCCGCGACCGTGGCCAGGACGTCGGGCGGCATGCCCCAGATGCCTTGCGGTGGCGGCAGCATGGCGCCGCCGATGTCGCCGTTGCCCTCGGCCACGATATCGACGAACGCCTTGCGGTCGATCGCCAGGCCCATGGCGCGGCGCACGCGCGCGTCGTCGAACGGCGGCTTGTCGCGATTGACCAGCAGGTTCGCCTGGGTGTTGGTCGGCTGCATCTCACAGACGGCCTGCGGTGCCTGCGACTTGATGTCCTTCAAGAGCGGCGTCGTGACCTCACCGGTGAAGGTGAGGTCGAACTTGCCGGCGATGAAGGCCAGCAGGGCCGTCGAGCGGTTGGCGATGATGGTGAACTCGATGGCATCGAGATAGGGCCGGCCCGGCTTCCAGTAGTCGGGATTGCGCACCACCTTCATCGACTCGTTCTGCTTGAACTCGACGAACTTGAACGGACCGGTGCCGATCGGCTTGGTGCGCATCTGCGCCGCCGGCACGTGGCAGGGATAGACCGGCGAGAAGGCGCCAGCCAGCATCGCGAGCAGCGACGGCTGCGGCCGGCCAAGCCGGAACGTGACCTCGCGGTCGCCGTTGGTGGTCACCTCCTTGAGGTTGAAGTACCAGGGCTTGCGCGGGTTCTTGCGGAACCGCGCCTCGGTCGCGCCGATGATGCGGTCCCAGGTGCACTTGACGTCGGCGCTGGTGAACGGCTTGCCATCGTGCCATTTCACGCCGTCGCGCAGGGTGAAGGTGAGCTGCGTGCCGTCCTCGCTCCATTTCCACGCGGTCGCGAGCTCGGGAACGATGGCATCGAGGCTGTTCTGCTTGGTCTTGGGATCGAACACGACAAGGTTGTTGTAGAGCGACATGAACGGCATGACCGTCGAGATCGTGGCCTCCTCGTGGATGGAGGCGCTCGGCGGGTTGTCGCGATGGGTGACGTGCAGCACGCCGCCGGACTTCTGGGCCAGCGCCGGCGCGGCGGCGGCGAGCGCCACGGCGGTGAGCATGGCGCCGATCGATGCCAGTCGAGACGACATGTTTTCCTCCGCTACTGGTACGCGCACGCACGCTTCACTTGTCGAGCCAGACGCCCTCGAAGCGCCAGCCGTTGTAGATGCTGTTGGATTGCAGCACGAGACCCTTGAGATGGGGCTGCCAGCAGGTGTTGGCGACGTTGTGCGAGATGATCGGCCGCGCCACGTCCTCCACCAGCTTGCGCTCCACCTCCCACACCATCTTCTTGCGCTTCTCCCGATCGGCCTCGCGCGACTGGGCGTCGATCAGCGCATCGACCTCCTTGTTGCAGTAGCCGGTGTAGTTGCGCTCCGAGCCGCAGCTGTAGTTCTCGTAGAAGTTCACGTCGGGGTCATCGACGCCCAGGCCGGTGAGGTTGAGGCCGACCTGGTAGTCCTTGCGCGCGATCTTGGAGAACCAGACCGCCGTGTCGACCGCATCGAGCTCGCCCGCGATATGGATCTTCTTCAGCTGGTCGATCAGCAGGACGGCCGGGTCGCGATAGACGGCGATATTGCGGGTCGCCACCTTGACCTTCAGCGGGTTTGCGTCGCTGTAGCCCAGCTCCTCCATGATCTTGCGCGCCGCCGCCTGGTTCTTTTCGGTGTCAGGCCCGTAGCCGGGCAGCGTCGCCAGCATGTCGGCCGGCATCGCCCAGACGCCCTCGGGCCCCGGCAGCATGGCGGCGCCGATCTTGTCGTTGCCCTGGCTCAGGATGTCGACGAAGGTCTTGCGGTCCAGCGCCATGGCCATCGCCAGCCGGATCTTGGGATTGTTGAAGGGCGCCGCGTCGCGGTTGACGATCAGGTTGTTGCTGACGTTGGTGGGCCGCGCCTCGCAGACGGCCTTGGGCGCCTGCGAACGCACGTCCTTCAGCAGCGGGAAGGTGATGTCCGAATCGAAGGTGAGGTCGAACTCGCCGGCGATGAAGGCCAGCACGCGCGTCGAGCGGTTGTCGATGATCTTCCAGTCGATGGCATCGAGATAGGGCCGGCCCGGCTTCCAGTAGTCGGGATTGCGCACGAGCCTGATCGATTCGTTGCGCCGCATCTCGACGAACTTGAAGGGACCGGTGCCGATCGGCTTGGTGCGCATCTCGCGTGCCGGCACGTGGCAGGGATAGACCGGCGAGTAGCCGGCAGCGAGCATCGCGATGAATGATGGTTGCGGACGCCCCAGCACGAAGGTGACTTCGTAGTCACCTTTCGTCGTGATCTCCTTGAGGTTCTGATACCACACTTTGCGCGGGTTCTTGCGCATGTCGCCGCCCTTCTCGGGAGCGGTGAGGCCGGACAGGGTGCTCCAGGTGCAGACCACGTCCTTGCTGGTGAACGGCTTGCCGTCATGCCACTTCACGCCCTGGCGCAGCTGGAAGGTGAGCCGGGTATTGTCGGCGTTCCACGCCCAGCTTGTCGCCAGCTCGCCCACGAGCTTCTCGGGGCTGTTGATCTTCACGTCGGGGTCGAAGAACACCAGGTTGTTGAACACCGCCATGAACGGCATGTTGGTGGAGACCGTGGCTTCCTCGTGGATCGAGGCGCTGGCGGGCATGTCGCGATGGTAGATACGCAACGTGCCGCCGTGCTTCTGAGCCAGGGCCGGACCTGCCAGGCCGGCGACAGCCGACAGAAAGGCAGCCGCAACGGCCGCCAAGGCGGTGCGCATGGGTTTCCTCCGTTCCTACGTCACCCGCGGCCGATGCCGCCGTGCCGTCCTGTTGTTTGTTGGAGCGAACGCTAGCACAGGATCGGGCCGGCCGTGCAAGAGGCTTGGGCTTTTCTTTCGCGGGCCAGCAGGGCGCGAGATTGCTCGCCGCTTTCGAGCGCGGCGCGGTCAGCCCCTCTGGAGCGGTGCACGCACGCAGGTTTATGCTCGCAGCCGGCGCGGGCATGACCTGCGTTCAAGGCCATGGGAGGAAGCGATGTCGAAGTCCGCCGGCGCTGTCGCGTTCGTTGTGTCGCTCGCGTGTCTGTCCGTTCAGGCCTCAGCCCAGATCGCGGTCTCGTCCAATGACCGCAAGATGGTGCTGGACAATGGCGTTCCCAAGGTGGTCGCCGGCCCCAAGCCGGACACGGCGACGGTGATCGACCTGGGTGTCACACCGCCCAAGGTGCTGGCCGAGATCGACGTGCCGGGCAGCGTCGTCGGTCCGCCGCTGTCGGTGGCGGTCGCGCGCGACGGATCGGTCGCCTATGTCGCCTCGGCAATGAAGATCGACGCCAAGGATCCCACCAAGCAGGAGGCGGACGACAAGATCGCGATCATCGACCTGAAGGCCAGTCCGCCCAAGGTGGTCGGGCAGATCCAGGCCGGCAAGGCGCCGTCCGGCATGTCGATCACGCCCGACGGCAAGCTCCTGCTGGTCGCCAACCGCAACGAAGGCAGCGTGTCGATGTATGCCTTGAATGGCCAGGAGGCGCGTGAGCTCACGAAGCTCACGATCGGCAAGGACACGTCGTCGCCCAGCCATGTCGCGGTCACGCCCGACGGCAAGACCGCCCTGGTGTCGATGTACGGCGACAACACGGTGAAGGTGCTGAAGATCGACGGCGAGAAGCTCGAGGACACCAAGCGCGAGATCTCGGTCGGCACACGGCCCTATCCGGTGGTGGTGCATCCCGGCGGCAAGATGGCGCTGGTCGCCAATGTCGGCCGCGGCACCGGCGACGTCGACACCTTGACCGTCATCGACCTGTCGAAGAACCCGGCGCGCGCCGTCGGCTGGGTCGATCTCGGCTATGAGACGCCGGAAGGCATGATGCTGTCGCCGGACGGCAAGTGGTGCGGCGTCGTCCTGCACAACGGCACGGGCCGGCCCAAGGACTCGCCGTTCTTCCACACCACCGGACGCCTGGTGGTCTACAGGGTCGACGGCATGCGCCTGACCAAGGCCGCCGAAGCGCCGATCGGCCGCTGGTCGCAGGGCATCGCCTTCTCGCGCGACGGCAGGACCATCGTGGTGCAGAACATGGTCGAGGAGAACGCCATGGTCTTCCGCTGGGACGGCGCCAAGCTGGTCGACACCGGCAAGCCGATCAAGCTTGGTGGCGGCGGCGCCGCCATCCGGACTGCCGGCGGCCTGTGAGGAGAAGGGCGCGGACGCGGGATTGACCGATGGTCGATCGCAGGCATTGTCATCCCGAGCGCAGCGAGGGATCTCCTGCGAATGGCGCACTGTGCGCTCTGCCGCAGGAGATCCCTCGCTGCGCTCGGGATGACAGGTGTGTCACCAACCAGTGATTCCGGGTACAGGGTCAGCGACGGTGCGTCATCGCCAAGGAGGACCATCATGACCGACCGTGCCCTCGTGCTGTTCTCGGGCGGCCAGGACTCGACTGTCTGCCTCGCCTGGGCGCTCGATCGCTACGACCATGTCGAGACCGTCGGTTTCGACTATGGCCAGCGGCATGCCATCGAGATGGCATGCCGCGAGGCGGTGCGGTTCGCCCTGCGTCGCGGCTTTCCGCGCTGGGCGTCGCGGCTGGGCGCGGACCACGTCCTGGACCTGCGCACCCTGGCAGCCATCGGCGATACGGCGCTGACCAGCAACGCCGCCATTGCCTTCGAGCAGAACGGCCTGCCCAACACCTTTGTGCCGGGCCGCAACATCCTGTTCTTTACCTATGCCGCTGCCGTCGCCTATCGCCGCGACCTCAGGCGCCTGGTCGGCGGCATGTGCGAGACCGACTATTCGGGCTATCCTGACTGCCGCGACGACACGCTGAAGGCGTTGCAGGTCGCGCTGACCCTGGGCCTCGACCGCCGGCTGGTGATCGACACGCCGCTGATGTGGCTCGACAAGGCCGCCACCTGGCAGCTTGCCGAGGCGCTGGGCGGCACGGCGCTGGTGGATCTCGTCGTGGCCGAGACCCACACCTGCTACCTTGGTGACCGCGCCACGCGGCATGCCTGGGGCTATGGCTGTGGCACCTGTCCGGCGTGCGCGCTGCGGGCGCAGGGCTGGGCGCGCTACCGACAGTCCGCCGGCTCGAGGTAGCTCTGGGACACGCCGCCATCCCAGGGCTGTGCCGGTCAGCGCCTCGCCGGACGCATGGCTGTCCAGGCCCGCAGTGGTGCGAGGCGGGCCGACTTCTTGCGCTGGTGGCGATCCATGCGGCGCAGCACATCGTCGAGAAAGCTTACGCCTTCCACAAGATGCGGCCCCTTGTTGAGCATGACGCACTCGGCGCGCTGGCCCATGGCCGCATCGGTCGTCTCAGCGCGTGTCGGCAGGCCCTTGCGGACCAGCTGCTCCAGCACCTGCGTCGCCCAGATCGCCGGCACGTGCGCCGCCTCGCACAGCCACAGGATCTCTTCCTGGACTTCTGACAGCCGCTTGAACCCAAGGTGCAGCGCGAGATCACCGCGCGCGATCATCACCGCGAGCGGCTGGCGGCCGGCCGCCGCGACGATCAGCCGTGGCAGGTTTTCCACCGCGCGTCGGGTTTCGATCTTCAGCACCACCGGCAGCGGTGCGGCCGCGCCGCGGCGCGCCGCCAGCTCGCGCTGAAGCCAGTGGACGTCCTCGGCCGTCTGCACGAACGAAAAGCCGACCATGTCGGCGTTGCTCGCCACGAAATCGAGATCGGCGAGATCCTTTGGGGTCAATGCCGGCAGCATGACATCGGTGTCGGGAAAGTTGAGCCCCTTCTTGCGCTTGAGCCGCACGCCCTTGTCACGGGCGATCGTGATGCGCAGCACGGCGCCCCACGGTGCGCAGCGTTCGACCACGGCGCCGAGCTTGCCGTCGTCGAACCACACCTGCGCCCCGGTGACGAGCGCCCCGACGACACCCGGAGCCTGACAGGCAACGGAGGGAATGCCGATATCCGCCGGGGGCGGGTTGCCGCCGGTCAGGGCGAACCGGTCATCGACGGCGAGCCGCGGCATGTGCTCATCAAAGAGCGCGTCGATGCGGATCTTGGGGCCAGCGATGTCCATGAGCACCGGGCAATGGCGGCTGCTTTCGGCGGCGGCGCGCACGTGCCTGATCATCGCGGACCAGATCGTTGGATCGTCGTGCGCGCAGTTGATTCGGAAGCAGTCGGTGCCAGCGGCGATCAGCGCCGGCACCAGGCCGGGATCGGTCGCTGCCTCGGTCGGCAGGGTGACCATGACGCGCGTCTTGGGCCCGTGAGGATCCGCGCCGAACAGCAGGCGCTTGTTCTCTCGCAGGATGATCTCCCCGTGCTGCCAGGCACGGCGATCAGGCCGTGAAATACCCGCCGGCAGGGGCTGTCCGGCAATGGCGGCGACGGCGGCGATGACCGCGTCGAGACTCTCAAGGACGTGGCCTTCGCTCCGGCCCAGGGAGGACAAGCCCCAGAAGCTCAGCTCGTCCTGCAGCGCTCCGAGATCGTGGCGGCGCAGCGCGAGATACGCCGCGAGATTGGCGGCGCTGGGGGTGAAGGCCGCGCGCGTGATCCCGGGTTGCCAGTCGGCAAGTGCCGCCGCGGCCTCCATGGCGACCGCTTCGCGCAGCGCAACGAGCTCGTCGAGCAAGGCGCCGGGCTCGCTCATGACCTCAACCGCATCGGTGTTGTCTGACATGGCGCAAGTATACCCGATAGAAGAGCTGGCGGATCAATCGGAACGCGCGGTGCACCGCAGATGCATCTTGCCGCCATGCCGATGACAGCGCCGTGAACGGCACTGCGTCCGGAAGAAACGTCGTCGTCACTGGCCGTGCTCCTGTCCATTGCTGCATCCTGAGCCTCGCGCGAGGGTCGACGAGAAGGTGGGCTGGCGATGGCTCCCGGCAAAGAAAAAGGGCCGGGATCATGCCCGGCCCTTCATCCTGCGTAACCGGGAAGCTAGCGGCTCACCACGTCGCCATGCGCTCCTTGAGCATGCCGTCGAGCGTGTCGAGGAACTGCTGCGTCGTCTGCCACGGCTCGTTGGGGCCGATCAGCAGCGCCAGGTCCTTGGTCATCTTGCCGCTCTCGACGGCATCGACGCAGACCTTCTCCAGGGTATCGGCGAACTTCACGAGATCCGGCGTGTCGTCGAACATGCCGCGGTACTTCAGGCCCTGGGTCCAGGCGAAGATCGAGGCGATCGGGTTGGTCGAGGTCGCCTTGCCCTTCTGGTGCTCGCGGTAGTGGCGCGTGACCGTGCCATGCGCCGCCTCGGCTTCGACCGTCTTGCCGTCCGGCGTCATCAGCACCGAGGTCATCATGCCCAGCGAGCCGAAGCCCTGGGCCACGGTGTCGCTCTGCACGTCGCCGTCGTAGTTCTTGCACGCCCAGATGAAGGCGCCTTCCCACTTCAGCGCCGAGGCCACCATGTCGTCGATCAGCCGGTGCTCGTAGGTGAGCTTCTTCTCCTTGAACCTGGCGGCGAATTCCTCGTCGAACACCTTCTGGAACAGGTCCTTGAAGCGGCCGTCGTAGCGCTTGAGGATCGTGTTCTTGGTCGACAGGTAGACCGGCCAGCCGCGGATCAGACCGTAGTTGAACGAGCTGCGCGCGAAGCCGATGATCGAGTCGTCGATGTTGTACATCGCCATGGCGACGCCGCCGCCGGGGAAGTCGAACACGTTGTGCTCGATCGTCTTGCCGTCCTCGCCCTCGAACTTGATGGTCAGCTTGCCCTTGCCGGGCACCACGAAGTCGGTGGCGCGGTACTGGTCGCCGAAGGCGTGGCGGCCGATGACGATCGGCTTGGTCCAGCCCGGCACCAGCCGCGGCACGTTCCTGCACACGATCGGCTCGCGGAAGATCGTGCCGCCCACGATGTTGCGGATCGTGCCGTTGGGCGACTTCCACATCTCCTTGAGGTTGAACTCCTTCACCCGCGCCTCGTCGGGGGTGATGGTGGCGCACTTCACAGCCACGCCGTGCTGCTGCGTCGCCTTGGCCGAATCGATCGTGATCTGGTCGTTGGTGCGATCCCGCGCTTCGATGCCGAGATCGTAGTACTTCAGGTCGATGTCGAGGTACGGCAGGATCAGCTTGTCCTTGATGAACTGCCAGATGATGCGGGTCATCTCGTCGCCGTCCATCTCGACGACCGGGTTCTTCACCTTGATCTTGGCCATGGAACAACCTTTTGCCGTGGAAGTAGGGAGGACTCGGCGTGGCCCCACGACGCCCCGCCGGCGCGCGGGTTCTAGCGGACGGGGCAGGGACGGGCAAGGCGAGGCAAACGGTCGGGCCGCGGCGCTGGAGTGCCACACCGGCGCCTGGCGCCGGATCATGAGCGGCGCTGGAGCGCCGCGGCCCGGCCTTATGCGTTCACGTCTTCTCGATCTTGGACGGAGTCCGGTCGGTCGGCATGGCGGTCAGGGTGGGCAGCACCGCGTCGACCGTGGGCACGAAGCGGATATGGTCGTGCAGCTCGGGCCGTGCGAAGCGCGTCGCCACGCAGCGCTCGATCAGGGCCTTGAGCGGGTCCCAGTAGCCGTCGGCCTCGACCACCACCATCGGCTTGGCGTGCAGGGACAGCGTGCGCCAGGACAGGATCTCGAACAGCTCCTCCAGCGTGCCGATGCCGCCGGGCAGCACGACGAAGGCGTCGGCCCGCTCGAACATGGCCATCTTGCGCTCATGCATGGTCTCGACGACGATACGCTCGCTCAGGTGCTCGTGCCCGACCTCGGCGCGCAGCAGGAAGCGCGGGATGATGCCCACGACACGGCCGCCGGTGGACAATGTGCCGTCGGCCACGGCGCCCATCAGGCCGACCGCACCGCCGCCATAAACCAGTCCCACCTTGTGCTCCGCCAGCAAGCGTCCGAACCGCCGCGCCTCGCGGGCATAGCGCGGGTCGGATCCGGGGCTGGAGCCGCAAAAGACGCAGACAGCATGAAGGGCAGGGAGGGCAGCGTTGGTCATGACGGGGCTTTCTGCCGGCATGGAGGGGTGTTCGTCCACAGCGCCAGCGCTGATGCCGGCCGCCGAAAGCGGTTCCGGCGCCCGGCGCGCGGTGGCATGATGCTGTTCCCACGAAGTGCTGCGTGCGTAAAGGTACAACGGACGAGCCGATGAGTCGCGAATCAACCCCACCCCCGGGAACGCCGCCCGACGTTCCCGACGAGGAGGCGATTCGCTCGGCCGTGGCCGCGCTGGCGAAGAAATTCGCGCCGGCGCCTGATACGGCCGCGCCCGAGGCCGACCCGGCGCCGGTGTCGCCGCGCGAGCCGCCGGCCGAGCGGCTGCGCAGCGCGCCGGTCGCCGACAGCGTCATGGCGACGACGCGGCGGGTCACGATCAAGCGGCCCAGCACGCCCGATGCCCGGCCGCCAACGGACGATGAGGACATCTGGGTGGTGCCGGGCTCGGCCGCGGCCTCGGCCGAGGCCGTCGCCAGCGTGACCACGCCGTCGGGCGCGCCCACCCGGGTTGCGCCCGCCGCAGCAAGCAATGCCGTGCGTCCCAGCTTCCGCCTGTCGCGCTGGCTGCCGGGCGTGGGTGTGATCCTGCTGGTCGGCATCTTCGCGAGCTACTGGATCGGCATCACGCCCTGGCAGCGCGACGCCAGCACGCCGGCAGGCGGGCAGGTCGCCGATGCCACCCGTCCGCCGCCGGCAGCGGCCGGGGCGCCCCCGGGGGCGGCGCCGGCAGCGGCTGCGCCGTCTGCACCGTCGCCGTCCGCACCGGCGACGGGCGCGAGGCCGGCCGGCCCTGCTGCTGCCCCCGCCGTGCCGCCGGTTGCCGCCGGCAGCCCGGCACCGCAAATCGCCGGGGCGCCGCCGCCGGCCGCTGCGCCGGCACCCGCCGATGCGACACGGTCAGCCGATGCGGCCCGGCCGGCGCCGCCGGCCGCATTGCCGACGACGTCCACGCCCGCCCCGGTACCGCCGATGGCGCCGGGGACTATCGCCCCGACCTTCGACATCGCGCGCATCGCGCCTGACGGGCGCGGCGTGATCGCCGGCCGCGCCGCGCCGGGCGCGCGCGTGACCGTGCTCGACGGCGAGCGGGTGCTGGCGGCGGTGGACGCCGACGCACGCGGCGAGTGGGTGGTGGTGATCGACCCGCCGCTGGCGCCAGGAGCGCATGATCTGCGGCTGGTGCAGCACCGCGACGGGCGGGAGATCGCACGGTCCGACCGTACGATCACTGTGGATGTCCCGGTCCGGTCCGGCGCGCTGACGGCGCCCGCGGCGGCCGGAACGTCACCGCAGGCCGGTGCGGCCCCATCCGCGTCGCTGCCGCTGGTGGTGTCGACGCCGGCGGCCGGCGGGCCGAGCACGGTGATCCAGGCGCCCGGCGGGCCCGATGCGCTGGCGCGCTCGGGCAAACTGGTGCTGGGCGCCGTCGACTATGACGAGCAGGGGCAGCTGACCGTCACCGGGCAGGCCCCCGCGGGCACGACCGTGCGGGTTTATGTGGACAACCGCGTGGCCGGTGACGCGACCGCCGGAGTCGACGGGCGATGGACCCTGCAGCCGGCCGACGCAATCGCGCTGGGCAAACGCACGGTGCGGATCGACCAGCTCGGCGCGGGCGGGGGTGTCACGTCGCGCCTGGAGGTGCCGTTCGAGCGCATGACATTGGCGCGGCCGGGGGTTGTCACCATCGTGCGGGGTGACAATCTGTGGAACATCGCCCGCGCCCGCTACGGCGACGGGCAGCGCTATACCGTGATCTACGAAGCCAACAAGAACCAGATCCGCGATCCTAACCTGATTTATCCTGGTCAAACGTTCGTCATCCCAAAATCCCTTGATTGATAAAGTGTTGGAAGGTGATCTTGAATTTGAATATGAGCTTGTAGGGCGCCGGGATGCTGGCTGACTTCCTGATTCCCATCCATCGTGAGGGCTGGCGATTCATCGGCATTTTTGCCGGTGCGACGCTGGTGGCGGCGCTGTTCATCGGCCCGCTGTTCTGGCCGCTGTTTCTTCTAAGTCTTTGGTGCGTCTACTTTTTTCGTGATCCACCGCGACTCACGCCGCAGCGCGAAGGATTGTTCGTCGCGCCGGCCGATGGGCTGGTGCGTGAGGTGGGTCCGGCTGTGCCGCCGCCCGAGCTCGGCCTGGGCTCGGCGCCGCTGATGCGGGTCAGCACCTTCCTGAGCGTCTTCGACGTCCACATCAACCGCATTCCGGTCGATTCAGCGGTCGAGGTCGTGGCCTATCACCCCGGCAAGTTCCTGAGCGCCGCCGACGACAAGGCCAGCGACGAGAACGAGCGGATGGCAGTCAGCCTGCGCCTGCCCGATGGCCGGATGGCCGCGGTGGTGCAGATCGCCGGGCTGGTGGCGCGCCGGATCGTCTGCCAGCTCAGGCCTGGGCAACGCGTGCGGGCCGGCGAGCGTTATGGCCTCATCCGCTTCGGCAGCCGCACGGATCTCTATCTCCCCGATGGCGTGCAGCCCCTGGTGTATCCGGGCCAGCGGATGATCGGCGGGGAGACCGTGATTGCCGATGCCGCGACGGCCGATGCGGCGCCGCGGCCCGCGGTCGAGCTCTGAGGCAGGGAGGCCTGTCATGGCCGGCATACCACCTCCGGCGCCGCGTCCCGGCGCTTTGCGCGGCTTGTCGGTCAACCGCCTGCTGCCCAATGCGCTGACCACGATCGCGCTGTGCTCGGGCCTGACGGCGATCCGCTACGGCCTCACCGGCGACTACCGGTCGGCCGTCCTGGCGGTGATCGTCGCGGCGATCTTCGATGCCCTCGACGGCCGCGTCGCACGCCGGCTCAACGTCACCAGCCGCTTTGGCGCCGAGCTCGATTCGCTGTCAGATTTCTGCGCCTTCGGCGTGGCGCCGGCGCTGCTGGTCTACCTGTCGAGCATGGAAGCGGCGGGCAGCCTGGGCTGGGTCGTGACCTTGATGTTCCCGATCTGCAGCGCCATGCGGCTGGCGCGTTTCAACGTCGGCCTCGCCGCCGACGTGCCGCCGCCGGTCTGGGCGGCCGCGTTCTTCACCGGCGTGCCGGCGCCGGTAGGTGCGCTCCTGGTGCTGGTGCCGCTGATGCTCAGCCTCAGCCCCGATATCGCCTGGGGCTGGCTGCGTCACCCGGTCACCGGCGGCGCCTTCCTGATCGGCGTCGCGGCGCTGATGGTGAGCCAGCTGCCGACCTATTCGTTCAAGAAGGGCCGGATCCCGCCGCACCTGGTGCTGCCGATCTTCCTGGGCATCTCGCTGGTGGTCGGCCTGCTGGCGACGTCGCCCTGGGTGACGCTGCCGTGCATCATGCTGCTGTATCTTGCGACCCTGCCACTGAGCTGGCGTGCCTACCGTCGGCTGGAGGCCACCGAGCGCGCCGCGCAGGCGTCGTCCGCCGGGGCTGGGCACCCGGCGCCGGCCGAGCCGCCGCGGCCCGGCGGCGCGGGCATCGTGGCGCTGCGGCCTCCGGGCGGCGGCGAGGGTGGCGACCGCTCGCGGCTATAGGGTGCGGTGATATCGTCCTCCCCGCAGCGTTGGGGAGAAGCGCGTGATGCTGGACCCGTTCGTCCGCCGTCTCATCGATCCGCCGCTCGACCGGGCGGGCGCCTGGCTGGCGCAGCGGCGCGTGGGCGCCAACATGCTGACCGGCCTGGGCCTGGTGGTCGGCCTGCTCGTCCCGCCGCTGCTGGCAGCGCAGGACTATGACGCGGCGCTGGTTGTGATCCTGGCCAACCGCCTGCTTGATGGCCTCGACGGTGCCGTGGCGCGGCGGACCGCGCTCACCGATTTCGGTGGCTACTTCGACATCGTCGCCGACATGGTGTTCTACGCCGTCACGGTCCTGGGGTTTGGCCTTGCTGATCCGCAGAACGCAGTCTGGGCGGCGCTGCTGCTCACCGGCTTCATGGGCACCAGCACGTCCTTCCTGGCCTGGGCTGCCGTTGCCGCCAAGCGCGGCGAGGCGACCACGACGCATGGCCGCAAGACGATCTACTACAGCACCGGCATCGTCGAGGGCACGGAGACCGTGCTGTTCTACATCGCCATGTGCCTGTGGCCTGATGCGTTTCCCTGGCTGGCCGGGGTCTTCGCCGCCCTGTGTCTGTGGACCACGCTGGCACGCCTGCTGGCGGCGGCCGACGCCTTCAGAGCCTGAGTCGTGCGGCGGTGCCTGTGGGGCTATCCGCCGAGCAGGCGCGACGTCAGGCCGCCCGGCAGCACCATGGCCAGCCACACGGCGGCCTTCGTCGGCCATGGAAAGGCAATGCGCGCATGGTTGCGTCCCAGCCCTCGGCGGATGATCGCCGATGCGCGCTCGGCGGTCATCAGGAACGGCATGGGGAAGTCATTGTCGCCCGTGATGCGGCTTTCGACGAAGCCAGGGCAGATGGCGCTGACGCCGACGCCGTCGGCCTTGAGCTGGATGCGCAGGCTTTCGGCCAGCACGCGGCCGGCGGCCTTGCTGGCGTTGTAGCCGGCGGCGCGCGGCAAGCCGATAAAGCCTGCCAGCGAGCTCACGATGCCGACCTGGCCGCGGCGGCGCGATCGCATCGCCGGCAGCAGCGGCAGGATGGTGTTGAGCGTGCCGTCGACATTGACGGCGAAAGTGCGCCGCATCGCCTCGCCATCGCCGATGTCACGGCCTTTCTCCAGCGCCACGCCGGCATTGGCGACCACGAGATCGATGGGGCGGGCGGCGTCCTGCGCCAGCAGCCAGGCTTGGAGCTGCTGGCGCTCGGTGATGTCGATGGTCGCGGCCTCGACCTCGGCGCCGCGGGCGCGGCAGGCATCGGCGACGGCGTCCAGACGCGAGCCGTCACGGCCGACCAGCGCCAGGCGCGTGTCCTGGCCGGCATAGTCGCGCGCCAGCGCCGCACCGATGCCGCTGGACGCACCGGTGATCACGATCGAGCGGAATGGTGTCACACCTCGGTCCCGAGATCGCGGGGCCGGATGAAGGCAACGAGCTCGCCGCGGCTGCGGCCGCCGATCTCTGCCCAGTCGTCGACGGGCAGGCGCAGCCACGCCACCGCACCGGTCGGGAACTTGGCGCGCATCGAGGCCAGCGCCGTCGGCTCGCCGGCCGTGGCCAGCAGGATCGCGGCCTCGGCCAGCCCCTCGTTGTGGCCGATCAACAGCGCCGAGCCGACATCCGCCTCGAGCTGGCGGAAGCGATCGACAAGGCGCTCGGCCTCGGCCAGGTAGAGCTCGGGCTCCAGCCGCGTGGGCGGCGGCGACGGATACGCATCCAGCACGTGGTCCAGGGTCTCGCGCGTGCGGCGCGCCGGCGAGCACAGGATCAGGTCCGGGCGCAGGCCGCGCCGGCGCAGCTCGAGCGCGACAAGGGAAGCGGCCCGGTGGCCACGCCCGTTCAACGGCCGGCCGTGATCGCCTTGCGCCACGGTGTGGGGGACGGCCTTGGCATGCCGCATCAGCACCAATTCTTTCATCGTTCGGATCTGGCCTCTCTGTTGGGTGCAGCATACAGCAGCTTCGGCGCCGGCGAACTGTCATGGCTGCATTCCTGCACGTCAGGGCAGATTCCAAGACCTGTAATCGTGGTGTCATGACTTTGCCATCCCGGAGGGGCTACTATGCCCGGTCGGAAGCGCCGCGGTCACAGCGGTGAAAGCGAGGTCAGGGTGAACGCGCCAGTGTCACAGGCGGTCGAGGTGGTTTCAAAGGACAGCGCCATCGCGGTGGTCCCAGCTGCGCCGCCCATCGCCGACACACCGGCCCGCTTCATCAATCGCGAGCTGTCATGGCTGGCGTTCAACACACGCGTGCTGGAGGAGGCCAGCAACCCGCGGCATCCGCTGCTGGAGCGTGTGCGCTTCCTGTCGATCTCGGCCAACAACCTCGACGAGTTCTACATGGTGCGCGTCGCGGGTCTGCGCGACATGCTGCCGACCCGCGCCAACCTGTTATCGGATGATGGGCTGACGCCAGCCGGGCAACTCGCCGCGATCCGTGCGGCCGCCACCGAATTGATGCACACGCAGCAGAACGTCTGGGATGCGCTGCGCCAGGAACTGCGTCGGCACGATATCGCCGTGCTCGACGACAGCGAGATCACCGAGAGCGAGCGCGCCTGGCTCAGCGACTATTTTACCGAGCACGTCTTTCCGGTGCTGACGCCGCTGGCCGTCGACCCGGCGCATCCGTTCCCGTTCATCCAGAACCTCGGCTTCTGCGAGATCCTCCAGCTGCGCCGGGTGCAGGGCAAGCGCATCCTGATGGCGCTGCTGCCGCTGCCGCCGCAGATCGACCGCTTCGTGCGCCTGCCCGGACCCTCGATCCGCTTCCTGCCGCTGGAGGAGCTGATCCAGCTTTTCCTCGACCGCCTGTTTCCGGGCCATGCCGTGGTCCATCGCGGCCGCTTCCGCGTCATCCGCGACAGCGAGGTGGAGATCGCCGAGGAGGCCGAGGATCTGGTGCAGATCTACCAGTCGGCGCTCAAGCGCCGGCGACGCGGCGAGGTGGTGTCGATCTCGGTCAACTCGGACATGCCGGAGGCGCTGCGCGCCTTCCTGTTCGACCAGCTCGAGCTCACCGGCGGCGCCGTCGACGTGTTCGAGCTCGACCGCATCCTCAACATCGGCGACGTGTCGGCGCTGATCGTCGATGACCGGCCCGACCTCAAGTTCCGGCCCTACGAGCCGCGTTTCCCCGAGCGCATCCGCGACTTCGGTGGCGATTCCTTCGCCGCGATCCGCGCCAAGGACATCGTCGTGCACCATCCGTACGAAAGCTTCGACGTGGTGGTGCAGTTCCTGCGCCAGGCGACGCGCGATCCGGCCGTGATCGCCATCAAGCAGACGCTGTACCGCACCAGCAAGGACTCGCCGATCGTCAAGGCGCTGATCGAGGCGGCCGAGGCCGGCAAGACGGTCACCGCCCTGGTCGAGCTGAAAGCCCGCTTCGACGAGGAGGCCAACATCCGCTGGGCCCAGGACATGGAGCGCGCCGGCGTGCAGGTGGTCTACGGCTTCATCGACCTGAAGACCCACGCCAAGGTCTCGATGGTGGTGCGCCGCGAAGGCGGCGGCACGCGCACCTACGTGCATTTCGGCACCGGCAACTATCACCCCGTGACGGCACGCATCTACACCGATGTGTCGTTCTTCACCTGCGATCCGGCGATGGGCCGCGACGCGGCGCGGCTGTTCAACTTCATGACCGGCTATGCCCAGCCCGAGCGGATGGAGAAGATCGCGGTCTCGCCGGTGATGCTGCGCGACAAGCTGGTGCGCCTGATCGAGCGCGAGATCGACCTGGCCCGGGCCGGCAAGCCGGCGGCGCTGTGGGCCAAGATGAACTCGCTGGTCGATCCCGGGATCATCGACGCGCTCTATCGCGCCTCGCAGGCCGGCGTGCAGATCGACCTCGTGGTGCGCGGCATCTGCTGCCTGCGGCCGGGCGTCTCCGGCCTGAGTGACAACATCCGCGTCAAGAGCATCATCGGGCGCTTCCTGGAGCATTGCCGCATCGTGTGCTTCGGCAACGGCTATCGGCTGCCGTCGCGGCATGCCAGCGTTTTCATCTCGTCGGCCGACTGGATGCCGCGCAACCTCGACCGCCGGGTCGAGGTCCTGATCCCGATCGAGAACGCGACCGTGCACCAGCAGATCCTCGAGCAGATCATGGTCGCCAACCTGAAGGACGAGGCGCAGTCCTGGGATCTGGCCTCTGACGGGCGCTACACCCGCCGCGTCGCGCCGGCCGACGCCTTCAGCGCCCATACCTATTTCATGACCAACCCGTCGCTCTCCGGCCGCGGCAGCGCGCTCAAGGCTGCATCAGGCGCGGTGCCGCGCCTCGTCCTCGACGAGGCTTGAAGTGGGAGCGCCGGCATCCTTGCCGGCTCATGATCCGGCGCTTCGCGCCGGTGCCGGCAAGGATGCCGGCGCTCCCATTTGGGCATCCGGCAGCTTTCCGACGTAGCGGGCGCGCGGGCGGATGATGTCGGTGCTGGCGCGCTGCTCCAGCAGATGCGCGATCCAGCCTACCGAACGGCCCAGCAGGAAGAGGGCCAGCGCGGCGCCCTTGGGCAGGGCGCATGCACGCTCGATCGCCACCAGCGCCACGTCGATCGTGGGCGGCTCGCCCAGCACGCGGGCACCGGCCTCGACCATGCGCCGCACCAGCCGGGTCTCGGCGCGATCGCCGACGCGGTGATAGAGGCGCTGCAGCAGGAAACGCGCCCGCAGGTCGCCCGCGGGGTAGAGGCGGTGGCCGAAGCCGGCCACCCGTGCGCCGCTTTGCACGCGCTCGACCAGCGCCGCGTCGAGGTCGGGGGCATCGTGCAGGCTGCTGAACAGCTCGCTGACGCGGCGTGTCATGCCGCCGTGATAGGGGCCCTGCAGCACCGCCAGGCCCGCGATCACCGCGCCCCAGGGCGTGACGCCGGTCGACGCCGCGATGCGCACGGCAAAGGTCGAGGCGTTGAGCTCATGGTCGGCGCTCAGCACCAAGGCGGCGCGCGCCAGATCGGCGCCGTGCTCGTCCAGCCCCCAGGCCTCGGCGAGCTGCCGGTGGACCGGGGCCGCGGTGGAGGGCCGGCCCGATATGGCGCCGGCCAGCAGCCGCACCAGCCGGGCCCCGGTCGCGGCCGTGGCGGCGGGATCGCGGGCGAAGGCGCGTGTGTCGCTGGCCGCCGCCACCGGCAGCATCGCCAGGCACCGGTCGATCGGCGGGAAGGACGCGGCGCCGGGCCAGATGGCGCGCAGTGCCGAGCCGATCACCGGCAGGCTCTCGGCGGCGGCGAAGGGATCGGCAGGCACGTCCCACAGCAGCCGCGCCACGTGCTCCAGGCTGGCATGCTCGGCCAGCCGGCAGGCGTCCTGGCCGCGATAGAGTAGTCGGTCGGCCTCGATCAGCGTGAGGCTGGAGTCGAGCACCGGCGTGCCGAAATGCAGCGCCTGGCCGGCCACCGCCTCGGCGCCGCGGCCGCGCGCCTTGCGCTCGGCCAGCTGCCGGATGTCCTCGGCGCGGTAGCGGCGGCCCCGGCCGGCACCCTCCTCGGAACGGATGAGGCCGCGGCTGACATAGGCGTACAGCGTCTGGCGATTGATGCCCAACGCGGAAGCAGCTTCGGCCGCCGTCAGTGAAGCTTGATCTAGCATATCAATATATTGATCAATCTATTCAAAATTGACAAGTATATTGACCAATATCATGTCTCGATCTGCATGCGGCAACCGAGGAGGGCGCGATGAAGATCGGACACAATGATGGTCTCGATGGCGTGATGGCGGGTGAGACCGTGCTCAGCCATGTCGACGGCGAGGCCGGCACGCTGATCGTGCGCGGCGCGATGATCGAGGATCTTGTCCGCCATGGCGGCCTGGAGGACGTGGCCGCCCTGCTGTGGGACGGGTTCACCGCCGATGGCGGCGACGTCGCGGCGGTGCGCCGGGACCTGGGAGCGGCGCGGCAGGCGGCATTCGCCCTGGTGCCGGGGCTGCTGTCGGTCGCCGGCAGGCTGACGCCGATCGAGGCGCTGCGGGTCGGGCTGGCGCTGCTGCCGGACGAGGATCGGCTACCGGCGCATGTCAGGGTCTGCGGCGCCTTGCCGGTATTCCTGGCGGCTCTGCTGCGCCATGGCGCGGGTGACGCGCCGGTGGCGCCCGATCCGGCGCTGGGCACCGCCGCCGACCTGCTGCGCATGCTGCGCGGCGCGCCGGCGCCGCAGGCCCATGCGCGCGCGCTCGACGTCTATCTCGCGACCGTCGCCGATCACGGCTTCAACGCCTCGACCTTCACCGCGCGGGTGATCGCCTCGACGCGCGCCGGCCTGGTCTCGGCGGTGATCGGCGGCCTGTGCGCGTTGAAGGGGCCGCTGCACGGCGGCGCGCCGGGGCCGGTGCTGGATATGCTCGACGAGATCGGCACCATCGACAATATCGGGCCGTGGCTGGAGCAGGCCGTGGTCGATGGCAGCCGCCTGATGGGCTTCGGGCACCGCATCTACAAGGTGCGCGATCCGCGCGCCGATGTGCTCAAGCAGGTGGTGCGCGACCTGGGGCCGTCCTCCGGCCGGCTGGCTTTCGCGGCCGAGGTCGAGCGCCAGGCCCTGGCGACGCTGCGGCGCCTGAAGCCGGGCCGGCGGCTGGATACCAACGTCGAGTTCTACACGGCTCTGGCGCTGGAGGCCGTCGGCATCCCGCGGGCGGCGTTCACGCCGCTGTTCGGGGTCGGGCGCGCCGTCGGCTGGTGCGCGCATGTCTTCGAGCAGGAGCGGGGCGGGCGCATCATCCGGCCGCTGTCGCGCTATGTCGGCCCGGTGCCGAAACAGGCTGCATGACAATGATGTGACAATATTTCCTCCCCAACGAAAGTTGGGGAGGCGGCCCGAAGGGCCGGAGGAGAGCCGTACTCGGCTACCTTCCGCGCAAGCGGGGAAGGGAAGAGCCTGCGGCGGTTTTTCCCGCTGCCATCGGCGGGGTTTTTCGGGTATTCAACGCCCGCCATGCAGAGCGGGCGCGTCGCCATCATCGACATCGGGTCAAACTCGATTCGTCTGGTCGTCTACGAGCGAGCCAACCGCTCGCCGCTGCCCGTCTTCAATGAAAAGGTGCTGTGCGGACTGGCGCGCGAGCTCGACGTGACCGGGCGCCTGCACGCGCCCGGCGTGGAGATGGCGCTGGCCAACATCGAGCGCTTCGCGGCGCTGGCACGCAACATGGAGGTGTCGCGGCTGGACCTGCTGGCCACGGCGGCCGTGCGCGATGCCAGCGACGGCGCCGACTTCGTGCGCCGGATCGGGGCGATCACCGGCATCACCACCCGGATCATCAGTGGCGAGGAGGAGGCGCGCCTCTCGGGCCTCGGTGTCATGTGCGGCATTCCGGCCGTCGACGGGGTGATGGGAGACCTCGGCGGTGGCAGCCTGGAGCTTGTGAGCCTCAACGGCGACCGGCTGGGCCCATCGACCACCTTGCCCATCGGCCCGTTGCGGCTGCTGACCGCCGGCCGCGACCCGCGGCGTGCGGTCGAGCAGGCGATCGCGGGCGTGAGCTGGCTCGATCAGTGCCGCGGCCGCACATTCTATCCGGTGGGCGGCGCCTGGCGCGCCTTCGCGCGTCTGTACATGGAGAAGACCGACTATCCGCTGCACATCATCCACCAGTACACGGCGCCGGCCGAGGCGGTGCGCGAGCTGGCCCAGATCATCGCCGGGCAGAGCCTGAAGTCGCTGGAGAAGATGACCGGCGTCTCGAAACGGCGGCTGGAGAGCCTGCCGCTGGCGGCCCTGGCGCTGGAGCGCGTGATCGGCGCGCTGAAGCCGCGGCAGGTGGCGTTCTCGGCCTTCGGCCTGCGCGAGGGCTTCTACTACTCGCAGCTGCCGGAGGCCGAGAAGGCGCGCCATCCGCTGATCGCCTTCGCGGAGGACGAAGGGGCGCATTGGCGCCGCTTCACCCTGTCCCCGGTCGAGATCTTCGACTGGCTGACGCCGATCTTCGCCGGCGAGAGCACCAGCGAGCGCATCCTGCGCTTGGCGGCATGCCATCTCAGCGACATCGGCTGGGACGACCATCCCGACTATCGCGCGGTGATGGCCTACGAACGGGTGCTGCAGCTGCCGGCGCCGGGCATGGACCATCGCGAGCGCGCCACCCTGGCGCTGACCATGGCGTGGCGCTACGACAGCAATATCAAGGACCGCGCCGTGGCGACGGCCACGACAGTGACCGGGCTCGACGACCAGCGCTTTGCGCGGCGCCTGGGAACCGCGCTGCGCCTGGCCTACAACCTCTCGGGCGGCGCGCCCGGGCTGCTGACGCAGATCGCGCTGCGCCGTTCCGACAAGCTGGTCGAGCTGGTGGTGCCCACGGCGCTGCGCAACCTGCTCGGCGACGTCACCGGTCGTCGCCTGGCGGCGGTCGCCGCCGCCTTCGACGTGCGCCACGACGTGGTGTTCGTGTAGCTTCCTCAATCCTCCCCACGCCAGTGGGGAGGTGCCCCGAAGGGGCGGAGGGGAGATGACGTGGTCTCGGTTACAAGAACCACGTCGGCTCCCCATCCGGCCTTCGGCCACCTTCCCCGCAAGCGGGGAAGGGAAGAAGCAATCAAGCCACGACGTCGATCAGCTCGATCCTGTCGCCCTTCAGGGCCAGCGCCAGCTCGCCCGCGATCAACCGCAGCGCATCGTTGCCGAACGTCTCGGCACGCCAGCCGTGCAGGCAGTCGACGTCGCGCTTGCCGGCCGCCAGGCGGTCGAGATCGTCCGACGACGCGACCAGGCGGGTGGCCACGCCGGTGGCATCGCAGCGCAGCCGCAGCAGCACCTTCAGCAGATCGACGACCGCGCCCGGCACCTGCAGCGCCTCGGCCGGCCGCTCGCGCGCCGGCAGCTCGGACTCGGGAATCTCGAGCGCGCGCGCGATGACCTCGAGCACCGCTTGGCCCTGCTTGCCCTCCACGAAGCCTTTGCCCAGGCCGCGCGTGTGGCCGAGGTCGGCGACCGATTTCGGCAGGTGCGCGGCTATCTCCAGGATCTGCTCGTCGCGCAGGATGCGCTGGCGCGGCACGTCCACGCGCTGCGCCTCGCGCTCGCGCCAGGCTGCCAGCTCGCGCAGCACCACCATCGCCCGCGGCGAGGGATTGCGCGGCTTCAGCCGGCGCCAGGCCTGCTCGGGCTGGACCTGGAAGGTGGCGGGGTCGCGCAGGATCGCCATCTCCTCGGCAATCCAGGCGCTGCGATGGGTCTTCTCGAGGCGGTCGCGCAGCTTTTCGTAGACCACGCGCAGATGGGTCACGTCGGCCAGCGCGTAGTGCAGCTGCTTCTCGCTCAGCGGCCGGCGGCTCCAGTCGGTGAAGCGGCTCGACTTGTCGATGCGCGCCTTGGCCATGCGCGCGGCAAGGGTGTCGTAGGCCACCTGGTCGCCGAAGCCGCAGACCATGGCGGCGACCTGGGTGTCGAACAGCGGATTGGGCAGGCGGCCGGTCTTGTTGAAGAAGATCTCCAGATCCTGCCGTGCGGCATGGAAGACCTTGAGCACGCTGGGATTGTCGAGCACCGCATACAGCGGTGCGAGATCGATTTCCGGCGCCAGCGCATCGATGGCGGCAGCCTCGTCCGGGCCGCCCAGCTGCACGAGGCAGAGCTGCGGCCAATAGGTCCGCTCGCGCATGAACTCGGTGTCGACGGTGACGTAGTCGGCCTCGCCCAGGCGATCGCAGAACGCCGCAAGGGCGTCAGTGGTGGTGATCAATTGCATACTGCAAGGCTGTATAGCCCGTTGCCCGGGGTCGAGGAAAGGGTTCGCGCACAACCGCGCAGACACCGCGCGTCTTCACCGGGCCGTGAGCCTGCGTTGGCAGGCACGCCGCCGCTTCCCATCTGACGTCCAGCGCTGCACGCGGCCACCACCGCAGAAGCGAACGTGCACGCACCGATCACCCGGGTTCTGGAGGAGTCATGGCCGTTTCCCTTTCACTGAATGGCAAGGACCTGTCGCTGGATGTGCCTGACGACATGCCTCTCTTATGGGCAATCCGCGGTGTCGTCGGCCTGACGGGCACCAAGTTCGGCTGTGGCATGGCGCAGTGCGGGGCCTGCACGGTGCATGTCGACGGCCAGCCGATCCGCTCCTGCATCACGCCTGTCTCGGCGGTGTCGGGCCAGAAGGTCACCACCATCGAAGGACTCCAGGGCAAGGCCGCGCAGGCTGTGCAGGCGGCCTGGGTGCGGCTGGAGGTGCCGCAATGCGGCTACTGCCAGTCCGGCCAGATCATGTCGGCCACGGCGTTGCTGACGCAGAATGCCAAGCCGAACGACGCCGATATCAATGCGGCGATGAACGGCAATATCTGTCGATGCGCGACCTACCAGCGGATCCGTGCCGCCATCCACACGGCGGCCAAGAGCCTGCAGGGCTGAGGGAGGATCACATGCTGGGTCGCATCGATACTTCTTCCACCGCCAGCCGCCGCGGCTTCCTGGCCGGTGCCGCCGCCGGCGGCGCCGCGCTGGTCGTCGCCTTCCACTGGCGCCCGGCCAAGGCACAGATGCTGACGGCCGACGGCGCGCTGGCGCCGAACGCTTTCGTGCGCATCGGCAAGGACAACTCGGTGACTGTGTTCGCCAAGCACCTGGAGATGGGGCAGGGCGCCCATACCGGCCTGGCGACGGTCCTGGCCGAGGAGCTCGACGCCGACTGGGCCAGCGTGAAGGTCGTGGCCGCACCGGCCGACGGCAAGGTCTACGGCAACATCGACTGGGGCGGCACGGTGCAGGGCACCGGCGGCAGCTCGTCGATCCATAATTCGTGGATGCAGCTGCGCAAGGCAGGCGCTGCGGCCCGCGCCATGCTGGTTGCCGCAGCGGCCAAGAGCTGGAACGTGCCGGTCGGCCAGGTCAAGGTCGAGCGCAGCGTCGTGAGCCTGCGATCGGGCAAGCACGCCACGTTCGGCGAGCTTGTCGAGCTGGCGGCCAAGGAGGTGCCGCCGACCGACCCGCCGCTGAAGGACCCCACGATCTTCCGCCTGATCGGCAAGCAGACGCCGCGGCTGGACATGCAGGCGAAAAGCACCGGCACTGCCGTGTTCGCCATCGACCAGCGCATCCCCGACGCGCTGGTGGCCGTCGTGCAGCGGCCGCCGTTGTTCGGCGCCAAGGTCGCATCGTTCGACGCCGCCAAGGCCAGGCAAGTCCCCGGTGTCGTCGACGTGGTGCAGGTACCGGCCGGCGTGGCGGTCGTGGCAGCCAACACCTGGGCGGCGATCAAGGGCCGCGAGGCGCTGGCGGTGACATGGGATGACAGCGCCGCCGAAAAGCGCGACAGCGCCGCGCTCATGGCCTCCTATAGGGAGCTCGCAGCCAAGCCGGGCACAGTCGCCAAGACGGCCGGCGACGCCGCGGCCGCGATCATGCGCTCGGCCAGGACGATCGAGGCCGACTTCGAGTTCCCCTACCTGGCGCATGCGCCCATGGAGCCCCTGACCTGCGTCGTGCGGCTGTCGGCCGACTCGTGCGAGATCTGGGCCGGTGACCAGTTCCAGACCATCGACCAGATCAACGCCGCCAAGGCGGCGGGCCTGCCGCCCGACCGCGTGGTGATCAACACGCTGTTCGCCGGCGGCAGCTTCGGCCGGCGGGCCAATGCCGCCTCCGACTACATCGTCGAGGGCGTGACCATCGCCAAGGCGGCGGGCAAGCCGATCCGGCTGGTCTGGACCCGCGAGGACGACATCCGCGGCGGTCGCTACCGGCCGATGTATTTCCATCGGCTGCGTGCCGGGCTGGACGCCCAGGGCAATATCGTCGGCTGGCAGCACCGCATCGTCGGCCAGTCGATCGTCGCGGGCACGCCGTTCGAGGGCGGCCTGGTGAAGAACGGCGTCGACGCCACCTCGGTCGAGGGCGCATCGACCTTGCCCTACGGCATCCCCAACCTGCATGTCGACCTGCACACCACCCAGGTGGGCGTGCCGGTGCTATGGTGGCGCTCGGTCGGCAGCACACACACCGCCTATTCGACCGAGGTCTTCATGGACGAGCTGGCGCATGCCGCCAACAAGGACCCGGTCGCGCTGCGCCGTGGCCTGCTGGCCAGGCACCCGCGTCACCTCGCCGTGCTGAACCTCGCGGCCGAGAAGGCCGGCTGGGGCAAGCCGCTGGCCAAGGGCAAGGGCAGGGGCATCGCCGTGCACGAGTCGTTCCACTCCTACGTGGCACAGGTCGCCGAGGTGACGGTCGACGACAAGGGCAAGGTGACGGTCGATCGCGTGGTGTGCGCCGTCGATTGCGGCATCGCCGTCAATCCAGATGTGGTGAGGGCCCAGATGGAGGGTGGCATCGGCTTCGGCCTGTCCTCGATCTTCGCCGAGGCCATCACCTTGAAGGGTGGCGCCGTCGAGCAGTCGAACTTCCACGACTATACCCCGCTGCGCATCGAGCAGATGCCGCGTGTCGAGGTCCACATCCTGCCCTCGACCCAGCCGCCGACCGGTGTCGGCGAGCCTGGCGTGCCGCCGATCGGGCCGGCGGTGGCGAACGCCATCTTCGCCGCGACCGGCAAGCGCATCCGCACCCTGCCGCTGGTGAGCCAGGGCGTGCAGGTGTCGTAGTCAGGTCCTCCCCACGAAGTGGGGAGGTGGCCCGAAGGGCCGGAGGGGACCCGACGTGGTGTCTCAACAAGGAGCACTCCGTCGGCTCCCCATCCGCCCTTCGGGCACCTTCCCCGCAAGCGGGGAAGGGAAGTTGACTTCGCCTGCGAATCTGTGCCTTTTCCCGCTTCCGATTTCACGGCCGGGGGTGAGGCCAGCGCGCGTCGCGCCCGCACATCGTCCCGGGCTCACAGGGACGATGTTCATGCACGCCTACCGCACCCACACCTGCGGCCAGCTCCGCGCCGAGCATGTCGGCCAGACCGTGCGCGTCTCGGGCTGGGTGCAGCGCAAGCGCGATCATGGCGGCCTGCTGTTCGTCGACCTGCGCGACCATTACGGCGTGACGCAGATCGTGTTCGACGTCTCGGCGCCGTCCTTCAAGCAGGCTGAAGGCTTGCGCAGCGAAAGCGTGATCACCGTCACGGGCAAGGTGGTCAAGCGCGAGCCGTCGACCATCAATCCCCGGCTGCCCACGGGCGAGATCGAGGTCCACGCCGCCGAGATCGAGGTGCAGTCCGCGGCCGAGCCGCTGCCGATCCCGGTCTACGTCGAGAACGACACCACGCCCGAGGAATTGCGGCTGAAGTACCGCTTCCTCGACCTGCGCAAGGACAAGCTGCATCGCAATATCATGCTGCGCAGCCAGGTCATCGCCAGCCTGCGCCGGCGCATGATCGAGCAGGGCTTCACCGAGTTCCAGACCCCGATCCTGACCGCCGACAGCCCCGAGGGCGCGCGCTCCTACCTGGTGCCCAGCCGCCTGCATCCCGGCAAGTTCTACGCCCTGCCGCAGGCGCCGCAGATGTTCAAGCAGCTGCTGATGGTGTCGGGCTTCGACCGCTACTTCCAGATCGCGCCCTGCTTCCGCGACGAGGACGCGCGCGCCGACCGCGCCCCGGGCGAGTTCTACCAGCTCGATTTCGAGATGAGCTACGTCACCCAGGACGACGTGTTCGCGGCCATCGAGCCGGTGCTGCACGGCGTGTTCGAGGAGTTCGCCGGCTTCAGCAAGGAGCAGCCCTGGACCGTCTCGGCGATGCCGTTCCCGCGCATCCCCTACGAGGAGGCGCTGCTGAAGTACGGCAGCGACAAGCCGGATCTGCGCAACCCGCTGCTGGTCAGCGATGTCAGCGAGGTGTTCGCCGGCTCGACCTTCAAGGTGTTCGCCTCGATCGTCGCGGCCGGCGGCGTGGTGCGCGCCATCCGGGCGCCCAACGCGTCGGCGCAGCCGCGCAGCTTCTTCGACAAGCTCAACTCCTGGGCCCAGGGCGAGGGCAAGCCGGGGCTGGGCTACATCGTGCTCGAGGCTGGCGGCGGCAAGGGGCCGATCGCCAAGTTCGTCGACGCGCCGCGGCTGGATAAGCTCAGGGCGCTGACCGGCGCCCAGGACGGCGATGCGGTGTTCTTCGTCGCCGACAAGAAGGACGCGGCATGGAAGTTCGCCGGCCAGGTGCGCACCCGGGTTGGCCAGGAGATGGACCTGATCGAGAAGGGCGCCTTCCGCTTCTGCTGGATCGTCGACTTCCCGATGTTCGAGCTCGACGAGAAGAACGGCAACAAGATCGACTTCAGCCACAATCCGTTCTCGATGCCGCAGGGTGGGATGGAGGCCCTGGAGAAGGAGGATCCGCTCACCATCAAGGCGTGGCAGTACGACATCGTCTGCAACGGCATCGAGCTGTGCTCGGGCGCGATCCGCAACCACAAGCCCGAGATCATGTTCAAGGCCTTTGGCATCGCCGGCTATAGCCGGGAGGAGGTCGAGCTGCGCTTCGGCGGCATGCTCAACGCCTTCCGCTACGGCGCGCCGCCGCATGGCGGCGCCGCGCCGGGCGTCGACCGCATCGTCATGCTGCTGGCCGATGAGCCCAACATCCGCGAGGTCATCACCTTCCCGATGAACCAGCAGGCCATGGAC
Source organism: Vineibacter terrae (assembly GCF_008039615.1). Taxonomy (GTDB): domain Bacteria; phylum Pseudomonadota; class Alphaproteobacteria; order Reyranellales; family Reyranellaceae; genus Vineibacter; species Vineibacter terrae. Next base: position 224,975 of record NZ_VDUZ01000001.1, on the reverse strand, counting down.
CTGATGATGAACGCGCCGACCGAGGTGCCACCCGAGCGCCTGCGCGACATCCACATACGGGTGCAGCTGCCGGCCAAGAAGGCGGAATAGGCTGGCTCAATCAGAATCTGAAGATCGCATAAAATAGTATTTACTATCAGGATAATAACGGCATATCTTCATGTTCTGAGAGAACTACGGAGAGATGACCGTGCGCCTTCTCACGGTCCTTGTCCTGGGAGCGATCCCCCTGCTGGCGGGCGGGTGCGGCATTCCGATCGCCGTCTCGGCCGCAAGCTACGCGGCCGACGGCATGCTGCTGCTGACCACCGACAAGACCGGCAGCGACCACCTGATGTCGCTGAGCACCGGGCAGGACTGCGCCATGTGGCGCGTCGCTGAAGGCCGCACGATGTGCGTCGACTACAAGCCGGGCGAGGAGAACCCCTACCGCGTCGACCGTGACGCGCCGTTCCGCGAGGTCGGCGAGGGCGGCATGGTCACGGTCTATACCGCATCGCACCAGGGCGGCCGCATGCTGACCGGAGAAGACGCCGGCGACGCGCTGAAAGGCACGCCGCCCGTGGCGACCCTTGCTGACGTGCCCGCCGCTGCCGCCAGCACACCGCCGGCTGCCGTCGCCTCGCAGCCGGCGGCGGCGAGTACCGCTGCGTCGGCCGGCCCGCGGCCGAAAGCACGCAAGGCGGCTGGCCGGACCGTCAAGCCCGGCGGCTCAGCCTCCGCGGCACGCCGCCGGCCCTGACCGCGCAGCGATCTGCAACCATCGCCCGGACGAGCGGCTGTCTACGCCACGCGATGCGGCGGCGTCTCGCCGCGCAGCAACAAGGCCTCGAGATTGTCGAGGGCGCGGAAGCCCATGGCGTTGCGGGTCTCGAGCGTCGCCGAGCCCATGTGGGGCAGCAGGAAGGCGTTGGGCAGATCGAGATAGCCGGGATGCAGCTTGGGCTCGCCGTCGAAGACATCGAGGCCGACGGAGGCCAGCTTGCCGCTGCGCACGGCCGCGATCAGGGCGTCGTCGTCGACCACCGGGCCGCGCGCCGTGTTTACGACGACGGCGCCATCGGGCAGCCGGGCGATGCGCGCCTGGTTCAGCCATTTGCGCGTCTCGGCCGTCAGCGGGCAGTTGAGCGACAGGAAGTCGCAATGCGGCAGCATCGCCTCGGGATCGGCGTGGAAGATCGCGCCTTTCTCCTCCTCGGGCGACAGGCGCTTGCGGTTGCTGTAGTGGATCGTCATACCGAAGGCACGGGCGCGGTCGGCGACCGCTTGGCCGATGCGGCCCATGCCCAGGATGCCCAGGCGCTTGCCGGTGACGTGGGTGCCCATGAGCTGGGTCGGCGCCCAGCCGATCCAGCGACGGCCGCGCAGCATGTCGATGCCTTCCTGCGCGCGCCGCGCGGCGCCGAGCAGGCAGAGCAGCGCGACGTCGGCCGTGGCGTCGGTCAGCACGTCGGGCGTGTTGGTGACGACGATGCCGCGCTTGGTGGCGGCAGCGACGTCGACATGCTCGTAGCCCACCGAGAACGTGGCGATGATGCGCAGCGAGTCGGGGAACCTGGCGATGGCGGCTGCGTTGACAGGGTCGCCGGCGGCACACATCAAGCCCTCGCAGCCGGCGATCGCCTGGGCCAGCCGATCGGCATCATAGACGACGTCATCCGGATTGAGCACGGCATCGAAGTTGGCTTGCAGACGCGCCTGGACGGCGGGTGGAAAAAGGCGCGTGGCGAGGACTCGCGGCTTACGATCTGACATAGCGCTCCTGTGGGGTCCGCGATGCGTTACGACTCGACTTTTGGTGGCCAATGTCTACCTTAGCAGGGAAGGCGCCCACCTCAACATGCGGCGTAAGGATTGTCGATTCTCTCTACAAATTGTCGTTCCCTTCGCGATTTCGCAGCCGCGGGGGTGCTTTTGCTTGCCTTCGCGGATGCAGCGGCGGCGGCGGATCTCGTGTCGCATCGCGCGACCTACGAGATGCGCCTCAATCCGGGCCGGCGCGCCATGGGCGTAATCGACGTACGCGGGCTGATGGTGATGGAATCGGTTGATGTCTGCGATGCCTGGGAAACCAAGCAGCGCATCCGGCTGACCTTCCTGCGTCCGGACACGGAGGAGTTCGTCACCGACTCCGCGTTCACCAGCTTCGAGACCAAGGACGGCTCCAGCATGCAGTTCAGCGTGCGCAACACGCAGAACGGCGAGGTCGAGGAGGAGCTGCGCGGTCAGGCCGAGGTCGGCCCGGGCGCCGGCCGTGCCAACTTCACCTTGCCCGAGCCGCGCAGCTTCGACCTGCCGGCCGGCACGGTGTTTCCCATGGCGCATTTGTCGCAGCTCATCGAGCACGCCAAGCTGGGCGAGAAGGTCGTTGCCTACAATGTCTTCGATGGCGCTCGGCTCGATGGCGCCTTCAAGGTCAACGCCGTGATCGGCAAGGCACAACGGCCGCCGCCGGGCGCGGCGCCCAAGGGGGATGTCGGGCTGATGCGCAATCAGCCGGCATGGATGGTGAGGCTGGCTTTCTTCCCGGCCGACGACCAGGCCGGTCAGCCGGAGTACGAGGTGTCGATGGACCTGCTGGGCAACGGAATCGCGCGCTCGATGGTGCTGGACTATGGCGACTTCGCGCTCGATGCCAAGCTGCAGCGCCTCGAGGCGCTGCCTAAGCCGAAATGCTGATGCGCCGCCATTCGCGCCTGACGGCGCCTGCGGTCGCTGCGGCGTGCCTGATCGGGGCTGCTGCCCCGGCCAGCGCCCAGGATATGGTGCCGCATCTGGCGGTCTACGAGATCACCACCGGCCGCGCCCCCGCGGGCGTGTCGCCGCCGGAGGTGCGCGGCACCTACGTGTTCCGCCTCCAGAACGAGTGCGGCGGCGGCATGAAGTTCGAGCAGCGCCTGCGGTTCGAGGCGAAAGGATCGGGCGGGTCCACCGAGGTCGACCAGACATCGACCGGCTGGGAGTCGACCGACGGCAAGCGCTACCGTTTCACCCATCGCAGCGCGGTCGACGGCAAGACAGAGCCCGAGGTGCGCGGCGAGGTCGCTTCCCCGGAGCGCGGCGATGCGCAGGCTCGCTTCAGCCAGCCACCTGGGCGGGTCGTGACATTGCCGGCAGGCACGCTGTTTCCGCTGTCCATCATGCGCCGCACGGTCAAGGCGGCCAAGGACGGCGAGACCGGCTTCGAAGCTCCGTTCTTCCTCGGCGACAAGCCCGAGCAGCCACAGGCGGTATCAGTGCTGCTGGGCAAGCCACCTCGGCGGGTGATCGAGCTGCCGCCGCCGCAAGGCGATCGCAGCCTGGTCGATGGGCGCGAGCGCTTCTATTTCCGGGCCTCGTTCTATGACGAGGAAGCCAAGTCCACCGGCGAGCCGCGGCACGAGCTTAGCAGCGTCACGCTCGACAACGGCGTCGAGGTCTGGGGCACCCAGGAGATGGGCGAGCTGCGCCTGGAATACCGCCTGATCCGCATCGAGGCCCTGCCCAAGCCGGATTGCTGACGACGGTATAGTTAGCGTCATCCCGAGCGAAGCGAGGGATCTCCTGCGACGGACGCACGGTGCGCCGTTCGCGGGAGATCCCTCGCTTCGCTCGGGATGACGCTCGGGATAGCGGGCGCGGCTGCTGCAACAGCGATCAGGCCTTCGGCCATAGCCACGCTGCGCCGCGCACGCCGCTGCTGTCGCCGTGCCGTGGCGGCACGAGGCGGGTGCGGACATGGGCCGGCTCGCTGAAGATGAAGCGGGTCCACAGGGCCGGCACGCGGCGATAGAGGGCCGCGATTCCCGACAGGCCGCCGCCCAGCACGATCGCGTCAGGGTCGAGCAGGTTGATGACTGTCGCCAGGCCGCGCGCCAGACGATGACAATAGCGCTCGATCAGCGCGGCGCAGGCCGTGTCCGTGCCGGCATCGGCGGCGAGGGCAATGGCGCGGGCGTCGAGCCGGCGTCCGGTGAGGGCCTCGTGCTGGCGCGACAGCGCCGGGCCGGACAGCCAAGTCTCGATGCAGCCGTGCCGGCCGCAATAGCAGGCCGGGCCAGGCCGTTCGTCGTCATAGGCCAGGGGCAGGGGATTGTGTCCCCATTCGCCCGCTATGGCGTGCGCGCCGGTCACCGGCCGGCCGTCCAGCACCAGCCCGCCGCCGACTCCGGTGCCGATGATCACGCCGAACACGATGCCGGCCCCGGCTGCCGCGCCGTCCGTCGCCTCCGACACGGCAAAGCAGTTGGCGTCGTTGGCGAGGCGGACCGGCCGTTGCAGCAGCCGCTCCAGATCCTTGTCCAGCTGGTGGCCGATCAGGCGGGTGGAGTTGGCGTTCTTGATCAGGCCGGTGGCCGGCGAGATGGCGCCCGGCGTGCCGACGCCCACGGTGCAGGACGCGCCGGCCGCATGCTCCAGTCCGGCGACCAGATCACGGATACCAAGCAGGATGTCGTCGTAGGTGCCGGGCGGCGTGGCGATGCGCCGGCGCGCAACCTCGCTGCCGTCGTCGCTGAGCACAATGCCTTCGATCTTGGTGCCGCCGAGATCTATTCCGATGCGCATGGCCTGGATCAGGCCTGCATCGCTGTCGTCGCGCAACCCGTTTGTGCGGCGTGCCTGGGCTGCGGCGGGAGCGCCACGGACGTGGCGCTCCCGTTCACGCGTGCAACTTTACCACCAACGCCAATCGCGCTTGTCGCGCCAGTCGACGCGGCCGTCGTGGTTGCGGTCATGCCAGCGCCGGTCGCGCCAGTCGACACGGCGGTCATGGTGGCGGTCACGCCAGCGGCCATGGTCGCGCCAGTCGACGCGGCCGTCATGATTGCGATCCCGCCAACCCCTGTGCTGGCCCTGGTCCCAGCCGTGGTGGCGCTTGTCGCGCCAGTCGCCTCGGCCATCGTGACGGCGGTCATGCCAGCCGTGCCGGTGGTTCCAGTCGCCGGCCGATGCCTGGGCGCTGATGCCCATGCCGATGGCGGCGGCGATGAGGGCGGCAATAAGCTTGCGGGTCATGGGTCTCCTCGCTTCAGCGGATAAGGAAAGCGCTGTCGCTCACCCCGTCGTCCGCTGACCTGAACCTGATGACCGATATGGTCAGTGCGGAGTCACCATTAAGGAAAGACTAAGGCGGGCTGTGTTAATTCGGTGGTCGGCACACACGGCAGCAAAAGGGCCTGCGCGTCGCCAGGCCCTTCACGCGATGTCGGTCGCGCCGGCTGCCCGGTGCCGACCCCTCAGAAGAACGCGATGGTGCGCGCCTCGATGCTTTCGCGCGGCGGCGCATCCGCGGGGATCGTCGGGTCGTCGAAGGCGGTATGCGCCGTCAGGCGGGCGCGTCCATCGGTCGCCGAGTCGAAGCACTTCAGGAGCAGCACCTCGTTGCGCCGCATGCGCGGGAAATAGAACCAGCGGTGGCGCGGGTTGTAGGCGACGGCATAGGTCTCGCCGGTGCGGTCGCGGTATCTCAGATCGCTGGGGACAAGGTCGGCGGGGTCCATGCTCTGTGCGTCGCAGACCGCCAGCGGCGAGGACAGCACCGGCTCGCGGATCGGCCTCCAGACATTGATGAACACGTAGCGGCGGCGCAGCAGCGCCTCGGCCTCGTCGCCCATCAGGTCGCGCACGCGCTGCGGGCCTGATTTGTCCGTGTAGTCGTTGTGCACCCGCTTCACCGGCTCGCGGATGCCGGTCGGCCGGTCAGCGGCGCCCAGGCGCACGTTGTGGTCGAACATCACCACGCGCGCAGCGCCGGTGACGTCCTTCACCAGCTGCTCGACCTCGGGGTAGTACGCGGCGCGAATGACGCGATCGTCCGTGAAGTCGCTGACCGCGCTGGTGTGCGTGCGCAGCGCAAAGCCCTGCTGGTCCAGCGACAGGCTGTCGGCCAGCACGCGGCCATCGCGCACCGGGACGGTATAGAGGCTGTACTGGCCGCTGCGGGCGGGCACGCCCGGCGGCGGTTCGTACTGGTAGCTGACCGGCCGCTCGCCGGTCCAGACGAGGTAGTTCAGCGGCGCGTTGATCTGGCCGATCTCAGACAGGCTGATCTGGGTCGTGCTGTCCATGGTCACTCTCCGTCACCGGGCGGATGTCGGCACCGTTGCTCGGTGGCCTGTGTCCGCGTCGCGGCTGTGACGGAAAATGGTTGCGACGGATGGCGCCGTCAAAAAACCATTTCTCGTGGCGTCATGTTCAAAACTTGTGCTGCAGGGACGGGCGGCGGCGGTCAGAAAATGAAGTAGACGGCGACGGACACCATCACCACGACCAGCACAGCGCCGGCGACGACATGGAACAGCAGACCCATCGGCGTGCGGCTCTGTGACGACGATCGCTGCTCGCGATCACTGAAGATCTTGTGCAAGGACACGGCATGTCCACTCACGCCAAACGTCACTGCAGTCCTTGTACACTGCAACGCCGGGCCTACCCACGCGGCGGAACGTCGCTTGGATGCCGGCGGCGAATGACGTCTGCGGCGGCGCGTTGCGCGTGCGCGGTCGGCAAAAGCAAAAAGGCCGCCCGAAGGCGGCCTGCAATGCCTGAAGCAGCCGCGACGGCTACTTGATCTTCGATTCCTTGAACAGCACGTGCTTGCGCGCGCGCGGGTCGTACTTCTTCAGCTCCATCTTCTCGGTCTTGGTGCGCGGGTTCTTCTTCGCGACATAGAAGAAGCCGGTGTCGGCGGTGGACACCATCTTCACGAGGATCGAGGTCGGCTTGGCCATGGTGCAGGTCCGTTCCTGGGCCCCGGCGGGGCGAATTCATCAAAGTTTGGCGAAAATAGTCAGGTGCGACCGCTTGTCAAGCGCCGTGCGCATTCCGCAGCGACGCACCCGGCTGCTACTCCGCCGGCTCGGTGCGCGTGCGGCCGGCGTCTGCCTCGGCATCGGCCGAGCGGCTGAAGCGCCGCTTGCCCCAGGCGGCGAGGCGATCGATGTAGATCAGCGCCACCGGCACCACCACCAGGGTGAGCAAGGTCGAGCTGATCAGCCCGCCGATCACCGCATGGGCCATCGGCGCGCGCTGCTTGCCGCCTTCGCCCAGTCCCAGCGCCAGGGGCACCATGCCGAAGATCATAGCCAGCGTCGTCATCAGGATCGGCCGCAGGCGGATGGTGCCGGCCTCGAGCAGGGCCTCCTGGATCGCGGCGCCGCGGGCGCGCGCCTGGTTGGCGAAGTCGACCAGCAGGATCGCGTTCTTGGTCACCAGGCCCATCAGCATGATGAAGCCGATGGCGCTGAACAGGTTCAGCGTCGTGCCGGCGATCAGCAGGCCCAGGAATACCCCGATCAGCGACAGCGGCAGCGACAGCATGATCGCCATCGGCTGCAGGAAGCTGCCGAACTGCGAGGCCAGGATCAGGTAGATCAGGATCACGGCCATCAGCAGCGCCTGACCGGCATAGGCGGCGCTTTCCTGCATGTCGCGGGTCGATCCGGTGAACACGAAGCGGTAGCCCGGCGGCAGCTCCATCCTGGCGACGGCCAGCTGCAGGTCGCGGCTGACCTCGCCGCTGGCGCGCCCGGCGACGTTGGCGGTGATCTGGACCTCGCGTTGCAGGTCGCGGCGGTTGATCTGCGAGGCCCCCACCGACGTGGTGATCGAGGCGATCTGGCTGAGCTGCACCATGCGCGGCGCGCCGTTGGCGTCGGCGGTGGTCGCCAGCCAGATTCGGTCCAGGTCCTCGCGGCCGGCGCGGTCGGCCAGGGGCAGGCGCACCATGACGGTGTAGTTCTCGCCGTCGGGCGCCTTCCACAGGCTGGTCTCGTCGCCGGCGAACAGCGGCCGCAGGGTGGCGGCGACCAGCGCCGAGCCGACGCCGAGGTCGGACGCCACGTCACGCTTGACCTTGACGCTCAGGATCGGGCGCGCCGCCTTGAGGTTGCGGTCGATGTCGACCGTGCCGGGGATCGCCGCCATCAGGTCCATGACCTGCCGCGACAGGCGGTCCAGCGTCATCATGTCGGGGCCCTGCAGCGACAGCTGGATCAGCTTCTGCACGCCGCCGGGCCCGCTGGCGGCGGTCACGGAATAGATGATGCCCGGGATCGCCGACAGCCGGTCGCGGATCGGCTGCGCCAGGTCGGCCGGCGCGCGCTTGCGCTGCGATACTTCCTTGTAGCGCAGGTAGAGGCTGGCCTGGTTCTTGCCCAGCACGTAGCCGGTGTTCACCGAGCCGTAGGTGTAGGCGATCTCGGGGAATTCCCGCACCGCCGCCTCGACCTGGCGCAGCTTGGCGGAGGTGTACTCCAGCGACGAGCCGGTCGGCGTCTCGATCGAGATAACCTGCTCGCCCAGGTCGGCTTCCGGCACGAATTCCACACCGATCAGCGGCACCAGGCCGAAGCTGCCGAAGAAGGCGGCCAACGCCACGGTCAGGGTCGTCTTGCGCCAGGCCAGCGCCCAGCCCAGCAGGCGCCGGTAGCCGCCGGCGAGCTTCTGCTGCGCCGCTTCCAGCAGGCGCGCGAAACGCCCGCCGCCGCCATGGGCCTGGGGGTCGTACCAGACGCTGGACAGCATGGGATCGAGCGTGAAGGAGACGAACAGCGAGATCAGCACCGCGGCCGCGACCATGACGCCGAACTGGAAGAAGAACCGGCCGATGATGCCGCCCATGAAGGCGACCGGCAGGAACACCGCGACGATGGTGAAGGTGGTGGCCAGCACGGCCAGGCCGATCTCGTTGGTGCCATCCAGCGCCGCCTGGCGGTGCGTCTTGCCCATCGCCAGGTGGCGCGTGATGTTCTCGCGCACGACGATGGCGTCGTCGATCAGGATGCCGATGACCAGGCTGAGCGCCATCAGGGTCATGATGTTCAGCGTGAAGCCGAACAGCGCCAGCACGATGAAGGCGCCCAGCACCGACACCGGCAGGGCCAGCCCGGTGATGATGGTGCTGCGCCAGGAGTGCAGGAACAGGAAGACGATGGCGATGGTCAGCAGGCCGCCCTCGATCAGGGTGCGTTGCACGTTGTCGACCGAGTTGCGGATGCCGCGCGACGTGTCGCGCACGATGTCCAGGCGCACGTCGGACGGCACGCCGCCCTTCATCAGCTCGGCCACGGTGCGGCGCACGCCGTCGGCGATCTCGATGGTGTTGGTGCCTTGCGACTTCACGACGTCGATGGCGATCGCCGGCGTGCCGTTCAGCAGCGCCACGCTGTCCAGCTCCTGCTCGCCATCGACGATCTCGGCGACCTGGCCGAGCTCGACCGGGGCATTGCCTCGGCGCGCCACGATCAGGTCGGCGAAGCGCTTGGGATCGACGACGCGGCCGTCGATCTCGATCACCTTGTCGTCGTTGCGCCGGGTGACGTTGCCGGCCGGGAAGTTCTGGTTCTCGCTGCGGATCGCGTCCAGCACCTCGTTGAGGCCGATGCGCAACGCCTGCAGGCGTTCGGGGTTGAGCTGGACGTTGATCTGGCGCTTGACGCCGCCGACGATGGTGACCTTGCCGACGCCGCGCACCGTCTCCAGCCGCTTGACGACGATGCGGTCGGCGATCGTCGTCAGGTCGCGCGGCGAGCGTACGTCGGACCGGATGGCGACCGAGATGATCGGGATATCGTCGGGATTGAAGCGCTGGATCAGCGGTTCCTTGACCTCGTCGCGGAACGTGGCGCGGACCTGCTGCACCTTCTCGCGCACGTCCTGCAGCGCCTGCGGCGAGGGCACCGACAGCTCGAACTCGGCGATCACCACCGACTGGCCCTCGTAGGAGCGCGAGGTCAGATTCTTCAGGCCGGCGATCGAATTGACCTGCTCCTCGATCTTGCGCGAGATCTCGGTCTCGACCGTCTCGGGCGAGGCCCCGGGGTACATCGTGCTGACCACCACCACCGGGAAGTCGACATTGGGGTACTGGTCGACGCCGAGCTGGCGGTAGGAAAAAGTGCCCAGCACGATGAACGCCACCATCATCATGGTGGCGAACACCGGGTTGTCGACGGCGACGCGGGTCAGGGTCATGGCGCTAGCCTTGAGCTTGCCCCGAAGAGAGGGACGTCATCGATCCGCTTCCTGTCCACATCACGGCGGTGCCACCGTGACCGCCTGGCCGGCCTTGAGGCCGGGCAGGGGCGCGCTGATGATGCGCTCACCGGCGCCGATGCCGCTCACCTCGATGAAATCGCCACGCGACCAGCGCCGGCCCTGGGTGATCGGCACGCGCACCAGGCGTTGGTCGCGGATCGCCAGCACGTGGTCGCCGCTGTCGTCATGCCGCGCGCCGCCGGCCGGGATGGCGATCACGCCGCGGGCCTCGGCCACGGTGACCTCGCCGGTGCCGAACAGGCCGCCGCGCATCGCCTCATCGCGTTCGCCGATCTCGACGAAGACCGGAACCGAGCGCGAGCCCGGCTGCGTGGTCGGGCTGATGCGCGTGACCTTGGCCGCGAACAGGCGCTCGCCGAAACCCTCGACCACGACCAGCGCCGGCTGGCCGACGCGCAGCGGCACCACGTCGGCGGCCGGCACCTGGGCGGCGACCTCGACCCGGCTGGTGTCGAGCAGGCTCAGGAGCTTGCCGTCGACGGGGATCGACTCACCCTGATTGGCGAATCGTTCGCCGATGATGCCGGCGAACGGCGCCACCACGGCGGCGTTGTTGAGGTTCTCCTTCGCCACTGCGACCTGCGCCTCGGCGACGGCCACCATCGATTTCTTGGCCTCGGCGACCGAGCGCGCCTGCTCGAACGCGGCCCGTGAGCCGGCACGCTGCTCGTAGAGCGCCGCCTTGTCGGCGTGGTCCTTCTCGGCCCAGCGCGACTCGGCGCGGGCCGCCTCGAGGCTGGACACCTTCTCGTTGAGGCGCGCCTGCAGCTCGGTGATCTCGAACCGGGCCAGCACCTGGCCCTGCGTGACGCGATCGCCCTCGCGCACCAGGACCTCAGCCAGGCGTGCGGCCACCCGCGACTTCACCACGGTCTGGTCGACCGGCTGCGTCGAGCCGGTGAAGCGCACTTTCTCCTTCAGCGTGCGCGGCGCGATCGTGTGGACCTCGATGTCGAGCAGCTCGAGCGGCCGCTCGGCCGGTTTCGGGGCGGTCGGTGTCGGGGGCGCCGGCCGGCGTTCGGCGCCGATCAGAATGCCGACACCGCCGACCGCAAGGACCAGGGCGACGCCGGCAACCAGCAGACGACGGAGCCTCATGGCCTCAGACCTCTGAGAAAGATGTCGATATACGCGTCGAAGAACGAGTCGGGTGCCGGTGCCGGTTCGGTGTGCGGGGCCAGCGACCATTTCCAGATCGAATACATGCCCAGCGGCATGCGCAGCATGACGGCCACGCTCTCGATGTCGTCCAGCGGCCGGATCTCGCCGCGCGCGATGCCGCGCTGCAACACGTCGATGAACACCTTGAGGCCGTGACGGTCGACCTCGTCGATGAAGTAGCGGGCGACATCGGGGAAGTTGCCGGCCTCAGCCATGATCAGCTTCACGACCCCGCCGGCGGGCGTGTCCGTGAAGTCGCGGGTCCGGGCAACGATCTCGCGCAGCAGCGCTTCGGTGGTCCCCTCGAAGGTCGCGACCAGATCCTCGCCGGAATGGAAGGGGCCCAGGATGGCCTCGCCGATCACGGCCTTGAACAGCTCTTCCTTGCTGCGGAAGTAGAGGTAGGGCAGGCCCTTGCTGACGCTGGCGGCGCGCGCGACGTCGTCGAGCTTGGTGGCGGCGAAACCGCGCTCGACGAACAGCGCCAGCGCCGCGCGCACGATATCGCGCTCGCGATCCTCGGGCCGCCGGCTGCGGCCAGCCAGCGCCACCACGGCGTCCGCGTGGTCTGTGACTGACCGGTCAGTACTCATGGCGCGGGATATAGTCGCTTTCCCCGCGCCGCGCCAGGGGGGAGGTGGCCGAAATCTATGTCTGCAGCAGGCGGGGCTTGCGGTCGAACACCCGCAGCGCGTCAGCCAGGGTTTCGCCCTGCGACAGCCGGCGTGGCCCGGTGAAGACCTGGTAACGATCGTGGCGCTGATGCCCCGCCACCTTGGCGATGGCAAACAGCGGCTGCTCGCAGCTGTGGCGGAAGATCGAGAACAGCGCGATGCCGGGCTTGAAGTCGATCGCGTAGTCGCGCCATTCGCCGCTCGCCACGCGGCGGCTGTAGAGGTTCAGCAGGTCCATCAGCTCACGGCGGTCGAAGGTGACCACCTTGCGGCGCGCCCGCGCCTCGGCCAGTTGATAGAGCATCGTCATCGCGCTGCCGCCGATCGCCTCACTGACGTCCAAATCTCTTGAAACTGTTGCAGAATCTGCAGGTGCGGTAAAGCCGTCCTGGCGGCGGCGCGAAATTTGCCAAACGCCGTTCGCCGCGATAGAAACGCCGCGCAAGAAAATTCCCCTCAAGACAGCCGGACATAGCGCGTGGCCGACATATTCCAGGAAGTCGATGAAGCCCTGCGTCAGGACAGGGCAAAGGAATGGTGGCTACGGCATGGCGGCAAGGCGGTCGGCGCCGCCGTCATCGTCGTGCTGGCGATTGCCGGCTGGAACGGCTGGAGCTGGTACAAGACCAAGGAGCGGGGCCACGCCGGTCTGGTGTTCACCGAAGCCGTGCAGAACGCCGGCAAGGACAGGACGGCGAGCATCACCGCCCTCGAGAAGCTGACCACGGGCGTCGAGCCCTATGCGTCGCTGGCGCGCCTGAAGATCGCGCAGCTCAAGGCCGAGGCGGGCGATCACGCCGCGGCGGCCAGCGCCTTCGCCGCCGCCGGCCAGACGGTCGACTCGCCCGATCTGAAGGATCTGTCCGTCCTGCTGAGCGTCATGCAGGCGTTCAACACCGCCAGCCCCGACGAGCTGCAGGCGCGGCTGCAGCCGCTGACGGCGCAGGGGCGTCCGTGGCGGGCGTCGGCGCTGGAGATGATGGCCGCGGTGGCGATGAAGCGCAACGACACCGCCGCGGCGCGCGGCCTGTACACGGAGCTGCGCGACGATGCCAACACCCCGCCGGGGCTGCGCGAGCGCGCGCGCGAGATGGTTGCCATCCTCGGTGGCGATGGCGGCGAGAAGAAGAACTGACAAACGGTTCATGGGGACAGGTGGACGGCCATGAAACAACCAGCAAGCCTTCGTATGGCCGTCGTGCCGCTGCTCGCGGCGGGTGCCGTGGCGTTGGGCGGTTGCGATATCTTCGGTGACTCCAAGGGCCCGCCGCTGCCGGGCACGCGCACCAGCGTCCTGGGGCAGCAGACCGAGGTCAAGCCCGACGGTGTCGCCGACGTGCGTCTGCCGCGCCCGGTGGTCAACGATTCCTGGCCGCAGTCCGGTGGCTTCGCCAATTTCGCGATGCACCACCTGGAGCTGGGCGAGAACCCGCAGGTCGCCTGGTCGGCCGATGTCGGCGTCGGCTCCGGCTCCGAACGGCAGCTGCTGGCGCCGCCAGTCATCGCCGATGGCAAGGTGTTCGTGAAGGACGCCGAGAGCACGGTGTCGGCCTTCGAGGCGGCGACCGGCAAGCTGCTGTGGCGCAAGACGCTGACCAACGACAAGACCCGCGACAACGACGAGTTCGGCGGCGGCCTGGCGTATTATTCCGGCCGCCTGTTCGTGACCACGGGCTTCGCCTATGTCTTCTCGCTCGATCCCAACACGGGCGAGGAGGTCTGGCGGGCGCCGGTCTCGGCGCCGGTGCGCGGCGCGCCGACGGTGTTCCAGGATCGCGTGCTGGCCATCACCATCGACAGCCGCCTGCATGCGCTGGCGGCCGGCGACGGCTCCGAGCAGTGGGACTATGCGGCCCTGTCGGAGACGGCGGCGTTCATGGCCGGCACCAGCCCGTCGGCATCGGGCGATCTCGTGGTGGCGCCGTTCAGCTCCGGCGAGCTGGTGGCGCTGCGCATCGACACCGGCAAGCAGGTCTGGAACGAGTCGCTGATCGGCCAGCGCCGCGGCGCCAGCGGCCCGGTGGCGGCGATGGTCGACATCCGCGGCCGGCCGGTGATCGACCGCGACCGGGCGATCGCGATGGGCAGCGCCGGGCAGATCGCGGCCATCGATCTGCGCACCGGCGCGCGGATCTGGGAGAAGCAGGTCTCCGGCGCGCAGACGCCGTGGGTGGCGGGCTCGCAGGTCTTCGTCGTGAGCGGCAGCGCCGAGGTCATCTGCCTCAACCGCAACGACGGCAAGGTGGCCTGGGTCACGCCGCTGACCGCCTTCAAGGACGAGAAGAAGCGCGAGCCGGTCCTGTGGGCGGGGCCGGTTCTGGCCGGCGACCGGCTGCTGCTCGGCAGCTCGACCGGCGAGCTGCTGTCGCTCTCGCCCTATGATGGCCGGGCGCTGGGCAAGATCGACCTGCACAGCCCGATCATGATCGCCCCGGTGGTCGCCGATCGCACTGTCTACGTGCTCACCGACCACGGCCGGCTGATCGCATTGCGTTAATTCGCTTCTCCCCGCGCAGGCGAGGAGAAGAGATTCGAGTGCCTGGAATCACCGGTCGCTGATACATCCGTCATCCCGAGCGCAGCGAGGGATCTCCTGCGCGGGACGCACGGTGCGCCATTCGCGGGAGATCCCTCGCTGTGCTCGGGATGACGGCAGCGACTCACCTTTCATCGATAGCCGGTACTAGATATGCGCAAGCTCGCCCTGGTAGGCCGGCCCAATGTCGGCAAATCGACCCTGTTCAACCGGCTGGTCGGCCGGCGGTCGGCGATCGTCGCCGATGATCCCGGCACGACGCGCGACCGTCGCGAGGGCGCCGGCCGGCTGGCCGACCTCGAGTTCACTGTGGTCGATACCGCTGGCTGGGAGGAGGCCAAGGGCGCTGCGCTCGAGGCGCGCATGCGGCGCCAGACCGAGCAGGCCGTCAAGGACGCCGACGCCGTGCTGTTCCTGATCGACGCGCGCGCCGGCGTCACGCCGCTGGACAAGAGCTTTGCGCAATGGCTGCGCGCGCATGCGCGCAAGACCGTGACGGTGGCCAACAAGTGCGAGGGCCGCGACGGCGTGGCCGGTGTCGCCGAGGCGTTCGGCCTCGGGCTGGGCGAGCCGGTGCCGCTGTCGGCCGAGCACGGCCTGGGCCTGGCCGACCTGCGCGATGCGCTGGCGCCTTTGATCATCGGCGTTGCCGCGGCCGGCGATGCCGATGAGCCGGATCCGCACGCGGCGCCGGTCGAGGTGCCCGAGGGCGAGGATGCCGACTGGGAGGGCGGCCCCGAGGAGCCGCCCGACCGGCCGCTGCAGCTCGCGATCGTCGGCCGGCCCAATGTCGGCAAGTCGACCTTGCTCAACCGGCTGCTGGGCGAGGACCGCGTGCTGACAGGGCCGGAGGCAGGCATCACGCGCGATGCGATCGCGGTCGACTGGCGTTTCGATGGTCGTCGCATCCGGCTGATCGACACCGCCGGCTTGCGGCGGCGCGCCAACGTCTTCGAGCGGCTCGAGACGCTGTCGGCGCGCGACACGCTGGAGGCGGTGCGCTTCGCCGAGGTCGTGGTGCTGGCCATCGACGCCGGCCAGATGCTGGAGAAGCAGGACCTCGCCATCGCGCGCATGGTGGTCGACGAAGGCCGCGCGCTGGTCATCGCCGTCAACAAGATCGACGCGCTGTCGCGCGGCGATGCCAAGGCCCAGGCCGCTTCCTGGCGCAAGCTGCGCGACCGCCTGCAGGCGTCGCTGGCGCAGGTCAAGGGCGTGCCGATCGTCGGCCTGTCGGCGCAATCCGGCCGCGGCGTCGACAAGCTGATGCCGGCGGTGATGAAGATCCATGCGCTGTGGAACCGCCGCATCCCGACGGCGGCGTTCAACCGCTGGCTCGCGGCGATGGTCGAGCGCAACCCGCCGCCGCTGGTCGACGGCCGCCGCATCCGCATCCGCTACGGCGCCCAGGTCAAGACCCGGCCGCCGACCTTCGCGCTGTTCGTGAGCAAGCCGGCGGCGCTGCCCGAGAGCTACACGCGCTATCTGGTCAACGGCCTGCGCGACGATTTCGACCTCCCCGGCGTGCCCATCCGTGTCGTGATGCGCAAGCCGAAGAACCCCTACGCCGGCGCCGAGGATTGAAAGCGTCAAGGCATCCGCTCCTCTGCCGGTCGTCCAGCACCGTGGCGCCCAGCCGCCTGCCGCTGTTCGACGGCCTCACGCCGGCGCTCTCGTTGCTGCGCAAGTCCGATCGCCGCGCGCCGGCCTGAACGGCGCTGCTGCCAGCGCTATTGCAGGACAGCGCCCTGGCCGGCCAGCCACTCGTCCGCCGCGACCCAGGCGCCGTGCAAGGTGCAGGACGGCTCAGCCAGCGGCACGAAGGCGGCGGCGATCGTGTCGGGCGTCGGCAGGGTGGCGGGATTCTCGCCCGGATAGGCATCGGCGCGCATGCGCGTGCGGGTCGGGCCGGGATTGATCAGGTTGGCCTTCACCGCGGTGTGCGCCACCTCGGCGGCGTAGATGCGCACCAGCGTCTCCAGCGCTGCCTTGGTGGGCGCGTAGGCGCCCCAATAGGGTGCCGTGCGCCGCGTGATGCCTGATGTGACGAAGATCGCGCGTCCCGCGTCCGAGCGGCGCAGCAGCGGATCGAGCGAGCGCAGCAGGCGCCAGTTCGCGGTCACGTTCACCGCCAGCACGCGCTCGAAGACCTTGGGCTCGATGTGGCCGACCGGCGACAGGGTGCCCAGCAGGCCGGCATTGCCGACCAGGATGTCGAGCTTGCCGAAGCGCTCGAACAGCGCCAGGCCCATGCGGTCGATGGCATCGAACTCGACGAGGTCGAGCGGCACCAGCGTCGCCGTGCCGCCGGCTGCCTGGATCGCGTCGTCGAGCGCCTCGAGGCCGCCGATGGTGCGCGCCACGGCGATCACGTGCGCGCCTTCGGCCGCGAAGCGGCGCGCCACCGCTTCGCCGATGCCGCGCGATGCGCCGGTGACGAGGGCAATCCTGCCGGCCAGCCGGCCGCTGGCCGCTGGTGGAGACGGGTTGGTCATGAGGTCAGGCCGATTCGCGCAGCAGCGAGAGCTGGCGGTGCTCCGGATCGTCGAGGTCATCGAGCGAGATCGGATAGTCGCCGGTGAAGCAGGCGTCGCAGAACCTCGGGTCGATGGCGTCGCGCCCGGGCTCACCGACGGCGCGGTAGAGCCCGTCCATGGTCACGAAGGCCAGCGAATCGACGCCGATGAAGCGCGCCATGTCGGCCACGTTCATGCGCGCCGCCAGCAGCTTGTCGCGCTCGGGCGTGTCGACGCCGTAGTAGCAGGAATGCGTGGTCGGCGGCGCGGCGATGCGCATATGGACCTCGCGCGCGCCGGCGGCGCGCACCATGGCCACGATCTTCACCGACGTGGTGCCGCGCACGATCGAGTCGTCGACCAGGATGACGCGCTTGCCCTGCAGGGTGGCACGGTTGGCGTTGTGCTTCAGCTTCACGCCGAGATGGCGGATATGGTCGGCCGGCTCGATGAAGGTGCGGCCGACATAGTGGTTGCGGATGATGCCGAGCTCGAAAGGCAGGCCCGATTCCTTGGCATAGCCCATCGCCGCCGGTACGCCCGAATCGGGCACCGGCACGATGACGTCGGCCGGCACGTGGCTCTCCTTGGCCAGCTCCACGCCGATGCGCTTGCGCACCTCGTAGATGCCCAGCCCATCCATGATCGAGTCGGGGCGCGCGAAATAGATGTGCTCGAAGATGCACAGCCGGCGCGGCGCCTTGTTGAACGGCTTGATCGACTTCAGGCCATGCTCGCCGATCAGCACCAGCTCGCCGGGCTCGACCTCGCGGATGAAGGTGGCGCCGAGGATGTCGAGCGCCACGGTCTCCGACGCCAGGATCCAGGCCTCGTCGAGGCGGCCCAGCACCAGCGGCCGCACGCCGTAGGGATCGCGCACGCCCATCAGCCCGTCGGCCGTGAGCATGACCAGCGAGTAGGCGCCCTTCACCTGCTGCAGCGCATCGATCACGCGGTCGACGACCGTGTGATAGGTCGAGCGCGAGATCAGGTGGTTGATGACCTCGGTGTCCATGGTCGACTGGAACAGGCAGCCGCGCCTGACCAGCTCGCGGCGCAGGATATGCGCGTTGGTGATGTTGCCGTTGTGCGCCACCGCCAGCCCGCCGAACTCGAAATCGGCGTAGATCGGCTGCACGTTGCGCAGCACCGTGTCGCCGGTGGTGGCGTAGCGGTTGTGGCCGACGGCGACGTGGCCCTTCAGCTTCTGGATGACGTTGGCGTCGCCGAAGATGTCGCCGACCAGGCCCAGGTCACGGTGGCTGTGGAAGGTCTCGCCGTCGAACGAGACGATACCCGACGCCTCCTGGCCGCGATGCTGCAGGGCGTGCAGGCCGAGCGCCGTATGGGCGGCAGCGTCGCTGGTGCCGTAGATGCCGAAAAGCGCGCACTCTTCGTGCAGGTGGTCGTCGTCGAGGGGGTTCGTGCCGGGAAACGGCGTCACCATCTTGCTCCGCCTCATACGTCGCCGCCGGTCCTGCCGGAAGCGCGGCTCTTATACTCCGATCTCGGCCGGACGCCACCACATTTGGCGTCGCACCCGCAGTTGGCCCGCTAGCCTCCGGATGACGGCCCCGGCCGGGCTATTGCTTGGGCGCCGGCTGCTCGGACGGCGGTGACGGGGGCGGCGCGGCGGGGGCTGGCGGCGAGCCGCCGCCGGCTGGATCGGATGGCGGCGGCGACGATCTTCCGGCTGCCCGGGCGCGTGTCTTGAAGCTTTCGGGCAGGTAGGGCTCGATCATGTCGGCGCCGGCCTTCACCATCGGATAGGCCCGGGCGTTGCTGATGATGGCCGGCGGCGGGTCGCTGGGCTTGGCGATGTAGGTGTAGAGCAGGTAGGCGGTCGACAGCAGCATCGCGCCGCACACGGCGCCGAAGCCCAGCCCGAGGATCTTGTCGGGGATGCGGAAGGGACTGGACTGCACCATCTTGCCCAGGGCGCTGGCCAGCATGCTGAAGATCATCAGCGCGATGATGAAGATGCCCAGCAAGGTGGCGAAATAGGCGACCTGCTCCGACGACACGAACTTCTCGAGCTCCGGCTGCAGCACCGGCCGCAGGTGCCAGGCGGTGACGCCGGCGCCCAGCCACGCGCCGATGAACAGCAGCGAATGCACCAGCCCGCTGGACAGCCCCATGATGGCCGTGAAGACCAGGACGGCGAGCGCGACGAAATCGAGCGGGGTGAGGCCGAGCGCTTCCATGATTCCTCAATCGGATGGTCCCGGCCGGCGACCGCCGGGGGAGAAGGGGCGGCGCCGCTCATCCATGTCAGGCGTCCGCCCAAGCGCACGCCCCGGCGGCCGCAACCGGGCCACAAGGTCGGACAGATGCCCGATCTCGTCAACATTGATGCCGCCGACCGGCCGCGGTGCCGGCTGGCCGGCGCCGGCCACGATCGACGGTGCGAGGGCGGTGCGAAAACCAAGCTTGGCGGCTTCCTTCAGCCGCGCCTCGCGCTGGCTCACGGCCCGCACCTCGCCGCCCAGGCCGATCTCGCCGAACACGACCATATCGGACGGCACCGGCGTGTCGGCCAGCGACGAGAGCAGCGCCGCGGCGACAGCCAGGTCGGCCGCCGGCTCGGCGATCCGCAGGCCGCCGGCGACATTCAGGTAGACGTCGTTGGGCCCCACCGCAACGCCGCAGCGCGCCTCGAGCACCGCGATCACCATCGCCAGCCGGCCCGAGTCCCAGCCGACCACGGCATGGCGCGGCGTCGCGAAGGAGGAGGGCGCGACCAGGGCCTGGATCTCGACCAGCAGGGGCCGCGTGCCTTCGACGCCGGCGAAGACGCAGGCGCCCGATACCGCGCCGCGCCGTTCGGCCAGGAACAGGGCCGAGGGGTTGGCGACGTCGGTCAGCCCGCGGTCGGACATCTCGAACACGCCGATCTCGTCGGTGGGCCCGAAGCGGTTCTTCACCGCCCGCAGGATGCGGAACTGGTGCCCGCGCTCGCCCTCGAAATAGAGCACCGTGTCGACCATGTGCTCCAGCACGCGCGGCCCGGCGATAGCGCCTTCCTTGGTGACGTGTCCCACCAGCAGCACCGTGACGCCGCGCCGCTTGGCCAGCTCGATCAGCGCCTGGGCGCTGGCGCGCACCTGCGTCACCGTGCCGGGCACGCTGTCGACGCTGTCCAGCCACATGGTCTGGATCGAATCGATCACCGCCACCGCCGGCCCGTCGCGCGCTTCCAGCGTTGCCACGATGTCGCGGATGGAGGTGGCGGCGGCGAGCTGCACGGCGGTCTGCTCCAGGCCCAGCCGCCTGGCGCGCAGCCGCACCTGGTCGAGCGCCTCCTCGCCCGAGATATAGGCGCAGCCCACGCCGCTGCGCGCCAGCGCCGCTGCGACCTGCAGCAGCAATGTCGACTTGCCGATGCCGGGGTCGCCGCCGATCAGCAGCGCCGAGCCCGGCACCAGGCCGCTGCCGCAGACGCGGTCGAACTCGGCGATGGACGTGACCAGCCGCGGTGGCTGCTCGGTGGTGCCGGAGAGCGCCGCGAACTCGATGCGCCGTCCCTTGCCGGCCAGCCGGCCCGGCGGCGCACCGGCGGCGGCGGTGCCGGCGCTCTCCTCGACGATGCAATTCCAGCCGCCGCACGCCTCGCACTTGCCGGCCCACTTGGCGTACACCGCGCCGCAGGACTGGCAGACGAACATGCGCTGCGGCCGGGCCATGGCTCAGTTCTTCCCTTCCCCACGCAAGTGGGGAAGGTGGCCGAAGGCCGGATGGGGAGCCGACGTGGTCCTTGGTACGGAGACCACGAGGGGGGCCCCTCCGCCCCTTCGGGGCACCTCCCCACTGCGTGGGGAGGAAGATTGGATCCGAACCGTCCTCACAGCTTGCGCACCTGCATCTTGATCGGGCCCTCGGCGCGGCCGTGGATGAACTGGTCGACATAGGGGTCGTTCGACTGGTCGATCTCGGCCGTCGCGCCCTGCCAGATCAGCTTGCCTTCATAGATCATGGCGACGCGGTCGCTGATCTTGCGGGCGCTGGCCATGTCGTGGGTGATCGAGATCGCGGTGGCGCCCAGGTCGCGCACGCACTTCACGATCAGGTCGTTGATGACGTCGGCCATGATCGGGTCGAGCCCGGTGGTCGGCTCGTCGAAGAAGATGATCTCCGGCTCGCGTGCGATCGCGCGCGCCAGCGACACGCGCTTCTGCATGCCGCCCGACAGCTCGGCGGGGTACAGCTCGCCGACCTCGGGCGGCAGGCCCACGGCGCCGAGCTTGGCGAGCGCGATCTCCTTGGCCTTGGGCGCCGGCACGCCATCGGCCTGGATCGGCCCGAAGGCGACGTTCTGCCAGACCCGCAGCGAATCGAACAGCGCGCCGCCCTGGAACAGCATGCCGAACTTCTTCATCACGCGGGCGCGGTCGGTGCCGTTGATGCCGACCGTCTCCTCGCCGTCGATCCGCACCGATCCGGCCTCCGGACGCAGCAGGCCCAGGATGCATTTCAGCAGCACCGACTTGCCCGAGCCCGAGCCGCCGATGATGACCAGCGACTGGCCGGCGTCGACCTCGACGTCGATGCCGTCGAGCACTTTCTTGGGCCCGAAAGACTTGCGCACGCCTTTCAGGCTGATCTTGGTCAGGGCAGCGTTCATGGTGCTCGATGAGGCCTAGCGCGCGAAGAACGCTTCCGTGAGGAAGTAGTTGAAGGTGAGGATCAGGATCGAGGCCGAGACCACGGCCGCCGTCGTGGCGGCGCCGACGCCCTGGGCGCCACCCTTGGAGTTGTAGCCCTGGTAGCAGCCCATCAGCGCGATCAGGAAGCCGAACACGGCCGCCTTCACCACGCCCGAGAACACGTCGTCGAACTGCAGGTAGTCAATGGTGTTCTTCAGGTATGTGAGGTCGTTGAAGTCGAGCTTGTAGACCGCCACGAGGTAGCCGCCCAGCACGCCGATGAGGTCGGCCACCAGCACCAGCAGCGGCAGGGTGAGGACGGCGGCGATCAGCCGCGGCGCCACGAGGTAGCGGAACGGGTCGGTCGACAGGGTGGTCAGGGCATCGATCTGCTCGGTGACCCGCATGGTGCCGATCTCCGCCGCCATGGCGGCGCCGACGCGGCCGGCAACCATCAGGCCGGCCAGCACCGGTCCCAGCTCACGGGTCAGGGATACCACCACCACCTGCGGGATGGCGGCCTCGGCCGAGAAGCGTGCGAAGCCGGTGTAGCTCTGCAGCGCCAGCACCATGCCGGTGAAGATCGCGGTCAGTCCCACCACCGGCAGCGAGTAGTAGCCGATCTCCAGCATCTGCCGCACGATCTGCTGGCGGTAGTAGGGCGGCCGGAAGCCCTGCACGACGGCCTGGGTGGCGAACATCGTGACCGAGCCCACCAGCGTCATGAACGCCAGCGTCATGCGGCCCAGCAGCGTCAGGGGCGCCAGGGTCACGGCGCGGCCCCGACATAGGCCCGATGGTAGCGGTTGCCCAGCGAGGTCAGGACCTCGTAGCCGTTGGTATGCGCCTTCTCGGCGATCTGGTCGGGGGTCTGGTGGGGGCCGATCAGCTCGGCGAAGGCGCCGGGGCGGACGGAAGCCTCCGGCAGATCGGTGACGTCAACGGTGAGGAGGTCCATGGATACGCGGCCGACGACTCGTGCCAGATGGTTGTCGATGACGACCTCGCCACGGTTTCCCAGGACACGCATGTAGCCGTCGGCATAGCCCGCCGCGACCACCGCGATCCGGCTGGGCCGCGCCGAACGCCAGTCGTGGTTATAGCCAACCCCGCTCATGGCATCAATTTGCCGGACCTGCAGGATCCGGGCCGACAGCGTTGCGGCCTGGCGCATGGGATTGGCGGCGCCCGGCGTCGGGTTGATGCCGTAGAGCGCCGCGCCGGGCCGCATCAGGTCGAAGTGGAAGTCGGCGCCCAGGAACACGCCCGACGAGTTGGCCAGCGATGCCGGGGCGCCCGGCATGCGCGAGACGAAGGTGCGGAAGCGCTCGAGCTGCTGGCGGTTGATCGGATCGGCCGGCTTCTCGGCCGACACCAGGTGGCTCATCAGCAGCGCCAGGCGCAGGCCGCGCAGCCGCATGCGGTCGTTGACCAGCAGCGCCGCTTCCTCGGCGGCGAGCCCCAGCCGGTTCATGCCGGTGTCGAGATGCACCACGGCGTCCAGCGGCTGGGCGTAACGCTGCGCCGCCGAGCGCCAGGCCGAGACCTGGCCCAGGTCGTTCAGCGCCGGCACCAGCCCCAGCGCCACGAAATCGGCGTCGGCGCCCGGCGGCAGGCCGTTGAGCACGCAGATCCAGGCTTCCGGCACGGCCTCGCGCAGGGCGACGCCCTCGTCGGCATGGGCGACGAAGAAGTGCCGGCAGCCTTCGGCGAACAGGCGCTGCGCGATCGGCTGCGCGCCCAGGCCGTAGCCATCGGCCTTGAGCACGGCGGCGCAGTCCACCGGGCGCCCGGCGACGCGGCCGAGGTCGCGCAGGTAGCGCCAGTTGGCGGCGACGGCGTCGAGGTCGACGGTCAGGACCGCGTCCGCGAGATGGGCAGGAGGAAAGGGCGGCATCGGCCGTGTATGGGGCAAAAGGTTTGGTGCATCAATACGATGTGGTGCGAAGGTAGCGCTGTCATCCTTGGTCTCGGTCATCCCGGTCGATCCTGGCCGCCGGGTGAAAATTTACGGCGCCGGATATACCGGAAACGCGATTCGCCAATGTTTGCAGAGGCTTGGACGATCCTCGAAAACTACCGGAAATTACCGGAAACCTCCCGGGTCATTCGGTGCGTGACTCTCGGGGCACGGCGCAATCATGGTGGCTGTCATCTGTCCGACCCGATAACGGTGGAAAACGATGCTGCCTGGTGGCTGCAGCCAGCGCAAACGCCCGTCCTGTGTGTCCGGCGGCGGGCTCCGTGGCGTGGAGCAGACGACAGCGCCCGAGATACCGACCCGGCGGCGGTCTTGCCCCCTGGCGACGCAGGGCATTCGCATATGACCTCGCTGTCATCTCGAGCGCCCCCTTCGACAGGCTCAGGAGAGGGATCTCCTGCGGCAAGGCGCACGGTGCGCCATTCGCGGGAGATCCCTCGCTACGCTCGGGATGGCGGTAGGGGCATATGCGAATACCCTGCCTGGCGACGGGACCCACGACACACCCATGATCCCCGGCGACGGGAACGCGAGCACCAACGATATCTATATATTATTCTCTACAGAAGATCAATAATTTTCCTGCTGCTGTGCCCGATACGCCGGGCCGGCCTTGTCGCGGTTGAAAGTGCGCGGCGCCCTGGGCAGGGTGCGCCGGCCAGTTATCCGGAGGGAGACCCTGATGAGCCAAGGTCCGATCACTGTTGCCGGCCTCTGCGGCAGCCTGCGCAAGGCGTCGTTCAACCGCATGGCGCTCGCCGTCTTCACGCAGAACCTGCCGCAGGGGGTGACGGTGGCACCGGTCGAGATCGGCGCCTTCCCGCTCTACAACCAGGAGATCATGGAGGCCGGTGTGCCGGCGGCCGTGGCCCAGGCGCGCGACACGATCCTGGCCGCCGATGCCGTGGTGATCGCCACGCCGGAGTATAACTACTCGACCTCCGGCGTGCTGAAGAACGCCATCGACTGGCTGTCGCGCACCACGCCGCAGCCCTTCGCGGCCAAGCCGCTGGCGCTGCTGGGCGCGTCCATGGGCATGCTGGGCACGGCGCGGGCGCAATACCACATTCGTCAGATCATGGTGTTCCTCGACGGCCGGCCGATCAACAAGCCCGAGGTGATGATCGGCGCTGCGCACACCAAGTTCGGGCCCGACGGCACGCTGAAGGACGAGATGGCGGTGAAGCTGATCACCGACCTGGGCGCCGCCCTGGTGCGCGAAATCCATCGCCACCGCGCCGCCGCCGCGGCGGGGTGATCGCTTTTTAGGACCGCGCGCGTCCACGCGCGCTCGTGGTCCGGCGCTGCCGCGCCGATGCGTGTGTGGACACGCGCGGTCCTAAAGACCGCGCCTACGACTTCGCCGCGGTCTCGGCGCGGGTCGTGTCCTGCCAGAACTCCATGGCGGCGAAGATCGCCACCAGGGCGCCCAGCGCGAAATGCCAGTAGCGCAGCATGCCGGCATCGGCATAGTCGAACACAAAGGGTGAGGCGATCATCCAGATGCCGCAGACAAAGCCGGTCGCTTCCTCCCAGCGCTCCAGCGCCAGCATCTCCAGCGCCGCCAGGGCGCACACGATCAGGCCGACGATGACCGCATTCAGGACCACGCTCTGGACGTGGCCGGTCTCGCCCGGCATCAACCAGGGCGACACCACGATGAGCGCGCCGAACGCCACCATGGCCCAGTCTTCCCACGCCCTATGCGTACCCAACATTCGCATGGTGACCATGGACCCCTCCTTGGACGAGCGTCAAGGCATGCGCCGCCCGCCCCGGAGTCCGTCTGCGTCGATATCGCCGGTACGAACCCCATGGCGGTCGTTCGTACACCCGACCGTCAGGACATGGGTACGATTCAGCCGGCCGGCAAGATGCCGGTCAGGTAAGGTTGCGCCATGAACGACCCGATCACTCCCGATCCCCTCCCGGTGCTGCGGCCGATCGGCCGCATCGCGACACCGTTCAGGACCGTGGCCGACTGCCCGCGCAACGGTCGCCAGATCGAGCCGGCGCCGGTCTGCCACGTCACGGTGTTCGGCGCCTACCTGCCCGGCCTCGCCAGCCTCGAGACCTTCTCGCACCTGATCCTGCTCTATGCGCTGCATGAGGTGCGTGCCGCCGAGCTCACCTTCACGCCGCCGTTCGACGGCACGTCGCGCGGCGTGTTCGCCACGCGCGCGCCGCGGCGGCCCAACCCGATCGGGATGGCGGTCGTCGCCTTCGACGGCTTCGCCGCGCCCGACACGCTCAAGGTGCGTTACCTCGACTGCGTCGACGGCACGCCGCTATTGGACATCAAGCCCTATCTGCCCAGCACCGACAGCGTGCCCGAGGCCGACATGGGCTGGCTGAACAGGCACCGGACGCGGTGAAATCCCTCTCCCGTTTTACGGGAGAGGGAGGGGCCCACGCGAAGCGTGGGAGGGTGAGGGCCTGCGGACGAGGTGTGGTGCGTGAAGCCCTCATCCGACCGCCGCTGCGCGACGGCCACCTTCTCCCGCTTGCGGGAGAAGGAAGACTCAATACTGGTCCTGGACGTAGCTGTCGTCGGCGGGCAGGTTGTCGAACTTGGTGATGGCGCCCTCGAAGCGCAGGCGCACGATGCCGGTGGGACCGTGGCGCTGCTTGGCGACGATCGCCTCGGCCTTGCCGTAGGCCTGCTCGCAGCGCTGCTTCCACTGGTCGTGGCGCTCGTTGAAGCGCTCGTCGCTTTCGTCGGGGCGGCGCGCCGGCTCGGCCCGCGTCAGGTAGTACTCCTCGCGATAGACGAACATCACGACGTCGGCGTCCTGCTCGATCGAGCCTGATTCGCGCAGGTCGGCCAGCTGCGGCCGCTTGTCCTCGCGCTGCTCGACGGCGCGGCTGAGCTGCGACAGGGCGATCACCGGCACGTCCAGCTCCTTGGCCAGCATCTTCAGCCCGCGCGTGATCTCGGAGATCTCCTGCACCCGGTTGGCCTCGCGGCCGCGCGAGGCGCCCTGCAGCAGCTGCAGGTAGTCGATCACCAGCAGGCCGAGCCCATGCTGGCGCTTCAGCCGCCGCGCCCGCGTGCGCAGCGCCTGCACCGTGAGGCCCGGCGTGTCGTCGATGAACAGCGGCATCATCTCGAGCTCGCGGCTGCAGGCCAGCACCTGGTCGAAGTCGCGCGCGTTCATCTCGCCGCGGCGGATCTTCTCCGACGACACCTCGGCGCGCTCGGCCAGGATGCGGGTGGCGAGCTGCTCGGCCGACATTTCCAGCGAGAAGAAGCCGACCACCGCGCCGTCGGCCACCTTGGCCTGCTGGCTCTCGTCGAACTCCTCACGGTAGCTGCGCGCGGCGTGGAATGCCATGTTCGTAGCCAACGCGGTCTTGCCCATGCTGGGTCGTCCGGCGAGGATGATCAGGTCGCTTCGGTGCAGGCCGCCCATCAGGTGGTCGAGCGCATGCAGGCCGGTGGCCACGCCGGTGAGGCCGCTGACGCGCTTGTAGGCGCTCTCGGCCTGCTCCACCGCCTCGGTGATCGCCATCTTGAACGGACGGAAGCCGCCTTCGATCTGGCCGGCCGAGGCGAGCTCGTAGAGCTTCTTCTCGGTCATCTCGATCTGCATCGTCGCCGGCGTCTCGATGTCGCGCGCGAAGGCGTCGTTGACCATCGTCTCGCCGACATCGATCAGCTGGCGGCGCAGGAACAGGTCATGGATCTGCCGGCCATAGTCGCCGGCGTCGATGATGCTGATGGCGGCGGCGGCGAGGTCGGCGAGGTAGTTCTGGCGGCCGGCCGCGACCAGGGTCTCGTCGGTCTCGAAGAAGGTGCGCAGCGTCTTGTAGTCGACGACCTGGTTGCGCTCGATCATGCGCGCGGCGGTGTCGAAGATGCGCCCATGCAGCGGGTCGGCGAAATGCTCCGGCTTCAGGAAGTCCGAGATGCGGTTGTAGGCCAGGTTGTTGACCAGGATCGCGCCCAGCAGCGCCTGCTCGACCTGGAAGTTGTGCGGCGGCTCGCGCAGGTGCGGATCATTGTCCGGGGCGGGCTGGCCGGAGGGGTACACGGAATCCATGCGCGCAACCTAGCCGCCGCCGCGCGGCGCGCAATGCGTAAGAGGGGCCTGTGTCGTCCAATGCGCAGCGGGCTGTGTTTATCGGGGATGCGCGACCCGGGGGCGCGATTACCTGTGAGTAAATCGACGCGAAGCGCCGCTCGCCTCATCCTTTGGTCCCGCGCAAGGTCGCATGCCACAGGAGCCGGATCGTGAGGCCTCACCAGCGCCCGTATCGACCGACGCCCGGACCGCCGCTGGACGAGGCGAATGGCACCCTGGTCATAATTCGCTGCCGCTGCCTGCCCATCAGGGCAGCGAGCTGCTATCCCGCGACTGTCGTGCCAGGTCGCTGCACCATGTCTTGGCAGCGGCAAGGTCGCGGGTCAGCCCTGTGTATTTCCCGCCGCGATAGCAGCCATACTTGCCGGCCAGCGGAGAGCCCTGCGGATAGGCGACGATCCGATAGGTCCGGCCGCCCAGCACTGCCGTGTGGGTGCCGTATTCGCTGACCCATGAAGGTGCCGGGCTCGATACCTGCGGCATGCCTGCTGCCGTTTCGGAACCCGGTTGCCGTGACGTCACGGCCGAGCATTTCGTGCATACGAAGAGCTGGAGCTCCCATGGCAGCCCTCGTGTGGGATGAGGTTGTCGTCCCGCAAACATCGTGCTCGCGCCACAGCGGTCACAGGCTGGGCGGATCGGGCTAATGCCGAGAGGAAGTCGCATCTGTGTCTGTCCATCCGGGTCGTTCTTGTTCTGGCAGGCTCGGCCACCCGTCACGTCGCTGTCCTGAAGCGTTCCACGCCCGTCCGTCTCACGCATGAGGCAGCGCTGCGAGCGAAAGGGCATCGTGGCTCGCCCAAGTGACGAGCTCCTCGATCTCGCTCCGCGACCACAAAGGGGCCGTGCTGGGGCCGGCACCGGCCGTAGCGGTGAACCCGATCTTCACCGCATCTTCGGGCTGACTCTCCCAATACACCTAAGGTTAAGTGCTCGCTTTTTTCATATTGGAAGCAGCCACGGTACTGGTACGCGTTTCAGATGAAGCGCACAAACGAAATAAATCGCCGTCGAAGCGCCTGCCTCGGCTTGAATATACGGTCGCCAGAAGGAGGCAGGCCAAGGGGCCTCGGCACCATCGGATGCAAATGTTGCGCATGCCGATTTATGTGCGTTCCGTGAGCCTGAAAGGGGTGCTACAAACCCGGCGACAGCGTCGGCTCTCGCGTCGCGGGCGTCTTTCTGATGCCGTGCCTGCCCACATACCCATGAGGAGTGCTGTCATGACCACGACCGAGGAGCGAGAGGCGGAGCGCCGTCATCGTGGCCTGGTCCGCTCGAGCGCACAGAGGAAAGACGCGCTATTGAAGGAGCTGGCCGAAGAGCGCCAACGGGAAACTGCACGGCTGCGTGACGCGGATGCTGCCAGGACCGCTCGGCTACGTGCGCTTCGCTTGGCCAAGGAAGCGGCCGAATCGACGCCGGCGGTCCAAGATGCCGATGTCCCGCGGCGGCGGGAGTAAAGCCGCCGCATGTAGCGTCCATCCGCTGCCGAGTGCGGCCCTCATCAACGTCGAAGGTGCTCGATGGCCTTCAAGCCCAACTACGGCCTTCAGCGCGCCGATCGCGCCCGCGCCCGCGAAGCCAAGCGTGAAGAAAAGCTGAGGCAACGGCAGGAGCGGTCCGACGAGCGCAAGGCTGCCGCGGCGGCCGCCACGCCGGAGCCCGACGGCAAGGCTCATGCTCCCGCCGAGCGGCGCGGTGAGCCTGGCAAGGACTGAGGCAGCGCGCGACGCGCGCCGGCATGGTATGATTGTTCAGTTGCACCGAAGTCCGCCACGGGCGGTCAGAGCCTCTGGAAATTTTGATGGCCCGTCAGAAGATCAACAGCGAGTTCACGGCATTCGATGTCGTCTACGAGGACGGCTCGCGCAGCTCGAACCGGAAGGTCGCCAGCTCGGAGGTGGCCGGACCGAACGGCCACGCAGTGGCAAAGGCGATCATCGAAGCGCAGGACCGTAAGATCGCAGAGCTTTCAGGCCGCCCGCGGGGTGCGATCAAGTCGATCACGCGATCGACAGGCCGCTAGGACACCACACGCTGCATCAGTTCAGCTGCGGAAATCGCCAGCGGCTCGCCGATCTCCTCGACGATCAGGGCGGCCAGCGCGTCGATTGGGGGCGATGCTGCCGCGCGGTTGCGCGCCAGGCTGACCTCGAGGGCCGGCAAGGCGGGCAGGCCGGCATCTGATATGATCCGCAGGTCGGGCGGCACGCTCGTGCGGGCCAGGACGGCCACCGCCAGCCCGGCCCGCGCGGCGGCCAGCAGGCCGGCCATGCTCGGGCTTTCGTAGGCCAGGCGGATCGCGCGGTCGCTGCGGGTAAGGGCGCGCAGCGCATGGTCACGGCCGACGCAGCCGGGCTGGTACAGCGCCAGCGGCAAAGGGTCGTTCTGCTCGGGCCACGCTGATGGCGAGGCGATCCACACCAATGGCTCGCGGCGCAGCACGTCGGCGTCCTGGCCGGGCCCGCGCGTCACGATCGCGAGGTCGATCGCGTTGTCCGCCAGCGCCGGAAACAGCCCGGCGCTCTCGGCGCAGGTCAGCTCCACCGCGACCCGGGGATGGCGCTCGGCGAAGCGCCGCAGCAGGGCAGGCAGGAAATGGACATAGTCGTCCGGGGTGCCCAGGCGCACGATACCCGGCGGCTCGTTCCGGGCCAGCCCGGCACGCGCCTCGCTCTCCAGCGCCAGGATGCGCCGGGCATAGCGCGCCAGGCTCTCGCCCGCCGGCGTCAGGCGCACACGCCGTGCCGCGCGCACGAACAGCATCCGGCCGGCGATCTCCTCGAGGCGCCGCGCCTGCATGCTGACCGCCGACTGGGTGCGCCCCAGGCCGGACGCCGCCCGGCTGAAATTGCCGCCATCGGCCACGGCGACCAGCAGGCGCAGGAGGTCGAGGTTGAAGCGCTCGCTCATGGTCAAGTATAAATCGATTTGAAGTATCTATTCAAATCTATTCATTTGCTTGAAGTATCGGGCTGGACGACCATCCCGACATGCCTGCCGCTCGCCCGACACCGCCGTCCTGGATGACCGCCCTGATCTGCGGTTCGCTGGTCATCACCCTTTCCATGGGCGTGCGGCAGGTCTCCGGGCTGTTCCTGCGGCCCGTTACTGACGATCTCAATTTTTCACGTGAAATCTTTGGATTAGCAGTCGGTCTTCAAAATTTGGTTTGGGGGTTGACGCAGCCGGTCGCGGGCCTCCTGGCCGATCGCCTGGGGGCGCGCTGGGTCGTGGTCGGGGCCGGCGTCTGCTACGCGCTGGGGCTGGGCCTGGCCGCCGTGGCGCCGGACAGCGTGCTGTTCGTGATCGGGCTGGGCGTGCTGGCAGGACTGGGCCAGAGCGGCACGACCTTCGCCGTGATCCTCGCCGTCATCGGCCGCCTGACGCCGCCGGCGCAGCGCAGCCGTTGGCTGGGCGTGGGATCGGCGGCCGGCTCGGTCGGCATGTTCGTGATGGTGCCGGCGACGAGCATCCTGCTGGACCTTGTCGGCTGGCGCAGCGCCATGCTGATCCTGGTGGGGCTGGTGGCGATGATGGCGCTGCTGGCGCTGGGGCTGGATGAGGCACGGGAGCCGCAAGCCGCCGATACCGGCACCGGCCGCGGCGCCGTCGCGGTGGCGCTGGCCGACCGGGACTACTGGCTGCTGAACCTGGGGTTCGCGAGCTGCGGCTTCCAGCTGGCGTTCGTCGCCACCTACCTGCCCACGATGCTGACCGACGGCGCCTTGTCCACCGCCCTGGCCGCCGGCGTGCTGGCCTGCATCGGGGCCTTCAACATCCCGGGGACGTACCTGGCCGGGGCGGCGGGGGGCCGCTGCCGCAAGACCCGGCTGCTGGCCGTGCTGTACCTGGCGCGCGGCGCGGCGATGGCGGGCTTTCTGGCGCTGCCGTTGTCCAGCGCCTCGGCGCTGGTCTTCGCCGCCTTGTTCGGGTTGTTGTGGACCGCCACGGTGCCGCTGACGTCGGGGCTGGTCGCCGATCTGTGGGGCCGTCGCGACATGGGGCTGCTCTTCGGCCTGGCGATGGTGGGCCACCAGCTCGGCGCCTTCGCCGGCGCCTGGACCGGCGGCTTTGTCTTTGACCGCACCGGCAGCTTCATGCCGGTCTGGCTGGTGGCCATTGGGCTGAGCCTCACGGCCGCGCTCTGCCATGCCGGTTTGCGCGAGCAGGCGCGGCCCTGCGCGCTGCAGGCGGGCGCGGCCGGCTGAAGGTCGCCGAGCCGCATCTGTGCCGCCCGGCCCTAGCCGCCGCTGGCCTGACGCACGGCCTCGATCAGCCAGCGGCGGAAGGCGCTGATGCGGCGGTCCGCGGCCTGCTCGGGGCGGCAGACGAAGTAGAGCGTGCTGGTGCGCTGTCCGCGGCCCTCGAACGGCATCACCAGCCGGGTGCCGAACCCGCTGCGGCCACGGATCAGCGGATGCATGGCCAGCGCGACGCCGAGGCCCTGCTCGGCGGCGTCCAGCGCGGCGGGGACGGCGTCGAACCACAGATGGCCGCGCGGCTCGAGCGACGGCAGGTTCATTTCCTTCAGCCATGCCGGCCAGCTCTGTGGCTGCTGCGCGACATGGATCAGCACGTGGCGCGACAGGTCGGCCGGCGTCTTGAGGCCGGCCCGCGCCAGGCGGGGCGCGCATACCGGCTGGCTGTAGACGTTGGCCAGCGGCTCCAGACGCAGGCCCGCCGCACGCTCGCGGCCGTAGCGGATGGCGACGTCGACGCCGGCGCTGTCGAAGTCGGCATATTGATGGGTCGCCTCGATGTGCAGGGTCAGGTCGGGATGGCGGCGCGCGAACGTGGCCAGCGCCGGGATCAGCACGGCGCTGGTGAAGAACGGCAGCGAGCTCACCCGCAGCTCGCGCGGGCCGCCGCGGCCGCGCCGGTGCAGGTCGCGGCCGGCTTCGTCGAGCAGCGACAGGCCAGCGGCCGCGGCACGCAGGTAGCGCTCGCCGTCCGGCGTCAGCCGCACCGACCGTCCGGCGCGCGCGAACAGGCGCACACCGAAACGTTCCTCCAGGCCGCGGATCTGGTGGCTTACGGCCGAGGGCGTGATTGCCAGCTCCTGCGCGGCGCGCCGGAAGCTGAGATGCGTCGCGGCCCGTTCGAAGGCCAGCAACGCCGACAATGGCGGGATCGCATGCGCCGCCGACAGGTGGTCGGACGAGAGATGAGCAGATTTCATCTTGAGTGAGGATCGGCCTTTTGCTGCGCCATCCAGATTTGGCCAGATTGCCTGATCGATCAAGCTGGCTCATCGCTCGCAGCGGCGGTCGGGGGACACGAGGAGGCTTCGTTGGGCGTATTCGAGCGCGACCCGCAAAGCGGGACCTACATGCCGTCGCCGCTGGCCAGCGGTCCGTTCGCCGGCCTGCAGGGCGGTGCCGTGGCGGGATTGCTGACGGCCGAAATCGAGGCGCAGGCGGGGCAGCAGGGCTGGGGCAGCGCGGTGAGCGCCGCCGCCTGGTTCTTCCGGCCGGCGCCCAGGGCACGGCTGCGCACGCGGCTCACCATCGTGCGTGCCGGCGGCCGCGTCGCGGTGGTCGACAACACGCTGTGGCCCGACGGCGAGGCCGATCCATGCGTCACCGTGCGCGTGACGCTGGCGCGCGAGCGGGCGATCGACGTGCCGGCGATCGATGTACTGGCGTTCGACGGGCCGGTGTTCGACGGCGCCGGGCCGGTCGCCGTCGATCCGGCGCGTTGGCCGCTGCGCCGGACGGCGCCGCCGCATGGCGGCCCCTGGTTCATGGATGCGATGGAGGTGCGTCAGGGTGACGGCGTCGCCTGGTTCCGCCTGACCGCCGAAGTGGTCGACGGCGCCGGGCCGCTGGCGCGGGTGCTGGGGCCGGCCGACTGGGCCCATGGCATCGCGCGGCCGCTGTCGAACGTCCTTGCCGACCCCAACCCCAACCTCACGGTGCATCTTTTCCGACCGCCGCGCGGCGACTGGATCGGCGTGCGGCCGCAGGCGCGGTGGGTGCCGTCACGCGGCCTGGGCATGGGCAGCGGCACCCTGATGGACGTCGAGGGCGAGATCGGTTGCGTGTCCATGGCCGTGGCGCTGATGCCGTTGCCCCGGCCGGCGCCGGTGGAGGCGTAGGATGCGGCAGCTCACCTACGTTGCGCCAGGCGACGTGCAATGGCACGACGTGCCGGCCCCGACGCTGCAGGGCGAGGGCGAAGCGCTGGTGCGCCCCGTCGCGGTGACGCGCTGCGACCTGGACCACGCGATCGTCAACGGCGCCACCGGCTGGCCGGGACCGTTCGCGCTGGGACACGAGATGGCCGGCGTGGTCACCGATGTCGGTGACGGCGTGCGATGCTTCCGCCCCGGCGATCAGGTCATCGTGCCGTTCCAGATCAGCTGCGGCGAATGCGATCCCTGCCGCCGTGGCCTGACGGGTATTTGCGCCAGTGTGCCGTTCCGATCGTCCTATGGCATGGCACCGCTGTCGGGAGTCGAGCATGGCGGCGCGTTGTCGGACCTCGTGCGCGTGCCGTTCGCCGACCACATGCTGATGCTGCGGCCGCCCGAGATCACGCCGGCGGCCGCCGCCGGCATCGCTGACAACGTGTCGGACGGCTTCCGCGCCGCCGCCACGCACCTGGCCGCGAAGCCAGGCGCGCGGGTGCTGGTCGTCGGCGGCCGCACGCAAGGCGTCGGCCTGTATGCCGCCCAGGCCGCCAGGATCCTGGGCGCCGCCGAGGTCGTCTATCTTGATGACGATCCGGCGCGGCTGGCATTGGCGCGCACGCTCGACATCCATGTCATCGAGCGGCGGGCCGACAGCAGTGTCGCGCCGGGGGCGCCGTTTCCGATCACCGTCGATGCCAGCGGCACGCCTGACGGCCTTGCGGTGGCGATCCGCTCGACCGAGCATGGCGGCATCTGCCATCGCACCTACGGCGACGTGCGGCCTGCGACCGAAGTGCCGCTGCGCGACATGTACGGCATCGGGCTCAGCCTGCATCTCAGCCGTATGCATGCCCGTGCCGTGATGCCGGCCGTGATCGACCACGTCCGCGGAGGCGCGCTGCAGCCCGAGGCGGTGATCAGCCGCACGGTGCCGTTCACCGATGCGGCCGAGGCCATCCTGGAGCCCACGGTGAAGATCGTGTTCATGAACGACGCGGCGTGATCGCGGCGGCGCCTAATACACGTCGCGCCGATACAGGCCTTCGGCGGCCATGCGTTCCAGGACCGCGGCGCCGAGCAGGTCGGCCAGCGTCGCATCGACCGCCGGCGCCATGCCCTCGAGGCTGCCGCAGACATAGATCGCGGCGCCGTCCTCGACCCAGGCGCGCAGCGCCGCGGCCGCGTCGCGCAGCCGGTCCTGCACGTGGATGCGCGCCTTCTGGTCGCGCGAGAATGCGAGGTCGAGGCGCTCGATCATGCTGGCGGCGCGCCAGGCCGCGATATCATCGGCGTAGTGGAAATCATGCGCCCGGTTGCGCTCGCCGAAGATCAGCCAGTTGCGCGGCCGGCCCTTCAGCACCCGGTCCTTGAGGTGGGCGCGCAGGCCGGCGATGCCGGTGCCGTTGCCGATCAGCAGCAGCGGCCGGTCGTCGCCGGGGGCGTGGAAGCCGGCGTTGCGGCGCACGCGCACCGCGATGCCGGCCCCGACCGGCGCCTCCCGGGTCAGCCAGCCGGAGCCGATGCCCGATCGGCCCTGGGCATCGTGCATCTGGCGCACCAGCAGGTGGATGCGTCCGTCCTGCGGCAGCGAGGCGATCGAGTACTCGCGATGGGGCAGGGGCTGCAGGCAATCCGCCAGGGCCTGCGCCGTGCCGGCCTGCCGCCGTGCGGCCGGCGGCAGGATGGAGCGCGCGACGGCGTCGGCCAGCGTGCATGTCAGGCCGTCCCAGGTGACCGTCACGGTGCCGTCCATGCCGGCTTCGGCAAGGAATGACGCGACCCGTGCGGCGCCATGCGCGGGCCCTATTTCGGCGATGTCGCCGGCCTGCCAGTCGACCCGGCCCGGATCCGGCGGCGCCAGCTCGATATGGAAGCAGGGCCAGCCGACGCTGCCGTCGTTGCCGAGGCGCCGTTCGGCCAGCCGCCAGTCCTGGTACCGCGGCGCCTCCCAGTCCGGGAGGTCGGCCCTGTCGGCGAGCCGGCCGAGATGGCCCTGCCAGTGGCGCAGCGCACCGGCGTCGCTGTTGTCGACGTCGACCCGGTCGAACAGCGGCCGCGCGCCCTGGCGGCGCAGCCAGCTCTCGAAGTCGCGGCCGAAGCCGCAGAAGCGCTGGTAGCTCCTGTCGCCCAGCGCCAGCAGGCCGAAGCTCATCCCGGACATCGGCAGGGATTGCCGCATGATGCCGCGCGCGAAGCCGCGCATGCGGTCCGGCGGCTGGCCGTCGCCGAATGTGCTGACGATGAACAGGGCGCGTGTCGTGGCGCCCAGGCGCGATGGGTCGAGGCGCCATAGCGGCGTGACGGCGACGGCCAGGCCGGCGCCGCTCAGGGTCGCGGCGCTTTGCCATGCCAGGCGCTCGGCCGTGCCGCTTTGGCCGGCAAAGCCGATCAGGATCGGCGATGGCGCGGCCGGCTCGGCGGGCAGCGGCCGGGTGGCGGCGCGCACGGCGCGTTTGCGGGCGCGGCGGTCGAGATAGAGCATCCAGCCGGTGACGGCGAACAGCGGCATCGCCAGGCTGGCCAGCATGAAGAGCACCACGCCGGCGAGGCCGAAGAAGCCGCCGCTGTGCAGCGCGAAGATGCTGGTGAGCAGCTTCTGCCCCAATGGCAGCACGGCATAGAGGCGATGCTCGCGCACGGCGCCGGTGGCCGGGTCGAGCACTAGCGTGTTGTTGGCGCGGTCGTGCGGCGCGTCGGGCAGGCGATAACCCACCTGGTAGGGCTGCCCAGGCCGGGCCGGCCACCGCAGCGTGGCAACGCCATAGGCGGGGACCTCGCGGCGGAACACCTTCCAGATGGCGTCGGCGCCCAGCGGCGCCGGCCGCTCGTCGCCGCGCCGCGCGGCATTGAGCGGCCCGCCCGGGCGATCGCCGCCGGGCCGCGGCATGCCCGCGAGATCGAAGAGCGCGCCGCGGTACCAGTCATACGACCAGTAGAGGCCGGTCAGGCCCATGACGAGATACGGCACGACCGCCACCGTGCCGGCCACGGCATGCAGGTCCCAGAGCAGGTTGCGGCCACGGCGCTTGAAGTCGACCCGCAGCCAGGCGCGCCAGTCGAGCGGCCGCCGCGGCCAGCGCAGGTACAGACCGCTCAGCGCCAGCACCACCAGCGCCATCGTGGCGGCCCCGACGATGTGCCTGCCGGGATCGTCCAGCGCCAGCCAGCGGTGCAGGCGCATGATGAAGCGGAAGCTCTCCAGCCCGCGCGGCGGATCGAGGATCGCGCCGGCGTAGGGATCGACATAGCGCGTCTCGCCGCGGCCGGGGGCGCCGGCATTGGGAGCGAAGGTGACGCGCGCGGCGTCGGCCGGCGCCCTCGACACGGTGAGCGCCGTGATGCGACGACCGGGTGCGGACGCCTGGATGCGGGCGGCCAGCGACGCCGGCTCGAGCGGCGCGGCGGCGGCCGGAACCGGCACGGTGATGATGCCGGGGTTGAGCGCGCGCAGGATGTCGTCCTCGAACGACAGCAGCGCGCCGGTGACCCCGACGATGGCGAGCACCACGCTGGCGGCGATGCCCAGCAGCCAGTGCAGCTGGAACCAGAGGTTTCTCAGCATGGAATTTGTTGCGAATGCATATCAATAGCATACGATCGACATCGGCAGCGCGATAGTCCTGATCCCGGATGGCAGCGCGGCGGGATGGCACGCT
Organism: Vineibacter terrae; assembly: GCF_008039615.1. Classification (GTDB taxonomy): domain Bacteria; phylum Pseudomonadota; class Alphaproteobacteria; order Reyranellales; family Reyranellaceae; genus Vineibacter; species Vineibacter terrae. The sequence continues at coordinate 187,546 of NZ_VDUZ01000001.1, read as the reverse complement.
TGTCGGCGGCGCGCCCCCGGGGCAGGCTCGCCGGCGACGCAGAGGGACCGATCATGGGCACCTGGGATCCGACCCAATACCTGAAGTTCGCCGGCGAGCGGTTGCGGCCGGCGCTCGACCTGCTGGCGCGCATTCCGGCGGCCGCGCCGCGCACCGTGGTCGACCTGGGCTGCGGCGCCGGCAACCTGGCGCCGCTGCTGCTGCAGCGCTGGCCGCAGGCGGCGCTGGTCGGCGTCGATTCCTCGCCGCAGATGCTGGCCAAGGCGCGCGCCGATCATCCGCAGGCGAGCTTCGTGCAGGCCGACTTCGCGACCTGGCGGCCGCCGCAGCCGGTCGACGTGCTGTACAGCAATGCCGCGCTGCACTGGCTGGACGGCCATGAGGCGCTGTTCCCGGCGCTGATGTCGGCGGTGGCGCCGGGCGGCTGGTTCGCGGTCCAGATGCCGCGCAACTTCGCGGCGCCATCGCATATCTGCGTCACCGAGACGATCGAGCAGGGCCCGTGGCGGGCGCGATTGGAGCCGTTGCTGCGCCGCCGGCCGGTGGCGCCGCCGCAGGACTACTGGCGGCTGCTGCAGGGCCACGCGGCCGCGCTCGAGATCTGGGAGACTGAATACCTGCAGGTGCTGAAGGGCGAGAACCCGGTGGCCGAGTTCGTCAAGGGCTCCTGGCTGAAGCAGTTCCTCGACCGGCTCGAGGAGCCCGAGCGCAGCGCCTTCGAGGCCGACTACCGCGCCCGCGTGCGCGCCGCCTATCCGCCCGAGGCCGACGGCAGCACGCTCTTTCCTTTCCGCCGCATGTTCATCCTGGCCCGGCGTCAGGGATAGGGCCTTTTGGACCGCGCGCGTTCACGCGCGCATCGGTGCGAAGCACCGACCTCATGAGGCGCGCGTGGACGCGCGCGGTCCGAAGAAGAAAAGGCTACTCCGCCGCCAACGGCAGGGGCAGGGGCAGGGCGCGGGCGCGCTCGCCTTCGTACATGTAGTCGCGGGTCAGCGGCACGGCGTTCAGGCACTTGGCGATCTGGATCTGGAAGACCATCTGGTTCATGTGCCGGAAGCTCATCTCGCAAGCCGCCAGATAGAACTCCCACATGCGGCAGAAGCGTTCGTCCAGCCCCGCCAGCCGCTTGACCTCGTCGCGGTTGCGGCGGAAGCGGTCGAGCCAGTGCCGCAGCGTCTGGGCATAGTGCAGGCGCAGGATCTCGATGTCGGTCACCCACAGCCCGACGCGCTCGATCGACGCCAGCACCTCCGACAGGGCCGGCGTGTAGCCGCCCGGGAAGATGTACTTGCGGATCCACGGGTTGGTGCCGCCCGGCGGCTCCATGCGGCCGATGGCGTGCAGCACCATGACGCCGTCATCGGCCAGCAGCTCGCGCACCTTGGTGAAATATTCATCGTAGTGCGCTGCGCCGACGTGCTCGAACATGCCGACCGACACGATGCGGTCGTAGCGCTCGGTCTCCAGCCGATAGTCCTGCAGCTTGAAGCGCACGCGCGCGCCCGGCGCCTCGGTCTCGGCGCGGCGCGTCGACACGGTGTGCTGCTCGCTCGATAGCGTCACGCCCGTGACATCGGCACCGCTCTCGCGCGCGATGTAGAGGCCCAGCCCACCCCAGCCCGAGCCGATGTCGAGCACCTTGTGGTCCGGCGCGACCTGCAGCTTGGCGAGGATGTGCCGCTTCTTGGCGGCCTGCGCCACCTCCAGCGAGGCGTCGGGGCTGGTGAAGTAGGCACAGGAATATTGGCGGTCGCGGTCGAGGAAAAGGTCGTAGAGCGCGCCGTTGAGGTCGTAGTGGTGCGCCACGTTGCGCTGGGCGCGGCCGATCGGATTGCGCTGCTGCAGCCAGCGCGTCACAAGCTGCACGCGGAACGACCACGTCAGCCACCATGAGCGCTCCATCGCCGCCATGTTGCTGCCGAGCAGATCGAGGAAATCGGTGAGCCGGCCGTCTTCGACCGTCAGCCTGCCGTCCATGTAGGCTTCGCCGATCGCCAGCCGTGGGCTCAGCGCCAGGCGCCACGGTGTCTTGTGGTCATGCAGGCGGATCGTCACATCCGGACCTGGCGCGATGCCCCCGATGCGATGCTGCTGGCCTGTTGCGTCGACGATCGTCAACGTTCCGGTTCGCAGCAAGCCTCGCAAGATTTTCGCCAGCAGCATTCCCAGTCCCCGTATCGCCGCCAGGGCAGGGAAAGCATCACCCGACGACGCGTACCAGTTGATAGATCACAGTGTGAATGTAGGAACGCATTGGCGAGTCTGTAAAGCCCTTCGCCGTATCCTTCAACGCACCTATGACCAAGACGCACTCTGGCTCCGGCAGGTAGTGCAACCGCAACGACTGCTCACTCAGGATGGCCCGGCCGGCGCGCCTGGACCGCCGCCAGGTCGGAGGGCTCCAGCGCGAAACGCAATTGAAACACTTCCGGCGAGGCCAGCACCTCCAGGTGCTCGACGGCATTGCCGTCCTTGTCGTTCAGCACGCGGATGGTGCGCAGCAGCGGCGCACCGATCTTGACGTTCAGGCGCTGGCTGACCAGCGGCGTGGCCAAGGTGGCGCTGACCGTCTGGTGGCCGGAATGCAGCTGCACGCCGGCGCGCTGGATCAGCTCGAACAGGGACGCCCGCTCCATATCGTCGCGGCCGAAGGTGGCGCTCACCCGGTCGGCGACGAAGGTGGTGAGATGCACGAAGGGCTCGCCGTTCTGCAGGCGCACGCGCACGGCCCGCTGCAGCGTCCGGGTCTCGTCCAGGCCGAAGGCCTCGCGCACATCAGGCGGCGGCAACTCGTAGCCGAACTCGATCACGCGCACGTCGGTCGTGGCGCCGACGCGGGCGATCTGCTCGACGATGCTGTAGATCGGCACGTGGATGGGCGAGGAGGGCGCCTCGCGGCGGATGTAAGTCCCCTTGCCCTGGCGCCGCTCGATCAGGTTCGCCCGCTCCAGCGTGTCGAGCGCATGGCGGATGGTGATGCGCGACACGCCGAACTGCGCCGACAGCGCGTCCTCGGTCGGCATCAGCTCGCCGGGACGGTAGCGCCCCGACCGCAGCGCGTCGCGCAGGATCAGGTAGACCTGGTGGTGCAGCGGCGAGCCCTGGGCACGCGCCAGGGACAGGGGAGCTGCGGGCGCATCAGAAGCGGGCATGCAGGCGGCGGTCCAGCGCCAGCATGGCCGCGTTCATCGCGACCGAGAACAGCGTGATCAGCAGCGCGATCGCCATGATCGTCTTCACGTCGTGCAGGTCGATCGCCGTCATGAGCAGGAAGCCGAGCCCGCGCTGGGAGGCGAAAAGCTCGCCCAGCATGGTCCCGAGCAAGGTCAGCGCCGCGCCGACGCGCAGGCCGGAGAAGATTTCCGGGACCGTGGCGGGGATGATGACATGGCGCACGGTCTGCATCGGGGTCAGCGACATCGTGCGCGCCGTGCGCAGCCAGGTGCGGTTCACCTGGCGCACCGCGTTCAGCGAGAAGATGACGATGGGGATGATGCCGTGCAGCGCGCCGAACGCGATCTTGGCCTGGATGCCGAGGCCGAACGCCAGCAGGATCACGGGATAGAGCGTCACCTTGGGGATCGAGTACAGCGCCACGAAGATCGGTTCGGCCACCTCGCCGGTCAGGCGATGCGCGCCCAGCAGCACGCCGAAGCCGATGCCGCCGAAGACCGCGATGGCCAGCGCCGCGAGATAGGCGGTGACGGTCTCGCGCAGATGCGGCCAGAAGCGGGCCTGGCCCACCATGTCGGCGGCATGCTGCACGGTCGCCAGCGGCGACGTCATCAGGTTGTCGCCGCCTACCAGGTTGATCGCCTGCCAGAGGGCCAGGATCGCGGCCACGACCAGGGCGCTGTCGCGCCATCTTGCTGCAAGGCTCATCGCTGGCTCCTCATCGCGCGCCGCGCCGCTGCGCCATGCGCCGCTCCCAGACCAGCACCAGCATGTTGACCACCACCATGAAGCCGATCACGAACACGATCAGCCCGTACATGCGGCGGTTGTCGAAATTGTCGTAGGCGTAGGCGATGGCGTGGCCGACGCCGGCGGTCGACAGGATGAACTCGCCGGCGATGACGCCGATGAAGGCGTAGGACAGGGCCAGCTTCAGGCCCGACAGCAGGTGCGGCATCGCCGCCGGCAGGCGCACCAGCGTCATCTCCTGCAGCGGCGAGAGGCGATGCACGCGCGCGGTGCGCGTCAGCACGCGCGGCACGCGGTCCAGCCCGGTGAGCGTGGCGATGATCATGGCCACGATGCCGAAGGCGGTGGCGAGCACGATCAGCGGTCCGATGCCCAGGCCGAAGACCACGATCAGCAGCGGATAGAAGGCCACATGCGGGATGGCGTAGTAGGCGGCCAGCAGCGGGTCGAGCGCCGCCCGGACACGCGGCGAGAGATGGATCAGGAAGCCCAGCACGAAGCCGCCGCTGATCGCCAGCGCCGCGGCGATGGCCACGGCGGTGAAGGTCAGCTGGATGTCGGTCGCGATCTCGCCCGAGGCCAGCACCTCGATCATCGCCCGCACCATCTCGCTGGGCGCGATGATGGCCGTGGCCGGCAGGGCGCCGGCGCGGCAGGCGATCTCGAGGCCGCCCACCATCAGCGCCACCACCAGCAGGCGGATCCAGCCGGCGGCGCTCATGGCGCGCCTTCCTGCGACGTTCTCCGTCGTCCCGAGCGGAGCCGCACGCAGTGCGGCGCAGTCGAGGGACCTTCTCTCCATGACATAGGCTGTTGTTGTGGAGGTAAGGTCCCTCCACGCGGCCCTTCGGGCCTTGGTCGGGACGACGGGTAGGGCGCCCTATGCGATAAGGCCATGCGCCTCATTCCGCGGCGCTCCGCAAGGTGTCTGGCACCGCCGGCGCCTGCTGGCCGAGGGCGCGCAGCGATTCGGGGCGCAGATAGGCCCATAGCCGCGCGGTCACGGCGCCGAAGCGCGGATCCTCGGCCAGGGTCGAGTCGCGGTCGCGGCTCCAGCCGGTCTCGACGATGGCGATGAAGCAGCCGGGCCGCGCGCTCAGGACGCCGATGCGGTCCGACAGCAGGTTGGCCTCGTCCAGCGCATGCGTGATCAGCACCACGGTGGCGCCGGTCTCGCGCCACAGCCGCAGCAGCTCGTCGCCCATCAGCAGCCGCGTCTGCTGGTCGAGCGCGCCGAACGGCTCGTCGAGCAGGATCAGCCGCGGCTGCATCACCAGCGTGCGCGCGATGCACACGCGCTGGCGCATGCCGCCGGACAGCTGGGCCGGGTAGGCCTTGGCGAAGCCCTGCAGGCCCATGAAGCCCAGCGCATAGTCGACGCGGCGGCGGATCTCGGCGGCGTCGGTGCCGCGCCGGCGCAGGCCGAACGCGACGTTCTCCCATACGGTGAGCCAGGGGAAGGAGGCGTCCTCCTGGAACACCACGCCGACGCCGTCGGGCACCGTGCTGCCCAGGACCTTGCCTTCGAAGAGGGCCTCGCCCTGCGACGGCGGCGCGAGGCCGCCCAGCACGTCCACCAGCGTGGACTTGCCGCAGCCGGACGGGCCCACGACGCTGAAGAACTCGCCGCGCTGCAGCTCCAGGTCGAGCGGTCCGAGCGCGTGCACCGGCGGCTGGCCGGCGCGCGCCGGGTAGACCCGCGTCACGCCGACCAGCGCGGCATGCACGCTGGCGCCATCGCTGCTCATCGCCATCGGCTCCGCTACCGCATCGCCTTGAGGTCGGGAGGCACGAAGCGGTCATCGACGGCCTTCTTCCAGTCGATCGGCAGCTCGAGCGCGCCGACCGAAGCCAGGGCTTCGGCCATGTTGCTCATGCCCTCGTAGTCGAGGCGCCCCGGGTTCCACCAGTTCGGGGTCTGGGCCCTGATGTTGGTCATGGCCTTGGTCGCGATATCGAGCGGCATGTTGTAGGCCTTGGCCAGTATCTGCGCCGTCTCCTGCGGGTTGGCGTAGAGGAACTCGACGCCGCGGCGGCGCGCCTTGATCAGGGCCGCAAGCTCCTTGCCGCGCTTCTCGATGGTCTCGATGGTGGCGACGCCCACGGTCTGCGTGTAGCGCGGCACGTCCCTGCCCAGCCAGGGCAGGGGCTTGTACTTGGCGCCGTCCTTCATCTTGGTCGAGAAGATCGGCTCGGGGATGATGGCGATGTCGACCTTGTTGTGCTCCAGCGCCGTGATGCCGGCGCCGATGTCGCCGGCCGCGATCAGCTTGGCGTCCGACGCCTTCAGCCCATGCGAGGTCAGCGCCGCCAGCACGCCGCTCTCCGAGACCGACTTGGGCCGGCTGTAGGCGAAGCGCTTGCCCTTGAGGTCCTCGGGCTTGTCGATCTTCTCGCCCTCGCGCGTGATGTAGATGCCGCTCGAGCCGTCGGTGCCGGCGTTGACGATCCTGATCGGGAAGCCTTCCTTGATCGCCGCCAGGGCCGCCGGCAGCGCCACCTCGGCGTAGAGCGTCTCGCCCGCCATCAGGTTGCGCACGCTGGTGCCGCCGCCCTTGGACGACAGGATGCCCGTTATGTCGACACCCTCTTCCTTGAAGTAGCCCTTCGCCTGGGCCACCGCGTAGGGCACGCCGTACAGCAGCGCCGACCAGTGGGTGACCACGATCTCCGAGCTGGCGCGCGTCGGCGCCGAGGCCAGCACCGTGGCTGCGCCGGCAAGGATGGCCGCGCGCAAGAACCGGCCGAGCTTCGACATGCCCATTCCTCCCAATCTCCGTCATTGACAAGTCATATTGTTATCATCTTATGATGACCTGTACAACAATTGCTGGTCGACGAGGATAATTGTCATGGCGAAACCCAAACTCGCCTCGCTGCGCAGCACTCTGTCGTCAGGCCAGTTCGTGCTGGCGCCGGGCATCTTCGACATGATCACGGCGCGGATCGCCGACGCGATGGGCTTTCCCGCCCTGTACATGACCGGCTACGGCGTCACGGCCTCGCATCTGGGCCTGCCCGATGCCGGGCTCGCGACCTACACCGACATGGTCGGCCGCGTGCGCACGATCTGCGAGGGCACCAGCACGCCGCTGATCGCCGATGCCGACACCGGCTATGGCGGCCTGGTGAACGTGCGCCACACCGTGCGCGGCTACGAGCGCGCCGGCGCCCAGGGCATCCAGATCGAGGATCAGGAGATGCCCAAGAAATGCGGCCACACGCCCGGCCGGCGCGTGATCGCGGCCGAGGAGATGGTGCTGAAGATCAAGGTCGCGATCGACAGCCGCGACAGCGACGACACGCTGATCATCGCCCGCACCGATGCGCGCACCACGCTGGGCCTGGACGAGGCGCTGCGTCGCGCCGAGGCCTATGCCGCCGCCGGCGCCGACGTGATCTTCGTGGAGTCGCCGGAAAGCGAGGACGAGCTGGCGCGCATCGGCAAGGCGATCGACAAGCCGCTGCTGGCCAACATGGTGCAGTTCGGCCGCACGCCGGTCGTGCCGGCCGACAAGCTGAAGGCCATGGGCTTCTCGATCGCGATCTATCCCGGCCTGGCGCTGGGCGCGGTGGCCGAGGCGGCGCGGCGGACCTTCCTGCACCTCAAGGAGGCCGGCTCCAGCATCGGCATCGAGGTGCCGCTGTACGAGACCAGGGTGTCGGGCCAGAACCTGCACGAGCTGATGGGCTTCCCCGACATCTGGTCGTTCGAGAAGCAGTGGCAGCTGCCGGCCGCGAAGGCGGCGGAGTAGGGACTGCCGGGAGCGCGCCACTCCAGTGGCGCATTGGCCCGAAGGGCCAACCCACGATCCGGCGCTGCGCGCCGGGGCGCCACTGGAGTGGCGCGCTCCCGGCGCGACGACATTGAACGAGGAAGCGATGGGCGGGCAAACGCTGTTCGACAAGATCTGGGCGCAGCATGTCGTGGCCGACCTGGGCAACGGCACGGCGCTGCTGCATATCGATCGGCACATCATGCATGACCTCGGCGGGCCGCGCGGGCTGGCCGATATCGAGGCCAAGGGCTACCGCGTGCGCAACCCCGAGCTGGTGTTCGCCACGCCCGATCATGCCGTGTCGAGCGCGCCCGACCGCACCGAGGACACCAATCCCATCGGCGGCAAGTTCCTGCGCGAGCTGCGCCAGCAGGCGGCGCGCACCGGCATCCGGCTGTTCGACCTCGGCCAGGAAGGCCAGGGCATCGTGCATGTCGTGGGGCCGGAGATGGGCATCAGCCTGCCGGGCGCGACGATCGTGTGCGGCGACTCCCACACCTGCACGCATGGCGGCCTGGGGGCGCTGGCGTTCGGCATCGGCTCCTCGGAGCTCACGCACGTGCTGGCGACGCAGACCCTGGTGCAGCGCAAGCCCAGGCGCATGCGCGTGCGCTTCGAGGGCGCGCCGCAGCCCGGCGTCACGCCCAAGGACCTGATCCTGTTCCTGATCGGCTGCATCGGCGCCGCCGCCGGCACCGGCTTCGCGGTGGAATATGCCGGCTCGGCGATCCGGGCGCTGCCGCTGGAGGGCCGCCTCACCATCTGCAACCTGTCGATCGAGCTGGGCGCCAAGATGGGGCTGATCGCGCCCGACGACACGACCTACGCCTATCTGCAGGGCCGGCCGTTCGCGCCGCGCGATGCGCAGTGGGACCGCGCCGTCGCCTTCTGGCGCACCCTGCCCGGCGATGCCGACGCGACCTTCGACGTCGAGCACGAGATCGATGTCGCCGCGGTGGCGCCGCAGATCACCTGGGGCACCAGCCCGCAGGACGTGATCGCGATCGGCGACCGGATCCCCGACCCCGACAAGGCCGCCGATCCCGACCGCCGCAAGGCGATGGCGGCGGCGCTGGACTACATGGGCCTGCAGCCGGGCGAGGCGATCGAGGGCACCAAGGTCGACTGGGTGTTCATCGGCTCGTGCACCAACTCGCGCCTGTCGGACCTGCGCGCCGCCGCCGCCGTCGCCAGGGGGCGCAAGGTCGCGGCCGGCGTGAACGCCTGGGTGGTGCCAGGATCGGAGATCGTGCGCCGCGAGGCCGAGCGGGAAGGGCTGCACACGGTGTTCCGCGATGCCGGCTTCGAATGGCGCCAGCCCGGCTGCTCGATGTGCGTCGCCGCCAACGGCGAGCAGGTGCCGCCCAAGGCGCGGTCGGTCTCGACCTCCAACCGCAATTTCGTGGGCCGCCAGGGGCCGCTGGCGCGCACCCATCTCGCCAGCCCGGCGATGGCGGTCGCGGCCGCCGTCACCGGCGCCATCGCCGACGTGCGCAAGCTGGGGGCCTGACATGGAAAAGTTCACCACGCTCACGGCGCCGGCGGCCGTCCTGCTGCGCCAGAACATCGACACCGACATCATCGTGCGCATCGAGCGGCTGATCACGCTGGGCCGCAAGGAGCTGGCGCCGTACTGCTTCGAGGCGCTGCGCTACCGCGAGGACGGCAGCGACGATCCGGCCTTCTTCCTCAACGACCCGGCGAGCAAGGGCGCGCGCATCCTGCTGGCGGGCCGCAATTTCGGCTGCGGCAGCTCGCGCGAGGGCGCGGTCTGGGCGCTGATGTGCGTCGGCATACGCTGCGTGATCGCGCCCAGCTTCGGCGATATCTTCTTCAACAACTGCTTCCAGAACGGCGTGCTGCCGATCGTGCTGGACGCCGCCACGATCGAGTCGCTGGCCGACACCGTGCGCCAGGATCCGCAGGCCCAGCCGCTGACCGTCGATCTCGAGCGCCAGCAGCTGCGGCTCGCCAATCGCGCCATCGGCTTCGAGGTCGACCCCGGACGCCGCGAGGCGCTGCTCGAGGGCCTCGACGAGATCGGCGTCACGCTGCAGCGCGAGCCCGAGATCGCCGCCTTCCAGGCCCGCGACCGCGCGCTTCGGCCATGGATCTATTCGTGATCCTCCCCACGTAGTCCGTCATCCCGAGCGCCCCTTCGACAGGGATCTCCTGAGCCTGTCGAAGGGGCGCTCGGGATGACGGACTACGTGGGGGAGGGACTGATCACCCCGCCGGGTCGGCGGCGCTGGGCGCCAGGGCGGCGGTGCGGTCGGTGTTGGGCTCGGAGCGCGGCGCGTAGCGGGCGAGGCTGCAGGGCTGGCCGCTGAACTCGGCCACCAAGCGTGCGGTGGCCTCCTCGATGCGATCCTCCAGCGTGCGCATGAAGGCGTCCTTGTCGTCCGACGGCGGGATCGGCGGCAGGAACTCGACGGCGGCCTTGCCCGGCGTCTTCCAGAACTGCCATCGTTCCCACAGCCTGCCGACGCAGGTGGCGACCGGCGTCACCGGCAGCGCAAGATCGCGTGACATGTAGTAGATGCCGGTGCGATAGCGCTCCTTCTCGCCGATCGGCATGAGATGCCCCTCGGGGTAGATCGTGAGCACGCGCCTGGCCTCGACGGCGCGGCGCGCGAAGGCCGCGAGATTGCGCCGCTCGCGCTCGCCGCCGCAGGTGTCGACACGGATCATGTCGAGGCGGTAGAGGATGGTGCCGATCAGGGGCCAGGAGAACAGCTCCTTCATGGCCACGAAGGCGATGCCCGGGATCAGCGACGCCATGACCGTGCCGTCGCACTCGCTCTGGTGCTTGCTGGCGATCAGCGCCGGCCCCTCCACGGGCATATGCTCGCGGCCGCGCACCTCGACGCTCATGCCGCCGATCGCCCGCATCGCCCACACCGTGAGCCGCGCCCAGTTGTGCAGCAGCCAGCGCAGCGGCCGCGGCGAGGGGATCGGCACGACCAGCAGCGCCCCCAGAACCACCAGCGCCGTGCTGGTCCAGTAGAACAGGTTGAAGGCCAGTGAGCGGAGGCGGGCCATGGCGGTCCTTCGGCTGGAGATGCCCGGACGCACTGTGCGGGGGACCGCTTGCCGCGTCGAGCCTACATGCCTTCAGTTAATGAGTGATTACTCATAACTCAAGATGAAAATGACGGTATCGTCATTTTTCAGGAAGAACGTTTGATTGCAGCCTCTTGTGGCTCGCCAGCGCAACGAATTGCGACGGCTCGAGGTCTTCCGCCCGGGCCGTTGGCGGGATGCCGCAGGCTGTGAGCGCGGCTTCGGGGGCGAGGAAGGCGGCGCGCAGGCTGGTGCGCAGCATCTTGCGGCGCTGGCCGAAGGCGGCCGCCGTCACGGCTTCCAGCGCGTGAAGGTCCACAGCAGGGGCGGCTGCCGGCGCATGCGGCACCAGGCGCGCCACGGTCGACACGACCCGCGGCGGTGGCACGAACGCGCTCGGCGCGATGTCGAACAGCCGCGTGACGGCGCACACGACCTGGGTCAGCACCGACAGCCGGCCGTAGTCCTTGGTGCGCGGCGGCGCGATCAGGCGGTCGACGACCTCCTTCTGGAACATCAGGGTCATCGATTCGAGCGCCGGCGCGGCATGCAGCCAGCGCGTCAGCAGCGCGGTCGAGATGTTGTAGGGCAGGTTGGCGACGATGCGGCGTGGCGCCGGGCCGAGCGCCGCCATGTCGATGGTGAGCGCGTCGGCCGCGATCACCTCGATGCGGCCGGGGAAGGCGGCCGCCAGCTCGCCGATCGCGGCCACGGCGCGCGCATCGCGCTCGATGCACACCAGGCGCGCGGCGCCCTGGCGGATCAGCGATCGCGTGAGGCCGCCGGGACCAGGCCCGACCTCGATGGTGGTGCCGTCCGACAGGTCGCCGGCGGCGCGCGCGATGCGGTCGGTGAGATTGAGATCGAGCAGGAAATGCTGGCCCAGCGACTTGCGCGCCGCCAGTCCATGACGCGCGATCACCTCGCGCAGCGGCGGGAGGGGGTCAGCGGACGGCATGAAACATTCCTCCCCAGCTTTGCTGGGGAGGTGCCCCGAAGGGGCGGAGGGGAGCCGACGTGGTCTTGGTTACGAAGACCACGTCGGCTCCCCCTCCGGCCTTCGGCCACCTCCCCCATGCTGTGCATGGGGGAGGGATGAACTGGCACGCCGGCGGGCCATGTCGGCTGCCATGTCCAGCGCCGCCAGGAAGCTCGCCGGGTCGGCGGTGCCGGTGCCGGCGATGTCCAGCGCCGTGCCGTGGTCGGGCGACGTGCGGATGAAGGGCAGGCCGAGCGTGACGTTGACGCCGCCGGCGAAATCGATGGTCTTCAGCGGAATCAAGGCCTGGTCGTGGTACATGCACAGCGCCAGGTCGTAGCGGGCCCGCGCCGCTTCATGGAACATCGTGTCCGGTGGCAGCGGCCCGGTGGCGTCGATGCCGGCGGCGCGCAGCGCCGCCACCGCCGGCGCCACGATGCGCGCGTCCTCCTCGCCCATGGTGCCGCCTTCGCCGGCATGCGGGTTGAGGCCGGCGACGGCCAGCCGCGGCGACGCGAGGCCGACATCGCGCCGCAGCGCATCGGCCGCGATGCGGCCGGCGCGCACGATCAGGTCCGTGCTCAGCAGGTCCAGCGCCCGGCGCAGCGCGACATGGATCGTCACCGGCACGACGCGCAGCCCGGGGCAGGCGAGCATCATCACCACCTCGGCCGGCCGGCCGGCCGTGCCGCCCAGCGCCGCCAGGAACTCGGTGTGGCCCGGATGTGGGAAGCCGGCTTCCTGCAGCGTCTTCTTCTGGATCGGGTTGGTGACGATGGCGCCGGCGCTGCCGTCGCCGGCGAAGCGCGCGGCGCGCTCGATGCTGGCGATGACGGCCGGGGCGTTGCGCACATCGAGCTGGCCGGGGCGTTCCGGCGTCGCCAGCTTCTGCGGCAGCACCGGCAGGGCATTGCCGAAGGCTGCGGCGGCCGCGGCGGGCGCGTCGATCTCGGCCACCGGCACGTCCAGCGCCAGGCGGCGCGCCAGGCGCCGCAGCCGGTCGGGATCATCGATGGCGAAGAACGCGTCACGGGCGCCGCGCCGCGCCAGCCAGGCCTTGAGCGTCAGCTCGCCGCCGATGCCGGCCGGCTCGCCCATGGTGACGGCGACCGGCGCAAGGGTCGCCGCGGTGCTCATATGCGGCAGTTGCTGCGGATGTTGATGATGGCCGTGCGGCGGATGTCGCGCATGTAGCGCCGCGATGCCGCCTCCAGCTTGCTCATCTGCAGGCCGCGCTCGACACTCTCGCGGGCCGGCAGGCTGCCGTCGCCGTCGCGCGAGCACACCGCCACCACCTGCATGACGTTGCCGGCGTAGAACGGGCCCAGGCCCTGGCCGATCGGGGCATTGCGGGCGGCCTCGCCGATCGCCTGCGGCAGGGAGCTGGCGGCGACGCCGTCGGAGTCGCCGGTCGTGCAGCCCTTGGCGCGAGCACAGGCGCGCCGCAGGTCGGCGCACGACTTGGACTGGCTGATGATGCCCTGCGCGATGCCTTTCTGGCGCTCGACCTCGTCCGGCGAGGAATTGGGCGGCAGCGGCAGCAGCAGCTGGATCATGTTGAGCCGGGCCTCGTTGGTGTTGCCCGGGCGCCCGAAGCCGCGTTGTCCCAGCAGCTTCAGCACGTGCCAGCCGGCCTGGGTGCGGATCGGCTCCGAGACCTGGTTCACCGACATGCGGGCGATGGCGGCATCGAGCGACGGGTCGAGGGTGCCCGGCAGCACCCAGCCGAGGTCGCCGCCGGCCGCGGCCGAGGCGCCGCTGGAGAACTGCTGCACCAGCCCCGGGAACGAGGCGCCGCCGCGCAGCTGCTCGACGATACGCTTGGCCGTGCGCAGCACCTCGTCGGACTGGTCGGCCCGGTCGACCGGCAGGAAGATCTCGGCCACGCGGCTTTCGGACTTGCCGACATTGGCGCGCAGCTGGCGCATGGCCTCCTCGACCTCGGCCTCGCTGACGACGATGCCGGCGCGCAGCTTGCGCAGCACCAGCTTGCTCCAGGCGATCTGGGCGCGGAACGTGTCGGTCAGCACGGTGAGCGGAATGCCGGCCTGGCTCAGTGATGCCTTCACGCCGCCGGCCGGCATGTTGTTGTCCTGCTCCAGCCGCTGGATGCGCTCGTTTATCTCCTCGTCGCTCACGGTGACGCCGTTGCGCCTGGCGTCACCCAGCTGCAGGCGCTCGTCGATCATCTGGCGCAGCACCTGGCGCCCCATCTTGTCGCGGTTGTCGGCATTGTCGGCGACACGGCTCACCATCAGCGTGAAGCGCACCCGCTGGCTGAGCTCGAAGGCGGTGATTGGCAGGTCGTTGACCATGGCGGCGACGCAATTGCCCTGCGCCGCTGCCGGCGGCACGACGGCGGACGTGGCGCCGGCGACGGCAAGGATAACGGCGAGCATGCGGGGCAGGGAGAATCGACGCACGATCTGGTTCCGGTCTTGTTTCAGGATGGGACAGGTAAAGGATTATTCATTATAGCGGTCGCCCGCGCATTGGCGCAAATATCTGGAAATCATGGCCAAATCGCGATACTCGCCGCCGCCGGCCACTTTTCTTCAACAAATGCGCATGCCAAGGTGGCTCGGTTTCGAGAGGTTTCTGAGGCGAGGAATGTCATGAGGATTGTGTTCGCCGAACCCGCCAAGACGCCGGCCGGCTGCGTTGCGGTCTTCGCAACCCCGGAACGGACCTTGCTGGGGTACGGCGCGGCGCTGGACAAGGCGACGCAGGGCGCGCTCAAGCGGGCCATGGCCGCCAGCCGCTTCACCGGCAAGAAGGGGCAGATCCTGGCGGTGATGGCGCCCAACGGCCTGAGCGCGGACCGCCTCGTCGTCGCCGGCCTGGGCGCGGCCAAGGAGATCACCCGCCGCAGCGCCGAAGGCATCGGCGGCGTCCTGCTGGCGGATGCCAACGGCGCCGGCCAGAAGGCGCTGTCGGTCCTGGTCGATGCGCCCACGGGCAGCCCGCTGCCGGCGGCCGAGCTGGCGGCGCGGGTGGCGCTGGGCATGCAGCTGCGGTCCTACCGCTTCGACAAGTACCGCACCAAGGAGAAACCGGAACAAAAGCCGACCGTGGCCTCGGTGACCTTCCACGTGCCGGGCGCGGCGGCGGCGCGCAAGCTTTACGCCGCGCTGGAGCCGGTCGCCGACGCGGTGTTCATGACCCGCGACCTGGTGAGCGAGCCCCCCAACGTCATCCATCCCGAAAGCCTGGCCAAGCGCGCCAAAGAGCTGGCCAAGCTCGGCCTGAAGGTCGAGGTGCTGGGCGAGGCGCAGATGCGCCGCCAGGGCATGAACGCGCTGCTGGGTGTCGGCCAGGGCAGCCGGCGCGAATCGCAGATGGTGGTGATGCGCTGGGACGGCGGGCGCCGCGGCGAGAAGCCGCTGTCGTTCATCGGCAAGGGCGTGTGCTTCGACACTGGCGGCATCTCGCTCAAGCCGGCCGCCGGCATGGGCGACATGAAGTGGGACATGGCCGGCTCCGGCGCCGTCATCGGCATCATGCGTCTGCTGGCGGCACGCAAGGCGCGCGTCAACGCCGTCGGCCTGGTCGGGCTGGTCGAGAACATGCCTGACGGCAACGCGCAGCGTCCCGGCGACATCGTGACCTCGATGTCGGGCCAGACCATCGAGATCACCAACACCGATGCCGAGGGCCGCCTCGTGCTGTGCGACGTGATGTGGTACGCGCAGCAGAAGTTCGATCCCCGCCTGATGGTCGAGTTCTCGACCCTGACCGGCGCCATTGTCGTGGCCCTGGGCCATGAGCGCGCCGGGCTGTTCAGCAACGACACGCGGCTGGCGACGCAGCTGCGCGATGCCGGCGCCAAGGTCGGCGAGAAGCTGTGGCGCATGCCGCTGGGCGACGGCTACGACCAGAGCATCAAGTCGGATGTCGCCGACATGGTGAACAGCGCCGGCCGCGAGGGCAGCTCGATCGCCGCGGCCCAGTTCCTCAAGCGCTTCGTGCAGGGCAACCGGCCGTGGGCGCATATCGACATCGCCGGCATGGCCTGGAGCAGCAAGGGCGACGCCACCACGCCCAAGGGTGCCACCGCCTACGGCGTGCGGCTGATCGACCAGTTCGTGGCCGATCACTACGAGCGGTGAGCGAGGTCCGCTTCTATCATCTCATGCGCGGCAGCCTCGAGGACGTGCTGCCGCGCATGCTCGACCTGACCCTGGAGCGCGGCAAGCGGGCCGTGGTGCTGCTGGGCTCGGCCGAGCGCGTCGAGGCGTTGAACGCGCATCTGTGGACCTACGATCCGGGCAGCTTCCTGCCGCATGGCAGCGCCCGCGACGGCCACGCCGCGCGCCATCCGATCTGGCTGACGCATGTGGACGAGAACCCCAACGCCTCGAGCTACCTGTTCGTCGCCGACGGTGCGCGGAGCGAGCGCGTCGCCGACTACGAGCGCGTGTCGGAGATCTTCGACGGCCGCGACGAGGCGGCCGTCGCCGACGCGCGCGCACGCTGGACCGCCTACAAGGCCGCCGGCCATGCCATCGAATACTGGCAGCAGGGCGAGCGCGGCGGCTGGGAGAAGAAGGCATGATCTTGGGTCGGGCCGCGCCGCTCCAGCGGCGCCCCGGCGCGCAGCGCTGGCTCAAGATCATGAGCGGCGCTGGAGTGCCGCGGCCCGACCAGACGAACGCATGATCTCCTCTCCCGCTTGGCGGGAGAGGAAGGGGCCCATCGCTACGCGATGGGAAGGTGAGGGGCCCAGGACGAGGCGCCTCGTGCTGAGGCCCTCACCCGCCGGCCGCTTGCGCGCCCGTCGACCTCTCCCGCCCGCGGGAGAGGTGAAGACCCTTGCTCCTCTCCCGCTTGGCGGGAGGGGAAGGGGGCCATCGCGCAGCGATGGGAAGGTGAGGGTCCCAGGACGAGGCGCCTCGTGCTGAAGCCCTCACCCGCCGGCCGCTTGCGCGCCCGTCGACCTCTCCCGCCTGCGGGAGAGGTGAAGACCCTGCTCCTCTCCCGCTTGGCGGGAGAGGAAGGGGCCCATCGCTACGCGATGGGAAGGTGAGGGTCCCAGGACGAGGCGCCTCGTGCTGAAGCCCTCACCCGCCGGCCGCTTGCGCGCCCGTCGACCTCTCCCGCCCGCGGGAGAGGTAAAGACCCTGCTCCTCTCCCGCTTGGCGGGAGAGGAAGGGGCCCATCGCGCAGCGATGGGAAGGTGAGGGGCCCAGGACGAGGCGCCCCGTGCTGAGGCCCTCACCCGCCGGCCGCTTGCGCGCCCGTCGACCTCTCCCGCCCGCGGGAGAGGTGAAGACCCTTGCTCCTCTCCCGCTTGGCGGGAGAGGAAGGGGCCCATCGCGCAGCGATGGGAAGGTGAGGGGCCCAGGACGAGGCGCCTCGTGCTGAGGCCCTCACCTGCCGGCCGCTTGCGCGCCCGTCGACCTCTCCCGCCTGCGGGAGAGGTGAGGAGATCAGCGCTGCGCAGCCGCGGTGGCCGCGGTCCCGCGTCCGCGCCATGCCAGGTAGGCCAGGGCCAGCGGCAGCCAGCCGAACCAGCGCAGCGCCTGGATGGCGTAGTCGCGCAGGCTGCTGGCCTCGAGGTAGTCGACCTCGAAATGCCAGACTTCCTCGGCCACCTCGAAGGCCAGCAGCCACAGCAGCAGGCCGGGCAGCAGCACGGTCAGCGGCCGGTGCTTGGGCCGCAGATGGGTGGCGTACCAGGGCGCCAGCGCCACGGCGAAGATCAGCGTCGCCAGGATCGGCTTGGCGGTGCCGTGCGCGGCGAACCAAGGCTGCAGCAGCTTCTCCTGCGCGATCATGCCGTAGGCGGTCCACGCCAGCACGGCGCCGCCCAGCAGCACGACGGCCGGCCAGCGCTCGACCAGCTTGATCACCAGCTGGCTGCCCCAGACGATGATCGGCACGCTGATCAGCAGGCCAAGCACGATCAGCAGCATGCTGCCATGCGCCGCGCCACCGATCGCCAGCACGTTGTCGATACCCATCACGGCGTCGGCGATCACCACCGTGCGGATGGCGCCGGCCATGGTCTGGGCAGCCGCGACGTCGTGGCCGCCACCGCCTTCCTGCGGATCGAGCAGCTTGCGTGCGATCCACACCAGCGCCAGGCCGCCGATGACGAGGAAGCCCGGGATCTTCAGCAGCCAGACGACGCCGATGGCCATGGCGGCCCGCACCGCGATGGCGGCGAAGGTGCCCCAGAAGATCACCTTGCGCTGCCTGTCCTTGGGCAGGTGGCGGGCGACGAGCCCGATCACCAGCGCGTTGTCGCCGGCGAGGACCAGGTCGATGAGGACGATGACGAGCAGAGCCGACAGGAATGTGCCGGACAGAATATCCATTTCCATGGGATAGCCCCTTGCGAACGAGACGGGCCGCGCGCGTTGCAGCGGCGGCGCAGCAGACGGAACGGTTCGCAGGAGCTAGATGGGCACCTTGTCGGCGCGGCGGCGGTCGGCCGGGGTCATGGCCTTGACGATCAGCACGCCGATGGTGGCCAGGGTCGAGAGCGCCAGCGCCAGCACGCCACCGGCCAGGATCAGCTCGATCAGGTTCCAGTGCCGCAGGCCGAGCGAGCCCAGGAACTCGAGCGCGATGTCGCTGGCCAGCACGTCGGCCTCGAGCGAGGCGATCTCCCAGGTCTCGCTGAAGATGCTCACCAGCATCAGCACCACCACGCAGGCGACGAACAGCTGCCCGCTGGGCGAAGCCCGGTGGGCGGCCTTGTTACGGGCCAAAGCGTGGTGCGCTAGCAGCATGACAAGCCCAAGATGAGGGGTGTCGCGCTGCCTTGCAAGGGTATTTCGCCCTTTCGGACCGCGCGTCCACGCGTGCATCGGCGCGTCAGCGCCGGCTGTCCTTCGCTCTTCGCTCCGCTACGAGCGAATGCGGGCGCAGACGCCCGCGGTCCAAAAGAACGCTCACACCGTGGCGATGGCGTTGGCGGGGGAGCCGACCGCGCCCGGCAGGCGCAGCGGCGGCGCCGTCAGCAGGAAGCGCGAGCGCTTGTTGGCGCGCAGCCAAAGTGCCAGCTCGTGCAAATACCACATCTCGCCCAGATTGATGCCGAGCTTGAACAGGCAGTGGTGGTGGATCGGCAGCATCGGCTGCTCGCCGGTGCCGGCATCCCGGGCCGGCACCGCCTCGACGCCGTAGTTGTCGGCGATCAGCGACGCGATCTGGCTGTCGGTGATCCATTGCAGCAGGCGCTGGTCGCGGCCGTCGAGGACGGCGCACATCGCATGCACTTTCTGCGGGTCGGGCTTGCCGCCCATCTCGACCAGCATGGTGGCGAAGCCGGTATGCAACAGCAGCATGTCGCCCGGTTCGACGACGACATCGTCGGCCGCCATGATGCGCATGAGCTGGTCGTAGTCGACGAAGGTGTGGCCGCGGCCGAGATGCTTCTCGAGGTCGACCAGCACGGCGCGGCCCTGGATCGGCTTCTCGGCCATGTTCTCGACGCCGAGCTTGTGGGCATAGCAGAGATGGCCGCAGCCATCGGCGCCGGCATCGGGCTGCGGGCCGACGATGTCGGTGCCGGCGCGATAGCCGTTGTAGTAGACCGGCACCGGCGTGCCGCTGCCGTCGACGTCGAACAGGCTGCCGACATGCGCCAGAGTGTCCCACTGCGTCGAGTACTGCAGCGTCAGCATCACGCGGTCGTCGGACACGACGTCGAGATGGCGCGGGTCGAGCTTGCCGGTGAGGAAGTTGAAGCGCCAGCCGTTCGGATCCCCGGTCGGGGACAGCACCGGCGGCAGGCGGCGCGGGTTGAGCACGTTGCCGCCGGGCAGGTCCAGCGGCAGGCTCAGGCAGAAGGTGCGCCCTTCCTTCACCTCGGCGATGCCTTGCAGGATCTTCTGCGGTGTCAGCAGGTTGAGCCGCCCCAGCTGATCGTCCTCGCCCCAATCGCCCCAGGTCGAACCTTCCGGCCGCCGTGTCCAGCGCTTCATCCCATTCCCTCCGTCGCAGGTTGCGGCATCATGATGGTCGGACGCTGCGCGCAAGGTCCAGCGCTTTGCGCGCGACGAGGGCCGCGCAGCGCGTGACGCAGAGTTGAAGGAAAGCGATTGGATATG
Organism: Vineibacter terrae; assembly: GCF_008039615.1. Lineage (GTDB taxonomy): Bacteria > Pseudomonadota > Alphaproteobacteria > Reyranellales > Reyranellaceae > Vineibacter > Vineibacter terrae. The sequence continues at coordinate 167,738 of NZ_VDUZ01000001.1, read as the reverse complement.
CGGCGCCGCGCCCATTAAGGCGGACATGGCCGTTGGGGGCACCGGAGGAAGACATGGCGCGCGATCGGGCTTGGGCGGTGCTGGCGGCGGCGATCGCGTTCGGTCCGGCGATCGCCCAGGCGCAGGACATGAAACGCTGCGATCAGCTCGCCGCCTATTTCGACCGCTACGGCGGCAGCCGCGTCAGCGAAGGCCGCATGCCGGTCGGGCGCATCGAGCGCGAGCTGGGATACGACGCATGCCGCAAGGGTGATTTCGTGCGCGGCGTCGGCCTGCTGGAAGAGGCGATCCGCAAGACCGGCTTCAACGTGCCGCCGGCGTAGGGCGCGCCGTCATCCCGAGCGCAGCGAGGGATCTCCCGCGAATCGAGCACCGCGCGTCGCTCGCAGGAGATCCCTCGCTGCGCTCGGGATGACAGCTTGCGACCATGTTCGTGCCGCACGCGCAAGTTGTCATCCCGGCCGGCGCGCCTATATGAGCAGGGACCCGAGGATCCCAGAGCACCACCCATGAAGCCAGCCACGATCGTTCTTGCCGCCATGGTGTTGATGGTCGGCATGCCGGCCATTGCGCAGACGCCCGCCGAGGACCTGGCGCGTTGCGAGCGCTACTACGCAACGTACGAGCGTTACAGCAACACCGGTGGCGAAAGCCGCCAGGGCAGCGTGGCCAGTGCGCTCGAAGCGCGCACGGCGGTGGAGGATTGCCGCCGTGGCAACACGCAGGCTGGCCTCGCCGTGCTGGAACGCAGGCTGCGTTCGCTGGGCTACAAGCTCTGAAAAGGCCTTGCGCGCCGGAGGCTGTTCCACGCCGGAACCGGCTGTCGGCGGCAAACCTGCCATGCATGCCAGCCGCGGCGCTCGCCGCTGCGGCTGCCATGGCGTAGAGTTCGGGACACGCCGCGCGGCTGTGCGCGGCGTGCCCGCTTTGGTGGAGTTGCCATGTCGGTCGCGGTGTCTCAGTCGTTCGCGCGCGATGCACGCGTCATCGGCATCATCGGCATCGCCCACGGCTTAAGTCATTTCTATCAGCTCGCGCTGGCGACGCTGCTGATCGTCGTGATGCCGGATTTCGGCATGAGCTATGCCCAGGTCGGCGCGCTGGGCGCGGTGTTCTACGGCGTCTCCGGGCTGATGCAGACCGTGGCCGGCTTTGCTGTCGATCGCTTCGGCGCCCGTCCGGTGCTGGCCTTCGGCTTGCTCGCGACCGCCAGCGCCTTCGTCCTCATCGCCGGCGTCGCCTCGGGCTTCTGGTCGCTGGTGCCCATCGTGGCGCTGGCCGGCATCGGCAACTGTGTCTTCCACCCCGCCGACTTTGCCATCCTCAACGCTTCGGTGAACGCCAGCCGGCTGGGGCGCGCCTATAGCGCGCACGGCCTGGGCGGCACCCTGGGCTGGGTGCCGGCGGCGCCGGTGATCTACTTCCTCGCGCAAGCAGTGGGCTGGCACGTGACCGCCCTGATCGCGGCGGCGGCCGGGTTCCTGCTTGCACTGGCGGTGGCCAGCCAGGGCAGCGTGATGGTCGATCACCGCCTGGCGCGCGGCGACCAGCGGGCTGCGCCGCGCTTCGAGATGGCGTCGCTGCTGACGGCACCGATCCTGATCTGCATGCTGTATTTCGCCTTCATCGCCATCACGGTGGTCGGCATCCAGCAGTTCGCCGTGCCAGCGCTGCGCGAGATGTTTCCGATCGGCCTGGAGGCGGCCGCCGCCGCGCTCACCGCATTGCTGCTGGGCTCGGCTGTCGGCGTGGTGTTCGGCGGCTGGATCGCCGACCGCGCCACGCGCCACGACACGGTGGCGGCGATCGGGCTGTTCGTGGCCGGCGCGCTCACGGCGCTGATCGCGACCGGCGCGGTGCCGGTGTGGCTGGTGCTGCCGCTGATGGCGCTGAGCGGCTTCGCTGGCGGCCTCACCGGCCCGTCGCGCGACATGATCGTGCGCGGCGCCACGCCGCCGGGCGCCTCGGGCAAGGTGTTCGGCTTCGTCTATTCCGGCCTCGACATCGGCTCGATGGTCGGGCCGCCGGTGTTCGGCTGGCTGATGGACCACCACCTGCCGCACGCCATCTTCTGGGGCGCCTTCGTGATCTACCTGCTGAACGTGGTCACCGTGCTGCAGATCCGCCGCTTCTCCCGCGCCCCGGCGATGGCGTGATCGCAGACATTCCCTCGGAGCGCGGGCGTCCCGCCCGCATCGGCGCGTAGCGCCGACACAAGAGCGGGCCAGAGGCCCGCGCTCCGAGCGGCGCTGCTTAACCCGGTTGCAGCACGTGGCACGCCGCGGCGTGCTGCGGCCCGACCGGGCGCATCTCGGGCACCTGGTCGCGGCAGCGCGGCTCGGCCAGCGGGCAGCGCTGGTGGAAAGGGCAGCCCGGCGGCGGCGCCAGCGGCGAGGGCAGCTCGCCCGCGATCGGCGTGAACGTCGCCACCACATCGCCCTGCAGCGCGAGCTGCGGCACGCTCGCCAGCAGCGCCCGGGTGTAGGGGTGCTGCGGGTCGTCGTAGATCGAGGCCGCCGGTCCGATCTCGACGATGCCGCCCAGATACATGATCGCGACCCGGTCCGATACATGGCGCACCACGCCCAGATGATGGCTGATGAACACCATGGTGAGCGACAGCGCGCGCCGCAGCTCGAGGAACAGGTTCAGCACCTGCGCCTGGATCGACACGTCGAGCGAGGCCACCGGCTCGTCGCAGACCAGCACGTCGGGCCGCATGGCCAGCGCCCGGGCGATGGCGATGCGCTGGCGCTGGCCGCCCGAGAACTGGTGCGGGTAGCGCTGCGCCGCATCGGGGTCGAGCCCGACCTTCCGCAGCCACGCGGCGACATAGGCGGCGGCGTCGGCGCGCGCTGACAGCCGATGCGCGACAGGGCCCTCGGCCAGGGCGTCGCCGATGCGCATGCGCGGATCGAGCGAGGCATAGGGATCCTGGAAGATCATCTGCACCCGGGTCGTGCGCTTGCGCGGGTGGCGCCCGCCGCTCATGACAGGCGCGCCGTCGATCGTCACGGAGCCCGTTGTCGGCGGCAGGATGCCGGCGATCATGCGGCCCAGCGTGCTCTTGCCGCAGCCCGATTCGCCCACCAGGCCCAGCACCTCGCCGCGCGCCAGCTGCAGCGAGACATCCTGCACCGCCCGCACCGCGCGCGTCTCGACAGCACCGCCCAGCGCGCCGGCGATGCGCTCGCCCAGCGACAGCTGCGGATCGAAGTGCTTGCTGACCGACGTGACGGCGATGAAGGGCGGGCCGGCTGCACCGGTCATGGCGGGCCGCCATCCAGCGGATGATGGCAACGCCAGCCGCGCACACCTGTCAGCGTGACTTGCGGCGCCATCCCGCAGAGCGAATCGGCGCGCGGGCAGCGCGGCTGGAAGGCGCAGCCGGGCGGCAGCGCCGCGAGTGTCGGCGGCAGTCCGGGAATCTGGCGCAGCATCGCGCCCGGCTCGGCGCGTGCCGGCAGCGAATCGAGCAGCCCGCTGGTGTAGGGATGGCGCGGCGCGCGCAGCACTGAAGCGGTCGGGCCCTGCTCGACGATGCGGCCGGCGTACATCACCAGGATGCGGCTGGCCAGCGCCGACACCACGGCGAGGTCATGGCTGATCCAGATCAGCGCCGTGCCCAGCTCGCTGACCAGCGCCTTCATCTCGGTCAGGATCTGGGCCTGGATCGAGACGTCGAGCGCCGTCGTGGGCTCGTCGGCGATGATCACGTCGGGCCGGTTCAGCAGCGCCACGGCGATCGCCACGCGCTGGCGCATGCCGCCGGAGAACTGGTGCGGATAGGCGTCCAGCCGCCGCGCCGCGTCGGGGATGCCGACACGCGTCAGCACCTCGGCGGCGCGGGCGCGGCCGGCGCGCGCCGACACCCGCTCATGCGCGGCGATCGCGAGCCGGATCTGCGCCGCGATGGTGAGGACCGGATTCAGCGTCGTCATCGGGTCCTGGAACACCATCGCCAGGCGCCGGCCGCGCAGGGCACGCAGCTCGGCGGTGGGCAGGCCCACCAGCTCGCGGCCCTGCAGCTTCACCGAGCCGGCCACGATGCGGCCCGGCGGATCGATCAGGCCGAGCAGGGAATAGCCGGTGACGCTCTTGCCCGATCCGGATTCACCGACCAGGCCCAGGATCTCGCCGGCATCGAGCGTGAAGGACACGCCGTCCACCGCCTTCAGCACCGCATTGCGCGCGAAGAAGTGCGTCGCCAGGTCGCGCACGGCCAGAAGCGGCGCGCTCATGGCTCGACCAGCCCGTCATCCCGAGCGCAGCGAGGGATCTCCCGGAAGCGGAGCCTCTTGCCGCAGGAGATCCCTCGCTGCGCTCGGGATGACATGGTCGCTTTCATCGCTTGAGCCGCGGGTTGAGCTGGTCGCGGACCTGGTCGCCCACCAGGTTGATGGCGACGATCAGGATGATCAGCGCGACGCCGGGATAGATCGAGATCCAGTAGCGGCCCGACAGCAGGTACTGGAAGCCGTTGGCGATCAGCATGCCCAGCGACGGCTCGGTCACCGGCAGGCCGACGCCGAGGAACGACAGCGTCGCCTCCAGCGCGATGGCGTTGGCCACCTGCACCGTGGCCACCACGATCAGCGGCGGCAGGCAGTTGGGCAGGATGTGCCGGAACAGCACCGTGCGCGCCGGCAGCGGCGTCGACAGCGCCGCCTCGACATAGTCCTTGGCGCGCTCTGTGGCGGCGGCGCCGTGCGCGGTGCGCGCGAAATAGGCGTATTGCGCCGCCACCAGCGCCGCGATCATCTGCAGGCGTCCCTGGCCCAGCACGGCCGCCAGCACCAGCGCCAGCAGGATGGCGGGGAGCGACAGCTGCAGGTCGACGAAGCGCATGATCAGCATCTCGCTGCGGCCGCCGGCGAAGGCCGCCGTGGCGCCCATCGTGGCGCCGATCACGAAGGCGACGATGCCGGCGGCGACGCCGATCAGCACCGAGATGCGCAGGCCGTAGAGGATCGCCGAGAAGAGGTCGCGGCCCTGCGCGTCGGTGCCCAGCCAGTGGACATAGCCGCCGCTGCCGACATGGCCGGGCGGGCGGCGGGCATCGCTCAGCACCAGCCGGCCCAGGTCATAGGGGTCCTGCGGCGCGATCAACGGCGCCAGCACGGCCAGCAGCGCGATCGCGACGATGACGGCAAGCGCCACCAGCGCGATGCGGTTCTCGCGGAACGCCGCCCAGAAGCGCAGGAAGGGCGCGTCGGCGTCCATGCTCAGCGCCGCGCCCGGATGCGCGGATCCAGCGCCGCATAGGCGAGGTCGATCAGGAAGTTGATGACGATGAACAGGCAGGCCACCAGCATCAGGTAGGCCACCATCACCGGCCGGTCGAGGCTCTGGATCGACTCGATGATCAGCTTGCCCAGCCCGGGCCAGGAGAAGATCGTCTCCGTCACCACCGCGAAAGCCAGGGTCGAGCCGAACTCCAGGCCGAAGACCGTGACGATCGGGATCGATATCAGCGGCAGCACGTGGTGCCGCAGGATCGTCCACTCCGACTGGCCCGAGGCGCGCGCGAACTTCACCGTGTCGGTGAGCACGATCTCGCGCGTGCCGGCACGCGCCAGCCGCATCATCATCGCCAGCTTGAAGAGCGACAGGTTGACGGCCGGCAGCAGCAGGTGCTTCAGGCCATCCAGGGTCAGGAAGCTCCATTCGACGCCCAGCACCGTGACCGTCTCGCCGCGTCCGCCGGCCGGCAGCCAGCCCAGCGACACCGCGAACACCAGGATCAGCACCAGGCCGATCCAGAATGTCGGCACCGAGAAGCCCAGGATCGACAGGCCCATCAGCAGCTTCGCCACCTTGCTGTGCGGGCGGTAGCCCGCGAACATGCCCAGCGGCACGCCCAGCAGCGTCGCCCCGGCCACCGCCGCCAGGGTCAGCTCCAGCGTCGCCGGCAGCCGCGACAGGACGAGGTCGAGCACCGGCATGTTGAACACGAAGGAGCGGCCGAGATCACCCTGCGCCAGGCGGCCGAGGAAGGCGAGGTATTGCTGCCACAGCGGCTGGTCGAGCCCGTAGCGGGCGATGGTGTCGAGCCGGATCTGCTGCGTGGCGTCGGGCGAGATCAGCACGTCGATGGGATTGCCGATCGCGAACACGCCGAGGAACACCAGCGCCGCGATCACCACCAGCACCACGATCGCCTGCAGGAAGCGCTGGATCAGGAAGCCGAGCATGGGTCCGTCAACTTCTGGGACCGCGCGCGCCCGCGCGCGCACCGGCGCGCCAGCGCCGGATCATGAGCGCGCGTGGACGCGCGCGGTCCGAAAGGATCACGCCGGGCATGCCCTAAGGCCAACCCGTCTCGATCACCGCCCGTGTCTCCTCGACGGCGACCTGCCACAGCGCCAGCATGTCGCTGTCGGGCCGCTGGTAGCGGCCGTGGAAGTTGCCGTCGCCGATGATGGCGCGCACCTCGGCCGGGTTGGCGGTCTGCAGCCGCGCCATGTCGACCTGCGGCTTGGCGGCGTCGGGCGCCACCGCGCCGGCGACGCGCGTCCAGGGGAAGCTCTCCATCCAGCTCGCATGCGATGCCGCCGGGTCGATGGCCATCGTCCTGGCCCATGTCCGCGGCGCCTTCCACCATTCGTGGAACTTGATGCGCGCATCCTGCCGCCGCGCCACCCATTCCTTGAACAGCCCCTGGATCGGGCCGTTGCCGCCATGGCCGTTCACCACCACGATGCGGCGGAACCCGGTGCGATACAGGCTCTCCAGGATGTCCTCGATCAGGGCCACATAGGTCGACAGCCGCAGCGTCACGGTGCCCGGGAAATCGGCGAAGTAGGGCGTGAGCCCGAACGGCACCGCCGGGTAGACCGGCACGCCCAGCGGCGCGGCGGCATCGACCGCCACCTTCTCCGACAGGATCATGTCGACGCACAGGCTGAGATAGGCGTGCTGCTCGACGCTGCCGATCGGCAGCACGCAGCGGTCGTCGTCCGCCACGCGGGCCTCGACCTGCATCCAGTTCATGTCGGCGATCTTCATGGGCCTGCTTCCGGTTCCGGCCGGACCACTTGACCAAGGGCTGCAAGTATCGTCAAGTTCCATATGGAACTAATTGGATGGGCGGCATGGCGGCAGGCCCGCAACGCAAATCTTCCGGCACCATCGCCCGCTTTCCCGGGCCCCAGGCGCCTGAGCTGCATCCCGTCATCGCCGTGAAGCTGTGGGAGAACCCATGCTGGTTCTCCTTCCGCATCAACTACCTGGGCCTGCAGTTCAACACGCCGGTCTATGGCTGGATCGAGCGGCGCTACGGCCTGATGCGGCCGGAATATGTCGTGCTCTATTCGCTGTTCCTGAAGGACGGCATCTCGGCCAACGACATCTGCCAGTCCTCGGGCTTCCCCAAGAACACGCTCAGCCGCGCCATCCAGAAGCTGCTGCGCCGGCGCCTGATCCGCCGGGCCGCCGATCCGCTCGACCGGCGGCGCTACGGCCTGCGGCTGGCGGCCGAAGGCCGCCGCATCGTCGATGAGACCTTGCCGGCGATGCTGGAGCGCGAGCGGCGCATGCTCGCCGCGCTGACGCAGGCCGAGCGGCAGGTGCTGTCCAAGCTGCTCGCGCATCTGGTGAGTGATTCGCCGGGCTGGCCGGCGCAAGTCGAACAGGAGGAAGCACAATGAAGATCTGGGGACGTCACATTGCCGCCGTGCTGCTGGCGGCCGGCAGCCTGGCCCTGGCGCCGCTGCCGGGGTTGGCGCAGACGCTGACCATCGGCGTGCGCGCCGGCCCCGAATCCATCGATCCGCATTTCACCGCTACCGGCACGCACGCCGAGGCGCTGAAGCACGTGTTCGACACGCTGGTGTGGTCGGGCGACGCGCTGCAGCTGGAGCCGCGGCTGGCGCTGAGCTGGAAGGCGATCGATGCCACGACCTGGGAGTTCAAGCTGCGCCAGGGCGTGAAGTTCCACGACGGCTCCGACTTCACGGCCGAGGACGTGAAGTTCTCGATCGAGCGCATCCCGGTGGTGGCCGGCCCCAACCCGACCACGATCTACGTGCGGCGCGTGAAGGAGACGAAGATCATCGATGCGCACACCGTCCACATCATCACCGACGGGCCGGCGCCCAGCCTGCCCAACGATTTCATCCGCCTGTTCATCGTCTCGCACAAGGCGGCTTCCGGCCTGACCAGGGACACCGCCAACGAGGCGTTCAATTCCGGCAAGGCCGCCATCGGCACGGGGCCCTACAAGTTCGTCTCCTGGACGCCCAAGGAGCAGCTCGTGCTCGAGCGCTTCGACGGCTACTGGGGCCCCAAGGAGCCGTGGCAGCGCCATGTGCGCAAGGAGATCGCCAACGACGCCGCGCGCGTGGCCCAGCTCAAGGCCGGCCAGGTCGACCTCATCGTGCGGGCGCCGGCGTCCGACGTGCCGATGCTGGAGCGCGACTCCAAGCTCGCCGTGGTGAAGGTCGACACGGTCTACATCTTCAACATGGAGCTGGACCTGCGCGACAAGCCGGCCCAGGTCACCGCCAAGGACGGCTCGGCGCTCGACAAGAACCCGCTGCAGAACCCCAAGGTGCGGGAGGCGATCGACATCGCGATCGACCGCAAGGCGCTGGCCGAGATCGCGATGGAGGGCCTGGGCAAGCCACAGAACCAGCTCGTGACGCCCAACATCTTCGGCTACAGCAAGAAGGTCCCCGAGCCGAAATACGACCCGGCCCGCGCCAGGAAATTGCTCGCCGAGGCGGGCTATGCCAACGGCTTCAAGGTGACGCTGAGCTTCACCAGCGACCGGCTGCCGGGCGACCGCCAGGTCGGCACCTCGATCGCGCAGATGCTGGCGGCGGTGGGCATCGACGCCCAGGCCAACGCCCAGCCCGGCGCCGTGTTCTTCCCGGCCCGCACGCGCGGCGACTACTCGATGGCGATGTCGGGCTGGGGCACGTTGACCGGTGAGGCGCACTACACGCTCTCGTCGGTGGCGCACTCCAACGACAAGGAGAAGCGGATGGGCGCCTTCAACGTGCTGGGCTACAAGAACCCGGAGCTCGACAAGGTCCTGCAGGACGCCGCGGTCGAGATGGATGACGCCAGGCGCCGGGCCTTGCTGGAACGTGCCAACGAGATCGTCGCGGCCGACCGGCCGCGGCTGTCGCTGGTCTCGGTGGGCTCGGCCTGGGCCATGCAGAAGGCCAAGGTCACGGTCACGCCCCGGGTCGACGAGGACACCCTGGCCATGAACATCCGGCCGGCGAAGTAACCCCATCTTCCTCCCCACGCAGTGGGGAGGTGCCCCCGGAGGGGGCGGAGGGGACCCGACGTGGCCTTGGTAAGGAGCATCACGTCGGCTCCCCCTCCGGCCTTCGGCCACCTCCCCGACTGCGTTGGGGGAGGGGAGATAACCACCATGCCTTCACCGGTCATCGCCATCCATGGCGGCTGCGGCACCCTGGCCGCCGATCTGCAGAGCGCGGCCGACTGGGCCGAGACCCGGGCGCACCTGGCCGCCGCGCTGCGCGCGGCGTGGCGGATCCTGGCGGCGGGCGGAGCGGCGCTCGATGCCGTCGAGGCGGCGGTGGTCGTCCTGGAGGACAGCCCGCATTTCAATGCCGGCCATGGCGCCGCCCTGACCGAGGATGCCGTGCATGAGCTCGACGCCAGCATCATGGACGGCGCCACCATGGCGGCCGGCGCCGTCTGCACCGTGCGCACCATCCGCAATCCGGTGCGCGCGGCGCGCGCCGTCATGGAGCGCTCGGACTGTGTCCTGCTGGCCGGCGCCGCCGCCGATGCCTTTGCGCAGGCCCACGGACTGGCATGCGTCGGCAACGGCTACTTCACCACCGAGCGCCGGGTGCAGGCGCTGGCGGCGCTGAAGGCCCGTGCCGCGCGCGGCACCATCGCGCTGGCCTCCGAGGCCGAGCGCCATGGCACGGTCGGCGCCGTGGCGCTCGATGGCGACGGGCGCCTGGCGGCGGCGACCTCGACCGGCGGCTTCAACAACAAGCCGGCAGGGCGGGTCGGCGACACGCCCGTGATCGGCGCCGGCACCTATGCCCGCAACGGCGTGTGCGCGGTGTCGTGCACCGGCCAGGGCGAGGTCTTCATGCGCCGCGTCGCGGCCTACGATGTCGTGGCCCGCATGTCCTATGCCGGCCAGACGCTGCGCCAGGCGACCGACGCGCTGGTGCTCGATATGCTGTCCTCGCATCGCATCGGCGCCGGCCTGGTCGCGGTCGATGCCGCGGGCAATGTCGCGATGCCCTTCAACACGCTGGGCATGGCGCGGGGCTGGATCGCGGCCGACGGCAGGCTCAGGGTCGCCACGCACAAGGACGTCATCGACATGGGGGGCGCATGAGCCGACAAGCCCAGGAGCCGATCCTGATCTGGGGCGCCGGCGCGATCGGCGGCACGCTGGGCGCCTTCTGGGCGCGGGCCGGCGTGCCGGTGCTGCTGGTCGACGTCGTGCGCGAGCATGTCGAGGCCTGCCGCACATCCGGCCTCGCCATCGAAGGGCCGGTCGACACCTTCACCCAGGTCATCCCGGCGGTGACGCCCGACGCGCTCGAAGGCATCTACGGGCGCATCGTGCTGGCGGTGAAGGCGCATGCCACCGAGGCTGCGCTCGAGGACCTGGCGCCGCACCTGGCGCCGGACGGCTACGTGCTGTCGGCGCAGAACGGCCTGAACGAGATCGCCATCGCCCGGCGCGTCGGCGCCGCCCGCACCATGGGCTGCTTCGTCAATTTCGGCGCCGACTGGCTGGGGCCAGGACGCATCCTGTTCGGCAACCGCGGCGCCGTGGTGGTGGGCGAGATCGACGGCGCCGTGCGCGAGCGCACGCACTCGATGCATGCGCTGCTGCGGCGGTTCGAGCCGGACGCGGTGCTGACCGACAACGTCTGGGGCTATCTCTGGGGCAAGCTGGCCTATGGCGCGATGCTGTTCGCGACCGCGCTCACCAACGAGTCGATGGCCGACAACTTCGCCGACCCGGCGCGCTTTTGCGTCTTCGACCGGCTCGGCCGTGAGGTCATGCACGTGGCCGCGGCGCGCGGGATCGCCCCCGTGGGATTCAACGGCTTCGACCCTTCGGCCTTCGCGCCTGGTTCAGGCACAGCGCAATCACGCACCAGCATCGCGGCGCTGGCCGAGTTCAACCGCCACACGGCCAAGACCCATTCCGGCATCTGGCGCGACCTCGCCGTGCGCCGGCGCAAGACCGAGGTCGATCCGCAGATCGGCATCATCGCCCGTCTCGGCGCCGAGGCCGGCGTCGAGACGCCGGCGATCCGGGCGCTGGTCGACCTGATCCACGACGTGGAGGAGGGACGGCGGCCGCAATCCGCCGACACCATGCAACGGTTGATCGACACATGCACATCACCTTCAGCGGCCGCACCGCGCTCGTGACCGGCGCCGCCCAGGGCATCGGCCAGGCCATCGCGCTGGGCCTTGCCCAGGCCGGCGCGCGCGTGCACCTGGCCGACATCGATCGCGACGGCGTGCAGCTTTTCGCGCGGCAGCACGGCATGACGGCGCACATCGCCGATATCGGCGACCGTGCCGCCGCCCATGCGCTCGTCGATGCCGTGCTGGCCGGCGACGGCCGCCTCGACATCCTGGTCAATTCGGCCGGCGGCGTGCGCGGCCAGGTCGGGCGGCCGATCGAGGACGTCGGCGCCGAGGACTGGCGCGCGATCTTCGCGGCCAATGTCGATGGCGCCTTCTGGCTGGCGCAGGCCGCCGCGCCGCCGATGCGCGCCGCCGGCTACGGCCGCATCGTCAACATCGCCTCGGGGGCCGGCCTGCGGCCCAGCCTGACCGGCATCCAGGCCTACACCGCGGCCAAGCATGCCATGGTCGGCCTGACCCGGCAGCTGTCGCAGGACCTGGCGCGCTTCGGCGTCACCACCAACGCCGTGGCGCCCGGCTTCGTGCGCTCCAACCCGTCGAGCGAGCGGCAGTGGCAAGCCTATGGCCCCGAAGGCCAGCAGCGCCTGATCGAGGCCATCCACACGCGCCGCCTGGGTCAGGCCACCGACATCGCCAACGCCGTGCTGTTCCTGGCCAGCGACCAGGCCGCCTGGATCACCGGCCAGATCCTCTCCGTCGACGGCGGCCGCTCCTGAAGCCAGCCGTCGTCGCCGCGAGCGCCTGCCCGTCATCCCGAGCGCAGCGAGGGATCTCCCGCGAATGGTGCACCCTGCGTCTTGCCGCGGGAGATCCCTCGCTGCGCTCGGGATGACGGGTGGCTGTGCTCGGGAGGGCAGCAGGCCCGCGGACGATCGCCTCGCTGCGCTCGAATTGACGCCCGTGCACAGCCGCTCGATCAGAACGTGAGCCCCGTGCCGAAGATGATGGCCCAGGCGTCGGCTTTCTCGCTCTTGGACTGTCCCGACCCCATGACGTAGTTCAAGCCGCCCAGCAGCCTGATGCCGGGAGACAGCATGTAGGCGACGCCGAGCTCGATGATGTCCATCTTGTCCTTGCCCGGCGCGTTCTGCGTGCCGGCGACGGCATTGGCGTCATTGTTGCGGCCGCCCCACCAGCCCAGGGAGGTCATCCAGGGGCCGCTGTCGTACCGGATCGCGGCAGTATACCACCTCGTCGCGTTGTCGTGGCGCAGGCCGTTGTTGTCGCGGCCCAGGCCGCCGCCCAGGGTGAAGCCGTGGAAGCCGACCTGCGCGCCGCCAGCCCAGCTCTTGTAGCGGCCGGACGCGTTGTCGGCCGCCACCGGCGTGGCGGCGAGGCCGGTGCTGATCGTGCCGCGGTCGAAGCCGGCGGTCATGTAGGAGCCGGCCAGCCTCACCTCCACGTCGCCGAACTTGTTGGCGTAGTTCGCGGAGACGTCGATGCCGTTGTGCCAGGTGTTGTTGTTGCGCGGACAATTGCTGAAGTTGGCGCCACCGCCGCGGAACGGACACGTCGCGGCGATTGCCGACGTAGCGAACGACGGCGTGTACGACAAGGCAAGCTGCAGGCCGGCGAAGCGCGGCGAGTAGTAGGTGAGCTTGTCCGCGTCACCCGAGTTGTTGTTGTTGGACGCCGACAGCCCCGGATTGGTGCCGCGATCGCGCCCGCCGCTGTTGTTGCTGTTGAAGCCGCTGCCCTTGTTGGAGAAGGTCGGGTCCTGGAAGCCCCAGCCGGGCAGCACCGACGGCGAGGAGTTCGGGTTCTTGTATGAGGCCGCATCGGTGGCGCCGAACTCGATCCGGCCCCAGGGGCCGAAGGCGTAAAGATACTCCTCGTCCATCTGGTCGTTCGTCGACGTCGCCCCGCCGCCGTTCGACCATCCTTCCAGCTCGATGCGGATTCCGACCGTAGTGCCGTTGTCGAGCTTGGTCTCGCCGGAGAACCAGATCTCGCCTTCGTAGCGGAAGGTCTCCGGCCGGTAGCTGGTGCCCGTCGTGCCGCTGACATCGCGGCCGATCTTGCCCAGCGTGATGTAGCTGTTCCAGTAGCCGCGCAGCTCCAGCTTGATCGGGTCGGCGGCGACCGCCGGCATCGCCATCCCGGCGCCGATCAGCGCGCTGGCGCCAAGAAGCCTTGAGCGTCCCATGGTCCCTCACCCTTCAACGATCGTCAGGTCGGTCCGTCAGGTCCGGCTCGGCGCGCGCCGGCGCATCGGGGGCGTCGCGCCCGTCGTCGAACAGGATGCGCTCGGCGGCGCCGTCGAGATCGGCGTACTGGCCGCTGCGCAGCGACCACATGAACGCCACGAGGCCGATGACGCCCAGGCCGAGCGAGATGGGGACGAGATAGAGGAAGTCGATCATCGTCCGGCCCGCAGCGCCGCAAGCGCCGGCGCGGCGCCGATCGCATCGTCGCGCGCCATCGGCTTGCGCCGTCCCGGCAGGCGCAGGGCGTTGGCGACGACCACGAGCGATGACGCCGACATCGCGACGGCAGCCACCAGCGGCGTCACCTGGCCCAGGACGGCGATCGGTATCGCCACGACGTTGTAGGCGACGGCGAAGGCGAAGTTCTGCCGCACCAGCCGCCGCGCGTCGCGCGCCACCCTGATGGCCTGCGCCACGGCGCCCAGGCTTTCGCGCAGGAACACGAAATCGGCAGCGCTGCGGCCGACATCGGCCGCAGTTGCCGGCGCCATCGAGGCATGGGCGGCGGCCAGCGCCGGTGCGTCGTTGAGCCCGTCGCCGACCATCAGCACCTTGCGGCCGGATGCCGTGAGCGCAGCCACCTGCTGGACCTTCTCGCGCGGCAGCACGCGCGCGGCCGCCTCGATGCCGAGCTCGGCCGCGATGCGCTGCACCGGCGCCTCGGCGTCGCCCGACACCGCGGCGATCCGCAGGCCGTCCCGCGCCAGCGCCTCGATCGTGGCGCGCGCAGCGGCGCGCAGGCGGTCCTCGAGCTGGAACGTGGCCAGATGCGCGCCTCCGCACGACAGCACGACGCCGTCGTCGTCAGGCGGCTGGCGGTCGGGGGCAGGGCCATCGCATGCGGCAGGCCACTCGGCTCCTGCTGTCATCCCGAGCGCAGCGAGGGATCTCCCGCGAACGGCGCACTGTGCGTCTTGCCGCAGGAGATCCCTCGCTACGCTCGGGATGACAGCAGGGTCAGACGCGATAGCTCCGCGGTCGGGGGCCAGCGCCCAGCTCGCGCGCCCCAGGCGGTAGACGGCGGTGCCGGTCCGTGCCTCCAGGCCCAGCCCGGCATGCTCGGCCACGGAATCGAAGGCCATCGACGGATGGTCCTGCCGGGCGGCATCGGCAATGGCCCGGGCGAAGGGGTGCCGCGAGTGCGTGGCGATGGCGGCGGCCAGCGCCAGCGACGCCGGATCGATCGCGCCGCGGTCGACCAGGCGCGGCTGCCCCAGCGTGAGGGTGCCGGTCTTATCGAACACCACGGTGTCGACCTCGGCCAGCCGCTCCAGCGCCGCGCCGTCCTTCACCATGATGCCGTTCTCGAACAGCCGGCCGGCGGCGACCACCTGGACCATGGGCACGGCCAGGCCCAGCGCGCAGGGACAGGTGATGATCAGCACGGCGATGGCGATCGTGATGGCGCGATGCGCATCGCCCGTCGCGATCATCCAGCCGGCGAAGGTCAGCAGCGCGGTCAGGTGGACGGTGGGCGCATAGAGGCTGGCGGCCCGGTCGGCGATCCGGCGATAGACCGAGCGGCTGGCCTCGGCCGCCTGCATCAGGCTCACCATCTCGGCCAGGAACGACTCGCGCGCCGGCGCCGTCGCGACGATCGCCAGCGGGCCGGTCAGGTTCAGGGTGCCGGCGCGCACCAGGCCACCCGCGGCCACCGGCTGCGGCCGGCTTTCGCCCGTCACCAGCGCGGCATCGATATCCGACGTGCCGGCATCGACGCGGCCGTCGACCGGCACGCGCTCGCCGGCTGCCAGCAGCACGGTCATCCCGGTCGCGATGTCGTTGACCGGCAGATAGGCCTCGGTGCCGTCCGGCCGCCGCACGCGCGCGCCGCGCGCGGCCAGGCGGGCGAGCCCCTTGACCGCCTGGCGCGCGCGTTCGCGCATCACGTGGTCCAGCGTGCGTCCCACCAGCAGGAAGAACAGCAGCGTCACCGCGGCATCGAAATACGCATGCGGCCCGTGATGCAGGGTCTCGTAGAGGCTCAGGCCGAAGGCGAGCAGCACGCCGACCGAGATCGGCACGTCCATGTTGGTGCGGCCATGGCGCAGGCTGCGCCAGGCCGAGCGGAAGAAGACGCGGCCGGCATAGGCCAGCGCCGGCAGCGCGATCACGGCCGAGACGGCGTGGAACAGGTCGCGCGTCTGCGGGTCGGCGCCGGACCAGACCGAGACCGACAGCAGCATGATGTTGCTGGCCGCGAAGCCGGCCACGGCGAGCGACCGCACCAGCTCGGCCAGGGTGCCGTCCTTGGCCTCGCTGTCGGCGTCACGCAGATGGGCCGCGAAGCCGATGCGCTGCAGGGTCTCGACCAGCGGCGGCGGCCGCCGGCGCGCCTGCCAGCGCACGCTCACGCTGCGGGTCGACAGGTTGACGCGCGCCCGCTCGACGCCCGCCAGCGCCCCCAGCGCGGTCTCGATCCGGCGCATGCAGGCGCCGCAATGCATGTCGGGCACCGACAGCTCGGCCTCGCGCAGCCCGCTGCCGACCGTCCTGCTGGCCAGCAGCAGCTCCTCGCCTGCGGTGCCGGCCGGCGCCTGCGTCACGGCCGCAACGCGCGATAGGCATGCCAGGTGCCGTGCCCCAGCAGCGGAAAGACCACGATCATGCCCAGCAGGCCGCTCACCAGGCTGATCAGGAATAGCGCCAGCACGATCGTGCCCCAGGCCAGCATCACCGGCAGGTTGTTCCAGACCAGCGCCATGCTGGTGCCCATCGCCGTCAGGGCATCGACGCGCTCGTTCAGCAGCATCGGCACCGAGACGGCGCTGATGGCGAAGGAGAAGGCCGCGAACAGCCCGCCGATCGCGCCGCCCACCAGCAGCATCGCCCAGCCGGTCGAGGTCATGAACAGCGTGGACGTGATGTGGTCGAGCCCGGGAAACGGCCGCAGGCCGAAGAACAGGGCGTAGATGATGACGGCGGCGCGCATCCACAGCAGCATCAGCCCGCACAGCAGCACGCCCGTGAACAGGAGCTGGCCACCGGACTGCGGCCGCACGAAGATCATGGAGGCGAGCCCGACGGGCTCGCCAGCGGCGATGCGCCGGCTCTTTTCGTAGAGGCCGACGGCCAGCAAGGGGCCGACCACCATGAAGCCGGCGAAGGCGGGGAAGAGGATGTAGTCCCAGCCCAGCGCGAACAGGCCGGCCACGACGCCGATCGACACCAGGAAGACGATGAGCCCGTAGGCGAGGCTTGCGGCCGGCTTCACCAGCAGGTCGTGCCAGCCTGCGGCAAGCCAGGCGACCGCCGTCGCGGGCGGCAGATTGCGGGTCCAGACCCTTTCCCTCGGGAGGGGCGGAACAACGGCCGGAATCGTAACCATCTTCGACCTCGCTTGGCGCCTGGGGCGCGTCACCGCGGCGAGCAGGAGGACTTGGCGGCGCGGAACTGGCCCGGGTCGGCTGCCCGTTCGCCTGCCCGCAGATGCGTGACGCAGTCCGGCTGTGACGTCACCGCCACATAGACCAGATGCGCGTTGGCCAGCACCACCAGCAGCAGGCCCGCGCCGACCAGCAGCCACAGGGCCGGCCGCGTCCGCAGGCTGGTGAGCAGGGCGCTCATGGTGTCTTCGCGCGCAGGTCGACCAGGTAGAGCGTCAGGATCTTGCGCTCGACCGGCGACAGGCGCGCTTCCCAGGTCGGCATGTGGCCCTGCCGGCCATCCCAGATGGTGGCGAGCACCGACTGCTGATCGCCGCCGTAGATCCAGAAGCGGTCGGTCAGGTCCGGCGCCCCCATCTCGATCTTGCCCTTGGCGTCTTCGCCATGGCAGGCGGCGCAGTTGGCCTCGAACAGCGTGCGGGCCGCTTCGCGCTCGCCCGCCGGCATGTCCTTGGCCGCGGCCGGGTCGGACAGGCCGAGCACGTAGCGCACGACCTTGGGGATGTCCTTGCCGGGCATCATCTGGTCGCGGCCGACGGCCGGCATCTGCGACACCCGCGTGTCGGGGTGGGCGGAGTTGATGCCGACCCGGATTGTCTCGGCGATCTGCTCCGGCTCGCCGCCCCACAGCCACGACGTCGTGGTGAGGTTGGGGTAGCCCTTGCCGCCCTTGGCGTCCGTGCCGTGGCAGACGGCGCAATTGTCGACGAACAGGCGATGGCCGGTCTGGCGCACGGCCGTCATCAGGTGCGGATCGGCCTGGATCTCCTTGAAGCTGCCGCTTTCGATCCGCTGCGTCCATTCGGACCGCGCCAGCGCCGCCGCCTTCAGGTTCTCGGCGACGGTGGTGCGCTGGTCGATGCCCAGCAGGCCCTTGGTGTAGGTGACGCCGACCGGCCATGCCGGCATCAGCAGCCAGTAGACGAATGAGAACAGCGCCGTGCCGATCAGGAACAGCCATACGGGCCGCGGCACCGGCGTGTTCAGCTCCTTGATGCCGTTCCAGACATGACCGGTGGTCATGTAGCCGGAATGCTTGTCGCGTTCCTCTACCGCCATGGCCGTTCCTCCTCATGGAGGATGGACTGCGCCGCCTGGTCGAACCGCTTCTTGTTCGACGGCCAGTAGGCGTAGACGACGACGCCCAGCAGCAGCGCCATCAGGTAGAACAGGCCGAAGGTCTTCGAGAACCATACGGTGGTGTCGTGGTCGAAGCCCATGGCTAGCCTCCGCTCCCGGCGACCGGCTTGTGGGCGGCGTCGGTCAGCCGGCCCAGAATCTGCAGGTAGGCGACCAGCGCATCCATCTCGGTGAGCTGGGCCGGCTGGCCGTCGAACGCGCGCACCTGGGTCGCCTCGCCGTAGCGCTTCACCAGGTCGCCGGCGGCCGGCGAGTCCGGCGCCGCCTGCGCCTCGGCGTCCTTGGTCGCGTTGGCGATCATGTCGTCGGTGTAGGGCACGCCCAGCCGGCGCATCGCCTTGAGGTGCAGGCCCAGGTCGTCGGTGCGCAGCGGCGTGCGCATGAGCCAGGCATAGGCCGGCATGATCGACTGCCGCACGACGTCGCGCGGGTTGATGAGATGGGCGACATGCCACTCGTCGGAATACTTGCCGCCGAGGCGGGCAAGGTCGGGCCCGGTCCGCTTCGAGCCCCACAGCATGGGATGGTCGTACTTCGATTCGACGGCGAGCGAGTAGGGGCCGTAGCGCTCGACCTCGTCGCGCAACGTGCGGATCATCTGCGAGTGGCAGGCATAGCAGCCCTCGCGCACGTAGATGTCGCGGCCGGCCAGCTCCAGCGGCGTGTAGACGCGCATGTCCTGCGCCTCCTCCACTGTCTGGCGGATGGTGAACAGCGGCGCGATCTCGACGATGCCGCCGATGCTGGCCACGACGATGATCCCGATCACCAGGCCGATCGCCTTGCGTTCCAGCCGGTAGTGCAGCCCGAACATGCGACCTACTCCGCCGGTTGCCGGATGGGATCGTCGGGGTCGGCGCTCGCGGCCGGCACCTCGGCCGCTGCGCGCGGCACGCCGCGCACCGTCATCCAGATGTTGTAGCAGCCGACGACGGCGCCGATCAGGAACAGCAGGCCGCCGATGGCGCGGGCCGCGTAGTAGGGGCGCATCGCGACCAGCGAGTCGATGAAGGAGTAGGCCAGGGTGCCGCTCTCGTTGTACGTCCGCCACATCAGGCCCTGGATGATGCCGGAGTTCCACATCGCGAAGACGTAGATGACGGTGCCGGCGACGGCGAGCCAGAAATGCACCTCCACGAGGCCGGCCGAGTACATGCGCTCGCGCTTCCACAGCCACGGCACCACGGCATAGATCGAGCCGAAGGTGATCAGGGCGACCCAGCCCAGCGCGCCGGCGTGGACGTGGCCGACAGTCCAGTCGGTGTAGTGCGAGAGGGAGTTCACCGACCGGATGGCCATGAACGAGCCTTCGAAGGTGGAGAGGCCGTAGAACACGGCGGCCACCATCATGAAGCGCAGCGTCGCGTCGTCGCGCACCTTGTGCCAGGCGCCGTTGAGCGTCAGCAGCGCGTTGCCCGCCGACGCCCAGGACGGCACCAGCAGCATCACCGAGAACGTCATGCCCAGCGTCTGCACCCAGTGCGGCAGGGCCGTGTAGTGCAGGTGGTGCGAGCCCGCCCACATGTAGAAGAAGACGATGCCCCAGAAGCTGATGATCGACATCCGGTAGGAGAAGATCGGCCGTCCGGCGCGCTTGGGCAGGTAGTAGTACATCATGCCCAGGAAGCCGGCGGTCAGGAAGAACGCCACCGCGTTGTGGCCGTACCACCATTGCGTCATGGCGTCCTGCACGCCCGAGAAGGCGGAGTAGCTCTTGGCCGAGCCGAGCGAGATCGGCAGCGTCAGGCCGTTGACGATATGCAATATCGCCACGACCAGGATGAAGGCCATGTAGTACCAGTTGGCGACGTAGATATGCGGCTCGCGGCGGCGCACCAGCGTGCGCAGGTACAGGATGAAGTAGGCGACCCAGACGACCACCAGCCACAGATCGGCGTACCACTCCGGCTCGGCGTATTCCTTCGACTGCGTGATGCCCATCATGTAGCCGGTGACGGCCAGCAGGCAGAAGAGGTTGTAGCCGAACAGCACGAACCACGGCAGCAGCTGGTCCGGCAGGCGCGCGCCCGATGTGCGCTGCAGGACATGGAAGGACGTCGCGATCAGCGCGTTGCCGCCGAAGCCGAAGATCACGGCCGTGGTATGGACGGGCCGGATGCGGCCGAAGCTCGACCAGCCGGCATCGAAGGTCAGGTCGGGGTAGACCAGCAGCCAGGCGACCCAGTCGCCGATGAACATGCCGAACACCGCCCAGCCCATGGCGAGGATGATGCCGATCTTGCTCGGGTCGTCGTAGTACTGGCTGAAGCGCGCCTCGCTGGGCTCGGGAGCATAGTATCCCGCCACGACGCCGAAGATTCCAAGCACCGCGGCAGCCAGCACCACGCCGCCGTGCAGTCCGAGTGGATCGCCCTGGCCGGCGATCATCATGGCCACGCCGCAAGCTGCGACCACGAACAGGATGATCAGCGCGTTTAGTCGCTCATCCCGCGTAAGCTGCGCCAGCATCGCCCCGTTCTCCCCCCTTGTCCGGAGACCGTACTGAAATTGCTGGCATTGTCCGCAGCGGGCCGCGATTGGCTACCCGGAATGCGAACCACGCGTGGACAATGCTACTCGGACGGCATTGAGCCTCGCAGGGTTGCGTCTTGCAACACTATACGTGTCGCGGCTGCTTTTGCCGCAGGCGGGACGGCTGCCGGTCCGATTCCTGGCGCTGGCCCGCTGCGCGCCGGCCTGTCGTCATCCCTTGCGCTGCTCGGGATGACGCAGTGTGGCGGCGCGGCGTTGCGCGATATGCGATCGCCCGGGTGGCAACGGGGTCAGGCACGACCCCGTTGCTCGCGCGATGCGTCAGCGGCGCGTCGTGGGACGGCGCGGCGGGCGCGGCGCAGGCGCGGCCGTCTTGGGCGCGGCGACGACGGGCGCGGCCGGCGTCGGCTCGGGCGCGATCTCGGCGGGCGGAGCGCCGGCCGGCGCTGCTGCCGCGACGGCGGCATCGATCGGCGTGGCGATCACCGCGGCCACGGTCGCACGCGCCGCGGCCGGCGCTGCCGTGAAAAGGGCCTTGGCTTCGTCGAACGACTCGACGATGCGCGCGTTCAGCACGTCGCTGGCCGCGATGTTGGCCTTGACGGCGATGTCGGACAGCTCGCGCACGCCGGCGACGCTCGACGTGAAGGCGTGCCGTGTCGCATCGGCCTGCCGTGCCGCTCTTTCCTCGAGCGAGGCGGCGGCGAAGATGTCGCCGGTCATCTGGCTGTAGTCGTCGACCGTGGCCTTGATCAGGTCGCTGTGGCGTTGCGCCAGCGCCTTCAAGCCGTCGAAAGCGATCTGGTGCGCCGCCGTGAGCGCCGCTGCGTTCTTGCGCTGGGCTTCGACCAGCGCCTCGACGTTGAGCATCGGCAGCTTGAAGTCGGCCCACATCCTGGTCAGGTCGACGGGAGCGAAGGGGAAGCTAGGGGCTTGGAGCGCGCTCATGCTGATCTCCATCTTGGTTGGTGGAAGCGTGCGGGCACGCTCGGGTGAGGCGCGCGATCACGCCGGGTCGGCATCAACGCGGCGGATTGCCCGACCACGATTGATGCAGTGCAGCATTTTTCTTTCATTGAATGTTGCGGCGCAAAAGTCAAGTGCGTCCGCGGGCCGCGGATTTTCGCGGCCGTCGTCGCCGGGGCTCGAAATTTGCGCTGCGTGGCGAGGCGCGCGTGATCGCACGTGGCGTGTGGCCGGCTGCAGCATCGCCTGCTGCGGCGACGGGATGGAATACCGATGCCAGGGCCTGGCGCATGCAGCAACGGGATGATGCTGCACGCGCCTTTTGTCAGGAAGACTGTGCCGGCATTCACTTCCTGGCAGTGCAATTGCGCATGAACCGGGCTTTGTCCTCGCCGCTGAGTGTCCTGGCTTGATCCTCGCAGCTTTGCGGCATCGGTGCGGCGGCCGGGCTCCGGGCATTGCAGTCACGGACGAACCGGACCTTGTCTTCGCCGCTGAGCGTCCTGGCCTGGTCCTCGCAGCTTTGCGGCGGGTTCATCACCGACGGCACGGCGACCTGGCCGGCCCAGCAGCGGTTCATGAACTCGGTCAGCGCATCGCCCGAAAGGGATTGGCGGCGCGCTTCCTGTGAGCAGGCCTGGGCCAGGTCGGACCGCGGCGTCTGCGCCTGCGCGACGGTGCCGACAAACGCGCTCGCCAGCACAATGGCTGCTGCGATCATTCGCATGAGACCCTCCTGACTTCGTGCAACTGAGTGACTGATTCGCAGCGGATGGAGCCACTGAATTTACGCAACACGATGCTGTCGAGAGACGCACTGCATCCGCAGCGCGATGCTAACCCGAACGTCACCACGATGCCATCGTTGCGCGGCGCAGCCGCTGCGCGACGGTGCAAGATGTTCGGCCTAGCGCTGGGAATCGCAGGTCGCTGATACATCCGTCATCCCGAGCGCAGCGAGGGATCTCCCGCGTGGGACGCACAGTGCGCCATTCGCAGGAGATCCCTCGCTTCGCTCGGGATGACAGTCACGACTCACCTTCTACCGATAACTGGTACTAGCTGAGCGCGTGCGCCCGGGATCGCAGTGAAGATGATTTGCCGGGAGCGCGCCGCTGCAGTGGCGCATTGGCGCGGGGCGGCAGCTCATGAGCCGGCTCGCCGGGACGGCAGGCGTGCCCGTCAGCTCATCAGCCACGCAAAGCGCGGCGTCGTCGCATGCTCGAAAAGGCGCTTCAGCATCTCGTCGAGAAGGTTCCTTTCGGCCGGGCTGAGCACGCTGACCGCGTCATCGACGATGGCGTGCGGGCACCAGCTCGTCGAGACCTTGCGACTGCATCAGGGCCTGCCGCGGCCGGCGGCGCGGGCGCGCGCCATGGAGATGCTGCGTCTGGTCCATATCGCCGATCCGGCGCGGCGGCTCGACGAGCATCCGCATCATCTCTGCGGCGGCATGCGCCAGCGCGTGATGATCGCGATCGCGATGGCCTGCAATCCGCAGCCGGTGTTGTCGTTTTGCTATCGGCGTCGAGGGCCGAATCCCTCGATGCGAGGGTTGGAGAAGGGACCGCGATAGGGTGTGTCCTGTTGTCCCGACGGATCCGTGGCCGGCAGCGCCGACGCACGCACCTGCACGGCATATAGTCCACGGTCGGGGTCGATCGGCACGACGCCGAACGCCGCATCGATGGCATCGGCGCTGACGCCCAGGATCTCGGCGGCGCGCGCCAGCCCCGGCTTGGCCTCGGGGCACGCGATGGTCATCAACGCCATGGTGTCCGGCATGGGGCTCGCACCCAACGGTCGCACGGCGCTCCCGGTCAGAGGCCGTAGTGGTTGGCAACGGCAACCGGGCGGATGATGCCAGCCCCGTAGTCGTGGTTCCAGCCCGGACGGGGGGAAGGCTTCGGCGCCGCGTTTGCCCTGAACTGAACAAATAGGTCGTCGGGAGTGGCATTGCCAGGGGCAAGGCGCGTGCGGATGGCCGCGACGCAGCCGGCGGCAACCGGACACGCCGTGGAGGTTCCCGAGTCCGGCGTTCCTTGTCCGAACGCCTGGGAACCCCGGAAATGCGTGTAGGCCGTCAGGTCCGGCTTGTTGGGCGCCATGCCCGGAATGGCGGGGCCCTGGCTTGAATAGCCGACCCGTATGTCGTGGATATCGCACCCCGCCAAGGTCAGCACGTCCGGATGGGCATTCGCCCCGGTGATGGTACGCCGTGTGACGCCCTGGCAGCGCTGGTCAGGGCAATTGGCGCCGCAATTGCCGGCGGCGAACAGGATGTCGGCGCCGGCCCGCGCCAGGGTGCCGACGATGATGTTGAAGGGGTGGTTCAGATTGTCCGAGTAGCGACCGGGATGCCCCGGCGCGAAATCCCAGCTGGGATGGTACATCCCCCAGCTGTTGTTGATCACGAGCGCCTTGTACTTCCATTCGGGCGTGGCCTTCTGCGTGAGAAGATAGGAGAAGGCGAGAAGCGCATCGCTGAGGAAGCCGGCCATGACGCTGCCGCCGGGAGTCCTCGACCTGAGGATCGGGAAGTCGAGCAAGGTGCAGGCCGGAGCGGCGATGAGCGCATCGAATGCGCACATAGTGCCATGGTCCACCGCGTAGGCGCCAGGCGTGTGCGCAACGCCGGGCGGCGCCCAGAACACCTTCCTGTCCAGACGAGGCCTGAGGCCGGCGGCGCGCAAATGGGCGATGTTGATGCCGGTGTCCATGATGGCGACAGCGACGCCCCGGCCGGTGAGACGCTTGCCTTTCAATGCTTGCACGTCCAGCTGACGTGCGACATCGACATGTGTGCCGACGGGGTTGGGACCGCAATGGGGCTTCTGGAACAGCCCGATTTCCGGATCCGCAAAAATCTGGACACCTCTATGGGCCGCCTTCACGTCGTCGATGCGATCGGCGTCGATGGTGCCACGGGCAACGAACACCGGCGCATCGCGGGCGGTGGCGGCGGCAAGGCTGACGCCCTCGACCGTTCTCGCTGCCAGCGGCAGCGGCGGGAAGCTGGGATCGAGCACCAGATCGCCGCGCTTGGTCGGCTCGGTGATGTTGAAGGCCAAGGCCTCCATCGAGAAGGCGTTGGAGCTTTGCGCGCGCAGTGGCGCATGAGCAGGCATCGTCACGATGACTGAGACGCGCATCGGTTCCCCCAATTCTTTCTGTTCACGCGCGTCCCAAAATTATGGCGAATAATCTGGAAGAAGTAAATCGATCCGGTTGCAGGATATCGATGGAAAGCACGCGCGCGGTGTCAGGCGGGGCACCTGTCGTCAGAACACGAGCCCGACCTCGAAGACGTGCTGGGCATAGAAATAGAGCTCGGCGTCGAGCGCGCGCATGATGTTGGCGCCGCGGCGGAAGCCGTGCTGCTCGCCGGTGAACAGCATGTAGCCGACCGGCACGCCGTTGCGCCGCAGGGCCTCGACCATGGCCTCGGTCTGGCTGGGCGGCACGATGCGGTCCTCGTCGCCCTGGAAGAAGATCATCGGCCGGCGCAGCGCGTCGGCGTGGTGCACCGGCGAGCGCTCGCGGTACAGCGCCTCGTTGCCCGGCAGCGGCGCGATCAGCCAGTCGAGGTAGCGCGCCTCGAACTTGTGCGTGTCGCGCGCCAGCGCGGTGGCGTCGCTGACGCCGTAATGGCTGGCGCCGCCGGCGAAGGCGTTGCGCGCCAGCGCCATCAGCGTCGTGTAGCCGCCGGCGCTGCCGCCGGTCATGACGGCGCGCGCGCCGTCGGCCAGCCCGGACTGCGCCAGGTGGCGCGCGCCGGCGATGCAGTCATCGACGTCGACCACGCCCCATTGGCCCTTGAGCTGGTCGCGGTAGGCGCGTCCATAGCCGGTGCTGCCGCCGTAGTTGACGTCGAGCACGGCGATGCCGCGGCTGGTCCAGTATTGCGTGCGCAGATCGAGCACGCCGGGGGAGAAGGCCGTCGGTCCGCCATGGCACTTGACCAGCAGCGGCGGCGCGCTGCCGGCAGGCGCCGCGTAGTCGGGGTTGTGCGGCGGATAGTAGAAGGCATGCGCCTGCCGTCCGCCGGTGGTCGCGAAGGTGATGTGCTGCGGCCGCGACACGTAGCGGGCGAGGTCGGCATCGAGCGTCGCCGCCCGCTGCAGCACCTCGGTGCCGCCGGTCGCGAGGTCGAGGCGCACGATCGCGGCGGCGTCGCCGGCGGCGCCGGCGCGGAACACGGCCTCGCCGTCACGCGCCCGCACATAGCCATAGTCGGTGTAAGGCAGATCAAATGGCGTCAGCGCCAGCGATGCGAGGTCGAGCCGCGCCAAGCGAGCGATGCCGTCTTCCCAGTAGCTGCAGACGAGAGTCCCGGCGCCCGCGAAGGCATAGCTCGACATGCCGAAGGCCCACGGCGCCTGCGCGAAGTCGGCGGCGCGCGGCGCCAGCGCGCGCACGTCGCTGCCCTCCAGGCGATAGAGGTTCCACCAGCCGCTGCGATCGGCGATGAAGTGCAGGATTCCGTCCGGCGCCCATTCGGGCTGCAGCACCGACTCGCCGGAGCCGCCCGCCACCAGCCGCTCGGCCGTGAGCGAACCGTCCGGCGCGATGTCGGCGACGCGCAGCTCGGTCTCGACCCACGGCATGTTGGGGTGCCGCCATGTCAGCCAGGCGAGCCGGCTGCCATCCGGCGACAGCCGTGGCGCGGCATAGAAGTCGTTGCCGCTCGCCAGCACATGTCCGGCGCCGCCGGCAGCGAGATCGACCGCGACGATCGTGTTCTCGACCGGGCCACCGGCGCCGGCATGGCTTTCGCGCACGCCGATCCAGCGGTTGCGGGCCGCATCGATGACGCCGTCGGCATAGCGGTGGCCGGCCTGAGGGTCGTCGGCATCGGGTGCCGGCGTCAGCGCCACCGGCGCTGCGTCCGGCGCGCAGCGATAGAGGCGCTGGTCAGCCATGCTCGAGGCGTAGGCGATGCCGTCGCGCACCACGGTGGCGCCGCCGCCGTATTCGTGCACCCGTGTGCGCGCGTTGAAGCCGGCCGGCGTCAGCTCCTGCGGCGTGTCGCCGGCGCGATGGCGCACCAGCACGTTGCGGCCTTTCTCGCGCGGGCGGCCTTCGATCCAGCAGATCGCCGCGCCGTCAAGCTGGACATCCGACAGCCCGATCGATTCGGCGACGATCAGGTCGGCGGTGATGGGCGACAGCCAGGATCCATAGGGACGCGTGATCGGCATGGGTATGCTCCAGCGACGGGTAAGCAGGGCTCTCGCATATTGTCATCCCCGGCGCGGTGATGAAACCCGGATGGCGGCACGTCAGGATCAGCCGCGCCTGGCCTCGCGGCGGAAGGCGCGGCCGATGCTGGCGGCGAACGCCGTCAGCGACGCCTCGTCGGCGCCGTCGCGGGCGGCAGCCGACATGCCCGCCATGGCAATGAAGACCAGGTCGGCGAGCGCCTCGGCGTGCTTGGGGTGCTCCGTGACGATGAAGTCACGGATCGCATCGCGGCCGGCCTGCCGCGCGGCCTGGGCCAGCGCCCGGGCCTCGGGATCGGTGCTGTTGCGCGTGCCATCCATCACCAGGCAGCCGGCGATGCCGCCATGCAGTGGGTAGAGATGCGCCGCCAGCGCCAGCGTGCGGTCGATCACCGCCGCCACCGAGCCGCCGTCGGCACGCGCACGCTCGAAGACATTCGCTTCGCTGCTGCCGTAGCGCTGCAGCGCGCGCGCGAGCAGGCCCGCCTTGCTGCCGAAGGCGGCGTAGAAGCTGGGCGGTGTGATGCCGAAGGCGGCGCCCAGCTCGGCCACGCCCACGGCGTCATAGCCGCGGGCATGGAACAGCCGCATGGCCGTCTCCACGGCCCGGCCCATGTCGAATGTCCGTGGCCGCCCACGGGCTGGCGATCTTTCTATAGCGCTCACTAAAAAACCCCTTGCGATGATCGTCCGTCTTTTATATATAGTGATCACTACATTAATGCAAGGAGGCCGCCATGGTCGATTTCACGGGTAAGAATGTCCTGGTGCTCGGCGGCAGCCGCGGCATCGGCGCGGCGCTGGTGCGTCGCTTCGCGCAGGGCGGGGCACGGCTCGCCTTCACCTATGCCGGATCCAAGGATGCGGCCGAGGCGCTCGCGGCCGAGACCGGCGCCGAGGCGGTCCGCAGCGACAGCGCCGACCGCGACGCGCTGATCAGGACGGTCGCCGGCCGCGGTGCGCTCGATGCGATCGTCATCAGCGCCGGCACGGTGGTGCTGGGCGATCCGCTGACGTTGGATCCCGACGCGGTCGACCGCATGATCGACGTCAACGTGCGTGCGCCGTACCACGCCGCGGTCGAGGCGGCGCGCAGGATGAACGACAATGGCCGCATCATCGTGATCGGCTCGGTCAACGGTGATCGCATGCCGTTCGCGGGCGCCGCCGCCTATGCCCTCACCAAGTCGGCGATGCAGGGCATGGTGCGCGGCCTGGCGCGCGACTTCGGCGCCCGCGGCATCACGGTCAACAGCATCCAGCCGGGGCCGACCGACAGCGACATGAACCCCGCCGACGGTCCGATGGCCGAGACGATGCACGGCTTCATGGCCATCAAGCGCCACGCCCGCGCCAGCGAGATCGCCGAGCTCGCGGCCTTCCTCGCAGGCCCGCACGGCGCCATGATCACGGGCTCGATGCAGACCATCGACGGCGGCTTCGGCGCCTGACCGGATCCTTTCATTGAAACGCACGGCAGCGCATCGTGGGATGATGCGCTGCCGGTGGTGATTGTTTCGTGCGCGATGAGCGATTTTGCCTGTGGCAGTTGCGCGCGGCGTGCAGTTAAGAGCGTCATTCAAAAGAACGCACCGCGGCAGGCCATACTTTCGCCGCCGCAGAAACGGTGCGCGCGTGTGCGGGCAATTCGCATTGACGGAATCGGGTTGCATCTGAAACACACAGCACGCGCGCATTGGCGGTTGCGCGCGCGATGGGTCTAGAGTCGCTCAGCGTCACCGGCCGTACGATGTGCCGCGGACAGCGATCGACATGAGGCCCGGGAACGTGCGGGCGCCGGCGACCCGACGGGATGCGATCGAATGGACAAGCGTGATGTAGCGTGGAAGGACCCGCCCGACCCACCGCGGCCCACGGCCGCCGCGGCGGCGAGCGAGCAGCCGGCAGACAGCCTGACACCGTTGTCGGCGGGCGCCGTCATCGGCAAGTACCGCATCATCGAGACCCTGGGGCAAGGCGCGTTCGGGATCACCTATCGCGCCTACGACGAGCAGCTGCATCGCGAAGTGGCGATCAAGGAGTATCTGCCGGTGTACTTCGCGGCCCGGCAGAGTG
Organism: Vineibacter terrae; assembly: GCF_008039615.1. GTDB lineage: Bacteria > Pseudomonadota > Alphaproteobacteria > Reyranellales > Reyranellaceae > Vineibacter > Vineibacter terrae. Next base: position 138,851 of record NZ_VDUZ01000001.1, on the reverse strand, counting down.
ATCTCTCGGTCCTGCCGCGCTCGACGCGTGTGGCGGAAGATTTTCGCTGGGGGCGGGAACGCTTTCTCGCCGAAGCGCGCACCCTGGCGCGGCTCGAGCGGGTCGCGGGCATCGTCAACGTCTACGATTTCCTTGAGGTCAACGGCACGGCCTACATGGTGATGGAGCTGGTGCGCGGCGAGACGCTGGAGGCCCGCCTCCGGCGCGAGCGCCGGCTGGCGCCCGATGCCCTGGAGCAGCTCCTGCCGCCGCTGCTCGATGGCCTGGCGCTCGTGCATGAAGCCGGCTTCCTGCATCGCGACATCAAGCCGGCCAACATCCTCATCGATGCCGACGGCCGCCCGACGCTGATCGATTTCGGCGCCGCGCGCGTGGCGCTGCAGGGCCGCACGCAGGTCATGACGGCGGTCTACACGCCGGGCTACGCCGCGTTCGAGCAGTTCACGTCGGCGCATCAGGGGCCGTGGACGGATATCTACGCCCTGGGCGCCACGCTCTACCATTGCGCCGTGGGCGATTCGCCGCCGGCCGCCAACGACCGCATGATCGAGGATACGCTGAAGCCGGTGGCGGACGCCGTCGAGGGACGCCATGCGCCGGCGCTGCTGGCGGCGATCGACTGGGCCATGCAGCTGAAGGCCGCCGACCGGCCCCAGAGCATATCAGCGTGGCAGGACGTGCTGTCGGGCGGCGCGCTGCCGGTTCAGGTGGCCTCGGCAAGGCCGACCGTGCGCGCGGCGCCGATACTCGAGGAGGTGCCGGCGAAAGGCGGGTGGCAGGCCCGATGGCATCTCTGGCTGGCCGCCGGCGTGATCGCGGCAGGCCTTGCGGGCGGCGGCATCTACGCCTGGCAGCGGACCGAGGCGGCGGCGCGGCAGGCGGCCGCGCGCAAGGCCGCGGAAGAGAAGGTCCAGGCCGATGCCGAGGCCAAGCGGCGCGCCGAGGAGGCCGCCACGCGCAAGGCGGCCGAGGCCCGTGCCCGCACCGAGACCGACAAGCGGCAGGGCGATGACGCGACGGCGCCCCGGCAAGCCGATGCGCCTTCGCGGCCCGAGGCCGCTGCCGGGCAGCCGGACAAGGAGGCGGCGGCGCCCGCGGACCAGGCTCAGGCCCATATCCTGCGCGGCGCTGCCTATGCCCGCGCCGGCGCATACGATCGCGCCATCGAGGAATATACGCAGGCGATCCGGCTGAACCCGGGCGACGCGCTCGCCTTCTACAATCGCGGCGATGCGTTCAACGGCAAGGGCGACTACGACCACGCCATCCAGGACTTCACGCAGGCCGTCACGCTGCGGCCGGACCTCGCCCTGGCCTTCAACGGCCGCGGCGTTGCCTATGACGGCAAGGACGATGCCGATCGCGCCATCCAGGACTACAACCGCGCCATCCAGCTCAAGCCGGACTATGCCGAGGCCTTCTACAATCGCGGCCGGGCCTTCAAGCGCAAGGGCGATGACGACCGCGCGATCCAGGACTATACGCAGGCGATCCGGCTCAAGCCCGATTTTGCCGTCGCCTTCAACAACCGCGGCAACGTCTACCGCGGCAAGGGCCAGTACGATCGCGCCATCCAGGACTACGACCAGGCGATCCGGCTCGATCCCGCGTTCACCATCGCCTTGAAGAACCGCGGCGACGTCCTGGTCAGCAAGGGCGACTACGATCGCGCCGTCCAGGATTACAGCGAGGCGATCAGGATTGCGCCGGATTTCGCGGTCGCCTTCAAGGACCGCGGCGACGTCTATTACCGCCGTGGCGACTATGCGCGCGCGATCCAGGATTTCAGCGAGTCGGCGCGCCTGGATCCGCAGAACGCGATCACCTGGCACGGCCTGTGCTCGGCGCGGGCCCTGGCCGGTCAGGTCGAGCAGGCGCTGGCCGACTGCAGCGAATCGCTGCGGCTGCGGCCCGGCAATGCCGGCGCGCTCGACAGCCGCGGCTTCGCCTACCTGAAGCTGGGCGACCTGGACCGGGCCATCACCGACTACGACGCGGCGCTGAGCATCGATGCGAAGCGGGCCGTGTCGCTCTACGGCCGCGGCATCGCCCGGCTGCGCAAGGGCGACGCCGCGGGCGGCAATGCCGACATCGCCGCCGCGACGGCGCTCGACCGCAACATCGCGGCCAAGATGAGAAAGTTCGGCATCCATCCTTAGGCGCTGCAGCCGCGTGGCTGCGGCGAACGCCGTCATCCCGAGCGCGGCGAGGGATCTTCCGCAATCATGGGCAAGGTGGGGTTCATACAATGGCAGATCATTCAGTGGTGATCCGGGTGGCGTTCGCGCTGTGCGCCATGTCCGCGGCCGCCGGCTGCGCCGCGCCGCAATACGACAAGCCTGTCGGCGCCTTCGCGACGGCGACGTCCGATGCCCAGGAGGCGCTCGCAGGCTATAGCAAAGGCATGGTGGCGGCGCAGGAGGACCGCACGCGCAACAGCGCGGTGGCGGCCCCGTACCGCGTGCGATCGCTGGCCGGCGAATGTGGTCCCAGCTCCACGCGCTGCCGCCTGGTGCTGTACCAGCAGCAGGGTGATCCCAGTCCGCTCTACCAGCCGCAGGACGATCCCCAGCCGCAGGCGGCGTCGCCGGTCGCATCGCTGCCCGGTGTCGTGACCCTGATGGGACGGATCGCCAGGTACGCCGAGTCGCTGAACGCGATCGTGACATCCGATTCAGCGGCTTCCGTCGAGACGAGCGCGGCAGCAGCCGGCGAGTCGATCTCCGGCATCGCCGCCCTCATGCCGGGTGCGGCACCAGCCGGCGGCAATGTGAAGCCATCGGGCTCCTCGATCGGCTGGATGAAGGCCGATGCCCTGAAGCAGGCCGTGTCGCGTGCCGATCCGGTTCTGGCCAAGGTGCCGGAGGCCTTCGGCGCGACCGCGCAGCAGGCCACGGTGGCGATGCAGGCGCATATGGCCGACGTCGTCGCCGCCCGGCGTGCCGCCTTCCGGGCCCGAAGCACGCGCGAGAATCTCGACAGGGCCGCCGCTGCCGCCGAGGCCTACGACGCGTTCCTGCGCAACGATGCGACACCGGCGGTCGTGCTGAACGAGCTGGTCAAGGCGCACGCCGACCTGAACCAGGCATTGCAGTCGAACGCGTCGCCGGCGGCCCTCGCGGAGCGCATGAATGCCTTCCAGGCGCACGCCGCCCGGCTTGCGAAGTCACTTGGTGCGCTTCAGACGGCGCAGGCCGGCTGACGCGACACACCCGTCATCCCGAGCGCAGCGAGGGATCTCCTGCGTATGGCGCACCCTGTGTCCCTCGCACGAGATCCCTCGCTGCGCTCGGGATGACAGTGGCGACTCACCGTCCGCCGATAGCGGTTGTGGCGCTCGTCGCGCATTGGGGGCCTGCGATTGTGGTACTGGCAATTCTGGGATGATACCAAGCCTGAATGTTATCGCCAGTGTCTGCCGGCATGCATGTCCCGCTCAAATGGAATTGGCCCTCCTGCGTGCTGAGCGCAGCGAAGGACCTTGCGGTGCTGCGTCAACACAGTGGGCGATGGTGATCCTCAGCGCCGTCATCCTTTGAACATCGCACCGCGAGGTCCTTCGCTGCGCTCAGGACGACAAAGGGCCGATTTCGCCGGAGCGAGATGTGCCCTAGCCGCCAGGAGCAGCGTCGTCCAGGACGCGCAGCCCCTGGGCCAGCTTCACGTTGGCCCGCGCCTCCAGCCCCAGCCATGCCTGCATCTGTGGCGACAGCGCGGCCACGGTGGCGGCGCTCAGGGCGGCGTTCCAGTTCTGCTGCGGCCGGATGAAGGCGCGCGAATAATAGCCGAACAGCAGCGCACGCTCGCGCGACGCCGACACATTGGCGCCCGACGTGTGCCAGACGCGTCCGTCCATTACGACGATCGCACCGGCCGGCGCCGTGAACGGCACCGTGCGGGCCTCCGCGTCCGGCGGCAGCTCCGATGTCCAGCGCAGCTTGTGGCTGCCGGGGATGTAGCGCGTGGCGCCGTTCTCCTCGTCGATATCGTCCAGGCACCAGATCACGTTGATGCTCCAGGGATGGAACCACGGCTCCGGCACCACGATGCCCTGGTCGGAATGCAGCTTCATGGAGCGGCTGCCGGGCAGGGCGATGTTGGCGGTGAAGTTGGAGATCAGGAAATCCGGCCCCAGCAGCGTGGTCACGAAGTCGATGGCCAGCTTGTGCTGGATGAGGTCGCGGAACAGGGCGTCGCGCTCCAGCAGGTGGAAGACACGCACGTTGTGCTCGTTGGGGTCGATGCCGATGCGGCGCGTGGCGATGCCGCGCCGCTCGCTCTCTTCGGCCGCCTGCCACAGCCGGGCGCGCGCCGCTTGCAGCTCGTCAGGGCTGAGCACGCCGGGCACGATGCAGCATCCGTGCTCGAGGAGAAGCTGCTTCTTGGCGTCGATGTCCATGCGCGTGTGCCTCCGGGCGATGCGTCAGGCCGGCGACTTGCCGTTGACCAGGCCGAGCCCCTCGGCGCGATAGCCGAGCAGCACCAGCATGGTGTCGGAGGCGAACTGGCGGACCGATGGGTTGAGCGACAGGAACCAGTTCTCCTGCTGGCGGTAGATCGGCCGCGTGTACCAGGCGAAGATGCCGGCGCGCCGCCGGTCCGGCGTGCGGTTGAAGCCCGTCTTGTGCCAGACACGGCTCTCCATGACGATGAACGAGCCGGCCGGCGCCTCTAGCGCGACGGTGGCTGCCGCGGCGTCCTCGGCCGCCGGCTTGCGGTGCTGGCGATGGCTGCCGGGGACGATGCGGGTGGCGCCGTTCTCGTCGGTGAAGTCGTCGATGCACCAGGCGACGTTGACGCCCTGCGGCTCGGCCGGCCATGGCTCGGGCACGAAGGTCTGGTCGGCATGCAGCACCATCTCGCCGCCGCCGGGGCCGGTGATGTTGGCCGAGATGTTGCCCAGCAGGGCGGGCCAGCCGACCACCGAGCGCACCAGCTCGAGCGCCAGCGGATGCTCGGCCAGGTCGCCGAACACCGGATCGCGGCTGAGCAGGTTCCAGACGCGCTGGTTGGTGTCGTCATGCGCATGGTCGAGCCGGAACTTCTGCTCGCGGCCGCGGCTGCGGTCCTCGTCGGCGGCGCGGTAGAGCGCATCGCGGACCCGCGCCAGCCGGTCGGCGGCCAGCACGCCGGGCACGATGCAGAACCCGAACGTCGCGATGTCCCTGGCCGCCCGCGCCGGGTCCCGCGTCGGTGCCGGCCGGCCGGTGTCGCTGCGGTCTGCGGCAGAGGTTTCCATTGCGCCCTCCCTGACGATGGGCCAGCGTAGATAAAATTGAAACGCGTTTCAAATAGAGCGTTGGGATATGGTGACGACGATGGCGGTGGGACGGAACATCGGCGCATGAGCCAGCGGGAGCGGGCGAAGGCACAGCGGCGGGCGCGGATCGTCGCGGCGGCCCGGGGGCTGGTGCGCGAGGGCGGCATCGGCAATCTCTCCATGAAGCTGCTGGCCGAGCGGGCCGGCGTCGGCATCGCGACGCCCTACAACCTCTTCGGCTCCAAGCGGGACGTGATGCTCGCCGTCCTCGACGAGGATGTCGCCGCCTTCCAGCAGCGCGTCGCGCGCCTGCGCCGTCCCGATGCGCTGGAGGTGCTGTTCCGCACGGTCACGCTGGCCAAGCAGGTCTATGCCGCCGAGCCCGATTTCTATCGCGCCGTCCTGCTGGCGGTCTACAACACCGGCGGCCGCGAGTTCAGGGCGATGTTCTCGGGCCCGCGGCGGGCCTTCTGGCTGAACCTGGTGGGCGCTGCCGTCGCCGCCGGCTGCATCCGGCCTGATGTGCAGGCGGCGCCGCTGACGCTGCATCTGGCGCATGTCTTTGCCTCGGTGCTGCTCGACTGGGTGCTGGGCGACATCGCCCTCGACGAGATGGAGGCCCAGATCCAGTACGGCTTCGCGCTGTCGCTGATGGGCGTGGCGACCGCCGCATCGCGGCCGGCCATCGAGGGCTGGTTCGAGCGCAGCGAACGGAAGGTGGCATGCCTCAAGCGCGGCGGGCGCCGGCCGTGAGAATGCGGGGTGCCCCGGGCAGCGGGGAGGCGATACCATGCCGGGCGGATACCGGCGCGAGGAGGCGCAGGCATGAAAGCGAGCGGGTCGAAGGCAGGCGAGTCGCCGTCGCAGCTGATCGACGCGAGGATCGAGGCGCTGGGCGACTGGCGTGGCGCGATGCTGGGCCGGCTGCGCGCCCTGATCAGGCAGGCCGATCCCGAGGTCGTCGAGGAGTGGAAGTGGCGCGGAGTCCCGGTATGGTCGCACGATGGCATCATCTGCACGGGCGAGACCTACAAGAGCGTCGTGAAGATGACCTTCGCCAAGGGCGCGGCGCTGGCGGATCCGTCGGGCCTCTTCAATGCCAGCCTCGAGGGCAGCACGAGGCGCGCCATCGACTTCCGCGAGGGCGACAAGATCGACGAGACGGCGTTGAAGGCCTTGATCCGTGCCGCCGTGAGCCTCAACACGTCCAAGGCCCGGCGCTAGATCGTGCCCGTCATCGTGGTGGAGCCGTCGGCGGAACGCGATTCCATCTTGATGGATATCGACGACCCTGCTTCACTGGAGCAAAGTCGGGGTTGCGTCGATGCGCGCAAGAGCACATCGCGGAGTTTGACGAGGGAGGGAGGATCTCATGCGACTGTTGTTTGCTGCTGCCGTCGTGCTGGCGGGTGTCGCTGCAGGCACCGCCGTTCAGGCTCAACCCATGCGTTCCGACATGACGCGGGTGTGCGGCGAGGAGGCGCAGAAGCAGCATCTGCGCGGCCAGCCGCTGGCCGATTTCCTGACGCGCTGCTGGGCCGGCCAGCAGCCGGTCGCGACCATGAACTGCGATGACGAGGCGCGCCGACAGTCCCTGTCGGGCGAGGACCTGAGCGCCTTCCTGAAGAAATGCCGGGCCGGCGAGACGCCGCACATGCCGGTCTCGGACACCGCCCGCCAGGCGTGCGAGAACCGCGCCAAGACGCTCAGCGGCGAGGCGAAATCCAGCTTCATGCGCGACTGCCTCGCCGCCCGGTAGACGAGCGCAGCAGACCGCGCGCGAGAGCGAACGGCGCTGCAGGCGCAGCGCCGTTGCGCACCAGCCCGCCGGCAAGCGCCATCGCGCTCCCGTCGCCGGAAAAGCACGATCCTCGATGCCGTGACCGACGACTGCCGCAAGCGGCTGATCGTCAACGTGCCGATGGCCCGCATGACGCGGCCCGGGAAGCCGGCGCGCGTCTGCCAGTCTCTTTTTGACCAGCGCGACCTTCGGCGCAAAATCCATGGGCGTCAGGTTGAAAAGACAAGATGATGATCCCTCTCAGCCGAAGTTAAGGGTGGGGTGCATGCAGGTCACCATTCATGCAGCGAAAGCGAATCTTTCGAAGCTGATCGAGGCGGCGCTTGCTGGCGAGGAGGTGGTCATTGCGAAGGGTGACAAGCCCGTTGCCAAGCTCGTTCCAATTCGTCAGAGGGCATTCAAGGTCGGGCTGTTGAAGGAAAGCCTGACTGGACCGGGACCTGACTTCTTCGAGCCATTGCCTGAAGACGAGCGGAAGCTCTGGGAGAGCAGCGTTTGAAGAGCGTGCTGCGGGACACGCATGCCTGGGTTTGGTCACTCAGTGCAGACGAGCGACTCACGATTGCTGCACAGAAAGGGTAGGCGTCCCGACCTCGCTTGAGCCACCCGCCGGGATGCCCGGGCTCTCGACTTGTGCCGGTGCTTGAAGCTCACGCAGCGTCGGCGTCCTGCGCTTCCTCCAGCGCCTGCTGGCCCTCGAGCCAGGCCTCTTCCGCCGCCGCGATGCGGCGCGTGATCTCGCCCAGCTCGATCTGCAGCGCCGCGACCGCGTCCTGGCTGCCGTCGTACAGCGCCGGATCGTTCAGCCGCGCTTCCAGCGTGGCGCGCTTGGCGGTGAGCGCGGCGAGGTCCTTCTCGGCGCGCTCCACCGCCTTGCGCAGCGGCGCCAGCTTCTGGCGCAGGTCGGCGGCCTGGCGGCGCTGCTCCTTGCGCTGCTCGGGCGTGAGCCCGCTGGCGGCTGCCGCGCCGTTGCCGTTGCGGGCGGCGCCGCGCTCGGCCAGCAGCTGCCGCTCGTAGTCGTCGAGGTCGCCCTCGAACTGGGTGCAGGTGCCGCCGGCGACCAGCCACAGCCGGTCGGCCACCAGGCGCACGAGATGGGCGTCGTGGCTGACCAGGATCACGGCGCCTTCATACTCGTTGAGCGCCTCGACGAGCGCGGTGCGCGAATCCATGTCGAGATGGTTGGTGGGCTCGTCGAGCAGCAGCACGTGCGGCGCATCGCGCGTCATCAGCGCGAACAGCAGGCGCGTCTTCTCGCCGCCCGAGAGCGAGCGCACGGTCTGGTCGGCCCTGGGGCCGGAGAACATGAAGCGCCCGAGCTGGGAGCGCACCTGGGTGGGCGTCGCATCCGGCATCAGGCGGCGCATGTGCTCGAACGGCGTGCCGTCGAGATCGAGCTCCTCCTCCTGCTGCTGCGAGAAATAGCCGACCCGCATCTTGCCCGACTTGCGCACCGTGCCGGCCATCGGCTTGAGCCGGTCGGCCACCAGCCGGATGAAGGTCGACTTGCCGTTGCCGTTCTGGCCCAACAGCGCGATGCGGTCGTCCATGTCGACGCGCAGGTCGAGCTTCTGCAGCACCGGCGTGCCCTCGGCATAGCCGACGGCGGCGCGGTCCATGGTGATCAGCGGCGGCGGCAGCTGGTCGGGGCTGGGGAAGGCGAACTCGACCGGCACCTCCTCGGCGACCGGCACGATCGGCTCCATCTTCTCCAGCAGCTTGATGCGCGACTGCGCCTGGCGCGCCTTGCTGGCCTTGGCGCGGAAGCGGTCGACGAAGGCCTGGATGCGCTTGCGCTCGGCCATCTGGCGGGTCTGCAGCGCCGCCTGGCGCTCGGCGCGCTCGCGGCGCGTGCGCTCGAAGCGGTCGTAGTTGCCGGCATAGGCGACCAGCTTGCCCTGGTCGATATGGATGATCTGGTTGCACACCGCGTTCAGCAGCTCGCGGTCATGGCTTACCAGCAGCAGGGTGTAGCGGTAGGTGCGCAGGTAGTCGGCCAGCCACAGCCGTGCCTCGATGTCGAGGTGGTTGCTGGGCTCGTCCAGCAGCAGCAGGTCGGGCTCGGCGAACAGCGCCTGCGCCAATGCGACGCGCATGCGCCAGCCGCCGGAGAAGGTGTCGCATGCCCGGCCCTGCGCCTCGTGGTCGAAGCCCAGGCCGTTGAGGATGGTGGCGGCGCGGGCCGGCGCGGCATGGGCGCCGATATCGGCCAGCCTTGTGTGGATCTCGGCCACGCGGTGCGGGTCGGTGGCCGTCTCGGCCTCGGCCAGCAGCGCCGTGCGCTCGCGGTCGGCCTCCAGCACGGTGTCGAGCACGCTGCGCGCCCCGCCCGGCGCGTCCTGCGACACTTCGCCGACCCGCGTGCTGGCGCCCACCGAGATCGCGCCGCCGTCGATGGCGGTCTCGCCGCGGATCAGGCGCAGCAGGGTCGACTTGCCGGTGCCGTTGCGCCCGACCAGGCCGACGCGATGGCCGTCGGCCACGGCCACCGTGGCGCGGTCGAACAGCGTGCGGCCGGCGACGCGATAGACGAGATCGTTGATATGCAACATGGCGGCGCGCGTGTAGCACGGAGGGGGCGTGTTGCAAACCACAGGGGACGCCTGCGGCTCATGCGTGCGGCATGAGGCTGTGCAGCCTGGGATCCTCGACGGGCGGGTGCAGCAACGCCGCGTCGCGGCGACGCGTGACCGTCCTGAAGCGGCCGCGCCGCCTGCCGTGCGCTTCAGCCGCGGTGCACGAGCTTGAGCGCTGTCGGCTTTTCCGCGGCCGGCTGCGCCGGAACACCGGCGCGGCGCAGGCCGTCGATGAGCTGGGGGAACCAGCGGCCGTGCGACCATCGGCTGCGCAGGCTGCTGTAGTCGGCAAGGTTGAACCGCGGGTCGAGCCCGAGCAGGTCCGCGACGGCGGCCTCGGCTGGCCGGCCGGCGATGCCCAGCGCGGCGGCATGGGCGAGATGCGCCGTCAGGATCTCCGGGCTGGCCGCGATGGCGCGCTCGCCCCAGCGCACGGCGGCGTCGTGGTGGCCCAGCATGAGCTGCGCGGCGGACAAGCCCGCGATCCAGCCGCCGGCTTCCGGGTCGACCGGATCGACGCGCAGCGCCTCCTCGAAATGCGCCATCGCTGTCTGCGGATCGTCCTGGTAGATGTGGACCCACCCGGCCGTCGCGCGCGTGCACGATGCGTTCGGATAGAGGTCCACGGCACGGTTGACCAACGCCATGGCGACATCGCGCCGGTGCCCCAGGTAGCCGAAGATGAAGCCGACCTGGGCCAGCACGTGCGGGTCGTCGCGTGCCACCGCCAGCGCCGCCTCCAGCAGGCGGATCGCCTCGGCCGCTTCGGCAAGCGGATCCTCGACGAAGCGTTGTGATACGCGCCACAGATGGCATCGCGCTGCCCCGACCAGCGCCAGCGCATAGTCGGGGTCCATCGCCCGCGCCTGCTCGAGCAGGGCAAGCGCCTTGGCGCAATTGTCGCGCGTGAACGGCGCCATGCAGGCGATCGCACGCCGGTAGGCGGCATAGGCGCTCGGCGACTCCGTCGGTCGCCGCTGCAGACGCTCTATCTCGGCGCGCTGCAGTCCCGGCTCGAGCCCCGTCACGATGCCGGCGACGATCTGGTCCTGAAGGGCGAACACGTCGTCCGTGGTGTGATCGAACCGGTCGCTCCATTCCTGCACGCCGCCGGTCGTCTCGACCAGGTTGACGTGGACCCGCATGCGCGCCCCGACATGCTGCACCGTGCCGGTCACGACGTAGCCCACGCCGAGCTCGCGGCCCACGGCCACGTGCGGGACATGGCGCCCCCTGAAGCTGAACGCGGAGTTGCGCGGCAGGACATAGAACCAGCATATCCGCGACAGGCAGGTGATCAGGTTCTCGACAATGCCGTCCGCCATGGGCGCGTTGCCGGCTTCCGTGCCAAGGTCGGCGAACGGCAGCACCGCCAGCGACGGACCGTGTCGCTGACGGTCTGCTTGCGTCTCGGCCACCATCAATGGTGCCTTGGCCGTCGCCGGCCTGAGCGAGCCGCCGAAGCGATAGCCGCGGCCGGTCTCGGTGACGATGATCGCGGCGCCCTCGGCGCCAAATGCCTTGCGCAGTCCCGAGATCTGCACGGTGAGGTTGGTTTCTTCGACGGTTCGGCCGGGCCAGGCGCGGGCGATCAGCGTGTCCCTGTCGACGATGCTGCCGCCGGCCTCGATCAGGGCGAGCAGGATCTCGACGGCACGGCTGCCGATCACGATCCGGTCGCCGCCGACCGTCAGGGTCCTGGTTCGCGGCAGCAGCCGCCACTGGCCAAAGACAATGCCTTCCTCGGACATGTCCGGGTTCCGGCGCGAGAGTTCGTATCGATCGGCCGACAGTAACGAAGACGGGGACTCGGTGCCATGGCTTTCGCGTGCCTCACGTGCTGCGGCAAGCGACGATGGGTCGCGGGCGCGCCGGCGCGGGCGGCTGGCTCACTTGCCGCCCCGCGCGGCGTGCCGCTGGCGCTGCTCCTCATCGGCGTTGAAGAAGTATTCGTTGCCCTGGTTCACCAGGATCACGCTTGACAGCCCCAGCGGCGTCGGCGGGCTGAGGTTGGTGGCGAAGTCGATCACCAGCGCCGAGTCGGCCGCGCCGATCTGGCGGCCGGGGCCGTCCGGCGGACGCTGCACCGTCGGCGGGACCTCGGTCTCGCGTTCGGGCGGCTGCGGTGGTGCCGCACAGATGCCGCTGCCGATCGGGCACTGGTTGAACGTCTGCACGTCCACCGGCGCGCCGATGCGCCGCACATGGAAGCCCGCGAACGTCGTGGCGTCGAACGGCTCGCTGAACGGCGCCGAGACCGAATGCGGCGTCGCCGGATCCACCGTGCGCACGCTGCCCGTCAGCGTGATCGGGTTGGCGTGCGGGACATACACGCCCAGCAGCCCGAACGTGCCGCTGCCGGCGATGGTCGAGCCCGGACCACCCACCAGGTACATCGTCGTGTCGCCGGCATGGACGTTGGTCAGCAGGATGCCGCCATCCGGGTTCGGGCCGGCCGCGATCGGCGATACGCCGCCGGTCGGCGTGGTGCTGCCCTTCAAGGCCGCGAAATTGCCCGACAGCAGGTCGGCGCTGCCGGTCAGGTCCAGCACCACCAGGTTCGGCGCCCCGGAACCGGTGTCGAAGGACACGTTGTCGAGGATGATCTCGCTGCCGGTGGCGCCGGCGACGCGGCGCAGCAGCACCAGGCCGTCCGGCGCCGCGAGCGCCGTGTTGCTGGCCACGATATCGCCGGTGCCGATCGCCAGCTCCAAGGTCGCGCCCGCGTCGGCATGGACGCCGGCCACCGTCGGCACCAGGCTGTCGCCCGCCACGCCGGCTGCAGGCACCGTGACGCTGGCCGCGTTGATCAGCCGGAAGTCGCCCAGCCCCTCGAAGGAACCCGCGGCCGATCCCGACAGGGATCGCACATCGTTGAGGCCGGCTGCCGTCGACAGATCGACCGCGCCGCCGGCCACGGCCAGCAGGCCGCTGGCCACCACGCCGCCCGCCGCGCTCTGGAAGATCTGATCGGCCGCGCTCAGCCGCACCGTGGCGCCGATGGCGGCCAGCCCGTTGATGAGCTCGATGCTGCCGCTGCGCGATACCAGGGTGACGTCACCCGAGGTCAGGATCGCGCTGCTGGCCGGCGCTCCCGGCGCCGCGCCGCTGTCGCGCTGGCCGATCAGGGGCGTGCCCGATCCGGCCACCGTGACGATGGGGATCGACGAGCCGTCGACGTAGCGATAGGTGCCGCTCTGGGCCCCCAGCGTCGTGTCGCCGATGCGTGCGACATGGGCCAGCGCGCCCACCGAGTTGTCCTGGGTCAGCTCGACGGCGCCGCTGCCGGTCACGGACGTGGCCAGCGCGGTCACGGCGATCGGCGCCGTCTGGCCGATGGCGGTGCCGTCGGCGGCTGATTCGAGCACCAGGGTCCGGACCGCCGCGCCGCTGCCGTTGAAGTCGAGGCCCTGCGCCGTGATCGCGCCCGCGGCGCTTTCACCGGTGATCGTGGCGCCGCCCAGCACCGTGCCCGCGGTGCGGCCGATCGAGCCGATGCGCAAGGTGCCGGTGCGGATGCCGGCGCTCAGCGCCGCCTGCGTGAGGCCCGTGCCGCCGGTGCCGCCGATCACGACGGGCGTGCCGGCCGTGACCGGGCGCAGCACGGTCACGCCGGTCGGATTGTCGACGCGCGATTGGCCGGCCACCATCGCACCGATCAGCACCCCGGGACTGATACCGATGCCGTCGGCCGCGATATCGAGGTATCGGCCGGCACCGATGGTGATGCCCTGTGCACCGGAACCCAGCACAACGGTGTCGGCATCGACATAACGGAAATCCGTGCCCGCCGATCCGACAACAGTCGCCACCTTGTTCGTGGCGCTGGTGAGCTGCACGGCACCGCCGGCGGTCGCGCTCAGGTCCCCGACCGAGCTGGTGATGTTGCCGCCCACCTGGATGATGGACGTGTCGGCACCGGCCGTCAGAAAGACACTGGTTGCCGAGATGGTGCCGGCCGTCTGGACGATGCCGTTGCCGCGCAGGTTCACGAAGTTCTGGCCGGCGATGCTGCCGTTCACGGTGAGCTGTCCGGCGGAGACGAGAGTCGTGAAGCCCGACACGGTGAGGCCGCCGGACTCGACGGTCATGGGCACGGCGCTGTCGACAAACAGGTGCGCGACCGGCGACCCCGTTGCTGAGCTCGCAACGGTGGCCAATGCGCCGATGACGTTGCCTGGATTGCTGATGACAACGCCGCCGGTGGTGGTGAAGTTGACGGCGCCGGCGGTGACCGGCGCCGTGAGAGCGATGCCGGTGCCGGCCGTCATGGTCAGCGTGCCGGCGCCGACATCGATGGCACCGTCCGCGCTGCTGCCGATGGTCCCCGGAAACGCCGTCAGGGTCACGTTGCCGCCCCTGGCGGCGATGGCATTGTTGATCAGCAGGCCGCCGGGACCTGTGTTGATGTCGACCGCGCCGGCCACGATGGCGGCGTTCACCGGCAGGCCCGCCGTGGTGCCGCTGCTGCGCAATCCCACCAGCGGCGACGTCGCCGAGCCGAGCGAGCCGACTGTCAGGCCGAACCGGACGTCCAGGGAGTAGAGGCCCGTGGCGGCGCTCACGTCGGCGTCGCCGACACGCAGGACATGGGCGACCGTGCCGATCTCGTTGTTCAGCGCGCCGCCGCGCAGCACGATTGCGGCATCGGCCCGCGTGGCGGTGGCCAGGGCGTTCACCAGCAGCGGTTCCGTCGCCGACTGGGTGATCGCCGTGCCGGCGGCGCCCGATTCGAGCACCAGGGTCTGAACCGCCGAAATCCTGAGGTCCAGGCCCTGGACGGTGATGGTTCCGGCGGCGCTTTCCGCACCGGTCGCGGCGCCGCCCAGCACGGTGCCCGCGGCGCGCCCGACCGAGCCGATGCGCAACGTGCCGGTGACGATGCCGTCGGCCAGGGCGGCTTGCGAAAGGCCGGCTGCGCCGGGACCGCCGATCACCATCGCCGTGCCCGGTGTCGTCGGCCGCAGCACGGTCACGCCGGTCGGGTTGGCCGGCGGCCCGCCTGTGCCGAAGACCGCGCCGATCACGGACCCCGGGAACAGGTCGATGATGTCGGCCGCGATGTCGAGATACGCGCCGGCACCGATGAAGAGATCCTGTGCGACGCCGTCGCTGTCGCCGCCGAGGACCACCTGGTTGGCGTCGACGTAGCGGAAATTCGTGCCGGCCGAGCCGAAGATGAAGCCCACATCGTTGGTCGGGCTGGTGAGCTGCACCGTGCCGCCGGCGTCGGCGCGCAGCGGTTCCGCCGCGGACGTCCGGACACTGCCGCCGGTCTGGATGATGTCTCCCGCCGCCATGAGGCGCAGGAAGTCCGCCTCGACAAGCGCATTCAGGAAGATCGACCTGACCGGAGTGGCCGAGGAGAGCGTTGCCGCGTCGAGCACGACGCTGACGGAGGGGCCCGTGAGCTGGATCGCCTCGTTCACGTTGATGCTGCCGTGGGCTTGCAGCGTCAGCGTGACGCCGGTCGTGCCGGTCGACGCCACGATCGGCGCGGCGACCGTGATGTTTCCGGGTTCCCCACCCGTGGCCGACGTCGTCACGGTGACACTGGTGCCGCCCGCAAGCGAGCTGACGATCGATGCCGCTTCCGTGGTGCCGATCGTCATGTTCGTCGGGTCGAGAAGCCAGCTCCCGGCGCGGCCGGCCACGGCGCCGGCATTCACCGAGGCTTCATTGAGCACCGCCAGCGTGTTCTTGCCCGACGTCTCGACGAACCCGCCATTGCCGCCCCGCGGTCCGCCGCGCGCGCTGATCGTCCCGCCGAGCACCGTGGTGTTGTCCGACCACACGATCACCGCGCCGCCGTCGCCCTGGCGCGTCGCGTCGGCGTTGATTGTCGCGCCTGCCGCCACCGTCGCATCACGCGCGTTCGCGACCGGCCCCTGGCCCTGGTAGCTGCCGCCGATATTCACCTTGCCGCCGCCGGACGCGCCCGAGGCGTCGATCACGGCGCTCGATCCGACGTTGACCTTGCCGCCTTTCGCCGTTGCGATGACCTGGCCACCGCGCTGGCCCGCATCCTTGCCGGATACATCGAGCTTGCCGGTGACGTCGACCGTGCCGCCGTCGCCGCCGTCCAGCACCAGCACGCCGCCTTCCTGGCTCACCGCCCGGGCGCGGATCGCGCCGCCGACGTTCACGACACTGTCGACCACGCCGCCGGCGGCGCGTGCCGTCATCGTCACCACGCCGCCGTCGGCGTTGATGGTGCCGGTGTTCGACGCCAGCGGCATCTTCCTGCCCTGCCGGTCGACGGGCTGGCGCGATACCGGCTGGCCGATCTGGAAGTTGATCAGCCCGTCGCCCGCCAGGTCGACGGTGAACGTCTCGGCGCCGCCGATGGTGACACGCCCGAGGCGCGCGTTGATCACGCCGTGGTTGGCCGCCATGCTGCCGACCAGCCCGACCAGGCCGCCGTCGCGCACCGTGATCGTGCCCGCATTGACGACGCCGGCGCCGGCAATGGGCGACGGCACGTCGAAGGCGATCCTGCCGTCCGCCATGAACGCTTGCGGGTTGCTGATGGTCGCCGTCGAGGCCACCAGCGCGCCGACATTCACCTGCGCGCCGTTGGCGAACAGCACCCCGGCGCCGTTCACCAGCACGATCTGTCCGTTGGCCGTCAGCTGGCCGGCGATCACCGACGGGTCGGGCCCCGTCACCCGGTTCAGCGTCACGGCGCCGGCGCCCGGCTGGCGGAAGTCGACGCGCGCGCCGGGACCGATCGAGAAGCTGCGCCAGTCGATCACGCCGCGGTTGCTGCTCTGGTTGACCGTGACCTGGCTGGCGCCGGTGGTGATCGTGGCGCTGCCGCCCACCACCGTGCCGCCGGCCGGCAGTTGCGCATCCGCCGGCGTCGCGAAGGCAAGCACGCCCCAGCCGACCAGCGCTGCCAATGCCGTCGCCGCGAGCAGTTGACGGCGAGGGGGATGGGGGTATTGCGTCGCGGCGCTCGCGGCAGGGCGATCGCACCGGGCATGACGCGGCGCTGCCGCCCTTTCTGTCATCCCGAGCGCAGCGAGGGATCTCCCGCGAACAGCGCACCGTGCGCCTTGCCGCAGGAGATCCCTCGCTGCGCTCGGGATGACAGGAGGCTCATATGCGATCGCCCTGCCGATGGCGGGGCGGTCCTGCGCCGGGCTCGCAGTTGTCGATTTCCAACGCCGTGCCATGCTTGCGCTCCGCTGACTATACGCCCCCAACGCACCCTTTCCCCGGCGCGTGCCTCCCGTCGGCATCCGGAGAGCTCAGTGTCCTCGCGATCGGCAAGGCAGCCCGATCAAGGCCGCAGCATCGAGCCTGCTCGCGAGGACGGCTATCGATTTCGTCTTTCGTGCCGAGCTGAACCGCGGTGGGCAATCCTTGCAGCGGCTGCATCTGCATCGCGCTTAGTCTTGCGCGATCGGCACGCGCTCCACCTGCAGGCCACCCCAACTTTCACAGGATTGAAAATGAAGGACAGAAAATCAGAACGTGTCGATTGAGCCGTCCGAGGCGCAGCACGTCAACAAAAACATTCCGGGGAGCAGTTCTCAGCCGGCATGCTACTAATCCACGCTTGGCGGCGGCCTTGGCCGGCCAACCGAGGGTTGCCTGAATGCAGGAGCTCCTGTTCTTCGTCGCGTCGAGCTTCTGGGCGGGCGCCGCGCACGCGGCGACGCCGGGGCACGGCAAGACAATCGCGGCCGCCTACATCGTGGGCGCGCGCGGCAAGCCGATCGACGCCGTGATCCTCGGCATTTTCGTCACGCTGTCCCACACCAGCGGCATCGTGCTGGTCGGCGTGCTTGCCTCGCTCGGCTCGACCTGGCTGCGGCCACAGCGCATCGAAGCCTTCCTGGCGGTCGCGGTCGGCATCCTGGTGATCGTGCTCGGCCTGTGGATGCTGTGGTCGCAGCGCGATCTCGTGGCGCTTGCCATGGGCGAAGCCGGCGCGGCGGGCGAGGGCGCCGATCCGGGCCATGTCCACGCGCACGGTGGCGATGCGGCTCACCACCACCCGCATGGCCATGGCCACGGCGGGCCCGTGGTCTGGCACAGCCACGGATTCGGCAAGGTCCATGCCCACCGGCTGGACGCCGTGGGCGAGAACCGCCCGAAGCTGCTGGTGCTGCTGGCGCTGGGCATCGCGGGCGGCCTGCTTCCCGACCCGGCCGCGCTCGCGCTGCTGCTCGGCGCGCTGTCGAGCGGAAAGGTCCTGCTCGGCCTGGCGACCGTCGTGGTGTTCAGCCTCGGCTTCGCGGCGACGCTGGTGGTGGTCGGCATCGTCGCCGCCAAGGTCGGCGAACGGGTGCTGGACTGGCTCGCCAGCATCTGGATGATCCGCCTGCAGATCGCCACCAGCCTGCTGATCGTCGGCATGGGTGTGGTGCTGACCATCCGCGCGGTGTCCGCGGTGGCGGCGTTGCCGGCCGGCTGAGGGTGGGTCGTGACTGCCATCCCGAGAGTTTGTGATTTTAATCTTCCCCCGGAGGGGGAAGGTGGCGCGAAGCGCCGGAAGGGGGATGTTGCGACGGACTCGATGTCGTCGATGAACAACGAATCCGCTCGAGCATCCCCCTTCCGCCCCTGCGGGGCACCTTCCCCCTCCGGGGGAAGGATTAAGTCACACGGAGCGTAACGAGGGATATTTCTGCGAATGGCGCACCGTGCGTCCCTTCCAGGAGATCCCACTCCTGAGCCTGTCGAAGGGGCGCTCGGGATGACGGGTGTGTCAGCGGTCAGCGATGCCGGATACTACCGCGCGCCTGCGGACCGGGCCGGCAGCATGCCGACAAAGCCGGTGATGTCGGCGTACCAGACATTGCCGTCACGATCGACGGCGACGCTGAACGGCCGGGCATTGTCGCGGGGAAGCGCGAAGACCGCGATGTGCCCGTCGCGCAGCCGCCCGAGGCTCGCGCGGCGCAGCATGCCGAACCAGACGTCGCCGTTGGGCGCCACGGCAATGCCGCTGAGGCCGGCATTCTCCCGGCTGGCCTCGACATCCGAGAACTGCCCGTCCTTGAAGCGCCCGATGCGATTGGCGCGGAACTGCAGGAACCACACCGAGCCGTCGGCGCCGACCGCGACGTCGGTCGGCACGGCGCCGTCACGCGGCAGGTTGATGGTCCTGCTGGTCCCGTCGGCGGCGAGCTGGAGCAGCTGGTTGCCGCTCTGCAGCGTCGCCCATACGGCGCCGTCGGCCGCCACGGCGACGCCGTAGGGTCCGCCGCGCGCGGACTCGATCTGGAAGCGGGTGAAGACGCCGTCCTTGAGCCTGGTCATGCCGTAGCCGGTCTGGTCGGCGAACCACGCGGCGCCGTCGGGCGCGATCGCCAGCCGTCCGAGGCGGGTGATCGGCGTGTCGAGCACGAACCGTGCGATCTCGCCGGCGCTGCCGATGCGCGTGATCCCGCGTCCGGCGAGGTCGGTGTACCAGGCGCTGCCGTCGGCCGCGACCGCGAGCCCCAGCGGCTCGATGTTGCGGCTCGGCGTGGGCAGCCGCTCGATGCGGCCGTTGCGCAGACGGCCGATCGCATCGGCGCGGTCGATGGTGAACCAGATGCTGCCGTCGGCGCCGGCGGCAATCGCGATCGGCGAATCCTGCGGCTCGCTCATGCGGTGCTCGACGAACCTCGCCTCGGGGGTGGTGTCCACCGGCAGCAGCGCGCCGCCCGCCAGGACGATGATGCCGATCACCACGGCCAGCTTCCGGGTTCCGAGGCTTGCAAGCATTCGCGGCACGGTCCGCACGAGCTTCGGAAGCGACAAGGACACTGGCAGCTCCATGATTGAGGTGCCGCTCTCGAGCCCAGCGTTCTCGTCGCGCACTAGCTGCCGGCGGCGGCGCGCCGGCGCGCCAGATGCTGCGCCGCAAGGCCGCCGCCGATCAGCACCAGCACGAGGAACGAGAGCCCGCCGACGAGGCTGATCGGCTCGATGCGCGCCAGCAGGTTCTCGCCTTCGACGGCCATGCGCCAGGCTTCGGCATAGGGCACCAGCGAGAAGACCGCGTAGATGACGGCTGTGTCGTTCGGATCGCGGGCCAGCGGCCCGGCCTCGATATGGATCGGAAGATTGTCTTCCTTCGGCGTCCAGGTTTCACCGCCGTCCTCGCTGCGATGGATCCCGCGATCCGAGGAGACCACCAGGGTCCTCGCATCTGCGCTCGCCACAATGCCGCGCACCCTGGCGCCCGCTTCAGGCAGCGGCCGTCCCACGGCGCGCCAGCCGGCGCCGAGATCGTCGCTGACCATGATCCGGCCGCCGGCCGCGGCCCAGAGGCGTTGCGGCCGCGCCGCGTCGCTGCCGACCGTGTCGAGCGGCGCCGCCGTGCCGCCGAAGCCGGCGTCACGCCAGGTGCGGCCGCCATCGTGGCTGACCATCGCCCGGCCATCGATCACGGCCGCCAGCATGTCGGCCGTTCCCGCGATCGCCACCACCGCCGTCATCTCGCTCGCCGGCGGCAGCCCGGGCACGGCCGCGAAGGTGCGACCGCCGTCCTCGCTCACGAACAGCCGGCTCCGGCCGAGCAGATAGAAGCGGCCGTCCGCCGGCCCGGCGACCAGCGCCCGCGCCGGGATCGCAGATTCCGGAACCTCGGCGCGCCGCCAGCCATCCTGGTCGCGGCGAAAGACGCCGCTGGCGGCCGCGCACATGGCCAGCTTGCCGTCGGATGAGAAGGCGAGCGCGAACACCGCGCCGATGATGACGTCACGCCCTTCCGGCACCCAGCTTCGTCCCGCGTTTCGCGAGCTCAGGATTCCGAGATCGGTGCCGACCAGCAGGCGGGACGAATCGCGCGGATCGACCGTGATGACCAGCGCCGCATTGAGGAACATGCCGACATCCGCATTCAACCAGGCGGCGCCGAGATCGCGCGAGCGGAAGACGCCGCCATAGCTGCTGGCGTCATGCGCCGACACGCTGCCGGCCATGAGGAACACCATGCTGGCAAGCCAGAGCATCAGCCGACGCACGCCGATCAGCTTTCCTGCGATCCCCGAATGAAGCGGTCGGGGTGGGCAGGCGGGTCCCACCCCGACAGCGCCGGTCATGGCTTGCGCGATTTCTCACCGGGCGCCAGCGCGATCTCCGCCATGCGTCCGCCGTTCAGCGCCACCCAGGCGTTCCGCGTCAGCGGATACTTGTCGGTGTAGCTCAGCGGCTCGTGGGCGGCGACGCAGTTGTTGAAGCCGCCGGTGATCTTGTAGCACTTCTCGTAGGCGAGGAACTGCTGGACCGTATCGGTCTGCTGCACGTTCGCCGTCATCCAATCGCGGATGCCCTCGTACGAGGAGAACGCGTCTGACCCGAACACCAGCTTTCCGACGCTGGTCGGCACCTCGAGCAGCTGCGAGCCGGCCGTGTGGGCGCGGAACGCCGGATGGATCCGCACGCCGGGCAGGATCTCCATCTCGCCGTCGACGATCACCGCCTTGCCTTTCAGCACCTTGCCGTAGACCTCGGCCATCGTGAGCGGCATGTAGCCGCAAGCGGGCGTGCGGTTGCAGCCGCCGGGATCGGAGTTGATCGCCCGGATATGCGGCTCCGGATAGTTCAGCGCCCACTCGATCGCCTTGAGCTCCTCGCGCTGGACATAGAGCACGGCATTGGGCAGGTCGGACAATTGGCCGGCATGGTCCCAGTGGGCGTGGCCGATCACCACCTTGGTGACATCGGCGGCATTGAAGCCCAGAACCTTCAGCTGGTCCGGCAGCGGCGCCCAGTGCTCCGACCCGGTCATCTTCAGATATTCCTGCTGCTTCCAGCCGGTATCGTAGAGGATCAGCTCATTGCCGCACTTGATCACGCCGATGTTCACCGGCAGATCGACGCTCGCGATATTGTTCTGCGGGTTGGTGCTGCCGGGCACGAATGCGCGATCCGGCATGAACGCGCCGAACGGCACGTTCATGAAGCGGCTGCTCTCGATCAACCATGCCGAGCAGATCGGCTGCTGGGCCTGCGCCGCTGCGCCGAACAGGCATGCCAGCGCCGCTATCACGGTAGTCCACGCGAACGGACGTATTCGCAACGCACGCTTTCCCATGGCCTTCCTCCCTCCAGCTGGATTGAGCTTCCTGCGCCTGTCCCGTCTCCTTGGATACGATTGCTCTCAATGCGGCTTGTATTGTCCTGGCCACAGCACCTCGCCGACACGCAGCATGTCTTCCGAGGCCTTCACGTTCATCCGGTGCGCCTCGCCGAGCCGCCGCACGTCGCTGTCCTCGGCGAACTTCAGCATCTCGGCGGCAGCGGTGGCGTAGAGCGCCATTGCCTCGACGTACTGCTCGCGCATCCGGAACATCGAGGGTGGCGTGCTCATGGCACGGACACGGATCTCGGCATCATGGAAGAACGTCGCCAGCGGCTCGACCTTGCGTGCCAGCGCGCGCGCGTCGCGGTCCTCGGTCTGGTAGACGATGCCGGCAAAGCTCATCGACACCGCCAACCGGGATGCCTCGCGATGGACGGGCCACAAGGCAGTCGCGAAGCGTTCCTCGTCCGCCGTCAATGCCGGCAGCGGGGGATGCTCGGCGCGCGGGCCGGCAGCTTGCGCCGCCGGTTGCACCATCGATCGCGGCCGCACCTCGTACAGCCACGCAGCGCCTGTGGTTGCCGCGAGCATCACAACAACGCCGGCCAGCAAAAGCGCCCGCCCGCCGGGGGTGCCGATCGTGTGAATAGCGCACCCTCCATGCTTATTGTTGCGGCACTCTATCCCTCGATTTCTGTGGCGGTCAATGGGGATCCCAGCTCGGGGTGTCGGTGAACAGGCCGCCTTCGGCAAAGCCGATGCTGTAGATCAGGAACACGCCGAAGACGAAGCTGACCAGGCCCGACGCGACGCGCAGGCGCCAGTTGAACTTCGGCAGATTGATCGCCGTAACCGTGAACGGCACCGCCAGGATCAGCGTGATCAGCATCATGCCGGCGACGGTGCCGATCCCGAACAGCAGCAGGTAGCCGAGCGCGGCGACCGGCTCACGGATGATTGACAGGACCATCAAGGCGACGGCGGCCGATCCGGCAAGGCCGTGCACGAGGCCGACTGCGAAAGGCCGCAGCCACTTGTAGTACGCGATCCGGCCGAGCCCGCTGCGGTCGAGCCGCGCCAGCGGCGTGTGCTCGGCGGCGTGCCCGTGGGCGCCGGGGAGGTGGCCGTGCGGGTGCCGGTGCACGTAGTCGCCGTGCGCATGCAGGTGATCGTGGAGGTCGGGCGCCTGTCCCGGGGCAACGCGCGCCGCGCCGGCCGCGCGGCCCATCCCCGTCAAGGTGAGAACACCGAGCAGCACCAGCATGATGCCGACGGCGAGCTCCATCGACAGGCCGAGCTGGGGCGGGATGACGACCCCGAACACGATGATCGCAGCGCCGACAGCCATGACCGTGATCGTGTGCCCGATGCCCCAGGCGGCGCCGATCAGCGCCGAGGCCGCCACGCCGCGCTCGCGGCTGACGATGGTCGCGATGGCGACCACGTGGTCGGCGTCGGTCGCATGCCGCATCCCGAGGAAGAAGCCGAGGAACAGGATGGACACGAGGTTCAGGGCGATTTCGGTCATTGCGCGCGCCAGATGGCTCCCCCGGCCGCATTATGCAGCGTCTTGGCCCAGCACCAATTCCCACGCGCGCCGCGCCGCACCGCTGCCGCGCGGGCCTGTCTTATCCTTCCCCCTCCGGGCAGGGCATTCGCATATGACCTCGCTGTCATCCAGAGCGCCAGCGAGGGATCTCCTGCGGCAAGGCGCACGGTGCGCAATTCGCGGGAGATCCCTCGCTACGCTCGGGATGCTGCCTTGTCCTGGTCGTCGGGCGGTTTCAGCCACTCTCCGATCAGAGGCGCCCCCGCCGATCGACACCTCGGCCTCAGGCCGGCTGGTGCTGCGCAATGGCCCGGAACACGCGCTCGGGCGTCGCGGGCATGTCGAGGTCCGTGATCCCGAGCGGGGCGAGCGCGTCCAGCACCGCGTTCATGATCGCCGGTGGCGCGCCGATCGTGCCGGCCTCGCCGCAGCCCTTGGCGCCGAGCGGATTGTGCGCGCACAGCGTCGTGTTGGTCTCCAGCGTGAACGGTATGAAGTTGTCGGCGCGCGGCATGCAGTAGTCCATGAACGAGCCGGTCATGAGCTGGCCGCTCGCGGCATCGTAGACCGTGTTCTCGTAGAGCGCCTGGCCGATCCCCTGGACCAGCGCGCCGTGCACCTGGCCCTCGACGATCATCGGATTGACGATGCGCCCGAAATCGTCGGCGCCGGTGAAATTGATCAGCGCCACGGTCCCGGTCTCGCGATCGATCTCGATCTCGGCGATGTAGCAGCCGGCGGGATAGGTGAAGTTCGTCGGATCGTAGAAGGCGGTCTCCTCGAGGCCGGGCTCCAGCGTCTCGATGGGAAAATTGTGCGGGACATAGGCGGAGAAGGCGACCTGCGCGAAAGGCACCGCGCGGTCGGTGCCGGCCACCGAGAACTTGCCGTCCGCGAACTCGATATCCGCCTCGGCCGCCTCCAGCAGATGGGCGGCGATCTTCTTGCCCTTGTTGACGATCTTGTCCATGGCCTTGACCAGCGCGGTGCCGCCCACGGCCAGCGAGCGCGAGGCGTAGGTGCCCATGCCGAACGGGATGCGGCCGGTGTCGCCGTGGACGATGTCGACCTGGTTGAAGGCAAGGCCGAGCCGGTCCGACACGAGCTGGGCGAAGGTCGTCTCGTGACCCTGGCCATGGCTGTGCGCGCCGGTGAAGACGGTGATGCCGCCGGTCGGGTGCACGCGCACCTGGGCGCTCTCGTAGAAGCCGGCGCGCGCGCCGAGCTGGCCGGCGATCACCGAGGGCGCCATGGCGCAGGCCTCGATATAGGTGGCGATGCCGATGCCCCGCAGCCTGCCATGCGCCGCCGATGCCTGCCGGCGCTGCTCGAAGCCGGCGTAGTCGGCGGCCTTGAGGGCCATGTCGAGGGTCTTGAAGTAGTCGCCGCTGTCATAGGTGAGCATGACCGGCGTGGCATAGGGAAAGGCCGCGTTGGCGATGAAGTTCCGCCGGCGCAGCTCCGCCGGGTCGATCTTCATCTCGCGCGCCGCGCGATCGACGAGGCGCTCCACGACATAGCAGGCCTCCGGACGCCCGGCGCCGCGATAGGCGTCGACCGGCGCCGTGTTAGTGAAGACGCCCTTGACCTCGACATAGATCGCCGGCGTGGCGTAGTTGCCGGCGAGCAGGGTGCCGTAGCACCAGGTCGGAATCGCCGGCGCGAAGCTGCCGAGATAGGCCCCGAGATTGGCCAGTGTCGCCACGCGCATGGCCAGGAACTTGCCGTCCTTGTCCAGGGCGAGCTCGGCCTTGGTGAGGTGGTCGCGCGCCTGGTTGTCGGTGAGGAAGATCTCGCTGCGGCTGGCCGTCCATTTCACGGGACGGCCAAGCCTGGCGGCGAGCCACAGCACCAGCGCCTGCTCGTTGTAGATCGAGCCCTTGGTGCCGAAGCCGCCGCCGACATCGGGCGCCACCACGCGCAGCTTGTGCTCAGGAAGCTGCAGGACGAAGGAGGCGATGAGTAGCCGGTGCACGTGCGGTGCCTGGCTGGTGGTGTGGAGCGTGTAGTCGCCGGTGGCGGGGTCATGCTCGCCGATGGCGGCGCGCGGCTCCATCGGGTTGGAGACCAGCCGGTTGTTGACGAGGTCCAGATGCGTCACGTGGTGGGCGCGGGCGAAGGCGGCATCGACCGCCGGCTTGTCGCCCAGGTGCCAGTCGAAGCAGAGATTGTTGGGCGCGGCGTCGAACAGCAGCGGCCCGCCCGGCCTGATGGCCGCGTCGGCTGCCACCACCGCCGGCATCTCCTTGTAGACGACGTCGATCAGCTCGGCCGCCGCTTCCGCCTGCTCGCGCGTCTCTGCGACCACCACCGCCACCGGGTCGCCGACATGGCGCACCTTCGCCTGGGCGAGAAGCGGGCGCGGTGGCTCGACCATGGGCGAGCCGTCCTTGGAGGTGACGAGCCAGCCGCAGGGCAGGCTGCCGACCTGCAGATCGGCGCCCGTGAAGACTGCCGCGACACCCGGCGCCGCCTGTGCCCTGGCCGTCTCGATGCTGACGATCTCGGCATGGGCATGCGGGCTGCGCAGCAGGCAAGCCTGCAGCTGGCCGGGCCGATTGATATCGTCGGTATAGGTGCCCTTGCCCGTGAGGAAGCGCACGTCCTCCTTGCGCCGGACCGCCGCCCCGATGCCGAAGCTGCCCATGGCTCATCCCTCCCAGGCCAAATCCGTTCAGGGTGCCTGGACCATGCGCGCGGTCGCGCGTTTTGCGCAGGCTGACCGAACATGCAGGCCACCCTGCGCGGGAGCCTACACCCTGAAGGCATCGAGGTGGCATGAGATTTTACCGCCACGGCCCATGGTGGTATGATCAAAACAGGCAGGGGAGGAAGGACCGGATGTATCCGGCGCGCATCGCACTGCGCAGGTATCCCCGTAGAGATGATGAAAAATACCCAGGCGCGGTCAGGCAATGGTCGCCATCAAGGGAAAATCCTTTGACGAGGAACGTTTCGACGCCACTGGAAACGGCACGTACTTTGATGAATGTGTTTTCAACAAATGCACGTTCACAGGAGATCTAGACCTTAGATTCAATGCTTGTCGTCTAATCAACTGCGATTTCGGTCAAGCAAAAAAACATTCCAAAGATATTCAGAAATTAGGCTTCGGAAAGTGCGTAATCGAAGATGGGGCATTCTATTCGGTGCGCCTCAGGGATTCCTACTTCGCCAATTGTGAATTGGACGGACTTGGATTTTTGTACACCGAATTTGACGGGGTCAATTTGGTCAACACGAGAGGCTTACCAAGCTGTAGGTACCTTGAACGTATATACGTTACGCCCGAGACTCGGAATGATCTGAACATAGATCTGCTCGATGTGCCGCTCGATCATTTCGACCGTATCGCTTCATGGGAGAAGCTCCGGGCCTTCGGCCGGCTGCCGTTGTTTGGAACGTCGCTGACGGTTTTGGTCTCAATTCCGCTGATCTTCTATGTCCTTGCCTTATATAACGATCATGTTTGGCGCCTGAGGGTGGTCGGCTCCTGCTTTCTTCTGCCCTTGCGGCTCAATGAGCTGCTTGGCGCTCTACATACGATTCCCATTCCATCATTGTCTCTCTGGTTGCTGGTATCCACGCTGCTGCTGGCTGTAGCTTCCTCGATGTTCAGATTGCTTTGCCCTCCGCGTATTCAAGAGTTTTCCCGCGCGCAATGGACCGATCAAATAGGTAATTCAGCGTTGCCGTACTTGGTGGATTCGTGGCGCAAACGCTGGGCCCGCATGATCGCAGCTCCCTGCTACCTGGCAGGTGGTATTGGAACGGTCTTCGTTTTGCTCGTGAAGCTTTGGAATGCTGGTGCGTTTATCTGGAAAAATTCAGAATTTCATTGGGGCCTTTAGGCCCAGACAGGCCCCGGGCGCCGAGGGCAACCGTTCCGGCCTTCGCGGCGCGCATCATGTGCTCGGAGCCGGGCTCCGCGTGCACGGCACGTGGCGCCGAAGAGCTGCGACTGGATCGCGTCGTGCAGCCCCGGCGCATGCGCCCGCGGCCATGACACGATCCTCTTCCGGCGCAGCCGCGTCCGCGCGATCCCGGTCACATCTGCGCCGCCGCAATTCGCATGCTGCCAACTTCTGAGATGCGCACGACTCGGATCGTCGCATGACCGACCTTCATTCCATTTGGCTATGGCGGGCGAAGTTTCTTCTGTGGCTGAGCCCGCATCGCTGTGCAAATTTCGCTGCGGCATGGTTTGCGCGGCGAGTTGGCCAAATGCGATGTCTCTCTGTCGAGCCGCAAGCCGTGCCCTGCACCGCCCGGAACCGCAAGCGCGCCGCGAGCCGTCCGGGGGAGAAAAGTAGAGGCCACGGTGGATCCTTTTGCTTTCGCCAACATGCCGCCTCAAGCCCAGCTCTGGCTGCTGCGGGCAGCGCAGGCCAAATCCGAGATCGACGGCAACCTGAAGGCCGCGAAGGCCATCGGGGTCGTTCTGAAGGACCTTCTCCGTGCGCAGCCGCGACAGGTCCAGGCGATCGCCAAGACCACCCAGTCGCTCCTGCAGGAGCGTCGCATGGCCAAGACCGCGCGGGAGGTGCAGCTCGCCGCCGAAATCATCGAAGAGACGGCCGAGCTGTCACCCGAGGCGATGCAGGCCCTGAAAGTCTCCTCGGAGGTTGCGACCGCCGAGGTCGAGACGATGGTTCTGAGGAACGGCCAGTGGGTACGCCTGGCGGGCCGGTCGGCCGGCACGCTGCTGTCGTGCTTCTCCGTGCTGGCGACCGCGTCGCTGATCGTCGACGTCCTGGCTGCAACGGCGAGGCCGGCCGGCGCCGCGGATTGGGAAGCCACCCCCGAGCTCATCCGCCGCGCGCGCCTGCTGCAGGCCTCGGTCGGACCGTTGAGCCAGGCCGACCGCGACCTCGTGCTGCAGGTTGCGCACTATCGGCTTCAGTTCGCGATGCAGACCTTCGTCGAGATCATGCAGCAGCACATCGGCGACCTGCAGCGGCAGGCGCAGCGGGCCAATCCGGCGTGGCGGCCGGGCGCGCGATGGTAGGGTGGACGCGGGGGATGGCGGCTTGGCGCGACAGCGTAGACGGCACCGGTGCTGTGGAAGGCGGCGCATTAAATTAAAGGCGTGCCCGGAACCGGAGCGCGAGCTGGCTCTTGCCACAAGGTGATTCAGCCTTAGCCGACAGGGTCCCACGGATTGAGCAGCAGAACGCCGGTTGTCGCGAAGTCGGCCAGGTTCCGGGTGGCGATCATCATGCCGTGAACCAGCGCCGTCGCGGCAATGAAGGCGTCATTGATCGGCAGCGGGTCAGGAACATGCAGGCTGGCGGCGCGCCTGGCGACAGCGACGTCGATCGGCAGGACCCGATCCTCGAAGGTGGCCAGAACCTGGTCCTCCAGCCACGCTCTGAACATCGCACCCTGTTGCGGGTCTCGGCGTTCGGCGAGCCGCACGCCGATTTCAAGCTCATGAACGGTGATGGCGGAGATGAACAGATCGACCGGGTCGAGGGTATCGGACCACGTGGCGACATTGGGGTTTGCCCGGCCGCGGCGAACCTTGCGAAGCTCGGAGACGACGTTCGTATCGAGCAGAAACATCACGGCAAGGAAACCAGCTTCGCCCGCTCGGTGCGCGGCGGCAGCTCAAGCTCGCCATCCGCCGGGCCGGGCATGGCAAGCAGGTTCGCGATGCTCTGGCGCTTGCCCGTGATGCGCCGGTATTCTTCGATGCTGAGCAGCACATGGGCAGGCCGGCCCCGGTCAGTGATGAAAACCGGGCCCTTGGCCGTCGCTTTCTTGGCGCGGCTGGTATCTTGATTGAATTCCCGGCTCGACAGGGTCGTGATGGCCACGGCGACAGCTCCAGCAGCTCGTGTATAAACGTTACTACAATTTTGCCCCTAAGGGAATAAGCAAATATTTCCGGCGCGCCGTTTTTCGTTCCGTTGTCCACATGACGCGCGGTCCTCATCTTGGGTCTGTCGAAGGATGCTCGGAGTGTCAGCCTTGGTTCCGGGTGAAATCGGCTGAGGCAGCGACCCTCCGGGTTTTCGTACTTTCCGACGTTTGCGTCACGCCCTTGGCGAGGTGAAAAACGACAAGCCCTTGTCTTCGTTGATGAATCGACCCGGCCACTCCCTTCAGCGAGGTTGAACGAATCCATGCTGGCCCCAACCCCGATCATGGTCGAACATCGTCCCTCGACGGAGCAAGGGCAGGGGAGATGCGCCATGACCCGATTGACGGCACGCCTGAGCCTCGCGGGCGCCGCGGCGTCGGTGATCGCCGCCGCCATCAGCATCGGCGCCGGCAGTGGCGCGGCGTGGGCGCAGAACGGCTACAGCTTCCTCGATGCCGAGCGCTCGGCGATCGACTACCGCCTGGCGCCGGCCCAGCCGGTGCGCAGCTGCGCCGACATCGAGCGCATCGCCTCGGCCGCGTTCGCGGCCCTGTCGGTGCAGGAGGTGGCGGCGGCCGACGGCGTGCCGGCGTTCTGCCGCGTGCTGGGGCAGATCCCGCCCGAGGTACGCTTCGAGGTGGCGCTGCCGATGGCCTGGAACCGGCGGCTCTACATGCGCGGCAACGGCGGCTTCGCCGGCGAGGCGCTCGATGCGCCGCCACGCGTTGCGCAGCGCAACGCGGCGCTGCGCCACGGCTTCGTGGCGGTGCAGACCAACACCGGCCATGACGCCGCCGGCGAGCCGCTGGCCAGCTTCGCGTCCAACCCCGCCAAGAAGATCGACTACGCCTTCCGCGCCGTACACCTCACCGCCGGCGCCGCCAGGCGCCTCGCCGGCTTCTTCTACGACCGCGCCCCGGCCTTCAGCTACTGGGACGGCTGCTCGACCGGCGGCCGCCAGGGGCTGATGTCGATGCAGCGCTATCCCGGCGACTTCGATGGCGTCATCGTCGGCGCGCCGGTGCTGAACTTCATCGACTCGATGGTGTCGGGCGTATGGAACGCCAAGGCGCTGGAGCGCAACCCGATCCGGCTGGAACAGATGCCGGCGCTGGCCGCCGCCATCTACAAGAAGTGCGACGCCAGGGACGGGCTCGACGACGGCGTGATCGACGATCCGCGCCAGTGCGGCTTCGATCCCGACGCCGACCTGCCCAAATGCAACGGCAGCGAAGGCGCCGACTGCTTCACGCCCGGCCAGATCGCGACGCTGAAGGCGATCTATGGCGGCGTGGTCAGCGGCGGCAAGCCGTACTTCCCCGGCCAGCCGGTCGGCGCCGAGAAGATCGGCACGCCGCCGTTCGGCAGCACGACGCCGCAAAGCGGCTGGGCGGGATGGCTGCTGGCCGCCGAGGGCGCCAACCGGCAGATCACCTACGGCGAGTCGTTCCTGCGCTACATGGCCTTCGACAAGCCCGATCCGACCTACGACTGGCACCGCTTCGACATCGACCAGGACCCGGCGAAGCTGGACGAGATCCGCGAGCTGCTCAACGCCACCAGCACCGACCTGTCGGCGTTCCGCAACCGCGGCGGCAAGGCGCTGATGTATTTCGGCTGGGCCGACACCGCCCTCAATCCGCTGATGGGCATCGACTACTACATGCGCGTGAGCGAGCGGCTGGGGCCTTCCACGCGCGACTTCTTCCGCCTGTTCATGGTGCCGGGCATGTTCCATTGCCGCGGCGGGGTGGGCGTCGACCGCATCGACGCGCTGACGCCGCTGATCAACTGGGTCGAGAACGGCATCGCGCCCGACCGCATCGTCGGCAGCCGCCTCGAGGCCGGCAAGGTCGTGCGCACGCGGCCGCTCTGCCCCTATCCGCAGGTGGCCAGGCACGACGGCAGCGGCAGCGTCGACGAGGCCGCGAGCTTCACCTGCGCAGCGCCGTAGCCTCGACGTCCAGACTGTCATCCCGAGCGCAGCGAGGGATCTCCCGCGAATGGCGCACGGTACGCCATTCGCGGGAGATCCCTCGCTGCGCTCGGGATGACGGTTGCAGATGCCTATGATGACAGACGCGGAGATGTAAACCTACTATGCCCCATGGCCCTCGACCTGGAACCCTACAAGGACACGCTGCTGTTCCTCGGGACGGCGGGCCTGGTCGTGCCGCTGTTCCACCGCCTGCGCATCAGCCCGGTGCTGGGCTTCCTCGCCGCCGGCATCGCGCTGGGGCCGAGCGGCCTGGGCCGGCTGGCGGCGGATATCCCATGGCTGGCCTACGTCACCATCGACGACATCGACCGGATCGCGCATCTGGCCGAGTTCGGTGTCGTGTTCCTGCTGTTCATGATCGGGCTGGAGCTGTCGTGGGAGCGCCTCACCACGCTGCGCCGCCTGGTGTTCGGCCTCGGCTCGCTGCAGGTCGCGGCCTCGGCCACCGTGATCGGCGCGGCGGCCTACGTCCTGGGCCAGACGCCGGCGGCTTCCGCCGTCCTGGGCACGGCGCTCGCCCTGTCGTCGACCGCGATCGTGCTGCCGGTGCTGGCCGACCGCAAGCGGCTCAACTCGCCGGCCGGCCGCGCCAGCTTTGCCGTGCTGCTGCTGCAGGATCTCGCCGTGGCGCCGATGCTGTTCATGGTCGCCATGCTGGGCGCGCACGAAGGCAGCGGCATCGGCACCGGCCTGCTGCTCGCCTTCGTGCCGGCGGCGGTCGGCCTGCTGGTGCTGGTGGTGCTGGGCCGGCTGGTGCTGCGGCCGCTGTTCCACTCCGTGGCCGCCACCCGCAGCACGGAGCTGTTCATGGCGACCTGCCTGCTGGTGGTGATCGGCACCGGCCTGGTGACGGCCGCCACCGGGCTGACCATGGCGCTGGGCGCCTTCATCGCCGGCATGCTGCTGGCCGAGACCGAGTTCCGGCGCGAGATCGAGGTCACCATCGAGCCGTTCAAGGGCCTGCTGCTGGGGCTGTTCTTCGTCTCGATCGGCGCCGGGCTGGACGTGCCGCTTCTGGTCGACGCGGCGCCTGTCGTGCTCGGCCTCGCGCTGGCCCTGATCGTGGGCAAGGCGCTGATCGTGATGGGGCTGGCGCATGTCGTGGGCCTGGCGCCCTCGGTCGGGCGCGAGGTCGCGGTGCTGCTGGGGCCGTGCGGCGAGTTCGCCTTCGTGCTGCTGACCACCGCCATGGCCCTGCGGGTCGTGCCGGCCAATACAGGCGGCCTGGTGATGGTCGCCGTCTCGCTCACCATGGTGATGATCCCGGTCGTGGCGATCGTGGGCGAGCGCGCGGCCAGGCGGGCGGTGAAGGCCGAGCTGCCGGCGTTCGAGCCGGTACCGGTCGACGACCAGGAGCGGGTGCTGATCGTGGGCTACGGCCGGGTCGGCAAGCTGGTGGGCGAGATGCTGTCGCGCCACGACGTGCCGTACCTGGCCGTCGATGGCGATCCCAGGGTGGTGGCCAGCGAGCGTGCGGCCGGCCGCAAGATCTATTTCGGCGATGCCAGCCGGCCGGAGTTCCTGCGCCGCAGCGGCATCGACAAGGCGCGTGCGCTGGTGGCGACGATGGACGACCCGGCCGCGGTCGAGCGCGTGGTCGCGGCCGCCCATGCCGAGCGCGCCGGCCTCACGATCGTGGCCCGCGCCCGCGATGCCGACCACGCCACCCGGCTGTATGCCCTGGGCGCCACCGACGCCGTGCCCGAGACGATCGAGGCCAGCCTGCAGCTGTCGGAGGCGCTGCTGGTCGAGATCGGCCTGCCCATGGGGCTGGTCATCGCCTCGATCCACGAGAAACGCGACGAGATCCGCAAGGTGCTCGACGTGCCCGGCGCGCCGGCGACGGCGCGCCGCATCGCGCGGCGCACGTTCCGGCGGCGGGCCCGCGGCGAGGGATGACAGGGAAAGGAGGGGCGGCCGGCGGCGCGATTGCCTGCGGCGGCGCGAGCGATTATAAGGCGCGCCACCGAACCGACCGCCTGCTCACAACGGAGACCATGATGGCGCTGGAGCGCACCTTCTCGATCATCAAGCCGGACGCCACGCGCCGCAACCTCACGGGCAAGATCAACGCCCGCTTCGAGGAGGCCGGCCTGCGCATCGTCGCCCAGCGGCGCATCTGGATGACCCAGGCCCAGGCCGAGACCTTCTACGGCGTGCACAAGGAGCGGCCGTTCTTCAACAGCCTGGTCGCGTTCATGACGTCGGGCCCGGTGGTCGTGCAGGTGCTGGAAGGCGAGGGCGCCATCGCCCGCAACCGTGAGATCATGGGCGCCACCAACCCGGCCAACGCCGCCGCCGGCACCATCCGCAAGGACTTCGCCGAGTCGGTCGAGGCCAACTCGGTGCACGGCTCGGACTCGCCCGAGAACGCCGCCATCGAGATCGCCTACTTCTTCGCCGGCCACGAGCTGGTGGGCTGACCGCAGCCCTTGCGGGCAACAAAAAAGGCGGCCCGACGGGCCGCCTTTTCGCGTACGCGGTGCGTCAACGGCGCACGGCGGCCACGATGGTGAGCGCGACCAGGGCGATGAACATGGCCACGATCACCGACCAGCCCATCTTGGCGACGACGCCGAAGGCCAGGCCCAGCACGATGATCAGCAGGGCGAGCACCGTGTAGCTCGTGAGCTTCATCACGGTGTTGTAGGTCTCGCGGTGCTGGCGCATGTCAAAGTTCGAATCAGCCATGGGGCTCCCCAAACGGAAGGCGTTGAGCTGACGCCCTTATATCCAAGGGTGACGGTGGGGAAAAGAGCCGGCTTCAGCCTTGTCCGGCCGGCGCGATGACCGCCGCGACCAGCATCGACCAGGGCCGGTAGGGCTCGAACGCCAGCGGCAGGGCGCCGTCGCGATGCACGGCGGCGTGGCCGGCGTCGAGCGGCCGCGGCACGCCGTCGGCCACCACCAGGTTGAAGCCGCCGCGCGCGGCGTAGAGCACGATGGCGCCGCCGGGCGCCTGCAGGCGGCCGGCGCCGGGGAAGGCCTGAAGCCGGCCGGCATGGCGGCCCCGCCGCAGCAGCAGGTTCATCACCTGCAGGCGGGCATCGACGTCGCAGATGGTCGCGGTGGCGCCGTCGAAGGCAATCGTATCGAAGACCGGAACCGGCTGCGGCGCGGCGCCGTCGAAGCCCAGCCGCAGCCCGGCGCCCAGGGGCAGCAGCAGGCGGTCGATGCCCGGCAGGTGCGAGAACGGGCCGGGCCGGTTGATGTCGCTGAGCGCCACGCGCCAGTCGGCCGTGTCGATATCGGCATCCGGCGGCGCGGCGGCGATGGTGCGCGTGATGCCGCCCTTGTTCTTCCACGGCTCGGCCGGCAGGCGCTCGATGCGCAGGATCTCGAGGCCGGTCATGGCCGCCACAGGATGGCGCCGCCGGGCGCGATGCCGTCGATGACCACGCGGTCCGGCTTGCCGGGCTGCGGCACCAGCCGCACGCGGCGCTCGCCGAACCAGCGCAGCGCCAGCGGGTAGAGCGCATGCTCGGCCTTCAGGATGCGGGCCGCCAGCGTGTCGGCGGTGTCGTCGGGATGCACCGGCACGGCCGCCTGCGCCACGATCGGGCCGCCGTCGAGGTCGTCGGTCACCAGATGCACCGTGGCGCCGCTCACCCGCGCGCCGGCATCGATCGCCTGCTGCTGCACATGCAGGCCCTTGAACGCCGGCAGCAGCGAGGGGTGGATGTTGAGGATGCGGTTGGCCCAGCGCGCCGGGAACCAGGGGCTGAAGATGCGCATGAAGCCGGCCAGGCACACCAGCTCGACGCCGGCCGCCTCCAGCGCGGCGCCGACGGCGCGGTCGAAGGCTTCGCGGTCGGGAAAGTCGCGGTGCGGAATGACCGTGGCCGGCACGCCGAAGCGCTGCGCATGCGAAAGCCCGCCGGCCTCGGGGCGGTTGCTGACCACCAGCGCGATCTCGACCGGGAAGTCCGGGGCGGCGCAGGCCTCGAGCAATGTCAGCAGGTTGCTGCCGCGGCCCGAGATCAGCACGCCGGCCTTCAGCCGCGCCATAGCGCATCCGCGTTGGCCACGATGCAGTCGGCCTCGGCCTGCGGCTGCGGCGCCGGCTCGACCACGCCGACCGGGCGCACCGTCTCGCCCGCTTCGGCCAGGCAGGCCGTGACCCGCTCGGCGTCGGCCGCGGCCACCGCCACGACCATGCCCAGGCCGCAGTTGAAGGTCTGAAGCATGTCGTCGGTCGGCACGTTGCCGACCGCGCGCAGCCAGCCGAACACCGGCGGCGGCGTCCAGGCCGTGGCATCGAGCGTGGCGCGCAGGCCGTCGGGCAGCATGCGCGGCACGTTGCCGGGCAGGCCGCCGCCCGTGATGTGCGCCAGGCCCTTCACGGCACCCGTGCTGCGGATTGCCGCCAGCATCGTGCGGACATAGATGCGCGTCGGTGCAAGCAGGGCGCGGGCCAGTGTCTGGCCGGCCGCGAACGGCGCCGGCGTATCGAGCGCCAGCCCGCTGCGCTCGACGATGCGGCGGACCAGGGAGAAGCCGTTGGAGTGCAGGCCGACCGAGGCGACGCCCAGCAGCACGTCGCCGGCCTGGATGTCCGGCCGCGGCAGCAGCTGGCCGCGCTCGGCGGCGCCGACGGCGAAACCGGCGAGATCGTAGTCGCCGCCGCCGTACATGCCGGGCATCTCGGCGGTCTCGCCGCCGACCAGGGCGCAGCCGGCCTGGCGGCAGCCCTCGGCGATGCCGGCCACGACGGCGCGGCCGGCGGCGACCTCCAGCCGGCCGGTGGCGTAGTAGTCGAGGAAGAACAGCGGCTCGGCCCCCTGCACCACGATGTCGTTGACGCACATCGCCACCAGGTCGATGCCGACCGTGTCGTGGACCGCCGCGTCGATCGCCAGCCGCAGCTTGGTGCCGACGCCATCGGTGCCCGAGACCAGGATCGGATCGGTGAAGCCGGCGGCCTTGAGGTCGAACATGGCGCCGAAGCCGCCCAGCCCGCCCACGACGCCGGGGCGCCGCGTGGACCTGGCCAGCGGCTTGATCTGTTCCACCAGCGCATCGCCGGCCTCGATGTCCACACCCGCTTCCTTGTAGGTGAGGGGGGCGTGGTTGTGGTCCTTGGGGAGGTTCAAGCGGCCGCCGTTCATGCTAGGAATCGGGCGCGAAAATATCCGAACACGAGGGCTTTGCAATGGCGGCGGCAGCAGCGTTTTCCCCATGGCGGCGGACCCCGGGGCGCTTGATCATGGGCCTGGCGCTGTGGCTGGGCGCGCTGGCGGCGCCGGCCATGGCCCAGCCCCGGCCGGTCGACAACCCGGTGTTCACGGTCACCAACGTGCCGGTCGACGCCAGCGCCCCCAACCCGCTGCAGGCGCGCGAGAAGGCGCAGATGGAGGGCGTGAAGCGGGCCTTCGACATCCTGGTGCGGCGTCTGGTCGCTGCCGAGGATATCGCCCGGATCACGCCGCCATCGGATCCCGAGCTGGAGAGCATCATCAAGGGCTTCGAGTTCGCCGACGAGCGCACCGCGCCCGGCCGCTACATCGCCCTGCTTTCGGTGGTGTTCCGGCCCGACCGCATCAGCGGCATGCTGCGCGGCGCCGGCATTCCCTTCGTCGATGCGGCGTCGCCGCCCGTGCTCACCATTCCCGTGATGCGCTCCACCGCGGGCGTGGTGGCGCTCGATGAGAAGACACCCTGGCGCGAGGCCTGGGGCAACGTCGCCAAGGCCGGCGGGCTGGTGCCGACCCCGCTGCTGCGGGCCGACGCCACCGACCTGAAGGCCATCAACCCCGAGCAGGCCTTCGTGGGCGACATGGCGGCGCTAAGCCGCCTCGCCGAGCGCTACGGCGCGCAGCGCATCCTGGTCTCCGTCGCCACCGGCGAGCCCGACGGGCCGTTCGCCGTCTCGGGCACGGTCTACGATTTCACCATCAGCGACAAGCTCACCCTGGCGCCGCAGAGCGGCGTCGCCATCGACAAGCTCATCGACGCGGCCGTCCGGCAGCGCACCAGGCTCGAGGAGGACTGGAAGGCCGTCGCCACGCTGTCGCACGACATCGCCGACGCGGTTGCCGTCGTCGTGCCGCTCAAGGACCTGGCCGAATGGGTCAACATCCGCCGCCGCATCTCGGCGGCAGTGTCGGTGCGCCGCGTGCAGGTGCAGTCGCTGGAAGAGGGGCGCGCCATCGTGGTGGTGAACTTCGTGGGCACCCGCGCCCAGCTCGACAAGGCGCTCGAGCAGCGTGGCCTGGCCCTGGTCGACAGCGGCGGCAGCCTGTCGATCGTGACACGCTAGCGAGGAGGACGTCATGCGCAGCATTCCATCGGTTCGAGGCTTGTCACCGGCCATCGCGCTGGCTGCGGTGCTGTGGAGCGGCGGCGCCATGGCCGACCAGCAGGGCCCGCTCGATGCGCGCATCGACGCGGCGGTCAACGCCGTCGAGGCCAAGGTGATCGCCTGGCGGCGCGACATCCACCAGAACCCGGAGCTGGGCTACCAGGAGGTGCGCACCGCCAAGCTGGTGGCCGATCACCTCACCGCCCTGGGCTACGAGGTCAAGACGGGCGTGGGCCGCACCGGCCTGGTGGCGCTGCTGCGCGGCGGCAAGCCCGGCCCGGTGGTGGCGCTGCGCGCCGACATGGACGCCCTGCCGGTCAAGGAGGAGGTCGACGTGCCGTTCGCCTCCAAGGTCCTGGCCACGTGGCGCGGCCAGCAGGTGCCGGTGATGCATGCCTGCGGCCATGACGCGCATGTCGCGATCCTGATGGGCGTGGCCGAGGTGCTGGCGTCCATGCGCGCCGACCTGCCGGGCACCATCAAGCTGCTGTTCCAGCCGGCGGAGGAGGGCTCCGGCGACGGCAGCCCCGGCGGCGCCACGTCGATGGTGCGCGACGGCGCCATGCAGGATCCCAAGCCTGAAGCCGTGTTCGGCCTGCATGTCAGCTCGGGGCTGCGGGTCGGCGAGATCGCGCTGCGGCCGGCCGGGCTGATGGCCAGCTCCGACAGCTTGCGCATCGAGATCAAGGGCAGCCAGACGCACGGCGCCATGCCATGGGGCGGCGTCGATCCGATCGTCGTCTCGGCCCAGGTCGTGCTGGCGCTGCAGACCATCGCCAGCCGGCAGATCGATGTCACGCGCTCGCCGGTGGTGGTCACGGTCGGCAGCATCCATGGCGGCAACCGCGGCAACATCATCCCCGACACCGTGGTCATGGAAGGCACCATCCGGGCCCATGACGAGGACGTGCGCAACCGGCTGCACGAGAAGATCAAGGCCGTGACCGAGGGCACGGCGCATGCCGCCGGCGCCGAAGCCAAGGTGACCATCAATCGCGGCTACCCGGTGACGGTCAACGACCCGCCGCTGACGGCTTGGGCGGGGGCCAGCCTGCGCCGCGCTGCCGGCGCCGAGCGGGTGCAGGAGTCGCGTCCCGTCATGGCATCGGAGGACTTCTCGGTGCTGGCCCGCGAGGCACCGGGCGTGTTCTTCTTCCTCGGCATCACGCCGGCGGACAAGCGGCCGGGCGCGCTGGGCATGGGCGGCGCCGCGCCCAATCATTCGCCGCGCTTCTTCATCGACGAGGCCGGCCTGAAGCTGGGCGTGCGCGCGCTGTCCTTCCTCACGGTCGACTACCTTGGACGCGCGAAGTGAGGGTGCAAGAATGTCTTCCTCCCCACACTGTGGGGAGGTGCCCCGAAGGGGCGGAGGGGACCCCACGCGGTCTCTGTAATGGAGATCACGCAGGGGCCCCCTCCGGCCTTCGGCCACCTCCCCCACGCTGTGCGTGGGGGAGGGAAGAGGCATGATCGCCCACGTCCCCAACCTGATCAGCCTGGCGCGGCTGGCGGCGGTGCCGGCGGTGATCTGGTGCGTGCTGGCCGGCGAGAATGTCGCGGCGTTCTGGATCTTCCTGATCGCCGGCCTGTCCGATGCCGTCGACGGGCTGATCGCCAAGCGGCTCAACGTCACCAGCCAGTTCGGCGCGTGGCTCGATCCGCTGGCCGACAAGACGCTGCTGGTCGGCACCTATGTCGCGCTGACGCTGCGCGACGCCCTGCCGATGTGGCTCACCATCCTGGTCGTGTTCCGCGACATGTTCATCATCGGCGGGGCGTTGACGGTGCAGGCGCTGACGCAGCGCTTCCACGTCGAGCCGTTGATGATCAGCAAGGTCAACACGGCTCTGCAGATCGGCCTGATCGTGGTCGTGATGGCCGAGCGTGCGTATTTTCCACTGCCGCCGCATCTCGTGGTCTGGGGCGCGGCCGTCGTGGCGGTGACCACGGTGCTCTCGGGCGCCGCCTATGCCATAACCTGGTCGCGGCGCGTCACGGCCTGGGAACGCGAGCGCAGGGAAGGGGAGCAGCCGAAGGAATGACCGCATCACGACAGATCCGGTTCTGGTTGATCGGTGCCGCGGCCGCCGGCCTGCTCGTGTGGCTGCTGCGCGACATGCTGCTGCCGTTCGTGGCCGGGCTTGCGATCGCGTACTTCCTCAACCCGCTGACCGACCGCATCGAGAAGCTCGTGCGCTCGCGCACGCTGGCCACGGTCATCCTCGTCATCATCGCCACCCTGGTCGGTGTCGGCCTGCTGCTG
The DNA here is from genome assembly GCF_008039615.1 of Vineibacter terrae. Lineage (GTDB taxonomy): Bacteria > Pseudomonadota > Alphaproteobacteria > Reyranellales > Reyranellaceae > Vineibacter > Vineibacter terrae. The sequence continues at coordinate 99,208 of NZ_VDUZ01000001.1, read as the reverse complement.
GCGATCGCGCCGCTGGTGTCGGACCAGCTGGCGACGCTCGCCCGCAAGCTGCCGGAGTACACCACGCGGCTCTACGCCCGGCTGCTGCCGCTGCTGCAGACCCTGCAGGAGCGGTTCGGCATCGATGCCGCGGGCGCCAAGGATTTCGAGAGCGTGCTGGCGGCTCGCGCCGGCGATGCCCTGCGGTTCGTCGGTGCCGTGCTCGGCTCGGTGGTGACCAGCGGCTTCGCGCTGGTGAACCTGCTGGCGCTGCTTTTCCTGACGCCGGTGATCGCCTTCTACCTGATGCGCGACTGGCCGAAGCTGGTGGCCACCGTCGACGGCTACCTGCCGCGCGCGCATGCCGACACCATCCGCGGCCTGATGCGCGACGCCAACACCGCCGTCGCCGGCTATGTGCGTGGCCAGGCCACGGTCTGCCTGGTGCTGGCCTTCTACTACGGCACGGCGCTGGCCCTGGTCGGGCTCGACTTCGGGCTCATCATCGGCATCATCATCGGGCTGATATCCTTCATCCCCTATGTCGGCAGCTTCACCGGCGGCGTTTTGGCCATCGGCATGGCGCTGGCGCAGTTCCCACCCGACTGGCTGAGCGTGGGCAAGGTCGTTGCGGTGTTCGCGGTCGGACAGTTCCTCGAAGGCAACGTGCTGGCGCCCAAGCTGGTGGGCGACAGCATCGGCATCCATCCGGTCTGGCTGATGTTCGCCCTGCTGGCCGGCGGCACGCTGTTCGGGTTCGTCGGCCTGCTGCTGTCGGTGCCGGTCGCCGCCGTCGCCGGCGTGCTGGTGCGCTTCGCGCTGCGCGAATACCGCGACAGCGCCTACTATCGCGGAACGACCGAGCGCGTGCTTCTGGATACCGACCACCCGTGACCGCGCTTATGTCAGAGCAGCTTCCATTCGACCTGGCCGGCCCGCCATCCTATGGCCGCGCCGACTTCCTGCCGGCCGAGGCCAACGCCACGGCGCTGGCCTGGGTCGACCGCTGGCCCGACTGGCCGGGCCCGGCCTCGGTGCTGGTCGGTCCGGCGGGCAGCGGCAAGACCCACCTGCTGCATCTATGGGCGGCGCGGGCGCAGGCGCTGCGCCTGCAGGGCGCGGCGCTGGACCAGCCCGACGTTGCGACGCTTTTCGACATGCTGGGCGACGCGCGCCACGTCGCGGTCGACGAGGCAGATGCCGTCGCCGGCCGGCCGCATGCCGAGCAGCAATTGTTCCATCTCTACAACTGGCTGCGCGAGCGCGGCGGCTCACTGCTGCTGGCATCGCGCACGGCACCGGCGCGATGGCGCGTGCAGCTGCCGGACCTGGCCTCGCGGCTGCGGGCGGCGGCGGTAGCCGAGATCGGCGCGCCCGACGACGCGCTGCTGAGCGCGGTGCTGGTCAAGCTGTTCCATGACCGGCAGGTGGCCATCACCGAGGATGTGGTCCAGTATCTGGTGCGGCGGATGGAACGCTCGCTGTCAGCAGCTGGCGCGATCGTGGCGCGCATCGATCGGCGGGCATTGGCCGAGCAGCGCGCCGTCTCGGTGAAGCTGCTGCGCGACATGGCGCCGGAGCTGGGGCTGGGCGAGGGATGAGGGCGTTGCGCCGGGCCTGACGGATTGATCATCTGAGGAGGAAAGCGATGGATCTGGGCATCAAGGGCCGCAAGGCGATCGTCTGCGCGGCCAGCAAGGGACTGGGCCGGGGCTGCGCCATGGCGCTGGCGAAGGAGGGCGTGGACCTCGTGATCAACGCCCGCACGGCCGACGTGCTGGAGAAGACGGCTGACGAGATCCGCAAGGCCACCGGCGTCAAGGTCACCGCGGTCGCCTGCGACGTCACCAGGCCCGAGGGCCGCGAGGCGGTGCTGAAGGCCTGTCCCGAGCCGGACATCGTGATCAACAACGCCGGCGGGCCGCCGCCGGGCGACTTCCGCGACTGGACGCGCGATCACTGGATCGCGGCGGTCGACGCCAACATGCTGACGCCGATCGAGCTCATCAAGGCCACGGTCGACGGCATGATGGCGCGCGGCTTCGGGCGCATCGTCAACATCACCTCCAGCTCCGTGAAGGCGCCGATCGATATCCTGGGCCTGAGCAACGGCGCCCGGTCGGGCCTCACCGGCTTCGTGGCGGGCGTCGCCCGCAAGACGGTGAAGAAGGGCGTGACCATCAACGGCCTGCTGCCGGGGCCGTTCGACACCGACCGCCTGCGGGGCACTTTCGTGGCACGTGCGAAAAGCGCCAGCCGCAGCGTCGAGGAGGAGATGCGCATCGGCGCCGCGGCCAATCCGGCCGGCCGCTTCGGCACGCCCGAGGAGTTCGGCGCGATGTGTGCGTTCCTGTGCAGCGTTCATGCCGGCTATATCACGGGACAGAACATCCTGATGGACGGCGGCCAGTATCCGGGCACGTACTGAGCTGCAGCCTTTGTCGCGAGGGATGGCACCTTCCCCATTTCACGGGGAAGGGAAGACCGGCTAGGTTGCGCACGCCGGCGCGTGCCGGAAACGAAAGGGGGAGTAGAGTTTGTCTATCGCCAGCATGACGGGCTATGCGCGCGCCGACGGAAGCGACGGCGCGGTATCATTCGTGTGGGAGGCGCGCAGCGTCAACGGCCGCGCGCTGGAGACGCGCCTGCGCGTGCCCTCGGGCTATGAGCGGCTGGAGCATCCGGCGCGGGCCATGGTGGCCGAGGCGCTGCGACGCGGCAGTGTCTCGGTGTCGCTGCAGATCGCCGAGCGGCGCACCCAGCAGGCGGTCCGCATCAACCGCGAGCTGGTGCGCGACCTGCTGGCGGTGATCGACGAGCTGCGCGCCCATGGCGACATCGCGCCGCCCAGCGCCGACGGGCTGCTGCGCGTGCGCGGCGTCATCGAGGAGGATGCGGCCCGCGCCTTGTCGGAGGAGGAGGTCGCGGCGCTCGACGCCAAGATGCTGGGCACGCTGCGCCAGGCCTTGCGTGGCCTCGTCGACGCCCGCGCCGCGGAAGGCGCGCGGCTGGCCGTCATGCTGGAGGGGCATCTGGCGACGATCGCCGCGCTGCGCGACAAGGCGGCGAGCCGCGCCGCGGCGCAGGGTGAGCTGATCCGCGCAAGGTTCACGGCCCAGCTGGCGGATATCCTGGAGCGCGTGCCGCCGCTCACGCCGGAACGCATGGCGCAGGAGATCGCGATCCTGGTGGGCAAGGCCGATGTGCGCGAGGAGCTCGATCGGCTGCAGGCGCACATCGCCGCCGCGCACGAGCTCATGAAGGCGGCCGGCCCGGGCAACCCGATCGGCCGCAAGTTCGACTTCCTGTGCCAGGAGTTCAACCGCGAGGCCAACACGCTGTGCTCCAAGTCGGCCGACATCGAGCTCACGCGCATCGGCATCGAGCTGAAGAGCGCCGTCGAGCAGATGCGCGAGCAGGTCCAGAATGTCGAATGAGCTGGCCGCGGCGCGGATCCAGCGGCGCGGCCTGATGCTGGTGCTGTCCTCGCCGTCGGGCGCGGGCAAGACGACGCTCTCGCGCCTGCTGCTGCAGCATGACCGCGACATCGAGCTGTCGGTGTCGGTCACCACGCGCGCCAAGCGGCCGGCGGAGCGCGACGGGGTCGACTACTCCTTCATTGACCACGACACGTTCCGTGCCATGGTCGAGCGCGACGAGCTGCTGGAATATGCCCAGGTCTTCGATCATTCCTACGGCACGCCGCGCGGCCCGGTGGAGCGCACGCTGTCGGCCGGGCGCGACATGCTGTTCGACATCGACTGGCAGGGCACGCAGCAGCTCGTCGAACGGGCGCGCCAGGACTTGGTCAGCATCTTCATCCTGCCGCCGTCGACCGAGGAGCTCGAGCGCCGGCTCGTGAGCCGCGCCCAGGACCCGCCCGAGGTCGTGGCCCGGCGCATGGCCAAGGCCGCCGACGAGATGAGCCACTGGGCGGAGTACGACTACGTGATCGTGAACGAGCAGGTGGACCAGAGCCTCGAGCTGGTGAAGGCGATCCTCACCGCCGAGCGGCTCAAGCGCTACCGCCAGGTCGGCCTGTCCGATTTCGTGAAGTCCCTGCGCGCGGGCCGCTGACGCTCATTCCCTTCCCCACGCCTTGCGTGGAGAAGGTGGCCGAAGGCCGGATGGGGAGCGCTCGTGGTGCTTGTTTCGAAGATCGCGTCGGCTCCCCTCCAGCCCTTCGGGCCACCTCCCCAACTTCGTTGGGGAGGATGAGGACATCACTGCAGCGGCGAGATCACGTGGCAGGGGGCGTTGTCGACGAACTGGTTGGTCGGCGGCCCGGCGATGTCGGCGCCGACCTTCTCGCCGCCGCGCACGTTGCGCAGGATGATGGTCATGTCGCTGACCTTGCGGTCGCCGTTGTTGAAGGCGCAGGCGATGGTGACGTCGAACGTGCGCGCCGTGTTGTTGGCCAGCGCCATCGACAATTGCCAGCGATAGTCCGGTCCGGGGCGCAGGCCGGGCAGCTCCAGCGTGACGACCGGCACCTGGGTGCCCGGTGCCGAGCGTATCGGCACGGCGCCGATGCGGCGCCACTGCGGCTCGACCGTGCTCGGCCCCTGTCCCGGCAGGACGACCCCAGGGGCGGCGCCGATCGTGGTGCCGGGCCCGCCGCGGCCCTGCGTGCGGGGATCGAAGGCGCGGTCCTCGGGGGCTACCGGCTTGTCATCCTGGCCGACCCGCGACGGGTCGGGCGGAGCGATCGGCTGCGAGGTCACGGCCGACGGCGGCGCGGCGGCGGGGCTGCGCGGCGGCGGCGCGGGCGTGGGCGGTGGTGGCGCGGCTTGCGGCGCCGGCGCGGGGCCGGCCTGCGGCGTGGGGGTGGGTGTCGGCGTCGGCGCGCTGCCGCCTGATTCGACTCGATCGTAGCAGGTCAGCCGCGCCGCGGTATCGGTGATCTCGGCGCACAGCTTCAGACGCCGCGTCATGGTGTCGAGCATGTCGCTGGAGCGGTCGAGCGACGGCTGCTGCTGAGCGGCCGCGGTGCCGGCTCCCAGCACGACGAGCACGGCAGAAAGGGTGGCGATGCGCATGAAGCGGCCCCGGTTGTCGTTGGAAGGATGCTTGCGAATTTGGCCCCGAAAGTGGCGAAAATGTAGCGCTGCCCGCCGGCGCGCGCCACTGGGGCGGGCAGGGTTGCCGCACGATGCCGTGCGGCGGCGGCGCGCCGGCCTACAGATGGCGGCGGAACAGCGCCAGCGTGGCATGGAAATGCTGCTCGGCCGCCGGCTTGTTGAAGCTGGCGCTGTCGGTGAAGGCATAGCCGTGGCCGGTGCCGGGCAGGATCTCCACGGTGCTGCGGAACGGCGCCTCGGCGAGGTGCTTGCGGAATGCCGCGACCTCGTCCGGCGGCACGTAGGAGTCGATCTCGGCGAAGGCGAAGTGCAGCTCGGCCCTGATCTCGCCCAGCCGGCGCCATGGCGCATCCGGTGCGTCCGCCATCAAGCGCGTGCCGTAGAAGGCGGCGCCACAGGCGATGCGATCGGGCCAGCTCGCCGCCGTCGTCACGACATAGGCACCGCTCATGCAATAACCCACGGTGCCGACCTTGCCACGGCGAACGGCGGGATCGGCGGCGATATGGTCGAGCAGCGCGCCGATGTCGCGGCTCACCTCGGCGTGTCCGATGGCGCTGCGATGGCGCGTCATCTCGGCCTTGTTCTTCTCGACGTCGGGATGGTCGCGCAGCGGCCCGGCAACGAAATTGCGCGACGTGCGGTAGTAAAGGTTGGGCACGAAGACGACATAGCCCGAGGCAGCCAGGCGCCGCGCGATGTCGCGCAACGCCCCGCGCACGCCGGCCGCGTCCATCAGCATCACCACGGCCGGGTGGGGCCCGCCCTGCGCCAGGCGCACGCTGAAGGTGTTCATCCTGCCGTCGCCGGTCGGGATGTCGAGGTCGCTCTCGATCACTGCGCTGCCTTCTCTGCTGGGAGCGCGCCACTCCAGTGGCGCCCCGGCCCGAAGGGCCGGCTCTTGTTCTGGTGTTGCCAACGATCCGGCGCTGCGCGCCGGTGCGCCACTGGAGTGGCGCGCTCCCGGCTAGGCCGCCGGCCAGCGCTTGGCATCGCGGTAGATCACGCGGCCGTCGACGATGGTCATCAGCGCCCGGCCCTGGGTCGGCCGCTCGTCGAAAGCGGTATTGCCGGTCTTGCTGTTGAATTCCTCGGGATCGACCACCCAGGCGAGCTCGGGATCGAACAGGACCAGGTCGGCCGGCGCGCCCTTCTCGAAGCGGCCGCCTGGCAGGTTGAACAGCCGCGCCGGTGTGCTGGCCAGCCGCTGCCAGATCGCCGGCAGGCCCATCTGGCGGTTGTGGTACAGCTCCAGCGAGATGGGCAGCAGCGTCTCGAGCCCGACCACGCCGGGCTGCGCCATGGCGAAGGGCACGCGCTTGCTCTCGACGTCCTGCGGCCGGTGATCCGACACGATGCAGTCGATGGTGCCGTCCTTGAGCCCCTCGACGATGGCGCGGCGGTCGTTCTCGCCGCGCAGCGGCGGCACGACCTTGGCGAAGGTGCGGTAGTCGCCGACCGCGATCTCGTTGAGGGCGAAGTAGTGCGGGGCCGTGTCGCAGGTCACCTTCAGGCCACGCGCCTTGGCGCGGCGCATGACCTCGACGCCTTCCTCGGTCGAGATCTTGCTGGCGTGGTAGCGCGCACCGGTCATCTCGACCAGCCGCAGGTCGCGCTCCAGCATGATCGCCTCGGCGAGCTTGTGGCTGCTGGCCAGTCCCAGCCGTGTCGCGAGCTCGCCGTTGTTCATGTGGCCGGTCGACAGTGTCGGCTCCTGCGGCAGATGCACGATCAGCGCGCCGAAGGTCTTGGCGTAGTAGAGGGCGCGCCGCATGGTCTGGGCGTTGCCCAGCGGCCGGTCGGCGTCGGTGAAGGCGACGGCGCCGGCTTCCTGCAGCAGGCCCAGCTCGGCCAGGTGCTCGCCCTGCAGGTCCATGGTGAGCGCGCCATAGGCGTACATCTTGGACAGGCGCACCTGGCGCGAGCGGCGATGCACGAACTCGATCAGCGAGGCGTCGTCGAACGGCGGATCGGTGTCGGGCAGGATGCACATCGACGTCACGCCGCCGGCGGCGGCGGCGCGGCCGGCGGTGTCGAGCGTCTCCTTGTGCTCCTCGCCGGGCTCGCCGGTGTGCACGCGCAGATCGACGATGCCGGGTGCCAGGCATTGACGCCCGCAATCGACGGTCTCGATGCCCCAGGGAGCGCCGCTGGAGAACAGGCTGGGCCCCCAGTCGGCGATCTTGCCGTCGGCGCCGACCAGGAGGCTGCCAAGCTGATCGGTGCCGGCGATCGGGTCGATCAGGCGGGCGTTGATGTAGGCGACGGGTGCGCCGGTGTTGGCCATGTCAGCGCCCGTCCTTCTCGGCCGCGAAGCGGTCGTCGTAGTTCTGCAGGCCGCCGACCAGCGCATCGAGGCAGGCCATGCGCACGGCCACGCCCATCTCGACCTGCTCGTGGATGACGCTGCGCTGCAGGTCGTCGGCCACCGCCGAGTCGATCTCGACGCCGCGGTTCATCGGCCCGGGATGCATCACCAGCACCTCCGGCTTGGCGAGGGCCAGCTTGGCGCGGTCCAGCCCGAAGAAGTGGAAGTACTCGCTGACCGTGGGCACGAACGAGCCGCTCATGCGCTCGGTCTGCAGGCGCAGCATCATCACGATATCGGCGTCCTTCAGGCCGCTCTTCATGCTGAAATGCGGCTCGACGCCCAGCCGCTCGACCTCGGTCGGCATCAGCGTGGCCGGCGCCACGACGCGCACGTGCGCGCCCATGATGTTCAGCAGGTGGATGTTGGAGCGCGCCACGCGGCTGTGCAGCACATCACCGCAGATCACCACCGTGAGGCCCTGCAGCCGGCCCTTGCGGCGGCGGATGGTGAGCGCGTCCAGCAGCGCCTGGGTAGGATGCTCGTGCTGGCCGTCGCCGCCGTTGACGACGGCGCAGTTGACCTTCTGTGACAGAAGGTTGACGGCACCCGAATCCTGGTGCCGCACCACCAGCGCATCGGGCAGCATGGCGTTCAGCGTCATGGCGGTGTCGAGCAGGGTCTCGCCCTTGCGGGTCGAGGAGGTCTGCACCTCCATGTTGACCACGTCGGCGCCCAGCCGCTTGGCGGCCACCTCGAAGGAGGTCCGGGTGCGGGTGCTGTTCTCGAAGAACAGGTTGATGATCGTGCGGCCGGCCAGCACGTCGCGCTTCTTCACCAGCGAGCGGCTGGTGTCGATATAGGTCTCGGAAAGATCCAGCAGGGCCGCGATGGTCGCAGCCGTCAGACCTTCGATGCCGAGCAGGTGCCGCGGCATCCCGGGGATCAGGGGGCGCATTGTCATTAAAGGCGCACACTAAGCACCCCGCGCACGGCGATGCAAGGGCTGGACTGCCGCGGGTGTGGATGGCGTGCTGCCCGCGGTCCTAAAAAAACAAAACCTATGCCGCGCGCAGCGCCGGTGCCAGGCCGGCACCCATCAGGTCGACGAAGTTGTCGCAGTAGAAGCGGTGCCGGGCGGCATCGGGCGTTCCGGCCAGCGCGTCGTCGAAGCGCTTGATCGGGTTGCGGCCGCCTTCGACATGCGGGAAATCGGTCGAGAACAGGCAGACTTCCGGCCCGGCGTTGGCGATGATCCAGCCCGTGTCCTCGTGCGGGTAGGGCGTGACCCTGATCTGGCGGCGCACGAACTCGCTGGGCTTGAGCGACATCTTCTGCAGCCGCTCCTCGTTCTTGCGGAAGGCGGTCCAGGCCGAATCGAGGGCGCGCATCCAGCCGGGCAGCCACGAGGCGCCCTGCTCGATGACGCCGAGCTTCAGGCGCGGAAAGCGGTCGAGCACGCGGTCCAGGATCAGGGTCGCCAGCGTCTGCATCGGCGGGTTGGGGATCGCCATGTAGTCGACCGAGCGGAAATTCTCGGCGCCGCCATGGAAGTCGGGCACCGGCGGCAGGCCGTTGTTGAAGTAGGCGCGCGACAGCAGCGGACCGCCGCCGCCGACATGGAAGACGATCGGCAGGCCGGCTTCCTGCGCCTGCGCCCAGACGCCGTCCAGCGCGACGTGGCTGGGCGCATGGTCCCGCGGGCAGCGCGATGGGATCAGCAGCGCCTTGCAGCCCATGGCGATGGCCTCGCGCGCGATCGCCACCGCCTGCGCCGGATCGGCCAGCGGCACATAGCCGGTCGCGAGCAGCCGGCGGTCGATGCCGCAGAACGCCGCCATGGCCCGGTTGTGGCCGCGGGCGGCGGCATAGGCGAGGCCGAGGTCGTCGCCATGCTCCAGGTCGCTCAGGAAGGCGCTCAGCATGGTGTTGAAGACGAGCTGGCTCGCCACCCCGAGATGGTCGAGCGCTGCCGGCCGGTCCTCGCGCCGCCAGGCTCCCAGGGCATCCCAGTTCTTGCGCAGCAGGATCTGGCTGGCGTCGCCGGCGCGCCATTCGGCGTCGTCGTGACGGTAGCGCACCGCCTCGAACCGGTCGGCGTAGTCGGGGATGGCGCTGAACACGTCGAAGCGTCGCACGGCCTGCCGGAAGCGGTCCTCGACATAGGTCTCGAGCAGCTCCGGCGTCTCCATGATATGGGCGTCGGCGTCGTGCACCGTGCGGCCTTCGATGTAGGGCATTGCTTCCTCCGGCTTGTCCGCGCCTCGTGCCCCGACTATAGCGCACGCCGTGCCGCAGCCTACGCCGTTCCCGGCGCGGCCACGCATGCTAGACTTGTCCCATGACCGCAGCGCCCCAGACCAGCAACGTCGTCATCCAGCCGCCCATGCTGTTCCTGATCGCGCTGGCGGCTGGGCTGCTGGCGGATCGCTGGATCTACCCGATGGACCTGATCGGCCTGCGCTGGTGGACCCGGCAATGGCTCGGCGGGGCGGTGATCCTTGCGGGCGTGGCTGTCGTGGTTGATTGCGCCCGCCGCTTCCGGCGGGCGGGCACGTCGGTGCAGCCGCGCCGGCCGAGCACGGCCATGGTCGAGGGTGGCCTCTATCGCTATTCGCGCAACCCGATCTACATGGGGCTCAGCACCGTGCATCTCGGCGTCGCGATCGCCGACAACAATGCCTGGCTGCCGATCCTGCTGGCGCCGGTGCTGCTGGTGCTGCGCTACGGTGTCATCGCCCGCGAGGAGGCCTACCTGGAGCGCCGCTTCGGGTCGCAATACGCCGCCTACAAGGCACGCGTGCGGCGCTGGCTGTGACGTCCGGCCTGATCCCGCGATCGCCTGGGTCATGCCTCGGTGCAGTGCGATGCTGATTGCGGCCACCGTCATCTTCGCAGCGACCTATCTCGTCATCGCCGTCGGCAAGCTGCCGGGCTATCACCTCGACCGGACCGGCGCGGCGCTTCTCGGCGCCAGCCTGATGGTCGGTGTCGGCGTGCTGACGCTCGAGGAGGCCTACGCGGCGGTCGATCTCAACACGATCACGCTCCTGCTCGGCATGATGATCGTCGTGGCCAATCTGCGCCTGTCCGGCTTCTTCCGGCTGGTGAACGGATGGGCGATCACGCGGGCCCACCATCCCCTCGTCCTGCTGATCGCCATCGTTCTCGTGGCCGGCATCTTCTCCGCCTTCCTGGTCAACGACACGATCTGCCTCGTCATGACGCCACTGGTCCTCGATCTGATGGACCGGTTGAAGCGCGATGCCCGGCCTTACCTCCTGGCGGTCGCCATGGCGTCCAATGCCGGCAGCACCGCCACGATCACCGGCAATCCGCAGAACATGATCATCGGCTCCCTGTCGCAGATCCCCTACGGGACGTTCGCAGCGAGCCTGGCGCCGATCGCCGCCGTCGGCCTGGTGCTGACCATCGCCCTCATCGCGCTCATGCATCCCCGGGAGTTCCTGACCCGCGACCGTCTGCCGGTCATTGACGCCGGGCCGACCCGCTATCATCGTGCGCTCACCATCAAGTCCATCCTTGTCACGGTCGCGATCGTCGTTCTGTTCTTCGCCGGCCAGCCGATCGCGAAGGTGGCGATCGTCGGCGGAGCGCTCCTGCTGTTCACGCGCCGCGTCAAGCCGGAGAAGGTCTACTTCGACATCGACTGGCCGCTGCTCCTCATGTTCGTCGGCCTGTTCGTCGTCGTTGCGGGGTTCGAGAAGACCATGCTGACCCCACAGGTGGTCGACGCCGTGCATCGCCTCGATCTGGCCAGCGTGCCGGTCCTCTCGGCGCTGACGGCGGTGCTGTCCAATCTCGTGAGCAATGTGCCTGCGGTGCTGGTCCTCAAGCCTTTCGTCAATCCGCTGGCGGATCCCGAAAAGGCGTGGCTCGCCGTCGCCATGGCCTCGACATTGGCAGGCAATTTCGCGCTGGTCGGCTCGGTCGCCAATCTGATCGTGGCGCAGCGCGCGCGCTCACACGGCGTGACGATCGGCTTCTGGTATCACTTCAGGGTAGGCGGTCTGTTGACGGTGCTCACCATCGCGTTCGGCATCGCCTGGCTGACGTGGCGCTGATCCCTTCGGTTGGGTGCTGGCGCTCTCCGCCGTTCCTCGTCCTGCGGCGGTGTGATGGTGATGGTTGACCGCCCTTGCAGGCTTCCATAAGCTGCCCATGTCAAGAGAAGGGGATGGAGTCCCCCGGAACCGCCCGCAAGGGCTGATGACTCCTACCGCGTGGAGACATGCGGTGGGAGTCTGCTGATGACCCGCCGCAAGGCGGGTTTTGCATGCCGTCTTCGCGCCCCACCGGACCGCCGGCTATTCGAGCCGGAGGAAGGAGCGTGTGCGATGGGCAATGTATGGTTGGCATCGGCCCTCTGGCTGGGGCTTGCGCTCGCCGCTTCCGTCATTTCAATCCGGGTGGCGATGTCGGTGGCGCTCGTCGAGATCATGGTCGGCGCCATTGCAGGCAATGTGATTGGCCTGACGATCACCGAGTGGGTCAATTTCCTGGCCGGCTTTGGCGCGATCCTGTTGACCTTCCTGGCCGGCACCGAGATCGACAACCGCGTCATCCGCAAGCATTTCTGGCCGAGCATGGGTATCGGCATCGTGGGCTTCCTTGCCCCATATCTCGGAGTCCTGCTCTATGCGCGCTACGGCATAGGCTGGTCGTGGCCGCAGGCGCAAATCGCAGGGATTTCGCTATCCACCACCTCGGTCGCCGTCGTGTACGCCGCCATGGTCGAGACCGGCTTCAACAAGACCGAGATCGGCAAAGTCATTCTGGCGGCCTGTTTCGTCAATGACCTACCGACGCTGATTGCGCAGCGCTGGTTCCAGCCGGCCTTCAAGCCGATGAAGGATGACAGGGCGGCACCAGCGCCGGTCGCGGAAGGACGATAGGATGCGCAGGAAGCTCCTGATTGCGAATGACGGGGTCGGATGGCGTCGCCAAGGCACTTGCTGCGGCGCGCATCCATATCGGAACCGCCGGTTCATGGTAGCGTGCGACAGCCTTCACGGAAGCGGGACAGGTGGCCGGTGATGGATGTGGTCGGGTGTGCTTTCGTTCTCATCGGCGGCTTTCTGGGCGGTGTCCTTCGCTTTGCGATATCCGGTGCCGTGGCGCGCACGGTGGGCGAGACATTTCCCTGGGGGACGCTGGTTGTGAACGTGACGGGTGATTTCGTCATCGGCAGCCTAGCAGGGATGATCTCGGCGGTCGGCGGCATCATGGCGACAGCCTATTTCCGGGATTTCGCAGTCGTCGGCCTGCTCGGCGGCTACACGACGGTTTCGTCGTTCGCCCTTCAGACGCTCAACCTGGTGGTGGAAGGCGAGGGGCGTCGCGCTTGGGGCAATGTCGGGCTTTCAGTGGCGCTCGGCCTGCTGGCCGTGGGCACCGGGTTCTGGCTGGCCAGCCAGCTTTTCGGCTGACGAAGCGCAGGAGGAATCCGGTCGTGATGCTCTATCTTGCCGTGGGATGCGGCGCTGCGATCGGTGCGCTGTGTCGCCACCTCTCGGGGCCGATGATCCTTTCGCTGTCAGGTTTGGGTCCGCTTTGGGCGACAGGTTTCGTGAACGTGGCGGGGTCGTTCATCATAGGTCTGTTTGCCACGCTCACGGGCCCCGATGGCCGGCTGCTCGTGCGGCCTGCGAGCCGTCAGTTCGTGATGAGCGGCTTCTGCGGCGGTTTCACGACGTTCTCGGCCATGAGCCTCGATGCCTTCAGCCTGGCATCGCATGGGCGCATCGTTCCGGCAGGCCTCTATCTCAGCCTGTCGGTCGCGTTGTCCCTGGCTGCGGTCTGGCTCGGTCGCGGACTTGGCCTGCGCATCAACGCCTAGGCGTCGACCGCCCAGGGAGGAAGGTCATGCAGCTTCCAGAAGAATCGGTCCTGCTGCGGATTTTCATCGGCGAGGACGACCGGGCCGACGGCCAGCCGCTCTACGAAGCCATCGTGGTCAAGGCGCGCGAGATGCACATGGCCGGTGCTACCGTGCTGCGTGGCCCGCTCGGCTTCGGGCGGTCGAGCCGCCTGCACACGGCCAAGATCCTGCGCCTGTCGCAGGACCTGCCGATCGTGGTCGAGATCGTCGACGCGCCCGACAAGATCAATGCCTTCATCCCGGCGCTGCTGGGGATGACCCCCAGCTGCCTGATCACCACCGAGAAAGTCAGGGTCATCCGCTATGGCGAGGGCGAGGAGACCCGGTGACGGCGGGGGGATCCCAGCGACGGCTGGGACCGCGCCCGCCAGTCCTGTGGTTTCGACTGTCGCTCAGGTCTTGCAGCTGGGCGACTCGGCGGCCTCGCCTTCGCAGCGCACGGCCTCGACGTCGATCAGCAGCACGATCTCGTCGCCGATGGCGGGCGCGAACTTGGTCATGCCGAAATCGGAGCGCTTGATCTTGCCGCGCGCGCTGAAGCCGGCGGTCAGCACCTTCTTGTAGGCCGGGAAGGGGTGCTCGGCCATGCGCGTGAAGGTGACGTCGAGCGTGACCGGCTTGGTGACGCCCAGCATGGTCAGCTCGCCGGTCATGCGGCCCGTGGCCTCGCCTGTCTTCTCGATCTTCGTCGACTTGAAGGTCATGGTCGGGAACTTTTCGGCGTCGAAGAAGTCGGCCGTGCGCAGGTGCTTGTCGCGGGCCTCATAGTTGGTGTCGACGCTCTTGGTCTGGATCGTGGCCGACACCGTGCTGGTCTCGGGCTTGTCCTTGTCGAAGGTGATCTCGCCGGCCGCATCGTTGAAGCGGCCGTGGACCGTCGAGAAGCCGATATGGCCGACCTGGAAGCCGACATGGATGTGGCTGCGGTCGAGCTTCAGCTTGACCGGATCGGCCAGCGCCGGGGCAGCCGCGAACGCAACGCCGGCGGCAAGGAACAGCGATGTCATCAGACGCATGAGGAACCTCCTTGTTTGGATGGTGCTGGGAGCGCGCCACCGCGGGCGGGCATGCCCGCCCTGAACTGGCGCACCGGCACACGGCGCCGGATAACGAGCGGTGTGGGAGGAGCCGGCCCTTCGGGCCGGTGCGCCACTGCAGTGGCGCGCTCCCGGCGCTCACTTGGCGCGTGTTGCGATGATCTCGAGGACGACGGCGACTTCATTGGGCACGGCATCGGTCGCCTTCCAGTCGCGCTGGCCGACGCCGTAGTCGAGCCGCCTGATGTCGACGCGGCCGCGGGCCGTGGCGCGGAGCTGGCCTGGCGTGGTCGGATCGTCGGCGATGGCGAGCGTGAAGGGCAGCGCCAGGTCCTTCGACAGGTCGCGGATGGTGAGCTTGCCGTCGGCGCGGTATTTGCCCTCGCCCTCGCTGATCACCTTGTCGGCGACGAAGCGTGCGGCCGGAAACGCGCGGGCGGCCAGCAGGTCCTCGCCCAGCATCGCCTCGTCGATGTCCTTGGTGCCAGTGGCGCCGCTGGGGATGGCCACGGTGATGTCGATCCGGGCGTTGGCCAGGTCGGATGGGTCGAGCACGATGGAGCCGCTGAACTTGCCGAAGCGGCCCTTGACCGGCACGCCCATCTGCTTGGTCTCGAAGGTGAGCCGGCTGGCCTCGGCGTCGACCGCCCAGGGATCGGCCGGACCGGCAAGGACCGGGGAGGCGGCCAGCAGGCCCAGCAGGGCGACGCCGCTACGGGTGATGAGCACGGACCACTCCATCATTCATCTGGCAAAAGGCAGCATGCGCCGCAGTACGCCGTCGCGGCGCAGCACGTCATGCCGGATCACGGCCGCGATGTGGATGACGACCACCGCGATCAGCAGGCGCGACAGGATGTGATGGGTCGTCTGCAGCGCTTTGAACAAGGCCTCGTCCTTGCCGACGAGATCGGGCAGCTGCCAGACGCCGAACCACACCACCGGGATGCCGGCGGCCGAGCTCATGGTCCAGCCCGTGAGCGGCATCGCCAGCAGCAGCGCATAGAGCGCGGCATGGCCCCATGGCGCCAGCCGGCGGTCGAGCGGCGTGAGCGTGCCGGGCAGGGATGGCGGCGGCCGCAGATGCCGCCACACGATGCGCAGCAGCGTGAGCGCCAGCACGGTGATGCCGGCCCATTTGTGCCAGGAATACACCTTGGCCTTCTGCAGGCTGATCGGCAGCCCCACCATCCACAGGCCCAGGCCCAGCATGCCGATCACGAGCAGAGCCGTGAGCCAGTGCAAAGCCTTGGCGGTCGGGTCGTAGGCGGATGCGGTGGCCGGTTGAGGGGGAGGTGTCCCGGTCATTATTTGCTGCGCTGCGACAGAGAAGGCCGAGCCGTAGCAAAAAGAAACCAGGTCGACACCTGACAATAAGTTGATGACATGCTGCGTTGCGGCATGCCGATGTCACACCTCGCGCGCGTCGCGGCGGCGGTACATCCACAGCATGAAGCGGGCCAGCCTTCTGGCCAGCGCATGGGCTGGGATCGGTTGCAGCGGCGTCACGGGCAGCGCCAGCTCGTCGAGGCGGGCGTGGCCGGCGGCCCAGCGCGCCAGCTCGGGTCCCATGGCGGTGGCCAGCGCCACGCCGCGGCCGTTGCAGCCGATCCAGGTGGCGATGCCGGGCGCCAGCTCGTGCAGGCGCGGGAAATAGTCGGCGGTCATGCCGACATAGCCGCACCACAGATGATCGAACGTAATCGTGCCGAGCTGCGGGAAAAGGCGCTGCAGCCGCGCCGCCACGTGCGCCCGCAGGCGCCGGTCCAGGTCGCCGCGCCACAGCAGCGGCGCGCCGGTCACCAGACGATGGTCGTGGGTATAGCGGCAGAAATGCAGGTCGCCGCGCGTGTCGCTCATCGCCTGCCGGCCGGGCAGCAGGCTCTTGCGCAAATTGTCCGACAGGGGCTGCGTCGCCATCTGGAAGCTGAAGACGGGGACCACCTCGCGCTTCAGCCCGGGCCACAGGTCGTCGCTGTAGGCGTTGGTGGCGATGACGACGCGGCCGGCGCGCAGCGCGCCGGCCGGCGTGCGCACCTGCCAGCCGCCGTCGGGCAGGCGCTCGATCGATCGCGCCGGCGAGCGGGTGAAGACCGCGGCGCCTTTGCCGGTCGCGGCCCGTGCCAGGCCGCGCGCGAAGGCGAGCGGGTTGATGTGGCCGCCGCTGCGGTTGAGCCAGGCGCCGCAATAGGCATCGCTGCCCAGAAGGGACGCGGTCTGCTGCCGATCGAGCAGCGCCACCGGCGCGCCCAGCGCCTGCCATTCCTTGAAGCGGCGCTCGGCGACCTTGGCGACGCGGCCCGGCGTGTGGGCTGGCTGGATCCAGCCGGATTGCTCGGCAGCGCAGTCGATGTCGTGGCGCCGCACCAGATCGAACACGGTCTGGGCCGAGTCGCGCACCAGGCCGGCGAAGCGTTGCCCGCGTTCCTGGCCGAACTTCGCCACCATGGCCGACGGATCGGCGCGGCTCATGGTCGGGATGACCTGGCCGTTGTTGCGGCCCGAGGCGCCCGAGCCGATCTCACCGGCCTCGACCACGGCGCAGGCCACGCCTGATTCGGCCAGATGCAGCGCCGTCGAGAGGCCGGAAAAGCCGCCGCCGACGATCGCGACGTCGACGTCCTTCCCACCCTCCAGCCGGTCGGTCGGCGGCGGCGCCGGTGCGGCGGCGGCCCAGAAGGAGGCGGAGAGATCCGTCGAGATCATGGTCGAGCCTAGCGATGCTACCTGCGGCTGTCATCCCGCGTCCGCTGCCACCGCGAATCCGGCGCTGCGGCATGCGGTATAAAAGGCATGTGGATCAGTGGCCTAAAATCCCTTCGCTGTGGTAAGGCTTTCGTCAGAGTTGGTTATCATGTTCCGACATCTCCTCCGGGCGATTAGGATCAGGCATGCGGCTGTTGCTGGTTGAAGACGAGGCCGAGCTGGCCCGTCTGGTGCGCGCGAACCTCACGCGCGAAGGGTTCGCCGTCGACGTGGCGCCGACCATAGATGAGGCGCGCTCGGCGACGACGACGGCGCGTTACGACGTCATCCTGCTCGACCTGTCGATGCCGGATGGCGATGGGCTGGACCTGCTGGCGTCATGGCGCCGGGCCGGCGACACCACGCCGGTGATCGCCGTGACTGCGCGCGACGCGATCGACGAGCGTGTGCAGGGGCTCAACTCCGGCGCCGACGACTATCTCGGCAAGCCCTATGCTCAAAGCGAGCTGGTAGCCCGCATCCGGGCGCTGCTGCGTCGCCCCAACGGCGCGCTCGGCATGCGCCTGAAGGCCGGCAACCTGGAATACGACGCCTCGACCAGCGCCGTCAGCGTCGGCGGTGACAGCCTGCCGCTGCCACGGCGTGAGCTCACCCTGCTCGAGCTGCTGATGCGGCGGGTCGGCCAGGTGGTGACGCGCCAGACGATCGAGAACGGCCTGTACGGCTTCGACGACGATGTCGACTCGAATGCCATGGAGGCCAGCGTCTCGCGGCTGCGCAAGCGGCTGGTGTCGGCCGGTGCGACGGTGAACATCCACACCGTGCGCGGTGTCGGCTACATGCTGACCGCCGACAAGCCAGCCACTGCGCTGCGATGAGCACAGTGGCAGGCTTGTCGGTCCGCCGGCGCCTGCTGCGGAACTTTTCGCTGCTGTTCATCGGCACCGTCACGGTGCTGTCGCTGTTCTATCTCTGGGCCTCGTGGAACAACCGCGATGCCGAGGCGGACGACGAGCTCGAGGAGGTCGCCTCCGTCGTCGTCGGCCGGGCGGAGCGCGGGCCTGACGGCAGGGTGAGGCTGCGGTTCGGCCAGAGGCGTCATGAGCGGTTGGCCGACGTCGCCGGCCTGCAGGTCTTCGTCTACGACCCCGCCAACAAGGAAACCCTGATCGAGCAGCCCTCGGGCATGCGCGCGGCGCTGCCGCTATCGCCCGAGATCGCCTGGAAATGGGCCTTCCTGGTGATCGACCGCAGCGGCGCGCCAGGCCAGCCGCGCCTGCAGCTTCTGCTGGCCACCGTGCAGACGCCGGCCGGCCCGCTGCGCGTCGCCGTCGGCCGTGACGAGCCGCAGGACACGCTGCAGCCCAAGTGGATCGCCTATACGGTGATGAGCGAGGTCCTGCCGGTGATCGGGCCGATCCTGCTGCTGGCCATCGGCATCGCGCTCTACACGCTCACCAACGCGCTGGCGCCCGTGGCCAAGGCGGCGGAGGAGGCCAACCGCATCACCGTCGACACAATGGGCAAGCGGCTGGACACGGCGGTGCCGGCCGAGATCCGGCCACTAGTCGACGCCTTCAATCGGGCGCTGGACCGCCTCGACGCCGGTTTCGCCGAGCAGCGCCGCTTCACAGCCAACGCCGCCCACGAGCTGCGCACGCCGCTGGCGCTGCTGCGGGCGCGGCTGGACGGCATGGCCGACACCGAATCCGCCGATGCTATCCGGCGCGACCTGGGGCGCATGACGCGCCTGATCGAGCAGCTCCTGGCGGTCTCGCGGCTGGATTCGCACATGCCGATGACCAAGGTGGATGTCGACCTGGTCGACGTCGCCGGCGACATCGTGGCGCGCATGGCGCCGCTGGCGGTGGCCGAGGACAAGCAGGTGTCGCTGACGGCGCCGGACCATCCCGTGCGCATCTACGGCAACGCCGATGCGCTCGGCGCCGCCGTGCGCAACCTGATCGAGAACGCGCTGCGCTTCACGCCCTCGGGCTCGGCCGTCGAGGTGGTGGTCGCCGACGGCCCGCATCTGCAGGTGCATGACGCGGGGCCCGGCATCCCGGACGAGGACCGGCCGCATCTCTTCGAGCGCTTTTGGCGCGGGCGCAACCGGCAGGGCGGCGCCGGCCTGGGCCTGGCGATCGTGGCCGAGGTCGTCGCCCAGCATGGCGGCCGCATCTCCGTGAACAGGAGCCCGATGGGCGGCGCGATGTTCGATGTCACTTTCGGCCCCCAGCCCCCACAACAGGCCGCGGCGGCCTGACGTATCTTTCCCGACCGTCGACCGTCCTATGCCAGCTCGAGCGCGGCGATCGGCAGCGGCCGCTGCTTGCCGCGCAGCTGCGCCGCCTGCAACGGGACGACGCGCAGGCCGGGCGGCAGCCGCAGATGGCCGGCGAGATCACCCGATACGACGATGTCGTGGCCACTGTCGCGCGCTACGTCGACCAGGCGGGCCGTGGTGTTGAGCGTGTCGCCGATGAAGGCGATCTCACGTTTCATCGTGCCCATTTCACCGCTGACGATGTCGCCGGCATGCAGCGCGGCGCGAAACGACGGCACGAAGCCGAAGCGCGCCCGATAGGCATCGGCATGGCGCTCGATGCGGCGCGCGATGCCGAACGGGCAGAGCGCGCAGCGTGCGCCGCGCAGGGCCTTGGCCTCGGTCCAGGTCAGGATCACCTCGTCGCCGATATATTTGTGGATCTCGGCGCCATGGTCGTAGGCGGCACCGGCGATGTCGTTGAAGAACATGTTCAGGATCTGATGGAATTGCAGGTCGCCCAGCCGCTCGGCGGCAGCGGTCGAGGCCTTCATGTCGACCATCAGGAACACCCGCCGCTCCTGTCGCGGCCGCGCATAGCGGCCGGTCAGCAGGCGGCGCAGCTCGCGGAAGCCGACGAGGCGGCCGATCTCGATCGCGACATTGGCGATCAACGACATGGCGCCGGCGAACAGCAGGATCTCGAAGAACCGCGCGTCGAAGCCGAACGACTGCGGATTGATGGGATGAAACAGCAGCCGCGTCAGCTGGATCGTGGCCACGAAGAAGGCGACATAGGCCGCCAGCTTGGCCAGGAAGAACGCCCAGAACGGCCACTGCCGCATCCGCTGCACGAGACGCGAGCGGGCGCCGGCGAGCTCCAGCCAGATCACCGGCACCGATGCCAGCAACGAGTTGACGATGCCCTGCAGGCCGCTCAGCCAATGGCCGCCGGCATCATTGTCGTCGGCCCCGGTCCAGCCGAACGCGAAGCTGGCGACGGCGACGACCGTCACGATGCCGGCGATGGTGCGCCACTCGGCCCGGCGCCGGTTGCGGTCCTCCTCATCGAGCACCGCCAGGCCCGGCGACGCGGACGAATGGCCGGACGTCGTCGGCGCCGTCATGGTCAGGCCGTCCGGCGCGCGGCCGTGGCCAGCGCGGCGC
This sequence comes from Vineibacter terrae, assembly GCF_008039615.1. Lineage (GTDB taxonomy): Bacteria > Pseudomonadota > Alphaproteobacteria > Reyranellales > Reyranellaceae > Vineibacter > Vineibacter terrae. The sequence continues at coordinate 78,762 of NZ_VDUZ01000001.1, read as the reverse complement.
GGAACACCTCGCCGTCGACATTGCCGCCGGAGCACACCACGCACACGGTGCGGCCCTGGATGGGCAGCGCGCCGTTGAGGACGCAGGCCAGCCCGACGGCACCGCCCGGCTCGACCACCAACTTGAACTCGCGGAACGCCAGCTCCATGGCGCCGGCGACCTCGTCATCGGTCGCCACCAGGCTGCCGTCCAGGTTCTTGCGCGCCAGGGCGAAGGTGTAGTTGCCGGGGCAGGGGGCCAGCAGCGCGTCGCAAAAGGAGCCGACGAGGCGCTCGTTGCGCTGGATCGTGCCGGTGGCCAGCGAGCGTGCCAGATCATCGAAGCCGGCCGGCTCGGCGGCGAAGCACTGCGTCCCGGGGCTGATGGCCTTCACCGCCGTGGCGATGCCGCTCGACAGCCCGCCGCCGCTGCACGGCGCGATGACGGCGTCCAGGCTGGCGCCGGCGGACTGCGCCTGATCGACGATCTCGGGTCCGATCGTGCCTTGGCCTGCGATGATCCAGGGATGGTCGTAGGGCGGGATGGCCGTCCTGCCCTCGCGCTCGGCCAGCCCGCGCGCGATGGCCTCGCGATCATCCTTGATGCGGTCGTAGGTCACGACGTGGGCGCCGCTGGCCCGCGTGTTGGCGACCTTGATCGCCGGCGCATCGATGGGCATCACGATGGTGGCCGGCGTGCCCAGCAGCCGCGCCGCCTCGGCGACGCCCTGGGCGTGGTTGCCGGACGACCAGGCGACGATGCCGGCGCGGCGCTGATCCGGGCTGAGCTGGCTGATGAAGTTGTAGGCGCCGCGGAACTTGAACGAGCCGGTGCGCTGCAGGGGCTCGGCCTTGATCAGCAGGCGGCCGCCGAGCCGGTCGTTGACCCTGGGGTTCTCCAGCAGCGGCGTGCGGATCGTGGCGGCTTCGATGCGCTGGGCGGCGGCTTCGATATCGGCGTAGGCGGGAAGGGGCAGGTCGCTGCTCATCTCTCGGGTCCGGTGACAGGGCGGGTGGCACCTTAGCATGTCCGGGCGCAGGTCCTTGCCGCGGCGCGGCCATCAGAATTGGCATATCCACGCTGCTGTCCCGAGCCTGTCGAGGGACACGTGACAGTCCGGCTTGACCTGCCTTGCCGCAGCCTGTTCAGTCCGCCATGTCGAGCGCAGGACCGGGGAGAGCCTTATATGACGGTGATGGAAGCCGATTTGGCGCAGCGCGAGGAGGACAAGCGGGCGCTGCTGGCCGCCGGGATGGACGGCACACGCGCCCAGGCCTGGATCGCAGCGCGGCCGGCGGCGCTGTCCAGCTTCGCCGCCGATCGCGTTTCCCATGGCCGTTATTGGGAGCTGGGCCGCGACCTGCTGGCCAGCATGCCGCGGCCGCCGTCGCGCTCCGAGGCGGAGCAGCTGGCCGCCGCGCGGCTGCTGCAGGCCGGCCGCGACACGCGCCGGCGCTTCATGGCGGCGCATGCGCTCGACGTCTATCGCGCCCTGACCGATGGCATGCGGACCTTCGTGCGCGTCGAGGCGCTGGTCGTGGCCGCTGCCCGCCTCGTGCCGGGCCTGTGCCCGACGCCGGCCGAGATCGCGGTCGAGGCGGAGGGCAAGCAGGGCGAGAAGGACGGCATCGAGATCGACCAGGGCATCTTCTGCCATGCCATCCTGGCGCGGCCCGATACCGGCATGCATCTGTGCCATGCCATGCTGCTGCCGCGTGTCGAAGCGCGCGAGCGCCTGGCGGAGCTGCAGGCGGCCGGCCGGGTCGACCTCACCTATGCCGAGGTGGAGCGCAAGGGCAAGGCGTCCTACGTCACGCTGAAGAATCCACGCTACCTCAACGCCGAGGACGACGTCACCATGGACCCGCTGGAGATCGCGGTCGACCTGGCGCTGCTCGATCCCGAGACCGAGGTCTGCGTCATGCGCGGCGGCCTCGTCGAGCATCCGAAATACAAGGGCCGCCGCATCTTCCAGGCCGGCATCAACCTGACTCACATCTACTATGGCAAGATCCCGTATCTCTGGTACGTGCGCCGCGACATGGGCTGGGTGAACAAGGTGCTGCGCGGCCACGCCAGCGAGCTGATCTCGCCCGACGAGGTCACCGGGGAGACACACGAGAAGCTGTGGATCGCCCAGCTCGACACGTTCGCGATCGGCGGCGGCTGCCAGGCCCTGCTCGTCATGGACTACAACATCGCCGGCGCCGACGCCTACATGACCCTGCCGGCGCGCAAGGAAGGCATCATCCCCGGCATGGCCAACCTGCGGATGTGGCGCTTCGTGGGCGACCGCATCACGCGCCAGGCGATCCTCTACGAGCGCGGCCTGCCCTGCGACAGCGACGAAGGCCGGCTGATCATCGATCGTATCGTGCCGCCGGACCAGACCGACGCCGCGGTGGCCGAGGTGGTCGAAGGGCTGACCAGCTCCGGCGTCGTGAGCGCGCGCGGCAACCGGGTCGCCATCCGCGCCTCGCAGGAGCCGCTCGACCTGTTCCGCCGCTATGCCGCGGTCTATGCGCGCGAGCAGGCGCTGTGCCATTTCAGCCCGGCGCTGATCGCCAACCTCGAACGGCACTGGAACGCCGCACAGCGCAAGATGTGAGCGGCAGCGGCATGGACAGCATCCCGGCCGCGCTGGCCGACCCGGCGACGCGTGACCTCTATCTTGCGGCCTGCATCGCCGTTCTGGTGCTGCCGGTCATCGCAATCACCTGGTGGTATCACGCCAACATCCGCAAGACCCGCGGCGGGCGCGACCTGATGCGGCGGCAGAACGACGTAGGCGTCAGCCGACATCCCGCCGATGCGGGCCGCATGCTGCGCGAGGCGCTCGATATGAGCCGCGACATCGAGGCGGACGCCTATGGCGGGCATGCGCGGCGGATGCAGCATCGGGTCTATGCAATGATGGGCCTCTGGCTGGTCGTGGTCGGCGCGATGTTCGGCATCCTGATCTGGGCCGATGAGGTGAACCGCACGCTGCCGTAGGTCTCATGCTTCCTCTCCCGCTTTGCGGGAGAGGAAGGGGCCCATCGCGAAGCGATGGGAAGGAGAGGGCCTAAGGACGAGGCGCCTCGTGTGGGGGCCCTCACCCGCCGCGCGCTGCGCGCGCGTCGACCTCTCCCGCATGCGGGAGAGGTGAACACGCTATTGCAGGCCGGCGAGTCCGAGGCCTTCGCCGAAGCGCCGGCCGGCTTCGAGGAAGTCGCCGTACTTGCGGTGCCGGGCGGTGTGCTGGGCGCAGGCCAGCAGCAGCCAGTCGCGACCGGGCGCCTGGTTGCGGCGATGGTCGTCGAGCAGGCACTGCGCGATCTCCTGGTTGTGCGGGTCATTGCCGATCCGCGAGGCGACCAGGGCAAGGCGCGTGATCAGGGGCGCACGGTCGGCGCCGCTGTCGAGATAGGCCTGGGTCCAGCCGACCGCCTGGGGACCGTCAAGCGCCAGGATCGCCGCGTCGATGCGGTCCAGAACCTCGCCGGCCGCCATCTTGGCGGCGCCGGCCGGCGCCCGCACGGCGGCGGGCTGCATGTCGCCGGTGTGGCGCTGGTGCCAGGCGTTGCGGTTGAGGAAGGACGCCGCGACGTAGAGCAGCTTCAGCCGCTGCTTGTGCTGGAAGGTGTCGTAGAACCAGCCCAGCGTGCTGCAGTACTCCGCGCAATGCTGCGGGATGGAGAAGTTGATGTCGTCCTGGGTGCGCACCAGCACCTGCGCGGCGCCGATCTGCAGCACGTCCAGGATCTGCCGCGGCCCCTTGCCGGCCAGCAGCAGGGCGCTGATGCGCTCGATATACGCCGGCTCGGGCTGGTTCAGGACAGCATCGATCAGGCCGGCCGCCTCGTCGGCATCGAGCGGCGTCGTGCTCGCCAGCATGGCGCGCTCGCGCGCCGTCGTGCCGCTGTAGGGCACGGCGTGCAGCGCCTGGCCTTCGAGGTAGACCGTGACGGCGTTGCAGGCCATCTCGTAGGTCGAGTACCAGCGCGGGCCGACGGCGATGTCCAGCGCGCCGGCATAGACGATATCGCGCGCGTTCTCCCAGCCGATCGCGTCGCCCAGCTCGACCGTGGAGCGGGCGCGGAAGGATTTGTGGCCGGTGGTGTAGGAGCGGTTCTGGAACGCCCGGTCCTGCACATCGATCAGGCCGGCGAAGACCAGCTCGGCCAGCACGTCGCGGCGCTGCGCCGGATCCTGCATCAGGCCGAGGAACACGCGGTAGGCCTCGATCACGTGGCCGCGATGCACCAGGGTCATCCAGTGCCCCAGCCGCTCCCCGAGGCTGCCGTCGATCGCCAGCGGCTCCTGGTCGGGCCAGTAGACGACCGGCGCCGGCGGCGGCCCGGGCGGCTGCTGGAAGCCGCGCGCGTAGTGGCCGGGCGCCTTGACTATCTTCTGGTTCCAGATGTCGAGCCCGGTGGGGATGTACCAGATGGTCTGCGCCATCGGCAGGCCGGCGAGCGGCGCCGGCAGCATGCGCGCCAGGTTGAGCGTGGCGCGTGCGCTCAGCAGGCAATGGTCGTTGTTGACGAAGTTGACGTACCCGTCGTCGATGCGCTCGTGATACGGCACGTGCGTGTAGGGCGCGTGGATGCGTACCGCCTGCGCCAGCAGCTCGTTGAGCGGCCGGCCGGCGCGCACGAGATCGTAGTAGATGCGGCTGGCGCCGACCTGGTCGCGCTGCAGGATGCGGTCTTCCAGCGCCGCATAGAGTGTGTCGGCGCCGTGGGCGCGCGGGGACGCGACTGCCGTGGCCATGTGCGACCTCCCGATGGCCGCCCGTGCCGCATCGGCGTGGGCGGTCCGGGAAGGTTAAGGCCGACCCGCAACGGCGTGCAAGGCGCCTCCGGCAAGGCCGTACCGACGGCAATGCATGCGTCGCCGGCACCCCCGGCGCCGGCCGGCAGCCTTACAGGTCGATCATGAAGCGGATGGCGGCATGGCTGGGCATGAAGAAATAGCCGCCGGCACGCACGGTGACGAAGCTCTGCATGCCCCTCAGCACCACCGCGCCGGCGGGCGTGGGTATGGTGAAGACGCGCTGCTGACAGGGTACGTCCGGTGCCGTGATCGGGTCCGGCTCGTCATTCAGGCCATGGAACGAGGGCGAGCCGATCCATGATTGCTGGATGAACTCGAACTGGCGCTCCAGATCGGCGCAGACACCCACGAACAGCAGGCCCTTCTCTTCGCGCTTCTGCTCGTCGGCGGGGGTGACGTAGCTGCGGCCGCGGCGCAGGAGGCGATGGCGGTTGGTGATGATGAGCTGCTTGGGGTCGCCCGGCTGCAGGCTGTCGCGCGGGTTGGCCCGCCTCGTGTGGGCGCCGAACGGACAGAAGAAGCCCTGCGGGTCTTCGATGCCGTAGTTGAAGTCGTTCGTCGGCTGGTCTTCGGTCTCGGCGCCGCGGCGGCGGCGCCGGCGCTCGAGCTTGAACCGTGACTGGTCGGCCGGACGATCGATCAGCGGCGTGCCGTCGCGCCACCGGCCCATCATCTTGGCCGCGACCCAGTCGGGCGTGATCGGCCCGCCGACGAGGTCGGGCAGGTTGGCGTATTGCGCAAGCTCGGTCGCTTTCGCCTTGATGAAGCTGTCGAAGCCTTCGACATCCTGCTCGAGCTGGCGCAGCGCGATGAAGGTGCCGTTGCGTCCGAAATCGCGCGGCGCGTCGGTGGGCAGGGCCCGGAAGCGCGGGAAGCGCGACGTGATGGCCTGGTTGTCCGCCGGCAACAGGTTGCCGGGGTCGAAATCCGGCGGCATCGCGACGGTGGGCGGGAAGTAATCCTGGTTGTTGCGGTAGCCCAGGATCAGCTCGCCCGGCGCCACGATGTCGGCCGGCACCGCGCCCTTGGAGAAGCGCTGGGTGCCGCGGATCACCGGCTGCGAGATGCCGTCGCGATAGCCGAAATGCTCGTACTCGGTGCCCTTCGATACCGGCTCCGTGAGGATCACGTCGATGAATGCTTCGGCGCCCAGCTTGCGCTTGTGCGCCTCCAGCGTGCGGGCGCGCTTGGCGGCCGAATCGGCATAGATGAACAGCACCGCATCCGCCGCCGGCGGCGCCTGGCCGTCGGCGGCCGTGACATCGGCCCAGCGCCAGGCGTCCGGGGCCGAAGCCCCGACATCGCCCAGCACCCGGCTGCGATTGGCCATGCCGGTGACGAACGGCCCTGGGAAGGTCGCCATGCCTGCTTCCGGCACGCCGAGCTTCTTCAGCCCGGCGGCCGAGAACGCCACGAAGGTCGCGGTCCGGTGCCCGCTGGCATCCCGGGCTGGCGGCCGATCGCCGAAGGTGAGGGGCTCGATCCCGGACTCCGGCAACTGCTTCGGGTCCGTGCCGGACGGCAGCAGGTCGCGCAGCCATGCCTTGCTGTCCTGGACGTCGGCGGGCAGCCGCAGCACCACGCAGGCGGTGTGGGAAAGGTCGCTCAGGGCGCGGAAGACCATGGACTGGACTTCCATCGATTCGATGGCGTAGTCCGGCCGCGGCATCGAGCCGAAGCAGTCGAGCCAGGCCTGGGCCGCGCTGTCGGTGCGGGCGCGCATCAAGCCGTCATGGATCAGCGCGTTGATGCGGATCTGGTCGGTGGTCAGGTGCGGGAAGCGGCTGTACCAGAACTGGGTCGGAACCTGCTGGCGGCGCACCCAGCGCTTGAAGCGGTCGCCGTCCTGGGCACCGTCGAGGACCAGGAAGCGGGTGCGCGGGAAGCCCACGCCATTGCTCCAGGCCGCGCTCTGCCCCTGGTGTGCCTTGGTGATGAAGTCCTCGAGATAGCTCTCCCAGCTGCCGTCGTAGTTGGCCAGGAAGATCAGCTTCTCGCTGCCCGGCACGCGGAACCATTTGGCGTAGTGGATGGTGCCGATATTGACCACGAAGCCGGGACGATACTTGTGGGTCACCAGCTTGCCGATGCCCCACATGGCGAGCGCGGTGGTGAGCCGGCGGAACCAGCCCGGCTTGAGGTGGGTGACCGCCGTGATGTGGTTCTGCGCGAATCCGGGGTGGTTCTCGTTGACGGCGATCCGGCGCAGATGGGCCACAGACGGGTTCTGGTCATCGGGCTGGTCGCGCGTCTCGTGCCAGCGCAGCACGGCGAGGAAGATCGCCACGATCGTTCCGAACAGGAGGCCGGTCGCGACGATGCCGCCGACCAGCGCCAGCATGATCCGGCCGAGGCTGGCGACCGGCGATTCGAGCAGGTTGGAGATATCGAACGCGAGGCTCGAGCCCAGCGACCAGTCGACGACCACGGTCAGCATGGCGGCGACGGCCAGCGCCAGCACCCAGACGCGGCATGCCGAACGGGTGGTGGCGAATTCGAGCCAGGCCCCGGCCGCCGTGCGCTCCTTCCATTCCGACAGCGCCAGCCGCCGGCCGCTGGGGCGAAGCAGGAAGTCGGCGAACGCGTTGCCGCGGTCCAGCAGCTCCTGCAGGGCGGGATCGGTCGTCGCCTTGCGCACGAGATCGTCGTCCTGCTGGATCAGCTTGCGCACGTGGTCGACGATCCGGATCGGCCGGCTGCCGAACTCGAAATGCTCCCGTTGATGGGATTTGATCGCATCCCGGGCGAATGCCGCCAGCTTGTCCTGCCGGGTGATGTCGGCGACAGGGAAGTCCGGCGTGCCGTTGAAGTTCAGGCCGATCGCACCCCAGGGATAGGTCTGCAGGTTAAGCGCGTGGCGCGTCAGCAGCTCGCCCAGGGACACGCCGCCGCCGTCCTGCACGTGCTGGAAGATCGGTTCCAGCCATATCCCGGCATGGACCGCGACCTTGCCCAGCGCCACCTCGCGCGAGCCGTCGACATTGAGCTCCAGCAGCAGATGCGGCTTGGGCGCCTGCGCATCGCCGACGTCGATCACCGATAGCGATGCGAAATGCACGAGGCCGGTGTCGGTCAGGGTCGCGGCGATCTCGGGCCGCGCCGGATTGCCCAGAGCCTGGATCTGATCGCGACAGTGATCGATCATGCCCGGCACCACCGGCGCGCAGACCACCACCATGGTCTGGCTGGCCGGTGTCGCAGCGTCGAACACCATGTCGAGCCGGCGCGGGAACGGACCGACCGAGGTCAGCTTGCCGCCCGCGTCGGGGGCCGTCCTCAGGCCAGGCTGCGACAGCAGGATCTGGAAGATGTCGGTCATCTGCTCGGTGGCGAGGTACTTGCCCAGGCAGGCGTGCTCGCCCCATCCGAACATCAGATCGGGCTGCATCGACCGGTCCGTCCGGAAGCGCGTCGGCGTCTCGAACTTGCGCCCGTCGCGCAGGGCCGACATGGTCGCCACCATCAGGACCGACTTGGCCCGAACCTTGGTCTTGCCGATGGTGGTGTCCTGCTTGGCATAGCGCCATTGACCCGGCGCCAGGGCCGGGTTGAGGCGACCGGCCTCGAGCAGGATCTTCCGCAGGCCGTCGCGGTCGCCGGCCCGCGCCTTCTCCTTGGCCTGGGCCAGCGCGTCGGGGCGCCGCAGCAGCTCCAGCAGGATCTTGGGTGCCGCCAGGCCCGTGGTCGGGATGAAGCCGGTCGCCAGGCCGACAAGGATCGCCCGGATCTCGCCGTCGCTGGGCACGTTCTGCGTCGGTGATGCGAGCTGGATGGCCACCAGGCGGTCGACGACGGCGTCGGGCCGCGGGTGCGTCTGCGCCCGCGCTTGCGCCTGCTTGATCGCACGGTCGATCACCGTGTGCAGTCGCGCAGCTCCCGCCAGCGCCGTCTGCCGCGTCGCCTCCTTGCCGAACGGATCGGCGAACAGCAGCGCCGACAGCGCCAGCGTGCAATCGGCAAACAGATCGGGATCCTCGAGGTCGAGCCCGAAATACCGGCCGCAGGTCTCGGCGGTCACCCGCGAGAACAGATCCTGCATGACGTTGAGCCGGCCGCCCGATCCGGCGATCAACGCCTTGGTCACGTAGCGCGTGTAGGCGCAGATGACCGGGACGTCATCGTGCCGCAGGACCTGGCGGATGATGGCGTTCTGCGCGGTGTGGGGGTCCCCCTCCATGCCGAGCGCGAAGTTCGCGCCGCCGGCCAGCTCGATCATCTCCGGGCCGTACGGCACCTCGAAGTCTCCGGGGCGACCCAGCACATCGGCCACATCGTCGTAGCGCGTGACCAGCACCAGCCGCCCGATCCGGGGCACGGGCCACACCGTGCGCAGGATGCGGAACACCACCGGCATCAGCCGGCTCACGACGCCCGAGATCAGGCGCTTGACGGTGCCGCTGCTGCCCAGCCCCTTCTTGAGATCGAAGGCGCTCGGCAGCCCGGGCGGCGTGGAGCGCGACTGCGCCGCGAGGATCTTGTCGTAGTATTTGAATGTCGGCATGTCCCACTCGCAAATCGCGACAGGATATCAACGTGGGAACTATCCCAGGACAACCTTGGCGTCATCGTTCGATCGGCTGATGCGGTTGCTCGAGGCGATCCGCAGACCGTCGATCAGGCCATCGACCCAGGTCCGGTCGACGAACGGCAGCCAGGTCAGGAACTTCTCGGAAAAGTCCGGTTTTGCCGCCATCAGCTCGCCGAGCGTCAGCGCCGCCGCGGCGGGGTTGCCGGTCCGCGCCAGCGCGTTGATCTTGATGACCTGGGCATACCAATAGCCGGGCCGGCGGACCACGGACTGATCGGCATGCTCGGCGGCCTCGTGCCATTGGCCCAGCATGCCATGCGCCACCGCCAGCTCGCCGAACGTGAAGAAGATGTGCACATCGTTCGGGCTGAGGCGCAGGGCGGCCTTGAGCGGCGCGATGGCACGCTCCGGCTCGCCGGCCAGGTTGTAGCAGCAGCCCAGCTGGGCATGCGCCATCGCCAGGCTGGGGTTGAGCGCGATCGCCTGCTGCAGCAGAGCCCGGGCGCGGACCGGCTGACGCAGCCACATTTCCGCGATGCCGGCCTGCATGTGGCCGCGGCCGTCGTCGGGGTCGGCGATGATCGCGCGCTGCGCCAGGCGGCGCATCTCGCTGATCTCGTTGGCCGATCCACGCTGCGTCCAGATCGCGTAGTTGAGGCACGTGGTCGCCTGGATCAGGGCCTCCGACGAGTTCGGGTCAAGCTGAAGGGCGTCGTCGAAGAGCCGCCGTGCGATATCGGCATCCTCGCGCGTCAGCTTGTTGAGGTGCCAGCGGCCGCGCCAGATCAGGTCGTTGACGTCCGGCCGGTCGGGACGACGGTTGCGCGCCCGGGTCTGCTCGGCGTAGTCGATGCGGGCGTCCAGCAGCGTCACCAGCTCGGCGACAAGCTGGTCCAGGGTGTCGCGGGAATGCGGCAGCGACAGCTCGATGCGCTGGGACGACAGCGTGTAGCCTGTAGCGGTATCCGACAGGCTGATGGACAACCAGAACCTGTCGACGACGCGCCGCAAGCGCCCTTCGAGCAGATATTTGGCGCCGAGGCTGCGGCCAAAGGCCCGGGGATCGGTGTTCGCCGCGCCGAACAGGAAGCTCGAGCTGCGCGCGATCACCGGCAGCCAGCGCAGGCGTGACAGACGGTCGATCAAGTCTTCGCTGATGCCTTCGGCCAGGTAGTCGTTGTCCGGCTCGCCTGTGAGGTTGGCGAACGGCAGCACCGCCAGCGACGGCGGCGCGCCCGAGTCCGCTACCAGGTCGGGCACGCTGAGCGCCGCCGCCGGCCGCTCGCCGCCGCTCGTCGCCGCCGCCGCGCCGGCCGGATCGGGGCGTTCGGTATCCGAAACGCCGGTCGCCGACGCGGAGATCACCCGCAGAGGCTGGCCGGATGGCGATGCCGGCAGCCCGGCCCGCTGGACCTCCAGCGCGCGGCGCTGCTCGCGCAGCCATTCCTCGAAGCCGTCGGCGCCGGCGATGTCGAAGCCTTCCAGGAATTCGCCGGACAGCATGCTGCCCCGGTCGGCGTCGGCGTGGGCCGCCGCGGTGCGGGCATCGACCTTGATCAGGCCGAGATCCAGCCTCACCCGGTCGTGCTCGCAGATCAGCAGGTGCGTGGGCAGGACATTGAGGCAGCGGCGCAGGGCTGTCAGCTCGCGGCGCAGGCTGCCTTGCGCCTGCGCGCGCTGCCGCTCGCCCCACAGCTTGTCCTGCAGCCAGCTGCGCGTGCGCTCGCCCTCGCTGGCCATGGCGAGCATGGCAACCAGCGCAATGCCTTTCTTGCTGGTGATCTCGATGCGCCGCCCGTCCGGTCCAATGATCCGGAAGGGCCCAAGGAGATCGAGCGCGAACGGTCGCTCTCTAGTCATCTTCCTCAAAAAACCGTCTGCGAACGCCGGCACTATATCATTTTTCACGCCATCCGAACGCTATCCGAACGGTCTCGTATCGGCATTCGAGCCGGCAGCCAAGAAACTCCTCGTCACCGAGCAAGGTGCGGGGCCGCTTCTGCCCAGAAAATGGGCGGTGCGTGCGGTCCAAGCGTGGACAGAGGGGGCGATCTCGTGATGGCACAGCTACATCGTCTGAGCGCCGCCGCCGCAGAGCGTCGGCCGCACATGATGTCGATCGTGGTGGATAACTCGGTTGTCGTCGGCAATGACACGGCGCCAGCCGCGCTGGTGGGGCGATCCATCAATGACGTCTGCGGCACGCAGGACGTGCAGCGCCATGTCCAGCAGCAGCTGGCGCGCGTGCTGCAGATCATGACGGCGCCGGCGCTGCTGCTCGATGCCGACCGTACGATCGTGCACGCCAATCCGCCGGCGGCGCTCCTGCTGAGCGAGCGTGACGGCATCGTCATCGACCATGACGGCCGCCTGAATGTGACGGCGACCTTTCCGGCGGAAGGCCGTGCCTTGGGCCGATGCCTGGCCGCGGCGCTTTCCGCTGCCGCGGGCCAGGACGTCCCCTTGAGCGGGCCGCTGCGCGTGTCGCGCCCGTCGGGCCGCGCGCCGCTGCTGGTTCTGGTCGCAGCCCTGCCGCCCATGCCGACGGCGCTGCCGGGCACGCGTGGCGCCATGGCGCTGGTGCAGGTGATCGATCCCGAGGCGCAGCCGCGGGACGTCACCACCGCATTGCAGGCGGCCGGCGGCCTGACGCCGGCCGAGGCGCGGGTGGCCGTGCTCGTGGGTGGCGGGCTGAGCCGGCCGCAGGCCGCGGCGCGGCTGAAGGTGTCGCCGTCGACGGCCAACTGCCAGCTCGCAAGCTGCTTCGAGAAGCTCGGGGTGCGATCGCAGGTCGGGCTCGCCCGCCTGATGAGCGCGCTGCCGGAGATGTTCCGGCCGGCCGCCCTGGGCCGCAAGCACAAGATGGCCGTGTGCAACGGCCCCACCTGACAACGGAGATTGGTGATGGCGATCCGCAAGGCAATCGATGACGGCGAGGTCGGCACGGCCGGCGATCGCGATGCGAGCGCCGTCGAGAACGTGAGAATCTGCTTTGCCGCGAGCGGCGGGGAGGCCGCCGTCGTGCGCATGCCGGTGGTGTCCGATCTCTGGATGGTGCCGTCGTTCACCTCGTGGTTCCGGCGCTATTTCGCCGACCTGAGCTGAGATCGCCCCAACCACGGCACCGCGAAGCGTCAGCGAGAAGGCATCATGGCTCGAGGCTATTCCTTGCATCTGGGACTGAACAGCGTGGATCCGGCGCACTACGACGGCTGGGCTGGTCGGCTCAACGCGGGCGAGAGCGATGCCTGCGACATGGCGCAGATCGCGACGTCGATGGGGTTCATCGACCGGCGTGTCCATCTGACCGGGCGGGCGACCTCCGAGCAGCTCATCGACGACATGCTCGAGTTCGCCCAGACGCTCGAGAGCGGCGACCTCCTGCTGCTGACCTATTCCGGCCATGGCGGCCAGATCCCGGACGAAGCCTCCGACGAGGACGACCGCTACGACGAGACCTGGTGCCTGTACGATCGCCAGCTCATCGACGGCGAGCTGCACCGCCTGTTCAACCGCTTCCGCAGGGGCGTGCGCATCGTCGTGCTGTCCGACAGCTGCCACAGCGGCACTGTCGTCAAGCTGCGCCGCGATGCCGGCCTGCTGCCGCTGTCGGTGTTCGCCAACCAGATGGCCCAGGTCGGCCATGACTCGCCGGCCACCCTGTCGGCCGCGCCCAGCCGTGCCGCGCCCATCGAGGTCACGGTCGCCGCCTATAACTGCCAGCGCCGGTCGTATCTGGCGCTGCAGGCGGCTTCGAGCGGCGCGCGCGATGTCGAGCCGCAGGCCGGCGTCATCCGGATGTCGGGCTGCATGGACGACCAGCTGTCGCTGGACGGCAAGGCCAACGGGCTCTTCACGGCCAACCTCAAGCGCGTCTGGAACGACGGCGCCTTCTGCGGCGGCTATCGCCTGTTCCACCAGACGATCGTCAGCCGCATGCCGCCGACGCAGACACCGAGCTTCATGACCGCGGGCGACGTGCGCGCGGCCTTTCTCAACAGCAAGCCGTTTTCGGTCTGAGGGGGCCATGGCGGATACGCCATGGATTACTGGGAGGGCGGAGAGTGATGGCAAAGCGGGGTCGGTCTCGGGGGAATATCGGTTCCGCTGATCTGTCTCTTTTCCAGGGCAGGCCGCATCGCGCCGCCGCCGGCGGAAGCTCGCTTCCGCCGGCCCCGCCGGGGACCGAAGACAGCAATGGGGCGGCCGCGTGCCGGCGCCGGGCGACGTGAAACCACAAACCGCGGCATCAAGCGTGGATATGCATATGGAGGGGGATCATGAGACTACGTATTGCCATCGCATCGGCCCTGCTGCTGCTCGCAGGCTGCGGCCAGCCGCAGCCTGAGGTCGGATCGCCGGCCAAGGTCTGCGTCGTGCCCACCGACGAGAAGGACCGCCTCATGCCGGCCGCGCCAGGCTGCGGCGATGCCGGGGCGCTGGCGCTGAGCGCGCCGCAGACGCCGGTCGACTTCCGGCGCTGAGACGACGACCTGCGGGCGCCGCCGGGCCGGCGCCGCAGGCGACATCGCGAAAGACGACGGGCCGTCAGGGTGGCCCAGGGGATGCGGGGAGTTGGCGATGAGCGACGCCGAGATCCTGATACCGCGCGAACTGCTGAAGCTTTGGCTGGCTTTCGGCGACGAGCTGCCGCTGCCGCCGGAAAGCCGCCGCTACATGGAGACACGCTTTCGTGCCGACCTGCGCGATGTGCGCGTCCATGTCGGCGCGCTTGCCGCCAGGCTGTGCGATACGCTGAAGGTGCGGGCGCTGACCCTGGGCAATCATATCCTCTTCGCCGACGGCGAGTTCGAGCCCGCCTCGGTGGAAGGCAAATGGCTGCTGGCCCACGAGCTGGTGCATGTCCTGCAGCAGCGGTTGGCGGACGGCGCGGCGCATGACGGGCTCGATGTCCCGGTGTTCATGACCCCGACGCAGCGGCCGTCCGAGGGCGTGTCGATCGGGGTCGCGAACGATCCCTACGAGGATGAGGCCGACCGCCTGGCGGCCGAGGTGCTCGACGGCGGCTTGCGCTCCGGCGTCACGCCGGATCGTAGCGGGGCCGTGCGCGGCACACGCCGGGCGGTGGACAGCATGCCGGCCGGCGAGCCTGCAGAAGAAGCGAACGCGCTGGGTGCGGTTTTGATGTGCTTGCCATCCTGAGCGTCTTGCGACCACGCCCAGGATATGCCGCGAAGGACCTTGCGGTGATTCAGTCGACGGATGGGGCGTCCGCGTCCTCCTGCGCTCCATGCGGCGACCATGATGCCGCAAGGTCCTTCGCTCCTTTCACAAACAGCCTGCCAACAGGTCAGCCGCCGGCGCCGGCCCGGACGTGGCGCAGCCGGTCGAGCACTGCCTGCAGGATCCACGCCGCGGCGGCGGCATCGATGCGCGCATCGCGCTTCTTGCGCGACATGTCGTAGCTTTCGATCATCGTGCGCTCGACGCCGGCGGTCGACAGGCGCTCGTCCTGCAGCACGATCGGCAGATCGGCGAAGCGGCGCGCCGGCGGCCCGAGATCGAGGTCCAGCGCCGCCAGGTTGGCCACGAACTGGCGCACCGACTGGCAGCGCGGCCCTTCGGTGCCGTCCATGTTGAGCGGCAGGCCGACCGCCAGAGCCGCGACCTGCTGCCGGCGCACGATGTCAGCCAGGCGCGTCGCATCCTTGGTGAACTTGGTGCGTGCGATCGTCTCCAGCGGCGTGGCAAGCGAGCCCAGCACATCGGACGTCGCCAGCCCGATGGTGCGGGTGCCGACATCCAGCCCGAGCAGGCGGCTATGCGGCGGCAGCGTGGCCGCCAGCGTGGCGATATCGACAAGCATCATGCGCTCGCCGTGTCGGCCGCAGGCAGGTGGCGCTCCAGCCAGTCGGCGGCGAATGTCGCGATGTCCTGCCAGCCGGGCTGGCCGACCACCCAGTGGCCATGGCCGGCGAACTCGCGGTGCTCGGCCACGGGCGCGTAGCGCTGCGCCACCCGGCGCACCACGGCACCTGGCGTCAGGCGATCCTTGTCGGCGCCGATCACCAGCATGGGGCAGGTGACGGCGGCCGGGTCGACCGTGGCGGCATGGCTGCGGTCGAGGAAGGGCAGGCCGATCTCGACCAGCACGCGGCCGGACTCGTGCACGAAGCGCGCATAGTCGTGACCACAGGCGATACGGTCGGTGCAGGTATTGAAGGAGCCGTACATGGCCTCCTTGTACGTCGCGCGGTGCGGCAATTTCCACCAGCCCCAGCGCCGCTGGATGCGCAGGAAGGCGCGCATCGCCGACGGGTGCAGCGCGAAGACGCCGGCCGGCGGCGCCGGGCAGAGCAGCACGGCGGCGGCGCAGGATTGCCGCGCCGCCAGGATCTGGGCCAGCAGCCCGCCCATGGAATGGCCGATGACGACCGGCTTCGCCGGCATGCGTGCGATCTCGGCCTGCAGGTCGTCGGCGTAGTCGAGCAGCGAGGTGGTGCCCAGGCCGGGTGGCGGCGCGAACGGCGGCGCATCGTGGTGGCGCAGGGCCGGCGTCGACACCTGCCAGCCTCGGGCTTCCAGGAAGGCCCGCCAGTGCCGCCAGACATGAGGGGTGCCCCACATGCCGTGGATCATCACGACGCTGCGCTGCATGCTGCGCGATGCCTCCGTGCCTGTGTTGCGGGTGCCTCACGTTACGTGCTGGCGGCCGCCGCGTCACCTGGCCCTCCCGGGGCGGTTCTTGACCCGAAATGCGAGCCGGTGCCGCCGGAGCACCATTGTGGATCAATGCAGCAAAGTAGATTGAATTTCTATCAATAACTATTTGAAACACATTAATATTTCCGCAGGCCGTCATTTCAAGGATGTGCTTGAGGCGCACGCCGACCTTGCCGCCGCGTCGCAAAACCGGGTAGGTGCATGCCCGGTTCGTCGGCCGCCCGGTGCGCAGCCGGCGCGCGTCTCGTTGGAGTCTGTTCATGTCGATCGACGTCGATACCGTGGCCAAGATCGCCCGCCTGGCGCGGCTGAGGGTGCCGGATGCGGACCGGCCGCAGCTTGCCAGGGAGCTTTCCGGCATCCTGACCTGGATCGAGCAGCTCAACGAGGTGGACACGCAGGGTGTCGAGCCCTTGTCCAGCGTCTCGGATGTCACCCTGCCCATGCGCGAGGACGTGGTGAGCGATGGCGGCATCGCCGCCAAGGTGCTGGCCAATGCCCCGGGCGGCGCGGTCTATCTCGAGCCTGCCGACCCCAACGCCGGTGGCTTCTTCACCGTGCCCAAGGTCGTGGAGTAGTCGATGGCCGACCTAGCCGACCTCACCATTGCCGACATGCGCACCGCCCTTGCCAGGGGCGAGACCACGGCCCAGGCGCTGGCCGAAGCGTTCATCGGCCGGATGGAGACACACCGCCGGCTGAACGCCTTCATCACCGAGACGCCGGAGCGCGCCGTCGAGATGGCCAGGGCGTCCGACGCGCGCCGGGCCAAGGGCGAGGCGGGCGTGCTCGAGGGCGTGCCGCTGGCCATCAAGGACCTGTTCTGCACCGAGGGCGTGCGCACCACGGCTGGGTCGCACATCCTCGACGGCTTCACGCCGGCCTACGAATCGACCGTCACCGCCAATCTGTGGAAGGCGGGCGCGGTGATGCTGGGCAAGACCAACCTCGACGAGTTCGCGATGGGCTCGTCGAACATGACCAGCTATTTCGGCGGCGTCGAGAACCCGTGGAAGCGGCGGGGCGACAACCGCAAGCTCGTGCCCGGCGGCAGCTCGGGCGGCTCGGCGGCGGCGGTGGCGGCCTTGCTGGCGCCGGGCGCCACCGGCACCGACACCGGCGGCTCGATCCGCCAGCCCGCCAGCTTCTGCGGCATCGTGGGCCTGAAGCCGACCTACGGCCGCTGCTCGCGCTGGGGCACCGTGGCCTTCGCCAGCTCGCTCGACCAGGCCGGGCCCTTCGCGCGCACGGTGAAGGACGCGGCGCTGCTGCTGCAGGCCATGGCCGGCCACGACCCCAAGGACTCGACGTCAGCGCCGCTGCCGGTGCCCGACTTCGCCGCCGCCTGCGGCGGCGACGTGCGCGGGCTCAAGGTCGGGATCCCGCGCGAGTACCGCGTCGAGGGCATGTCGGCGGAGATCGACGCGCTGTGGCAGACGGGCATCGAGATGCTGAAGGCGGCAGGCGCCGTGCCCATCGACGTGTCGCTGCCGCACACGAAGCACGCGCTCGCGACCTACTACATCATCGCGCCGGCGGAGTGCTCGTCCAACCTGGCGCGCTATGACGGCGTGCGCTTCGGCCTGCGGGTCCCGGGCAAGGACCTGGCCGAGATGTACGACAACACCCGTGCCGCCGGCTTCGGCGCCGAGGTGCGCCGCCGCGTGCTGATCGGCACCTATGTGCTGTCGGCCGGCTACTACGATGCCTACTACAAGAAGGCGCAGCAGGTGCGGGCGCTGATCGCGCGCGACTTCAAGCAGGCCTTTGCGCAGTGCGACGTGATCCTGACGCCGACGGCGCCGACCGCCGCCTTCGCCGCCGGCGACAAGATGGACGACCCGGTGACGATGTACCTCAACGACGTCTTTACCGTGCCGACCTCGATGGCCGGCCTGCCCGGCATCTCGGTGCCGGCCGGGCTGGACGGTGACGGCCTGCCGCTGGGCCTGCAGCTCATCGGCCGCGCCTTCGACGAGGAGACGATGCTGCGCGCCGCCTCGGCGCTGGAGCAGGCGGCCGCCTTCAGCGCCCGCCCGGCGGGGTTCTAGGCCTGCAATCCGTCATCCCGAGCACAGCGAGCGATCTCCCGCGAATGGCGCACCGTGCGTCGCTCGCAGGAGATCCCTCGCTGTGCTCGGGATGACAGTCATTGCTTCACCCGAGGCTCCGCATCTTACGCCCGTCGCGGCAGGCGCCACGGCCGCGGGCCGCAGGCGCCGCCGGCGATCGAGACCATGCGGTGCAGCGGGATCGACTCGGCGATCGCGGCCGGACGGGCGACGTAGAGGTCGGCATGCAGCCAGCCGTCGGCCTCCTTGCCGGCGGGATCGATGCCGCGGCTCTGCAGCACCGACAGCGCCCGGTCGCGCTCGGCGGCGCTTTCGAAGCGGCGCTGGGCAAAGCTGCCGCCGTCGAAGCGTTCGGTGACCAGGCCGAGCGGCGCCAGCGCCGCGGCCAGCTCGTCGCCCGGCGAGGTGCGGTTCATGAAGGTCGCGATCCATGGCGGATCGTCGCGCCGCGCCGCATGGGCGATGCGCATGGCGGTGCGCACGCCGATGCGGCCGGTGGCGACCACGATATCGGTGCGCAGGATCTCGGCCGCGAGCGCATCGTCGGCCTCGGCGCGCTCCAGGTCGGCGGCGATGCCGCTGTCGACCGTGCCGACGCGATGGGCGTACGAGACGGCTGCCTCACGCGCATCGACACCGACATAGCGATGCCCGTCGCGCGGCCAGGCGGCGTAGTAGAGCCGGTCGAGCTCTTCCAGCTCGACCGCGTCCAGCGCCTGCATCTCGCGCGCGGTGTAGCGCGCCTGCAGGGTGGCGAAGGTCACGGGAAAGCGCAGCAGCGCCGTGCCGGTCCCGTAGGCGCAGCCGAGATCGAGCACCTGCAGGGCGCGGCCGGCATAGGAGGCGTGGGCGGCGATGAGCTGGCGGAAGATGGGCGCTGCGACATTGGCCAGCACATAGTCCAATCCGCCCAGCGTGCGCATTGTCGCGCGCGGGTCGTTCTGGAGATAGGTGTGCTTGAGGCAGGTCTTGGCGGTGTTGGTGAGGAAGAGGGGGGAGTCTTTGGGCACGATCGCGTTCCTCCTACGTGATGCCGGGTGCTACGAAGCAATCTCAGTGTGGCCAGAGTGGGGCGCTGCGCTGCGAGGCGCATGCAGATATGTGGCCGTCCTCGTTGCTGCGGTGCGATGCGCGCTGCGTAGCGCGCAGCCATGACGCGGTCGTGACATCGGCGGCTCAGGATGGTGACGTTGATCTGATCGATCGGCACTGACGTTGCTTGCAGTCGGTCACAGGCTTGTCTCATGGGCATGAGCGCAACGCGCGATGCACGTCACTGTTTCGTGACGCTGCATTTTGCGTGCCACAACAGGCTGCAGTCGGAGGTCTGAACCATGCGCGCATTGACGGCCGCGGCGTGCGTTGTGCTGGCGCTGCTGGGAGCGGCGCGCCGCCGACCGGCTCGATCCCGAGCCGCGCGTCGCGGTGATCTCGGCCTACGAGCCGGAATGGGTGGCGTTGAAGGCGGCCGTCGGCGACGCCCGCAGCCATCACGTGAACGGCGTGGAGATCGTCACCGGCACGCTCGCCGGCCGCAAGGTGGTGCTGTTCCTGATCGGCATCAGCATGGTGAACGCCGCCATGACGTCCCAGCTCGTGCTCGATCGCTTCGATGTGAGCGCGATCGTGGTCAGCGGCATCGCCGGCGGCGTCGATCCGGCGCTGCGCGTCGCTGACGTGGTCGTGGCCGGACGCTGGGGGCAATACCTGGAGGCGGTGTTCGCGCGCGAGGCCGACGGCCGCTTCCAGCCGCCGCCGTGGATCAAGACATCGTATCCCAATCACGGCATGATCTTCCCCATGGATGTCGGCGTGCGCAGCGCCAGGGGCGGCGCCGAGAAGCGCTTCTGGTTCGAGGCCGACGCCGGCATGCTGGCGGCGGCCGGCAAGATCGGCGCCGTCGACCTCAAGCGCTGCGCTGCGGATGACGCCTGCCTCAGCCATGCGCCGCGGCTGGTGGTCGGCGGCAACGGCGTGTCGGGGCAGGCATTCGTCGATAATGCAGCCTTCCGCCAATATGTGTCCGCCACCCTCCAGGCCCAGGTGCTGGACATGGAAAGCGCCGCCGTCGCGATGGTGGCCTACGCCAATGGCGTGCCGTTCATCGCCTTCCGCAGCCTGTCGGACCTGGCCGGCGGCGGCGAGGGCGCCAACGAGCTGCGCACCTTCTTCCGGCTGGCGTCGGACAACTCCGCGGCCGTCGTGCAGCGGTTCCTGACCTTGTGGACGCCACCGCGTTAAATTCCTCCCCACGCAGTGGGGAGGTGCCCCGAAGGGGCGGAGGGGAGCCGACGTGGTTTATGCAACTGAGACCACGTGGGCTCCCCCTCCGGCCTTCGGCCACCTCCCCCAGCGAAGCTGGGGGAGGGAATAGACATTGTCGTCCATAAGCCCTAAGTACCAGATATCATGCGCTTTCCACCGGGCGAATCATGTCTTTGATCAAGGGCGAAACGGGCGACTGGGAGATCGTGATGGGCCTTGAGGTCCATGCCCAGGTCGTGTCCCAGGCCAAGCTGTTCTCGGGCGCGCCGACGACCTTCGGCGCCGATCCCAACACCCAGGTGTCGCTGGTCGACGCCGCCATGCCCGGCATGCTGCCGGTGATCAACGCGCATTGCGTGGCCCAGGCCGTGCGCACCGGGCTGGGGCTGAACGCCAAGATCAACCTGCGCTCGGTGTTCGACCGCAAGAACTACTTCTACGCCGACCTGCCGGCGGGCTACCAGATCTCGCAGTACAAGGACCCGGTCGTGGGCGAGGGCGCGGTCGAGATCGAGCTCAAGGACGGCGCCACCAAGACCATCGGCATCGAGCGGCTGCACCTGGAGCAGGACGCCGCCAAGCTGCTGCACGACCAGCACCCGACGCAGAGCTATGTCGACCTCAACCGCTCGGGCGTGGCGCTGATGGAGATCGTGTCCAGGCCCGATCTGCGCTCGTCGGACGAGGCGGCGGCCTACCTCACCAAGCTGCGCTCGATCCTGCGCTATCTCGGCACCTGCGACGGCAACATGGAGGAAGGCTCCATGCGCTGCGACGTCAACGTGTCGGTGCGCAGGGCCGGCACGTCCGCGTATGGCACGCGCTGCGAGATCAAGAACGTGAACTCGATCCGCTTCGTGCGCCAGGCGATCGAGCACGAGGCGCGCCGCCAGATCGAGATCATCGAGGGCGGCGGCACGATCACGCAGGAGACACGGCTGTTCGATCCCGGCAAGGGCGAGACGCGCTCGATGCGCTCCAAGGAGGATGCGCACGACTACCGCTACTTCCCCGACCCGGACCTGCTGCCGCTGGTGCTGAAGGAAGAGGATGTGGCGCGCTGGCGGGCCGAGCTGCCGGAGCTGCCCGACGCCAAGAAGGCGCGCTTCGTGAAGGACTATGGCCTGTCGGTGTACGACGCCGGCGTGCTGGTGGCGGAGCAGGAGACGGCGCTGTTCTTCGAGTCCGTGGCCAAGGGCCGCGACGCCAAGCAGGCGGCGAACTGGGTGACGGGCGATTTCTTCGCCATGCTCAACCGCCGCGGCGTGGCGATCGGCCAGAGCCCGGTCAGCGCCGCACATCTGGGCAGGCTGCTCGACCTGATCGCCGACGGCACGATCTCCGGCCGCATCGCCAAGGACCTGTTCGTGGCGATGGAGGAGACCGGCAAGGATCCGGCGGCGCTGGTCGAGGAGCGCGGCCTGAAGCAGGTCACGGACACCGGCGCCATCGAGGCCGCGGTCAGGGCCGTGGTCGAGGCCAATCCGGACAAGGTCGCGGCCTACAAGGCCAAGCCCTCGATGTTCGGCTGGTTCGTCGGCCAGGTGATGAAGTCGACCGGCGGCAAGGCCAATCCCAAGGCCGTCAACGACATCCTGAAGAAGGCGCTGGACGCGTAGCTGATCTCCTCTCCCGCACGCGGGAGAGGAAGGGGCCCATCGCGAAGCGATGGGAAGGTGAGGGCCAACGGACAAGGTGCCTCGTCCTTGGCCCCTCACCCGCCGGGTGCTGCGCACCCGTCGACCTCTCCCGCGAGCGGGAGAGGTGAAGGCGTTCACGGATCCGCAAGGCGCTGGCTTATCTCCTCTCCCGCACGCGGGAGAGGAAGGGGCCCATCGCGAAGCGATGGGAAGGTGAGGGCGCAGGGACGAGGTGTCGTGCGTGAAGCCCTCACCCGTCGCGCTGCGCGCGCCGACCTCTCCCGCTTGCGGGAGAGGTGAAGATCACGGATCCGCGTAGCGCACCAGCCGCAGCGTCTCGCCGTCCTTGCCGGAGCGCGCCAGGGCGGCGAGCTGGCCATCGGGCGTCGGCGCGATGTCGGTGACGTCGGCCGTGGCGCTGTGCCAGCGGATCGCCCCCAGCGCATCGGCGCGCACCACGCGGCGTATGTCCGCCGATGCTTCGAGCCGCGCGCCCGGCGCGGCGTGATTGAACGCAAAGCCCGTCGCCGGCGGCAGAGCGACATCGAGCGTCATGCGCGGCGCCGGCTGGGCCTGCGCCGCGGCCGTGCGCGCGCCGATCACGAGGGCGCCGCCGATGCCGATCAGCGTCCGCCGGCGCATCGCGGGAGCACGATCCGATGAAGCGCGCACGTCAGTCATCCCGAACGCAGCGGACCACGCTTCAATCTCAGTTCGGGGCCGCCGTCATTGCAAGCCTCGCAGCGCGGGCCTGGAAGCGCTAAGGGTCGGCGTAGTGCACGAGCCGCAGCGACTGTGCCGCCCTGTCGGGACGGACCAGGGCGGCGAGCCGGCTGTCGGACAGGCGCACGATCTCGTCGACCCGTATCGGGCCCTGGCGCCAGAGGATGGTGCCCTGGGCATCGGCGCGCACCAGCCAGGTCGGGGCGTCGGGCGCGGTCGTCTCGGAGACGACGGCGGCGACGCCCTCGCCATGGGCGATGAGCAGCCAGGTCCGGGGATAGGGCCAGGGCGCGCGGCGCTGCAGGCGCCCGCCATCGTCGTAGAACGCCATCTCGGCCTTCTGCGTGCCGTCCGGATGCGCGTCGCTGATCAGCACGCTGCCGTCGCGCAGGATGGCGGCCGCCGAATCGTAGGGCTGCGGCAGGCGCGTGCGCGCCAGCGACTTGCCCTTGGCGGCATTGCGGCGGATGAACCAGTCGGTGCCGCTCTTGTCGGGCCGCATCTCGACCACCAGGCTCACCCAGGTGCCGTCGCGCCGCTGCGCGATCGCCGGCACGCGCTCGGGCGCGCCGCGGCCCGGCCCGGCCTGCCACAGCCGCTTGCCGTCGAGGTTGAACTTGCCCATCCACCAGGATTGCGGGCCGGGACCGAAGCCGCCGCCCAGCATGATGGCGTTGTCGGTCGTCGGCAGGTAGACCTCGACGCCGTAGAAGGCCTCGCGGTCGTCGCGGCCGCGCACGCTGTCGGGCGGGCCGATACGGGTCGTCTTCTTCAGCTTGAGGTCGCGGGCCAGCCGCAGCAGGGTGGTGGCCGTGCGCCGCTGGGCCGCCTTCGGATCGATGCCGCCGACGAGGACGGCGAGATCGCCGGACCGCGCCGCCACGACGCCCAGCGTCTGGAGGTCGAAGCCTTTGGGCCCGATCTTGGGCTGGACCGGCAGCACGCGGCGCTGCGTCACGTCACCGTCGGCGGCCAGGGCGAGCAGGTCGATCCGCGCCTCGAGCGCGGGGCGGGACGTGTCCGGCGCCGGCTTGAACGTATGCAGCAGCACGTACTGGACATCGTCGCGGCCGATCGCCAGCCGTCCGACGGACGGGTAGGGGTCGACCGTGAAGCCCTCGGCGACCGGCAGGGCCACGTCCAGCACGACGCGCGGCGCCGGCTGGGCCTGCGCGATGCCGGACCAGGCGGCAATGATCGCCGCAGCAACGATGCGCACCCCCGCGCCCCGGGATGCGCCACGATTGATCGTCGGCATCATGGATCGGCGTACACCACGAGATGCGGCGGCGCGTCGGCCTGCCCGGGATGCGCGAGCGCGGCGATGCGGCCGTCGGGCAGGCTCGTCATCTCGTCGACGCTCATCGGGCCTTGACGCCAGATGATGGTGCCCTTCGCATCGGCACGCACCAGCCAGGTCGGCGCGTCCGTGGCATCGCTATCCGACACGACCGCCGCGATGCCCGCGCCGTTGGCGGTCACCGACGATGTCCGCGGATAGGGCCACGGCATCCGCCGCGCGACCCGGCCGCGGTCATCGACCAGCACCATCTCCGCCTTCCGCCGGCTGTCGGGATTGGCGTTGACGATGAGCATGCAGCCCTCGCGCAGGACCGCCACCACGGCGTCGTCCGGTTGCGCCAGCGTCAGCCGGGCGAGCGGCCGGCCGTCGGTGGCGTGACGGCGGATGTACCAGCCCGTGCCGCGTCCGACACCGTGCATCTCGACAGCCACGCTCAGCCATGTCCCGTCCGGCCGCGGCGCGATGGTCGCGACGCGCTCCGGGAAGCCGGCACCTGGCCCGGCCTGCCACAGGCGCACGCCGTCGAGGCTGAGCTTGCCCATCCACCATGCGACCGGGCCCAGGCCCCAGCCACCTGCCAGCAGCACGGCGTTGTCCGGTGTCGGCAGGTAGGTCTCGACGACGTAGAACGATCCCGGATCGTCGTGCCGTGTCGGCGGGCCGACAGGGGCCGCCTTCTTCAGGTTGAAATCCGGGTCCAGGCGCAGGAGGCGGGCGCTGGAACGCCCGGCCGGATCAGTGGTGCTCATGAACACGGCGAGGTCGCCCGACCGCGCCGCCACCACGCCCAGCGCATTGAGATCGAACCGGCTCGACCCGACGACCTCCTGGACCGGCAACGTGCGGCGGCGGGTCACGGTGCCGGCCGGCGCCACGGCGAGGAGGTCGACCTGCTCCTCGCGCGCCGAGTCGGCGGCGTCCGCCACCCGCTTGAACATGTGCAGCAGCACATAGAAGCCGCCGTCGCGGCCGACCGCGAGCCGCCCGGGGGACGGGATGGGATCGAACGTGTAGCCCTCGGCTACCGGCAGGGCCAGGTCCGTCACGACGCGCGGCGCCGGCTGCGCCAGGGCCGGCGCAGCGCATACCGCAAGCGCTGCAAGCGCAAGGCCGACACGAATCATGTCCCGACCATATGTGCTACGTTGCGCGAAAGGAAGAGGATGGAAGCGATGTCGGTGAAGCTTTTCGCCATGACCTGCGGGCGTATCACGGGTCGTCTCAAGGACATGATCGAGGGCGAGGACGGGACGGTGCTGCTGCCGATCCCGTCCTACCTGATCGAGCACCCCAAGGGCACGGTGCTGTTCGACACCGGCATGCACCCGCAGCTGCAGCACGACGCGCCTGGCCGCCTGGGCGAGCGGGTGGCGCGCATCTTCGGCTTCGAGACGTTCCAGCCCGGCGACGAGGTGAGCGCCCGGCTCGAGGCGATCGACCACGACCCCGGCAAGGTGCACTACATCGTGAACTCGCACCTGCATTTCGACCATTGCGGCGGCAACCAGCTCATCCCCAACGCCACGCTTGTGGTGCAGCGGCGCGAATGGGCGGCGGCGCAGGACGCCGAGCTCGCGGCCAAGGTCGGCTTCTACAGGCAGGACATCGATCACGGCCACCCGGTGATCCAGGCCGACGGCGAGCACGACCTGTTCGGCGACGGGCGCGTGGTCTGCATCCCCACCCATGGCCACACGCCGGGCCACCAGTCGCTGCGCGTGCGGCTGGACTCGGGCGAGGTCGTGCTGGCCGGCGATGCCTGCTATTTCTGCCGCAGCCTGCGCGGGCGCCGACTGCCGCGCTTCGTCTACGATCGCGAGGCGATGCTGGCCTCGCTCGACCGCCTGGCGGCCCTGGAGCAGGGCGGCGCCCGCATCTTCTTCGGCCATGATGCCGAGTTCTGGAAGAGCGTGCCGCAGGCGCCCGAAGCGATCTTCTAGGCGGACAAGGCGGCGATGGTCGCCGTCGCGGCGGCAGCCGGCAAGCGGCAGCGCGGCGATGGATCGTCCTGGGGTACGATGGGCCAAACGTCGGTGGGGAAAAAATTCGGTACCGGATTTACTGGTAAATCCTTTCGTCAATGTTTGCATAGACTTGGCGCCGTGGCGGCGTCTACCGGAAATTACCGGAAACCCTGATCCCGGTACGGTCGACGCCGAGGGCAACCCGTGCGACGTCGCCGGTTCTGCCGTCATGATCGACGCTGCAGATCGAGGACATGATCCGGCCGACCCGTCAACCGGCGTGACCGGTGGCGCGACGGCAAGAGCAGGAGCAGCCATGAGGCGCATCCATGTTGTGGCGGACGGTGTTGCTTGACGACAGCAACCGGCGATCCGGCCTTCGCAGCCGAAGCGGCTGCTTCGGTGGCGTAAGCGGGCGCCCGATTGGATGCCCGGCGGCGGCATGCCCTTTTGACTGCTGGGCAGGCGGAAGCGCCCGTTAGCCCCGGCGGCGGGAACGCGAACTACGATTTTCTGTTTACATCACAACGCGCCTCACGTCAAGGGAGAATAAAACAGGAATTACACGCTCCAGTTGCTTGTCGCGTAACCGAAGAGCCCGTGCGCTCCCGGACTGGACCGGAACTCTCATCGATCAACCGAGCCAGCATTTTCCGGCATTGGCCGCAGCCTGGACGACCAGCCTGTCGCTGGGCTCCCTCGACATCCAGAGTACCTGCGTTGCGCAGGCCGCCGGAACGAAAAGAGGCATGATCCGCTTGTTGGCCAGCAAGCGCCTCTGGACGGTCTCAAAGGTCTCCAGGTCGATCAGCGGCGGCACCGCGACGGTGACGACCTCATCCTCGTGCTTCGTCTCCTCAGCCTTGGACCGCTTGTTGAACTGATGCTCGTCGATATAGGTGCGCCGGGTCAGGATGCGGTGGAACTGGCCGATGCCCCAACGCCCGCCATTGCGGGTGAACATGCGGTTCCTGTTCAGGTGGCTGACGATCTCCAGCTTTCTTCTTCATCTCTCAGCACCGCGCTGCTCGACATCGACGACGCGGCTGCCGATTCGGGGTTGGGCGTTCATCTGCGGCCTCCTTTCGCTTTGCGCCGTTCGAGCAAGGGCAACTCCAGCTCCACACGATCATGCAACACCTTGGGCACGACCTTCTGCCCCTCGCCTGACTCCATGCGGATCAGGCCGTAGCTCGCCATCTTCTTGAGGGTTCGGGACAGGCTGGGCTTCGCCCGCCCCGTGATCCGCGACAGTTCCTCCAGCGAGCCGGGCGACTGCTCGTCGATGACGCGCAGCAGCTCGCGGTTCCCGCTGGAAAGGAGCTGCGCGAAGGATTCCATGGATGTGAACCACACCTTCGGATCGTCCGCCGCCGGCTTTTCCTCGCCGCGTGCGATCCGCATGGTGCGGGCTTTCATCTCGTCGTAGCCGGCAATCCCGACTTTCAATGTCGTCATAGCACGCCTCGCTCCTTCAACACCGCGTCCACCGCCTGCCAGAATTCGGCCAGCAGCGTGGCCGCTTCCTCGTAGGCATAGGGCTTTACGGTCTGGAGGCGGTGCCGATGGTCCATCGGC
This sequence comes from Vineibacter terrae, assembly GCF_008039615.1. GTDB lineage: Bacteria > Pseudomonadota > Alphaproteobacteria > Reyranellales > Reyranellaceae > Vineibacter > Vineibacter terrae. The sequence goes on along the minus strand of NZ_VDUZ01000001.1, from coordinate 51,208 downwards.
TCGCCGCGTCTGCCCCGGCCGACCGGATGGGCGTTGTCGAAGCCAACCAGCCGTTCGCCCGAAGGCCCGTGAAGCGTGAGCGAGTAATCGAGGCCGTGCGGCTTCTCCGGCGACGCCGGAACGCGGGTGACGATAAACTTCACCCAATGACCGCCCTTGGGATCGACAACGAGCACCTGACCGTCGAGGTCCAGAAGCGTGTCGAGGCTCGGATCACGATCCTCGCTCATGACTTTCTGTTACCACCAGAAGTTAACAGTAGCAAGCCCTGATTGTCAGGATCGGCGTCCAGTGAGCCGGAGGGCCGTCAGTGACAATATTCTGGCTCTAAAATAGGAAAGGTCATTTCCTTCGCCGCCGGCGCCCGGACGGCGGTCGTCATTGCGCCGACTCTGGCCAGGGCATCCAGCCCTTGCTGCCGAAAGAGCTCGGCCAACGGGGTATTCACTTCTGGCATGTCGTGTCACCCCTTTTTGTTCATGAGTATCTGACTGGACGGCCCTTCAAGCTGTTGAATGTACTCCTCACCATCACTTTCAAGACGGCGTCGCGGCCCGGCGTCAGTCACGGATCACCGATTGCTCATGCGGACGATGTGCCTGCGAGATCAATCGCGTATTTCAATGCGGTGTGCTGATTCCTGCACGTGCTTGCGCGCTACGGCGGCGCGCACGGGACCTCACGCTGCCGCAGCGCTCGCTTCCCGGTGTGCCGGCGGACGAACGTGCCGAGCACTTCCATGTCGGCACCGCCGACGTCCGATCTTCTTCGCCGCATCGTCCGTGCGTCTGCCCATTCAGGCTTGGCCTGCTTTACCGAGGCTCAGCCGCTCAGGCATGCCGTTTCTCAGCCCCATGTCTTCAGCTCTTCATCAAATAAGGGGGTCTCGGCGTGGCTGGCAGTCGCGCAACCGGACCATTCGTTCCTGGGCCTCGTCCCAAAGCCAGTACGTCGCGGCCTTCAACCCGTCGCGCAGGGTCAGGGTGGGCACCTGCTGTAGGTAATGGCTCGCTGCGTGGCACGCCGCGAGGTGGTAGTTGGGAATCCGTGGATTGAGGTGATGGACATGGTGAAAGCCGATGTTGCCGGTGAACCACTGCAGGATGGGGGGCAGCCGCAGATAGGACGTACCGCGCAGCGACGCGTCGACGGCCGACCACTCATCGCGCGTGAACCAGCGCGCCGCCTCAAAGCGATGCTGCACTGAGAACAGCCAGACCCCGATAATGGCGGCGACCACCATGATCGAAAGCTGAACCACTGCCATGGCTCCGAAACCTACGATGAAACCGAGGCCGGCGATGACTGTCGCCAGCGCGAGGTTCGTGGCGTGAACCGAAAGGCGCTCTCGCCGCCAATGCGCCGGCGTGTCGAACGGAAGGCGGTAGACCAGCAGGAACACGAGCGGGGGCAGGATGATCAGGGCGATGGCCGGGTGACGAAGAAGTCGCCAGAGGGTGCGCCGCAGCGGTTTGAGGCGGTGGTACTCGCGCGTGGTCAGGCAAGCCGAATAGATATCGCTGCCGCTTTCCCGGCGATCGAGGTTGTTCCAGTTGGCATGATGAACTGCGTGCTGGCGTCGCCAGTTCGCATAAGGCGTCAATGTCGCGAGGCTGCATAGCCGGCCGATCCAGTCGTTGGCGGCAGGCGAGCGGAAGAATGCACCATGTCCGCAATCGTGCTGGATGACGAAGATGCGCACGAGGAACCCTCCGGCCGGCACTGCCATCGCCAATGTCAGCCAGAGGGATACGGCCAGGGTGGCGTACATCGCCCCGCACAATGCGAGAAAGGGCAGGAACGACGAGGCAAGCTGGCCCAGGCTGCTCGCCCGGCTGCCCGTCTGATGGGACGACAATGTCCGCCGCAGCGCCGCAAGATCGGCCGTGACGCCCGCCTTATCGGTGCTGGTCGCGGTCGGTCGTTGGGGGGCAGCCGATCGCTGTGGAGATTCATTCGCGATGTCGGTCACCGCTTTCCGTAGGGCGGGCTCTTCTGTTGGGCGTCAAAGCCGCTGCTCAAAACTGATAACGCGCATCAACCAACGCGCGCAGAAGAAGTCCGCCATATAGATGGGGACCGCTGCTCATTTGGCATCAGGGACCAGAAAATAAACCTGTCGCCTTTACCGCATCGTGCAATGCCGCTAGCCGTGGCGACGCAAGCTGTTGTTCCGTGGTCGTTTCCCGGTGCGACTCACGAACATGCATCGGAAGTTTCTAGTGGCCGATAAAATCCACAGGCTTTGCCCACTTGTCGTGCCTTGAGCCGCATCGAAAGGTCTCCCGCTGACGGGTCTTGCGAGGGGAGCCCGATTGAGCTTTTGGCATCGGATATGGCCGGGATCGGCTGCGCTGGCTCAAGCGCGGATGTCTTGCCGCTTGTTGGCCGGGCATTGCCGCTTTCGGTACCAGCATGGCGGCAGCAGGGATGATGATCGCCGTGGTCTGGGCATCTTTGCCAAGCGTGTCGACCATCGTTAGCGTACAGAGCGCTGCCATTGTCCTGCTTGCTGGTACGCCGCGCGCATCGGCGTGCGCCCTGGTTTGGTGCTGGCGATCCGCGCCCTCGCCGGCCGAGAACACCAGGTGGCGTCATGCCGGCCCCGGATCGTTCTAACCGCCGTCCACTCGGTCCGGGGGGCCATCGGTGAAGCGTCTGAAATCATCAAGCACGCTTGCGATCAGACGCTGTCGACGCGGGTCTTCGGCGCCCGGCGTGGCGGCAAAGAGCTCGATCAGGTAGCACGCCTTCTCAGCAGCCTCGGCCCAAGTTTGCGCGGGCGCGGCGGCCATCACCTTCTCGAGTTCAGCCTGCCGTTCGCGCAGCGCTGCTTGGTCGGCTCTTACCTCGGCGAGGCGGCGGCGGATCTCGGTCGCTCTTTGCGCAGCCATGCCGCGGCGGTCATCGAGCACGATGGGGGCGTCCGACATTGTACTTGCCTCGTTCGGCTCCAGCTGCCGCCAGTGTAAACGTGCACGCGCGGGTTCATCGCATATGATACATGTCCCATGGCAACGCCCGAGTCGCAAGCTTTTGCTGCCCAATCGCTCTCGGCTAATCAGTCGTAGGCCTGCGGCTAATCCATAAGTCTTTTGAGGCGGGAGTAGCTCCGCCATGTCGGCCGGGACGATCGCGGCCAATCGTAGCTGCCGTAGCTGCTCGCGCGACAGGCTCCCTCCTCAGGCGCACCGACGCGCCAGTCGAATTTTACCGGTTGGACGGATGGAATCGCAGTTGGGTGGCTAGATGAAAAGCGAGAGATTCCAGGAGTTCACGAACGCGGCTCTACGCCGGTCTCGTGCAGAATCCGCAGCCAGAACAATGCACGGCGCAAAAGCCGAATGAGCAAATGCGGTAGGGACGCATCGCGCTAGGCTAATGCTCGCTGCGGCCGCTCACTCTCGTTGGGCGACTGATAACACGCGGTGTGTGGCTCCCATGTTTCCGTGGCAGGCGGCACTCGCGGTAGAGGGGGAACGCTAGACAGTGGTGCTCGTCGTCCAATGACTTATCATTCCCCATGTTGACACTTTTACCTCCGAAATAACTGTGTCCACGCTTTTTATGGTGCAAATAGTGATATTTCATAATCTTCCCACCTATTTTTCCTGAACCTGATACTGTGATGAATAGCGGGCGAACATTTCGTTCCGTATCCAACGGGAGGCCATAATCATGGCCGCGCAAGCCACGAACGGATGGCAAAATCCGGTCAGAAAACAGCATATGGTCGGCCTTGGCCTTGGCATTCTTGCCACGGCATTTTTCTGCTTCGGTTACCCTGGCTGGTTCATGTCTCGGAGCGCCGCAACCGAGCAGCGCAAAACAGAAGGCGACAAGATCCGCGCAGAGTACTGCCTGGCTTCGTACCTCAGTTCTGGCGTCACGGCGGCGGAAGCTGGCAGGCTGCGGAGCAAGGGAACCGGGGAGCAGGCCGAAATTTTCGTCAACACAGGTCATGCGCCGGACGTAGACTCCGGCAGAGCCTGCGGAAGAGGGCTCGACCAGCTCACGACCGACGCGCAAGTCGACGCTGCCATCAAGACGGCCCTGGCAGCGGCCGCGGCTCGCGATGCACGAATAGCCGCAGCCAGAGAGAGCGACACCAAGAAGAACTGATGGCTTGCCGTCCATCGAAGGCTCCGGAGCGCCGATGCTTCGGGGCCTGTCTTGGGTGAGTGGATGCGCGGTTCGACTGACACGGGACGTTTTCAGGCGATGATGATGGCGTGGCCATAGCGTTCGATTGCCTGGACGACATGTGCAAAGTGGCCATGGACGATATCGATACCATCGTCGATCACCGCACGGGCGAACGCGCGAAAGCGCCGGTTGGGAGAGCGGCGCATATTGGGTCCCCCGCACGCGGACGCGCAGTCGTCCGATGTGCGCGCTGCTCCGGCCATTCATGTCGCCCCGCCGCTGGATGGGCGCTCTCGATACTTCGTGACCTGACCCGTACGACGGTCGTGGCCTCGCTGCGTGCACTGCGGCGTCCCGGTCGATCGTCATTTGCTCAATCCGGCCGGAACAGCGAGTTGTTGTTGAGTTCGTGGCGTTCGTCGCCATATCAAAGAGCAGATGGATGAAGTCATCCGGCATGACGCCACACCTGTCGATCCAGACGGCGAAGCCCGAGTTTGAACCGTTCCTCTTCGCGCCCATCGGTGAGGAACCCAATGGGATGACAGTGAGCGTTCTGTCAGGCCTCAGCCGGCTAGATCTCGATCCCTGGGAAGAGGCAGCACGACTGTCGCAATTGTCGAAGGAGCGCGCGATCGCTGCATTGAGCCTGTGTATCGGCCGCCTGCCTCTCGGCACTTGGCAACTGTCGGACACAACCAGCATCGCATCCCACCTCGTAGAACTCCTCCCAAGGCATGATCCCGAGGTGCGAGCGGATGTACGGACTCCACGTGTGGCCGAGAAGAACAATGCTGGATCCCTGGCGCTTTGGTTGATCGCAGCCGGCATTGCTGCATCCCTGCTGCTCGGTGTGCCGGCGCGCGTTGAGCGGCTCCTAGTCGGGGATGGTGTCGTTGCGCCAGTTCACATGCCGACATCGCCGCCATCATCTCGACCATAGGACGTGAAATCAGCTCTATCGGCGCGATCGAGAAATGGCAGTGGGGCTATGGAGAGTTCGCTCAGTCTGGCCGAAAATAAACATGGCGGTACGGCACCACAGTCTCTATGTAAGGTGTGGACAATCGCCATTCTGGCCGGCCCGCCAGTTTCGCCCGTTCGCGGGCCGACTTCCTGAGCTTCCACGATATAGATTGTTCCGGTCCGTACGATCTCACATGGCCCGAACGCGCGGGAAAGGAAGCCGCATGACCACCGGCATCGTGAGAACCGCTTGAGGCCGGATTGGCCGGCGAACAGCGCGGAAGGGAAGTCGTTGATGCGCCGTGGTCGGTCTCTCGCGAGCATTGCCGGGGCTCAGCTGCGCTTTCCGTCGCCGGCGCGGTTGCGTGTCGGCGATCGGTTCGTGTTCCTGCCGACAGTCGAGATAGCCGTCGCATGGTTGCGCGCGCCGGCGAACGCCGCTGTGTGCGAACGATTGAGTGAGCCTCTCGAGCTGCTACTCGCGGCACTCGAAAGTCGGTCGCCGACGGATCTGAGTGCGAGCTACCGCGCCCTGCTGGCCGGCATCGCCCGCGAAGGCTTGGTCTTTCGCTAGTTGCGCGGGCTGTGGGCGAAACATCTGCTGTCCGCCCGAACGCAATAGGCTCTGAGCACGCGGTATCGCCGGGACGGCCCGAAGAACAGTTTCGAGCGTATGTGAGAATACGCGATCGCACATACCAGTGAGGGCAGACATGCGGTTGCCTCTCGGAGTCAGCACCATCCGCCCCACCTGTGCCCAGTGCGGTTCCGCGACCTTGTTTGCAGGTCGCCGGCCGCACCCGATCCGCGGTTTGCCCTGGGACGTGCGTTGGCCGGCAAGTACGGCTGCAATTGCGACGGGACGTATACTGGCCTGACCGACGGTCTCGTCGCCGCGAAGGCGTGGTGCAGCACGTTGGCGAGCGAGCGGGAGAAGAAATCGCCTTGAGCCGACGTCCGCCTTTTGCCCTCCATGAGGCACGCAAAAGGTAAAGACTGGACAGGCGAAGGCGCCCGGTCACGACTCGGCGTCAGCATCTATCGCAGAAGCCAAACACGAAGCACCCCGGCGCCGGCAACAAGCCGCGCGCCAGTAGCCAGCGCAAGCCGCACGCAACGACTCTGCTCTGCGTGACGCTGGTCCAGGGTTTCTCGCCGATAAGGATGAACGTCGCCATCACCAGGCAGATCAAGGTGGCGAGCGTGGCGGCCCAGGCCGGGCGCGACATCGGCTATAGCGCTTTCGCAGATCCCGCCGAGCGCGATAATCACTCCCGCAGGCCCGGATGCTGCCCGGGCACTGCATCGCCTAGCGCAACTGCTCGGCATTGATCTTGCCCGCCATACGCCGCAGTAGAGTTGCCGTCCCGCGGGGCCTATCCAGTCGAGATTCGTTGCGACGACCAGGACCAACTGTACCGCGTTCGGTTCGGGCACACCGCGCGCGGTCATCGCCGCGAGCGATTGAACCGCAGGATCGCATGGGCGGCATCCCAAGGTGCGATCCCGGCACTTTTGAAAAGCGCCCGGACGACATCGGCGCCACGCTGCAACTCTGCGGCGGTAGTACCCTCCTGGACGATCAGCAATGTTCTCTCGCGCATGTGCTCGTTTCTTCTGCTCATCCGGCCGGATCGCCTGCTTCGGTCCGCGAGTCGCACCGCTGTCCCTTCGCGCTCCTGGTGCAGCGTGCGTTACACGCCGGCCCGACCGTCTATAGTGGCTGAACGTCGATTGTCGCTGAGCAATGCTTGCACGACCCAAGGACGTCGAGTTCAGCAAGCAAGAGCAAGTATGGCGCCGTTTCAAACCCGATCGTCAGGGATGATCCGCCCTCGCTGCTCCAAAGTGCAGTTAAACGTGGCGCAATCGCCACCTGATCCCTATATGCCATGCACGTCGTGGCTTATGGCCACGCTGTCAGCTGCTCGCCGGGGCTGAGATCGGTGCTCCTGACGATCCCTCCGACCGTTTCAAGCGGCCGGTGCTGTTGCGCCTTTTCACGACCGGAGACACAAATGCGTGCGCACAAGTACAAGCCGGGACAATTTGTACGAATCCTGCCCAAGCGGTTTCTTGCTGCGCCCGCGGGCCGATATGAGATCGTACGGACGCTGCCGCCAGACAACGACGAGAACCAGTATCGAGTCCGAAGCACTGAGGACAACCATGAGCGTGTCGTCCGCGAAAGCGAACTGACGTAGCCGAATGGTGTTGGCATCGGCTGCGTCGTCGCGGCACGAGAGCATTGACACGTGTGCGTGTTTGCCCGGGAAGATGCCGGCTTGAGCGAAGGCTACGCGGATGTTCAGGCGGGGGCCGCAGCGGGAGCGCGGTTCTACGGTGTTGCCTTCGCCGAAGGCTTGGAGCCAGCCCAGTACCGGCTATCGATGAAAGGTGAGTTGCTGCCGTCATCCCGAGCGCAGCGAGGGATCTCCCGCGAATGGCGCACCGTGCGTCCCGCGCAGGAGATCCCTCGCTGCGCTCGGGATGACAGATGTATCAGCGATCAGTGATTCGAGGCACTAGTTTGTCGCACAGGTCAACATCCAGGAATGTTCGAATCAGACGCGATCCATGAAAGTGAGTGCGCGGAGCGCCGAATTATGGTGCAAGGATTGGCACTGGCTGACCCTCCAGAGGCTTGCGCTAAAGGGCGCCATCATTCGCAAGAGGCATGTCCCAGGCACCGGTGAGCGAGAGACAGATTCGCGCTCCCGCCTGCCATGCCAGCGGAGCCAACGTATGTCTTCTTCAACATGCCGCCGTCGATCCATGATTCGTCATACGGCGCTGAGGTCTACACGTGACTGAATGGCCCGGGACCAAGAATCGTCAGACCCAACAGCAGGATGAAGGTGCCGACCACGCGCGAGGCGGCGTCCCGCTTCAGCCGCCGTTGCAGAGCTGCAAGGCCTGATCGAAGGTCAGGCTGCCGCCGGCCAGGCTCTGCGCGACGACACGGCAGACATTGCGGCCCATGATGTCGGCGATGCGGTCCTGCGATATGCCGGCCGCCATGAGGCCCTCGGTGATCAGGCCGACCTGCCCGGCGTCGATGGCGGTCCTGACCGCGCCGTCCCAGTCCGATCCGAGCCCGATGTGCTGCGATGCGCGCTTGATCGTGCGCAGGCCGGGTGCGGGCGGCGGCCGGCCCTCATGCGCTTCGAGGACGGCGAGCGCGTGGCGGATGGCGGCGACGATGTAGTCGACATCCGCCGTGCCCAGCACCTCCTTCCAGAACCCGATTCCGAAAACGCCGCCGGTCTGGGCCACCGCCACCAGCTCGGCATCGGTGTTCCCGCGCATCGGCTCGCCGTTGCAGCACGGCGGCAGCCGCTCCAGGAACGATCGCAGGCCCGAATGGGAGATGACGACCGGATGCCGGTGGCTGGCGGCAATCGCGACCGCCGCCTCCAGGGTGCCGGATGAGGCATGAGCCAGGTCCACGATCATGCGCCGCGCGATCGCCGTCTCGATCAGACGCTTGCCCAGCGGCATCGTGAGGCCGTAGCGATCACATCCTTCGCTCGATCCGCCGAAGGCGTTGTCGAACCGATGGGTGGGCGCGATCATCCGCAGGCCAAGCCGATAAAGCGCATCGAGCTCGGCGCCGACGGTGTCGTTCAGCGCGTGCGAGCCCTCCAGCCCGAGGATCACACCGATCTCGTCTCGATTGATGGTGCCCGGCTCCGGGAAGCGCGCGCTCAGCCAGGCACGCAGGTCGTCGACCGAACGGATGATGCTGAGACGGGCGCCGGAACCCTTCCGGCTCGCCGCGGCGGCCGCCGCCAGCGTGCTGGCCTGGTGCAGGGCGCGGTGATAGGCCGAGGTCCGGGTTCCGGGCGGCCAGCCGTTGAGCGTCGCGAGCAGCCCGGCAGGGTCGGGGCCGCGGCCGGATATGCAGGAGCGTCCGATCGGCACGCGCGTCGGAATCGTGAACGCCTGCAAGCCGATGTTGCCGCGCTCCATGCGCACGAGATCGACATGGCCGCGGCGCATTTCGGTCGGGCTGATGGCCCGCCGCCACAGCAGCGTGTCGGCGTGCAGGTCGGCGACCAGGAGGCGGTCGTGGAGGGCCCGGGCCGCCGGCCCGGGCGCAAGGGTCCGGTCTTCCGCCGTGCCGTTCGACATGGCGTCGATGGCATCGGCGACGGGTGCGCAGCCGGCCACGAGGCACGCCAATGCGATGGTTGCCGCGGCAGCGGTTCGGCATGTGCGCCCGAGGAAAAGCATATGGCTGGCTCCGTGAGGAGAGGCTCGACGTGAGCACCCGGATCGCTATGCCTGATGCGCCAATGCCGTCATCCCGAGCGCCCCTTCGACAAGCTCAGGAGAGGGATCTCCTGCGGGAAGACGCACCGTGCGCAATTCGCAGGAGATCCCTCGCTGCGCTCGGGATGACGGAAAAAGCGTGCGACCCGCTGATCAGTGAGAGCAGGTGCTACACCCCGGGCTCCGGTGGCTTGCCGCTGGTCAGCGACATCCGGCTCATCACCTTGGCGGCGATGTCGACGCTGTGCTGCACGGCGGTGACCTCCAGGGCCGACCGGTTATGCGGCTTGCCCGCCTGGGCCCGCATGATGTCCCTGTAGGCAAAGAGCGCCCAGGACCACGCATTGGGTGGATTCCTGATGAGCGAGTCGGTCACCGGGGCAGGCTGCGTGATCGCCACGCCTTCCTTCTCGGCGATGGCTTCCAGGACCCACCGCGCCAGGAGCGCATTGCCGACGGCCGTCAGGTGGATGCCGTCGAGGCCCTCCAGCCCGCCCGCCTTGAAGCCCAGGCTGCCGGGAAGCGGGTTGGCCTGGAACATCTCGTTGGTGCAGGTCCGGCCATCGACGATGAACGTGTTGCCCGCGTTGCGGCCGTTGTTCTTCGAATCGATGCCCTTCATGCGGCCAAAGACGTCGATGAAATGGACCCTTCCGATCGTGTCACGGACCTTGAACAGGTCGATGATCCGTTGGTTGAGGGCCTGGACCTCGAGATCGATCTCGTGCAGGCGCTCGCCCCTGTAGGTGCCATAGCGATAGCACATGAGCGTCTCATAGCTCTCGAAGTAGCGGCCGAGATCCGTGTCGAAAGCTTTCGTCGACGTCGGCATCAGGCTCGACACCGCGCTGGGGGCGGGAAGCAGGTTGACGTAGATCGCTTCCACCGCGGCGGGCAGCGCGCACAGCTGGCAGACCAGCTCCGGGTACCGCGCCTCCAGCTCATTGGCCAGATGCGTGGCGCCGGCCGGATCGGCCCGAAGCGCGATGTCCACCAGCCCGTTGTTGTGCCCGATGCTGACGAGCAGGCGCCGGGGCTGCCGCATCGCGACGATCTCCAGCGATGTCCTGCGGCGGAACGGGTTGGCCTCCGAAAGCTCGGGATCGGGTGCCAGCGTGAAGCGGGCATTGGCCATGATCAGCAGGGTACCGATGTTCGCGACCAGCGACGTGAGGCCGCCGCCGGCAAGGGCGTCGGCGGCGAGCTTGCGGGCGCACGCGTCGGCCTTCTCGGCCGTCAGCTGATACATGTCCTCGATGGTGGCGCCGGCGAAGGCGATATTGTGGAACGCGCGCGCCCCACTTGGCGACGGCACATTGGCCGGACCTGTCGCCCAGAAGCGGATCGACTCGCGCAGGTCGCCGATGATGGTCGCAACGGCCAGCGGCACCCCGACGATGGGAGACAGGCGCTCCAGCCAGTTCTCGAGGTCGACGAGCACCGGCCGCGGCAGATCGGGAACCGAGAAGCTGGTGATGCCAAGGCTCCGGGCGATCAGGGCAGGTGGGCTGCCCTGGGTCTTCTGCCCGTCGATCGTGGCCGACCGCATGCCGTTGTAGAGTGAATCGCCGATCGCCATCATCGGCGGATGCATCAAAGCCGGTGGAAGCGCCATTCCCCACAACCCCCCGTGTCGTCATATTGGTTTTGCGCAGCATCGATGAAGCGTCTCTGCTCACGCGCTGGCACGCCTGAACTGGCGCCTGACGCGAGAGCGTGCCGCAGCACCCTGGCTTTCGTTTCTTTCAACCTACAGGAGAGCGAAACATATATCACAACCGTGCCAAAAATCAAGCGGCAGCACCTGCTCATGGCCGGCGCGCGCCGGCCGTGCCCACGGCAGCCCGGTCGCATGCAGGGCGATCGCATATGAGCGGGAGCGTCGGTTTTCGACTACCTCCCCCCGCTTGCGGGGCAGGGCATTCGCATATGCCCCTACCGTCATCCCGAGCGTAGCGAGGGATCTCCCGCGAATTGCGCACCGTGCGCCTTGCCGCAGGAGATCCCTCGCTGGCGCTCGGGATGACAGCGAGGTCATGTGCGAATGCCCTGCCGCAGGCGGGGGAAGGTAGTCGAAAGCCCATATGCGAGCGCCCTGCGGTCTCGTGGGATCTCTCGTGCGCGGGAGCGGACCCGTGCGCGTTCGCGGTGCGTCCCAGGCTGACATAGACCTGATCGTAGCCGTCGGCTTGTTCGCTGCGGGTTGACAGCCCGACCAATCTCCGTCGAAGTCGGGGCGGCGCTGCCTGCAGCCACAGGCCCGAAATACATAGAACACGAACGAGTTGGGGCGTGGCCTCAGGGATCGCCTGGCACGAGTGCCTTTACGCAGCGTTGCACAAAAACCAGCAGAACGAACTCGAGTGCGTGCACAAGCTCAGGGAGGATAATGCCATGCAGTTTCGCAAACTGTCTCGTCGTCGAGTCATGGCCGCGGGTGCGGCCGTCGGCCTTGTCGGCGCGCCGTTCGTGCAGCGCGCGAACGCGGCCGGAAGCCTCACGATCGGCTTGTGGGACCATTGGGTCCCGGGCGCCAACGATGCCCAGTCCGCGATCATCAAGGAATGGGCGGACAAGGAAAAGGTCGACGTGAAGGTCGACTACATCACGAGCCAGGGGAACAAGCTGCTGCTGACATTGGCCGCCGAGGCCCAGGCCAAGTCGGGCCATGACATCATGGAGTTCACCAACTGGGAGGCGGCGCAGTACAACGCGCGGCTCGAGCCGGTCGATGACGTCATCAAGCGTGTCATCGCCACGAACGGGCCGATCGAGCCGGCGGTCGAATATCTCGGCAAGCTCGATGGCCGCTGGCTGGCGGTGCCGATGACGCGCGGCACGCTCCTGCTCGGATGCTGCTCGCGCATCGACATGATGAAGGCCGATGCCGGCATCGACGTCCAGGCGTTGTATCCCGCCGGCAAGCCGGCTGCGGACGCAAGCTGGACATGGGACGCTTTCCTTGTCGCGGCGGAGAAGTGCAAGAAGGCAGGGCACGGCTTCGGCCTGCCGCTGGGCAGCACCACCGACACCAACCAATGGGTCGGGGCCTTGTTCCTGGCCTACGGCGCGGAGCTCATGGATGCCGAGGGCAACGTGACGGTCAAGTCGGACGCTGTCCGGCAAGTGATGGACTACGCGAAGAAGCTCGCTGCATTCTGTCCCTCGGACGCGCCGGCGTGGGACGACTCATCCAACAACAAGTGGCTGATCTCGGGACGCGGCGCGCTGATCTGCAACCCGCCCAGCGCCTGGGCCGTCGCCAAGCGGGATGCGCCGCAGGTCGCCGAGCAGTGCTGGACGCACGGCTTCCCCAAGGGACCGAAGGGGCGCTTCAATCCGATCCTGCCGCGCTTCTACGGTCTTTGGAGCTTCTCCAGGAACAAGGAGGCAGCCAGGAGCCTGCTCGAGCACCTGACCTCCCGGCAGACCGCCGAGCGGCAGGTCGCCGCCAGCCAGGGCTACGACATCCCGCCTTACTCGAAATTCAACGACTTCAAGACCTGGGATGAGGAAGGGCCGCCCAAGGGCTCGATCTCGCACTATCCCATCCGGGGCGGTGATCAGGTTGCCGGCGTCACCTGCTCGCCGGCGCCGCCATTGATCGCCGCCCAGATCTGGGCCCAGTCGATCCAGGCCCACATGATCGTGCGATACTTCCAGGGCGAAGCGCTCGACAAGACGCTTGATTGGGCGGCGCGCGAGGTCGAAGGGTTCAAGCGAACCTGATCGAGGCGCCGCCCGGCACTGTTGTGCGCCCGGTCGTTGAAGCCGGGCGCACAACGTCTCACTGCTGCTTGCGCGCCGTGACAACGAGGGCTGGCATGTCGAAGACGACGGCGCCGTCTGCCGTCACGTAGGGCCTGAGCGCGATATCGGCATGCTTGAGCAGGTCGGCGAACTGGGCGTCATCCAGCAGGCCGCCGAGCGTCCAGACGCAGGCGCGTTCCGCCGAGGCCAGGGCATCGATCGAGGCGAATCGAACGGTGCCGCTGTGCTCGCGCACCTTCGCATCGGCAATTTCCGCTGCGCGACAGAGGGCGAGGAGCCGTCCGGGATCGCCCAGCACGAAGGGCGCACGAAAGGCATCGGCGATGCTATCGCCGAAGAGCTGCCCGAGAAGCCGGGCGAGAGCGGCGTAGCCCGGCGCGCGGTCGAGCGCGCTCCAGACGGCAACCGCCAGCCGACCGCCGGGACGCAGCACGCGCATCATCTGCCGCAGCGCGCCGGGACGATCGTCGAAGAACATGAGGCCAAACTGGCTGACGACGGCGTCGAAGCTTGCATCGGGGAACGGCAGCGACTCGGCCTTTCCCTCGTGCCAGTCAATTTGCGCGTGATTGCGGCGGGCCACCGACAGCATGTCGGGATTGGCATCGAGGCCGACGACCTTGCCGTGCAGCCCGGCGCGCTCATACGCGGCGCGGGCGAGCACGCCCGTGCCGCATGCGACATCCAACACCGTATCGCCATCCCCGATCTCTGCCTGGCCGGCGACGATCGGGCCCCATTGCCGGAACAGCGCCGGGACGAACAGCGTCTCGTAGACTTCGGCGGGCGTTCGGCCTCCCTCAGGAGCGTTCATGTCGAGCCTCCGCGTTATGAAGGGTCCAAAGGCGCTGGGCGCGCGTTTTGCACGGAACTATAGTCGTGGCCATGGCTCGACCCCATGACCAGGTGTCCGGATCGCTTGCTGTGCCGTCCGGCCGACGCCTGTCCGCGCCGGTGGATGCGGGCAGCGCAGGCAAGGACGTGCTGTCGGAGGTCGTGCGGACGGTCAAGCTGACCGGCGCCCTGTTCTTCCTGGTCGAGGCGACCTCGCCGTGGGGCATCGAAGTGCCGCATGCGACGACGTTCGGGCCGATCATCCTGCCGCGGGCGCAGCACATCGTCTCGTACCATATCGCGTTGGCAGGATCCGGCTATGCCAGCCTGCCCGGGCTGGAGCCGGTGCGGTTCGGCGCCGGCGACATCCTGGTCTTCCCGCATGCCGATCCCTACACGATGGTCAGCCGACCGGGCGGACCGCTGGAGTTCACGGCCGAGGCATCGCTGGCGTTCCTGCGCGCGATGGCGGCCGGCCGGCTGCCCTTCGTGGTCGAGGAGGGGGGCGGCGGTCCCGAGCACGCCCGCTTCGTCTGCGGCTTCCTGGGCTGCGATGCGCGCCCGTTCAACCCGCTGCTGGCCGCCTTGCCCAGGCTGCTGCACCTGCAGCGATCCGGCGATGCGCAGGATGATGTCCTGGACCGGCTGATCGATCTGACGCTCGCGGAAGCACGCATCGCCCGGGCCGGCAGCGACTGCGTCCGCCTGGGCCTCAGCGAGCTGATCTTCGTTGAGGTCCTGCGGCGCTATCTCGCCGGTATCAAGAGCGACACGCCCGGCTGGCTGGCGGGCCTGCGCGACCCCGCGGTCGGCCGGGCATTGGCGCTGCTGCACGAGCGGCCCGCCTCCGCCTGGACGCTGGATGGGCTGGCGCGAGCGTCCGGAACGTCCCGGTCGGTGCTCGCCGATCGCTTTGCGTATCTGGTCGGGTGCCCGCCGATGCAGTACCTGACCCAGTGGCGCATGCAGATGGCCGCGCGCCGGCTATCCGATGGCGCAGGGAAGGTTGCCACCGTCGGCCGCGAGGTCGGCTACGCTTCGGAGGCTGCCTTCAGCCGCACGTTCAAGAAGGTTGCCGGCGCTTCGCCGGCCGCGTGGCGCGCACGGGCGCAACGCGTGTAGTGGCTGGCGCTCCGGCTCCATGCGCCGACCAGGCCGCTGCTCGACAAGACCCGGAGCTCCCGGACGCCGGCAGGGCATTCGCATATGCTGCCGTCCACCCCTCGCCCCGCTGCCGCGGGGCGAGGAGACGGCACCGGTGCTCCCATATGCGAATCCCCTGCGGACGCCGGGAAGATGACGGCACCCTGACCCGGCGCCAGGCGCCGGAGCGGGCGCCTGTGATTTCGTGCTTCCCAACGCAGCGCCGCTGTCGGACTGTCGCGCCTCGCCACGCTCGGGAGGCGGGTGACGCTGCGGGCGGGGCAGGGCGAAGGGAGGAGACTGTGATGGACAGGTCTTCGGTCAGGCAGGCTGGCGCGGCCGGCCGCCGGGCATTCCTGGCAGGCGCCGCAGCGGCGGCGTGCACGCTTCCAGCGACACGCGGCTTCGGGCAGATCGCCGCGGTGGTACCGGCGCCCGAGGGCGGCAAGTGGTACCGCACGGCGCACGATCTCGTGGCCGATCTCGCGGCGCGCCGTGTCTCGGCGGTCGAGCTGCTCGACCAGGCCATCGCCCGCATCGAGGGGCTCGACAAGCACATCAACGCCGTCGTGGTGCGCGACTTCGACCGGGCACGGCAGGCGGCTGTCGCGGCCGACCAGGCGCTGGCGCGCGGCGAGCGCCGGCCGCTGCTGGGCCTGCCGATGACGGTCAAGGAGTCCTACAACATCGCCGGGCTGCCCACGACCTGGGGCTTCCCATCCTTCAAGGACTGGCGGCCGACGGAGGATGCCGTCGTGGTGCAGCGGCTGAAGGCAGCCGGCGCCGTGATCATGGGCAAGACCAACGTGCCGGTGGCGCTGGCCGACTGGCAGAGCACCAACCCCGTCTATGGCACCACCAACAATCCCTACGACATTGCCCGCACGCCGGGCGGCTCGTCGGGCGGCGCCGCGGCGGCGCTGGCGGCAGGCTATGTCGCGCTCGAGATGGGCTCGGATATCGGCGGCTCGCTGCGCACGCCGGCGCATTACTGCGGCGTGTTCGCCCACAAGCCGAGCTACGGCATCGTGCCTTCGCGCGGCCAGACCTTCCCGGGCGCGCCGGCGATCCCATCGGCCGGCGACGGGCTGTCGGTCGTGGGGCCGATGGCGCGCAGCGCGCAGGACCTGGCGCTTGCGCTGGACATCGTCGCCGGGCCGGACGAGCAGCGCGACGGCGTCGGCTGGCGCCTGGTCCTGCCGCGGCCGCGGCATCGCGTGCTGCGCGACTTCAGGGTGCTGGTGATCGACACCCATCCGCTCTGCCCCACCGCCGAGGCGATCCGCACGGCGCTGGCGCGGCTGGCCGGCCGCCTCGACAAGGAGGGCGCCACCGTTCTGCGGCAAAGCCCGCTGCTGCCCGACCTCGCCGAGGCGACGCGCACCTATATGCGCCTGCTCGGCCCGGTCCTGACCGCGGGCCGGCCGCCGGCGTACTACGAGCAGATGCGTGCGCTCGCGGCGTCGATGGGCGCCGACAACCAGAGCCTGGATGCCATCTATGTCCGCGGCGCCAATATCGGCTGGCGCGATTGGCAGGCTGCCGGTCGCGCCCGCACCGTGCAGCAGCAGCAATGGGCGACGCTGTTCAAGACATTCGACGTGGTGCTCTGCCCGCCGATGCCGACCGCGGCCTTCCCGCACGATCATGCCGAAGTGTCCGCCCGCCGCCTCGACGTCGACGGCCAGGCGCAGCCCTACACGAATAACATCGTCTGGGCTGGCCCCGCCACCGCGGCCGGCCTGCCGGCAAGCGTGGCGCCGATCGACCGCACGCCGACCGGCCTGCCGATCGGCGTGCAGATCATCGGGCCCTACCTCGAGGATGCGACGCCGATCCAGTTCGCGCAGCTGCTGGAGCAGGCGTGGGGCGGCTTCGTGCCGCCGGTCCTGTAGACGAGGCAGAGGTCGCCGGCCCCGTTCGCCTTCCGGTGCACCATAACCTGGAAGCGCTGGTCGCTGACACACCCGTCATCCCTCGCTGCGCTCGGGATGACGGTCGCGACTCACCTTCCACCGATAGGCGGTACTACGCCATCTCCTGCGTCTGCTGCCAGCTTGCCTCGACGTTGGCGCGAGGCAGGTCGCGGGTGATGAACACCAGGCGCGAGCGGCGGTCGTCGTCGGGCCAGCCGGCCAGCAGGGTGGGCGGGTGGAACACGTGGTGCACGCCGTGCAGCACCAGCGGCCGGTCCTCACCTGCAACGTTCAGCACGCCTTTCACGCGCAGCAGGCGGTCGGCCCAGCTGGCGCGCACCAGCGACAGCCAGCGATTGAACACGTCCCAGTCCAGCGGCGTGTCCCACGTCATGCAGAAGCTCGCGATGCGCGCGTCATGGCGATTGGGATCGGCGGGCGCGTGGTGATGATGGTGATCCGCGTGATCGTGATCGTGATGGTGTGCGTCGACGCTCTCGGCGGCGAGCCAGGCGCGCACCTTGTCGGTCTTGCCGCCGGGATCGAACGGTCCGGCATCGAACAGCAGCGCCGGGTCGATGGCGCCCTGGGTCACCTCGAAGCGCGGCGCACCTGAGTTGAGCGCCGCGAGGCGCTGATCGAGCGCGGTCCGCTGCCCGGGCGAGGCGAGATCACCCTTGGTCAGCAGCACGCGGTCGGCCACAGCCGCCTGCTTGACGGCCTCGGGCTGCGCGTCGAGCTGGCCCGCGCCATGCACGAGGTCGACCGTGGCCACCACGGCGTCGAGCCGATAGTCGTGCGCCGTCATCGGGTTGTTGAGCAGCAGGGCCAGGATCGGCGCCGGGTCGGCCAGGCCCGTGGTCTCGATCAGCACGCGGTCGAACGGCGGCAGCGCCTGCGCCTGCCGCTGGCGCGCGATGTCGCGCAGCGTGCGCTCCAGGTCGCCCTTGATGGTGCAGCAGACGCAGCCGGATTTCATCAGCACCATGTCGCCGTCGACCGACTGCACGAAGAGATGGTCCAGCCCGATCTCGCCGAACTCGTTGACCAGCACCAGGCTTCGGGCCATGCGCCTATCGCGCAGGATGTGATTCAGCAGCGTGGTCTTGCCGCTGCCGAGGAAGCCGGTGATCAGGGCCACCGGCATGCGGCCGGCCGACTTGTCGGGATCGAACAGGCTCATCGGTCTTTCCCCAACGATCTTCGTTCAACGGTGCGCAACTTACACTTGTTGACGCTGTCGCGATTTCGGCAACACTACCAGCGGGTCGATAGAGGGCAAGCAATGTGCCCCGACCAGGTTGGGAGGAACACGAACATGGACCTGAGCAAGCTCCGCCGCGCGGCGGAAGATGGCGACGCGCCGGATGCGGAGCGCCGTGACATCCTGAAGGCGGCCACGCTGGTGGGCGGGGCCGCCGCCGTCCTCGGTGCGATGGCGCCGCGGACCGCGGCGGCACAGCCCGTCCAGGTCGCCCAGGCACCGGCGCTGTCGGACAAGCCGTGGTGGCCGCATCCGAAGTGGGGCAAGGACGACCAGGCAGGCGCGTCCAACTGGATCACGCCGGCGAAGGTTCTGGATGCCGTCAAGGGCATCAAGGACGGCAAGATCTACCGCATCGGCCGCGTCTATGAATCGGCGATGCCGAAATACGGCGAGCGCACGTTCAGCGTGCGGACCACGCCGACCGGCAGCTCGTATGGCGCCAACCGGCTGATCGGCCACGAGGAGTTCCTTGCCGCCGAGGTCGCGCAGACCGGCACGCAGTTCGACGGGCTCGGCCACATCGGCATCCAGATGGGCAAGGATGGCGACATGACCGAGATGCGCTTCTACAACGGCGTCACCGAGTTCGAGATGATCACCGCCTACGGCCTGAAGAAGCTGGGCATCGAGAACTGCAAGCCGATCTTCACGCGCGGCCATCTGTTCGACGTCGAGGCGGTGAAGGGCCGGATGCTGGAAGCCGGCGAGGAGATCAAGCTCGCCGACCTGCGCGCCGCCATGACGAAGCAGAACATGAAGGAGGAGGACATCAAGGAAGGCGACGCGCTGTTCTTCAACACCGGCTGGGGCAAGCTGTGGATGAAGAACAACGACAAGTACAACAGCGGCGAGCCCGGCATCGGACTGGAGGTCGCCAAGTGGGTCGTGGACAAGGGCGCCTGCGTGACCGGCGGCGATTGCTGGGCCGTCGAGGTCGTGCCCAACCCCGACAAGAACCTCGTCTTCCCGGTGCACAGCGAGCTGATCTGCAAGCAGGGCATCTACAACCACGAGAACCTGGATTTCACGGCCCTGATCGCCGACGGGAAGCACCAGTTCGCCTACATCTTCTCGCCGGCGCCCATCCGGGGCGCGACCGGCTCCAATGGCGGTCCCATCGCCGTGACCTGATCGTTGCTGAGAACACCTTATGCCGACGAGAGGGCGCCGCCACAGCGGCGCCCTTTTCATGTTGGCGCGCGCCATGGCGCGCGGCTGGGATGACAGCGGGAGCCATGTGGCTGTGTCACGATGCGTCAGATATGTTCGTGCCACGAACGAGGGAAGCAAGCCGGCGGTGATCGGCGATGTGAAGCGGCCACAGCGAACCATGGTCGGGGGGAAGGATGCTCAAGGGGGGAGCCGCGAGGCTGGCCGGCATCGCATCGCTTGTGCTCGGGCCCGGCGCCTGGGCGCACGGTGTCGACAGCATGGCCGGCAGGGCGTTCGATGGACCATTCATCCAGGGCGCTTTCGAGGCCTCGTTTCGCGTCGACGGTCCGGTTGCCACCGATTTCACGCCCCATCGCGCGGCCCAGATGTATCTGGATGACGTGAATCTGGGCTTCGGACTCCACTTCAATGACTGGCTCTCGGTGCAAGGCAACGTCAGGGGCGAGCCGCTGCGTGCCTTGCGGCCGCATCGCAGCGAGGCGTTCCGGGGCTTTGGGCTGTTCATGGAGCAGCTTTTCGTGGACGTCGATCTCGGCCAGGTCGGGTTCTTCATCGGCAAGATCAGACCGACCTTCGGCTATCTGCAGGATCACCACCGCGCCGAAGGGCTGTTCTCGGTCGATTTCACCGAGGACTACCAGACCATCGACATGATCGGCGCCGGCTTTGTGCTGCGCGGCGACCTGCGGGACCGCGGCGTCGGCCAGCATGAATTGACGGGGCAGATCTTCCGCGCCGACACGACGTTCCTGCATCGCTCCATCATTACCGCACCCCGCGCCGGCGGGTCGACGGTCGAGCGCCAGAGCCGGCTGCGCCGGTCGGACGGCGGGCTCGGCAACACGGGAAGGTTCAACAATTTCTCGGCGACTCTTGACAGCTCGGACCTGGACTTCCTGCCCGAGCTCGGCATCCATCTCGGCTATCGTTTCCTGCACAGAAGCCCGGCAAGGGGTGCCGCCGGCGCCGAGACCCGCAACGAGCAGGGCTTGGCAATCGCGTTCGACTACACGGCCAGGGTGACGGACGTGCTGCTGTCCGGCAGGACGACGATCCAGCCATCGATCGAGTGGGTGCGGTTCTGGAACGGGGGTGGCCAGCCGGGCAGCTTGACGTACTGGGGCGCCAACGTGATGGTCGGCAATGGCGCCTGGACATGGTATCTCACCGGCACGCTGCGCAATGCCGATGCCCCGGGCGTCGTCAAGATACGCGACCGGCTGATCGCGACCTCCCTGTTCTACCGCTTCGATGAGCAATGGCAGCTCGGCGCCGGGTACAAGTATCAGCGTGTGCGTGACACAGACACCGGCAAGAACACCGATGACCATGTCATCGGCATCAGGGTTGCCTGGAACCATGACTTCGCCATCGGCTTGAAGCCGTGAAGACCAGCGGCCACGGGGCGAGCCCGGTTCCGGCGAACAAATAGCACGTCAACGCCATAACAATTTGAAGACCGTCCGCGAATTGATTTTGACTCGGCCGGGGCGTTGGGCAACCCTTCGCCACCCCGCTCAAGAAGGGGGCGCGCGGCCGCAGGCCGCGTCGGCAATGAAGAGGAGGAGATGTCATGAGAATGGTGTCGACCTTGACGGGCATTGCCTTCGTAGCATCGATCGGCTTGGGAGCGAATGCCCTGGCGCAAACCGATTGCAGCAAGATCGTGCCGGCTTCACCTTTCGGCAAAGACGATCAGACCGGGGCTACCAACCGCATCACGCCGGCCGTGACCAAGGCTGCCGCGGCGGAGATCCAGGAGGGCAAGGTCATCGTGATGTCCTTCCCGCTGACCGACGGCGTGCCGCTGTTCGGCACCCGCTTCACGAAGACCATCCTGACGGCGACCAGCCTCGCGCCCGGTGCCTCGTTCGGCGAGAACCAGCTCACCTACATGGAAGACACCTACCTCAGCCAGAGCCACGTCGGCACGCACCTCGATGGCATGGGGCACATTGGGCGGCAGGATTGCTACTACAACCAGATCGCCATGGGGAAGTTCATCACCCAGAACAACATGACCAAGCTGGGCCTGGAGAACCTCAAGAGCTTCGCCACCCGCGGCGTGTTCATCGACGTGGTCAAGGTCTACCAGCAGGCGGGCAAGCTGAAGACCAACGCGAACTGCCGCACGCCCTGCCTCGACAAGGGCACGGTGATCACCGCGGAGGATCTGCAGGCCGGCTTGAAGATGACGAACACGACCCTGCGTGAAGGCGACATCGTCATCATCCATACCGGCTGGGGCGACCTGTTCGCGCAGTTCCCGGCCAAGAACACCGAGTACAACAGCGGCGAGCCCGGCATCGGCAAGGCGGCGGCCAAGTGGCTGATCGAGCAGAAGGTGGTCGCGGTCGGCGCCGACTCGTGGGCCGTCGAGGTGATCCCGGGCGAGAACCCCAAGGAGGCTTTCATCGTCCACAACATGCTGATCACCGACAGCGGCATCCACATCATCGAGAACGTGCGCACGGACCTGATGGCCGCCGAGGTCGCCCAGACGAACCGCGCCACGTTCTTCTTCTCGATGACCGTGCCGAAGGCGGTCGGCCTGACGGGCACGTTCGTGGCCATCGAAGGTATCCGCTGATTCATGACGGCACGACCCTGGTTCACGAGACCGGCGCCCTCGGCAGGGCGCCGGATGTTTGTGGCAACGACGCTGGCGTCGATCGGCGCGGCGATCGTGCCAGCCGCCGCGGCGCAGGATCGCAGGCCGGTCGTCGTGCTGGCCAACCTCACGGAAGAGCCCGGTGTGCGGATCGAAGGCCTCGGCTTCACGGGTGCCGATGTGCGCAGCAGCTTCCAGCTGGCGGCGCGGCGCTATCCCATCGACCTGCGCCCGCTCGACAACGGACATGACAAGGCCAAGGCGCTCGCCAATGCCGAGGCGGCGATCCGCGACAAGGCGGCCCTCTACATCGGCTATTTCGATGATCCCGCGACCAATGCGGAGATCGCTCGCCGGCTGAAAGGCGCCGGCATCCCGGTGATCGCGATCGGCCAGGCGATCGGCGATGCGCCGATCTACGGCCCCGACAATACCGGCGCCGGCCGCATCGCCGGCGAGGCGCTGGGCAGGTTTGCCGCCACGATGTGGTCCGGCCTGCCGGCAGCCTATGCGATCGTCGGCCCGGTTTCCGATCCGGCCGAGCGGATCAGAGAACGCATTGCGGGCATCCTTGCCGGGCTCAACCAGGCCGGCGTGACGACGAGCGTGGCCAGGCTCGACACGGGCGGCAACCCGCAGCAGACGGAGGCGGTGCTTGGGCGGTTCCTGTCCGGACAAGGTGGCAGGAAGATCCTGCTGGCAACGCTGGACGATGCGACGGCGCTGTCGACAAAGGCGGCGCTGGAAGCCGCCGGCCGGCTGAACGATGCAGCAATTGTGAGCCTCGGGTGCGACCGGTCGATGCATGGCGGCATGAATGACAAGAAGGAGATCGACCCGGCGAACCGCGGCAGCGTGCTGATCGGCTCGGTCGGCTTCTATCTCGACCGCTATGGCTACGACGTGTTGCCGATGGCCATGAAGCTGTTGCGCGGCGAGGCATTGCCGCCGCGCACGGCGACGACGCATCGCCTCATCACGTCAGCGAACATCTTCATGGAATACCCGCCGGCGGACATGAACTGACATACGTCCATCAGCGGCGCTTGACGGGCAGGTAGGCGTAGATCGCGTCGCGGCCGGGACCGGTGCTCGTGGGCGTGGTGGCGAACGCCACCTGTCCGTCCGGGCTTGCCGATACGACCGGATAGAGCCCGAAGGACGCCAGCTTCTGGCCACCGGGCAGGGCGTCGCCTTGCGCGATGATGCGGCGGACCTGGCCGCCATCGGATTGGAAGATCGCGATGCCAGGCGCCTCGCCTTCAAGCGAGGCGATGAATGTGATGGCGCCGTTGTCGGCGATGGCCGGCCACAGGCCGAGGTAGCCGAACTTGCCGCCCTCCGGTGCCGCCTCTCCGATCCTGGCGACGAAGCCCGTGCTGCCGCCATCGACGCGCAGCACGGCCGCGGGAGCGGTGCCGTACTTGAGGATGGCATTGAAGGCCACGGTGCCGGACTCGTTGAGCGCGATGCGTTCCGAGAACTTCGCGATCGTGCTGTCGTCGGGAGCCTTGTCGCCAGCCCCGACCAGCAGCCTGGCCTCGCTGTTCTGGTGCAGGTAGATGCCGCCCAGCACATTGCCCTTCTCGACCACGGCGGTGAAGGCGATGGTGCCCGCGCTGTTGATGCTGGGGATGCCGAACGCCGCGAACGTGCCGCCGCCCGGCGCCGGGTCGCCGGCAGCCAGCACCTTGCGCAGCTCGCCGCCCCTGGACAGGAAGATGCCTTCGACCGCTTCGCGGCCACGACGCACATTGGCCAGGAAGACGACGTTGTCGTTGTCGTCCAGCGCCGGCACCTCGAAATCGGCGAAGGTGCCGTTGGCGATGCCGGGCGCCGCCGTGCCCGTCAGCGCGATCGCTTTCAGCCTTCCAGCGGTGTGGAGGAACACGCCCTCGACCGCCTTGCCGCCGGCGACGGCGGCCGTGAAGGCGACCGTGCCCTTGTCGTTCATCGCGACGATGGGATGCTTGGCGAAGCTCGACAGGGTGCCGCCGCCCGGCGCCGAATCGCCTGCGGCTGCGATCTTGTCGATCCGGCCATCAGGCTCGTGCCGGAAGACGCCCTCTTCGGCGCCGCTGCGGATCAGCGTCGCGAAGAACGCCGTCTGCCCCTTGCGGTTGAGCGGCGTGACGATCGGCTGCGAGGCGACATGGAAGCGGTCGAACATGCCGCCCGCCGGCGACGGCTGGCCTTCCGCGACCAGCAGGCGCAGCTCGTAGGTCGGCGGTCCGGCCGCTGCCTCGGGTCTGGTGGTGGGCGACCAGTGGGCCCAGGCGACGCCAAGCCACAAGGCCACGACCAGGCCGGCGGCGAGCCGGATGCGCCCGCTTGTGTCGCCGAGCACCGTGTCGAGATTGCCGAGCATCGCCGGCTCGCCGATCAGTTCTTCATCATCGCCGCCTTCATGGTGGCGACGTTGTGGCGCAGCATCTTGACGTAGGTGTCGGCCGGGCCACCGGTCTTGGACAGGGCGTCGGAATAGAGCGTGCCGCCGATCACGCCGCCGCCTTCCGCGGCGATGCGCTGGATGATGCGCGGGTCGGTCATGTTCTCGATGAAGATCGCCTTGACCTCGGCGCGCCGGATCTGGGCGATCAGCCGCGCGACGTCGTCGGCGCTCGGCTCCTTGTCGTTCACCAGCCCGACCGGGCTCAGGATCGTGATCTTGTAGGCGTTGGCCATGTAGGCGAAGCCGTCATGCGATGTGATGATCTTGCGCTTCGCGTCGGGGATCTGCCGCATCTCCGCGACGGCCCACGCCCTGAGGTCGGTCAGCTCCTTGCCGTAAGCCTCGGCCCGCTGCCGATAGAAGGCAGCGTTGGCGGGATCGACCTTGGCCAGCGCGTCCGCGATGGCTTTTGCATAGAGCGCGCCGTTGGCGGGGTCATGCCAGGCGTGCTGGTCCACGACCAGGCGCCGCGCATGCCGGCTGCCTTCGCCCTCGACGCTGCGCGAGATGGTCTTGGCGCTGTCGATCGCCGTCACCATCGTGCCGCGGAAGCCGGCGGTGCGGGCAAGGTTGTCGCGCCAGGGGTCGAAATCCTTGCCGTTGACCACGAACAGCCGTGCTTGCGCGATGGCCTTCGCATCGGCGGGCGTGGGCTGATAGAGCTCGGCATCGCCATCGGGACCGACCAGCACGGCCAGCAGCACCTTGTCGCCGCCGACCTGCCGCACGATATCGCCCAGCACCGAGAACGTCGCCACGACCTTGACCGGTTGGGCGGCGGCAGGAGAGATCGCCCCGATCGCCAGGACCAGGCAGGCTGCGAGCGCAAGCAGGACACGTTTCATGGGCTGATACCCCGCGCTTTGAACCTCGACATGACTGACCAGCGGCCGCTCGCCGCGAGAGCGATGACGAAGATGATGCCGTCGGCAAGAACGATCGACGGCCCCGAGGGCATGTTGGCATGCAGCGACATCAGCAGGCCGCCATAGCCACCCAGCGCACCGAGCAGCACGCTGAGCGCCATCGCGGCGCCGAGCCGCGTTGCCCAGCAGCGTGCGGCGGCGGCCGGCAGCAGAAGCGGCCCGACAGCCAGCAACGTTCCGAGCGCCAGGAAGTTCGCCACCAGCGTGGCGACGACCATGGCCATGAACATCCCGGCATAGACGTCGGTGCGGCCGGCAACGCTGCCGAGGAAGCGCGGATCGAATCCGTCGACCAGCAAGGGCCTGTAGAACACCGCCAGGCCGACCAGAACCACGGTGGCAATGGCCGCGATCATGGCGAGCACGCCCAGATCGATGGCCAGCACCGTGCCGAAGAAGACGCGCATGAGATCGACATTGCTGCCGAACGCCAGCACGAGCAGCGACCCGGCCGTCAGGGAGAGCAGGTAGAACGCCACGAAGTTCACATCCTGGCGCAGCGGCGTGAGCTGCGTTGCGACGCCGGCAAGGATGGCCACGACCACGCCGCTGAGAAAGCCGGTCAGGCCCATGACCGCCATGGATGGCCCGACCATGACGAAGCCGAGCGCGGCGCCGGGAACGACCGCGTGCGACAGCACGTTGCCGACCAAGGTCATGCGCCGCATCAGCAGCATCAGGCCGATAGGGCCGTTGATGAGCGCCAGGGCGAGCACGCCGACCAGCGCCATGCGCATGAAGCTGAAATTGTCGAAGGGGGCGATGAGGGTCTGGTACATCAATTGCCCTGCATCGCCTGGCGCGCATCGCGCAGTGTCTGCTCGGTGAGCACGCAACGCGTGGGGCCCCACGCCATGACGCGGCGCGCCAGCACGAGGCATTCGGGGAATGCTTCCCGGGCCTGGTCGAGGTCGTGCAGCACAGCCACGATCGTGCGGCCTTCGCCATGCCAGCGGCGCAGCACGGCAAGCAGATCGTCGGCGGTCGCCTGGTCGATCGCGGCGAAGGGCTCGTCGAGCAGCAGGCAACGCGTGTCGAGCAGCAGCAGACGGGCAAACAGGAGCCGCTGGAGGTTGCCGATCGACAGTTCGCCGATGGGCCGCATGGCTGCATCCGAAAGGCCGACCACGGCAAGAGCCTGCCGGGCACTGTCCCGGGTATCGTCGTTCGGTGTCGCGAGCGAACCGTAGCGCCGCCATGCGCCCAGGGCGACGAAATCAAGGGCAGTGATGGGAAACGCGGTGTCGATCTCCGATCGTTGCGGCAGGAAGGCGATGGCACGAGGGTCGGCAGGCTCGCGCCGGATCATGCCGGCGCGGGGCTGCAGCAGGCCGGCA
Source organism: Vineibacter terrae (assembly GCF_008039615.1). Classification (GTDB taxonomy): domain Bacteria; phylum Pseudomonadota; class Alphaproteobacteria; order Reyranellales; family Reyranellaceae; genus Vineibacter; species Vineibacter terrae. Next base: position 24,391 of record NZ_VDUZ01000001.1, on the reverse strand, counting down.
GCCAGCTTCAGGAGAGTGCTCTTCCCGGCGCCATTCGGGCCGACCACCGCCGACATCGATCCGGCGGCGAACGTCCCGGAGATGTCGCGCAGCGCCGGCGCATCCCCGAATATGGCCGTCGCACCCTCGAAGGTGATGGACGCGGCGGCTGGCCGGGCAGCCTCGCCATCGAGGGCATATCCCTCGTCGAGGTAGTGCCGCAGCCGGGTTCTTGCCTTGGCGCCCCATTGCCGGATCCGGGGTTCGACGGAGGTCCAGAGCGCGGCGCCAGCCGAGGACACGCCGCGCAAGGCCGCGCCAACGGACTCGGGCAATTGCCTGGAGTGCCTCTCGCTCATTGCGCATCGCTCCCCGGGCGCGAACTCTAAGGAGGCCTCGGGAGCAGGTCAACGCAGTGCAGGGTATCTCACCGGCAGGAGCGCGGCGCGGGCGGGCACGACGGGACATTGGGTTTCGCGTCTTGACCGCCGCCGCGACGAGGCGGATTATTCGCACAGCGACTGAGGAAGTTGTCACTCAGCGGCAAAAACGAGGCGGCGGCCTGGCCCGCAGCCCGAACAGGAGGAACCGCCATGCTGAAGCGTATCGGCAGAACCCTGGTCAGCGCCGTGGCCTTGCTCGGGCTGAGCGCCATGCCGGCGGTGGTCGGCACCGCGCGGGCGCAGGAGGGGCCGAAGCTCTATGTCTTCACGTCGGGCTCGATGGGCGGATTCCCCAAGGCGGCCTTGCAGATCGGCGGCACCGGCAACATCGACTGGATGCCGGTCGGCTTCTACGTCATCAAGCATCCCAAAGGGAACGTGATGTTCGACTGCGGGAACAACGACAAGACCATCACCGACGCCGACGGCTGGTGGGGCCCGCTGGCCAAGGGGTTCGGGCTGAAGATGACGAAGGACGACGCCATCCCGGCGCAGCTCGCCAAGATCGGGCTGAAGCCGGAAGACATCAAGTACCTCGTCGTCGGGCACATGCATCTCGACCATGGCGGCAATGTCGGGCAGTTCCCGAAATCGACCCTGGTGGTGCAGAACGACGAGATGAAGGCCGCATGGTGGCCCGATGTCGGCTACTCGGTCTACTACATCCCGGGCGATTTCGCCGACACCAAGAAGATGGAGGTGATGCGCCTGGACGGCGACATCGACCTGTTCAATGACGGCAGCATCCGCATCTTCCGCGCGCCGGGGCATACGCCGGGCAGCCAGTTCATGGTCGTCAAGCTGCCCAAGACCGGCTCGGTGATCCTCACCAGCGACGTCGTCTACATGCAGGAGAGCCTGGAGAAGAACCTGATCCCGCCGATTCCCGGGACCTGGAGCCCGGGCGACATGTACAAGAGCTATGCCCGCATCCGCCACATCCGCGATGCCGAGAAGGCGCAGCTCTTCATCGCCCACGACCCCGAGCTCTTCAAGGCGACCAAGAAGGCGCCGGAGTTCTACGACTGACCGGCGCTCGTGCGCGACGCCGGCTGCGATAGCGGGGCTCGACATTGAGGCCGGCAGCGTGCGCGCCGGTGCTGCGGGCGCGGCCATGAGCATCGCCGCCAGCGCCGGGCCGGAAGCCGGCGCGCCCGCCATCCTCGCCGAGGCGTTGACCAAGCGCTACGGGCCGGTCACCGCGCTGCGCGACCTGTCGCTGGAGATCCGGCACGGCGAGGTGCTCGGGCTGCTGGGGCCCAACGGCTCGGGCAAGACCACGTTCATCCGCATGCTGGCAGGCTACCTCGCGCCGACGCGCGGCCGCCTGCGGATCTGCGGCCTCGACGTCGTGCGCGATGCCCTGCCGGCACGCCGGCGCCTGGGCTACGTGCCCGAGGCGGCGCCGGTGTACGGCCATATGCGCGTGCGCGAGTTCCTGGCGTTCATGGGCCGCCTGCGGGGCCTGTCGCCGGCCGAACTGGGCGGCGCCGTCGACCGCGTCGTCGAGCGGCTGGCGCTGGGCGCCGTTGCGCACAAGCCGACGCGGGCCCTGTCCCGCGGCTATCGCCAGCGCGTCGCGCTGGCCCAGGCGCTGATCCATGAGCCGCAGATCGTGGTGCTCGACGAGCCCACCAACGGGCTCGATCCGCGCCAGATCATCGAGGTGCGCGAGCTGGTGCGCTCGCTGGCCGGCACGCACACCGTGGTCATGAGCTCGCACATCCTGGCCGAGGTCGCGAAGACCGCGGACCGGGTCGCGGTCCTGCTGGACGGGCGTCTGCTGGGCGTGCGCGCCGTCGCCGACACGCCCGACCTCGAGGACTGGTTCCTGTCATTGGCATGAGCACGCTCGCCGTCCTGCTGCGCAAGGAGCTGCACGCGACGTTCACGTCGCCGATCGGCTACGTGCTGGCCGCGGTCTTCCTGCTGGTGCTGGGCTACAGCTTCAGCCTCACCCTGTTCGCCACCAAGACCGCGAACCTGATCTACATCTTCCACCAGATGTACGTTCTGTCGATCCTGCTGGTGCCGGTGCTGATGATGCGGTCCTTCGCCGAGGAGCGGCGGGCCGACACGCTGGAGCTGCTGCTGACGGCGCCGGTGCGCGAGATCTGGATCGTGCTGGCCAAGTTCCTGGCCGGGCTGACGCTGGTCTACGGCATCTATGCCGGGGCGCTGGTCTACGCCGTGATCCTGGGCCTCTACGGCGAGCCCGATTGGGGCCCGATCTACAGCGGCTGCCTGGCGCTGATGCTGCACGGCGCGCTGCTGGTGGCGATCGGGCTCATGACCTCGAGCATCACCGAGAACCAGGTCGTGTCGGCGGCGCTGTCGCTGGGCCTGGCGCTGATGCTGTGGTTCGCCGACTCGGTGGCGCCGCTGCTGCCGGCGCCGTTCGACGTGGTGGCCATCAACCTGTCGCTGATCGGCCATTTCCGCCCGATGGCGACCGGCTCGGTGTTCGCATCCGATATCGGCTACTTCGTGACCTTGGCGATGCTGGCGCTGTTCCTCACCACGCGCTGGCTGGCCGAGCGATGAGCGCGCATGCCCATGCCGGGCTGTGGCCGGATGCGCTGTGGGCGCTGGGCATCCTGGCGGCGCTGGTGGCGCTGTTCGTCGCCGGCCTGCGGCTGCCGCCGACGCCGCATGGCTGGCGGCGGTGGACCGGGCGGATGCTCACGGTGCTGGCCGCGGCGGCCGTCGTGCTCGGCGCGAACGTGGCGCTGTACCGCAATGACGCGCATCTGGACCTGACCCGCGAGCGCGCCTTCACGCCCTCGGCCGAGGCGACGCGGGTCGTGGCGACGCTGAGCCAGGACGTCGAGCTGATCTACTTCTATCAGAAGGGCAACCCGGCGGCGCGGCACGCCATGGTGATGGTCGAGCTCATGGGGCGGCTCAACCCGCGCCTGAAGGTGCGCACCGTCGATCCCGACCAGAGCCCGGCCGTGGCCAGCCGCTACGGCGTGCGGCTGTACAACGCGGCCCTGCTGATCAGCGACGGGCGGCGGCTGGAAGTGCCGACCACCGACGACCGCGAGATCGCGCTGGCCATCCTGCGTGTCACGCGGACCGACAGCAAGACCGTGTGCTTCGTGTCGGACCATGGCGAGTACGACATAGACAATTTCGCCTTCCACACGCATTTCGAGGGCACGCACGCGCACAGCCATGACATCCAGGGCATGGCGGTGGTGCAGATGGAGCAGCATGGCATCGGCCGCCTGCACCGCGCGCTGGACAAGCTGGGCATCCAGGTGCGCAAGATCACCGTGGCCGGTGCCCGCGCCATCGCCGACGATTGCAGCGTCGTGGTCGAAGCCAACCCGCGCACGCAGCATGCGCCGACCGAAGCAGGGGCGCTGGCCGATTATCTGCGGCGCGGCGGCAGCGCGCTGTTCCTGGTCGAGCCGGACTACGTGCTCGAGCCGCAGCTGGCGGCGCTGCTGGGGGCGGCCGGCGTCGGCATCGGCGACGGCGTCGTGGTCGACCCGTCAGACCATTACTACACGGACGAGCAGATGGTTGCCGTGACCCGGTATGCCCGCCATCCGGCGACGCGCTTCCTGGCGCTGTCGTTCTTTCCCGGCGCGCGTCCCGTTCGTCCGGTCGCGGCGGCCGGCATCAACAGCACGGCGCTGTTCGCCAGCAGCGCGTCGAGCTATGTCGTGACCGACCGGCTGCGGGTGGAAGCGCAGGCGGCAGCGGCGCCGCATGGCGCGCAGCCGCTGGCGGTGGCCAGCGAGGGCACGCTCGCGGGCGGCACGCGGCCGTTCCGCCTGATCGTGATCGGCGATGCGGATTTCGCCAGCAATTCCTTCTTCCCGTATCTTTCGAATGCCGATCTGGTGCTGGGCAGCATCGCCTGGCTGATGCGCGAGGAGAGCGCGCCGACGATGAAGCCGCCGGTCGAGGTGCTGCCGACGGTGGCGCTGACCAACAGCCAGATGCGCTGGATCTTCCTGCTGACGGTGATCGGCATGCCAGGAGGCATCGCGCTGGCAGGGGTGGCGGCATGGTGGCTGCGCCGCTAGCCAAGCGCGCCGCCTGGGCGGTGCTGGCGCTGGCGGCAGCCGGCTTCGTCGGCTTCGTCGCCATGCGCGGCGAGCGTCCGGAAGCAGGCATGCACCGCTTCGAGCCGGCCGGCTTCCTGGCCGGCCGCGATGCGCACGACGTGCGCGGCCTGGTGATCGAAGCCGGCGGCCGGCAGTGGCGCTACCGTCGCTCGGCACGGGGCGACTGGAGCGGCGGCGAGCCGCCGCTGCCGCTGGCCGCCGACGCGGCTGCGCGCATCGAGCAGGCGCTGAGCCTGCTGCGCGATTCAGGGCCCGAGCGGCGCTTCTCGCCCGAGGAGGCCGCCGGCATGCCGCCCGCCGATCTGGGGCTCGACCCGCCGGCCGTCGTGGTCAGCGTCATCGGTGCCAGCGCCACACGCTTCACCATCGCGTTCGGCGCCGAGAACCCGCTGGGCCATGCGCGCTACGCACGGATAGTGGGCAATGACGGCCTGTGGCTGGTGCCCCGGCATGTCGCCGACGCCTGGGATGCCGTGGTGAGGGCGCCATGACGAAGAATGGAGCCATGGCACGTGCCTCTTCAGTCATCCCGAGCGCGGCGAGGGATCTCCCTCCGATGGCGCATGGCGCGCCGGGCCGCGGGAGATCCCTCGCTGCGCTCGGGATGACACCGGGGCTCCGGGGTGCTGCAGCGCGATCATGCGTTCTGCTCACCCTCGTCCTCGGGCTGCTCGTGGCCGCGCCGGCTGGCGCCCATGTCACCAGCACCGGGCTGGCGACATTGTCGGTCGAGGGCGAGCGCCTGACCTATGTGCTCGACGTCGTCGCCCCGGAAATGCCCGAGGCCGGCGGGCGGCTGCTGTCGGCGGCCGCCGACGGCGACCCGCCGATGGCCCAGGCCCTGGCCGAGGCCATGCGCGAGGCGATCACGATCGAGGCTGACGGCACACCTTGCCGGCCCGGCCGCATCCGCTTCCAGGGCACGCGCGCCGGCGACGGCAAGGTGCAGCTCGAGCTGGCGCTGGCATGCCAGGCGCCGCCACGCCGCCTGACGATCCGCGAGGACTGGCGCACGCTGTTCGGCGAGCATTATCAGACGATCCTCTCGATCCGCGCCGCCGGGGCCAGCCAGGAGCGCATCCTGGGCGAAGGGCAGCGCACGATCACGGTCGAGGTTGCGGGCGCCGCGCCGGCGCGCGCCGGCTGGGCCGACTTCGTCTGGCTCGGCATCGAGCATATTCTCGGCGGCATCGATCACCTGCTGTTCCTGGTCGCGCTGCTGGCGCACACCCGCTGCTTCTGGGGCGTGGTGAAGATCGTCACCGCCTTCACCGTGGCGCACAGCATCACGCTGAGCCTGGCGGCGCTCGGGTTGCTGGCGGCGCCGGGCCGGATCGTCGAGCCGCTGATCGCCGCCTCGATCGTCTGGGTGGCGGTGGAGAACCTGATATCGCCGGGCCGCGCGTGGCGGCGCTGGCTGGTGGCCTTCGGCTTCGGCCTGGTGCATGGGCTGGGCTTCGCCGGCGCGCTCGCCGAGCTGCACCTCGACGGCGCCGCGCTGGCAAGAGCGCTGGTTGGCTTCAATGCCGGGCTGGAGCTGGGGCAGGTGGCGTTCATCGCCGTGTTCCTGCCGCTGCTGGCGTGGGCCAGCCGGCCGCCGGCCCTGCGCCGCCTGCCGCAGCTCGCCTCGGTGCTGGTCGCGGCGATGGGGACCTTCTGGTTCGTGCAGCGGGTGTTCTTCGTGTAGATCGCACACCATGCGCAATCGTGGTGGGTGACGCCGATGGCGCCGGTACATAATCTGGCGTCCAGGCAGGAGAGGGAGGAAGGAAGGACCATGCGCGTGATGCGTGTATTCGCCGTGGCGATGATTGCCGTGCTGAGCGGTGTGGCGCCGGCCCTGGCGCAGAGCCTGCCGGCTGCGAAGCCGGAAGAAGTGGGCCTGTCGGGCGAGCGGCTGAAACGCTTGTCGGCGGCGATGAAGGCCGGAGTCGACAAGGGCGAGATTCCGGGCGCCGTGGTCGTGGTCGGCCGCAATGGCAAGGTCGGCTACCTCGAGGCGTTCGGCTTCCGCGACCGGGACGCCAGGGCAGCGATGAAGCCGGATGCGATCTTTCGCATCGCCTCGATGACCAAGCCGGTGGTGTCGCTGGCCGTCATGATGCTGGCCGAGGAAGGCAAGCTGTCGATCGCCCATCCCGTGTCGCTCTATCTGCCGGCGTTCAAGGATCTGCAGGTGGGTGTCGAGAAGAAGGGCAGCGACGGCGGCGTCGAGGTGGTGCGCGAGCCGGTGCGGCGCGCGATGACGGTCCACGACCTGCTGCGCCACACCTCGGGCCTGACCTACGGCGCCGCCGGACGTGGTCCGCTGAAACAGGCCTATACCGACGCCAAGGTGATGGACCCGGGGCAGAGCAACGAGGAGATGGTGGCCAAGCTCGCGAAGCTGGCGCTGGTGCATCAGCCGGGCACGACCTGGGAATACGGCATGTCGACCGATGTGCTGGGCCGCATCGTGGAGGTGGTGAGCGGCATGCCGCTCGACCGCTTCATCGCCGAGCGCATCACCCGGCCGCTGAAGATGCCCGACACCGGCTTCTCCGCCGACGCCGCCAAGCAGGATCGCGCCGCCCTGCCGCAGAAGGATCCGGCATCGGGCCAGGCGCCGCCGATCCCGCCCGTCACCGCCGACCTGAAATGGAAGTCGGGCGGCGGCGGCATGGTGTCGACCGCGGCCGACTACGCGCGCTTCTGCCAGTTCTGGCTCAATGGCGGACAGCTCGATGGCGTGCGCCTGCTGTCGCGCAAGACGGTCGAGCTGATGACGGCCGACCACCTGCCGCCGGGCACGGCGATCGGCGCCGACATGTGGCCGGCTTTCCAGGCGCTGCTGCCCAGTCCCGAGATGGGGCAGGGCTTCGGGCTCGGCTTCGCCGTGCGCACCGAGGCCGGACGCAATCCGCTGCACGGCTCGGCCGGTGATTATTTCTGGGGCGGCGCCTACGGCACCTATTTCTGGATCGATCCGAAGGAGAAGCTGTTCGCCATCCTGATGATGCAGGCACCGGCGAGCCGTCTGCCCTATCGCTACCTGATGCGCGAGATGGTGTACCAGGCGGTGATCAACTGAGCGGCGGGATGGCCGCGATTGCACACAAAACGGGCAGGGCGCGCGCAAACGTCGCGGTTGTTCGCGTGGCGAGAGGACACGTACGCCGTGTCCCGATCCTTGAGATTATCTCATCCTCACCAATACAAATTTTCCACTGTGGCGGTCTTGCGGCGGAAAAGTGGCGCACTATGTGAGCGCCGTTACCTGAGCGATGAACACTCAGTTACGGTGGAGGACCTATGTCACATCGCGTGACAGCAGCCGGCCTGGCGCTCTGCCTTGCCTTCGTGGCTGCGCCGGCGATCGCGCAAAATGTCACAGTCGAATCCGATGATGCTGCCTACTGCAAGAAGCTGGCGAATTTGCAGAGCCGGTACGCCGGCTCGGCGAACACCAGCGCCAGCCTGCAGACGGTGACAGCGCTGAATGATTGCACGAATGAGCGTGCCGCCGCGGCCATCCCGCAGCTCGAGCAGCGTTTGCGCGCCGCCGGATTCAATCTTCCGGAGCGGGCCGTGGGGGCGCGGCGTTAGTTGCCGTTGTGCCTCTTCAATAAAGTGGTAACACGCATCGTGTAGCGACGAGCGCAAGGGGCTCCGCCGGGGACTCCTTGCATCGTCATAGGGGCGCTGCGTTCGCAGCGCGAGTCCTGTTGGGGGCTAATAGAAGATGAGATACGCGTTATTGGGTTCGACGGCGTTGCTTTCGAGTGCCGTTCTCGCTGCTCCGGCACTCGCCGCCGATCCGATCAAGCTTGAGCTGAAGGGCTACTTCCAGGCCTTCATCACGCTGGGTCATATCGACCGTGACGTTTCCGGCACGACTGGCACGAGCTATCGCCCGGAAACCTTCCGATACGAGGGCGAGATCTGGTTCACCGGCCAGACCAAGCTCGACAACGGCACGACCGTCGGCGTGCGCATCGAGCTGGAGGCGTGGTCGCAGGGGGGTGGCTCCACCTCGACCAACGACCAGATCGACGAGGAATACATCTTCGCCTTCGGCGACTGGGGCCGTGTCGAGTTCGGCGCCCTCAACGACGCGTCGTACCGGATGGTGTATGCGGCGCCGTCGGCGCTGACGGGCTGGGGCTTCCAGGATCCCAACATGGGCCATCGCGGCAACGGCTTCACGGCCTCGAACAACGCCGGCCGTGCCGCCACCGTGACACCGGGCATGAGCGCGGCGATGGGCGCCAATTCCGGCGACGCCAACAAGGCCACGTACTACACCCCGCGCATCGCCGGCCTGCAGATCGGCGTCTCGTACACGCCCGAGTTCAACGGCACGGCGAGCGCCGCGCAGTGCGCCTCGCGCACGAGCGGCGGCAACTTCACCAACTGCCCGAGGAACTCCAACGAGTGGCATAACGCGCTCGACATCGGCGTGAACTACCTCAACAAGTTCGGCGACGTGTCGGTGGCGCTGTACGGCGGCTACTTCAACGCCGGCTTCGACCGTGGCACGGCCGGCGGCGCCAACAACAACGTCGGCGGCATCATCCCTGCGGCGGCCAATGCCAACGGCCGCTGGAAGAGCTGGGCCACCGGCGCGCAGGTCGCCTACGGCGGCTTCACGCTCGGCGGCGGCATCGGCCGGGACAACAACGGCCTGAAGGGCGACAACGCCACGCGCTGGTATGCCGCCAGCCTGATGTACGAGACCGGTCCCTGGCAGATGTCGGCCGGCTGGTGGGGCGGGCGCAACAACGAGAAGTCGGTGGCGTCGACCACGGCGCAGAACCGCGCCGGCAAGGACAAGATCGACATGTTCGAAGTCGGCGGCAACTACGCGCTGTCGCCGGGCATCAAGCTTGTCGGCGGCTTCCAGTACGTCATGGGCTCGGGTCAGTCCAAGAGCGAGAAGGCTGATTCCTGGGCCGTGATCATGGGCACCGTCCTTACCTTCTAAGGTGACGGCGCCTCTGCTCCGCCGCGCCATCGGTGGAGCAGAGGCGCCGACGCGGCTTTCGCTGAGGTGAAAGCGCCCGTCGAGCCGGGGGTGTGTTCGTCTCGAGCGAAACGAAGGGCCTGTTGAGCTGACGATTGCGCTGGCCACGGGGCGGTTTGCCCAGCACCTCGTGGAGCGGCGCGATCCACAGCTCGACGGGTCCTTCCCATTCGACCAGCCCGAAGCGCCAGTTGCCGTGCAGGAGCGCGACCGATCTGCAATGCGATTCCTGGCGTGGACCGCTTGATGCCGGGCCGGCGGCGGGATATTCGGCCCACCCGGTCACCGTCAGGACGAGACCCCGATGCTTTATGCCATCCTTTGCTACAATGCCGAGGTCATGACCTCGGCGCTGCCCAAGGCGCAGGACGACGCGATGATGGCGGAGCTGACGCGGGTGCAGGCTGGGCTGCGCGCGCAGGGCAAGCTGGGACCGGTAGCCCGCCTGATGCCCACGACCGCGGCCGCGACGCTGCGCGCCGGCAGCGAGCCGGCGATGATGGACGGCCCCTTCGCCGAGACCAAGGAGCAGCTGCTGGGCTTCTATGTCGTGGACTGCGCCTCGCACGCGGAGGCGGTCGCGATCGCACGCCAGCTGGAAGCGCCGCGGAGCGCCGCCGGGCTCACATCGGGCGCGCTGGAGATCCGCCCGATCGCGACGTTCCAGCCGGGCTAGCAGCAGCAACGCTGTCGTTTGACCTTCCTCCGGGAGGGGCAGGGTGATCGCCTATGGCGTAGCGCCGCGCTGCCGCCCTTTCTGTCATCCCGAGCGGAGCGAGGGATCTCCTGCGAATAGCGCACCGTGCGCCGTGCCGCAGGAGATCCCTCGCTACGCTCGGGGTGACAAGGCGAGCCATAAGTCACACACTTCGGGCGCAGCGAGGGATGACGTGAGGGCGGTCGCCGGGAAGGCGATTGAGTCGCGGACAGGGCGGGCGGTACAGTCGCGCAAATCACCCGCCATGCCGGAGTCTGCGAATGATCGACCTCTACTACTGGCCGACGCCCAACGGCTGGAAGATCAGCATCATGCTGGAGGAATGCGCGCTGCCCTACCGGCTGGTGCCGGTCAATATCGGGGCCGGCGAGCAGTTCAAGCCCGAGTTCCTCAGGATCAGCCCCAACAACCGCATGCCGGCCATCGTCGACCATGCGCCGCCGGGTGGCGGCGATGCGGTCGCGGTCTTCGAGTCGGGCGCCATCCTGCAGTACCTCGCCGAGAAGACCGGGCAGTTCATGCCGAGTGACCTGCGTGGCAAGTACGAGGTGCTGCAGTGGGTGAATTGGCAGATGGGCGGCCTGGGGCCGATGGCCGGCCAGGCGACGCATTTCAACGTCTATGCGCCGCAGTTCAACCCGGTCGAGAAGCTGACCTACGGCCAGGACCGCTACACCAACGAGGTCGGCCGCCTGCTCGGCGTGCTCGACAAGCGGCTGGCCGACCGTGAATTCGTCGCCGGCGCCTATTCGATCGCCGACATGGCGATCTGGCCGTGGGTGCTGCCCTACAAGAACTTCAAGCAGAATCTGGACGAGTTCCCGAACCTGCGGCGCTGGTTCAGTGACACGATGGGCCAGCGGCCGGCAGTGCGCAGAGGCAAGGAGGCCGGCGCCGAGCTGCGCCGGCCGCAGACCGTGCACAGCGAAGAAGAGCGCCGCATCCTGTTCGGGCAGACCGCCGCCACGGTGCGCTGAGGCGTCACCCCGCCAGGCGTGAGGCGGGCAGCATCAGCCGGATGGTCAGCCCGTCCGGCTGCCACTCCCAGGCCACGCTGCCGCCGAACTGGCCGGTCACGATCCGGCGCGCCAGCTGGCCGCCGAAGCCTTCGCCGCCCGGCGGCTCCTGCAGCGCCGGCCCACCGCTCTCCTGCCAGGTCAACCGCAGCTCGTCGCCGCCATCGAGGGCGCAGTCGATCATGACCCGGCCTGTCGGCAGGCAGAGCGACCCATATTTCGCGGCGTTGGTCGCGAACTCGTGCAGGATCAGCGCCAGGCTGGTGATCGCATTGGTGCCGACCGGCACGTCCGGCCCGTTGACGACCACCCGCGTCCGCTCTTCCTCGCGCCGCGCGTCGACATAGGGCGACAGCACGGTATGGATGATCGCGTGCAGGGTGGTGTCGCGGGTGATGGCATCCGGGGTGACGATCAAACCGGGCCGCGTCAGGTCGTGGGCGCGCGTGAGCGCGCTCAGCCGGCCCTGGATGGCCTCGGCCATCTCCGTCGGTGTGCGCGCGGCGCGGGCGCTGAGCGCCACGACGCTGTTGGTGACGGCGAACAGGTTCTTGATGCGGTGGCTCATCTCGCGCACCAGCAGGGTCTGCTGTTCCTGGGCACGCTTGCGTTCGGTGATGTCGTGCGCGATCTTGGAAGCACCGACGATGCGGCCATTGCCGTCCTTGACCGGCGAGACGCCGAGGGAGATGTGCAGCAGGCTGCCGTCCCGGCGTCGGCGGATGGTCTCGAAGTGGTCGATCCGCTCGCCCCGGCGGATACGGTCGAGGATCGTGGTTTCCTCGGCCTGGCGGTCGGGCGGGATGAGGATCGCGATCGACCTGCCTACGGCTTGCTCGGCCGTGTAGCCGAACAGCCGCTCGGCGCCCCTGTTCCATGTGGTGATGACGCCGTTCAGGTCCTTGCTGATGATCGCATCCTCGGAGGATTCGACGATCGCGGCCAGCAGCTGGGCCGATCGCTCGGCTGCCTTGCGCGCCGTGATATCGAGTATGCTGGCCAGCGTGCGCTGGGCGCGCGCGCCTTCGAAGGCGACGGTCAGGATCACGTCCAGGCGCTGCCCCGTCAGGGTCCGCAGCACGGTCTCGCTCTCGACGCGCCGCTGTCCGGTCCACAGCGCGACGAGCTGGTCGATCAGGGCCGCCCCGGTCTCGGGCAGCAGGACGTCGGCAATCGAGCCCAGCAGCGACTCCTTGTGCCGTGTGCCGAACATGCCGAGGCTGAAATCATTGACGTCCGTGACGCGAACCCGACGGATCGCGTCCGCCAGCCGGTCCGGCCGTGCCGCGAAATAGGCGCTCAGATCGACGACGCCTTCGGCACGGATCTCGTCGAGAAGGTCGAGCACCGCGGAGAAGTCTTCTTCCCAAACGGCGATGGGGACGTTGTCGAAGATGCCGCGGTAGCGAACCTCGGCGTCGCTGCCGTCGGATGTCGCCGATCCGGCATTTGCGCGCGGAGGATCTGAACGCCCCAAGAAACAGCTCCCCGTATATTGGGCAAGAGCATGCCCCGAAAACGCACGCGAGCATCCTACGTTCCGCGGCATCGGATTCAAGCCTGTCCTGGCGTCGTCGTGGTGCGTCGGCCTTGCAGAGCCTGCCGCAGGGTCGCGACGACAGTATCGGTGGGACATGGCTTGAGCAGGAAGGGCCGGTCGCGGTGGCGTTCGGAAACGGCGTCCGGCGACTGGCCGGTGAGGATCACGAAGGGGATCGCACGCTCGTCCAGGGTATCGGCGATCGGCATCGAGGAGCGGCCGTCCCTCAGCCTGAGGTCGAGCAGAACGACGTCCGGGCGCCAGTATTGCAGCTCCTGCAGCGCTTCGGGCACCAGTGTGACCAGCTTCACGCTGGCGCAACCGGCGGCGTACAGCTCGCGCTCGACATCCCAGGCGAGGATGAACTCGTCCTCGACGACCAGGACACGGCTGCCGACCAGTCCGTCACCGGCATGACCTGCCATCATCGACCTTTCTTCTCCGATCGGTTCCGCGGGCCTGCCCCAGCCGCGACCTCCGACGGCTGCAGCTGCAATGCTCTTCGGGGAGCCATTGTTCCTCCGTCCGGCAACCGGCATTGTGCATGGCGTCAGCCGTTGTCGCGGAAGGCGGGGTAAAGCGTCATGCCGCCGTCGACGAACAGGGTCGTGCCCGTGACGTAGTCCGAGTCGTCCGAAGCGAGCCAGAGGGCTGCGCGGGCGACATCGTCGGGCTCGCCGATGCGGCCGTAAGGGATGAGCCTGAGCAGCGCCGCCATGGCGGCCGGATCCGACCAGACCGCTTCGTTGATGGGCGTGCGGATCGCTCCCGGCGCAATGCCGTTGACGCGGATCTTCTTGTCGGCGACTTCCTGGGCGAGCGATTTCATCATCAGCATCACGCCGCCTTTGGAGGCGGCATAATTGATGTGGCCCGCCCAGGGGATGACCTCGTGCACCGAGCTCATGCAGATGATCTTGCCGCGGGCGCGGCCCTGCGGGGGCGGGGCTTGCGCCAGGAAGCGCCGGACCGCTTCGCGGGCGCAGAGGAACTGGCCGGTGAGGTTGATGTCGATCACCGTGCGCCAGGCCTCGAGTGTCATCTCGGCGGCCGCCGCATCCTTCTGCAGCCCGGCATTGGCGACCAGGATGTCGACGCCGCCGAACCGGCCGGCAAAGTCATCGAACATCCGGCGCGCATCCTCTTCCTTCGAGACATCGGCGGGCAGCGCCATTGCTTGGCCGCCGCCATCGCGGACCTCGCGCAGGGTCGCGTCGGCGGCCGCGGCGGCGCCGCGATAGTTCACGCCGACCGTGGCGCCGGCGCGTGCGAACACCCGGGCGATCTGCGCGCCGATGCCCGAGCTTGCGCCCGTGACGATCGCCCGTTGCTGGCTGAGCTGTCGATCGGTTGGCGCCATGATCGTGCTCCTTTCAATCTTCACGATTGTTTTCACTTGTCGATGCCCCGTACCCGCCACAATCCAATGCCCAGATCCACGTCACCCAAGCTGTCGGGAGCTCACCATGCTCGAACGCGGCCGATTTGTGCGGCCGGCCCGCTGGGCGATCGGCGGAGGGCCGGAGCACCTGGAGTCCGTATCGCAGGCAGAAAGCGCCGTGGCGGCGTGGCTTGCCCGGACGCCGGACCGGTTGGAGCACCGCGAGGAGCGCGAGCGCATCCTCGCGTTGCGCCAGATCTTGCGCAACAGCGGCCCGTATCCGTCGCCCGCCGACCTGCAGTCGGCCAAGCTGGCGATCAAGGGCTTCGTGCAGTTCGCACGGTCGCAACACGAGGTGAAGCCGTCCTAGCGGCATCATCGCAGGGCCGGCCGCACCTCACGCCGCCTTGCGGCGCGTTCGCGGCCTGGATGCCCGCTTCCTGGACGGGGCGCGCCTGGCGCGGGCATGGGCCTGCAGATGCTTGCCGGCGCGCTGCTTGTTGTCGTCGCTGCCGTGGCCGCCCTCCAGGCTGCGGCGCAAGGCATCCATCAGGTTGATGACCTTGCCGTCGCCGGCATCTTCATCCGGCTCGCTGACCCGGACGGGCTTGCCCTTGCGCTTCTCGGCGATCAGCGCGCGCACGGCCTCCTCGTAGCGGTCGGTGAAGTGCGACGGGTCGAACTCGCCGGCCTGCTGCTCTATGATCCTCGCCGCGATGTCGAGCGTCTGCCTGTCGAGCCTGGGCACCTTGATATTGCCGCCGACGTCCTCCATCGCCAGGACCTCGTCATGGGCACGCAGCGTGGTCAGCAGCATGGCCTCGCCGCGTGGCTCGATGGCGCACACGCGCTCGCGGGTGCTGACCACCAGACGGCCCAGCGCAACCCGTTCCTGCGTCTGCATCGCCTGGCGGATGACGCCGAAGGCCTCGATGCCCGTCTTGCCGCTGGGGAACAGGTAGTAGGGCTCGTCCCAGTAGATCCGGTCGATCGAGTCGAGCGGCACGAACTCCTGGATGTCGATGGTGCGTGTCGACTCGAGCCTGACCGAAGCGAAGTCCTTCCTGTCGAGCAGGACATACTGCCCCTTCTTGAATTCATAGCCTTTTACAAGCTCGGAGCGTGGCACCTCGCCGAGCTCGGGATCGACCGTCACCATCTTGATGCGGTTGTGCGTCCTGGGGTGCACAAGGTGGAAATGGACGTCGTGCGCGGCCGAGGTGGCCTTGTAGAGCGCCACCGGACAGGTGACGAGCGAGAGCTTCAGATGTCCTTGCCAAGTGGGTCGTGCCATGGCGTCGTCCCTCACGTGAAGCACCGCAACCGCCAGGACAACGCTTCTCGCGGGTCAGCGTTGCAACAAAGGCCCCGCCGACGCAGGCGCCGGCGGGGCAGGGCTTGCGGGTCGGAGGGCGCGGGGGGTGGCCCCGGGGGGAGAAACGCCCTCCACCAGGACTACGCCCATGCCGGTCCAGGGTTGCGTCGCGCGGTGGTCAGGCGGACAGGCCCAGCCTGAAGCAGGCGACGCCGACGGCTGTCGCCGTCGCCAGGGCCCAGAGGGGATTGCGGTCGCTCAGGACGATGAAGCCGGCCGCGGCGACGGTGATCATGACACCAAGCGCGTCGTGGTCCGCGGCCTGCGCCATCACGACACCGCTGGCGAGGATCAGCCCGACGGCCACCGGCACGAGGCCTGCCTTGGCGATCTCGATCCAGCGCGTGTGCGACCAGCGCGCCACCAGCCGGCCGGCGGCGAAGGCGAGCACCGAGGAGGGCAGCATGATGGCGGTGGTGGCCACGGCGAGGCCGGCCGGCCCGGCCATGTGCCAGCCGATCAGGCTGACCACCAGCACGTTCGGACCCGGCGCGACCTGGGCGATCGCGAACAGCTGGGTGAAGGTCGCGCCGTCCATCCAGCCGAGCTGGTCGACGACCTGGCGGTGCAGCTCCGGCACCACGGCATTGGCACCGCCGATCGACACCAGCGACAGCGTGGCGAAGGCCACGGCCATCTGCAGCAGCAGGTCGTCCTTCACGCCCGGCGCTCCCACACCGCGCCGGCGACGCTCAGCAGCGCCAGCACGATCACCGTCGGCAGCAGCGGCAGCCGCGCCAGCCCGACGGCGGCGAAGGCGAGCAGGCCCACCAGCAGGGCCAGCCGCGTCGGCTTGAGCTTCACCGCCATCTTCACGGCCGTGCCGATCACCAGGCCGGCGGCGGCCGACGCCGCCGCCTCGACCGCGATCCGCACGTCAGGGACGGTCGCGAACGAGGCGTAGAGCGACGCCAGAACGACCAGGATCACCAGCGGCATCGCCATCATGGCCAGCAGCGCCAGCATGGCGCCCGGCGCGCCATGGAAGCGATCGCCGATCATCACGGCCGCGTTCATGGTGTTGGGGCCTGGCAGCACCTGGCCGATGCCCAGGATGGCGGCGTATTCCTTCTCGCTGAGCCAACGGCGCTCCTCGACGATCACGTGGCGCGCCCATGGCGCCACGCCGCCGAAGCCCAGCAGGCCGATCTTGAGGAAGCCCAGGAAGAGCGCCGTGCGGGTGACGCCGGGTGGGGGTGCTGCCGCTGCGGCACCGGACTCGTAATCCGCCATGTTCCCTGCCTTGCTCATCGGATGGTCGCACGGGATGATGCGTGCGATCGGGGCGCGCGCGATCGGATCGTCCATCCTATCGGAACCGGCGCGCTGCGATCCCGTTGAATCGCGCGGCGCATGAAGCTGGCGCTGGAGCGGGAGCGTCGATGAAAGCGATCGCAAGGATCCTGTTGACCGTGGCCGCCGTCATGCTGATCGGCGGTGCCGCGGCTGTTTTCCTGCTGTCCGGCGACACGGCGACGCTGCCGGACGAGGCGTCGGTGGGGCCGAACCCGACACTGCCGCAGCCCACGACCTCCCTGGTCCCGACAGTGCACATCGCCACCGCCAAAGGCTGGCCGCCCGGCGTCGCGCCGATGCCGGCGCCGGGGCTGTCGGTGAAGGCCTATGCCGCCGGCCTCGACCATCCGCGCTGGCTCCATGTCCTGCCCAACGGCGATGTCCTGGTTGCCGAGACGAATGCGCCGCAGCGGCCGCAGGAAGGCGGCGGCATCCGCGGCTGGGCATCGCGGATGGTGCAGGAGCGGGCCGGCGCCGGCGTCGCGAGCGCCAACCGCATCTCGCTGCTGCGCGACGCGGACCATGACGGCGTTGCCGAGACGAAGACGGTGTTCATCGCCGGGCTGAACTCGCCCTTCGGCATGGCGCTGGTGGGCCAGGATCTCTACGTCGCCAATACCGACGCCATCCTGCGCTTTCCCTACGCCACGGGCGCTACCGGGATCGACGCGCCGGGCGAGAAGGTCGTCGACCTGCCGGCCGGTCCGCGGAACCACCACTGGACCAAGAACCTGATCGCCAGCCAGGATGGAAGCCGCCTTTACGTCACTGTCGGCTCCAACAGCAACGTGGGCGAGAATGGCCTCGACGCCGAGGTGAGCCGGGCCGCGATCCTGGAGGTCGATCTTGCGACGCGGCGCTTGCGCGTGTTCGCGTCCGGCCTGCGCAATCCCAATGGCATGGCCTGGCAGCCGCAGACGGGTGTGCTGTGGACCGTGGTGAACGAGCGCGACGAGCTGGGCAGCGACCTCGTCCCCGACTACCTGACCTCGGTGAAGGAGGGCGGCTTCTACGGCTGGCCGTTCAGCTATTGGGGCCAGCACGTCGACGCGCGGGTCACGCCGCAGAACTCGGAGCTGGTGGCCAAGGCGATCGCGCCCGACTACGCGCTGGGCAATCACACGGCATCGCTGGGGCTGGCGTTCTCCAGCGGCAGCCTGCTGCCGCCAGCTTACAGAAGCGGCGCGTTCATCGGCCAGCACGGCTCATGGAACCGCAAGCCGCGCAGCGGATACAAGGTGATCTTCGTGCCGTTCGCCGACGGGCGGCCGTCGGGACCGCCGGTCGACGTCCTGACGGGCTTCCTCGACCAGGACGATGCGCTGGGCCGTCCGGTCGGTGCCGTGATCGACGGCGCCGGCGCCCTGCTGGTCGCCGACGACGTCGGCAATGCCGTCTGGCGGGTGGCGCCGGCAACGGTGCCATAGGCTGCATCTGCCGCCGTCGGCTCGATCGGCGGGGGGCTTTCACAAAATGCGGCGGGACGGTCCGCTGGACCTTGTCTCCGTCGTTTGACCGGTGCAAAGTCCCGGCCTGTTGACGTGCCTAGCGGCGCGCAACGCCACGATCGTTTGTCGTTCGCTCGTTGAGCACGGCTGTGATCTGCAACTACCACATCATTCATTTTCGCCACGGGCGCGCCTTTGTGACTGCGGCCGCGCTGCGTGTGCACATTCATATGCCGGCGCACGACCGATGCGCCGCGACAGAAGGGAAAGCCGCCATGTCCGAAAGAGGACAGTTCATGCGCCCCACGCCGTGGGGCGTCGGCGCGGGTCCGGACAAGATCCGATCCATTGCCCAGGCCGAGGCAGCCGTCGATGCCTGGCTGGAATGGGCGCCGGATCGGTTCGCATATGGCGAGGAGCGGCAGCGGCTGCTCGACCTGCGGCAGGCGCTGCGCCACGGTGGGCCCGAGCCGTCGGCAGCCGACCTCGAGTCGGCGAAACGGGCGATCAGAGGCTTCGTGCGGTTCGCGCGCCTCAAGGAAGGGCGCCGCCGGGCTGCCTATGCCTCGTATCGGGTGTCAGCGCGCCACTGAAACGGGGATGCGCATGACGCACGAGAATCTGCCGGAGGACCGTTCGGCAGGGGGGAGGTCTGGCGATGATCCGGCGTCCCCGACCTGGGCAGGGCATTCGCATATGCCCCTACCGTCATCCCGAGCGTAGCGAGGGATCTCCCGCGAATGGCGCACCGTGCGCCTTGCCGCAGGAGATCCCTCTCCTGAGCCTGTCGAAGGGGGCGCTCGGGATGACAGCGAGGTCATATGCGAATGCCCTGCCGACCTGGGGGTGGCGGACTACGCCGGAATGCTGGGCGGTCCGTTGATCGTGATGCTGTTGATCGCTGTCCTCGTCCTGGCCTGAACGTATCGTGGCCCAAGCGAGCGGCCGGTGTTCCGTCTATATGGCGCCAGCTTCATCGAGGCCCGGGCGCTCGCAGAGCGAGCTCGCGACGTGGTCGCGGTATCGTACCAAGGCATCACGGGATTCCTGCAGAACCTCGAGCAGGGCTTCCGCCCGCGTCACGTCGCGGCCCAGATGCCGCAAGCGGCGGATCAGCGTGGTCTGGCGCTCGATGCGAAACGAGGCGTTGGCCACAAACTGGTTCATCCTGGCCAGCTCGTCGAGAGGCTGTCCGCGGACGGTGACCACCACTTTCGTGAGGTGATAGCACTGCGGGCATTCGAACGTATGGCGCGTCCGCCGCTGTTTCCGGGGATGCGGCTCGATAGCGGCGACATAGGTGCGGCCGCCGCACCGCTCGCAAGCGGGGCCTGCCGGCAGCTTGAGGAACAGACCCTCAGACACGGGAACCATCGCGTCATCCGTCAATCCGGTTGGCCATGGCACCTGACGCCATTTGCAGCCTATGCTCGCAAACGTCGCCCCTGCGGATTGGTTGCGCCCCTATGCGCTTTCCTGCCGACCCGGCAACATGGTATCGGCCGCCCGGGGAACCCCGGGGCAGGCAAGGCGTTGCCGTCGAGGGGCTACCGGCGCCGCGCGCGGTATCCGCGATTGTCAGCCGTCGGGAACAGCCGACATCCATGCCCTTGCTATGGCATCATCAAGCCCCGAAAGAGGAATGGAAGCCGAGCCATCGATGCCCAACCTGGAGGAATGCCGCGTTCTGATCGTCGAGGACGAGATCCTTATGGCGATACTCCATGAAGATGTTCTGCGGGACGTAGGGTGCCGGCATCTGGCCGTTGCGGCTTCGGTTGACGAAGCCGTGGACAAGGTACGCGCGTGGCAGCCGCACGCGGCCATCCTCGACCTCAACCTACAGGGTGAGAAATCCTTTCCTGTGGCCGATGCGCTGGACGCAGCGGGGGTGCCGTTCGTGATCGTGTCCGGCCACAACCGCAGCATCCTTCCCGCCCATCACGCCGGCCGGCCGTTTCTCGACAAGCCATACCCGCCGCAATTGCTGCTGGCGGCGCTGCGGCAGGTGCTCGACAACCCGGATTGCTAGTGCTGGGAATCGGTGGAAGGTGGATCGCGACCGTCATCCCGAGCGCAGCGGGATCTCCCGCGAATGGCGCACTGTGCGTCCCACGCGGGAGATCCCTCGCTGCGCTCGGGATGACGGATGTATCAGCAACCTGCGATTCCCAGCACTGGATTGCCCTGGGAACAGGTGCCGGCGGCGATCGCATGCCGACGGCTGGAAGCTTCAATCCCAGTACGAGCGCGCGCCGTAGTACTTGTCAACGCTGCGGCCATATTCCTCCGTCCACTCGAAGTCGGTGCCGGCATGAGCCGGTGCGTCCTGCAGCCGGCGCTTGTCGAGGTTCACGATGTAGCCGCCCTTGCTGTCGTCGTACTTGAGCTCGCTCCAGGGCAGCGGGTGGAACTTCTCACCGATGCCGAGGAAGCCGCCGAACGCCATGATGGCGTACACCGCACGGCCGGAGACCTTGTCGAGCATCACATGGTCGACGAAGCCGAGCTTCTCGCCGGCCGGGTTGTAGACATGGGTGCCCTCGACCTTGTCGGCAGCGATCAGCGGCCCGGATGTCATCTGCGCCTTGGCGTTCAGCTCGGCGGTCTGGCGGTCCATGGTCGGCTCCTCTGCTGCTCTCGTATCGTGAACGACATGGTATGACCGGGTTCCATGCTACTGTGCGCCGACCATGCCGCGTCGATCGAATGGGGGCTCACGATGCGACTCCTTGCCGCCATGGGGCTTGCGCTGTCGGTGCTGGCGGCGCCCCCCGCCGGCGCCGCCGATATCCTGCCGATCTTCGATGCGCACCTGCACTACAGCCACGATGCCTGGGAAAGCGTGCCGCCGCAGGAGGCGATCGCGATCCTGCGCCAGGCCGGGCTGAAGCGCGCCATGGTGTCGAGCTCCAACGACGACGGCACCCAGCGCCTGCTCGCGGCCGCGCCCGACCTCATTGTGCCCGAGCTGCGGCCCTACCGCACGCGCGGTGAGATCGGCACCTGGATGCGCGATGAGACGGTGCTCGCCTATGTCGAGGAGCGCCTGAAGAAATATCGCTACGCCGCGATCGGCGAGTTCCATGTCTACGGCGCCGATGCCGACCTGCCGGTGGTGCGGCGTCTGGTGGAGCTGGCCCGCCAGCACCGGCTGTTCCTGCACGCGCATTCGGATGCCGATGCGGTCGACCGGCTGTTCCTCCAGGATCCGCAGGCCCGGATCCTGTGGGCCCATGCCGGCTTCGCGCGGCCCGAGGCCGTGCGCGAGATGCTGGCCAGGCACCGCCATCTGTGGTGCGACCTGGCGTTTCGCAGCGACCACGCCACCGGCGGCAAGGTCGATGCTGCCTGGCGTGCGGTGTTCGAGGCGTTTCCCGACCGCTTCATGGTCGGCACGGACACCTTCACGCCGGAACGCTGGCACTATATCGGCGAGCACGCCAACTTCTCGCGCGCCTGGCTGGCCGACCTGCCCAAGGACCTTGCCGAGCGCATCGCCTGGCGCAACGGCGAGGCGCTGCTCGGCCGCATGATGGACGGGCGATGACGCTTGCGGGTGCCGGCCGGCCCATGGGCTTGCCCGTCGTCGGCGCCGGGGTGCTTACCGTTCTCGCGGCCGCAGCCGCCGCGCAGGCATGCCAGCCGTCGCTGGCCGGGGAGGCCGTGCGCGTGCTGCGCGCCCCGGCTTATGCCGTGGCCTATCGCACCGAGCCGCGTGATGTTGCCGTCGGGGCGCCCTTTGCGATCGAGCTGGCGGTGTGCGCCGCCGCCGGCGCGGCAGACGTGGACACGCTCGCCGTCGATGCCGAGATGCCGGCGCATCGCCACGGCATGAACTACCGCCCCAGCGTCAGCGCGCATGGCGACGGCCGCTATCGCGTTGAAGGCCTGCTGTTCCACATGCCCGGCCATTGGCGCCTGACCGTCGAGCTGCGTGCCGGCGCGCGGGTCGAGCGCCTGGCCGACGACCTGCAGATCGAGTGATGCGGGCGCTGCTCGCCACTCTGGCCGCGGCGGCCGGCATCCTGCTGGCGGCACCGGCCGTCGCGCAGGCGCCCATGCTCGGCGAGGCCGAGACGCGGCGCGTCCTGGCGCACGGGCCATGGCCGCCGGCGCCGCCGCATGATCCCAGCAACCGCGTCTCCGGCCAGCCAGCGGCGATCGCCCTGGGCGAGCGCCTGTTCTTCGACCGCCGGCTCTCGGGCGACGGCGCGATGGCCTGCGACTGGTGCCACGATCCGGCGCGCGACTGGAGCGACGGCTTCGCGCGCGGCGTCGGCAAGGCGACGCTCGATCGCAACACGCCGGCCTTGTGGAATGTCGGCCTGCAACGCTGGTTCGGCTGGGGCGGGGGGCACGATTCGCTGTGGTCGCAGAGCCTGCGGCCGCTGCTGGAGCCGCGCGAGATGGGCGGCTCCGCGGCCCAGGTCGCGGCGCGGGTACGGGGCGACGCGGATCTCGCCTGCCGCTACAGGCAGGTGTTCGGCCAGGCGCCATCGTCCATGGACGACACCGGCTTGCTGATCGCCACCGGCAAGGCCCTGGCCGCGTTCCAGGAGACGCTGGTCAGCGGCCGCACGCCGTTCGACGATTTCCGCGACGCGCTGGCGCGCGGCGATGCCGCCGCCATGGCGCGCTACCCGCAGGATGCGCTGCGCGGCCTGCGGATCTTCATCGGCAAGGGCAGCTGCTCGACATGCCATGTCGGGCCGCTGTTCACCAACGGCGAGTTCGCCGATATCGGCGTGCCGTTCTTCCTGGCGCGCGGCGGTGTCGATTCCGGCCGCCATGAGGGCATCCGCCAGGTGCGGGGCAGCGCCTTCAACCTGCTGGGGCCCTACAACGACGATCCCGGCGGCGCGACGCGCCTGCGCACGCGCCATGTCGAGCTGCAGCACCGCAATTTCGGCGAGTTCAAGGTGCCGTCGCTGCGCAACGTGGCGCGCACCGCGCCCTACATGCACAACGGCGCGCTGGCCGACCTGCGCGACGTGGTGCGGCACTATTCCGAGCTGAACGAGGACCGCCTGCATGCCGACGGCGAGCGCATCCTCAAGCCGCTGCGGCTGGATGCCGGCGAGACCGACGACCTGATCGCCTTCCTGAGCACGCTGTCCGACACCACGCCGCCGTTCCGGCGCCGCGTGGCCGACACGTGTCCTTGAGCACCTCGATCTCCTCTCCCGTCGTGCGGGAGAGGAAGGGGCCCATTGCGCGAAGCGCAATGGGAAGGTGAGGGGCCAAGGACGAGGTGCCGTGTGTGAGGCCCTCACCCGACGGCCGCTTGCGCGCCCGTCGACCTCTTCCGCATGCGGGAGAGGTGAGAAAGCTGGCGGGTGGCGCGCGCCTGGAGGATGGCCTAGTGTCGGCTTCATCCACAGGACGATGGCCAACGGGGGAAGGATGATCGAGCTTTATACCTGGGCGACACCGAACGGGCGCAAGATCAGCATCATGCTGGAGGAGTGCGGACTGCCCTACAGCGTGCACAAGGTCGACATCACCAAGAACCAGCAGTACACGCCCGACTTCCTCAAGGTGAGCCCGAACAACAAGATCCCCGGCATCGTCGACACCGATGGCCCGGGCGGCCAGCCCTATGCCTGCTTTGAGTCGGGCGCGATCCTGCTGTACCTCGCCGACAAGGCCAACCGCTTCCTGCCGGCCGATCGTGCCAGGCGCTTCGATGCCATCCAGTGGCTGATGTGGCAGATGGGCGGGTTCGGCCCGATGCTGGGGCAGACGCATCATTTCGTGCGCTTCGCATCAGAGCAGGTGCCGTATGCGATCAAGCGCTTCAGCGACGAGACGCGGCGGCTCTACGGCGTGCTCGACAAGCGTCTGGGCGCGGTCGAGTGGTGCGGCGGCGCCGAGTACAGCATCGCCGACATCGCCACCTATCCCTG
This sequence comes from Vineibacter terrae, assembly GCF_008039615.1. GTDB lineage: Bacteria > Pseudomonadota > Alphaproteobacteria > Reyranellales > Reyranellaceae > Vineibacter > Vineibacter terrae. Next base: position 202 of record NZ_VDUZ01000001.1, on the reverse strand, counting down.
GGCGGCGCGGCATGAATGGCACAAGATCGACCTGGCCGAGTTCCCCAACGTGCGGCGCTGGTACGACCAGATGGGCCAGCGCCCGGCCGTGAAGAAGGGGATGTCCGTGCCGTAGGGGAGGGCGCATCCCTTCCTTGTGGCAACTGTCATCCCGAGCGCCCCTTCGACAGGCTCAGGAGAGGGATCTCCTGAGCCTGTCGAA